>NZ_BMWH01000012.1:78428-181340 GCF_014651135.1 Streptomyces echinoruber
GCCACGTCGTCGGACGGCGCCCCGGATCACCCGGGGACGGTGCAGTCGAACGCGTGCAGGTAGGGGTTGACCGGACGGATGGCGTCGATGACCAGGCCCGCGGCGGTCAGCCGCTCCACCATGCTGTCGGTGGTGTGCTTGGCCCCGCCGACGTTCAGCAGCAGCAGCAGGTCCATGGCCGTGCTGAACCGCATCGACGGCGTGTCGTCCACCAGGTTCTCGATGACCACGACCCGGGTGCCCGGACCGCCCGCCGCGATGACGTTGCGCAGGCACCGGGCGGTGCTGTCGTCGTCCCACTCCAGGATGTTCTTGATGACGTAGACGTCCGCCTTCACCGGGACGGTCTCGCGGCAGTCGGCGGGCACGATCCGCACCCGGTCGGCGAGCGCGCCGCCCTCCCGCAGCCGCGGGTCGGCGTTGTCCACGACCCGCGGCAGGTCCAGCAGGGTGCCGCGCATCGCCGGGTACTTCTCCAGCAGACTTGCCACCACGTGCCCCTGGCCGCCGCCGATGTCGGCCACCGAGGAGGCCCCCGACAGATCGAGGAGGTCGGCGACGTCCTGCGCGGACTGCCGGCTGGAGGTCGTCATGGCCCGGTTGAAGACGTCCGCCGACTCGGGCGCGTCCTCGTTGAGGTAGGTGAAGAACTCCTTGCCGTACAAGTCCTGCACCACGTTGCGCCCGGTGCGCACCGCCTCGTCCAGCAGCGGCCAGGCGTCCCAGGTCCACGGCTCGGTGCACCACAGGGTGATGGCGCGCAGGCTGTGCGGGTCGTCCTCGCGCAGCAGCCGGGACAGGTCGGTGTGCGCGAACGCGCCGTCCTCCCGCTCGGCGAAGACGCCGTAGCAGGACAGGGCGCGCAGCAGCCGCCGCAGCGGCTTCGGCTCGGCCTTCACCGCCGCCGCGAGGTCCTCGGCGGACATCGGCGTGTCACCGAGCGCGTCGGCGACCCCGAGGCGGGCGGCGGCGCGCAGGGCGGCGGCGCACGCCGCGCCGAACGCGAGCTCCCGCAGCCGCATGGAGGGCGGAGGGGCAGAGGGAACGGTCGTCATGTGCCGCCATCCTTCCTTTCCGGCCTTTCCGGCCGCGGCCTCAGCACAGCCCGGCGGGCCGGGAGGTCCGGCAGGAGTTGGCCTCGAAGGTGTTGTTCCGGCGGGTCTCCTCCTGGTTGACCAGGTCCGCCGGGGAGTTGCCGCGCAGCGCGTTGCCGGTGACCCGGTTCCGCTCACTGGCGGCCCCCACGAAGCTCTTGAACAGCACGATGCCGCCCGACAGCGGGGACCTGCCGGTGTTGCCGGTGACGGTGTTGCCGGCCACCAGGGTGTTCTCGGTACCGGTCAGGACGATGCCGGAGCCCTGGAGGAAGGGCAGCCGGGCAGTCTTCGGGCAGTACTTGTTGTTCGAGGTGACGATGTTGTCGCGGACGCTCAGCGCACCGGCCCGCGGCTTGTTCTCGTCGCCGACGACGAACACGCCCGCGCAGTTGCCGCTGACGGTGTTGCGGGTGACGGCGAGGTTGCGCAGGCGCCGCACGGTGACGCCGATCCGGTTGCCCTCCAGGCGGTTGCCCTCGACCAGCGTGCCGGCGGTGTCGGTGGCGCCCTGCTCGGTGGTGATCGTGTTGGCGAGGAACAGGCCCGCGTCGCCGTTGTCCCGGGCGGTGTTCTGCCGCAGCCGCGTGCGCACCGAGCGCTCCTCGGCGATGCCCCACAGCCCGTTCCGGACGGCGGTCACCTTCCGCACCGTCAGCCGGTCGGTGTCCGTGGCGAACAGGCCGGCGCGCGAGAAGCCGGTCACCTTCAGGCCGGTGACGGTGACGTTCCGCACGGGGTGGTTCTCCGTGCCCACCAGGCAGATGCCGCTGCCGTGCGGCGCGCAGTTGTCCGAGGCCTTCTGCGTGCCGGGCCGGATCACGGTGGCCGATCCCGCGCCGCGCAGCGTCAGCCCGGACGTGGTCACCTTGACGCTCTCGTGGTATGTCCCGGCGGTCACCAGCACGGTGTCCCCCGGCTTCGCGGCGTTCACCGCCTTCTGGATCGACTGTCCCGAGCGCACGACGTGCAGCGTCGGCATGTTCATCGGCGCCGCGGCGCCGACAGCGGTCGCCGCGAGAACCGCGGCGGATGCCACACAGGCGAAATGACGTTTCATCATACGTGCACGGTAAGCGGGCATACCGGACATTCCGGCGGGATCGGCCATCCGGCGGCGTGTCACGGGAGCCGGCGGCCGGAGCGCCGCGGCTCACCGGGTCCGGCCCGCGTGTTCTCCCTCCCCTCGGCGGTCGGCCCTCAGGCGGTCCGGGTGCCGCCCGGCCGCCCGGTAGCGGGGAGCCAGAAAGGACCCGGCCGCCCGCGGCGCGCACCGGAGCCGCTTCCCTGCCCGTCGCGATCCGGAGTTCCCCCCCAACCGGGGCGGGTGCACCCGCGCGGCGCTACGAGCGGCGGCGCGGTCGAGCCCGCCCGGCGCCGCGGCCCCGCCCGGACCCTCCGGCACCGCGGCCCCGGCCGGAACCCGCGGCACCGCCGCGCTGCCTCCCGCCCGCGCCCCGGCCGGCCCGTCCCGCCGCGGCCCCGCGCGCGGCGGAGGCGGCGTCCGGCCGCTTCTCCTGCGCCTGCGTCTGCGCCTGGGGCCTCGGGCGCCCCCGGGTGCTGTTCACGGTCCGCCCGCGGACGATCCCGATGAACTCCTCCACCAGATCCGTGGTCGCCTCCTGCGGCCAGGCCAGGGCGACGTCGGACTGCGGGGCGTCCACGACCGGCCGGTAGGTGAGGTCGCGGCGGTGGTGCAGCCGGGCCAGCGACTGCGGCACGACCAGGACACCGATGCCGGCGGCCACGAGCTCCACGGCGTCGGCCGTCGTGGCCGGCCGCTCGAAGGCGGGCTCCCCGGGCGGCCGGTCCCAGCCGAGGACGTCGTCCAGGGGATGCAGCACGGTCTCGTCGGCCAGGTCCTCGAGCCGCACCTCGTCGGCCACGGTCAGCAGGTGGTCCTTGGGCACCACCACGACCGTCGTCTCGGTGTACAGGGGGATGGCGCTGAAGAACGTGCGGTCCACCGGCAGCCGTACGAGGCCCGCGTCGGCCCCGCTCGCGCGCAGCACGTCGCACACGTCGGCGGCCGGTGCGGGGACGAGGGTCAGGGGTACGTCGGGCAGCCGCTCGCCCCACACCCGTACCCACTTGGCGGGGATCACCCCGGGCACGTAGGCGAGACGGAAGGAGACGGAAGCGTCCGAGCCGGTCACCGCGCCAGAGTACCGGGCGCCGCCGCGCCGGCCGCTTCCGGGCCCGCCCGCCACCGGGTGCCGTGGACGTGTGCGACCGGGCGCCGTGGACGTGTGCGCCCGGCGCGTCGCCGCGGGCTTCGGGTGCCGGCTGCCGGACGGCACCCGAAGCCCGCCCGTCCGTCACCGGCACCGTCCCGTGCGCCGGGGCGGCCGCGGCGTCAGCAGCCGATCGGGGAGGAGCCGACGGCGACGTCGTCGAACCACAGGGTGTCGTCGCCGGTCGCGTAGCTCTCCCAGCCCAGCCGCAGGGCGGTCGGCCGGGGCGCAGTGGTGCGGGAGAGCCACTGCTGGTCGACGTCCTGCGTCGGCACGCCGTCGGCGTGCAGGCCCGGCACTTGCTCGTCACCGAGCCAGGTGTCGAGACGGGGAGCCGAGGTGTCGATCGCGAACCGCAGGCACTGCCAGCCGCCCGTCGGCAGCGGCCTGCTCAGCGCCACCCCCGCCGGGCTCTGCGCGGGCAGCGTGGCGTCGTCGCTCTCCCGGTTCCACTGCAGCGCGCCGTTCTGGCCGCCGATCCGCAGCGCCCGGCCGCCCTGCGAGGCGTCCGGCATCGACACGAAGGCGACGTGCGAGGCCGGCAGCGCGGTGGTGTGCCGCACCCACAGGCGGACGTACAGCACCGGGCCGACCGACGACAGGTCCGAGGTGTTCGCCACGAAGGCGTGGTTGCAGTAGCCGGCCCGCCCGTCGACGCGCAGCGACTTCGTGCCGCTGTGCGCGACCGCCGTGTCGACGGCGACCGTGCCCGTGCCCTGGCAGTCGGGTGCGGTGAACCGCCAGTCGCCGCTCGGCGCCGGGCCGCTCTGGTTCTCGAAGCCGGCGCAGATCACGGCGTTGCCGCAGCTCGCGGGCGGGGGAGTGGTGGGCGGGGTGCCGGGCGGCGTGGTCGGGGGCGGGGTGGTGTCGCCGCCGCAGGAGACGCCGTTGAGGGCGAAGTCGGTGGGTGCCGGGTCGGCCGACTGCCAGGTGCCCTGCACGCCGAAGTCGGCGCTGCCGCCGTCGGCCAGCGCGCCGTTCCAGTCCGTGTTGACGGCGGTGACCGTGTGGCCGGTCTGGGTGACGGTCGCGTTCCACGCGGAGGTGACGTGCTGGTCGCCGCCGTACGTCCACGTCAGCCGCCAGCCGCTGAGGGCGGGGCCGAGGTTGGTGACCCGCACCTGGGCGGTGTAGCCGCCGGTCCACTCGTTGACGGTGTAGTCGACCCGGCACCCGGCCGCCGCACCGTGGGCGGGCATCGCGACGAGGAGCGACAGGGCGAGCGCGACGGTGGCGACGACGGCGGTCCAGAGTCTGCGCGATAAGCGCGGGGGAACGGTGGGCATGTGCGCCTCCTGTGGGGGGTGGGGGTGGTGGGGAGCGTGGAAGACGGGAATGGGAGCGCTCCCACTCATGACACCGACATGACGGCGTACTGTCAATGCGGCGGTCGCGAACGCCCGCTCGGACCCGCGGGCACCGCGCCCTCGGCGCCGGGGCCGCCGGACCGGCCGGTTGACTCCCGCCCGCCCTGGGCACCCGGAGCCCGCAAACCGGACCCGACCGAAAGGCCGAGACGTGATCGAGGAAAGCCACGTACGGGAGCTGCTGAAGTCCCGGGACGACGACGCGGCGCTGATCCTTCTGGAGGGCGGCGCACGGGTGGTCGAGTCGGCCGCGCGCACCCAGGACCACCACGCGGGGGCGCCGGTGCTCATCACCAAGGCCGAACTCGTCGACCGGCTGGGCACCCCGACGCCGGCGGACCACGACGTGCGCACCCTCGCGCGGGCCCTCGACGACGCGGTCGGGAAACTCGGCGCCTGACCACGGGCCACCCGGCGGCCCGGCCTGCCGGTTGACCGGGCGGACCGCGGGCATCGGCCCGCTCCGCAGCCTTTCCTCTCGCCCCGCAGGCTTCGTCCCGTAGGTCTTCCCGGGCCTGCCGCCGCGCGCCCGCCCGGCCAACTGGCGGGTCGGCGGGCCCGGTTCGCCTCACGAGCGGTCCGGTTCTCCTTCTTCTCTCCTTCTTCCTCCTGCGCGCTGAGCGCCGTCCGCGACCACGGCCCGCCCGTGAAACGGGCCGTCGGTACGGGCCGTCCGTGACATGGTGAGCGAGGCCGGTCAGTAATCGAGAAGCGCGGCCCCCCGAGCCGCGGCTAGCGTGACTGCTCCGGCGCCCCGGCCGGGCCTGCCGCGCGCCCGGGGTTCGCGGCCTCCGCGGGCCGGGGCGGGGCGGCACGGCGGCGGACGCCGCGGGCCGGCCGGACACAGCGAGGCGAGGCGGGCGGGGAGCGCGCGGGCGGCCCCGCCCGGGGAATGGAGACACGATGAGCATGGCCACGAGGACGGACACGCGGTCGTCCGCGCCGCACGTTGCCGACAGCCATGACCTGATCCGCGTGCTCGGCGCGCGCGAGAACAACCTCAAGGACGTCAGCGTCGAGATCCCCAAGCGCCGGCTGACGGTGTTCACCGGTGTCTCCGGATCCGGCAAGAGCTCGCTGGTGTTCGACACGATCGCCGCGGAGTCGCAGCGGCTGATCAACGAGACGTACAGCGCCTTCGTGCAGGGCTTCATGCCGGCCCTGGCCCGGCCCGAGGTCGACGTGCTGGAAGGGCTGACGACCGCGATCGTCGTCGACCAGCAGCGGATGGGCGCCGACCCCCGCTCCACCGTCGGCACCGCCACCGACGCCAACGCCATGCTGCGCATCCTCTTCAGCCGGCTCGGACAGCCGCACATCGGCTCGCCGAAGGCGTTCTCCTTCAACGTCGCCTCCATCAGCGGAGCGGGCGCGGTCACCTTCGAGCGCGGCGGGAAGACCGTGAAGGAGCGGCGCGACTTCAGCATCACCGGCGGCATGTGCCCGCGCTGCGAGGGCACGGGCCGGGTCTCCGACATCGACCTGTCCCAGCTGTACGACGACTCCAAGTCGCTCAACGAGGGCGCGCTCACGATCCCCGGCTACAGCAGGGACGGCTGGTACGGCCGGATCTTCACCGGCTGCGGCTTCTTCGACCCGGACAAGCCGATCCGCGCGTACACGGAGGCCGAACTCCACGACCTGCTGTACAAGGAACCGACCAAGATCAAGGTGGACGGCATCAACCTGACGTACGAGGGCCTGATCCCCCGGCTCAGGAAGTCGATGCTGTCCAAGGACCGGGAGGCGCTGCAACCGCACGTCCGGGCGTTCGTGGACCGGGCGGTCACCTTCACCGTCTGCCCCGGCTGCGACGGCACCCGGCTCACCGAGGCGGCCAGATCGTCGAAGATCAGGGGCATCAGCATCGCCGACGCCTGCGCGATGCAGATCAGCGACCTGGCCGCCTGGGTGCGCGACCTGGACGAGCCGTCGGTGGCGCCGCTGCTGGCCAAGCTGCGGCACACCCTCGACTCGTTCGTGGAGATCGGCCTCGGCTACCTCTCGCTCGACCGGCCGTCGGGCACGCTGTCCGGCGGCGAGGCGCAGCGCGTCAAGATGGTCCGCCACCTCGGCTCCCCCCTCACCGACGTCACCTACGTCTTCGACGAGCCGACCACGGGCCTGCACCCCCACGACATCCAGCGGATGAACGAACTGCTGCTGCGGCTGCGGGACAAGGGCAACACGGTGCTCGTCGTGGAGCACGAGCCCGAGACCATCGCGATCGCCGACCACGTCGTCGACCTCGGCCCCGGCGCCGGCACGGCCGGCGGCACCGTCTGCTACGAGGGCACCGTCGAGGGGCTGCGGGCCGCCGGCACCCTCACCGGCCGTCACCTTAACGACCGGGCCCGCCTGAAGGAGACGGTGCGCAAGCCCACCGGGACGCTGCCGATCCGCGGCGCGACGGCGCACAATCTGCGCAACGTCGACGTCGACATCCCGCTCGGCGTGCTGGTCGTCGTCACCGGCGTCGCCGGCTCCGGCAAGAGCTCGCTGGTGCACGGCTCGATCCCAGCCGGGGCGGGGGTGGTGTCCGTCGACCAGACCCCGATCCGCGGCTCCAGGCGGAGCAACCCGGCGACGTACACCGGCCTGCTCGACCCGATCCGCAAGGCGTTCGCGAAGGCCAACGGCGTCAAGCCGGCGCTGTTCAGCCCCAACTCCGAGGGCGCCTGCCCCACGTGCAACGGCGCCGGCGTCGTCTACACCGACCTGGCGATGATGGCCGGCGTCGCCACCACCTGCGAGGAGTGCGAGGGCAGGCGGTTCCAGGCATCGGTGCTGGAGTACCGCCTCGGCGGCCGCGACATCGGCGAGGTGCTCGCGATGCCGGTGACCGAGGCCGAGGAGTTCTTCGGCGCCGGCGAGGCGCGCACGCCGGCGGCCCAGCGGATCCTGCGGCGGCTGGCCGACGTCGGGCTCGGCTACCTCACCCTCGGCCAGCCGCTCACCACACTCTCCGGCGGCGAGCGGCAGCGGCTCAAGCTGGCCACCCACATGGCGGAGAAGGGCGGCGTCTACGTCCTGGACGAGCCGACCACCGGCCTCCACCTCGCCGACGTCGAGCAGTTGCTCGGCCTGCTGGACCGGCTCGTCGACTCCGGCAAGTCGGTCATCGTCGTCGAGCACCACCAGGCGGTCATGGCGCACGCCGACTGGATCATCGACCTCGGTCCCGGCGCCGGCCACGACGGCGGCCGGATCGTCTTCGAGGGCACCCCCGCCGACCTCGTCGCCGCCCGCTCCACCCTCACCGGCCGGCACCTCGCGGAGTACGTCGGCGCCTGACGCCACGCCCGCCCCCGGGCTCCGGACGCCGCGGAAGGCCGCGACGCCGCCGACCGGCACCGGCACCGGAACCGGCAGCGGCATCGCGGCCCTTCGCACCCGGCCGGCCCCGGTGCGGCACGCCGGGCGGGCCGCGAGGAGGAGCGACCGCCGGGCCCCGGCCATCAGAGACGGTGTCCGCCCGCGGGCCGGCCGAGGCCGTTTGCCCCGGCCGTACCTGGTGAGTCGGCACGTGCGGAGGCGACCGGCCCCGACCGGCCCGGTGTGCCGCCTCCGGCGACCGACCAAGGGAGACACCACCATGACCAGCAGCGTCAGGGACATGCTCGCCACCTACCCGGCCGACCTCGGCGCCGTCGACCGCGACCGGCTCACCCGCTGCATCGAGGAGTGCGCCGCCTGCGCCCAGGCGTGTACGGCGTGCGCGGACGCCTGCCTGTCGGAAGGGATGGTCGGCGAGCTCACCAAGTGCATCCGCACCGACATGGACTGCGCCGACATCTGCAACGCCACCGCCGCCGTCCTGTCCCGCCACACCGGCTACGACGTCCACGTCACCCGCGCGATCCTCCAGGCGTGCGCCACGGCGTGCGGGGTGTGCGGCGACGAGTGCGCCTCCCACGCCGACCGGCACGACCACTGCCGCCTGTGCGCCGAGGCCTGCCGTTCGTGCGAGCGGGCGTGCGGCGACCTCCTCGCAGCCCTCGGCTGACCCCGCGCGGCACTGCCCGGCCCAAGGAGGGGCACGGGAGCGGAGGACCGACGGTGCGGTCCCCTCCACCCACGGGCGGGCTCCCGTGCCGGCCCGTGCCGGTCAGTGCCGCCGGGGTGTGCCGTGCGGCTAGCCGCGGTGTCCCGACGGGCCGGGCGCGAGGTCGTCCCGCTCCTCACCCGTGGCGGGCCCGGAGCCGGGGGACGCGGCGGCCGCGCCGGCCGGTGCGCCCTCCGCCCGGTCGCCGTGTCCGGGCCACCACGCCGCGTGGCCGATCAGCGCGGTCAGGCTCGGGGTGAAGAACATCGCCATGACGAAGGCCGCGATCACGATGCCGAAGGAGACGGCGAAACCCATCTCCGTCAGCAGCGAGTTGCCCGCCAGCATCATCGTGGCGAACGTCGCCGCCAGGATGAAGCCCGCCGCGGCCACGGTCGGCCCGGCGTGCCGCAGCGCCATGCCGGCCGCCTCGCGCGGCTCGCGGCCCTCGCGGGCCTCCTCGCGCAGCCGGGCGATCATGAGGATGTTGTAGTCGGTGCCGATGGCGACCACGAACAGGTACATGATCACCGGGAGCATGAACATCAGGCCCGAGTGTCCCTGCCCCTCCTGGAAGATCCAGACGGTGGCGCCGAGGGTGGCGCCGAAGCCGAGACCCACGGAGGCGATCAGGTACCAGGGGGCGACCACGCTGCGCAGCAGCAGCCCCAGGATGACCATGATCAGGGCGGCGGCGACGGGGAAGACCGTCCGGTAGTCGTGGCTGACCGCCGTGTCGATGTCCTTGTAGATCGAGGACAGGCCGCCGACGAGGGCCTTGGTGCCGTCGGGGGCGGCGGCGTGCGCGATGTCGCGCACCTCGCCGACCGTGTCGATCGCCTTGTCCGTCGACGCCTCGTACTTGAGCGTCACGGTGAAGTCGGCGGTGGTGCCGTCCTTGCTCACCTGCGTCATGCGGGCGCCGGCGACCCCGTCCACGGCACCGAGTTTCCTCGCGTACGCGTCGAAGGCGGACCGGTCCAGCGGCCTGCCGTCGGTGCTGGACAGGTAGACGTCGGTGGGCGCGGCGGCACCCGCCGAGTACGCCTTCTGCATCTCGTCCTGGACGACCATGGACTCCTTGGTCTTGGGCATGGAGCCCGAGGCCAGGTCGAACGTGGCGTTGTAGCCGAACATGCCGAGCGACAGCGCGACCAGGACCAGGCCGGACACGGCGGCGACCAGCGCCGGCCGGCGGCGCACACCGCGGCCGAGGGCGGCGAACCGGGCGTTGTCCGGCTCCCGCTGCCAGGACTTGGAGGGCCAGAAGACCTTCGGCCCGATGAGCGAGACCACGGCCGGGATCAGGGTCAGACCCGCGACCAGGGTGGCGGCGACCGCGATGGCGAGCGCCGGGCCCATCTGCTTGAGGAAGCCGAGCGTGGAGAGCACCAGCGCGAGGAAGGCGATGATGACCGCTCCGGCGGCCGACGCGATGGCCTCGCCCACCCGGCCGACCGCGTTGACCATGGCCTGCTTGGCCTCGTCCCCGGCGCGCAGGCACTCGCGGTAGCGGAACATCAGGAACAGGAAGTAGTCGGTGCCCACGCCGAAGAGCACGACGATCAGGATCGACGAGATGGAACTGTTGGCCTGCAGGCCGAACAGTTGCGTGGCGTAGGCGATCAGCCCGTTGGCGACGGCGGCCACCAGGCCGATCAGGACCAGGGGCAGCACGGCCAGGATCGGCGCCCGGAAGATGATCAGCAGTGTCACCAGGATGATGACGAAGGTGCCGATGCCGATCAGCGCGTCGCCGCGCTGGGACGAGTCCTGCTGGTCGAGGGCCTGGGCGGCGGAGCCGCCGAGCTTGACGTCGAGGTGCGTGCCGCGGGCCAGTTTCTTGACGTCCTCGCGCAGCACCTTGGCCGCGTCGGCCTGTTTGGGCTGGCCGGCGTTCTTGCTGTCCATCTGGACCAGGGTCAGGGCGTACCTGCCGTCCTGGGACGGCGGGCCGGGGACGACCTTCTGCACCTGGTCGATGTGCTTCTCGCCCAGCTCGGCGGTGATCCGGGCGACGTCCTTGCGGTCGGCGGCGGTCAGCCGGCCGCCGTCGGTGCGCCGGTACAGCGCGATCGCGGACGGGGTGAAGGCGCTGGGGAACGCCTTCTGCTGAAGCTGTGCCGCCTTGATGGATTCGTAACTCTTGGGCAGGAAACTGCTCTCGTCGCTGTTCGAGGGCAGGCTCGGCGCGGTGGCGACGATGGCCACCGCCGCGATCAGCCATGCCACGATCGTCCAGACGGGATGTCGGACGACAGCGTTCCCCATGCGTCGGAACATGCGGAGGGGTCCTCCTGGATAGGAAGATCACCGCAGCCCGGGGAGCGGACCCTGGCATTGGCGACCCCGACCGGCACCCACCGTCGGGCCGGTCGAATGGTTGTTAGGGCTCTGATCATAGTGCCCCCGGTCCGTGGTGATCACGGCGGAGGCCCGCTGCGGCTGCCACCTGCCTGTCGACCAACTCCCCCAGTGCGTAAGCGTGTTGCTGTCCCATTGTGGTGCCGCGCCGCACGGGGAGGCGACCGCTTTTGCCGCTGCGTGGCCGACCGCACCGCAGCCCCCGGCCCGGCCGGCCGGAAAAGTCCCGCGGCCGGGTGGGACCGGGTGTCGACAGGGAGGTGTGCTGTTCGTGTAGGAGGTGACAGGAACCCGCGAGGCCGAGGAGACCGCCATGAAGTACTACCTGCTGAGCGTGGTGCAGCCGGTCGGGGAGCCGCCCGCCCCCGAGGTGCTCGAGGAGATCGGCGGAAAACTGGACGCCTTCCACCGGGAACTCCGCGAGGCCGGCGCCTGGGTGTTCGCCGGAGGACTGCACGGCCCGGAGTCCGCCACGGTGCTGCGGCCCCGCGGCAAGGACGTGCTCGTCACCGACGGCCCGTACGCCGAGGGCAAGGAGGTGCTGGGCGGCATCTGCCTCATCAAGGCACCCGACCTGGACGCCGCCCTCACCTGGGGCCGCAAGGCGGCCCTGGCGACGACCCTGCCCGTCGAGGTACGGCCCTTCCTGGGCGAAGCGGACGGATGACCGCCGACGTCGAGGCCGTCTTCCGCGCGGAGTACGGCCGCGCGGTCGCCGTCCTGGTCCGCCTCCTCGGCGGCATCGACCTCGCCGAGGAGGCGGTCCAGGACGCCTTCGCCACCGCCGTGCGGCGCCGGCCGGAGACCGGCGTGCCGCCCAGTCCGGCCGGCTGGATCATCACCACCGCGCGGAACCGGGCGATCGACCGGCTGCGCCGCGAGTCGGCCCGCCGGGCCCGGCACGCCGAGGCCGCCCTGCTCCACGCCCCCGACCCGCCGCCCGAGGAGGGCCCCGTGCAGGACGACCGGCTCCGCCTCATCTTCACCTGCTGCCATCCCGCCCTGGCGCTCCCGGCGCGCGTCGCCCTGACCCTGCGGCTGCTCGGCGGGCTCGGCACGGACCGGATCGCCCGCGCCTTCCTGGTGCCCGAGCCGACGATGGCCCAGCGGCTGGTGCGGGCCAAGGCGAGGATCCGCGACGCGGGCATCCCGTACCGGGTGCCGTGCGACGCGGACCTGCCCGACCGGCTCACCGGTGTGCCGGCCGTCGTCTACCTGATCTTCAATCAGGGATACGAGGGGTCCCCGGAGCTGTGCGCGGAGACCGTCCGCCTCGGCCGCCTCCTGACCGAACTCATGCCGGACGAGCCCGAGGCCACCGGCCTGCTCGCGCTGATGCTCCTCGTCGAGTCCCGCCGGGCGGCCCGGGAGGACGACCGGGGCGAGCTGGTGCCGCTGCCCGAGCAGGACCGGACCCGCTGGAACGGCGACCTCGTCGCCGAGGGGCAAACACTCGTCCGCCGCTGCCTGCGCCGCAACCGGCCGGGCCGTACCAGATCCAGGCCGCCATCCAGGCCGTCCACAGCGACGCGCCCACCGCGGACGCCACGGACCGGCGCCAGATCCGGCAGCTGTACGACCAGCTCATGGCCGTGGCCCCGAGCCCGGTCGTGGCCCTGAACCGGGCCGTCGCCGTGGCCGGGACGGAGGGCCCGCGGCAGGCCCTCGACCTCGTCGACGCCCTCCGCCTCGACGGCCACCGGGTCTTCCACGCCGTCCGGGCCGACCTGCTGCGGCGCCTGGGGCGCGACGCGGAGGCCGTACGGGCCTACGACGCCGCCCTCGCGCTCACCGAGAATCCGGCCGAACGCGCGTTCCTGACGAGGCGTCGGTCGGCGCTCGCCCGCTGAGCGCCGCGCCCCGCCCGTCCCGCGCACCCGGCCTGCTCCGCACGGGCGGGGCGGCATGCCCTCAGGCGCGCCGGACGGTGTCCAGGTGGGCGAAGACGACGACGTTCTCCGTGTAGTCGCGCACGCTCCTGTCGTAGGTCCCCCCGCAGGTGATCAGGCGCAGCTGCGGCGACCGGGCGTCGGCGTAGACCCGTTCGTCGGGGAAGTCGGACTTGCTGAAGCTCTCGACGGAGTCGACCCGGAACACGGCCACGTTCCCGTCCGCGCGGGTGATCTCCACGGTGCTTCCGGGCTTCAGCAAGCGGAGGTACACGAACACGGCGGGACCCGTCCTGGTGTCGACGTGCCCGGCGACGATCGCGGTGCCGCGTTCGCCCGGTGTGGCCGCGTCGCGGTACCAGCCGACCAGGTTGCGGTCGTCCGGCGGGGGAGCCTCGAGCTGCCCCTTGCCGTTCAGGGACAGCGGGACGAACGGCGCGTCCACCGCGATCGCCGGGATGGTCAGGCGCCGCGGTGCGGACCGGGGGAGCGACGGGCCGGTGTCGGTGGGCGAGACGGAGGGCGCGGGAGTGGAGGCTCCCACGGCGGAGGCCCCGGCCGCGGGGGAGCGGCCGGGCGACTCGGTCCGCTCCGCCGGCGCGAAGGCGTTCCACACCAGGAGCAGGCCGAGACCGGCGGCGACGAGGGGCCAGCGCAGGACTTTGCCGCCGTGGCCGGGCGCGGACGAGGAGGGGTGCGCGGTCGTGTCGGGGGACTCCTGGGCGGTCATGGGGGTGCCCTTCTCCGAGGCTCCTGGAGGTGAGGTCGAGGTGCGGGTGCGGAATCGGGTACGGGCGGACGGCTGCCGGCAGCCGTCCGCGGGGCCCGGGAACGGGCAGTGCCGCGCCCGCCGCCTTGGGAGGAAGGGGCGGGCGCGGCACTGCTTCCACGGGCCGGATCTGCCGGTCAGGCCGCGGCGGCGGCCTTCGAGCGGCGCAGCCGGAACGCCATCGCGCCGGCGCCACCGAGCAGCAGCAGGGAACCGGCCGCCAGGGTGCCGCCCGACTGGGCGAGACCGCCGCCGCCGGTGTGGACACCGCCGTGCGGCTTGTCCTTCTTCCAGCCCTCGTCCCTGCCGGACTTCTCCCAGCCGGACTCCTGCTGGTCGTCCCGGTGGGACTTCTCCCAGCCGGACTCCTCGTGGTCGCCCTTGCCGGAGTCGGGGTCCCAGTCACCGGTCCGGGTCAGGGCGAGACCACCGCTGCCGGTGCGGACTCCGCCGTGCGGCTTGTCCTTCCTCCAGTCCTCGTCCTTGTGGGACTTCTCCCAGCCGGACTCCTCGTGGTCGCCCTTGCCGGACTTGTCGTGCCCGGAGTCGTGGCTGCGGCTGGGCGAGGACGACGACGTGTCGCCATGCGAGTCCCCCGCGACGGCGGCATGGGCCAGCGGAGCGGGAAGAACCAGTATCGTGGTGAAAACGGCCGAGGTAAGCAGAGCACGAGCAGAACGCATGAAGGTTGTTCCCTTCGCCGCTACTGCGCCGGCTGACCGGTCGTCTGCCAGGGGAAGCGCAGTGGCTTGTGATTCACAGTGGGGGATCTCGCCACCGCGCGCCGCGTGAGGAGAGCGTTCGGACGACACGGTGCTCTCTTCGGGTGGCCCGGCCCGGTTTCCCGGCCCCGCCCGCACCGTGTCCGGGCCCTTGCCGGCCCGGTGACCCGCGGTCGCCGCTCTCGCACGGGTCGCGCAGGATGCCGTCAAAGGTGTGCGGCAGGGGTGTCGTGGTCGCGGCGTCGGCGATCCCCGCGGCGGTGGTGGCGGTGACGGGGAGAGGCGTCGCCGATGTGCCGGTGACGGTGAGGCGAGGCGAACGGTCGGGCGCCCCGGCCGGCCACCGGGAAGGGCAGGTGGCCGGCNCGCGGCCGGCCACCGGGAAGGGCAGGTGGCCGGCCGCGGCGCCGTGACGGTCGTACGCCCCGTCCGGCAGGGGCGATCGCAGGTGCCGGGGGTGACCGTTTACCTGTAGGTGAGGGAGACCGGGGTGCGTACGCTGCGCGCGGGGACCGTGACGGTCAGCGTGCGGGCCGATCCGTCCCACGTGTACGCGCGGGAGGACAGGGAGCGGCCGTCGGCGGTGACGGCGTCGGGCGGTGCGGTGACCCCGAGGATCCTGAAGGTCCATTCCCGTCGGGGCACCTGCCCCCGGAACGAGCCGGAGGCGGGGGAGACGCGCACGGTGCGGGCGCGGCCGGTCTCCGTGTAGCGGATCCTGGTCGTCGCGTGCTCGGAGGGCCGGGTCGTGGTGCCGTCGTCCTCGTACAGGGTGAAGGAACCGGACGCTCCCGCGGCGATGTTGAGGGTCACCTCGGTCAGGGGCGACTTCGCGTCGTGCGCGGCGGCGTCCGTCCGCGTGGGCATGATCCCGCCCGCCCTGACGAACACCGGCATGGAGTCCAGGCCGGTCGTGACGCGCCGGGTGGTGCCGCCCTCGTAGGTCCGGCCGGTGAAGTAGTCGGTCCACCTGCCGGGCGGGAACCACACGGACGTGGTCGCCGTGGTCCCGGGCGTGGTCACCGGCGCCACCAGGAGGTCGGGCCCGTACAGGTACTCGGTGCCGGCCGTCGCGTAGGCCCGGGGCTCCTCGGGGTACTCCAGGTACATCGCCCGCACCACCGGCACTCCGGTGGTGCTCGCTTCCTGGGCGAGGGTGTAGGTGTACGGGACGAGGCTCTCGCGCAGCCTCAGGAACGTGTCCGCCGAGGCCCGCGCCGCACTGCCGTACTGCCAGGGCAGCCGGTCGCTGTGGTTGCTGTGCAGGCGGTCGATCGGCTGGAAGGTGCCGAACTGGACCCAGCGGGCGTACAGGTCGTCGGGCAGCTTCTTCGTGCGGTGCGTCTGCCCGTCGGCGGTGTAGGTCTCGGAGCCCTGCAGGCCCGTGGTGTCGTTGTGCCCGCCGATGTCGTGGCTGATGGCGGACAGGCCCGTGGCCGCGGACTCGGCCGCCGTGTAGCCGACTTCGGCCGCGAGGGTGCCCCAGGTGGAGGAGGTGTCTCCGGTGAAGTGGAGGGTGGTGCGCTTGTCGGCCCAGGGGCCGGTGGGCAGGCCCGACGGGCCGCTGTAGGGGCCGGACTGCAGCGATCCGTGGGCCCGGGAGATGACGAACCCCCGGCCGACGGTCCGGTCGGCGGCCGCGGCGTACTGCTGGTTGATCCACGCGTCCGGGGTGACGCCCTGCAGCGAGGACCGGGAGGCGTC
This sequence comes from Streptomyces echinoruber, assembly GCF_014651135.1. Lineage (GTDB taxonomy): Bacteria > Actinomycetota > Actinomycetes > Streptomycetales > Streptomycetaceae > Streptomyces > Streptomyces echinoruber. The sequence goes on from NZ_BMWH01000012.1 coordinate 94,617, forward strand.
GCAGCACCAGTCCAGCCACCAGAAGTCGTTGCCCTGCTCCTCCAGGGAGCGGTGCAGGTCCATATAGGCCTTGAGCTGGTCCGGGTCGCCGAAGTCGAACGTGTAGCAGGCGGCACCCGATCCGGAGGAGCATCCGGCCTTCCGCAGCTTGCCCTTGGCCGTGGCCATGGCCGCGGGGAACTGGGGGTCGGTGTCGAGGATGCTGGGGTGGGTGTTGAGGGTGGTGTGCAGGCCCTGCGCGTGGGCCCAGTCGAAGAACCCCTTCGGATCGGGGAACTTGGCCGTGTCGATCTCCCAGCCGTTCCAGGTGTCGGGGGACTTGAAGTCGGTGTCGACGACGAGCACGTCGAGCGGGACGTCCTCGGAGCGGAAGGCGGGCAGGATGGTCTTCTGGTAGTCGGCCGCGGTGCGGTCGATGTACTCGGAGTACCACACGCCGTAGGCCCAGCGGGGCAGCAGCTTGCTCGGCCCGGTCAGGGTGGCCAGGTCGGACAGCCCCCGCTGGTAGTCGTGGCCGTAGCCGAAGAGGTACCCGTCCTGGTAGGGCCGGTCGCCGTGGCCGGGCCGGGGGGAGACCTTCCGGGCGGCGGGGTCGTACACCGCCGTCTGCGTGTCGTCGAGCAGGTACCAGCCGTCCCGGTGGAGCAGCCCGGGCGTCGTGCGCACGGCGCCCCGGTCGCCGTCGACGCCGTCGAGGCTGCGGCGGTAGCCGCCGAGCGCCAGGTGCGGGTCCGGTGCGGGCGCGTCGCGCCGCGTCACCGCGAGCGTGTCGGCGTTGACGTGGCAGCTCGCCGCGTCCGGGCAGTGCAGCGTGAGGGTGTCGGCGCCGGCCTTGAGCGACACGGGCACGGAGACGGTGCGCCAGGTGTCCCAGTCGTCGGTCGCGGGCAGGGAGAGCCGCTGCTCGTCGCCGCCGGCCCGCAGGACGGCCGTGCGCGTCTCGTGGCGGCCGTCGCCGCCGGTGCCGTTGGCGTAGCGCAGGTGCAGGGAGTACGTGCCGTCGGCGGGGACGTCGGCGACGCGCACGGACAGGTCCGAGCCCTGGGTGAGTTCGGCGACGAAGCCCTTGCCGGAGAAGTTGCCGTGGTCGCTCGCCACGACCGCCGATCCGGTGGTGCGGCCCGTCTCGGCCTCGCAGCTCGTGCCGAAGCGGCAGTCCACTATCGCCCGTGCGGCGGACGAGGGGTACGTGGCCTGCGGGCTCAGCAGCGCGACGCTGTCGACGTTGACGTTGCCGGAGTCGCCGGGCGTCCGCTTCAGCGACACCGCGTGGCGGCCCGCGGACAACTGGATGGGCACCGACGCCACGGACCAGTCCTCCCAGCCGCCGGTGGCCGGCAGGCGGAACGTCCGGTCCCTGCCGTCCACCGAGAGGGTCAGGGTCCGCGTCTCGTGCCGGCCGTCGCCGCCGGTGCCGTTGGCGTAGCGGGAGGCGAGCGCGTAGGTGCCCGCGGCGGTGACATCGATGTCGGCGGTCAGCGTGTCGCCCGTGTTCTCGAAGCCGGCGACGAAGCCCGGGCCGGTGAAGCCCGCGTGGTCGGAGGCGGTCGCAACACCGCTGTACGACAGGTCCTCCGCCTCGCACAGCGCGCCGGCGGCGCAGGTGAGGTGCTGCCACGGGGCGGCGGTCACCGGCCGGTCGCCGGCGGTGACGTCGACCGTGAGGTTGTCGGTGGTGAACGGGCCCGAGCCCACCTTGTACCGCAGGGTCAGGGCGCTCGTCCGGAGCGTCAGCCAGCCGTCGGACGTGGTGGCCGTGAACGGCGTCCGCGCGAAGTCCCCCCGGCCGATCGCGTGGAAGGTGAGGGCGTCGAGGAAACCGCCGTCCCCCGCGTACTCGGTGCGCACGAGAGTCGGGGAGAGCACCTCGAAGCGGGCGTCCCCGGACCGTACGGTCGGCGGCTGCCGGAGCGGCCGGCCCTCCGCCGCCGCCGGGGCCTGGCCCGACCAGGCGGCCGTCGTCGCCACGACGCCGGCGAGCGCCGCGGCGGACACCCAGCGCAGCCGCCTGCGGCCCCCGTGCCCCGGGGCCGCGGCACGCACCCCCGGCACCGGGCTCCGCGGTCTGAACGCCTTGGTCATACCAGCCTCCACAGGTGGTCGTCGGTGCCGTTGTCGTCGAACTGGACGACTGCCGCGCTGTTGTCGGTGGACATGCCGGCCACGCCCAGCACCTTGCCGCTGTGCCTGTTCAGGACGCGGAACCAGCCGTCGCCGTCGTCGAGGAGTCGCCACAGGTGGTCGTCGGTGCCGTTGTCGTCGAACTGGACGACTGCCGCGCTGTTGTCGGTGGACATGCCGTCGACGCCCAGCACCTTGCCGCTGTGCCCGTTGCGTATCACGCACCAGCCGTCGCCCCGGTCGAGGAACTGCCAGGCGTGGTCGCCGGTCGGGGTGTTGTCGAACTGGACCACCCGCGCGCCGTTGGCGGTGGCCATGCCGTCCACCGCGAGGACCTTGCCGCTGTGCTTGTTCAGGACGCGGCGGAAGGGCGCCGGCACAGTCCAGGCGTGGCCGTCGGCGGCGACGGTCGGGAAGACGGTGACGCGCAGCCGGGCGGCGCCCATCGGAACGAGGGTGACCGTCTCGGTGGCCGCGTCGCTGCGGGCCGGGCTCTGCTGAAGGGGCGTCACGACGTGTTCGTCGTCGCCGGTCCACTCGGGGATGCGGCGGGCCGGCACGGTCATGCGCACCGGAGTGCCCTCGTGCGTGAAGGGGTTGGCCGCGAGCGGTCCGTCCGTGCGGCTGAACTTCGGTGTGGCGCCGGCCAGGAGCCCGTAGTTCCAGGGGGTGGTGGCGTGCACCTCGTACTCCGGGAAGGCGTCGGTGCCGGCGTAGCGGACGTAGTCCTCGCCGATGAGCAGCGAGTAGGTGAGGGGACCGCGGTCGACGCTGACCGCGCCGTGCTGGGCCGGCCAGGTGCGCACCGTGGTCCGCTGGGGCAGATGGAGGACAACGTTGTCACCATGCGACCAGGTGCGGTCGATCCTGAGGAACGCCGGTCCCGGACGCCCCGGCACGTCGCGCCCGTTGACCGTGACGCGGGGGTCGGCGCACCAGCCGGGGATGCGCAGATGGAGCGGGAAGGACACCTTTCCCGGGGTCGACAGCGTCAACTCGACCGTGTCGTCGAACGGGTAGTCGGTGTCCTCGGTGACGGTGACCCGCGTGCCCTGCGCCACCGTGGCCGTGACGCGGCAGGCGGCGTACAGGGCGGCGGCCAGCCCGCCGTCCGGGGTGCCCAGCCACAGTTCCTCACTGAAGTACGGCCAGCCCATGCCGTAGTTGTGCGGACAGCAGCGGTACTGGTCGACGCCGGGCTGGTAGGCCTGCATGGCGAAGCCGTTCTGGAACTGGCCCTCGGACTTGACCCTGTTGTCGAGGTCGACGCTGTTGGCGCTGGTGATGTAGTGCACGGCCCTGCCCCGCGGGTCGAGGGCGGCGGGCAGCAGGTTGAAGGCCAGGTCCTCGCACCGGTCCGCCCACACCGGGTCGCCGGTGATGCGGGTGAGCAGCTCGTGGCTGGCCATGAACTCGACGATGCCGCACGTCTCGAAGCCCTGCCGGGGATCGGTGAAGCCGGGGCGGCAGTTCTCGTCGCCCGCGAAGCCGCCGCCGGGGAACTGCCCGAAGGTCCCCATCACCGCGTCGTAGGTGCGGTAGGCGGCCCGGGTGAGCGCGGCGGAACCGGAGCACCGGGCGTACTGGGCCGGCTCGCGGAAGCCCTGCGCGATGTTGACGTTGTGGAGCGTCGGGAGGCTTCCGGTCCAGTCGGCGCCGTGGGTGTGCATCCGGTCGGCCAGATCGAGCAGGAAGGCGTCGCCGGTGCGCTCGTACAGCCACAGGCACACGTCCAGGCCGTCGCCCCAGCGGTAGGAGACCCAGCCGTGCGCGAACGCGTTCTCGCCCTGCCGGTTCACAAAGGCCAGGAAGCGGGTGAGGAAGGGCAGGATCCGCCGGTCGCCGGAGTACTCCTGCCAGGTGCGCAGCGCCATCAGCAGCGGCAGGAACGGCCAGAAGTCGGGGCCGCCGTCGAGTGCGGTGCGCAGGGCGCGGGGGCCGAAGAAGCCGTCGCTCTGCTGGGTGGCCAGGACGGCGTCGATCCAGCGGCGGGCGGTGGCGAGTGCGCCCGCGTCGCGGGTGGCGATGGCCAGGGGCACGTAGCCGCGCAGCCAGTACGGGACCTCCTCCCAGCCGTCCTTGTCCGGGTGGACCCAGCCGGTGGTGTCGAGGTCGAGGAAGTGGGAGCGCTGTGCGTAGCGTCCGCACAGGCCGCCGAGCTGCAGGCCGAGCTGCCGGGCCAGCCAGCCGCGCGCCGTGATGCTGCCGGGCGGGAGCCGGGAGAACGCGGCCGGGACGAGCCCGGACGAGGCGCGGGCGTGTGCGGCGGCCGCCGGTCCGAGGCGGCCGGCCAGTGCGGTGGCGCCGAGAGCGAGGGCGGAGGTGGTCAGGAAATGCCGTCTGTCGAGCGTCATGCAGGCGACTCCTGTGGGGGGTTCGGAGACGGGGTGGTCACGGGTGCGACCCGCCCTCGCCCCGTGAGGGGCGGACCGCACGGAGGGGTGGGAACCGGTCGTGCCTCGAGGCCGGCCGGGCCGGGAGGCGGGTGCGGATCTGTCCGAGGCTCGCTGCGTGTTTTGAACAACGTTGGAAACAGGGGCAGTTGGCATGAGAACACGCCTCCTGCGCGCTGTCCAGGTGTGCGGCAGCCTCCTGCCTCCCACCGAACCGGCCGTCGGCCGACTTGACTTCGGTCCCGGTCGCGGCCGTGCTTCCCTTGAAGGCGGCGATCAGCAGGGGAGCGGGGTGCCGGGAGCCGTCGTATCAGCCGTCGTTCCCGTCACCGGGCAGGCGGGGGGAGTCGAGCAGGCAGGGGAGTCGAGCAGGCAGGGGAGTCGAGCAGGCAGGGGAGTCGAGCAGGCGGGGAAGTCGAGCAGGCGGGGAAGTCGAGCAAGCGGGGAAGTCGAGCAGGCGGGCGGGCCGGACAGGCACCGGCCGAGCGTGCCGGAGCACAGGGGCGCGGTGGCGTCCCGCGGCAGCACGCGGGCGTCCCCGCCGGGCCGCCGGCCCCCGGACCGCGACGGAGATGCCCCGGCCCGGTTCAGGAGCCGGGCCGGGTGTCACGGCCCTCGAAGGAACGCCGGACCGCGGCCCCTTCGTCCTTTGTCAGGCCGGAGGAGTCCGGCAGTTCGAGGACGGCGGCGCAGTGCTCGCACAGCGTGCCGTCGCCGGACGGGGACGCGGGGCGGCTGCCGCACGCCTTGCACCTCACGCCGCCCGGTTCACCGTTCTGCTCCGCCATCGCGCACTCCTTCCACGAACGACGCCGGCCGGCGACCGGTCCGCGCAGGCGGGTTCCCGGATTCCCCGGAACATCCCCCTGTTCCTGCCCGCCGGTGTTCTCGCTCCCGGCCTGTACGAGGACTGGAGGGCCTTCCGTCGGCAGAGCAGACCCGGCTGCCTCCGCCCCCGGCACGCGGCGCCGCGTGGGCCGCGTGGGCCGCGTGGGCGGGGTGGGTTGCGCGGGCCGGGTCAGGACGAGCCGCCGCGCCCGTCGCCGAACCGCCTGAGGGCAGCCGGCCTTCCGGACGCCATCGAGGCGAAGACCATGCCGAACAGGGTCCAGGCGGTCGCGTCACCGATGGCACCGATGGCGCCGACGGCACCGGGGGCGTCGTCGCGCTCCGCGGCTGCCTCCTCCGGAACGGGCCGTACATCCCGGGTGCCGGAAGAAGGCACGTCGGGCCAGAAGAACACGTCCGTCTCCGCAGCCACTTGTCCTCCGCATCGTCGTGGCCGCGCGCAGGACCGACCACCTGGCACGGCCCATGCCGCTTGATGACCGCCGCCCGGGAAACGGGCATCGCCGACCGTGCCACGCCGGGCACGCCGGTGTCTTCGGCGCGCGCCGCGCCGCGCACCCGCCATCACCCGGACGGATCAGCGCGGCCGGTTCCCGCCGTCACCGGCGGCACGCTGCGGCAATCCGGCGCGTGCGGGCCCGCCGGCCGCGCCCCGCCGAGCAATCTTGGCGAAGGTCGCGCAGGATGGTGCCGGCCACCTGGCGACGGACCCCGCCGAAGCACCGCCCCGCCTTTCACGCGGCGGACCGCCGCCCGCTCGATCCTTGCCTCAGGGAGCCCGCATGGCAGTGACGACGGAGGAACTCGTACCGGCACTGGAGGACGTGCGCCAGGCCCATGCCGCGGTCTTCGACCGGTTCCGGGCGGACGCGGCGGTCACCCCGCCGGGCCCCCACCGGGACCTGCTCGAACGGGGGGCCGCCGAGGCCCAGGACGGCCTGCGGCGCGTCCAGCACCAAGTGCGCGACCTGCGGCCCCGGGGAGCGCTCGGCACCGCGGCCGGTGTGACGCGGTGGGTGTCGCGGGGCGCGGTGCGTACGGTGATGCTGCCGGTGACGCTCGGGTCGAAGGCCGTCAGAGGGGCGCTGCCCGGTGGCGGCCCGGCCGACGCGCGGCAGTTGCTGAGGAACGCGGAGGACGAGTACGCGGCTGCGGCGCGGGCGCTGGCGGCCTGCCGGGCCGGAGAGGTCCTCGCCGAGGAGGCGGACGACCGGGCCACCGCCGAACTGCTCGGCTCACTGCGCCGCCGGGACGAGGAGCTGTTGCGGACACTGGAGGACAGCCTCACCCGCCAGGCCCGCGCCGTGGCGGCGGCCGCCGACGGCTTCCGGCCGGGGGAGGGAAACGGCGGCGGTCTGGCCGGAACCACGGCGCGGACCGTGCGGACCGTGGTGGGCCGCGCACGTGACCTCACCCGGCGCGGTGACCGGCGGACCGGCGGTCCGGCCGGGGGCGCGGATCTCGCGGAGGCCGAGACCGGCCCCGTTCCCGAACAGGTCCTGGGAGCCGTCCGGCACGAGGACGAGCTGCCGATCCACGGGTTCAGCCAGCTCAGCACGGAGCAGATCAAGCGCCGGCTGCCCGCGCTGTCCCCGGCGGACCTGGCGGTGATCGAGACCTATGAGCGCACCCATGCCCACCGCAAGGGGGTCCTGGGCGCCATCGAGCGGCTGCGCCGGCAGGAGCCGTAACCGGAAGACCGGTCCCGGGAGGTCCGGTACGGCCCGGAAGGTTCGGGTACGGCCCCGGGAGGGTTCGGGTGCGGCCCCGGGAAGGCCGCACGGCCGCGGACGAACGGCGCTGTCCGCGCCGCGCGGGCGGGCGTCGCGAGCGCGGCGAGGCCGCCCCGGGACCTCGCGGTGTCCCGGAGCGGCTTCTTCGGAAGGCCTCGAAAGGCTTCGGAAGGCTTCGGAAAGCCTCGGAAAGCCTCGGAAAGCCTCGAAAGGCTCAATCCCGGAAGCCGGAAGGCTCAGTCCCCGGAGGAGATCGTGACGCGGCGCGGCTTGCCGGTCTCCGCCTTGGGCACCTCGACGGTCAGCACACCGTCGCTCAGCGACGCCTCGACGGACTCGGCGTCGATCTCGCCGGGCAGTACGGCGCGGTACTCGAACCGTCCGGTCCGCCGGGTGCGGTGGCGCAGGACACCGGTGCGCTCGCGCTCCTTGAACTCGCCGGTGACGACGATCTCCCGGTCGGTCATCTCGACGGTGATGTCCTCGCGCCGGACGCCCGGGACGTCGACCTCGATCGTGTAGGCGTCGTCGGTCTCCTCGATGTCGGCCGCCGGCGTCCAGGCCATGCCCTCCGCCAGGGGCGTCAGGGCGCCGCCGACGGTGGATTCCAGCAGGGTGCCCAGGCGGCCGAAGAGGTCGTTGAACTCGGCGAGCGGGTCCGTCGTCCAGCCGGGGAACCGCCGCTCGGCGGGCCTGCCGGGGGTGCCGCGTCGTATGGGCAGGGTCATCCTGATTCACCTCCGCGCGATATGTGTCGTTTTCCGCATTTTCTCCGCCTTTTGCCGGGTTTCCTGGCGGCGGTGTCCGACACCGTCGGGCCCGGCCCGGTGGTGCGGGGCGTACAGCCGATCGTGCGTCCGCTATGCCGAATTGCATCTGTTTGATGCATTTTTGGTGGGCAATACGAGAGGTACCCACCACGGGTATGGGCAGGGCTGAACCGGGAGGTCGCCATGAGCGGCGCAGTCGGGATCGACGCAGAAGCCACGCCGATACGCAGCACGGTGCCGCAGCGGATGGACCGGCTGCCGTGGAGCGCCTTCCACTGGAGGGTGGTCATCGCCCTGGGCATCACCTGGGTCCTGGACGGCATAGAGATCACGGTCGCCGGGTCGATCGCGGACCGGATCCGCGACACGCAGACCCTCGGCTTCTCCGCCTCGCAGGTCGGACTGACCGCCAGCATCTACCTGCTGGGCGAGGTCGTCGGGGCGCTGGTGTTCGGGCGAATGGCCGACCGGCTGGGGCGCCGGAAGCTGTTCATCGCCACCCTGGGCGTCTACCTGATCGGCAACGGCCTGACCGCGCTGTCGATGAACTTCGCGTTCTTCGCGGTCACGCGGTTCGTCGCGGGCATGGGCATCGGCGGCGAGTACGCCGCCCTGAACTCCGCGATCGACGAGCTCATCCCGAGCCGGCACCGCGGCCACGCGGACCTCGCGATCAACGGAACCTACTGGCTCGGGGCCATGATCGGCGCCGCGGCCAACCTGCTCTTCCTCAACCCCGACATCTTCTCCCTCGACCTCGGCTGGCGCCTCGGCCTGCTGGTCGGCCCCGCCATCGGCCTGGCGATCTGGGGTCTGCGACGCAACATCCCGGAGAGCCCGCGCTGGCTGCTCACCCACGGGCATCCGGAGGAGGCCGAACAGGTCGTGACCCGCATCGAGCAGGACGTGGTCAGGCACGGGGCACGGCTGGAGCCGGTGCCCGAGGAGGCCGCGATGGAGTTCCAGCGCCGCAAGCCGGTCTCGTACGGCGAACTGGCCCGGGTGCTCTTCCGCGACTACAAGCAGCGCTCCTTCCTCGGCTTCATGCTGATGGTGACGCAGTCGTTCCTCTACAACGCGATCTTCTTCACCTACGCGCTGATCCTGGCCGAGTTCTACGGCATCAAGGGCGGCGCCGTCGCGTACTTCATCTTCCCCTTCGCGGTGGGCAACCTGCTCGGGCCGCTCGTTCTGGGCCGGTTCTTCGACACCGTCGGCCGCCGCATGATGATCGGCGGCACCTACTGCGTGTCGGGCGTCCTGCTGTTCGTCACCGGGTGGCTGTTCGCAGAGGGCGCGCTCAACGCGGTCACCCAGACCGTCCTGTGGTGCGTGATCTTCTTCATCGCCTCGGCGGCGGCCTCCTCGGCGTACCTGACGGTCAGCGAGATCTTCCCGATCGAGATGCGGGCGCAGGCGATCTCCTTCTTCTTCGCGGTGTCGATGCTCTTCGGCGGCGTCGTCGCTCCCTGGCTGTTCGCCACGCTCATCGGCGACGGGGACAGCGCGTGGCGGGTCTTCGCCGGGTACGCGGTCGGCGCCGTGCTGATGGTCCTCGGCGGTGTGACGGCCCTGGTGTGGGGCGTCGACGCGGAACGCAAGTCCCTGGAGAACGTCGCCGTGCCGCTCTCCGCCGTGGCCGTCACCGTGGGGGAGACCGCGGCCGGCGGGCTCACCGGCGGCCTGACGGCCCACGTGCGCCGGACACCGAAGGACGTGACGAAGCAGGACTACTTCCGCGCCTAGAGGACGGTCCCCGAGGGCGCCGGCCGCCGGCGGCACCGGCCGCGGGCCGTCGGCGCACCGGCGTCACCGGCGCCGACGTTGCCAACGGCGCCACGCCACCATCGCCGCCACACCGGCGAGGGCGCACCCGACGCCCACCGCGTTTCCCACGGCGACGTCCCGGGCCCGGTCACCGCCGAGCGCCAGCCCGGCCCCCAGCAGCCCGGCGAGATACGCGCAGAAGGCGACCGCCAGGTCGATCCACGGCAGCCGGACCTGCCCGCGCGCCCGTTTCGGCGCACTGCCCGGTCCCGGCCCCCGGGCAGCCGTCCGCCGCCGGCGCCGCAGCCCGGCAGCACGTGTCCACGGCCCCACCATGCCGGCGTCCTCGTCCTCGGCGTACTGCGCCTCCGCCTTCCCCCGGGTCTTCGGCAGAAACGCCGCCGTCCCCGGCCGCACCGGACGACCGGGACGGGCCGGACGCGGGCCGGGCCGTCACCGGGACCCCGCCGCGGCTCGCGCCCTGCGCCTCACGCCCGCGGGCGGCCCCGTCGTGCCGACCCTGCGGGCCGCCGCGCCCACCCCGTCCGCCCGCCGAGGAGGAGCCCGATGCGGCCGTATGAGCTGACCCTCGCGGCCGCCGCCGAGGCGATGTGACGGCGGAAGCTGTCCCCGGCCGAACTGGTCGGCTCCGCGCTCGGCCGGATCGAGCAGGTCCAGCCGCGCCTCACCGCCTGTGTCACCGTCCCGCCGACCGGGCCCGCCGGGCGGCCCACGACGCCGAGCGGGCGCTCGCGGACGGCCGCGTGTTTGTGGCAGGTTGCAGTGGCCCCACTTCGGCAAGTTCTTTTGGCTCCACCTTGATCGACATTGGATTTGACCCCACCTGTCCGGCTAGGTGACGACATGCCCTTGTCCGAGTGAACGGTGTGAGCCGCCTGCCCGATCCCGACAGGGTGTGTCCGTCGTTCACGGTCATGTCGGAGGCCGTGCCGTTGGTCGTGGCCGTGTCGGGAGGCCAGGGTGGGCTTGTCGCGTGTTGAGCCGTTCGACACATCCGCCAGGACGTGCGTCTTGATCCGTCGCTCCCGCAGCGGGCTCTGGCGAAGAAGTACGGAGTCCACCGGCGGCCGGCGAGGCAGGCGATCGCATCGGCGATCCCGCCGCCGCGGAAGGTGCCTCGCAGGAAGTTCCGCATCCTGGCTCCGGCGGTGGGCTGGATCGACGCGATGCTGCGGGAGGACCTGAGGGCTCCGCGCAAGCAGAAGCACACCGTCGAGCGGATCGTGCAGCGGCTGGCGGAGGAGCATGACTTCGACCAGGCGTCGTACTCGTCGGCGCGGAACTACGTGCGCGAACGCCGCCCGGAGATCGCGGCCGAGGGGGCAGGAACAGGTCAACACCCTCGCCGACCCGGCCTGGGTGAAGGCCGGCCTGCCGTTCTGCCTGATCGGTGACTCCGGCACCGGCAAGTCCCACCTGCTGATCGGGATCGGCACCGACAGCTTCCGCCTGCCCCAGACCCAGGAGAAGCGCCGCCGCACATACTGACCTGCGTCTGTCGGCGGGCCGGGACCGTTCACCGGTGCCCCGGCTCGCCGGCCACCGGCCGGTTGGCGGCCATCACCAGAGTTTGTCGATCTCCCCTGGATACAGCTCGATGCGGGAGTGCTGGAACGACGCCTGCGCCTGACGGCCCGCAGCCGAGAAGAAGTCCGACATCGTGACCTTGTCGAAGCCGGGCTGATCGCTGGGGAAGGGAGTCTGCGGTGTTCCTCCGATGAGTACGGCTCCCGGGAGCACACGCCAGCCGGCGCTCTCATAGAACGCCTGCAGCGGGCGATCACACGTGAACAGACCCAGGTCCAGGCCCTGGGCGATCATCCTCTCCCGCGCCGCTGTCACCAGCTGCCGGCCATACCCACGGCCACGTGCCTGCTTGCTCGTCACCACCGTGCTCAGCCCACCAGCAGAAAAGCGCCGGCCGGCATGGACGATCTCTTTGAACAGGATGTCCAGCGCGGCCAGCACGGTCCCCTCCTCCACAAGCAGCATCGACAACGGGCGCAGTGCAGGATCGTGGGTCGGGGTGTCAACAGGAGCGTCCGGCCCGGACTCGGACGGCCATGCCTGCTCCTGGATCTCTCTCACCTGGACACGCAAGTCGGCGGGAGTGGCTGCTTCTGGGAACGACAGGATCTGCACGCGCCGATTGTGCTCACGCCCCGCGCAAGCGCAAGCGATTTGAACGATGGTGATCACGCTCGGCTACAAGATCAGTACAGGAAGGGCCGAGGCTGGACCCCACAAGGGCCCAGCCTCGGCCACGTCGGGCCCTGCCGTTCTCCGCCGACCGAGCCAATGCCTCTGCCTGTCGTCCACCGCGGATCGGGGAATCCGACGGTCCCGGATCGAGCACGGGTCGAGATCCTGCGGTCCGGTCAAGCCTGTCGGGAGCTCGCCGTCCGGTTCGGATCCGATGCATCACGCTACCGTCCCGGCCCCCCACTGCCGCCAGGCAACCCATCCGAACGGGGTGGGGCCAAAACAACCTGTCACAAACAGCCGCGCGCACGGACCCCTGCGCGGCGCCCCGATGGGCCTGAAGGACATCATCGACGTCGCCGGAGTGGTCACCCCTCGCCGAGGCCTTCCTGCTGCGGGTGGGGCGTGCCTACGAGCGGACGCGGCCGGCGCGGGAGGTGGCCCCGGTGGTCTGAGGCGGGCCGAACGAGGCCGTACGGCACGCCGCTGGGGGGTGGGAGAGCACCCTCCGTCCCGGCGAGCGGCCCAGTGGCTCGGCGGCCCGATGGCCTGGTGCCTGGTGGGCCGGTGGGCCGGTGGCTTCAGTGTCCGTCGCCGGGCCCCGCTGGGCCATACGCCCGCACGGAGCAGGTCCGCCAGCGCCCGCAGTCGGGGCGCGATCGTGTGGTTCCAGCGGTTTTCCGGCATGGCGGCGACCTTCCTCGCGGGAACACTAAAGCTAATCCTTAGGTTTAGTGAGGCCGGGTCGATGTCCGGCTAAAAGTAATTCCTTTGCCTTAAGGGCTTAAGGGTGGAAGTCATGGCTTTAAGGTGAAGATCATGAGTCGCAAGCCGATGGTGCGCCCCGGCGGGCGCAGCGCCCGGGTCCAGCAGTCGGTGCATCAGGCCGTGCGCGACCTCACCTCCGAGGTGGGCCGCGACGCCCTGACCGTGCCGCTCGTCGCCGCGCGTGCCGGAGTGACCCCGTCGACCATCTACCGCCGCTGGGGCGACCTGCAGGAGCTGCTGTCCGACGTGGCGGTGGAACGGCTGCGCCCCGATGCGCCCCCCGCGGACCACGGCGACCTCGCCTCGGACCTGACAGCCTGGGCCGAGGAGTTCCTGGAGGAGATGTCCTCTCCCCCCGGCCGCGCCTACATCCGCGACGCCCTGCTCGGGGACCCCGACGGCACCAACGCCGGGCAGTGCTCCGCCTACGCCGCCGAGCAGATCGACGTCATCCTCGACCGGGCGGCCGCCCGGGGACAGCGGGCGCCGGACGTCGAAACCGTCCTCGACCGGGTCGTCGCCCCGATGATGTACCGCATCCTCTTCCGCTCCGGGCAGTTGGACGCCCGCTACGCCCGCCGCCTGGTGACCGGCCTGCTCGGCGGGCAGGACTCCTGACCCGCCCCGGCCGGCGCCCGCGACCGGCCGGGGCCGCGCGGTCGCAGGCGGACACTTCCGCACTCCTGCGCAAGGCCCGGTCCGCTGTCTACGCTCGGCCCCATGCCGGATGACCTGGACGACCTGGACGACCTGTACGGCTCGGGCGACCTGTACGGCTCGGACGACCTGTACGGCTCGGACGACCTGAAAGACCTGGACGGTCTCACCGTATCGACGCTGTCGCGCCGCCCCGGTCTGAAGTGGGCCGCGGCCACCGCCCGCGGGGCACTGCCGGCCTGGGTCGCCGACATGGACTTCCCCGTGGCCGAGCCCGTGCGGACGGCCCTCGTCGAAGCGCTGGGGCACGACCTGGGATACCCCTGGTGGGACGGCCGGGAAAATCCGCTCGTGGAGGCGTTCGTGGCGCGGATGACGCGGCGGTACGGATACGCGCCGCAGCCGGCGAACGTGCGGGTGTTCACCGAGGTCGTACAGGCGGTGCAGGCGGTACTGCATGTCGCGACCGAGCCCGGGGACGCGGTGGCGGTGCACACGCCCGCGTATCCGCCGTTCCTGGAGACGCTGGAACGCATGGGGCGGCGCCTGGTGCCGATACCGATGGTGGACACCGGAAGCGGCTGGGGCTTCGACCCGGAGCGGTTCGCGGCGGACGTCTCCCGCCGACGGTGCCGGGCGTTGATCCTGGTCAACCCGCACAACCCGACCGGCCGTGTGTTCACCCGTGCCGAGCTGTCCGCCATGGCGGAGGTGGTGCAGCGCCACGATCTGCTCGTCATCGCCGACGAGATACACGCGGATCTCGTGTATCGGCCGCACGAGCACCTGCCGTTCGCCGCGCTCGCCCCCGAAACGGCCCGGCGGACGGTGACCATGACCTCGGCGAGCAAAGCCTTCAATCTGGCCGGGCTGCGTTGCTCGGTCGCCGACGTCGCCGTCGCACGGGTGCGCGACGCTCTCGACGCGCTGCCGCCCCTGCTGCTGGGCCAGCCGGGCAACGCCGGGGTGCTCGGCACGCTCGCGGCATGGCAGCACGGCGACGCCTGGCTCGAGGAGGTGCTCCGCCTCCTGGACCGCAACAGGCGCCTGGTCGCCGCCGGACTGCCGGACACCGTCCGGCTGCACCTGCCGGAGGGGACCTACCTCGCCTGGACGGACTGGCGCGGGCTGGGGCTCGGGCCCGATCCCGCGACGCCGCTCCTCGACCGGGCCCGCGTCATGCTCGGCAACGGACCGGACTTCGGACCGGGCGGCGAGGGGTTCGCCCGCCTCAACTTCGCCACCTCCCGGCCGGTCCTCGAAGAGATCCTGGCCCGGCTGCGCTCGGCCGTCGCCTGAGCCGCTGCCCGAGCCGCCCGTCCGAGCCGGGGCGCGGCGCGTACGCCCGGCGGCGGCAGTCCGCTCGGCGTCCCGCCCCGCCCCGGAACGGGCGCAGGCCGGCGGGACCGCCCTTCTCGGAGCAGGCTCCGGCTTCAGGGCTGCGTGCGGCCGTGGTCGGCGGGGTAGGCGGCGAAGACCTCCGCCGGTGTGTCACCCGTGTGGAGGAAAAGCCGGTCGAGGACGGCGGCGAGGTCCTTCAGCGCGCCCGCGAGCAGATCGCCTGCCAGCCGCACCTCCGGCCGCCGTGCCACCTGTCCGCGCCGGGCGAGGGTGGAGACGTAGTCGATCATGACCGCCGGCGAGGAGCGGTCCTCACCGTCGTGGAAGTAGTACGCCTCGGCGTACTGGGTGAAGTCGGTGCGGACGCGCACGACTTCAGTGGCCAGGCCGTCCAGCAGCAGCGCCCCCGCGGTGCAGTCGATCTGCTGCGTCACCGAGTCGGAGCCGCGCAGTACCGCCGGCCGGACGGCCAGGACCCTCCTGCGGATCAGCGCCGGATGGATCTCCGGCACCCAGGAGACCGTGGCCGTCAGTAAGGCGAAGCCGACGAGGGACTCCAACGGCGACATCAGGCGGAGCCGGCCCTCGCCGGGTGCGATGTCCCCCAGTTCCAGGGTGGTCACCAGGACGAGCGACGGGTGCACGGAGTCCAGCAGCGCCGGTTCCTGTGCCGCCTCGGAACCGGGTGAGAAGGTGAACGCCCCCGGCATGTGGGGCCAGTGGATGACGGCCCAGCCGAGGACGACGGTGGCGGCCCACATGCCCGCGACCGTGACCATGGCGAGCGGTCCGGCGAGTCCGACCACGCGCCTGCGGGCGCGCAAGCGCCGGGCCAGTCGCCACAGCGTCGTCATGACGAGGCGGCTCAGGCCGCCGTGGCGGGTGGGGTGCCAGAGGGTGTGGAACAGGTCCCGCAGGGTGATCATGACGAGCCCGGTGCCGACCAGCGAGATCAACCACTTCCTGCACGCCTCCCGCGGCCCTGTCGGCGAAAGCGGAGCTCCGTTCTCGAAGTCCCCGGCTCCAAACTGACGGATCGTGCGGCGGACGCGGGGCTCGGCACGCCCGTCCGGGCCGATCGACCCGCCTTGCGGAGGGCCGGTACGAACGCACGGGCCCCTGACCGGCGGGGACACCGCCCAGGGGAGTGCGACAGGACGGCCCGGGGGGAGCGCGACAGGATGGCCGAGGAAGCGTGACAGGGCGACAAGTCCGGTTCCAGAACCGGGACTTCACCCCCGCCTGCCGTCGCCCGCCGTGCCGCGGACGGACGTGCCGCTAGCAGGCCGGACGGCGACCGCGCAATCCGTGGGAGGCCGACCGGCGCGAGCCCCCCTGTGGTGCCCGGCACCATGTCGCCGGGACACGCCTGGTTCTACGGTTCCGCACGCCGGGTGCCTCCGGCGCACGGCGACGCGCCGGCGACCCCACAGGACCGCGCACGCATCCGGCGTCCAGCGAAGGAGCCGCCCCATGCCAGTGCCCCCGCCCCCACCCCAGGAACGGCCCCGGGACCGGTGGAGCCGTCTCGTGCCCCGCCTCCTCGCCGTCCTCGCCCTCGTCCTCGGCGCCGCTCTCGCCGGTCCCGCGCCCGCCGCGCACGCCGCGGTCGCGCTCACGCGGGTGACCGGATTCGGCTCGAATCCGGGAGCGTTGAACATGTACGTGTACCGGCCGGCCTCGCTGCCCGCGAACCCGCCCGTGGTCGTCGCGCTGCACGGCTGCACGCAGAGCGCGCAGGTCTACGCGGACAACTCCGGGCTGCCCCGGATCGCCGACCGCGACGGGTTCCTGCTGGTGTTCGCGGAGACCACCTCCTCGAACAACCCGAACAAGTGCTTCAACTGGTTCCAGGCCACCGACAATCGGCGCGGCCAGGGCGAGGCCCTCTCGATCCGGCAGATGGCCGGTCACGCCGTCTCGGCCTACGGGGCGGACCCCCGGCGGGTCTACGTCACCGGCCTGTCCGCGGGCGGTGCCATGACCGCGGTGGTGCTCGCCACCTATCCCGACGTCTTCTCGGCCGGCGCGATCGTCGCGGGCCTGCCCTACGACTGCACGAAGGACAACAGCCCCTACACGTGCATGAACCCCGGGGTCGACCTCAGCCCGGACGAGTGGGCCCGGCGGGTGCGCGACGCGTACCCCTCGTACACCGGGCCGTGGCCGCGCGCCGCCATCTGGTACGGCGACCGGGACACGACGGTCGTGCCGCGCAACGCCACCGAACTGCGCGACCAGTGGACGGCCCTGCACGGGCTGTCCCAGACCCCCACCCGTACCACGGACATCGGGCCCGACGCCACCCGGCACGACGAGTACGTGGCCCCCGACGGCACGGTCGCCGTCGAGGTCGACCGGGTCCCCGGCATCGGCCATGGCACCCCGGTCGACCCCGGCACCGGGCCCGAGCAGTGCGGCAGCACCGGCGCCCCGTACTTCCCGGCCTCGATCTGCTCCAGCCACTGGATCGCCCGGTTCTTCGGTCTCGGCGAACCGGGGACGGGAACAGGCTCGCTGCCCGCGCCCACCGGGCTGGCGGTGACCGGAGCCACGGACACCGGCATCAGCCTGAGCTGGAACGCGGTGAGCGGTGCCGCGGACTACGTGGTCTACCGTGACGGCACCCCGGTCGGGACGACCGGCGGCATGTCGTACACGGACACCGGCCTGCAGCCGGGGAGTTCGCACGGCTACGCGGTCGCCGCCCGGGACGCCGCCGGTACGGCGGGAGCCCGCTCGGGGACGATCACCGCCACCACCACCGGCGGTGCGGCCGCCTGCTGGACGGGCAGCAACTACGCCCACGTGCAGGCGGGGCGGGCCACCACCAGCGGCGGCTACACCTACGCCAAGGGCTCGAACCAGAACATGGGCCTGTACAACATCTTCGTCACCCACACCCTGAAGGAATCACCCACCGGCTACTACACCATCGCCGACAGCGGCTGCCCCTGATCCGCATGCAGCCGGCACGCAACCGGCGTGCAGTCGGCGCACAGCCAGCACGCAGCCGGCACGCAGTCGGCGCCCACCACCGTCGTATTCGGTGAGGTGAATGGCCCGCCATGGTGTCCGGAACCCTTGTCCGGGCCGCCGCCATGGCGGGCCCACACATGTGCAGTGTGGTGATCGCGCCCCTAGCCTCCGGCTCGTCCATCACTCGTTCACCACTCGACTCGGAGGTACCGGATGCTCCCACCCCGCACGGCCACCGCCCCACCCCGCGGACGGCCCCGGCGGCGTGCCGTTCTCGGCGCGCTGTCGCTCGCGGCCGCCTGCTCGCTCGTCCCCGCCCCGGCCGCCGCGGCGCCCGCCGCCGGCGCGGAGGCAGCACCGGGCGGCCACTGCGCCGGACGCGCCCTGCTGCGGGTACCGGGCGCGGCCCACCAGCAGGCCGACTGCCTGGACGAGCTGACCACCGCCGGAACGGTGGCCTCCGGCCACACCGACCCGGCCGACTTCGCGGGGCTCACCCCCAAGGACCTGCCCACGCCGAGCGGTGTCCCCGGCATCCAGATCGACGGCTACTTCCCCGACACGTCGACCACCAACACCAACCACGGCTGGAACCACGACGCGCAGTTCGTCATCCGGCTTCCCGACCGCTGGAACGGCGGCCTGGTGGTTTCCGGGACACCGGGCAACCGCGAGCAGCACGCCAACGACCGCGCGATATCCGACTGGGTGCTCGCGCGCGGTTACGCCTTCGCCGCCACCGACAAGGGCAACACCGGCCTCGCCTTCCACCGCGACGGACGCAGGCCCGGCGACGCCATCGCCGAATGGAACACGCGCCTCACCCAGCTCACGCGGGCCGCCCGTGCCGTCGTCGCGCAACGCTACCGCCGTGCTCCCGCCCGCACCCTCGCCACCGGCCTGTCCAACGGCGGCTACCTGGTGCGCTGGCAGCTGGAGAACCACCCCGAGCTGTACGACGGCGGGGTGGACTGGGAGGGCACCCTGTGGCGCTCCGACGGCCCCCACCTGCTCACCTTCCTGCCGCCCGCGCTGCGCCACTACCCCGTGTACGCCGCCGGCGGGCCCGGAGCCGAGAACGCTCTGAGGGCCCTGCACCAGGCCGGCTATCCGGCGGGCTCGGAGTTCCTGTGGCCCTACCACCACCAGGTCTACTGGGACCTGACCCAGCGCATCTACCGCGAGGAACTGGACCCCGGCTACGACGGGGCGACCGAGGCGGGCACCCCCTTCTGCGCCTCGGGCACCCCCGGCTGCGACGCCGACTACGACTACGCCACCCGGCCGGCCGCGGTCCGCCGCGCCGTCGACCGCATCGCGCTGACCGGACGCATCGGCAGACCGCTGATCACCCTGCAGGGCACGCTCGACGTGCTGCTGCCCATCAGCCAGGACTCCGACGTGTACGCCCGTATGGTGCGCGAGGCCGGGCGGGGAGCCCTGCTGCGCTACTACCGCATCGAGGACGGAACGCACACCGACTCGCTGGTCGACGCCTTCCCGGACCGGCTCCGCCCGATGGTCCCCTGCCACCGCTCCGCCTTCGAGGCGCTGGAGAGGTGGCTGACCGGCAAGGGCCTGCCTCCCGCCGACCACACCGTCCGGCGCCCGGTCGGCGCGGATGCCGCGACCCTGCTCACCAGCTGCCCGCTGGGCCGGGGTTCGTCCTCGTGGACCACCGGGCGGTGGCACGCGGCGGGCGGCACGCCGTCGTGAACCCACCGGCCGGGAGCGGGAGTCGCCGCGCCCGCCGCCCCGCGGGAGAGCCGCCCGGTCCGCGGGACCGCGGTTCCGCATGCCCGCCCGGCTTCCTGCCGCGACAACTCTCGTTCCCGTCCGGTTGCAGCCGCCCGAGAGCCCGGTCGGCGTTCGGGGCCGCTGCCTGGCCGAACGGGGCGGGCCCGCCGGGCCGCACTGAAATGGTTGAAGCGTCACCTCGGCAGCGGACGCGGCCGACGCCGCGTTCCCGCAGCTCACGGCGTTCCACCCGTGCAACGACCGGACTGTCCGAAAGCGGGCGCCGGGCGTTGTGCGCAGTCCTGCACCCCTGGAACCTTCAGGTCCTGAACGCATCATGCGCTCGTGCGCGGCGACTGTGTGGATTTCCTGTACGCGCCCTGGAACAGGATCGAGGAGTGAAGCAGTGCAGAGGTGGATGAAACGGTCTGTGGCGACCACGGGACTCGTCACGTCTTTGATCCTCCCGTTCGCCCTTCCGGGAGCGGCCTCGGCCGCGCCCCGGGCGTTCGAGGCGGCCCCGTCGTGCGTGGTGATGCACGAAAGCTGGCGGTACACCAGCGCCGCCAACAACTGCGCCGACACGGTGAGCGTGGCGGTCGTCTACCAGGACGGCGCGACGAGCCCGTGCCGCACGCTTCCGCCGGGCGCGGTCAGCACGGTCGGCGAGGGATACCTCGGCGAGCACGGTCACGCCGACCACCTCGCCGTCTGCGAACCGTCGTGACGGGTGCTCGTGCCCCGGCCGCAGGCCCACGGGACCGCTCCAGGAGAACCGGGGGAGCCGGTGGCCGGTGGCCGGTGGCCGGTGACCGGGGGAGTCGGGGGCCGGGGCGCGGGGGAAGCGGGTAGGCGGCCGCGACCGCGACCGCGGAGGGGCGGTCATTCGCCGTCGCCGGCGGCCCGGTGGGGGATCTCGGGCCTGCTGTCCCCCCGCATGGGCAGCTTCAGCGGCCGGCCGTCGCGGTGCTCCCAGATGTCGCGGAGGACGACCTGGATCATGCCGGCGACGGGGATCGCGAGCAGGGCGCCGAGGATCCCGGCGAGCTCGACGGCGATCAGGATGGCCAGCAGCACGGTGAGGGGGTTGAGCTTCACCGTCCGCGACAGGATGACCGGTTGCAGGAGGTGGTTCTCGACCTGCTGGTAGACGATGAAGAAAACGACGGCCACGATGCCGGCCGGCAGGGAGTGGATGAACGCCGCCACGGAGGCGACGACGGCTCCGAGGGTGGCCCCCACCAGGGGAATGAGATCGGCGAGGGCGACGAACAGGGCGAGCAGGCCGGCGAACGGCACCCCGGTGACCAGCAGCACGATGTAGGTCAGCACCCCGCAGATGACGCTGATCAGCAGATTTCCGGTCAGGTAGCCGGTGACGGTGCGGGCGCACGCGGCTCCGACCCGGCGGATGCGGGCGGCCCGCGCCTCGTCCACCAGGGCCAGTGCGCCGTCGACGGCCTTGGGGCCCTCCAGCACCATCAGGTAGGCCAGGACGAAGATCGTTACGGCTCCCGCCACCGTGGTCGCGGCGCTGCGGACGAACGCCAGGGCGGGTGTGCCCAGCCCGGTGGCGAAGGAGCGGATCTGCTCCCGGTGCTGCCGGACGTACCGCAGGGCGTGCGTGCGCTCGAGCAGGTCCCCGATCGGCCCGCGGCCGGCGCGGGCGTCCTGGATGATCCCGGGCAGACGGCCGGCGAGCCGGGTCCCCTCCTGGACCAGAGGAGTGACGAACAGGGCGACCAGCGCGCCGATGACCACGATCGCGGCCAGGAAGACCAGCAACGTGGCCACCGAGCGGCGGCAGTGCTTCACCCGCCGCTCCAGCGCGTCGACCGCGGGGTGGAGGGCGACGGCGAAGAACAGCGCGATCACGGTCCACACCAGTACACGGCGTGTCTGCACCACCAACTGCAGCAGGAGGTAGGTGGCGAGCACCAGACCGATGGCGGCGAGGATGGTCCGGACCGGAACGGGACGCGTCTGCATGGGCGGCGGGTGCCCGGCGCCTGCCACGGGAAACGGCGAGCCCCCCGCACCCACCCGCCTGCCGCAGTCGGGAATTCGGGCCCGTCGGGCCGATGTCGCCGTGGTGGACCGGCCCGACCGGCCCGACCGGTTCGACCGACTCGGAGGGGACGAAGCGCGTCGGCCGTTCCCCGCGCCGACCCGGCCGCCCCGCACCGCCTCGCACCGCCCCGGCCGTCGCGGCCCGGCGGATGCTACGGGGCCGGGGCGGCGCGGGGAACGCGGCGGGCCGGCCCGCTACGGGCGCGGCTCGATGTAGACCCGATAGCGGGCGAGGGTCCCGGGGGCGGGCAGCGGGTGCGACGGCCAGGCCGCGGCGTAGCCGGGCGGCCGGCCGCCCGGCGGGACGAGGACGGCGACGTTGTGGTCGCGGGCGGCGGCCAGGATCCCGGCCGTCGTGATGTTGACGTTGGGTCCGGTGGTGGCGATGGACAGGCAGCCGCCGTAGTAGGCGATCGGGACCGTCGCCGGGCCGCTCACCAGGCACGGCGGCCGGACGCCGAGCCGTTGCAGGCCGTCGGCGATGCGCTGCCAGTTCCGGTGGGAGGCGTCGGTGCGGGTGACGGCGCGGCCGAGGACGGCGTACTGGACGGCCAGGTGCCCCGCGAGCGCGAGGAGGACCAGGGAAGCGGTCACCGGCCGCCACCGGGAGCGGGCCGCTCCAAGGGCCAGCCACACCAGGCAGTCCGCGACCGGCAGGGCGAACAGCGCGTAGGCGGGCAGCAGGAAGCGGGGCGCGGCGTAGTCGATGAGGAACAGGTACGGGACGGCGGAGGTCACCGCGCAGGCGGTCACCAGCACGGTGTCGGCGCGTCGGCGCCTCCCGCGGGAAGCGAGCGCGAGCACCACCCCGCCGGCGGCGGCGACGGGCAGCGCGAGCCACCACAGGTAGACGGCGGGGTGGGGCCAAGGCGCCTGGCAGGGGCGGCACAGGCCGATCCCGGCGAGCGAGCGGAGCTGGTCGCCGACGGCCAGGTGCGGGCCGAGACCGCCCTGGAACTCGCTGGCCAGGTGCAGCCGTTCGGACAGGCCGCCGAAACGCACGTACGCCTCGACGACCCATTCGGCCGCCCCGGCGACGATCCCCAGCAGGACCGCCGCGAACAGCGCCGGCCGCCGCCACCGGCGCACCAGGACGGGGGCGGCCAGCATCGGCAGGGCCGCCCAGACCGCGTCCATGGGGCGCATCAGGGCCATGACGGCGGCGCAGCCGGCGAGTCCCCACAGGGCTCGGCGAGCCGTCGGGTCGTCCGCGGCGCGCAGGAAACAGCCGACCGCGCCGAGCGCGGCGAACGCGACCCACAGGTTCGGCATGGCCTGCGGGCCGTAGAAGACGGTGATCCACAGGCTCCAGAAGAGCAGCCCAGCCAGCGCCAGCACCGCCGGCGGGCGCCGTCCGCGCCAGGCCAGCAGGGCCAGGAAGAGGGCCAGGCCGGAGACGACCGCCAGGTAGACGCGGAGCGCGATGGTCGACGAGGTCAGGGCCGCCACCGGCAGCACCAGCAGCGAGACGCCGCGGGCGCGAGGCGCGCTGAAGGCGGTGGCGGGAGCGTGGTGGCCGACCTGGCTGACGTAGATGACCTCGTCCCAGCCCAGGCCGAGGCGGGGCGGCACGAGAAGGAGCTGGGCGACGATGAACGCCGCCGCGGCCGCGGCCGGCCACGGCCACCAGCGGCCTTCCGCGCGGAGTGCGGCCGGAACCCGTGCCTCGGGGGCGCGGGTGGCGGTCTCGAAGCCGGCGGTTTTGCCGGCGCCCGTCGGCAGGGTGTCCGACGCGCCGGACGGGGCGGGACCGGACGGGGCGGGACCGGACGGGGTGGGACCGGACGGGGTGGGACCGGACGGATGGTGCTCTGGCTCCATCGGTGCTCTCCTCCCATGATCACCCCAGTCAAAGTGAGGGGTGGGAGCAGCGCATGCGGAGCGGGCAACAGCTGACCCGGAAGGGTGAAGGGCGGCCGCGCGGGAGGTGGGGCCGGGGGCTGCCTCCTTTCGGTGTTCCGTCCCGGAACCGCCGCCCGGTGCCCTGCCGTCGGGCCGCGCCGGGAGGCGGTGGCCCCGCCGGTGGGACGACGGGGCCACCGGGCGGTCAACCGCGCGGTGGACCACGCGCGGTCACGGCACGGCGGACCACGCGCGGCTCACGTGCGGTGGCTCACGCGCGGCGGCTCACGCGCGCGGCCGGTCCCCGGGGCGGGCCGAGGCCGTGGCGCGCAGGACGGGATCGCTGCGCAGCCGCGTGAACGTCACGAGCAGGGTGAGCGCCTGCACCAGGGCGCACCCGCCGATGACGTCGGCCAGGAGCGACGGCGGGGTGAGGGCGAGCAGGACGCCCGCCACGGGGAAGGGCAGCAGCAGGAGCAGGACGGTCAGGGACAGGGTCGTGCCGAAGGCCGCCGGCGGGATGACCAGCGAGCGCAGGGTGCGCAGGACCACGGTGAGCCCGCCGTCGGCCGCCATGAAGAGGGCCACGAGAGCCGCGTAGCCGGTGTAGGACGGGGCCTGCGGCACGGCGAGGCAGGCGGCGGCCGCGACGGTCGCGCTGATGACGCCGACCCCCCACAGGCCCAGCCGGTCGAGGGCGAGCCGGCAGCAGGCGACCGCGACCAGCGTGGCGGCGGCGGCGACGGACCAGAGCGTGCCGACGGCGGCCGCGGACCGCCCGAAGCGTTCCTCCACCAGGACGGGGCTCGCCGACTGCAGCAGGCCGAGCAGGAGATTGGAACAGGCCAGCCCGGCCACGAGCCGGCGCAGGGACGGCAGGGAGCGCAGGGTGCGCCACCCCTCCCGCAGGCCCCCGCCCGGCCCCGGCCTCCCGTGGCGCGGACGCAGGGGAGTGGGCGGGGTTTGCAGGGCGAGACCGGCGGACAGGAAGGACAGCACGCTCAGGCACGCGAGCATGCGCGTCGGCCCGGTGAGCAGCAGGACGCCGCCGAGGGCCGGACCGACGAGGGTGGCCGTCTGGTCGATGCCGATGAGCACCGACTGCACCTTGTGGGACCGCCCGGAGAGCCGGCGGCTGACGACGGCGCCGACCGCCTCGTTGGCGATGAAGCCGAACTGTGTCAGGGCACCGGTGACGGCGGCCAGCGCCATGACGGTGACGGTCTCGGCCGTGCCCGGCGGCAGTGCGGCCAGCGCGGCGGCGCCGCCCGCCACCAGCAGGGCGCGGGCCAGTGAGGCGAGGAAGCACACGATGGCCGCGCCGCTGCGGTCCACCAGGGCGCCGGCGAAGCCGAACGCGGCCACCCGGGGTATCCACTCGAGCGCGAAGGCCAGGCCGGTCAGGGAGGCGGAACCGGTGGTGGCCAGCACGACGAGCGGCATGGCGTAGGTCGCCATGGAGTAGGCGAGCGCGTCGCAGGCGCGCGGCGCGTAGATCCGCCGGAACAGGCTGCCCGTGGGGACGGCCGCGTGCCGGCCGGCCGGCTCGGCCTCGTACAGGGAGACGGTCACGAAGTCGGGGGTCTTTCACTGAGCGGAAGCACGAACGGACGGGCGAGGCGCCGGCGGCCGCTCACGCGGACGAGAACACTTCGGCCGTACCAGGCATGCGCATGACGCAACGACGGGTCACGTGAACTCCGCTCGGAAACGGTGCCGGAGACAGGCAAAGGGAGCACCGGCAGGCCTTGTTGAGGCGTGGACTACGGCGCGGTAACAAGATAGCGGAAGAGTTGCGGTCCAACTGGGCCCGCACAGGCCGGACTTGACGTTTCCGGGCGGTGACGTACGGCGACGGGTGGCGGTGGCCGGCGACGTCTGCAACAAGGCCACCGCCGCCTTGAACCTGCGCCCCCGTACCGAGGTCGAGGCGTTCTTCGCCGGCTTCGAACCGATCGACCCCGGCCTGGTCCAGGTCCCGTTCTGGCGACCGGACACCCCACCGCCGCCGGGCTCCGAGGAGATCGGCTTCTACGGCGGCGTGGGACGCAAGGCCGGCTGAGCGGCAGGGGGCCCGGCTGCGCGCAGGGCCGGCGGAACCCCGAGAGAGACCCGAGGCCCCTGCGCAGATCCCCGCACACGGGATGCCGACGAAGCGACGTCCCGGTCACCAGCCGCAAACGGCGGTGATTTTCCGGCGAGTTCCACCACGCCAAGACGGTGGGCAGCTTCTTTCGGACGTCTCATCGCCGTCCGTACAATCGCCCCATCGCCGGCGGGCGACAAAGGAATGGGGGCAGATGCAGGTCGACGACCTCCTGTGGGAGGCCAACATGCCGTCCGCCGAGCGACCCTGGTCACGCTGGTTGAAGGGAGCTGCCGGCACGGCCGGATTCGCCGCCCTGGCGCTCCTGGTCACCGCGGGCAACGGCGGCGTCGACGGTGTCCTCTTCCGTATCGCCCTGTGCGGTACGGCGCTCGCCTTCGTGATCTGGGCTGTTCTCCTCGTCCGTGACTTCAGGTCGCTGGTCGACGTGCGGGTGGTCGGTGGCGAAAATCCACAACTGCGGATGACAACCACCGCAGGACGCATCGTGACACGCGCGGCGGAGGACGTGACCCGGGTGGAACTGGTTTTCACCCCATGGCCGGAGGAGTCGATCGGCAGCGACGGCCAGTTGAGGCTGGAGCTGAAGTTTCGTCGAGGCGTCCTGGGCCGCCGCGGTCGGTGGTGCGGCACGACGACCGAGGAGATACGGCGGACCATGGACTTGTGGCAGCGCGTGTGTCCTGCCGCCACCGTGACGAAGACCGTCCGGCTGATGACGCCGGGGACCGGGGACTAGCCAGGACCGTGATCTGCCCGGCCGGGCGGCTTCACGCACACCCCGCTGGTACGGCACGCCTTGGTGGAAGGTCGCGGAGGAGAAACCATCTGCTGCGTTGTCCTCGTCGGGTCACTGTCGGGCCACTGTCGGGCCATTGTCGGGTCACTGTCGGGTCACTGCCTCGGAAGCCCCCGGGTCTCACCGCAGGTCCACGGGTGACGTCAGGACAAGCCGCCTCGCGAACTCGGTCGGACGATGACTCCCGCAGTCACGTCGAAACGACTCCCGCGTTCGAGTGCAGAGCCACGTGCAGCCTGGCCAACTGGCCAACCTGTGCGATCACAGCAGTGCACCGTGACTTTCATGCGCCGTCTTCATGACCATCTGTCTCTCGTGTTCTCCCTCGTACCCAGCCCGGGTATCTCTTCCTGACGCTTGTGAGAATCCATTCGTTGGACGGTTGGGGAGGGCCCTGTGAACGCAGCCTCTGCCGGGGTGGTCGTCGCGCTGTCCTTGACCCTGTGGGACCTGCTGCGCATCTGGCGACACGACCCGCCGCGCTGGATCGACCGGCTGAGCCTGGCGTTCTGGGGCACGGCGAGTGTGGTCGCAGCCGAGCGCTGGGCCCCGGGTTGGCCGGCGGCCGTGGCATGGGTGGTCGCCGGACTGTGCATGCTGGGCGCTGCCGTGGCCGTTGCCATCCAGGCGTTGACCCGTCCCATCCCGGTGGTCGACAAGCGGCACCTGCGGCAGCAACTGCTCGCGGCCTGTGGGCCCGACGGCCCCGAGACGACCACGGTGGGAGTCTCGAGCACCGGGTTCGTCGCCGTCCGCATGACCGGCCGACGGCCTCGTGTCCTGGCCGCCCGGCTGGATCGTGGCTGCCCGTTCTGCTTGGTGGAGGAGGTCCTGACCGACGTCGGCCAGGACGCCGAGCGCGCCATCGAGCGGTATCGCAGCGAACGGTCCAGCGGGGTCAACGCAATGGCCGTGCTGACCCGTACTGCGACGGACACCTGCCGGCGAGCCGAAATCCTCCCCATGACAGGCAATCGCAAACCCTTCCGGGCTGCTTGCTCCACCCACGCCCTGCCCTGATGCCCGGGTGGTGCGGGAACGGCAGATGCCGCTGAATCCCCTGGTTCCAGCTGAATCCCCTGGTTCCAGAGGCGCGTTGGACGATTGCCCTGTCGATTGCACGAGGTGGCGGCATGCAAGAGCGAAGCTGAAGCCGACGCGATGGGC
The DNA here is from genome assembly GCF_014651135.1 of Streptomyces echinoruber. GTDB lineage: Bacteria > Actinomycetota > Actinomycetes > Streptomycetales > Streptomycetaceae > Streptomyces > Streptomyces echinoruber. The sequence goes on from NZ_BMWH01000012.1 coordinate 121,940, forward strand.
CGGGCCCAACGCCACCGGTCATCAGTCGCGTCCGGACGGGGCTTGCGCCGCGGTTCTCGGTCCCGGCGAAGCCCCGGCGCGGCCGGCGGGGTTCGACCCGGCCGAGACGCCGGACCGGGCCGGGCGACGACCGGCCCCGCGGCTCGCGGGCGTGCCGCGGGGCGGCGGGCGGGGAGCGTCAGCGTTCCCGCTTCGGGAACAGCGTGTAGCTGCCGGCGATCACCACGTTGATGCCGATCACCCACAGCATGCGTATCTGCCAGGCCCGGAGCGATCCGGTGTCGCCGTCGTCGCCGACGTACCAGACGGCGGACTGGAGCAGGGCGAGAGCGACCAGGGAGGCGAGGATCCAGCGGCCCGCGACCTTCCATTCGTGCACGGCGCGGGCCGTGCCGTACCGCGGTGGCTTCGCCGGGGGCGGGCCGCCGGCGAAGCGGTGGGCGACCCGGGCGTCGGCCCACCTGACCGTGGCGGGGCCGAGGCCGACCGTGAACCCGATGTAGACGGCGGCCAGGCCGTGCCGCCAGTCGGGTTCGGCGCCGTTCCTCAGGTCGATCGCCGTCACGGCGAAGAGCACGACCTCCAGCAGCGGCTCGCACAGGAGCAGCGCGAGACTGGTGCGGGGCATCCGCAGGACGTAGCGGAAGGCCAACCCGGCCGCCAGCAGCACCCAGAACGCCACCTCGCACGTGAGGACCCACCCGACGACCACGATCCGCTCCCTTCGCTCACCCCTCCAGGCTCGCCGGAGACCCCGCCGCTTTCCTCGTCGGCGCGGACGAACCCGCCGCGGGCCGCCGTAAGCGAAAGTCGCAGTCCGGGACCCTCCCGCAGGAGCAGGCGGAGCCGCCGCGGGCCGTGTTGGATGGGGGCATGGCCCTCGTCCTCCCCCGTCCCCACCGCGACGACGTGCGGATCGCCGCGGGCGGGCTGCTCGGCGGAGTGGTGCTGTGGGCCCTCGGGATCCATCCGCGGGCATCCTCGGGCGACCTGGTGCTGTGGCAGGCGCCCTGGGCTCCGCTGGTGCCGCTGGCGGTGACCGCGGCCTGCGAGCTGCTGCGCCGCGTCCTGCCGCGCACCGGGCTGCTGGTCGGCACCGCCGCGCTGGTGCTGGACACGCTGACCCTGGGCAGCATCGTCACCGTGGTGCTGTACACCGACCTGGTGTACGCGGCGGTGCTGTACGGTTCCCCCGCCACCGCCCGCCGCATCCCGTGGATCACCGGGCTGCTCACCGTGCTCGGCGGAGTGGTGCCCGCCGCCCTGTGGCGCGATCCGCAGGGCCTGCTGATCGGCGTGGGCGTCGGTGTGGTCGCGTTCGCGCCCGCCGCCACCGGCGCGCTCGTCCGCAACCACCGCGACGCCGCCGAGGCCGCCCGGCTGCGCGCCGAACAGACCGCGCTGCTGGCCGAGATGGACCGCGCCCAGGCGGTCACCGCCGAACGTGCCCGAGTGGCGAGGGAGTTGCACGACATGGTCGCCAACCACCTGTCCGCGATCGCCATCCACTCCACCGCGGCACTGTCCCTCGACGACCCCGGGACCGCCCGGGACGCCCTCGCCGTGATCCGGCAGAACAGTGTCGAGGGGCTGGCCGAGATGCGGCGGCTGATCGGCATCCTGCGGGACAGCGCCGGCGACCTGGAACCCACGGCCACCCCCACCCTCGGCGGCCTGCCCGCCCTGGTCGAGGGCTTCCGCGCCCACGGTCTCGACGTCCGCCTCGACGCCGACGCCGAGACCTGCCCCGGCACCGGACCGGACGGCCACCCCGGAACCGGACCGGACGGCCATCTCGGCACCGGACCGGACGCCCGCCCCGGCAGCGGCCGGGACCGTGTGCCCGCGCCCGTCGAACTGGCCGCCTACCGGATCGTGCAGGAGTCGCTGACCAACGCGCTGAAGCACGCGGCCGAGGGCCCCGTGCGGGTCGTCCTGGAGCGGGCCGACGGTGCCCTGCACCTGCGGGTGACCAGCCCGTACGGTCCCAACGGCGGTCCGCGCGCCCCCGGTTCGGGTGCCGGCCTCACCGGGATGCGGGAGCGGGCGGCCCTGCTCGGCGGCAGTTTCCGGGCCGGCCCCGAAGACGGTCTGTGGACGGTGCGCGCCACGCTTCCGCTCGGTGGGGGAGAGCCACAATGATCGTGTCGGGCCGCCTGCCCGACCGGCGGGGCGGGGGCGAGGAGCCGTTCGCCGCGCGGCGTCGCCCACCGCGCCCCGCCGGCCGCACCCGGTCCTTTTCGGGCCGCCGACATACCCGGGAACCCCGCATGATCCGAGTCCTGGTCGCCGAGGACCAGTCCGCCGTCCGCGCCGGTCTGGTGCTCATCCTGAACAGCGCCCCCGACATCGAGGTGGCCGGTGAGGCGGCGGACGGGGAACGGGCGGTGGAGCTGGCCCGGGAGCTGCGGCCCGACGTGGTGCTGATGGACGTGCAGATGCCGCGTCTGGACGGAGTGTCGGCGACCCGGCGGATCGTCGCGGAGCGGCTCGCGGACGTACTCGTGCTGACCACCTTCGACCTGGACGAGTACGTGTTCGGCGCGCTGCGGGCGGGCGCGGCCGGGTTCCTGCTGAAGAACACGGAGGCCGGGGACCTGCTGACGGCGGTGCGGACGGTGGCGCGCGGGGAGGGGATCGTCGCGCCGGCCGTGACCCGGCGGCTGATCGCCGAGTTCGCCGCGGCACCGGCGCGGGGGGCGAAGGCCGACCCGGCCGTGCTGGACGGCCTCACCCGGCGGGAGCGGGAGGTGCTGTCCTGCATCGGCGCGGGGCTGTCCAACGCGGAGATCGCCGAGCGGCTGGAGATGGCGGAGGGCACCGTGAAGACACACGTCAGCCGCCTCCTGAACAAGCTGGAGCTGAGCAGCCGGGTCCAAGCGGCCATGCTGGCACGGGAGTTGGGGGTTCAGTAGGGAGCGCTCGGCCGTCCGCCCGCCGGGGGCGCGCCCGTGTGACGGGAGGCGGCGGGTGCCTTTGACGGGATGCGGTGGGTGCCTCGTCGCCCTCGCCGCGACCACCTGCGTCCTCAGCGTCTTCGACACCGACCTGATCATCGACAGAAACCTGATCGCCGTCGTCCTGCCGCTCGCCCTCTTCCACGGCCTCACCCCGCTGCGGCTGCTGGGCCAAGATCATGCAGTGCCCGCTGCGGGACGTGGCGAAGCCCCGCCCGCTCGGCGAGGTCACCGCACCGACCGACTCGTCGGTCGTGGCGGACATCCGCGAGCGGCTGCCCGCGGGCGGTGCGACGGGGGAAGAGGAGACGTAGACCCGGGGCGGCCCGTCGGGCCGGCCGCATCCGCTGCGGTGCCGCCCTGCCCGGTGGGCGCGTAGCGGTGCGATGGGGACCGGTGCGGTGGGGACCGGTGCGGTGGGGACCGGTGCGGTGGGACGCCGGTAGTGCCGGCGCGATCTCGAGGGTGTGTTCGCGGCGCCGGGGGAACGGCGTGTCCGGTGGCCAGGGCGGGCAGGGGTGTCAGAGGGCGCGGACGACACGGGCCGGGTTGCCGACGGCGACGACGCCTGCGGGTACGTCCTTGGTGACGACGGCGCCGGCCCCGATGACGGAGTCGTCCCCGACGGTCACGCCGGGCAGGACGACGGCGCCGCCGATCCAGATGTTGTCGCCGAGGGTGACGGGCTCGCGGCCTCCAGCTTGTCGCGGCGGGGTCGCGGGTCGAGAGGGTGGGCGGCGTCGACGTCCTCGGCGTAGGCGGCTAGGGGCTGTCGTTTGGATCACGCCGCAGACGCGGGGCCTGGCACGCGCATCTGCGGCGTTGCCGTCGGTTGCCGACGCTCCGCGTCGACGCCCTCCTCCGCCTTGCAGCTGCACGCACCAGGCCCCGCTCACCGGCACCGATCAGGCACCGTCGGCATCCTGCGCCCTGATCCAAACGACAGCCCCTGGTAGCGGGCGGCCAGGCGCACGGCCCGCTGCCGGCGTCGGGCGAGCTCGGGGTCGTCGGCGATGCAGGGATCGCCCGCGAGCATGCGCTCCAGGTTCGTGCGCGGGTCGTCCGCGAAGCAGCCCCTCGCCATGTGTACGAACGTACTCTCCAGGGCGCGGGGCAGCCGGCTCCGGAGGCGGTCGTGGCCGGGCGCCGCCCGCGGGGCGTCAGGGGGTGAGCTGCCCCTGCTGGCCGGCGCGCCATTCGGCCAGCAGGACGGTGGCGTCGTCGTCGAGGCGGCCGGCGTGGTGGTCCACGACGGCGCGCATCAGACGGCGCAGGGTCTCGTGCAGCGTCTGAAGGCCGGAGTGGTGGCGGACGATGAAGTCCACGAACCGCTCGTGCCCGAACTCCTTGCCCTGCGCGTCGCGGGCCTCGACGATGCCGTCCGTGTACAGCAGCAGCCGATCGCCGGGCTGGAGCTGCTGGTGGCGCTGCACGATGGGCAGCTTGAGGGCGATGCCCATGGGTCCGGCCGGCGGACAGGCCAGTTCCACGGTCCAGCGGTTGTTCCGGATGAGCAGCGGCAGGTGGTGCCCGCGGTTGATCCACGTCAGCTGCCCGGTGACGAGGTCCAGGTCGGCGAGGATGGCGGTGACGTAGCGGCTGGCGCCGAAGTTGGCGGTGAGCGCCTCCTCCACCGCTTGGCTGGCCTCCGCGAGTGACGCGCCCTGGCGGCGGGCGTTGCGGCAGGCGGCCACCGCCACGTTGGCGGTGATCCCGGCGACGGTGTCGTGCCCCATGGCGTCGAACACGGACAGGTGCAGGTTGTTGCCGGCGACGGCGTAGTCGAACGCGTCGCCGCCCGTCTCGTAGGCGGGTTCGATCAGGGCGCCGACGGTCACGTCATGGCCGGCGAAGGCCGGCGGCGGCATCAGGTTCCACTGCATCTCCGCGGCCACACTCATCGGCGCCGTGCGCACCAGGCGGGCGTAGGAGTCGCTGAACGTCCGCTTGCTCAGTATCAGCAACGCCACCAGCGACGCCAGGTCGCGCAGGCTCTGCTCGACGGTGTCCTCGTCACCGTCGGCGACGTCCGCGCGCAGCACCCCCAGGCGTTCCACTCCGTCGGTCACCGGCGCCCACCACCGCTGTCGCCCCTGCTCCTGCCGCGCGGGTTCGGCGACGAGGGCCACGCGCTGATAGGCCCGCCCGGGCAGTGTGCCGTCGATCTTCAACTGCTCCCCGCCGGAGCCCGCGTCCGGGCCGCGGCCGGTGACCTGCCGCAGCACCGTCTCCTGGAGGTCGACGACGAAGACGGCGACCTCGTCCAGGCCGGCCTGGGTCGCATACTTGGAGATCAGGCCGGGCAATTGCTCGAACGTCACCGTGTGGGTGGCCTGTACCAGTCGGCGCAGCATCATTCCGATGTCCACGTGGGCCGTCATACCGACACCTCCGGTCAGGAGGGGACCGTCGCGCCGGACGTGGCGCGGGCCGACTGCTGCCGGGCGGCGGTCGAGGCGCAGCCCACGCCCCGTGTTCCCGCGGGAACACACGGCGTGCGGGTCATGTCCGCCGCCCGCCGCGCCTTCGGCCCGTCGCTCCCCCCTGGAGGACGGCGGATATCCGGCACCGGATCACCGGCTTCCACACCACCGCAGGACCTGCCGGCGACATGGTTTCGCTCCCTGCCGCCGTATCCGACACGGGCCGCGTACCCGCAGGGAGACAGCCGACTCCTGATAAACGGGGCTGTCGCCGCCCGGCGGTACGCCGTCACGCCCGCGCCCCGGCCGCCGTGAACACGGGGAGGGAGGCGACCACGAGCCCCGCGCTCGCGTCTCCCGCGCCGGAGCCTGGTGGCCGCGCGGCCCCGTCACCTCCCTCCCCCCGGATCACTGCTGCCGCCCACGGCCGCCTCCGGTGCGCACGGGCACGGCGACGCGCCGCTCGGCCCCCGCGCCCGTGGCCACCGCAGTGAGCGGAGGCCGCCGCAGTGAGCGGAGGCCGCCGCACAGCAGTGATCGGGGTCCCCCTCGAGTTCCGGGCGGGGCCGGAGTGTCAGAGGGAAGGACCGGTCGACGGGCCGGCGGTGGGACCACCGGCCGACGGGCCGGCGGCAGGGCCCGCGTCCCCCGGGCGGATGCGCCCGCGCCACGCCCCCGACTCGGCTCCGCGCTCCTCGACGAACTGCTTGAAGCGCCTCATGTCCCCCTTGACGCGCCGGTCGATGGTGCCGAGCAGGTCCGCCACCTTCTCCACCGCCCCCGTCGGTTCGATCTCCATCACCAGCTCCACCCTGGTGTGGGCGTCGTCCACGCGCTCGAAGCGCACGGTGCCCTTCTGCCGGGTGTCGCCGGAGGTCGTGCGCCACGTGATGCGCTCGTCGGGGAGCTGGTCCACGATCTCGGTGTCGAACTCCCGGCGCACTCCGCCGATCTTGGTGGTCCAGTGGTTGTGGCGGTCGTCCAGCTGCCTGACCTCCTCGACGCCCTCCATGAAGTTCGGGAACTCCTCGAACTGGGTCCACTGGTTGTAGGCGGCGCGGACGGGGACGTCGACTTCCACTGTTTCCTTGACCGTGCTCATGTGTGCCTCCGTTGCGCGAATCGACTGCCGGAGGCCCGTCGGCCCACCAGGCAGGTCTCGGTTCGCTGCGCCGAGTACCCGGCCCGCGCGTCCTTACGACCGGGCGGTCCGCGCGGTCGGCTCGCCGCCTACTCCCCGGGGAGTGCCACCGGGTCCGGGACGCCCCTGGCAGTACCGGCCGTTTCGGTCGCCGGAGCGACGATTCCGGCCGTCCGCGCCGGAAGGCCGGTGACCCCCGGACAGCCGGAGGAGACCCGGACAGCCGGAGGAGAGAGGTGGCCCATGGGGACCGTACGGGAGAAGCAGGGAGTGCGAAGGCAGCGGCGGCGGGAACGTTCCGGCGAGCCGTTTCGTTGGCCCTGGGTCCATCCGCGTCGCCACCCCTGGGAGTACCGTGCCCGAGACCTCGCACGCCATCCCTGCCCTTCTCCCCGCCCTCCCGGCCCCGACCGCGCAGGCCGAGCGGCTGATCGAGCTGGGGGTGCACGAGCTGGCGGGGCTGCCCGCCGCCGAGCTGCGCGCCTTCGCCGAGGCCGCCGAGTCCCCCGCGGGCGGAGAGTCCCCCGCGGGCGGGGAGGGCCCCGCGGCCGGAGAGTCCCCCGCGGGCGGGGAGGGCCCCGCGGCCGGAGAGTGCCCCGCGGGCGGGGAGGGCGCCCTGCTCACCGTCCACCCGGACCGCGTCCCCGCCTCCGCCCTCGCGCCGCTGCTCCGCCGCGACGGCAAGGCCGGTTTCGTCGTCGCCGACATGTCCGACGTCGATCTCTTCGCCCCGCTCGACACGATCGAGCTGCCCGACGCTCCGCTCTACCTCCTCACCGGCCTCGACCGCGGCGACCACATGGCCAACTGGAGCCCGAACGAGGCCCTGCCCGCCCTCACGGCACAGGCCCGCACCCCGCTGCTGCTCACCGAGGGCATCCACTGGGTGCTGCAGCAGCCCGCCGTCCTGGAGCGCAACCACTGCTTCATGACCATCGGCTCCCGGCTGCGCAGGGCCGACGGCACGCTGGACGCCCGCACGCCGGCCGTCTGGATCAGCAACGGCACCGGGCGGGACGGCCGCGAGCGCCGCAACGCGCCCAAGGTGGGCTGGTGCTGGGCGGGCAACCGGCACACCTGGCTGGGCTTCGCCTCGGCGACGGGCCGCCGGGCCCAGGACCGGTAGGCAAGAGCCGCCGAGCTCCACCAGCCGCGTCCCGCGGCACGGAGACAGGCGAAACGCCCGACGGGGCGGACGGCCGCCGGCCGCACGGGTCCGGCCGCACGGATGCGGCAGAGCCGGAGCCGTGCGGCCGGGACCAGGACCAGCCGGCACGGGCCTGCCCGCCGGCGCACGAGGAGCGGAGCGGGACAGCGGTCGGACCCGCGCCCGGGGGCGAGCGTGTCGTGCGCGCCGCGCGGGATCAGCGCCGGGCGGGCGCAGGGCGCCGATGGCCGAAGCCGGGAGATTCCCAGGGGGAACGACCCCGCCCACGCCCCGCACCCCGTGCCCGGCCGCCCCGCCCCACGCCTTTGGCCCGTGTGCCCTTACGACCGGGCAGTCCGCGCGGTCGGACGCATCGCGGCCGTGCCGACGGCGGGCGTCACTCGACCGGCCACGTGTGCACCGGCGCGTTGAGATGCATGTAGTCGATGTACGTCTCCGTCATGCGCCGCAGCGCCTCGTGACGGCCGCAGTGGGCGGTGGCGTCGATGTGGTGGAACATCTCCTTCTGCCACACGGCGCCGTTGCGGCCGGTGACACACCGCTGCTCGATGACGCCGAGCAGCGGTTCGCGCCAGGCATCGTCCATTCCCGAGTGCTCGAGCCCCCGGTGGGCCAGGGGCAGCAGCCGCCGCAGGACGAGCTCGGCCACCGGCACCTCGCCCATGCCGGGCCAGTACAGGGACGCCTCGATGCCGTGCCGCGCCGCCGCGTGCAGGTTGTCCTCGGCGGCCTGGAACGACATCCGCGACCACACCGGCCGCTCCTCCTCCACCAGGGCACGGGTGAGGCCGTAGTAGAACGCGCCGTTGGCGAGGGTGTCGGCGACGGTGGGGCCGGCCGGCAGCACCCGGTTCTCCACCCGCAGATGCGGCTTGTCGTGGGCGACGGCGTACACCGGGCGGTTCCAGCGGTAGATGGTGCCGTTGTGCAGGGTCAGCTCGGCCAGCTCGGGGACGTCGCCCCGGTCCAGCGTCTCGACGGGGTTCTCTTCGTCGCACAGGGGCAGCAGGGCGGGGAAGTAGCGCAGGTTCTCCTCGAAGAGGTCGAAGACGCTGGTGATCCACCGCTCACCGAACCACACCCTGGGCCGGACCCCCTGCACCCTGATCTCCTCCGGGCGGGTGTCGGTGGCCTGCTCGAACAGCGGAATACGGGTCTCGTGCCACAGCTCCTTGCCGAACAGGAACGGCGCGTTGGCCGCGAGGGCGACCTGGACTCCGGCGACCGCCTGGGCCGCGTTCCAGTAGGCGGGGAACTCCTCCGGGGAGACCTGCAGGTGGAACTGGGTGCTGGTGCACGCGGCCTCCGGAGTGATGGTGTCCGCGTAGGTGCGCAGCCGGTCGGTCCCGTCGACCTCGAGGCGCAGGTCCTCGCCCCGGGCCGCGAAGACCTGGTCGTTGAGCAGCCGGTACCGCGGGTTCTCCGACAGGGCCGCCTCGCCGACGTCCTCCTGCCGCAGGGTGGGCAGGATCCCCACCATGATCAGATGGGCGCCGGTCGGCCCGGAGCGCTCCTCGGCGTGGTTGAGCGCGGCCCGGATCTCCGTCTCCCAGGCGTCCGGGCCGCCCTGCGTCAGCCGGCGGGGCGGGATGTTGATCTCGATGTTGAACCGGCCCAGCTCCGTCGACCAGGCCGGGTCCGCGATCGCGGCGAGCACCTCGCTGTTGCGCATCGCCGGCTCGGCCCGGTCGTCCACCAGGTTCAGCTCGATCTCCAGCCCCACCTGGGGCCGCTCGGACTCGAACCGCGACTCGCGCAGCATCTGCGCGAACGCCTCCAGGCACTGCTGCATCTTGCTCCGGTACCGGCGGCGGTCCTCGCGGGTGAAGACCAGCGCCGGGACGTCCCGTCCCATCGGCCCTCCCACCATCGGCCCTTCTCACGCCCCCTCCACCCCCAGCGTCGCACCACGGCGCCGCACGGACCAGGTGGAACGGGGGCGCCGCGACGGGCAGGACCTTGCGGGAACGGCCGCGCGGTGCAGCCGATGGGCAGGACGTCGTCGGCGGTGCCGCGCAGGGCGAGGGCGGGCACGTCGATCCTGGAGAGGCCGGCGCGGAAGTCGGTGAGCCAGGTCAGCGCCGCGGCCGCGGCCGCGTGGAACCCGCCGTCGGCGGCGCACGATCCTGTGGTTCGTCCCGCTGTCGGGCTTGGCGATGTCCGTGCTCGGCCTGGCCTTCCTCGGCGGAGGCGCGCGGACCCCGAAGCCGTTGGTGATCGTGGCGCTGTTCGCCTGCATCCTCCGCACCGGCATCGGCCTCGCCGCCTCTCCTGCTCCTCCGCCTTCACCGCCGCCCCGCCACGATCCGACCCCACCACCGCGCCCCGCGCCGGCAGCCGCCTCGTCCGGCCTGAGCCTGCCGCCCCTTACCACGGGCGTGCACCGCCGACCCGCCGGCGCCCGTGGCTGGTGCCGGGCCGGAGCGGGCAGGCGGGCGGACCGCCGTGTCGACATGCGGATCCCGGGCACGACCGGGGGCGGCGGCCCAGACGGCCGCCGAGGCGCGGGCGGCGCGGTCCTCGCGCCTCCGGCTCGGACGCCCGCCACCCGGCCGCGATTCGGCCCGTCCGGCCGCGATCCGGTCGTGCGGGCGTCCGCGTCGCGGGCACCGCGAGACCGCCCCCGTTAGGAGGCCGGCCGGCGGGGCAGGGAGGCCGCGGGCGGACGACTGCGCCACTCGCGGTAGGCGTGCCACAGGGTCTCGCCCCGCCGGCACCGGCCGTGAGTGCCCCGGCACACCGGGCAGTTGCCGATGTGCTGCACGTAGGAGTCCTCGGGCGAGCCCTGCTCCGTGCCGGAGCGCGCACCGGTGTACCCGCCCTGCGCCGCTCTCCTGCCGCCCTGCGTCATGCTCCTCACCGCCCCCGCAGTGCCAGCGTCGCCCAGACCGCGTTGCCGCCGGTGAGCGGGGAACGGTCCGCTCCCCAGGCGTGTGCGAGGTGGTGCACGAGGAACAGGCCACGCCCCGACTCCTCCCAGGGGCCCGGCAGGCGCGGGGACAGGTCGGCCGCGGCGGGGCCGTGGTCGTGGACCTCCAGGCGCAGCCGGGCGTCCGCCACCAGGCCGAACCCGCAGAGTATGTCCCCGCCGCCGGCGTGCAGCACCGCGTTGGTGGTCAGCTCGGACAGCAGCAGAACCGCGTCGGCGCAGACCTCGCCGGGCAGGCGCCAGGCTTCGAGCTGTGTGTGGAGGACCCGGCGGGCGGCCTGCACGCTGCCTTCGCCCGCGGGGAAGGCCTGCCAGCGGATCAGGCCCGGATCGAGCCCACCGGGCGGCCTCAGCAACGGGAAGGAGTGGAGGGACAAGGCGATCGCCTTCCGTGGGAGGCGGAGCTGCTGGCGGCGGGGTGGACAGCGGCTCCGGACAGCGAGCCTGGGACGCAAGAGCCGCCTGGCCGCGAAACGGGCAGCGCGCGATCCCTCCCGGAATCCGGGGCGACCGGGGGCGTCTGCGCAGGCGTGCCTCTCACGCAAGTAATCATGCTCGTAGCCCGGTTCACGCCGCAACTGTCTCTCTGATAATTTCAGCGCGGTTGTATCGGGATGGTGCCATCGACAACTGCCCGGCACCATGGGACCGGTGACGGTTCGTCAGGAGGTAGCGTGAGCGAGGCTCGTTCGGGTGGCGGCAGCGCGCCCACCGTGCTCCGCATGATTCTGGGCAAGCGGCTGCAGGAACTGCGCCGTGCCGCCGGGACGTCCCTGGAGGACGCGGCCAAGGCCCTGAGCGTGACCCCGCTGACCATCCGGCGCCTGGAGAAGGCCGAGGTGGCGCTCCGCATCGTCTACGTCGAGAAACTGCTGCGGACCTACGGTGTGCCGCAGAGCGAGATCGACGAGTTCGTCGCCCTGGCGGAACGGGCCAACCAGCCCGGCTGGTGGCACCCCTACCGCGACGTCCTGCCGGCCTGGTTCACCGCGTACGTGAGCCTGGAGACGGACGCCAGGATCCTGCGCGTCTACGAACCGCAGTACGTTCCCGGTCTGCTGCAGACCCACGGCTACGCGCGCGCCGTGCTGCGCGCGGGGTTCCCCAACGACAGCGAGGAGGACCTCCAGCGGCGGGTCGAGCTGCGGTTGCGCCGCCAGAGCCTGCTGGACAGACCCGACCCGCCCACGCTGTGGGTGGTGATGGAGGAGGCCGTCCTGCACCGGGCGGTGGGCGGCCCGGAGGTGATGCGGGAGCAGATCGACCGGCTGCTGGAGGCCTCGGAGCAGGAGCACATCAGCATCGACGTCGTGCCCTTCTCGGCCGGCGCCCACGTCGGGGCCTGCGCCCCCTTCACCTACTTCCGCTTCGAGGAACCGGAACTGCCCGACATCGTCTACAGCGAGATCCTCTCCGCCTCCATGTACCTGGACCAGCGTTCCGACGTCTCCGCCCACCTGGAGGCGCACAACCGGATGTCCCTGCTGACCTCGTCCGCGGAGAGCAGGGCCCTGCTGCATCGCATGCGCAAGGAGTACTCATGACCATTCCCCACGGCCGGGTCTACAACGGCATGCCCGCCTCCCACCTGGGCGAACAGGGGTGGGAGCGTCCCTGGAGCGGGCCCAACGGCGGTCAGTGCGTGGAGGCGAAGAAGCTCGCCGACGGGCGCGTCGCCCTGCGGCAGTCCACGGACCCCGCCGGCCCGGCCCTGATCTACACGGCGGAGGAGATCACCGCGTTCTTCGCGGGGGTCAAGAACGGCCTCGCCGACCACCTGACGGCCGACTGACCCGCGGCCACCAGCACAGCGACCCCCCCACCGGCAGCCACTGCCCGGCCCGCCGAAGCGCGCCCCGGAGAGGACAGCATGACGCACAGCGCCCCACGTGACATCGACACCAGCAGGCCGCACTCGGCCCGGATGTACGACTACTACCTCGGTGGCAAGGACCACTTCGAGGTGGACAAGCAGGCCGCCGAGACCGTCGCCGCCATGTGGCCCGCCGTCTTCGTGGCCGCCCGGGAGAACCGCGCCTTCATGCACCGGGCCACCCGGGTCCTGGCGCGGGAGCACGGCATCCGCCAGTGGCTGGACATCGGCACCGGCATCCCCACCGAGCCGAACCTGCACCAGGTCGCCCAGGCCGTCGCGCCCGAGGCGCGGGTGGTCTACGTCGACAACGACCCGCTGGTGCTGAAGTACGCCGAGCGCCTGATGCGCAGCACCCCGCAGGGCCGCACCGAGTACATCGAGGGCGACATCACCGACCCCGAGGGCATCCTGGCCGCCGTGCGGGCGTCCGAGGTGCTGGACCTGACCCGGCCCGTGGCGCTGTCCCTGAACGCCGTGCTGCACTTCGTCACCGACGACCAGGACCCGTACGGCATCGTCCGCCACCTGCTCGACGCGCTCCCGTCGGGCAGCGCCCTGGCCCTGAGCCACGGCACCCCCGACTTCGACGCGGAGACCGTGAAGAAGATCCAGGATCTCTACATCGCCTCCGGCACCCCGGCGAAGCTGCGCACCCGGGAGGAGTTCGCCCGGTTCTTCGAGGGGCTGAGCCTGCTCGACCCCGGGATCGCCGTGGGCCACCGCTGGCGGCCCGACGCGGGTGACCGGACGGACGCCTCCTCGGCGCAGCCGACGGACGCCGAAGTGAGCGTGTGGGTGGCGGTGGGGCTCAAGGCGTGAGCCGGTGCCGCCGGCCGGGCCGGCGTGACTTCGGGGGGAGAGGTCCCGTACCACGCTGCCGCGTCGGCACGGGGTCCCCTGCGCGGGTCCGCCCCCGGCCATGGGCCCGGCCGTGCCGGGCCCCCGAGCCACGGCCGCGACCGTGCCGCCGGCCTCCACCGGAGGGGGAGTGGCGGCAGCCGGACCGCTGATGCGGACGGGGCCGGGTGCCGGGGCCGCGTGGGCCGGCACGCCCGGACCCGGCCGGGCGCCTGCGCCGTCCTGGACGGCGCACGCACCCTGATCTACGGGCAGTTGATCGCCAGGGTCGCCTCCGCGAGGGACGCGCTGCACGCCCATGGGGTGCCATGGGGTGCGGGCCGGTGACGTGATCGCCTCCGTCGGGCCGCGCAGCGCGCATGCGCCGGTGGTCTTCCTGGCCCTGGAGAGCCTCGGGGCGTCGCGTATCCGCCGATCGACATGAGCCGGCCGGAGAACCGCGTCCGGGACGTGCTCGATCGCGGCAGGCCGGCCCTGCTGCTCGACCACTCCGGCCGCATCGCCTCGGCCGCGCGCTCGGCCGCCGGGGCCGAGGCGCTCGGCACCCTGAGCCTGCCGGCCGAAGGCGAGCCCGGTCCCGTGGACGAGGACACGTACGGCGACCGCACCGGCGAAGCCCGGTACACGATCTTCTCCCCGGGCACGACCGGCCGCCCGAAGGGCGCCACCGTCGAGCACCAGGGCCTGCTCGACCATCTGTGGTCCAAGACGGCCGGCCTGTCACTGGGGCCCGAGGACGCGGTGGCCTTCTCGGCTCCGCTGGTGTTCGACATCTCCATCCGGCAGATGCTCTGCCCGTTCCTGGCCGGCGGCAGGGCCGTCGTGACCGACGATGCCGTCATGCGCATGCCGCGCTGGTGGATCGATGCCCTCGACACCGCGGGCGTGACCGTCGTGGAGCCGGTGCCCACGGCCGTCGGCCGGCTCGTGGACGAGACGCGGCGCCAGGAGGGGGGCGGTCCTGCCGAAGCTGCGGTGGGTGCTGTCCACCGGCGGCCGGTCAGCGGCTGCTGCGCTCGGTGGAGCGGCTCCCGGTCTTCTGCGCGGTCTCCTCGCCGCGGTCTTCCAGCAGCGGCTTCGGCACGGCCGGTTCGGGCAGGGTACGGAACAGCAGCCAGCTCAGGGCGGGCATCGCGATCAGGGGCGTCAGGGCCGTGCGCAGCGAGGTGGCGTCGGCGATGCTGCCGATGACGGGGCTGGTCAGGCCGCCGACGCCGGCCATGAGGCCGAGGGTGATCCCGCCGGCCGTTCCGACGCGCGTGGGCAGGTAGTCCTGGGCGAGCGTGACCTGCAGCGAGAAGGGGACGTACAGGCCGATCGAGGTCAGCGCCACGAAGAGGTAGATCGCCGGGCCGGGCACGAACACCACGCCGGCCACGGCCGCGACCGTGATCAGGTACGACGTGCTCACCACCGTGACCCGGTCCCAGCGGTGGGCCAGGTTGCTGCCGACGCCGTGCCGACGGCACCGCCCAGGTAGAGCACGAACAGCGCGGCCGTCCCCGCCGCCGTACCGCCGTCCGTCTGCTCCCGGGCGTGGAAGGCGACGAACGTGCTCATCCCGACGAAGACGATCGACCGGCACACCACCGCCGGCGACAGCCGCACGAACGACGCCCAGTCGTCCCGCCCCTGCGCGGCCTCCTTGCCGCCGTCGGCGGACGGCGTCCTGTCCAGCGCCCGCAGCACCGGCAGCGTCAGCACGCTGCCGGCCAGCGCGGGCAGGATCAGCAGCGGGGACAACCGCAGTCCGCCCGTGGCGATCACGGCGGTGACCAGGAGCGGAGCCGCCGAGAAACCGACGTTGCCGCCCAGGGAGAACCACCTTATGGAGCTGTGGCTGCCCTTGCTGGCGACTCGTGCGACCCGCGCGGACTCCGGGTGGTACGCGGCGACCCCGATGCCGGACAGCGCCATGAACAGCAGCGTGAGCGGGTACGAGCCGCCGATCCCGCTCAGGGCCACGCCGAGCCCGCCGAGGATGGTACTCGCCGGCAGCAGCCAGGGGACGGGGTGCCGGTCGGTGAGCGCGCCGAAGAAGGGCTGCGCCACCGAGGACAGCAGGCCGGCGGCGAGCACGATGCCCGAGGCCGCGGCGTAGGTGTAGGCACGCTCGGCGACGAAGAACGGCACCAGGGCCGCCACGGCGCCCTGGTAGACGTCCACACAGGCATGTCCGGCCGACAGCAGGACGATCGACTTGTTCCTTCGCATGGCGCCATGGTCATCCGTGGCCGCCCTGTCGCACTTCCGATAATCTGCCAATCAATGAAGGGCATCCGCCACGAGTCGGTGGCGCCCACCAGCGCCCGCCGGCTGGTCCCGGGCGCGGCCATCGACGCCCACCGGCACGACGACCACCAGCTCGTCTACGCGGGCCGGGGCGTGCTCGCCGCCACCACCGGCGCCGGCTCGTGGACGGCCCCGGCCACCCGGGCGATCTGGGTGCCGGCCGGCACCGTGCACTCCCACCAGGCGCACGGCGAGCTCGAACTGCACCTGATCGGCATCCCCGCGGACACCAACCCGCTCAGCCTGGACGAGCCCACCGTGCTGACCGTCAGCCCGCTGCTGAGGGAACTGATCCTCGCCTGCACCCGCGACCCGGCGGACGACAGCCCGGAACACCGGCGCCTGCGCGCCGTCCTGTGCGACCAGCTGCGCGTCTCCCCCCAGCAGCCGCTGCACGTGCCGACGCCGACCGCACCGCAGCTCAAGGCGCTGTGCGAGATCCTGCACGCCGACCCGGCCGACAACCGCACCCTGGCGGCCCTGGGCAGACAGGTCGGCGCCAGCGACCGCACGCTGTCCCGGCTGTTCCGGGCCGACCTCGGCATGACGTTCCCGCAGTGGCGCACCCAACTGCGCCTCTCCCACGCCCTGGTGCTGCTCGCCGAGGACACGCCGGTGACGGTGGTGGCGCACCGGTGCGGCTGGTCCTCGGCGAGCGCGTTCATCGACGTCTTCCGCCGCGCCTTCGGCCACACGCCGGGCCGCGCCGCGTCCGCGGCCCGGCCGGCGTGCCGGGGCCGTCCGGGGCGGCGGTGATCAGCGGCACCCGGTAGGCGCCGGCGGCGAACCCGCCGGTGCCCAGGGTCCATTGGCCGCCCAGGGTGTCGCCGTGGTCGGCGGTGAAGACGACCAGGGTCTCCTCGGCCTGGCCGGTTCGGCGCAGCGCCGCGAGGATGCGCCCGACGTGGTGCTCCACCTCGGTGAGCAACCCCAGGTACACGGCACGGCTGCGCGCCACGGCGGCATCGGTGAGCCGGTCCGGGTGAGCCGGTCCGGGGCGGTGTCGGGGCCCGGCCGGCCGATCCACCGCCGCCGGAAGGGGTGGACGGCGCTCTGCGCCTCCCGCGTGGGCAGCCGCCGCGGTGCCGCCATCGCGGCCGGCTCGTACAGCGTGTCGTACGGGGGCGGTGCCAACCCAGGGCGGTGGCGAGCGCGGGCAGTGCGGGATCCAGCGGCGAGGTGGTGGAGACGACCCCGTGCGCGCTCTGGTGGAGGCCGGTGAGCGGACAGGCCCGGGCGGGACCGCAGGGCGCGGAGGAGGAGTAGTGCTGTTCGAACAGCGTCCCGCGTGCGGCCAGTTCGTCGAGGTGCGGGGTGGGCGCCGCCGGGTTCCCGTACGCGCCGAGGGCGTCGGCGCGCAGGTGGTCCGCGACGATCAGGAGGATCTTGCGGCCGGCGCCGGGGCCGGGGCGGCCGCGCGCCGGCGGTGCGCCGGTCTGCGGTAAGAGGGGCATGGGGGACCCCTGCGCTCTCAGGGCCACAGCAGTTCCTGCCGCCAGGCGTCGCCGGCCGTGTCCCTGTGGTACCGCACGCGATGGTGGACGCGGTCCGTGCTCGCCTCCCAGAACTCCACCTCGGTGGGGGTGATCGCGTAGAGCGTCCAGCTCGGCGGGCACGGCACCTGGCCCGGGTACAGCGCGTCGAGGCGCTGGAACTCGTCCAACGCGGTGCGACGGTCCGGCAGCGGGCCGGGCCGGTGCAGGTGGGCGGAGAGCCGGGAACCGCGGCCGCGCTCGGCGAAGTCACGCTCGGAGGCGTCCCGGTCCAGTCCGAAAGCCGTCCCCGCGATCCGCACCTGCCGGCCGGTGACGGGCCAGTAGAAATGGGCGGCGACGTGCGGGTTCGACGCTATGTCGATTCCCTTGCGGCTGTCGGCAGGGGTGGCGAAAAACAGCCGGTCGGTGTCGATGTCCTTCACCAGCAGGACCCGGCTCGACGGAATTCCCTCGGCATTGACCGTGCACAGGCTCATCGCGTGGGGTTCCGGTTGGCCGGCCGCGTGCGCCGCGAGGATCCACTCGGCCACCATCGGCACGGGATTCCCGGGAAGCTCGGATTCCTTGAAGTCAATCGGCCCCACGTGTGCGAAGACGGAAATCCTTCTGAGCCTGTCCCGCATTGTTTCGGTCATGTTTTCCGGTTCCTGCCCTTGGTGCGGATCGCCTCGGAGGCGCTCCGGACGGTGGTTGCTTTTTCGTGAGAATAACTGGTTCCCGGGCGTGCCGCTCCGCCCGAAATGTTTCGGGCGATGGTCCGGGGAATCCGGCGCAACGGAACGCCGCCCGGTGGCGCGTGCCCGCCCTCACGTGCCGCGGTCGGGGCCTCTGGACGGCGGCCAGGGCCCGGCAGATCTCGGCGGCCGCGGCCCGCCCCTCCGCGGCCAAGGTGCCGGCCTGGCGCAGAGGGAACCGGTCCAGGATCTCCCTCACCGTCGGTGTGACCTCCTCCCGCGGCACCGGCTTGTCGTGCTCGTCGATCACCTCGAACGCGGAGTGGAGGAAGTCGGTCCGCGGCGCCGGCACACCGGTTCTGCCGCCGGGCGGGCACGGCCGGGCGGGACGGGGGGACGGTGAATTCCGACGCGGAACCGGTGCCGATGGAACGCGGTGCGCGCCCGCAGGGTACCCAGGTTCTCATCGGAACAGCCGAACACTCCGCACCACAGCGGCGCCCTGAACAATGAAGCAATTTTTACCGAGGAAAGGCGGATGCCTGGTCCGGCGGCCCGGGCGGAGAGCGTTTTCAACTCTCTCCGAGGGTGCACGAGATGATCAAGGACGGCAAGGAACGGGCCCTGGAAGTCCTCATTCCTTCTTGATACCGCCTTGCGTCCGCCGGTGGCGGTCTGCGTACAATGCGCTGCCGCCTTGAGGTGCGCCGCTTTTCTACGTCCGGGTACGTGCCGAAGTGCCGGTAGCAGCGGCTGAGCTGCCTTTCGCATCCCGTCGGGACGCTCACTTCACCGGTGGCGTACGACCCTCGCTGCCGCGCTCCACTCGACCGGGCACCGGCCCGTCCGATCACGAGAGGTGGGCCAACGTGACGCCAGGGGACCTCCGGCGCGACCGGGTGCGTGTCCCGGCTGCCCTGAGCACCGGGCTGCTGCTGAACGCCGCCTTCGCCGGCCTGATGAGCGTGACGCTGCCGCTCTGGCTGGCCGACCGCGGCCACGGCAAGGGCGGCATCGCCGCCTTCTTCCTGCTCACGGCGGCCACCGCGGCGACACTCAACCTGCTCGCCGGACGGCGTCCGCGGAACTGGGCCCGCGTGGTGCGGACCGCCGCCGTCGTCTCCGTGGCCGGCCTGGCGGCCCTGTCCTACCTCCCCTGGGCCTGGACGGTCTTCCCGGCCGGTGCCGCCACGATGGCGATGAGCCTCGTCTACCCCCAGTACATGGCGGCGGCACAGCAGTGGGCCGGCCCGGCCTCGGAACTGCGCATGGTGGCGCACCTGCGCACCCGCTACGTGGTCGGCTACGTCGCCGGCCTGGGCCTGTTCAGCGCGGTCAGCGCGCTCGACGGGTACGCGGATGTGCTGCGACCGATCAACTGGGCGTTGCTGATCGGTGCCGTCATCGCCCTGTTGCTCAGGCCGACCGCATCGTCGTCCCCCGCTGGGGCGGACGACGAGTCCGCGCAGCGGCCCGGCGAGCCGGAGCCGGCCGGAGAGCAGCGGCCCGGCCCGGCCCGCACCGGCCGGTGGGTGCTCGGCTGCACCGTCGCCGCGATCGTGCTGCTGCGCGCCGCCGACAGTCTGCGCGGCGTCTACCTCCCGCTGTACGTGCTGCACAGAGGCTGGCCCGACCAATGGGTCTCGGCTCTGTTCGCCGTGACCGTGGTCGTCGAGATCGCCGTGCTGCGCCCGCTGGGCCGCATCGGCGGCCGCCACCGCGACAGTACGGTGCTGACCCTGGTCGCGGTGGTCGGCGGTGTCTCCTTCCTCCTGGTCGTCGTCGGCGGCGGCCGGCCCGTGCTGCTGATCTCCCAGATCGTGTACGCGGTGTTCACAGCGGGCTTCCAGGCCGTCGGCATGACCCTGCTGGGCCGGCTTCTGAAGACCGGCGCCGCCGGCGGCGCCAGCCTCTACACCGCGGCGGTACAAGTCGGTTCGGCGGCCGGCGTGCTGGCGCCCCTGGCCGTCAGCGGCTACTCGCCGGCGATCTTCACCATCGCGGCGGGCTTCTGCGCCGTCTCCTGCCTGCTGCTGGTGCTCGCACCCACCGGCCGCCGCGCCGGCGGCCGTACCGGCCGGTGGCGCGACCGGAGCGCCGCCGGCGCCGCGACCCCGTCACGGTGACCGGACCCGGCCTCCTCACGGCCCGGTGCCGTCCGGCCCGGGCCACCCCTCCGAAAGAAACGGGCACGCCTGCAGATGACGCCGCTTGACCACGACACCGACCGGGACAGCTCGGCGCGGGCCCTGCGCGCCGCGATGCCCTGAGCGGCGGGCGCTCCTGGAGCCCCTCCCGCCCTCACCCCCAAACAACTCCCTCGGGTGCTGGAGCTTTTGGACGCCCATCGGCTGGACGCGAGGTTCCTGCGCCGCGTCGCCGCGCAGGGCCCGCAGACGTTCGGGGACGACCTGGTCCGCAGGGCGCGGCAGCGGCAGGAACGCACCGCGGCGGGCGTCACCCGGCGCATCACCCTGGCCCGGCAGGCGGCCGACTGGTTACGGCGCGACGGAGCCGGCCAACCCCTCGTGCTGCTCAAGGACTTCACCCTGTACGGCCGGACCGGTGACCCGGCCCACCTGCGGCGCAGCGGCGACCTGGACGTCGTGTCCGACGAACCGCAGCAATGGGCGGACACCCTGACCCGCGAGGGATTCGTCCCGGAGGGCGAACTCGACACCCTGGACGAGTACTGCCGGCTACGCAGCCCCGACGGCCACCAGGTCGAGGTGCACTCCCACGTGCGGGTGCCCCGGCTGCCCGACGGCGTCCACCCGTCCGACTGCGACCCCCGGCTGCACCCCGGCGACTGACCGCCGCTGCGGCGGGGGCGGTCGGTGTGCGGGGCGATGCACGGCTGCTGCACGGCCCGGGCCCGGGAGGCGTGGGAGTCGGCGCCCGGGTGTTCGGCCGCCGCAGCGCCGCGTCCGGACAGCGGCGTTTGCCGGTGATCCGGGTCCCCGGACCCCTTCCCGGCGTGTTCCGGCCGGAGCAGGAGGGGCGCCGGCCGGTTGCACGGTCGTGTGCTTCCGCTTCGCGAACGGCCGCCGGGAAACCCCCTCCCCGCACGTCAGGACCTTCGCCGAGGTCACGGCTTCGCCCGGGCCGCCTCGGCGTCGACGGGGATGCCCAGCCGGCCGGCCACGGTGGTGAGGGCCGCTCCCAGGGGGAGCGCGACCCGGGTGAGGGCGTGCCGGTCGCCCCGGGTCGGGTCCCGGTTGACGATCAGCACCGGCTTCCCGTCCTGGGCCGCCTGGCGGACGAACCGGAGCCCGGACATCACCGTCAGCGAGGAGCCCAGCACCAGCAGCGAGGTCGCCTCGCGGACCAGCCTGCGGCAGTGCTCGACCCGCTGCGGCGGAACGGCTTCGCCGAAGAACACCACATCCGGCTTGAGGACGCCGCCGCAGACCGTGCAGGGCACCACGCGAAAGTCCCCGACCTGTTCGTCGGTGAGGTCGGCGTCACCGTCCGGGTTGATTCCCGCGGCCACCGGATCGAAGCCCGGGTTGGCCTCCTGCAGCCGCCGGGCGAGTTCGCGGCGCGGGCTGAGGGCGCCGCAGGAAAGGCAGACGACCCGGTCCAGGCTTCCGTGGAGTTCCACGACGCCCTCGCTGCCGGCGGCCTGGTGCAGGCCGTCGACGTTCTGGGTGATCACACCCGAGAGCAGGCCGTGCCGCCCGAACGCGGCCACGGCCCGGTGCCCGGCGTTGGGGCGGGCGCGGCCGAAGACGCGCCGGCCGAGGTGGCTGCGTGCCCAGTACCGGCGCCGGGCCCGGGCGTCGGCGATGAAGTCCTGGTAGGTCATCGGGGTGTGCCGGCTCAGGCTCCCGCCCTCGCCCCGGTAGTCGGGGATGCCCGACTCCGTGGAGATGCCCGCCCCGCTGAGCACCAGCACACCGCCGGCGCTCAGCGCGTCGGCGACCGGCTTCAGGTCCGTGGTGCCCGGTGGCAGGTCCTCGGCGGGGGTCCAGCTCAGAGTGGGGCGCATGCGCATGCCGCCCAGGGTACGGAACAGGCCGCCTTCAGCCGTTCCCGCCGACGACGTGGGCGCCGGACGCGTCGAGCTCCCCGGCCGGTACCCCCAGCTCGCTCATCGCCCCCGGGCTCGGACTCGCGCTCGTGCAGAAGAGCATGGTCCGCGGCATGCCGGAAACCGTCGCGGTGCGCGAACTTCCCTGACACCACAGGTCCGTTCAGCTGTGGGCGACATGGCACCGAGTCGATCTGCGGCCCGTGGCCGCGTCGTTCCGCGCACTCGTGCTCCCATCCGGCCGCACGGAGTAGCCGGCGCTCAACCGCCCTGCCCGGACGCGGCGATGACACAGCGGTGACGGTTTGGTCACCAACCCTTCCGTGGGGTCGTCGGTCTTACTCGTCGGGTGCGGGAAGAACCTGCAGCCCACCCGACCGACGCGACCGACGCGATCGACACGACCGAAGGGCCGAAGGGCTCTTCCCGAGGGGGAACATCATGAAGCGCATGCACCGAGTCGCCGCCGTCACCGCCATCGCCGCCGCCACGGCGGCCGCGGCCGCCGCCTTCGCGGCACCCGCCTCCGCGGCTGTCCAGGGAGCGTACGAGGCCGAGTACAACGGGGCCTGCGGCTCCGGCTACAGCGTCCTCTACGGCTACGACATCGGCGAGCTCGGCACCGTCTACCTCACCTGGAACGAGCGGACCGGCGAGAACTGCGCCGTGACCGTGCGGGCCCGGAAGGGCGCGCCCGTGTACATGCAGGCGAAGGTGTTCCAGACCGACCACACTCTGGTCAGCGCCTCGGACTCCGGCGCCTACACGACGTACGCGGGACCTGTCTACATCCCGGCTCGCGGCGAGTGTGTCACCGTGCGGGGGCAGATCGCCGACGAGTACGTGAGCTTCTCGGGCTTCTGCGGCTGACACCTGTCCCCGCACGCGGGTGGTCCGCCACCGGCATGCCGGGGACACGGTTTCACGGACCGTCGGCAGGGGCCGGGCAGCCGGCGTCCGCCGGCGGGCGGCGGACGCCGGTGAGCCCGTGGCCGTGGCCCGTGCGCCGCCGGTGTCAGACGACGAAGTGCGGTCCGTTGTCACGCACGATCAGGTTCTGCGTCACCCAGATGGGCTTGTCGTCGATGTCGTCCTTGGCCAGGTACGTGCAGCGGTAGCCGGTCTTCTTCCCCAGCGGCACCGTCTTGACCTCCGGCATGTCGTCGCACCGCAGATCCGTTCCGGAGTCGTGCTGGTTGGCCCAGAAATCGGCGATCGCTCCCTTCTCCGTCAGGATTCCGGTGCTGGGTTCGGCCTTGTAGCTGAGCATCAGCCCGCCGAACGACGGGTCCTGGATCGTCACGGGCCACGTCACCTTGATCCCCTCGTAGGTGACGGTGCAGGTGACCTTCGCGCCCTTGGCCGCCGCCACCGAGTCCTTGTCGCAGGTGGCGGTGGTCCGGCCGGGCGTCCCCGCCATCTCGACGGTCCGTCGGCGCAGTTCGTACTTCAGCTGCTCGATCAAAGGGGCGTCGTCCGACGGTGAGGGGGTGATGGTCGGAGAGGCCGTCGTCGAGGGCGCCGGTGAGGAGATGGGACGGCCGACGGGGGAGCCGATCACGGACGGCTCGCTGCTGACCGACGATTCTTTGCCGCTGCATCCCGCTGCCAGACCGCAGGCGATCACCACAGCCGCGCCGGCGCGCATTCCCCGTATCTGTTTCATGATCCTCACCCTATGTGTCACGTTCCGCGCGCAAGCAGTCACCCCTTGGTCGTTGAGGCTTTCACCGGTCGGCGTCCGGCTCTCCACCGCCTCGGGCCGTCGGGTACGGCCTCCAAGGAGCCCGGAGCACCGACTCGGGTCACCACGCGCGAAGCAGCCGGGGAACCAGGGAGGGTCGGCCGCTCTACGCCCCTGATGCCTGCAAGGGCCCGAGAGGGGACGACTATGCGAAACATTTCGACTTGCGTATCGAATCATGCGAGAGGTATTGACGGCGCCTGTCGGCCTCCTATCATCCAGGATGGCCGGTAAGTCGACCCATGTTCGAAATGGCGAACATCAAGGGGTTGACCGGATGGCTTCACGCCGTACGCCCTGAGCGGAGTGTCACCCGCGCGGTGGGCGCCGGTATCGCACAACCCTCACGGTCGTGAGGGTCGTGGTGGCGACATGGACCGACCGCAACGGCCGGGCTGCACAGGGAGGGCGGCACACATAGGCATGTCATGCTCTCGTCAATGCGTACGGCGTCGCCGGGCGCGGACATCCGCCGCCGACCCGGTCACCGGTGCCTTCCTTCTCGCGGCCGGAGCCTTCCGGGCCGCCTCCGCTCCCGTCCCGTGGGCGGCCCGCCCGGCCGTCGCGCAGTACACGACCCCGGTGATCCGGCGGGACTTCGCGGATACCGATGCGTCCTCTTCCACCACACCGCGCCGGCACTCCACGGCACGGTCCGCGCCACGCGGTTCGAGCCGTCCGCACCCCGAACCGATCCGAGCGATCGCACCACCCACCCCCACCGCACGAGGAGAACGATGAACCCACTGAAACGGCTCGGCCGTCGCCGGGCCTCGGTGCTGTCCCTGCTGGCCGCGGCCGCCCTGCTGACGCCCGGCACCGCGACCGGCGCGACCGGCGCGCCCGGCACGGTCCAGGCCGGCACGTTAGGCGCCCAAGCGGCCCAGTCCGGACGGTACTTCGGAACCGCCGTGGCCTCCGGAAGGCTCGGCGACGACACGTACACCGCGATCCTGGACCGCGAGTTCAACGCGGTCACACCCGAGAACGAGATGAAGTGGGACACGACCGAGCCGTCCCGCGGCTCGTTCAACTTCGGCCCCGCCGACCGGATCGTCAGCCACGCGACGGCCCACGGCCAGCGGGTGCGCGGCCACACCCTGGTCTGGCACTCCCAACTGCCCGGCTGGGTCGGCTCCCTCACGGACGCGAACACGCTGCGCAGCGTGATGCGCCATCACATCACCACCGAAATGACCCACTTCAAGGGCAGGATCTACGCCTGGGACGTGGTCAACGAGGCGTTCGCCGACGGCGGCAGCGGTCAGCACCGTTCCTCGGTGTTCCAGAACCTGCTGGGCGACGGCTTCATCGAGGACGCCTTCCGCACCGCCCGCTCGGCCGATCCGTCGGCCAAGCTCTGCTACAACGACTACAGCATCGAGAACTGGTCGGACGCCAAGACCCAGGGCGTCTACCGCATGGTGCGCGACTTCAAGGCGCGCGGCGTGCCCATCGACTGCGTCGGTTTCCAGTCCCACTTCGGCACCGGCGGCCCACCCGCCAGTTTCCAGACCACGCTGTCGAACTTCGCCGCCCTCGGCGTGGACATCCAGATCACCGAACTGGACATCGCACAGGCACCGTCGACCGCCTACGCGAACACGGTGAGGGCCTGCATGAACGTGGCGCGCTGCACCGGCATCACCGTCTGGGGCATCCGCGACAGCGACTCCTGGCGCAGCGGTGAGAACCCGCTGCTCTTCGACGCCGCCGGCAACAAGAAGCCCGCCTACCAAGCGGTGCTGTCGGCGCTGGGCGGCACGGCCGCGGCGCAGAGGACCGACGCCCGCTCGGCCCGGTCCGCCGCCGCCCTTCCCTCCCGCTTCTCCTGGAGCTCCAGCGGCGCGCTGATCTCCCCGAAACCCGACTCCACCCACAACATCGCCGGGATCAAGGACCCGTCGGTCGTCTACTACAACGGCAAGTACCACGTGTTCGCCAGCGTCGCCAACTCCTCCGGATACAACCTGGTGTACCTGAGCTTCAGCGACTGGTCCCAGGCCGGCTCGGCCACGCACCACTACCTGGACCGCACGCCCATCGGCGCCGGATACCGGGCCGCGCCGCAGGTCTTCTACTACGCGCCGCAGAAGCTGTGGTACCTCGTGTACCAGACCGGCAACGCCTCGTACTCGACCAACCCCGACATCAGCAACCCGAACGGGTGGAGCGCACCGCGCAACTTCTACTCGTCGATGCCGGACATCATCAGGCAGAACATCGGCAACGGCTACTGGGTCGACATGTGGGTGATCTGCGACAGCGCCAACTGCTACCTGTTCTCCTCCGACGACAACGGGCACCTGTACCGCTCCCAGACGACCGTCGGCCAGTTCCCCAACGGCTTCACCAACACCGTCATCGCGGCCCAGGACTCCAACAAGTACGCCCTGTTCGAAGCGAGCAACGTCTACAAGGTGCAGGGCACCAACCAGTACCTGCTGCTCGTCGAGGCCATCGGATCGGACGGCCGGCGCTACTTCCGCTCCTGGACCTCGGGCAGCCTCGCCGGCTCCTGGACGCCCCTGGCCGCCTCCGAGAGCAACCCGTTCGCACGGGCGAGCAACGTCACCTTCCCCGCGGGCGCCTGGACCAAGGACATCAGCCACGGCGAGATGATCCGCGCGGGCTACGACCAGACACTGACCATCCCCGCCTGCCGGCTCCAGTACCTCTACCAGGGCATGAACCCCAACGCGGGCGGCGACTACAACAGCCTCCCGTGGCGGCTCGGCCTCCTCACCCAGACCAACTCGACCTGCTGACCGGCCGATCGCGGGCCCCCGGCTCACCCCGGGGGCCCGCCCCTCGCGCGAACAGCTCATCGCCTTGCACGGTCGGACACGCATACGGCTCGCTTTGAAAAGCCGAGGCTGCCACGAACGGCTCCCCTGCGGCGGCTTCGGACGGCAGCCCCGCCCCCACGGCCCTCGTCGTGGTCACGCGCACCTCGGCCGGAGCACACGACCACGACGAAGGCCGCCTCGACGTCCGGCGGACACCCACCCGAGCGAACCGGTTCGAGACACCGCGTGGGTGTGAAAACGCACGAGCCGGGCTGTTTCCGGAGCGGGACGGGCACCATGTCGAGGTGGACGCTTTCCCCTCTCCGCCGCTTGCCGTCGACGAGCGCGGCAACGCCCTGGTCTCCTTCATCCCGGGAGCGGAAGACCAGCCGCCTCGTGACGCGCCCCTGCCCCTTGCGCTGGTGGCCCTGTGGCACGGCGATCGCGTCCTGATGGCCTTCAACCGGTTCCGGCGGAACTGGGAACTGCCGGGCGGGCGGATCGACCCCGGTGAGACTCCCCGCCAGGCGGCCGCGCGCGAGTTGCTGGAGGAGACCCGCCACGCACCCCAGGGGCAGCTCCGCTTCGTCGGCTTCGCGCGCTTCGCTCTGGCACCCGGCCGACGCGCCGAATACGGCGCCCTGTTCACCGGCCACGGCACTGACGCTTCACGGTCGTTCCACCCCGGCGACGAGATCGCGGCCATCCGGTGGTGGAAGCTTCGGGAACCCCTGCCAGGGCGACTCCAGCCGCTGGACGCCCACCTCGCGGAGCTCAGCCGCAACGCGCCGTCGACCACCCGCCACGGCACAGCCGGAAGCTGAGGGACAAGCTCGGGCCGAGTCAGCCGGTGACGCGGACCACCGGCCGGCCGATCTCCGTCCGCCACGCGGCCGCAGCCGGGGTGTCGCGCGGGCCGACGAGGTAGGTTCCGCGCACCGGCCCGGCCACGGCGAGGACGTGGTCCGCCGCCCACCTGCCGAGCTCGCCGTAGGTCACGTCGATCGCGTCGTGGGCGCCCGCATGCACGGCGACCGCCGGCTCCGCCTCCGGCAGCTCGATGCTGCGGACCCGGCCCGCGGCCGGGACGGGCGCGGCGACGGGCACGTGCACCAGGACATGCCCCCACCCCTCAATGAACAGTGCGTTGTCGTGGAGCCCGCCCGCGGCCCCCGCCGGCTCGCGGACGACCGCGTCGAGTCACACGCTCGTGGCCCAAGGGCGCGTCCACCCGGTGGCGGACCAGGTGCTGCCTGCCCTGTCGATGCACCAGCGGATTGAGCGGGGTGTGCCCACCCACTCGGAAGCGGATCACTCACGCGGGGCGCGGACACTCATCGGCCTGTCCGGTCAGCCAGGCCCGGGCGGTTCCCCGTGCAAATCCTTGAGCGATGGCGCGAGCAAAGCTCAGCATTGGCGTCGACGATGGTCACGACTCCTTCGTATTTTCGCTCCGCTCCGTGGTGTGGCATGAGCGGAGCGCAATCAACATGGCGCGAAGTCCTCTTGAGCCGGCCTGAAGGCGGCAAAAGACTACTGCGGAAACAAGGCCGCAGCTGCCTCCAGGGGCCTGCGCACAGTAGTCACGATCGCAATGTGAGGAGAACGTCGATGCCCGACGCCGGCCGTCGAGACGCCGCGCACTCGATCACGCTGACCGACGGCACCGCCACCCGGACCCGGAAGGCGGCCCCCGCCGACCTGGCGCCGATCCAGGACCTGCACCGTCGTTGCTCACCGGGCAGCCGAGCCCTGCGGTACCACGCGGGCAAGTCCGGGCTCTCACCTGCCGAATGGCGTCAGTTGTCCAGCCCGGAGCGCGGCACCACACTGGTGACCACTCCGGCCGAACGCACGGACCACATCATCGCCATGACCAACGTCATGCGCACCGATCGGCAAGGGGTGGGGGAACTCGCGATCCTGATCGAGGACGCATGGCAGGCCAAGGGGCTCGGCACCGCGCTGGCCGAACACGCGGCGACCGTTGCCCGCCGCGAGGGACACCACACGCTGGCCGCCGCGGTGGTGGCGAGCAACAAGCCGATGCTCCATGTCCTGGAGAAACTGGACGCGACACCGGTCGCCGCCACCGGGGCCGTGCTCGACCTCCGCATCCCGCTCCAGGGCCCCTCCTCGAAGAGCACCGGGTGACGGATCACGGCGGGGTGATACACCGCCGCCGTGGACTCGCCGGTCACGAGGGGGAGGCGCTCGCTCCTGCGATACCGCGGCCGCGACGGGCCGGCTTCGTGCCGAGGACCCCCGAGAGAACCTCGCACGAGAGTCCAGGCCGCCAACGGAACGGCCTTGGGACCTCGTTGGAGGACAGGCCCGGGGCCTGGGTGTCGGTCTGCGGCGTAGTTACGACATGAGAGTGCTGGTGGCCTGCTGTGCTTAGAGTTCGAAGATGACATTGTGATCATGACTGGTATGGCGTCTGAACTGCTGTGGTTTGTCTAGAGCGTTGCAGGCTTGCAGGTTGGCCGAGCCTCTCACCTGTGGTGCTGTGAATAGACAGAGGATGTCGTAATTAGAGAGATATTGATGCGGAATTTTTGAGTTGCCTGTCTCGTTGATGGGGTGTGACTGGGGCTGGGGATCTGCGGCGGGTGGCGCCGGCGGGGCGGGAAGTGGTGCGGCTGCGGGTGGTGGCCGCGCTGGAATCGGGCGCGGTGCGCACGTACCGGCAGGCGGCCGAGCTGTTCGGAGTCAGCGAGCGGTCGGTGGGCAGTTGGTGGCGGGCCTGCCGCGGCGGCGGCCGGGAGGCTTTGGCGGTGCGGCGCAGGCGGCGCCCCGGACCGCAGGAGCTGATCAGCGATGAGGAACGGGGCACGCTGTTCCAGGCCATGGCGGACTACACGCCCGAGGAGCTGCTGATCGGCGGGCCGTTGTGGACCCGGGCCCTGGTGGCCGAGCTGATCCGGATGGTCACCGGGGTGGTGATGGCCGAGCGCGGGGTGGGCACGTGGCTGCGCCGGCACGGCTTCTCCCCGCAACGGCCCGACCGCCGCTCCTACCGCCAGGACCAGGCGAAGGTGGATGCCTGGCTGAAGGAGGAGTACCCGGCGATCGCCGCCCGGGCGAAGGCGGAGAACGCGGCAGTGGCCTGGGCGGACCAGTGCGGGCTGCGGTCGGACACCGCTCCGCCCGGCACCTCGTGGGCCCCGAAGGGCCAGACTCCGGTCGTGCGGGTCTCGGGCCGCCGCTTCAAGGTGAACATCATGTCCGCGATCGCCGCGCGCGGCGCCCTGTACTTCACCGTGTTCACCGGGAAGTTCACCGCGAAGACCTTCACCACGTTCCTGGACCGGCTCGCCCGCCAGGCCGGCCGCAAGGTCCACGTGATCGCCGACCGGCACCCCGTCCACCGCGGCAAGAGCGTGACCACCTGGCTGGCGGCCAACCGTGAACGCGTCGAACTGCACCTGATGCCCGGATACAGCCCCGAACTCAACCCCGACGAGCTGCTGAACGCCGACGTCAAGCGCCACGTGCACGCCGCACGCGCCCGCTCAGCCGACGACCTCGCCCACGAGACCCGCCGGTTCCTCCACCGCCGCCAGAACCAACCCCGCATCGTCCGCGGCTACTTCCACGCCCGCCACGTCCGCTACACCCTCGAATAGGCAACTCAATAGTTCCGACTCAATAATTTTTTGGCTTGGAGGCCAAGGCGTCTTCGTGCTGTACTTGATCTTTAGGTGGTTAGTGCGGCAGGGGTCTGTCGCGTGGCTGGCGGGTGCCAGGTGGGTCTGAGCGTCTTTGAGAGGTGCTGACCGTTTGATCGGCCCTGCCTTTGAGGCGGCGCTGAGGGCCTCGGCGCCGTGATGCGAGGCTGGGTCAGGACTGGAGCAACGCGAGCAGATCCCGGACATCGGTCGCTTCGCTGATGAGGCCGAGGTCTTCAAACATGCTTGCTGCTCGTGTGAGATGAGTGGCGGCCTGGCTCCTGTCGCCCGCGGTGATCCATGCCCGGCCGATAGCGCACAGCGCGTGCGCGTAAAGGTCGTGGGCGTTAGCGCGTTCGCACGCTGCTTGGGCTTGCAGTAGGTAGGTGATCTGCTGCTGTGGCGTGAAGTCGGTCAGGAGTTCGGTGCAGGTCATCAAGATCGCCGCTTCGTCGCGGGGATTGCCCAGGGTGCGGCTGGCGGCTTCGATGGCCCGCTCGCAGACCGCCTGTGCTTCCTTGGAGTGTCCCGATGCCTGGAGGGCGAATGCTGCTGTGCACAGCGCTTTCGCTTCGTTGGTGGTGTCGCCGAGTTGCTGGAACAGCGAGGCGGCCTCTTCTGCTGCGGTGCACGCCTCTGCGACGTTTCCCAGTTCCTGGTGGTCCAGGGACAGGTTGTTCAGTACCGCTGCCTGTTCCTGCAGGTCTCCGGAGGCCCTTTGGACTGCCAGGGCTTCCTGGTGGATCTGTAGTGCGTCGGCGGGTTTCCCTGAACCGCGTAGGGCCGAGCCGAGCCCGTTGAGTGTCTTGCCGCGTTCGTTGTGGTTGTCTATGGAGGCGAAGAGGTCGGCGGCTCGTCTATGAGCGAGGACAGCCTCCTCATAGCGTGAGGCCTCGGTCAGGGCGATGCCGAGGTTGTTCCATGCTCCTGCCTCGGCGGCGAGCGCTCCCGCCTGGTGGGCAATGCCGCACGCGATCGTGGTCACGGCGATCAAGTCATCGAAGTACCCGTGCCAGATGAGGTAGTCGTAGAGGATCACCGGAAGTTGGAGAGCGACGTTCTGCTGCCTGATGGTGGCTGCGGCGGCCACGGACGCGGTGAGATTGACACGCTCGCTGTCCAGCCAGGCCAGTGCCTCATCTTGATCGGCGAATTTGCCTGGCGCGGACGAGTGCGCCCTCGTGGTGAGGTGTGCGCTCGCCGCGAGGGCGGTTGTGGTGTAGTGCTCGAGCAGCCGGTTGCGTGCCTGAGCGTGGGTTCCTGCCACACCCGGCGCGTCTTCTCCTCGAGCACCGTTTCCTGCGGCCTGCTGGGTGTCATGGACGAGTTCGGTGGCGTAGTCGCGGACGAGGTCGTGCATTGACCAGCGTCTGTTCACGCAATCGAGCAGGTGCGCTTGGACGAGAGCGCGGAGCATGGTGCGGATGGCCGGCAGCGGGCGGGCCGCCAGGACTGCCACTGCTTCAAGGCCGATGTCGGGACCGGGGTTGAGTGCCAGGAGGCGAAAGAGTTCGGCGTGATCCAGGGGAAGCCGACGGTAGGAGAGATCGAAGGAGGCACGGACAGCCCGCTCTCCGTCGTCCAGGAGGCTCAGTCGTGACCGGGCCGTGGCCAGCTCGGCCGCGAGCTCGGCGACGGTCTGGTCGGGTTCCAGGATCAGCAGGGCGGCGCTGATGTGCAGAGCCAGCGGCAGGTACCCGCACAGGCCGGCCAGTTCCTCGACGCCGTCTCCGGCCTCGAGGACGCGCTGGTCGGTGGGGTTGGCTTGCTGCAGGGCATGCCGCAGGAGTGCCACCGCCGCCTTGGGGCTGAGCACGGCAAGATCCACGAGCCGCGCGTTGAGTGTCGGCAGGGTGTGCCGGGAAGTGATCAGGACTTGGTGCCGGTGGCTGCCGGGGAGCAGGAGACGGACCTGGTCGGCGCTGGCGGCATTGTCGGCCACGATGAGCAGACGTTGTCCCTGGTCGGCCCGGTCTTCCAGTGCGGACCGGTACAACGCCGCCCGTTCCTCAGCCGGTGCAGGAACACCGGCCGGGTCGACGCCGAGGGCCCGCAGGAGTGCCTCCAGAGCCTGTCCGGGCTGAACCGGGCTCTCGTCGTATCCACGCAGGTCGATGAAGAGGCTGCCGCTGAACCAGCCGGCCTCAGTGGCGGCATGCCCGCAGGCCAGGGCAAGTGCCGTCTTGCCCACACCGGCAAGCCCGGCGACCGAGGTCACCAGCACGGGCGCTACGACATCATCCGCAGCCGGGGCCGCGATCGGCCCGGCCCCTGAGTAGTACGCGTCCCGATGCGGCGACATGGCGGGCGGCCGCAGGGCCGACAGAACCTGCTCGACCTCTGTGTCCCGGCCGCTGAGCTTTGAGGGCGCAGCAGGCAGGGATGCAAGCGCGGTCGGCGCCGGAGCGGGCGGGTACACACTGACCGTCAGGGGGCTGTAGTCGCCCGTGGTGACTGCGCCGATGCTCCCGGAGGCCGCAATAGAGCGCAGTCCAGACGCCGCCACGCCAGCATTAGGCACCAGGGAATGCCGGTCAGCAGGCGAGCTCTGCGGTCCGGGAGCTGCTGCGGGTTTCCTCCGCCACGGATTCATGCGCGCGCTTCGTCTCCGGTGATGGCCTCGCCGATCCCGCCGGTTGCCGCGATGCCTCGCTCACCCGTCGCCTGTGCCGAACCGGAAGTCCCTGCTGTTGCCGGTGGTGCCGCAGGGGGTGTGGTGAGAGTGACGCGATCGCCGGTAACCGCTCGGCCGATGCTGCCGCCAGCCGCGACGGATCGCGCTCCCGCCGCTGTCGCAGCCGTCCCATGGCTGCCGGCTGCAGACGGCCGCAGAAGCGTGTAGCAACTCAGCGCAACCCCGACCAGGCCTGCGACCGAACCAGCCACGCTCGCCACCTGACCTGCCGTGTCGAGATCGGCCACGGCCGCGATGACACCCAGCCCCACCGCCGCCAGGCCGCACAGCACCGCCAGCAACCACACCACAATCCTCGCCTGTCCCGTCACGCAGGCATCATTGCATTGGGGACTGACAACAGCGTGCGTGAATCGACCGGATCGTCGCGCCGGTGGCGCGCTGCCCCCCGCCTGGGCAACGCTCCACCGTGCAGTCGGTTACCGGCTCCCTGATACGGCCAGCGACCGGGCACAATGGTGTCGCCGAGTACCGGTGGAACTCTGCTGGTGCTTCCGCTTCCTTCATCCACGTGCAGGGGCACGGACGCTGTGGCGCGGGGCCGCCGGACGACCCGGGGAGGAAGGCGGCGCGGGCAGACAGCGTGAAGCGTAAAGGCCGCAATGGGCGACGGACGGCGTTGTCAGTGGCGCCTGAGACAGTGGTGGGGTGCACAGCCAGGCAGAGCATTTTTTCGATGATGCGGTGCGGACCGGCCGTAAGAACGCCGTGACCATGGAGATGGCCCGCCGTCACTGTCTGAACATGACGTTCACCGAGTTCGGCGGCCAGGGGATGGCCGAGGCGGCCACCGGCCTGCCGATCAACACGCGGCAGGTGGGCTGCCTGGTGGCGCATGGCGGTGCCAGCGCGAACCTGGACTGGATTGCTGGGGAGTTCTACGAACAGCACTGCGTGGGCTGCTCCTACCGCCGTCCGACGGGCGACGTGCCTAACCTCGCCACGGTCATGGATGAACGCAAAGAGGCCGCGGCCAGAGCAGAGGAGGCCGAACGAGCGGAAACGGCAAGGCGGCACCGTGCGTGGCAACAGCGTGCCGAGCACCGTCGGGGTGTGCAGGCGTCATCGGATCCAGCGATGGCCAGTGCTCTGGACGATATCGGTGTCCTCGACCAGGAGCCTGGTGCGCAACGGGATCGAGAGGCCTGTGACGGTGCGCTGCGGCGGTTGACTGCGTTGGCGGAGCGGGCGCCGGAGACCTTCACCGCCGAGGTGGTGGCGTTGGCCTTGGACCTGGTGGCTGACGTCCACGTCTCGGAGCTGCTGACGCCGCTGCGGCACGTGGCCCGCAGCCGCAGCGAGTACGCAGCGAATGTCCTGCGAGCGGCCCTGGACACCTTGCGGCGCGGCCCTGTTGAGGAGGCCGGCCGCTGCCTGACCGACCTGCTGACTCCCTGCGATGCAGACCAGTGCGACGGGCCAGTGATCCGGTCCCTGGTGTACCTCGCGGAGCCGCAAAGTCGGCGCTTCGGGTTCCATGAAGGCGGCACCGGGGACGCCAGTGCTCTTCGTGTGGCAGCTGGAGCCGCCCCTCACGCCGTGGCCACTGTGCTCACCGGCATGCTGCCGGCCCCACGACCGTCCGAGTCACTGGTGGTTCCGCCCGGAGTGCGGTCCACCCCTCAGGTACGACGAGAGCTGGAGACTGATCGGCGTGCTGCCGCGGCCGCCGTGCAGGCCTTGGCGTTCACCCACCCGGACGTGGCAGGCGCGCTCGCGCCGTCGATGCTGCTGAATCTGGGCGTTGACGGCGACCACCACAACGATCCCGCACCGATAGGCACGGTCCAAAGGTCTCTCGCCACCTTGCTCGTCCTAGAGGTGGGTGACGTGCCCGCCCAGCTCGAGCGCACCGGCAGCACAGCCGGAGACACCGTGCGCCAGCGCCTGTTCGGCGTGCTGGAAAAGGCCAGCCGCCTCATTGACCCTGAGTACAGGTTCCGCACCGCGAGTGATCCTCAGCTCGATGAGAGCCAGCAGCGGACAGTCTTTGAGTATCTGCTCTCCACGTGTCTGACCCGCGTCGGGGGTGACTGGGGCGACGACGTACGCGTCCCGGCCGCGACTCTGATCGAGCAGCTGACCCAGACCCACCCGGCCTGGGCCCACCCACAGCTTGCTGCCCTCCTGGGCGCGGCCCTGACAGCCATCGACACCTTGGAAGCGGCGAACACCACCCCCGCCCCGCTCCTGGCCACCCCCGAACCAGCTTTGCCGGAGCTGCGCTTCCTTGAACGAATGTCCTACCGGCAGTCTCTGGCATCCAGCATCGGCAGGCTCCTGCGCGCTTTGGAACACATCGCCACCATCGACGCGACGGCAGTGTGCAGCGCAGTCATCGACACCATCACCGACGAACGCGACAGCCAGCGCGGACAGATCATCGTGCCGCGCCTGCTGCCGCTCCTAGGGGCGCTCGGACGACGCCACGGCGACCACCCCGGCCTGTTGCGGATGATCCTCCCGCTGCTGCACACCTACGTCGTCGACTCCGACGTAGCCTCACGGTCGGCAGCGCTGACCGCCTGGGCGGACATCGGCCGCGCCCACCAACTGCCCTCCAGCATCTCCGACCTCCTGCCGGCCTTGCTCACTGACCCCTACCTAGGTGTCATCGACGGTGTCCTCGACACCGCCCTGCGTCTGGACTGGAGCACCGAGGACACAGCCTCTCTGCTGGCCTATGCGCTGTCGGTCTGCGAGCACGTCGACGTCGCCCGGTTTCCGGACATCGTCAAGAAGGCCATGGCGGCGGCCTCCAGACTCTCCCGGGGCAACGAAGCCCTCAGGATCCACACGGAACAGGAGATCCTCCGGCGCGCCGCCGACCTCGACGGCTACGACCTGCGCGATGCCTTGAGCCGTGACTGGCTGCCGCAAACCGCCACCACCCCGGCCATGGCCCAGCTGCGTCTGCGCCAAGTGCGCGACCCGCGCATCAACGATCGGCTCAACACGCACGACAACCTGGAACTAGGCGCACTGCTGGACTGCGGCCCGGGCCTGGCCGGCCTGTCCGTGGAGGACCTGCAGGCGGCTGCTCTCGAACTCGGGCCGCACCAGGTGCTCGGTGCGGCCGAATACGCCGAAGTCGCCTGGCGGGCAGCCCGCCCGGGAGACGCCGCCACCATCATGAACGCCGTCCTCGAGGCGACCCCGGACGAGCCCGCCTTCACCGTTCACCGTGCCCTGACCTCGCTGATCGCCGCTGCAGCCGCGTTCGACGCAGCCGCAGCGGACGTCGATGACACGGATGCGGCCGCCCGCGCGCTGACGCAAGCCGCCCATGCTCTTGGCACAGACAGCGATGCCCGCGCCCTGGCGGACCAAGCCCGCACCCGGGTGATGGTCCGCAGCCTTCTCACAGGCCACGCACTGGTACCGGCCACCGGCACAGACGAGCACGACGCAGATCAGCGCCGCACACATGGCGGCAGCGACCCAGCCGCCGCACTTCGTGCCCGCGCAGCCCGACTACGCGCCACCGCAGACACCCTCAGGGGCC
The DNA here is from genome assembly GCF_014651135.1 of Streptomyces echinoruber. Classification (GTDB taxonomy): domain Bacteria; phylum Actinomycetota; class Actinomycetes; order Streptomycetales; family Streptomycetaceae; genus Streptomyces; species Streptomyces echinoruber. The sequence goes on from NZ_BMWH01000012.1 coordinate 158,191, forward strand.
AGTCCCAGGAAGCGACGGCGACCGCCGCCTACGTTCGGTGCTTCGCCAGGCTGTGCGAGGTGGCCGCCTTCTTGCTCACGCTCGATGCGGCCGAACTCGACGCCGACACCACCCAGATGACCGCGCTGACCATTGCGGCCCGCCGACGCGCAGCCGCCGCCACCACCGAGCTGGAGAAGCGATTCACGGACGCTGACCCGCTGGCCGGACCACTGCTGGCCGCCCTCAAGCGGGCGCAGGCCCTCACCGACGCCAGCGGTGTGGCAGACCTCCTCACCGACTGGGCCGCCCTGCCCCTGCCCCTGGTGATCGCGCATGGCCCACGCCGCACACCGTTCCCCTCCGCTACGGCGGCCGCGGATCACGAGCTGCCGGACGCCCGGCCCGCCGAGGACCAGCCAGCCGCTGCCGTCGTACTGGCCAGCGTCGACGGACGCCTCATCACCGGCCCGCAGGTCCTGCGCCCCTCGACGGTCTACGAACTCCGCCTTGACGTACGCACCGGCCCCTGGCCCGACTGGGCCGAGACCCTCGAAGCCGAACTCCTCAGCCACTTCACCCCCAACGAGGCGGAAACGCCCACCTACCTCTGGCCGCGCCTGCCGAGCGGGGACGGCCCGGTGACACTGAGCGCCACCGGCACCCTCATCCTCCGCTTTGCTCTGCCCGCCGGCAGCCCTGCTCCGCCGTTCTCGGTCCAGCTGCGCTGGCGCGGCACCCGGGACGGCAAGCCGGTCACCCAGAGCCTCGACGCCGCCGGACACCGCGAAATCCGCTTCCGGCCCTTCGACGCCTCACGCGACTTCCTGACCAGCTTCCCCGTCTTCGACGAACGGCTGCTCGCCCTCTACGAAAATCTGCACCGGGCCGGCTACGACGAAGACCAGCTCCAGGCCTTCTGCCGCCTGTTCACCGCCATCTGCCGTACCGGGCTCACCATGACGTGGAACAAGCAGTACAAGCGCGGCAGCCACGTGACCGAACGCAAGTTCCATGACGACCTGTACAAGGAACTGCAGGCAGAGCCGGAACTCGGCGGGCGCCTGGAGCGGGGCAGCCCCCTTGCTCTGGGCTACCTCGACGTCCGGCACGACGGCATCACCGCCGAACTCAAGGTCGAGCGAAACACCCCGGTCACCCGAGAGAGAGCCCCCAAGTACATGGGTCAGCCCACGCAGTACGCAGCCGCCGACGGCGCACGCCTGTCGATCCTCTGCATCCTGGACATGAGCCGTAAGGCCTCACCCGTCGGCGTTCCGGAGAACTACCTCTTCACCCTTCAGCCGGCGCTCCACGGACTGACCAACCCCGAGGCGCCTTCCCTCGTCGCAGCCATCGTCGTCAACGGCAACCTGCCCACCCCCAGTTCATGGTCGCGCCGCAAGACACCCACACTGCCGTCCTCATCACCCTGAGCCGACCTGAGAGGAAAACCTGCCACTGGCTGCACAGCACCACGACAGGGCGAGGCATGCCGCCAGCCGTCGCGGACAGGCGCCCACCCCTCAGCGAGAGCCACTAGTTGAACCGAAGCCAGGGCTGATCCCGGCCGGCAGAGCGGTGACATGGGGTGGCCAGGTCTCCCTCGCGATACCCCCGAGTGACGCTCGTGACCGGCGGGAATGCAGACCTGGCGAAGGGCACGTACGAGCAACAACCGGCCAATGTGACGGCTCAGTTGTAGTGCGGATCGGCATACTTGATGGCGCCCAGGGCGATGCTGCACGGCCAGGGGGCTCCGTCGCATCCGTCGCAGAACGGCTCAGCGCGGTTGCTGGGGGCGTGCTCGGCAAGCTGTTTCCCGGCGATAGCCCTGACTGTTCGCTCGTCGGAGGACATGCCCCAATACGTCTCGCGAGCCAGGGACACGGCGCGGTCATATGCAGCAAGTTGCTGGCGAAGGTCGTCGGCCACCCAGAGAGCCTATTGGCCGCGGAGGTACAGATTGACAGGACGGTGTTGCCGCAGGGCGGGATCCTGGCGCGTACGGCGCCGGAAATAGCACCCACGCGTCCTGTGCATCGCCGGTGTCCGCCTGCGCCGCAGCCGTCCAGGCGGACACACCAGCTCCTGGGCAGACTTCACCGACCGTTAGGCACGCAGCCAGCCGCTGGATCACGGGTTTTCAGGGCGGCGGTCTCGCGCCTGCTCCTGAGGGGCGTTGGGAGCGTTGAACAGATTCTGGTACGTGCGGAGTTCGTCGTCCGTCAGTTCCGGGGCGCCGCTGATCGCGTGCACGGTGGTGTCCCAGTCCCGGTAGCCGTCGGTGCGGGGTGTGAGCAGCACACCGACCGACGTGAGGTCCGCGTGCTCGCCGCGTTCGTGATGGCGCAGCTGGAGCCAGGCGGAGAACGCGGCACGGGTGTGGGCGGTCAGGGCGGAGCAGACGGCGAAGCCGAGCTGGTCCTGGCCGGGCCCGGCGATGAATGTACGCATCCGCCACACCGTCGTGCCCTCTTCGGCCTCGGTGACCGTGGCCAGCGCGTCGAGGAGGAAACGGCCCAGATCCGTGCGGTACCCCACCGGCAGACTGTCGAGGGAGGCCAGCACCCGTTGCCAGGCCTCCCGTTCGTCGGGCCCGATCGGGCTGGTGGCCACATCCTCGAGCATGATGCGGACCATGATGTGGGCCTCGTCATCGTCGCTGCCGGCCGGGGCTGCGGGCAGCAGCGGCACACTGTGCGGCTGCCCGCCGCGTCGTGTCCAGGACGGGTCGACGGCACCCGGCACTGCCTCGGCATCCGCGGCGGCCAGCTCGTAGTAGCGCTCAGGCTCGCCGCCCAGCACGGGCGCCGAGGAACCGACACGGTGCAGGTAGCCGACCACGGCATGGGTGGAGCGCAGCTGGTTGAACAAGAACTCCCAGTCCCGCCGCAGCAGCGCGATCACCGGCGTGCTGTCGTGGTGCGCGGGAACAGCCAACCCCTGTGGAGGGCCGGGGTGCTCGATGATGGTGACGCCGACCCAGTCGATGGCCGGGCTGTCGATACTGAGGCTGAGACCCCGTCCGTTGACCATCCGCACGCCCTGCGCCTTCAGCCGGCGCACGGTGCCCTGGACCTGTTTGCCCGCCGCAGTCAGTTGCTTGAGGACCCAGGACGTCTCCCGCTCGGGTGCACCGGGCTCGACCTCGCGGGCCTTGATCTGCACGACGACACCGCGATTGCCCACCACCAGCAGCCCGTCGCTGATCTCCCGCACACCGCGCCCTTTGCGTTCCACGATAGGAGCCATCACGAAATCGGGCAGTCCCCAGGTGGCGGCCGCATCCTTGACCGCTGTCTCCGCGGCAGTGCCCCGCCGGTCGTGATGGCGCAGGGGCGTTGCGTGCGGGATGACTCGCTCGTACGCGCCGCTTGGAGTGTTCACCAGCAGGGTGAGCATGTCGGTGTCCTGGACCCGTCCCAGGCCGATGTCCGAGGAGGCCAGTGCGGCCAGTTCCTCAGCAGACCAGTGCCTCGACGAGCGCGTGGCCTCAATCCAGGTGTCCGCCGCGCCGGCGCGTACGGCCGACAGGATGCGCCTGCTGCCGGGCACCTGGCTGGAGAGCCAGGCGAACGAGACGGCGAACCGGGTGACCGCCTCGATCACCAGCGTGAGCCGCCCGTCGAAGGTGTCCTCGCCGTCGTCCGGGATGAACCCTTCGGTGAAACACAGGTCGACATAGGTGCCCGCCTGCGCCTGAACGGCACACCCGCTCTGGTAGGAGCCCAGCTGATAGCGGGCCAGCACACGCCCCTGTTCGCCGAGCGCACCAGGCGCGGCCGCCTGAAGGCTCTCGACCACCGCAGGCGCGGCAGCGCGCACCTGCGGACTGACGGGGGTCGCCCACGCCCCCATCACCGCCTCCGCATCCAGAGCCCTGTCCCACTCCAGCAGGTAACCCAACCCTCGGCGTATCCGGTCGATGACCTCGTTGCCGTCGCTGTCCTGGAAGGGCTGGCAGTCCTCCACCATCGCCACGTGCGAGCGCAGGGTGCCGTCCATGCACGACTCGGCCAGCAACGACCGGAACCCGTCCAGACCATCGGCGACCGGGAAGAACCGGGGACGCTCGGGCCTGCGCGTGCGGTGCTGCACACTGAACGCCTCAACCGACTCCGTCACCAGCGCATCCAGACACGCCCACAGCTCACGCACACACCCGCGGAACAGCTCGGTCAGCTCCGACTGCGCCCCGGGTGGCCAGGCCAGCCACGCACTGATGACCCCCGGCCCGTCCGCATGCGTGACCACGCTTTCCTCGACAAGCCCGCCCTCGACAAGCGTGCTCCACAACGTGGCCATCGCCGTCTTGGCCTGCTGCGCGTTGCGCAGATGCTGCCACGCCTGCGGGTAGTGCTCCCTGATCACAGCGTCGACCCTAACGGCGGGCACTGACATCGCGGCCCACATGCCCCGTCCATGGCGGGAGGTGTCAGCCCGCCATCGCCTCCAGACGCTCCTCGTCAAGGTCGAAGCCCAGCCGCACGGTCTCGGCCAGGACGTCCGTCCACAGCGCCAGGGGCGTGAGAAGCGACCACGGTTCGCCGCGCCCGGCCTCGTCCAGAAGTACCGTCTCCGTGTAGCCGTCGCTCCACTGTTCCCCGCGGGCTGCCCCGTTCTGCCAGCCGCGTTCGGTGAACCACAGCCATTTGACGGCGCCCTCCACCAGCCGTGCATGCAGCCCCACCCGGAACGACCGGGTGTAGAGAACCTCCCAGCCGTTGTGTGTGTGGACCTGCAACCGCGTGTTGCGCGCGGAGTCCCCGCAGATGCCGACCTTCGCCATGGCGGGGCGGGATGCCCGTTGCAGCAGATAGACCAGTCCCGGCTCACTGTCCTTGAAACCGGTGATCTTGCACGTACGCGAGTTGCACGCTCCCTGACCACGATAGAGATTGCCCAGACATGGGTTCACCGGACCATGGCAGTTCAGACAGGTACCTGCCCACGGAGTGTTGGTGCTCCTAAATGCTTCCGGATCACTGGGACGGAACCGGTAGGCGACCGCGCGGTCCCACGCCTGCTGCTTGCTCAGCGGCGTGTTCGGCGCGCAGTGACGGCATGCCCCCTGGCCCTGCATCACGTCGTGCAGGCGTGGCTGCACCATGCGATGGCAGCGCAGACATGTGCCTGGCCACGGATCATCCACCCTGACGTAGGAGGTGCTGGGCTCCACGAGGCCCTTCTCCCGCATGATGGCGACGGCGGCAGCGGGGTCGATTGCCCGGCGCGCGCAGTACTTGCAGGCCACAGCACCCCGCCGGACCGCCTTGATCAGCACCTTGATCGGTTTGCCCTCACGCGGGCAGGCCTCATTGAGGCAGATGCTTTCCATCCGGGTGCTGTTGTTCGTGTACGGCTCCAGCGGCTTGATGTTGGCCGCGGCGATCGTCTGGGCCAGGTCTGCCTCGTCCAGCCGGAACTTCTCGGCCCGCGCACGGTCTGCACAGTCTCTGCAGCCGCGCGGGGCGTCACCGGACCTTCTGGCCGCGGAGGCGATGCTGTCGTAGGTCGGACCGATGTCCGCGCCGCATCGCTCGCACGTGCTCGGCCAGGGATCCTTGGCCTTGGTGAACACGGTCTTCGGTCTGCACCCGTTCCGCAGCATCAACTGCCGTGCCTCTTCCGGGTCTACCGGTCTTCCCGACACCAATGTGACCAACTCCAAGCGCACTTGCCGACCCGATGCTGCAACGCTGCCGTGACTGTACGCACCGGCTCCGACAACCGCCGGGGTCCAGCGCTTGGACGCTCATGCCGAAGCGGCGGACGCCTCTAGGAGCCGCATAGCACTGGACGGGGGCAGCCCAAGGAGCGGGCGCAAGCTGGCCGCGGCGAGAACCACTCTCGTTCCGCGGCGTCAGGGAGACTGCGTGGGGACGGTCAGGCAGTTGAGAAGTTCCACAGCGGCAGCGGTCGCGTCCTGCTGGAGCGTCAGGTCACCCACGAGAGTGCCGGCGTCGCACTCGTCGTCACCCAGCGTCGTCAGGACATGGACCCACTCGCCACCGCCGGTCGCGTACCCGCGCCACACTCTGCCGATCGTCGGACTGTCGTGGACCACTCGGTTACGCCGCTTGACGGCGGCTTCGATGAGGTCAAGCGCTGGCGGCCACTCGGTATCGCAGAAGCCGTCGATCTTCTGCCGTATGTTCTGCAGCAGTCGTCCCGCAGGCTGGTCGATCCGGGCAGCAGGGTCCAGGCGGGAGAGGATCATGCCGAGCACGGCTTCGGTCTCCGCTGCCTGGACCACCACCAGGCCCCGGAGCCGGTTCAGTTCCGCCGCCTCGGTTCCGTCCCAGTACGCGATGTCCGGATGGTGAGGGTAACGGTCGGCCTGGACGGCGCTCCACGAGACGGCACGTATTCCGTAGTGGGGTGACCTGGTCGTCATTCGATGAGTATCGGTGCTTCCCGGTGGGAGGAGCCAGGGAGTTTCTCTCGCATGTCAACTGCACTCGTGCTGCCTTGATTTCGGTGTGCGCATGCAAGGTCTGGAGCTGCGGCCGCGCAGCTCATCGCCCTCAGACAGCGCCGTTGGCCCAGGCATCCGAAGATCTGCCCCCTGCCCGTCCCGGCAGGAGCGGGGCCCGCATCCGCGAACGCCGGGCGGCTCAGCGGCGCGTGGGTTTACAGGGAGGATCCCGACGAATGAGTTTCGCCGGCGTGCCGGGCGCCACCGCGTTGCCGGCAGTCCTGTGCGCAGGGCTGCCGGTGTGGGTCTACATCGCAGGCATCGCCGGATTGCTGGAATCGACATATGTCGCCTTGCGTTGGTGTACCGGTTTGCTGTGCGTGCCCTCGACCCCGGGTTCAGCCCGTTCGCATCGCCAGCCTGCTCAACGCACTGGCTGGCCGCACGGATGGTGCCGGCATCGCACGGCGCCTGTGGCCCAGCCGGAATCCCCGCGACGTTACCTGCTCACGGTGAAGCCGCCGCCGGATGTCAGCGCATGGCCCTGCGCTGCTGGTCGGGCAGCACACAGGAGGCGGTATGGCGGACATGACGGCGGGGATGAACAAGTTCTGGCCGCAGGTTCTGGAAGCGGTCAAGAACCGGCGACGGTTCACGTGGATCCTGCTGCAGCAGAACACGGACGTCCTCTTCTACGACGGCACGACTTTGACGCTGAGCGCAATGAGCCAGGGCGTATGCGACAACCTCGTTGCCTCGGGCTCTTCAGCCATACTCGACGAAGCCCTTGCCGAAGTCCCTCAACCCCCAACCCGCCGTCGAACTGGTCGTGGAGGGAAAAGCGCCGTTCGCCCTGCCCAGCGCCACACCGGAAAGTCCCGCGGCAGAGGTGCGTGTGTCCGTCGCCGTCACCACCTCCGAATCCTCCAGCGAGGCAACCAAAGCATCGACGCCCACGCTGCATCTCGTCCTGGCCCAGACCGCGTTCTTCATGCACGAGCAAGGCCACAACCAGGCAGCCGCACTGCTGGCGGACGTCGAAGACGTGGAACTGGTCCCCGGCAACCGGTTCGGGGACTGGCAAGACGCCGTCCTCATCGTGCCGCCCTATCTCGTTCCTCGTTTCACCGAAGACGTCACCGCCGCCATCCAGCCGGTGTTCGAGCATGTGGCCGGGCGGCACGGCCTGGAGATCGGCGGGGTCACCGCCGCACCTGCGCTTCCCGACATCGGTGACGACTGGCGGCAGATACTGCAGGAGAAGCTGGCCAAAGGAGCAGCATCCAACCAGGCGTCCAGGAGCCGCGCCAAAGGAGTTACCCCCGGGCTCAGCAGGGAAGGCTTTGTCTTCGACTCCCGCGAGGAAGTCCTCGTCTACGAGGCGTTGAAGAGGGCGCAGGCGGCGCTGCCTGAGGATTCCACCATCTCCATCTTCCCGCTGCCGATGGGGCGTGTCGGCGTCGGCAACGCCTGGACGCCGGACTTCCTCGTCACCGTTGCCGGCAGGGTGGGGATCATTGAGGTCGACGGCCCTCATCACCAGAAGCGCTTCGGCGTGGACGCCACGCGCGACCGGCACTGGCGCAACAGCGGCATCGTCCACATCGAACGCATCCTGGTCGAGGAGACCAGCGCCGACACCGACCTTGACGCGCTCGTCCGCCAGTTCCTCACACGGCTGCGTGAGTACCGCTGACGGGGCAATCAACCCGACGGTGCGGTCAGGGGGAGCGGCGCCGCCCCCGCTTCTCGTCTTCCTGACGTAAAATGGTGGGTGGGCCAGGGCCGACCGGTAACTGGCGCCTCGCCGTGTCGATGCCCGGAGGCTGTTGCCGCAGCCTGCACACGCCTGCGCTTTCGCCGGACACGTCGCCGCGGTGACGGTCGGGGCGTTAACGTCTCGCGCATGCTCTACAGATCACGCCGGGTGGAGACACTGCTGGGCGGCCCGCTGGAAGCGGTCACCTACTCCGATCTTGCCGCGCTGGTGGGCAATCCGGAGGCCGGGGAGAGCGAGGACCTGGACTACAAGCGTGAGCTTGCTGCGTCCAGCGACGCGCAGAAGGCCGAACTCGCCAAAGACGTCGCCGCATTCGCCAACCATGTGGGCGGCGTCCTCGTTATCGGCATGGCCGAGGCCGACGGCCTGCCGTCCCGGGTGATGGACACGGACATATCCGATGCTCACCTGCGCCATCTTCATCAGGTCATCGCCCGGCACACCACTCCAACCGTGCGCGTCGAGATGCGCCCGGTGCCCAACCCGGACCCGGCCGCACACGGCAAAGGCCTGCTGCTGATCGCTGTGCCGCCCAGCCCGCAGGCCCCGCATGCCGTCACCGCTGTCGCGCAGACGGCCCGCGAAGCGCTGGTGTACCCCCGCCGCGGTGCGACCAAGACCGACTGGCTCACCGAGACCGAGGTCGCGACCGCCTACCAGCGTCGATTCAGCGCCGCAGCCGACCGCTCCCGCCGTATGGCGAACGTGGAGCGCGAACTGCTGGTGGCACTTCCCGAAAGCAACGTCCCCCACCTCATCGTCTCCCTGGTCCCGGAAATCCCCGGAGACATGATCATCAACCGGGAGGCGTACCGGACCGCACAGGCAGAACTGCTCAACACCAGCCTGATCGGAGACGATCAGTATGTGTTGGAAGGAGTCCGGATCGGCTCCCGCCGCTATACCGCATACGGCGGCGATCCGCGCGGACTCTTCTACCACCAGGCCGACCTCCACCGCGACGGCTCCGGCTGCTGGGCACTGAGGATCGCGACCAACACGAGCACCGTCGACCTCCAAGAGTTCTTCTGGGCCGAACCGGACACGGTGGTGTGGCTGCTGCTGTCGGCTCTGCACGTGCTGGGGACCCATGCCCGAGAACGCGCCGGAGCCACCGGCACGGCGGTGGTGCGGGCCACCCTCGTCGCAGCCCCGCACCACTTTCCCCAGGGACCGGCCCGGCCCAACCTGCACCCCCTGCTGCCATTTCGGCTCGACATGATGGACCCGACAGGCCGACGCAGGCCCTTGAGCACGCAAAGCTGCGATTACGCCGACAGCGAGGCGGTCACTCTCCTGGACGACTTGACCGACGAGGGGCCGGGGCTCGTCCAGACGGCCTCTCTGCTCGCCGACGAACTCGTCCAGGCCTTCGGCCTCGCCGAAGCAGATCCAGTCACCCGTGACGGTCAACTACGCCCCGCTGCATGGTCATCACCGCTTCGATCAGGCGTGACGCAGTGGGCCCAGTCGCGCGGAGTTGGCCTGCTCACCGTCTGACGCCCATACTGCAGCCCGGCCCGGAGACGGCTCAACGCCAGACATACAGGCCCGGTCGGCCAGTGGGGTGTCAGGCGCGGCCGCTCAGGCGCCAGCCTCCGGGGGCGGGGGTCAGCTCGGTGCTGATCAGTTCGCCGAGTTTCCACGGCAGGCAGGACCGTTCGCCGAGCGTCGCCTCCACCGTCTGGTCGGTGTGCGGGGCGGCCAGCGGCAGGCGCCGCCAGCGGCCGTGAGCCGGCCTCTGCGCCGCGGCGCAGTGCGCGCGGCGTGGTCGGGGCAGGAGGGGGTGGCGCAACGCCCAGACTTCGACGAGGTCCAGTGCCTCGGCCACCGGCATGCCCCACTCCTCCAAAAGCAGCGCGACCCGCTCCAGCCATCCGTCGTCCTCCTTCGGGGTGAGGGTGTGCCGCAGGCGCCGGCGCTCCCGTGCCGCCAGCGCCTGGGCCAGGCGGACCGCCTCGGGGTAGAACACCAGCGGCGCGACGCGCAGTTCGTCGCGCCCGGCGCGTCCCAGTGCACGCCGGCGCGCCTGCCACACCGGGGCATTGAGGGTGGGGATGTTCCACCAGCACGAGGTGATGGCGTAGGCGTCCGCGAATATGGCGCGGCCGCCCGCGCCCAGCCGCCGCTCCAGCTGCAGCCGCAGCTGGTGGGCGGTCACGACTTCGGGCAGCGCGGTCAGCGGGATGGCTGTGGCTCCCGGTTCACGGCGGTTGTCCAGCCAGCGGCCGTGCCGGGCGCACACCTGCCAGGTCGCATCGCTGGCCAGATACGCCTCCAGGCTGGTGCCCTTGGTCTGGGCGCACAGCTCACACACCCGCACCAGGAAGCAGCCGGCCGTATCCCAGGGCCAGTCCCACACCGGTGGGCCGTCGGCTTTCAGCAGCCGGTGCTCACGCAGGTTCGGCAGCGCGAACTGCAGCTGCGGCACCGGGCGGTCGGACATGACGGCCAGCCGCTCCAGCGCAGACCGGTTCAGATAGCCGCCGCCGCACAGCGGATCACCCACCACACCGCCTTGACGCAGTGGCGTGCCGAACATGAGCCAGAATTCTTCGTACGGGATGCCGCCGTTGAGGTGCGCCAGGCGCCGCGTGTAGGAGCCGGTGGATTCCCCGCCGATGAACGGCATCACCGACCGCCCGAGCCGCCGCGCCGGCTTCCACGTTTTCGTGTGGCGCGGCCTGCCCGTACCGCCGCGGGAAGTCCGGGCCGCCGTCATGCTCTCTACGCCTCCCTTTCCCGCCGTCGCCCTCAGCGGGCCGGCCCTGGTCCGATCGGCCCGCCGGGCAGGCGAGGTCCTTCCCGCAGGTGCGTACCCTATTTCTCTACGGCTTCGTGCCGTCGCACGGGTCCCATTCGGTCCATCGCGTCCCGCCCGGCCCGGACATTGGCCGAAAGTGTTCGCTGTGCGCCCCGGAGGGCGCCCCGAGCCGGTACATTCCCGCGATCTCAAGAGGCCCGTAGGCGGGATTTTGGGGGCGGTGTGAGGTTACGCGACCACCAGATCGAGGCGCTCGCTGCGATCGAGGCCGCTGCGGCCGCGGGGGAGCAGCGCATGACGGTCGTGTCGGCGTGCGGCACCGGGAAGACTCTGATCGCGCAGCAGGCCGCGCAGCGTGTGGCCCCTCACGGCGCGGCGCTGGTGTTGATGCCGACGAAGGCCCTGGTGACGCAGACCGGCCACCGCGGGCTGGCCCTTGGAGTGTGCTCCCTGAGCCAGACCGAGAGCGGACTGTCGCCGAGCGAAGGGGTGATGACCCGCTACCCGCGGGCGATCGCCCGTGCGATGCGGGTGGGCGGCCCGGTCACCGTGTTCGCCACCTACGACTCGCTGCACCACATCCAGGACGCCCACGACTTTCACGGTCTCGCGCCGTGGGACCTGGTGATTGCCGACGAGGCCCACCGCACCTGCTCCGCCTTCGGTGATGGCTGGGGCACCATCCACGACGACGCCGCGGTCCCCGCCAAGATCCGCCTCTATATGACCGCCACGCCCCGCGTCTGGGACACTACCGCCCCCGATGAACTGGTGCCGTTCATGGAGCGCATCCCGCTGGCCACCATGGACCACCGGGAGATCTTCGGCCCGACCGTGTTCGAACTGGGCATGGCCGAGGCCATCGAGCGGGGCATCCTGGCCGACTACCAGGTCGTCATGCCGATCGTCGACGACGAAGACCTGCACTCCATCCTCGCCGAGCGCCGCCCCGGCACCAGTGCCCACCACGACAGGCTGCGCAACGCAGCCCTGCAGATCGCCGTCCTGCGGGCGATCGCCGAGAACGGGCTGCGCCGCGTCCTGGTCTTCCACAACCGGGTCGCCCTGGCGGAGGCCTTCGCCGCCTCCCTGCCCACCACCGCGCTCGAGGTCGGCGGGGAGCTGCGGATCGAGAACCTGTGGTCGCAGGCGATCCACTCCCAGCAGTCCGCAGACTGGCGCCGCGACCTGCTGGACGACTTCGCCGACCCCGGCCGGGCGTGCGCGGTGCTGTCCAATGTGCGCGTGCTCAACGAGGGCGTCGACATGCCCGATGTCGACGCGGTGGTCTTCGGCGCTCCCCGCTACAGCGTCATCGATGCCGTGCAGGCCATCGGCCGCGGCCTGCGCCAGCCGCCCGGTGCCAGGAAGAAGACCACGCTGGTCATCCCCGTCTATCTCCGCCGCGGGGCCGATGTCGCCGACCTGCTGGAGGACTCCGCGTTCGCGAACCTGGTCACCCTCCTACAGGCGCTGCGCTCCCACGACGAGTCGTTCATGGACCGCATCGCCCTGCCCGCCCGCTCACGCTCCGCCACTGCTGCTGGCCGACGGGCCATCCACTATGCCCGGCCGGAACGTGCCGCCCAACTGGCCCGCGCCCTGGGCCTGGAGCTCACCGTGCCGGCCATCGGCACCTGGGAGCAGGCCCACGCCGCAGCCGCGGCCTACCGCACCATCTCCGGACACCTCGACGTCCCCACCGACTACACCGACCCCGACGGCTTCGCCCTGGGCGAGTGCCTGGCCAACTTCCGTCTGCGCCTCTTGCTGGACCGGCTGCCGGCCGAACAGAAACAGGTCCTGGACCAGCTCGGCATGCTGTGGACCGCTCCCGCGCCAACGTTCGAGTCCATGCTCGAACACGCCCGTGCCTGGGCGGCCGTGCACGGTCATCTCCTTGTCCCCGTCAAGGAAGACATCGGCGGCCACCGGCTCGGCAGATGGCTGGCCACTCAACGCCGCAAGGCCAACACCGGCCGGCTGCCCGACTCCCACCAGCGGCAGCTGGAGGCCATCGACCCGCACTGGAACACGTCCTGGCCCCAGGACTGGCAACGCAAATACCTCCGCGCCAAGGCCCTCGTCCACGCCACTGGCTGGCGGTTCAGCTCACACTCCTACAACCATGCAAGCCGCGAGGACCGCGCGATCATGGATTGGATCAGCAAGCAGCGGCTGAAGTTCTTCGGCCTGGAGGAAGGGCAGCAGGACCTGCTGCTGCAGCTGGGGATTCCGCCCCTGCCCGACGGCGTGTACTACGACAGCTCCTACGACCCTGAACGCCATGCCTTCTACGGGGGACTGGGGCATGCCGCCGTGGCTTTATTCATGAGTCGTGACGGCGGTTGTACACGGGTTTGGGAGGCGCCCGGATCCACGGTCGGGTGATGTTCACGAGTTTTGACGGCGGTGGGGGCTTGCCAGGACAGCATCGGGGTGTTCCCGGTGAAAGGTCCTGGTCATGCCGCAGATGTCGAAGGTCGAGCTGTACGCGGCGATCCGTCGGGACCACCGGGCCGGCGTGGCGATGCGGGAGCTGGAGCGCAAGTACAACGTCGGCTGGCGGACGGTGCGCAAAGCCCTGGACTCGGCCTGGCCGGAGCCGCGCAAGCCGCTGCCGCCGCGGCCGTCGGCGCTCGATCCGTACAAGGCGGTGATCGACGGAATCCTCAGGGCGGACCTGGACGCGCCGCGCAAGCAGCGGCACACGGTGACGCGGATCTTCCACCGGCTGATCGAGGAACACGGCGCCGACGTGTCGTATCCGATGGTCAGGCGCTATGTCGCCGACCGGAAGCCGCAGATCGCGGTGGAGGCGGGCAAGGCACCCATCGAGGCGTTCGTCCCGCAGACCCACCCGCCGGGGATGGAGGCGGAGGTCGACTTCGGCGACGTGGCCGTGCGGCTGGCCGGGGAGCTGGTGACCTGCTACCTGTTCTCCTTCCGCCTGTCGTATTCGGGCAAGGCCGTCCACTGGGTGTTCGCCTCCGCCGGGCAGGAAGCCTTCTTCGAGGGGCATGTGCACGCGCTGCGGGTGCTGGGCGGGGTCCCGCGGGGCCGGGCCCGCTATGACAATCTCAAGGCCGCCGTCGCCCAGGTGCTGGGGCTGAGCCGGGCGAGGGTGGAAACCGACCGGTGGATCGCGTTCCGGTCGCACTTCGGCATCGAGAGCTTCTACTGCCGCCCCGGTGTTGACGGCGCCCACGAGAAGGGCGGGGTCGAGGGGCGGATCGGCTACTTCCGCCGCAACCACTTCACCCCGGTGCCGGAGGTTTCCTCGCTGGCTGAGCTGAACGAGATGGTCGAGCAGTGGGACCTGCACGACGGCCGGCGGCGGATCGGCTCGCGGCCGCGGACCATCGACGAGTACTTCGAGATCGAACGGCCGCTGCTGCTGCCGCTGCCGGGTGAGCCGTTCGAGACCGGGCGGGTGTTCACCCCCAGGGTCGACCGCTACAGCCAGTTCACCGTCCGCACCAACCGCTACTCGGTGCCCGTCCGCTTGATCGGCAAACGCGTCCGCGTCGTGCTGCACGCCTCTCACCTGGTGGTTTACGACCAGAACGTGGAAGTCGCCCGGCACGAGCGGCTGATCGCCAAGGCCGGCTGCCGCCTGGAGCTGGACCACTACCTCGAGGCCCTGATCCGCAAGCCGGGCGCCTTCCCCGGCGCCACCGCCCTCGAACAGGCCCGCTCTGCGGGCAAGTTCACCCCCGTCCATGACGTCTGGTGGGCCCAGGCCCGCAAGGTCCACGGCGAGCGGGACGGCACCCGGGCCCTGATCGAGGTGCTGCTGCTGGCCCGGCACATCCCGCACGAGCACCTGGTCGCCGGGCTGGCCACCGCGCTGCGGGCGGGGGCCCTGACCGCGGACGCGGTCGCGCTGGAGGCCCGCAAGGCCGCCCAGGCCGAAGACGAACCGCCCCTCACCGCCCTGTCGGCCGGCACCTCGGGGTCGGCGACCGTGACGTTTCTGCACGAGTGGCGTCTTGCCCACCTTCCGCCGGACACCAGGCCGCTGCCCTCGGTGACCCCCTATGACCAGTTGCTCCGACGCCGTCGCGCCAGCGGCGGCGCCCACCGAGAGGAAGAAGCCCAGTGACCCTGCCCCGCCAGCGAGGCTTGACCGAGCAGGCCGCCGACGCCGCCATCGACACCGCCTGCCGCATGCTGCGGCTTCCGTCGATCCGCAACGAGTTCGCCGACATCGCCGACCGGGCGGTGAAGGACCAGATGACCTACCGCGGCTTCCTCGCCGAGCTGCTGATGGCCGAGTGCGACGACCGGTCCCGCCGCCGCTCGGAACGCAGGATCAAGGCGACCGGCTTCCCCAGGGAGAAGTCGCTGCGGACCTTCGACTTCGACGCCAACCCCAACATCGACCCGGCCACCATCCATACCCTCGCCTCCTGCGAGTGGATCAAGAAGGGGCAGCCGCTCTGCCTGATCGGCGACTCCGGCACCGGCAAGTCCCACATGCTCATCGCCCTCGGGACGGAGGCGGCGATGAAGGGCTACCGGGTCCGCTACACGCTGGCGACGAAGCTGGTCAACGAGCTGGTCGAGGCCGCCGACGACAAGCAGCTGAACAAGACCATCGCCCGCTACGGCCGCGTCGACCTGCTCTGCATCGATGAACTCGGCTACATGGAACTCGACCGGCACGGCGCCGAACTCCTCTTCCAGGTCTTGACCGAGCGCGAGGAGAAGAACAGCGTCGCCATCGCCTCCAACGAGTCCTTCGGCGGCTGGACGAAGACCTTCACCGACCCGCGGCTCTGCGCGGCCATCGTCGACCGCCTGACCTTCAACGGCACGATCATCGAGACCGGCACCGACTCCTACCGGCTCGCTTCCACCCGGGCCCGGGCCGAGGAACCCGCCAAGGCCGGCTGACACCTACAGGCCCGAACTCGACGGCCCGCCGCCCTCACGGGCGGCGGGCCGTCCCACGAAGTGACGTCATTTCTCATGCACATCCACGACCCCGCAGACCCCGTCCCGCAGCCAAAACCGATGGACAAACGCTGTTGCTTGAAATGAACGAAGCCAGCGTGCGGGTACGCCGCGAGGGCGCGCACGGCGCGGTGCGGGTGCAGGGCCCGCTGGCGCTGGTCGCCGAGGTACTGGCCGCCCGGACCCGGGCGGCCGCGCTGCGCGTCGCCGCGGTGCACCGCGCGGCCGGCTGGGGGGAGGAGGCGCGGGTGTGGCGGGCGCGGGCCCGCCGGATACTCACCACCATCCAGGCCACACGCCGCGGCCGGAGCGTGCGGGCCGCCTCGGCCGGGTTGCCCACTCTGGGCGGACGCCCCTGAACCCGGCCGCGCCGGGCCGCCTCGTGCGACTCCATCCGCAGCGCCTCTGCCGCCACCGCACCGCGTGGCCCGACTGCCGTCTTTCCTCGGCGCTGGCCTACGGCGGCCGCAGCCGCGTCCCGCCGTTCGGCCCTTGGACTCGGCTCCCTGCCCGCCGCCCCGGCCGCAACCGTCGCGCCGGCCGTTCGCTACGCCGCCGTCCGGTGCTGTCCGACCCCGGCCGCGCGCCGCCGCACCGGGGCGCCCCGGCAGACGGCTGACACCGTGGCCGGACGACGCCCCGCGGGTCGCCCTGGACGCGACGACCGAGTGGCGGCGCGCCGTGCCCGTGGCCAGCCCGCTGCCCTGAGCACTCGCCGAGCCGGCGCCGCGGTGGAGGACGCGGTGCGGTTGCCTCTGGCCCGTGCCGACGCCGAGCGCATGCCGGCATGGACCGGTGCCGGCCGCCTCAGCGTTTGATGCGTCCGCGGACGGCGAGGACGGCGAGGGCGAGCAGGGCGGGCTCCGCGAGGCGGGAGGACATCTCGATGTAGGTGCCGGCGGTGGTCAGGTCCTGCCCGCTGGAGCGGAACACCACGGAGTTGAGCGTGATGTTCAAAGCCTTCTCGAAGCGTTTTCCCGTCCACCTGTCCCCGGTGGGGTTTTGCGGGTCGTCCTTTCCGATCTCGAAGGTGACCTTGCCACCGCCGGGCGGCACGACGCCGGTCGCCTGCTGCTTCGGGTCGTGCCCAGGCAGGCCGAAGGCCATCAGCAGCACGACGGTGACGAGCATGGCGATCGCGAGCCAGCCCAGGGCGCGCAGGCCGTAGCCGGAGAGCGCCCAGTAGGCGTGCAGCAGTCCGCGTTCGGCGCGGGAGGTGCCGGTGCGGTCGTGGCGGCGCATCTCCATCTCGCCGTAGTAGAAGTCGGCCGCCCCCGGCTCGTTCTTGCCGTCCTCGAACGCCTTGCGCAGCGCCCGGTACACCGGCGCCAGCTGCGCCGGCCCCACGGGTCCGGCGCCGAGCACCGCCGCGTTCCAGCCCCGGACGGCATCCGGCTGCCCGGCGCGCCAGTGGTGCTCTTCGGCCAGGGTGCGGCGCCCGGTGAACCGCACCGGGCGCCGGCGCCGCCAGTGCGTGCCGGGCGGAACCTTGGCGAAGGCGCAGGCGCCCTCCAGCCGCAGCTGGTCCAGGTGCACGGCCCCGGTGAACAGACACGCCGACAGGTCGACGTCGGCCAGGACCAGATGGGCCGCGTCCACCCCCCGCAGCGTGGCTATCCGCACCGCGGCGTCGGGCGCATGGGCGAGAGCCTGTTCCGCCACCGTCCGCCCGTTGGGCAGCACGAAGGGGCCGGCCTCCGCGGCGATGGTGAGGGGGTATTCGAAGACCGCGTGCGCGAAGTCCACCGTGGCGTAGCGCAGCCGCACCTCGGCCGTCGACAACCAGCGGGTCCGCCGGCACTCCAGGCGGCGCGCCGCGCACGAGAGGGTCGCCGGGCCGTGGAACACCGCCCCCGACAGCCTCACCCGCCCGGCGCACACGAACGGCCCGAGGCTGACCCACCGCTCGAAAACCGCCCGCTCGAATCGGGCGTCGCCCTGGAAGGCCGTCGCCCCGAACCGGGCGTCGTCCTGGAAGGTGGCCGCCTCGAACCCGGCGGTGCTCTGGAAGGTGGCCGCCTCGAACCCGGCGGTGCTCTGGAAGGTGGCCGCCTCGAACCCGGCGCCGCCTTGGAAAGTTGCCGACCCGAACCAGGCGGTGTCCTGGAAGGTCGCCGCCTCGAACCCGGCGGCTTGGAAGGTCGCCGCATTGAACCCGGCGGTGCCTTGGAAGGTCGCCGCATCGAATCCGGCGTCGCCCTGGAAGGTCGCCGACCCGAACCAGGCGGTGCCCTGGAAGGTCGCCGACCCGAACCAGGCGGTGCCCTGGAAGGTCGCCGACTCGAACCCGGCGCCGCCCTGGAAAGTCGCCGACTCGAACCAGGCGGTGCCCTGGAAGGTCGCCAATTCGAACCAGGCGACGCCCTGGAAGGTCGCCGACTCGAACCCGGCGACGCCCTCGAAGGTTGCCGCATCGAACCGGGCGGTGCCGAGGTGGGGGAGTCGGGTGGCGGGGTCGCGGAGGGCGTCGAGGAGAGCGTCGAGAAGGGGTTCGGTGAAGAAGGTGCCGCGGTGGTCGACGTCGGCGCCGGGGGTCAGGCCGGCCAGGTAGGCGTCGCGGTCAGTGTCGGCCAGGTGGGCCAGGCACGCGGTGTGGCCGGGGACGCGGACGCCGCGGCAGCCGACGGGATCGGTGGCAGGGTCCGCGCCGTACGCGCAGTGCGGCCAGGACGGCGCCTCGGGTGCGGGGAGCGGGGGTGCGCTCATGACGTGGCGGCTCCGTGAGGCGTCTGGTACCAGAGGGACAAGGACGGAGACGTGCAGAAACGCTTCCGGGTCAGGACCTGGCGTCACCGACGCGGCTGTACACCGTGCAGGGGGTCTCGTCCGTCTCCCCGCCGCGGCGGCGTTCGGCCTGGCAGGCGGTCCAGGCTCCGCGCTCTGGCGGACGGACCGGGACAGCGTTCCGGCACGGGCGCGGAACTCGGCAAAGGCCGGGTCCTGTCCGGTCAGCCGGTGCCGCTCCGCCCGCGGATCACCGCGGGTGCACGCCTGGCCGAGGTCTTCGATGCCGCGGGCGCGGGCGAGCTCGTCGACGCCGTAGGCGATGCGCCGCAGCACGGCCGCCACGCGCGGCAGACCGGCCACCACCGCGTGCCGGTCCGGAAGGCCCGCCTCCAGCCGCAGGTTCACCACCGTCGGGTGCCTCCCCCGCTCCAGGTGGCCGATCCACTTCGCGCATCGGCACATCCAGTCGGCCTCCTCCACCGGCCGCCCGGCCACATCCGCGCATCCCGGCCGTTCCTCCTCAAGCCCCGTATACCTCGGCCAGACTCACTCACCCTCAGGCAGACTCACGCACCCTCACTCCACCACACTGGCCGGAATCGAAACGACCGGATGAACAGGCATGCGACAGTGGTCCCACCTCGAGGAGCTCATCGAGCGGGGCTCAGCGATGTGCTTCCCGAAAAGAGTGGCGCGCATCACAACCAGCAGACTCCGACCTGCTGTTTTACGCCCCACAGCGCGCTCAGGGCGTAGCCAGTCCGTAGACCGGAAACAAGGAGCCGCCCGGCGGTCCGGCGGTCCCCAGCCGGTGCTCCGGACTGACGCCCCGAGCGGTCCGGGGGCGCCGCTGTGCGCTGCGGGCAGCTCCGCCCGGAGTCGCCGGCACCGACGCCCCATCAGGCCGTGGCGGGAGGAGGTCGCTTGGTTTCCCGGCCGGTACGCAGCCGCCGCCCGTGATTCTCCAACGGGCTTGTCCCGCGCCCGGCGCGGGACAAGCCCGCACCGGCGCCCCGCCGTACTGGCTGCTGTCAGCGCGGGTGGACGGGCGGGACCGTGAGGGTGCCGTCGGTGTGCAGTTCGGCATGGCGGGCAAGGTGGGCGAGGACCTGCTCGGGAGTGAGGCGGGTGGCGGCCAGGCGCCGGCCGACGTCCTCAGACAGCCACACCTGCAGACGCATCTGGTTCCTGGCGTCCTGGCGCTCGCGCTCCCACGCCGTCCGCCGCGCCAGGGCCGCTTCCTTGCGTGCCGAGCGCTCGCGTGCCCAGGCGGTGCCCTGGACGTCGTGCTCGGGGTCGTATGTCTGCTGCCCGGAGGCGGCAAGCAGCGCTGCGATGCGGCGCCATTCGGTGTGCTTGGCCGCCCAGACCTGCGCCAGGTGCTCAGGATCGCTCTCGTACGGTCCGCGGCCGCCGGGCGACGAACGCTGCTGCCGGGTCCGCTGCGCACGCCGGGCAGCGTCGGCGACCTTCCCGGCCACCTCGTCGGCGCTCAGCCCCCGGGCCCGCCGGCGGACGGACTCCCGCGCGATGTCCTGCGCGCTCCACATCCCCATCACCCCCGTTCCGCCGCCCAGCCCAGTCCGAGGGCGGCGAGTTGGGCGCGCTGTTCGGGGGTGAGCTTCGCCCGGCGGTTCTTGGTGTTGGACAGCCATACCCCCAGTCGCACGGGCGTTCCGTCCACATCCTCGATGTGGGCCCGGGAGACGGTCACGGAGCCCGTACGGGCCTTGTAGCGGCGCAGAGCCTCCACCCCCCGCTCGAAGGCGCCTGAGCGGCCGCCGGAGGCCTTCGCGGGCGCCTCGGTGGGCGCGGGCAGGGGCGTGATGCCGATCGCCTCCAGGCGCTCGCGCTGCCCGTCCGTCAGGGCGGCCCACACATCGTGCCGGCGCTGCCTAAGCAGCCATGCGCCGATGTCCATGCCGTGCACGGTCACGCCCGGGGTGATCACCGTGGGGACGGTTTCCTCGCGCAGCAGCTCGCGCACGGCGGCGTAGTGCCGCTGCCACACCGCCGGCCACGCCGGGTTCCAGTCCGGATCGATCGCCACCAGATCGGCCTCCCGTTCCGGATGCCCGGCCAGGGCCCCGGGCCGGCGCAGGTTGGCCAGCCACTGCCCGACCGGCCTGTCCAGCGCCACCGCGCCGCGGGGCGCGCACAGCGTCCAGTGCTGCGCGTAGTAGGCCCGCGCCGCCGCCAGGTTCTCCTGCCACTGCGCATCGGAGGCGTCCCAGACCATGCCCAGCTGCTCCAGCCGCCCGGCCCGCTGGCCCGACAGCTGCCCGGCCCCATAGGCGCGGCGCTGCTCCGCCACCCACCGCCCCAGCGGATACGCGCCCTCCCGATGGTCGTAGGGCACCCGGGCGTGCCCCTCGCGCTCCACATACCGGCGCAGCGCCGACCATCCCCGCGCCCAGTCCTGCCGCTCGGTGTCGATCACGTTGAACGACACCCAGTCCGCGATCATCACCGGGTCCCGCGGCGCCGCAAACCGCAGCAGCATCCGGGATTCCTCCTCGCCCTCGGCCGGAGGCTCACCGATATAAACGGACGGCTGGACCACCCTTTTCTGCGGCTCCTGCGGAATAGCGAGCAATTCCACGGCCTCTTCATCGTGAGCCCGCAGCCCTTGCAAAACTTTCACCAGCGGCCGATACGAGCCAGAAGTGAACATGTCCTCCGGCTCCTCACCAGGCTGGAGGAATACGGGCACAATCAGCGACGCCAATTTCCCCTGCCCCGGCTTTTGCCGCAATGCCCGCCCGATGGCCTGCACGATGTCGTGCGGCGCCCCCTTCGGATCCAGCAGCGCCACCGAGTCCACCGCCCGGATGTCCACCCCCTCGCCCAGCACCCGGCAGTTGGACAGCACCGCCCGCCGCGCCGTGCTCCCAAAACCCGCCAGCACCTCGCGCCGCCGCTCCGGGGCGTGCTCCCCGCACAGCCAGTCGGCCCAGATCGCCCGCGGGTACGTCTCGGGCTGGTCGGCATGCAGCTTGCCCGCCACCCGCTCCAGACCCTCCGCGAACGCCGCCGCCTCGATCGTCCGGTGGTGGAAGGTGATACAGGTCTGCAGACCGTGCACAGCCATCGTGCGCAGCAGCGCCGCCTGCAACGCCCCCAGGCGCTCCCCGCGCACCTCCTCCTCGCGCGCCTGCGGCCCGCGCAACCGCTCCGGGGTGACCTGCGGATCGGTCAGCTCCACCACGATAATCTGATACCGCGCCAGCAACCCCCGGGTGACCGCCGACGCCAGCGTCAGCTTGTACAGCACCGGCCCGAAAATCGCCTCATCGTCCATCGACGCCGCCAGCTCCTCCGGCAGCGGATCCCGCCTCCCCTCGGCCACCTCCCAGTGCGCAGGCCGCTCCTGCCAGATCCGCGGCGTCGCCGTCATGTACAGCCGCCGCGCCGCCGGAATCACCTCCTGGTCGTGGATCGCCGCCCACGCCTTCCCCAGCGACCCACTGGTCCGGTGCGCCTCGTCCACGACCGCGAGGTCCACCGGTGCCAGCTGCTGGCCGTAGGCGCCCGCGAAGGCCTCCCCCAGCACCTTGAGACTGGCGTAGGTGGCATAGATCGTCACCGGGCCCGTGCCGTGCCACAGGGCCAACCGCACCGGGTTGGTGGTGGCCCGCACCCCCAGCGCGTACAGCTCCGGGTCCTCCTCCAGCGAACACACCGCCACCGCCGGCCCCGTGTGCCCGACCTTCCGCCACTCCCGCACCGTCTGGGCCAGCAAATCCAGCGTCGGCACCAAAACCAGCACACGCCCATGCGGCGCGATCCGCAGCGCAGCAGCAGCGGCCATGGTGGTTTTCCCGGTCCCGCACGCGGAATGCACCTGCCCGCGCAGCCCATTCCAGGGAATCCCGCCGGGCGGGACATCAAAACCCCGCACAATGGCGTCAACGGCCTCGATCTGATGAGGGCGCAGCTTAACGGCCATATCCCGTGTTCCCCTTCCAAAGGAATGCCGAGTCAGAATGCGCGAGCGTCCTGGGCCGGGCCCGGGGGGTGGTGCTGTGTGGTTCCAGACTCTACACAGTGCATCACTGCGATGCATTAGGTTGCCGGAGGGTTCGCGCCCGCAGGGGATGATTGGCCGATTCCCGTTCCCTGATGGCGGGTTGGTGTGTATGCTGCATGGTGTGCACCGATCTCCGATGGTGCCCTCACCGGGGGCCCGCGGTCCGGGGAATCGGCGAGTGTTCCGGTTTGATGCCGGATCAGCCGCGCGGGGTGGCCGGCGCCTGCGGGGCCCGGAGTGTGACGGGGCGTCAGCAGGATTGGTGGGCCGGAATCCCAGGGACTACACAGCAGTGCGCGTGATGCACCCCCCTTCCTGCTGCTGCCCGGCGAAGCCGGTGGGGCGGGAGCGCAGCGGACGCCCCCAATTCCCGCGCAGCGGGAATTCAATTCACTTCTATGGATTTCCGCGCAGCGGAAATCCCTGATTCCCGCGGAGCGGGAATTGAAAGCCGCGTAGCGGCTTTCCGGTGGCCGCGCAGCGGCCACCG
>NZ_BMWH01000013.1:0-34983 GCF_014651135.1 Streptomyces echinoruber
GGCGCGGCCCGCGGTGTGGGGGATGGACGAGGTCCGCGGGCCGCGCCGTCGAGGGGGGCGGCCGGTGCGGCCGCCCGGGGCGGGGTCAGTACGGACGCCGGATCCGGCGGCGCCACCAGGCCAGGCCGGTGCCGAGGAGCAGGACTCCTGCGGCGCCGGAGGCGGCGGAGGCGGCGATCAGCGTGGTGTCCGAGCCGCCGGAGACGCCCGCCGGCCGCAGCGCGTCGCCGAGCTGGCTGCGCACGTCGGCGTCGCCGGAGACGCCCTTGGCGACCTTGCCGCGCGAGCCCTCGGTGGGCTGGGCGACGTAGGGGAAGGACTTCTCGAAGTGCTTGTCGTTGGCGTCGACCGCGTCGCCCAGGTCGTTCTTGGAGCCGACCAGTTCGCCCTCCACCACCTGCAGCGCCGCGTCGATCACGTCGTCGGTGAGCCGGCGGCCGTTGGGGAAGCCCGCGTTGTCGCCGTCGAGGACGCCGAGCCGCTTGGGGTGGGCGCTGGGCTTGATGGAGGTGTTGAGGCGCAGTTCCTCCGCGGGGCGCACGTGCGGGGGCTGGTTGAGGCCCTTGACGCCCTTGAGGAAGACGTCGACGAGGTCGTTGCGCGGCTCGGCGGGCGCCTTGATCTTGTAGATCTGCTCGATGAGCTTCGGCAGTTCGGGGTTGGTGACGTTCTTCAGGAACTGCGCGTCGTCCCACGGCGAGGACGCGTTGAACTTGTCCTTGTCCTTGAGCGGGTTGACGACCTCGTTGACCAGCGGGTTGCCCAGGCGGGAGACCTGGGACCAGCCGCCGCGGGCGTTCTTGCGCTGCGTGGTGGACCAGATGCCGACGACCGGCTGGCCGGCGGACTCGCGGATGAGGTCGTTGGGCACCTGCAGGGCGATGGAGTTGACGTTGTAGCCCTTGAGGGTGTCGTTGCCGACCTCGGAGAGGTTCCCGCCGTACAGCAGGTCGAAGACGCGCAGGTCGAGGAAGAACGGGTCGTCGGCCTGCCCGGCGAACGTCGTGGCGCCGTTGGAGAGCTTGTACACCGCCTGGTGGCGCAGCTTGCCGTAGTCCGGCATCGACGCCTTGCCGACGTTCGACGGCGCCACCGGCACGTCGTCGGCGATCTTCGTCTTGGCGACCAGCTTCTGCCGGTGCAGCTTGATCAGGTCGATGTCGTAGGTCTGCGTGATGTTCAGGTCCGGGTCGTCGAGGCTGGTGACCGGGCCGGTGTTGTACAGGAACGTCTTGTCGTTCTTGCGGTGGGTGCGGAAGGTGTAGCGGAAGATCAGCTCGCTCTGGGCGTCGCCGTTGTTGTCGACGTGCAGGTCGTACTGGGCGTCGTCGGCGAACGTGTAGAAGTTCGGCCCGCCGGCCGGCTCCTCGAAGGGGATCCAGTTGGCGACGATCGTCGTCGTGTCGGGCTTGTCCGGGCTGACGAACGCGTACACGTCCGTGTTGTCGTACTGCGGCGTCCCCGAGATCAGCGGGGCCTCCCGGTGGCTGGAGGCGGAGGCCGCCTCCGGTTCCAGCGCGGTGACGCCGGCGGCCGCGAGCCCCCCGGCGGCCAGCGCCCCGCAGACGAGGGCCGCGAGGCCCCTGCGGCCCGCACCGGACCTGGAGAGACTGGAGTGTGGTGTCATGCCGTCCGTCCTCAGTGCCAACTTGCCTGACACCCAGCACTTCGGAGCCCGGCCCCGGGCGGATTGGTCCGGCGGAAAAAAATCTTTCTGCGTCTTTCCTTGTCCCCGGCCCGCGTTTCGCCCGCCCCGATCCGTACTCCCTTCCGACGGCGCGTTGGCTGCGCACACCTCGAGGAAGACGGGAGGACCCGGTGCGGCCGAGGAGAGGGGGGACCGCGGTGCAGGCGGACCAACTTCTGTTGCTGGTGGCGGGCGGTGACCACAGGGCGTTCGAGGAGCTGTACGGGCTCGTCGCCGGCCCGGTGTTCGGGCTGGTGCGGCGCGTGCTGCGCGACGCGGCCCAGGCGGAGGAGGTGGCGCAGGAGGTGCTGCTCGAACTGTGGCGTTCGGCGCCGAAGTTCGACCCTGACCGGGGCAGCGCCCTGTCCTGGGTCCTCACCCTCGCCCACCGCCGCGCCGTGGACCGGGTGCGCAGCGCCCGCGCGGCCGGCGAGCGCGAGCAGCGCGACTACCTGCGCTCATCGGCGACCGCCTTCGACCAGGTCGCCGAGGAGGTCGAGGCGGGTCTGGAGCGCGAGTGGGTGCGCCGCTGCCTGGACCGCCTCACCACGCTGCAGCGCCAGTCCGTCACCCTCGCCTACTACGAGGGCTACACGTACCGTGAGGTCGCCGAGCGGCTCTCGCTGCCGCTGGGCACGGTCAAGACGCGGATGCGCGACGGGCTGACCCGGCTGCGCCACTGCCTGGGAGGTGTCGTCGCATGAGCGTCCTCGGCCGCCTGTTCGGCCGCGAGGGGCTGCACTCCCTCGCCGCGCCCTACGCCCTGGACGCGCTGGAGGGCGCCGAACGCCTCCGCTTCGAGCGGCACCTGGAGCGCTGCGAGCGCTGCGCCGCCGAGGTGCGCGCCCTGTCCGAGGACGCCGTCCGGCTGGCCTGCTCCGCGGCCACCCCGCCGCCGCCCGCGCTGCGCGACCGCGTGCTGACCGCGATCCGCACCACCCCGCAGGAGCGCCCCGCCGGCGAGCCGGCCCGTGTCCGCACCGGGCAGTTGCCGCCGCACGTGTGGGGCATCCAGCCGCCGCCCCGCCCCCGCGAGCGGCGCGTCCCGCTGTTCGTGCCGTTCGCCACCGCGACCGCCGCCGCGGCCCTCGTCGTCGCCGGCCTGTTCGCCGTGCAGGCCCACCGCACCCAGGACGAGCTCGCCGCCGCGCAGGCCCGGCAGCGTGAGATCGCCCACGTTCTGGCCGCGCCCGACGCCCGCGCCACCGCCGGCCGGGACGCCCAGGGCCGCACCATCGGCGTGGTCGCCTCCGCCTCCGCGGGACGGGCGGTGGTCACGCTGAGCGGCTACGCGGAGCCCCCGGGCGGCCGGGTACGCCAGCTGTGGCTCATGCGCCCCGGCGCGCAACCGCGCTCCCTGGGCCTCTTCGAGGGCGACACGCCCTTGGTCGCGTCCGGCCTCACCAGGTCGGCGACATCACTTGCCGTGACCGTGGAACCCGACGGTGGATCACCTCGGCCCACTACGCAGCCAATTGTCCAACTCGCCTTGAATTCGGTCGGATTCGGAGAGTAATCGTCAACCGCCTTGTGGGGAAGGTGAATCTGGTGACCGAGATACCCGGCTGCCGGATCGGGACGATAGGGTTACCCTGCCCGGGCCGGGTAGACGTCGGGTGGGGAGTGACATGGAGCAGATAACAGTGCGCAGCAGGGCCAGGGTCCCTGCGATCACCTGTGGGAGCAGCGCGACCAGTACGCGCCTCGACCGCCATCTGTCGGTACTGGCGGGGCCCGCCGTCCCGCAGCGCGAGACGGTCGAGGCCACCTCGTTGATGCGTGAGCTGACGGCACGTGACACCACGCGCGACCGCAGCGGGCACAAGGCGCGCATGAGCCGGGTCTCGCTCTTCGCGCCGCTGCGCCGCCTGCGCCGCTCGCTGTTCGGGGGGAGCTGAGCCGCCCGGCCGCGGCCCGCCGGCCGCGCCTCCGCCCCGACCGCCCGTCGGCACCCGGCCGGCGGCCACCGCTCAGGCCGCCACGCCGTCCCGGCGCAGCTCCGCGATCTCGCCGTCCGTCATTCCCACGGCGCGCAGCAGCTCGTCGGTGTGCCGGCCCAGTGCGGGCACGTCACCCATCCGCGCCTCGTCCCCGCCCGGCAGCGTGATGGGCGGCAGCAGCGCCTTCAGCGGCCCGGCCGGCGACCCGACCTCCCGCCACCGCCCCCGGGCCGCGAGCTGCGGGTGCTCCGCCACCTCCGCGACGTCCCGCAGGCGCGCGCACGCGATGCCCGCGCCCTCCAGCCGGGCCAGCGCCTCGTCCGCGGTGAGCGCCCCCAGCGCCTTCGCCACGAGGGCGTCCGTGCGCTCCCGGCGGGCGACGCGCGCCGCGTTGGTCGCGAACTCCGGGTCGGTGCCCAACTCCGGGCACCCGAGCACCTGTTCGGCCAGCCGCCGCCACTCCCGGTCGTTTTGCACCGACAGCAGCACCCGCCCGCCGTCCGCGGTCGGGTAGGCGTCGTACGGCGCGATCACGGCGTGCGCGAGCCCGGTGCGCGCCGGGGGAGTGCCGCCGTGCATCGTGTGGTGCAGCGGATGCCCCATCCACTCCGTGAGCGCCTCCAGCATCGACACCTCCACCGGCCCGCCCCGGCCGGTCGCGCCGCGCCGCACCAGCGCCGCCAGCACCCCGGAGAACGCGTACATGGCCGCCGCGATGTCCGCCGCCGGGATGCCGGCCTTCACCGGCTGTTCGGGCGTCCCCGTGACCGACACCAGGCCCGCCTCGCACTGCACGAGCATGTCGTAGGCCCGCTTGTCCGCGTACGGCCCCGAGGAGCCGTAGCCGGAGATGTCCACGGCGATCAGCCGCGGGTGGGCCGCGCACAGCGTGGCCGCGTCCAGGCCGAGCCGGGCGGCGGCGCCGTGCGCGAGGTTCTGCACGAACACGTCCGCCCGCGCGATCAGCCGCCGCACCACGTCCAGGCCGCGCGGGTCCTTCAAATCCAGCGCGATGGACTCCTTGCCGCGGTTGCACCACACGAAGTGGGAGGCCAGGCCGCGGGCGGCGGTGTCGTAGCCGCGGGCGAAGTCTCCGCCGTCGACCCGCTCGACCTTGATCACCCGCGCGCCGAGGTCGGCGAGCTGCCGGGTGGCGAAGGGGGCCGAGACGGCCTGTTCGACGGCGACGACGGTGATGCCCTCCAGGGGCAGGGGCAGAGGCGCGGGCACAGGATCCATGGGGTGGATCATGACCCGTGGGGCGGGGAGCTGTCAGCAGGCCGGTTCGTCGCGGCCGGCCGGGCGGCCCGTCCCGATCGGCCGGGCGCACCGGCGGCCGGGCGGCGGCCTCCCGCGGACCGGGACCCGGACCTCTCACCGACCGGGCCCCGCAGCTCTCACCGACCGGGACCCGGACCTCTCACCGACCGGGCCCCGCGGCTCTCACCGACCGGGCCCCGGACCTCCCACCGTCACAGCAGCGTGAACTGCCCCTCGGGGCCCTCCTCGGGGTGGTCCAGGACGGACGCGGGGCGGCGGGCGGAGTCCGGGACCGGCAGCACGCCGGCCGCGCGCAGATCCGCCGCCGTGATCGGCGAGACCGGTGTCAACTCCCGCTGGAGCGGCCGCAGTTCCGCGAGGAGGGCGAGGACGGTGATGAGCTCCAACAGCTCCGACGTCCACGCCTGGGGCCAGGTCGCCGGGCGGATCGCGGCCAGGGTGCCCGGCTCGGGCTCGGCGGTGCGGGCCGCGAACCACCGCTCCAGGACGCGCCCGCCGCCCGCCTCGAACTCCCACGCCTCGGCCGGCACCGGGGCGATGCGGCCCCCGTCGAGGTGCAGCGCCTCCTCCTCGCGGTCGTAGAGCAGCGTCAGCGGCCGGGCGGGCAGCGGGGCGCGGACGTAGGGGCGGCGGCCGCCGGGCAGCCGGGGGCGCTCGCCGTCGCGGCGCATCAGCCACAGCATGCGGCGGCCCAGCCGCACCCCCCGCGCCCACAGGCCGGCGTCCGCGGTGAGCGGCACGGCGAGGCCGCGGGGGCCGGGGCGGGCCACGGCCATGATCCAGGCGAGCACGTCGTGCGCGTCCGGGGCCGCGCCCAGGACGCGCCCCAGGTGGTCCGTCAGGCCGGGGGCCAGGTTCGGCTCGGCGGCGCCGGGGCGGCGGTACAGCGGCCGGATCGGGCCCGTGCGCAGCACCGGCACCAGCGACGTGGCCAGCAGCGGCGGGCCGGCCGGGCCGGCGGCGGGCGGCACCTCCACCGTGAAGATCTGCCGCTCGTCCGCCACCCGCCACAGCTCGGGGCGGGCGGCGTCGATCAGACGGTGGTCGGGGATGAGCCACTGCTCGTCGAACGGCGCGTACAGCACCCGCACCGGCTCCGCGCACGGTCCCGACGCCCGCGCCAGCCGCTCCGTGCCGCCCGTCCGGCCCGGCAGCTGCGCCACGGCCGTGTGCAGCGTGCGGGCCCGCGTCGGCCGGAACAGCGCCTCGCGGTCCGGTCCCTCGGCCTTGACCAGCGCCTCCCAGCGGGCCTTCAGGCAGGCGGCGTCGGGGGCCGCCGGCCATCCCCGCCCGAGCCGCGGCGGTGCGACGGACCACGGCATGAGATCCGCCAGCAGCGGAGCGTCGTCGTGCGTCACGCCGGGCATCGTACGACGGTCCGCCGACTGCGGGCCTACGTCGCCTCCAGGGTCACCGTGAAGGAGAAGCGGTCCCCGCGGTAGTGGATGACCGCCACGTCCAGCACCCGGCCGTCCGTGTCGTACGTCACGCCCGTGTAGTGCAGGATCGGGCTGAGCAGCGGCACCTCCAGCAGCCGGGCCGTCTCGGGGTCGGCGAGGCGGGCCTCGACGGTGTCGGTGATGCGGCCGATGTCCGCGCCGACGACGTCCCGCAGCACCTTCGTCATCGGCCAGCGGACCAGGTCACCGGGGTCGATGCGGTCGGCCAGGTCGGGACGGACGTAGTTGCGGGCGTGGTTGGTGGGCTCCCCGGTGTCCTTGTCGCTGCGCAGGCGGTGGTACGTGGCCACCTCGGGCAGGTCCGGGAAGTGCTCGGCGAGGTCGGCCGGCACCGGGGCGCGGCCGTGCTCCAGCAGCTCCGTGGCCATGCCGGACTGCTGGGCCACGATCGCGTCCACCGAGCCCAGCAGCCTGACCGGCGCGCCCCGCCGGGCGCCGGGCGCGATGAACGTGCCGCGCCGCCGGTGCCGGGTGATCAGCCCCTCGTCCTCCAGCTCCCGCAGCGCCTGACGCATCGTCAGCACGCTCACCCCGTAGTGCTCCGCCAGCCGCTCCTCGGTGGGCAGCCGCAGCGGATCCCCGGGCGAGCGGCCGAGGATCGAGGCGCGCAGCGACTGCGACACCTGGTACCACAGCGGCAGCTTGCGGTTCAGGACGATCGAGTCCGGGGCGAAGGAGGTCACGGCGCCATCCGTACCCTTCACGAGGGGAGCTGTGCAAGGGCGGCCGGCGCTCAGCGCGACGGGCGGAAGTGGCGCTGGAGGCCCCGCCACACCTCGTCGTAGCCGCGCTGCAGGTGCTCCGCGCGCGCCGCCTGCTCGGTGAGCAGCACCGGCCAGCGGGTCTCGAACATGAACGCCAGCCCGTTGTCCACCTTCTGCGGCACCAGCTCCGCGCCGCTGGCCTTCTCGAACGTCTCCCGGTCCGGGCCGTGCGCCGACATCATGTTGTGCAGCGAGCCGCCGCCCGGCACGAAGCCCCCCGGGCCGGCGGTCTTGGCGTCGTAGGCGCCCTCGATCAGGCCCATGTACTCGCTCATCACGTTCCGGTGGAAGTACGGCGGCCGGAAGGTGTCCTCGCCCACCAGCCAGCGCGGCGCGAACACCACGCAGTCGACGTTCGCGAGCCCCGGCGTGTCCGACGGCGAGGTCAGCACCGTGAAGATCGACGGGTCGGGGTGGTCGTAGCTGATGCTGCCCAGGACGTTGAAGCGGCGCAGGTCGTAGACGTACGGCACGTGGTTGCCGTGCCAGGCGACCACGTCCAGCGGCGAGTGGTCGTACGTCGCCCGCCACAGGTTGCCGCAGAACTTGGTCACCACCTCCACCGGCCCCTCGACGTCCTCGTACGCGGCGACCGGGGCGCGGAAGTCGCGGGGGTTGGCCAGCCCGTTGGCACCGATCGGGCCGAGGTCGGGCAGGCGGAAGGGGGCGCCGTAGTTCTCGCAGACGTAGCCGCGGGCGGCCGGGCCCCGCCCGCCGTCGGGCGCCGCGTCCAGCAATTCCACGCGGAAGCGGACGCCGCGCGGGATCAGCGCCAGGTGCCCGGGCTCCACGTGCAGCAGCCCGAACTCGGTGCGGATCAGCAGCCCGCCGCGCTCCGGCAGGATCAGCAGCTCGCCGTCGGCGTTGCCGAAGACGCGCTCCATGGAGACGTCGGCGTGGTAGAGGTGCACGGCCATGCCGGTGCGCTGCGCCGCGTCGCCGTTGCCGCCCAGGGTCCACAGGCCGGCGAGGAAGTCGGTGCCGGCCGGCGGCTCGGGCAGGGGGTCCCAGCGCAGGCGGTTGGGGTCGGGCACGGTCTCGGTGAACGGCGCGGTGCGCAGGGCGCCGTTGCCGGTGCGGGTGAAGGGCGGGTGGGCCGCCGAGGGGCGGATGCGGTACAGCCAGGAGCGGCGGTTGTGGGCGCGCGGCTCGGTGAACGCCGTGCCGCTCAGCTGCTCGGCGTACAGGCCCAGCGGGGCCCGCTGCGGCGAGTTGCGGCCCTCGGGCAGGGCGCCCGGCTCCGCCTCCGAACAGTGCTCGTTGCCGAACCCGGACAGATACGTCAGCCCCTCGGCCAGCTTCCGCGCGTCGCCGCTCATGACCGCTGCTCCCTCGCACCGATTCCCGCACCCTGTTCCTATTCCTATGGATCACCATAGGAATGCGGTTTCGCGGGCGCAAGAGCACGGCGGGCGCCGGCGCCGGGCGTCTGCCGACCTCCTGCGGGCCTCCTGTGGACCTCCTGCGGACCCTCCGTGAGGAGGACGGCGGAACCGACCTGAGAGGGATCCGGATATCGGACCGGTGTTCTACTCTCGCCCGCATGTCGTGGACGCGTGGACCGCTCGCCGCGCTCGCGGCCGGCGCCCTGCTGGCCGCGAGCGCGGCGGGCTGCGGCTCCGGCGGCGCGCACGGGCGCGGCGACGGGAAGGGGACGGGCGGCGCGACCTCCTCCCCGGCGGCGGGCAGACTCCTGGACGGCACCGACGAGCAGGGCCGGCGCCTGCGCGAGGCCGACGCCGGCCGGGCCCCCGGGGTCGACGTCGAGGTGCGGCCCGACGGCGGCGACCGCTGGGACGTCCGCCTCACCGTCCACCGCTTCCGCTTCTCACCCGCCGGCGCGTCCCCCAGGGCCGCGGCCGGCCGCGGCTACGCCCGCCTCCTCGTCGACGGCCGCCCCGTCGCCGTCCTGCACGGCCCCGACCACCACCTCCCCGGCCGCCTCGTCCCGCACGGCACCCACCGCGTCACCGCCCGCCTCTACGCCGACGACGGCACCGCCTGGGCCGTCGGCGGCAAGCCGGTGCAGTCCACGGTGGACCTCACCGCGTCCGGGCCGGCCGCCTCCAGGACGGCCGCTTCCGGCCCGGACGTCTCCGAATCGGACGCTCCCGGGCCGGCGCGCCCCGCGACCGCCGCTCCCGTCCCGGCCGCGGCGACCGCCCCCCGCCCCCGGCCGCCCGCCGAGGGCCACGGTTCACCCCATCGCGGCGGAAAGGCATCATGAAGCCCGTGCCCGTGCCCCATACGACATCGCTCCGCCGCGCCCCCGTGCAGCGGCGCAGCGCCGAACGGCTGGCCCGTATCCTCGACGCGTGCGCCGATCTCCTGGACGAGGTGGGCTACGACGGCCTGAGCACCCGTGCCGTGGCACAGCGCGCCGGCGTGCCCATCGGCTCGGTGTACCGCTTCTTCGGCAACAAACGGCAGATGGTCGACGCGCTCGCCCAGCGCAACCTGGAACACTACGCCGAACGCGTCCTGGAACGCCTCCGCGAGGCCGGGGCGGCGACGGGGGCCGGCGGGGGCGGCTGGCGCGCGGTGCTGGACGTCGTCCTCGACGAGTACCTGGCGATGAAGCGCACCGAGCCCGGCTTCTCCCTCGTCGACTTCGGCAACCAGATCCCGGTCGGCGCCCGTGACGCCGAGCCCAACCACCGCGTCGCCGACCGCCTCACCGACCTGCTCGCCGGTCACCTGGGCCGCGATCCCGACGAGGACCTGCGCCGCACCTTCCTGGTCGCCGTCGAGACCGCCGACACCCTCGTCCACCTCGCCTTCCGCGTCTCCCCGCAGGGAGACGAGAAGATCATCGACGAGATGCGGGAGCTGCTGCGGGCGTACCTGAGCCGGGTCCTCGACTGAACCCCGGCCCGCCCCGGACCGCGCGCCCGGCCTGCCCCGGACCGACCACCGGACCGACCCCGGACCGATCACCGGGCCACCCCGGATCGGCCACCGGACCGATCACCGGCCCACCCCGGATCGACCACCGGACCGACCCCCCGGACCGAACGGCGGGGCGCGGGGGCCTCCCCTCCATGCATACCGGTCGGTATGCTCGGCGCCCAGACCGTGCGCCACCGCTGCCGCCACCCTCGGGAGGACCCGTGTCCACGACCCCGCGATCCCGCACCGCCCTGCGGATCTGCCCCTTGTGCGAAGCCACCTGCGGGCTGACCCTGACGATCGACGGCACGCGGGTCACCGCGGCCCGCGGGGACCGCGACGACGTGTTCAGCAAGGGGTTCGTCTGCCCGAAGGGCGCGGCCTTCCCGGCCGTCGACGGCGACCCCGACCGGCTGCGCGGGCCGCTGGTGCGGCGGGACGGCGAGCTGCGGGAGGCGAGCTGGCAGGAGGCGTTCGACGCGGTGGCGGCCGGGCTGCGGCCGATCGCCGAACGCTACGGACCGCATTCCCCCAAGTTCTCGGCTTCGCTCGAACAGGGAGGGATCCCCATCGCCGTGGTGCTGGGCAACCCCAACGTGCACACGGTGGCCGGCGGCCTCTACCCGCCCCTCCTCGTCGGCGGGCTCGGCACCCGCAGCCTGTTCACCGCCTCCACGGTCGACCAGATGCCCAAGCACGTCTCCAGCGGGCTGCTCTACGGCGACCCGCTGCTCATCCCGGTACCGGACCTGGACCGCACCGACCACCTGCTGCTGCTCGGCGCCAACCCGCTGGAGTCCAACGGCAGTCTGTGCACCGCTCCCGACTTCCCCGGCCGGCTCCGGGCGCTCAGGGCCCGCGGCGGCACCCTCACCGTCGTCGACCCGCGCCGCACCCGCACCGCCCGACTGGCCGACCGGCACGTGCCGATCCGGCCCGGCACCGACGCGCTGCTGCTCGCGGCGATGGCCCACGTGCTGTTCGAGGAGGGCCTGACCGATCTCGGCGGCCTCGCCCCGCACGTCCAGGGCGTCGACGAAGTCCGCGACGCCGTGCGCGAGTTCACCCCCGAGGCGGTCGCCGGCGCCTGCGACGTCGAGGCGGCCGTCATCCGCGGCCTCGCCCGCGAGCTGGCCGCCGCCCCCACCGCCGCCGTCTACGGCCGCATCGGAAGCTGCACCGTGCCGTACGGGACCCTGGCGAGCTGGCTCGTGGACGTGCTCAACGTCCTCACCGGCAACCTCGACCGGCCCGGCGGCGCCCTCTTCCCGCAGTCGGCCACCGGCGCGTTTCCCCGCCCGGCCGGCCCCGGACGCGGCTTCGCGCTGGGCCGTTGGCACTCCCGCGTCAGCAAGTACCCGGAGGCGAAGGGGGAGTTGCCGCTGGCCGCGCTGGCCGAGGAGATCGACACCGCCACGCAGGAGGGCGAGCCGGTGCGGGCGCTGATCGCCGTCGCCGCCAACCCGGTGCTGTCCGCGCCCGACGGCGACCGCCTCGACAAGGCGCTGGCCTCGCTGGACTTCATGGTGAGCGTCGACCCGTACCTCAACGAGACCTCGCGCCACGCCCACGTGGTGCTGCCGCCGCCCCCGCCCGCGCAGAGCCCGCACTTCGACTTCGCGTTCAACGCCCTCGCCGTGCGCAACCAGGTCCGCTACACCCGTCCGGCGATCCCGCTGGAGCCGGGCCGCATGGCCGAGGCCGAGATCCTGGCCCGGCTGGTCCTGGCCGTGACGGGCGCCCACGGCGCGGACCCGGCCGAGGTGGACCGGGCGGCGATCGAGCGGACCCTCGGCAAGGCCGTGCGGGACCCGCACGCGCCGGTCCACGGCCGCGACCCGCGCGAGCTGGCCGCGCAACTCACCGGCGTCGACGGGCCCGAGCGGCGGCTGGACCTGATGCTGCGCCTCGGCCCGTACGGCGACGGATTCGGCGCGCGGCCCGACGGGCTGAACCTGGAGAAGCTGCTCGCGCACCCGCACGGCATCGATCTCGGGCCGCTCCGGCCCCGGCTGCCGCAGCCGTTGAGGACCCGCAGCGGCAAGGTGGAGTTGCTGCCCGGACCGATCGCGGACGACCTGCCGCGCCTGCGGCGGGCCCTGGCCGAGCGCCCCGCCGGTCTCGTCCTGGTGGGCCGCCGGCACCTGCGTTCCAACAACAGCTGGCTGCACAACATCCCGGTCCTCACCGGCGGTTCCAACCGCTGCACCCTGCACCTGCATCCGCGGGACGCCGCCCGCCTCGGCGTCCGCGACGGCCAGACCGTGCGGGTCAAGGGGGCCGGGGGAGAGGTGACCGCGCCCGCCGAGGTCACCGACACGGTGCGGCCCGGTGTGGTCAGCCTGCCGCACGGCTGGGGCCACGACCGGCCCGGCACCCGCCTCGGCCATGCCTCCCGCGAGCCCGGCGCCAACGTCAACCAGCTCCTCGACGGCCGCCTGCTGGATCCGCTGTCGGGCAACGCCGTCCTCAACGGCGTGCCGGTCGAGGTCGCGCCGGCGCAGGACCCCGCCCCCGTGTCCGCGGCGCAGCCGTGACGTGGAGCGCTGCGCCGGGCGAGTGACATCTGACGGCGTGTCGGGGGCCGGGAGGGCGGTGCGGGTCCCGCGTGTGAAAGAGAGTCAGACGGAAGAGCGATTTATATGAAAATCGTCTGATTCAGAGGAGCGCGCATGCCCACTCAGACACCGCCACGCACCCTCGGCCGCCGCGCCGGCGCCACCGCCCTGACGGCCGTGTTCGCCGCCGGGGCCGCCTGGTTCGGGGCGCCGTCCGCCCTGGCGGCCCCCGGCGACGGCGGCGACATCAGGATCCACGAGGTGGGCGTGCCCTTCGGCGTCTCCAAGGACGACCCCAGGGTGTGCCGGTTCTACCTCGACGCCGTCAACTTCGACTCCTTGACGAGCATCTCCTACACCATCCAGCCGCAGCCCCCGTTGCCCAACACCGCCGAGACCAGCGGCACCATCGCCCTGGCCGGCGGCGCCGGCCACACCGACCCGCTGGGACTGGCCGACGGGCAGTACACGCTGACGTGGACCGTCCCGGGCGAGACGGCGCCTCCGACGCCCCAGCCCGGGACGACCCGGCAGAAGGTCTTCCGGGTCGACTGCCACCACAGGGAGGACCGCGACATCCGCGACCGCGATCGCGACCGTGACTCCGCCGTGGCCGGCCGCGGCCGCGACCGTGACCCGGTCGCCTCCGACCGCGACCGTGACCCCGGCCAGGCTCCCCGGGGCGGCGTCCACGCGGGCGGCGGCGGCCTGGCCGACACGGCGGGCGCGCTCTCACCGGTCGCCGGGGCCGCCGGCGTGGGGCTGGTGGCGGCCGCGGGAGTCGTGTACTTCCGGGTGACCCGCCGGCGGCCCGATGGTGCCGCATAGCCGCCCCGTCCAGCGCGGGCGCCGCCGCAGGCCCTGGCGCCGCACCCGGACCTACCGGCTCGCCAGGACGGCCGTGCTCGTGGCCGTCCTGGCGACGCTCGGGACGCGGTGCGGCGGGCACGACCGGCCGCGGGAACCGGTGCGGGCCGACGGGCCCGCCGGGACCGGGACGCCGGCCCCGGCGGGCCCGCTGCCCCCGTCGCGGGCCACGGCGCTGCGCATCCCCTCCCTCGGCATCGACGCGCCGGTCGTCCCGCTCCGCCTCGACCGCGACGGGCACCTGGGCACGCCCCCGGTCGACAAGCCCCGCCTGGTCGGCTGGTACGAGGGCGGCCCGGCCCCCGGCGAGACCGGCACGGCCGTCGCCGTGGGCCACCGCGACACCCGCACCGGCGCGGCCGTCTTCGCCGCCCTGGGGCAGGTGCGCGCCGGCAGCCGGATCGAGGCCCGCCGCGCCGACGGCCGTACCGCCGTCTACACCGTCGACCGGGTGCGGGTCTTCGACAAGTCGGGCTTCCCCGACCGGGAGGTCTACGGACCCAGCAAGCGCCCCGAACTGCGGGTCATCACCTGCGGCGGCTTCTACAGCCGTCGCACCGGCTACACCGGCAACGTCGTCGTCTTCGCCCACCTGACCGGGACCCGCGGCCCGTCCGCGCGGCCGGGCACCCCGTCCCCGGCGGCCCCGGTGCCTCCGTCGCCCGCCCCGTCGGCGACCGCGGGCACGACCACGACCACGGCTACGACCACGACGACGGCGATCCCCCCGACCGGACCGCCGACGATCGCCCGGCCCCTGCCGTCCACCTGGACGCCCGCCCGGCCCCTGCCGTCCACCTGGACATCCGTCCGGACCCTGACATCCGCCCAAACCCCGACGCCTGCCCAAACCCCGACGCCTGCCCAAGCCCCGACGTCCACCCGGACCCTGACGTCCACCCAGACCCTGCCGCCCACCCGGACCCTGCCGTCCGCCCTGCCGTCGGCCGTCCCGGCGACTTGGGCGCGCCCCGGCTGAATCCGAACGTCCGCTTTCCCGCCGGTTCTCACCACCTGGGACGAAAGCGCCCGCTGTCGTCACGCGTCTTCCCCTGGCCGGGCACATTCCGTTAACTTCCGTGCCCCACGCCCCGTGCGACCCGCACGCGGCGTCCGACCACGGAGCACCAGGGCCGTCCGGCGGACGGGACCGGCTGAACGACGGCAGCCCGCCCGCACGGTCCGCCGGCCGGCCCGGGGCACCCCACACCGGTCCCCGGGGGCAGCAGCCATGACACGCGCCATCTCCCTGCACGACGTGAGCAAGGTCTACGCCCGAGGCGTCCGCGTGGTGGACCGGCTGACGCTGGACATCGCGCCCGGCGAGTTCCTCGTCCTGCTCGGCCCCTCCGGGTGCGGCAAGTCCACCGTGCTCAGGATGATCGCCGGCCTGGAGGAGATCACCGAGGGCGAGCTGCTGCTGGACGGCGAGTGGGCCAACGACCTGCCGCCGTCGGGACGGGACATGGCGATGGTCTTCCAGAACTTCGCCCTCTACCCGACCATGACCAGCCGCGACAACATCGGCTTCCCGCTGCGCATCGAGGCGCCCGGCCGGGACCACCGCCCCAAGGTGGACGCCACCGCCCGGATGCTGGGCATCGAGGACCTCCTCGACCGCTTCCCCGCCCAGCTCTCCGGCGGCGAACGCCAGCGCGTCGCCATGGGCCGCGCCATCGCCCGCCGCCCCTCGGCCTTCCTCATGGACGAGCCGCTGTCCAACCTCGACGCCAAGCTGCGCAACCACCTGCGCGCCGAGATCTCCAAGCTCACCCGGGAGCTGGGCGTCACCACCGTCTACGTCACGCACGACCAGGCCGAGGCGATGTCGCTCGGCGACCGGGTCGCCGTGCTGCGCGGCGGCGTGCTGCAGCAGGTCGGCAGCCCGCGCGAGGTGTACGCGCTGCCGCGCAACGTCTTCGTCGCCGCGTTCGTCGGCACCCCCCGCATCAACCTGCTGCGCGGCGTCGTCCACGCCCCGCTCGACGGGGCGATGTCCCTCGCGCTGGGCAAGCAGTGCCTGCGGCTGCCCGACCCGCCCTCCCCGGACCACCAGTTGCTGCGGGTGCAGCAGGGCCGCGAGGTCATCGTCGGGCTGCGCGCGGAGGCGGTGCGCATCGCCAAGCCGTCGGCCGCCCGGCCCGGCGAGGTCCCGCTCACCGGGCTCGTGGAGCACGTCGAGTACCAGGGCCACGAGGTGCTGGTCCACTTCAACACCGGCTCCCACCCCGCCGTCGTCCCCGAGCTGGAGGCGCCGCGCCCCGCGCCGCGCCCGGCCCGCCGGCGCCGCCGGGACGGCGGCGGGGTGCTGGAGCGGATCAGGGAGCGGGCCGGCAGCCTGCGCGCCGGCCCCGTCGTGGTGCTGGACGACCCGGCGAACGGCCCGGCGAACGATCCGGCGGACGGCTCGGCGAACGGCCCGGCGGACGCGCCGAGGGAACCGGCCCTCGCGCCGGCCGAGGCGCGCCTGCCCGGTGACCTCGTGATCCGCACCACCCCGGACATCCGGCTCCGCCACGGCCTGCAGGTGCCGCTCCTGGTCGACCTCGCCCACCTCTTCGTCTTCGACCGGCACGGCGAGCGGATCTGCCCGGCCCCGGCGCGCCTGCCGGACCTGGCCGAGTGAGGCGGGCCGCGGACCGCGCCGGCCGGGAGCCCCCTGGCGCCGGAAAACTAACGCCGCTAGTTTGTGTGCCGGACGACGGAGCCCCCGCCCGGGAGGAAACACGATGCAGGCATACGACGGCATGTACCTCGACGGCGCCTGGCGCCCCGCCGCCGGCCCGGACGTGATCGAGGTCGTCGACCCGGCCGAGGAGCAGGTCATCGCCACCGTCCCCGCGGGCACCGCCGAGGACGTCGACGCGGCGGTGCGGGCCGCCCGCGCCGCCCTGCCCGGCTGGGCGGCGACCCCGC
The DNA here is from genome assembly GCF_014651135.1 of Streptomyces echinoruber. Lineage (GTDB taxonomy): Bacteria > Actinomycetota > Actinomycetes > Streptomycetales > Streptomycetaceae > Streptomyces > Streptomyces echinoruber. Next base: position 16,363 of record NZ_BMWH01000013.1, read on the forward strand.
CCGCGCGGCGGGCCGCGCACCTGGCGGCCCTGCGCGACGCGCTGGCCGCCCGCAAGGACGAGATCGCCGAGACCGTCACCGCCGAACTGGGCTCCCCGCTGCCGTTCTCGCAGCAGGTCCAGGTCGGCCTGCCGCTCGCGGTCGCCGGCTCCTACGCCGAACTGGCGGCCACGTACGTCTTCGAGGAGAAGACCGGCAACTCGACCGTCTGCCTGGAGCCGGTCGGCGTGGTCGCCGCCATCACCCCGTGGAACTACCCGCTGCACCAGGTCGTCGCCAAGGTGGCCCCGGCGCTGGCGGCCGGCTGCACGGTCGTCCTCAAGCCCGCCGAGGACACCCCGCTCACCGCCCGCCGCTTCGCCGAGGCGGTGCACGAAGCCGGCCTGCCGACGGGCGTGTTCAACCTGGTCACCGGCCTCGGACCGGTCGCCGGGCAGGCCCTGGCCGAGCATCCGGGCGTCGACATGGTGTCCTTCACCGGCTCCACCGCCGTCGGCCGTCGCATCGGCGCGATCGCCGCGGGCGCCGTGAAGAAGGTCGCCCTCGAGCTCGGCGGCAAGTCCGCCAACGTCATCCTGCCCGACGCCGACCTGGCGCGCGCGGTCAACGTCGGCGTCGCCAACGTCATGGCCAACTCCGGCCAGACGTGCAGCGCCTGGACCCGGATGCTGGTCCACCGCGACCAGTACGACGAGGCCGTCGAACTGGCCGCGGCCGCCGCCGCCAAGTACGGCGACCGCATCGGCCCCCTCGTCAGCGCCCGGCAGCAGCAGCGGGTGCGCGGATACATCGAGAAGGGCGTCGCCGAGGGCGCCCGCCTCGTCGCGGGCGGGCCCGACAACCCCCGCGAGCGCGGCTACTACGTCGCCCCCACCGTCTTCGCGGACGTCACTCCCGGCATGACCATCGCGCAGGAGGAGATCTTCGGCCCGGTCCTCGCCGTCCTGCGCTACGAGGACGAGGAGGACGCCCTGCGCATCGCCAACGGCACCGCGTACGGGCTCGCCGGCGCGGTCTGGTCCGGCGACGAGGCCCGGGCGGTCGCCTTCGCGCGGCGCATGGAGACCGGCCAGGTCGACATCAACGGCGGCCGCTTCAACCCCCTGGCGCCCTTCGGCGGTTACAAGCAGTCCGGCGTCGGGCGGGAGCTCGGCGTGCACGGCCTCACCGAGTACCTTCAGACGAAGTCCCTCCAGTTCTAAGTACCTTCAACTCCAAGCCCCTCCGAACGAAGCCCCTCCAAACCAAGCCCCTCCAGTTCCAAGGGAGTCCAGCAGATGTCCGTCCGCGCCGCCGTCCTGCCCGCCGTCGGCTCCCCGCTGGAGATCACCCGCATCGAGCTGCCCGACCCCGGCCCCGGCCAGGTGCGGGTCCGGCTCGCCGCCGCCGGGGTGTGCCACTCCGACCTGTCGCTGTCCAACGGCACCCTGCGGGTGCCGGTCCCCGCCGTCCTCGGCCACGAGGGCGCCGGCACCGTCGTCGCCGTCGGCGAGGGCGTCACCGGCCTCGCGCCCGGCGACCGGGTCGTCCTCAACTGGGCGCCGTCCTGCGGCGACTGCCCCGCCTGCGCGCGCGGCGAGGTGTGGCTGTGCGCCGACGCCCTCAGCGGCGCCGCCGCCGTCCACGCCCGCACCGAGGACGGCACCGAACTGCATCCCGGCCTGAACGTCGCCGCCTTCGCCGAGGAGACCGTCGTTCCCGCCTCCTGCGCGCTGCCGCTGCCCGACGGCGTCCCGCTCACCGACGCCGCCCTGCTCGGCTGCGCCGTCCTCACCGGCTACGGCGCCGTCCACCACGCGGCGCGGGTGCGCCCCGGCGAGAGCGTCGCCGTGTTCGGCGCGGGCGGCGTGGGCCTGGCCACCCTCCAGGCCGCCCGCATCGCCGGCGCGTCGCGGATCGTCGCCGTGGACGTCTCCCCGCACAAGGAGGAACTGGCCCGCGCCGCCGGCGCCACCGACTACGTCCTCGCCTCCGACCGCACCCCCCGGGAGATCCGCGGCCTCACCGGCGGGCAGGGCGTCGACGTCGCCGTCGAGTGCGTCGGCCGCGCCGTCAGCATCCGCGCCGCCTGGGAGTCCACCCGCCGCGGCGGCCGCACCACGGTGGTCGGCATCGGCGGCAAGGACGAGCAGGTCACCTTCAACGCCCTGGAGATCTTCCACTGGGGCCGCACCCTCTCCGGCTGCGTCTACGGCAACGCGAACCCGGCGCAGGACATCCCGGTCCTGGCCGAACACGTCCGGGCAGGCCGCCTGGACCTGAGCGCGCTGGTGACGGAGCGTATCGCCCTGGACGGCATCCCGGCGGCCTTCGAGAACATGCTGGCCGGCAAGGGCGGCCGGGCACTGGTCGTCTTCTAGCGCAGGTCAGCGGGGCTCCGGGTGCCCAGCCCCCGGAGCCCCGCCCGCATCCCGCGCACCCTGCGTCGGACAAACCCCGGGCACGACCGTTGACCGCATACCGGCCGGTCAGTATGTTCCCGGCAACGTCCCCAACGCACCCACCGGAGCGTGCACGTATGGACACCGCACCAACCGCTCACCCCGCCCCCGCCACGGTCCTCCCCACCGGCAGCCGCCGCCGCGTCGCCACCGCGGCCGCGCTCGCCTCGGCCGTCGAGTGGTACGACTACTTCGTCTTCGGCATCGCCGCCGCCCTCGTCCTCGGTGATCTGTACTTCCCGGTCGGCAGCCCCACCGCCGGGGTCCTCGCCTCCTTCGCGACGTTCGCCGTCGGCTTCCTGGCCCGCCCGCTCGGCGGCATCGTCGCGGGCCACCTCGGCGACAAGCGCGGCCGCAAGCCGATGCTGGTCCTCGCGCTCACCCTGATGGGCCTGGCCACCACCGGCATCGGCCTGCTCCCGACGTACGCCACCATCGGCGTTGCCGCCCCGATCCTGCTGGTCCTCTTCCGCGTCGCGCAGGGCGTCGCGGTCGGCGCCCAGTGGGGCGGCGCGATGCTGCTGGCCACCGAGTACGCCCCCGAGGGCAAGCGGGGCGTCTACGGCAGCTTCGTCCAACTCGGTGTCCCCATCGGGGTGGTGACCGCCAACACGGTCTTCCTGCTGGCCGGGGCCTTCACGACGGACTCCGCGTTCGCGGCCTGGGGCTGGCGGGTTCCCTTCCTGGCCGGCCTGTTCGTCCTGGGCCTCGCCTGGTACATCCACACGCGCGTCGAGGAGACCCCCGAGTTCCGGGAGGCCGAACGGGCGCTGGCCGAGAAGGAGAAGACCGAGCGCACCTCCCCGCTGCGCACGATCCTGCGCGGCCACCTCGGCACGGTCCTCCTCGCGGGCGGCTCCTTCGCCGTGAACACCGCGACCTTCTACATCATCATCACCGGCGTCCTCGACTACACGACCCGCGCACTCGGCATGGAGCGCGGCGCGGTGCTCACCGTCTCGCTGTGCGTCAGCCTCACCCAGCTCGTGCTGATCCCGGCCGCCGCCGCCCTCTCCGACAAGGTCGGCCGCATCCGGATCTACGCCCTGGGCGCGGTCGGCATCGCGGTGTGGGCCGTCCCGCTGTTCCTGCTGATCGACACGGGCTCGCTGCTGTGGCTGGCCGTCGGCACGTTCGTCGCCAGCTGTTTCCTCAGCATCATGTACGGCCCCCAGGCCGCCCTGTTCGCCGAGCTGTTCACGCCCGAGATGCGCTACACCGGCGCCTCCCTCGGCTACCAGATCGCGGCGGTCTGCGGCGGCGGGCTCGCGCCCTTCGTCATGGTGCTGCTGCTGGAGACGACGGGCACGTCGATGTCGGTGTCCGCCTACATCATCGCCCTGTCGGTGATCGCGCTCCTCTCCATCAAGGTCCTTGCGGGCAGGGCGCGTTCACGCTGACTCCCGGGTCTGCTCGGGTCGTGGCCGCGCCGCCACGACCCGGGCCGTCCGCGGCCGGGACCGCGACACCGCCACGCCCGCCAGGCACAGCGCACCGCCCGCCAGGGTCAGCAGCCCCGGCACCTCGCCGAGCGCCAGCCACGACATCAGCACGACCAGGGCCGGGACCGCGTACGTGGTCGCGCCCATGCGGCTGGCGGTCGTCCGGGCGAGGGCGTACGCCCACGTCGTGAAGGCGAGGGCCAGCGGGAAGACACCCAGGTAGACCATGTTGAGCGTCGCGGAGACCGGCGCCCGAGCCGCCTCGTGGACCAGCTCCCCCGCGAACGGCAGGCAGCCGGCGACCCCGACGAGACAGCCGTACGTCGTCACCTGCAGCGCACTCGCCCGGCCGAGTGCCGGCTTCTGGGCGACGACACCGCCCGCGTACGTGACCGCGGCGAGCAGGCACAGCACCACCCCGAGCACCGAGGAACCGCCCTCACCCGACATCGACAGCCCGACGGTCACCGCTCCCGCGAACGACACGGCCATGCCCGCGAGCAGCCGCGGCGGCATCGGATCGCCGAGCAGCCGTGCGCCGAGCAGCGCGATGAGGAGGGGGCCGATGTTCACCACCAGGGCCGCCGTACCGGCGTCCACCTGCTGCTCGCCCCAGTTCAGCGCCACGCCGTAGAGGCCGAACCACAGCACCCCCGATATCACGATCCCGGGCCAGGCGGCGCGTGGCGGCCACCCCTCCCGCCGTACGAGACAGACGGTCCCGAGCACCAGCGCACCGGCCAGCAGCCGGCCCAGCGCCAGCGCGCCCGGGGAGTACGCCTCACCCGCGCTGCGGATCGAGACGAAGGCGGAGGCCCACAGCACGACGGTGACGGCGGCCGCGCCGACGGCCAGTAGCCGCGCGCGGCGGTCCGGAGGGGAGACGTCGTTCATCATGCTCCAGAGGCTAGGAAGGCCGCGTGCCCGCGGGCTCGCGCATTACGGACAGGGACCTGCGAATTCCTGCCTGGCACCGGGGCGGGCGCCGGTCACCGCAGTCGGGCGGGGGAGATGCCGAGCAGTTCGGCCAGGACGCGCTCCCCGCGCCCGGTCACCTTCACCGCCCGCTGGAATCCGATGCGCGCACCCGACGCGCACCCGCCGAAGCGCCTCCGCCGAAGTGCCCCTACGCCCCCCGCCGCACCTGCTCGTACTGCTGCGACAGCCCGTCCAGCAGCGCCGTGAGCCCCGTCTCGAAGGCCCGATCGTCGATCTTCTCCTGCTGCTCGGCGAGCAGGTGGGCCTGGCCGAGGTGGGGGTAGTCGGCCGGGTCGTAGGCGCTCGGGTCCTCCACGAAGCCCCCGGCGAACGAGCCGAGGGCCGAACCCATGATGAAGTACCGCATCAGCGCGCCGATGGACGTGGCGTGCGCCGGCGGCCAGCCCGCGCCGACCATCGCGCCGTAGACCGCGTCGGCCAGCCGCAGCGCGGCCGGGCGGCGGCCGGGACCGCGGGCGAGGACCGGGACGATGTTGGGATGGTCGCGCAGGGCGGCGCGGTAGGAGTACGCCCAGTCGCGCAGCGCGGTCCGCCAGTCCCGGCCGTCCTCGAACATCGACAGGTCGACCTGCGCGCTCACCGAGTCAGCGACCGCCTCCAGGAGCTCGTCCTTGGTGCGGAAGTGGTTGTACAGCGACGGTCCGCTCACCCCCAGCTCCGCCGCCAGCCGCCGCGTGGACAGCGCCTGAAGGCCCTCGGCGTCCACGAGGTCCCGGGCCGCCTTCACGATGCGGTCGGTGCTGAGCAGGGGCTTGCGCGGTCGGGCCATGGCGCACATAGTAGGGCTGACGCAGGAAACTAGCAGTGCTAATTTAAAAGTACGCTCTCGAAACGTACGGATTTCAAGCTTCTCAGTGGGGTGACCTCGGGATGAACCTGGAGCTCAGCGAGGAACAGACCGCCGTCCGGCAGCTGGCCCGCGACTTCGTCGAGCGCGAGATCGCCCCGCACGCCACCGCCTGGGACCGCGCCGAGGAGGTCGACCGGGGCATCGTCAAGAAGCTCGGCGAGGTCGGCTTCCTGGGCCTGACCATCGACGAGACCTACGGCGGCTCCGGCGGCGACCACCTCGCCTACTGCCTGGTCACCGAGGAACTCGGCCGCGGCGACTCCGCCGTGCGCGGCATCGTCTCCGTCTCCCTCGGCCTGGTCGCCAAGACCATCGCGGCCTGGGGCACCGAGGAGCAGAAGCAGCGGTGGCTGCCCGGCCTGACCTCGGGGGCGTACGTCGGCTGCTTCGGCCTCACCGAGCCCGGCACCGGCTCCGACGCGGGCAACCTCGCCACCCGCGCGGTGCGCGACGGCGACGACTTCGTCCTCAACGGCACGAAGATGTTCATCACCAACGGCACCTGGGCCGACGTCGTGCTGCTCTTCGCCCGCTCCACCGACGCCCCCGGCCACAAGGGCGTCTCCGCCTTCCTCGTCCCCGCCGACACCCCCGGCCTGACCCGGCGCGCCCTTCACGGCAAGCTCGGCCTGCGCGGCCAGGCCACCGCCGAACTCGTCCTGGAGGACGTGCGGGTGCCCGCCTCCGCGCTGCTGGGCGAGGAGGGCAAGGGCTTCAGTGTCGCCATGTCCGCCCTGGCCAAGGGGCGCATGTCGGTCGCGGCGGGCTGCGTCGGCATCGCCCAGGCCGCCCTGGACGCGGCCGTGCGCTACGCCGGCGAACGCGAGCAGTTCGGCAGGACCATCGCCCACCACCAGCTCGTCCAGGAACTGCTCAGCGACATCGCCGTCGACGTCGACGCGGCCCGCCTGCTCACCTGGCGCGTCGCCGACCTCGTCGACCGGGGGCGGCCCTTCGCCGTCGAGGCGTCCAAGGCCAAGCTCTTCGCCTCCGAGGCCGCCGTGCGCGCCGCCCACAACGCCCTGCAGGTCTTCGGCGGCTACGGCTACATCGACGAGTACCCGGCGGGCAAACTGCTGCGCGACGCCCGCGTGATGACCCTCTACGAGGGCACCAGCCAGATACAGAAGCTCCTCATCGGGCGGGCGCTGACCGGGGTGTCGGCGTTCTGAGTACGGTGCCGCACCGGCCTGGGTACTTCAGCGGATGCGGCGGCGGCCACGTGCGGCGACCCTGGGCGGCATGAGTGAGACACCGGTCAAGCAGCACGGCACGGCCGCCTTCTACGGGCAGGCCGTCGCGTCCTTCTCCGTCGCCCTCGCCGCCACCGCCCTCGGCATCGCCCGCCTGCAGGCCGACGCGTGGGTGCGGGCCTTCCTCGCGATCGCCGTCCTGTACCTCGTCACCTCCTGCTTCACCCTCGCCAAGGTGATCCGCGACCGGCAGGAGGCGGGGCAGATCGTCAGCCGCATCGACCAGGCCCGGCTGGAGAAGCTGCTCGCCGAGCACGACCCCTTCGAGAAGCTCTGAGACACCGCGAGCGGCACCGCCGGGCGGGTGCTCCGGGTGGGCGCTCCGAGCGGGTGCTCCGAGCGGGCACTCTAAGCGAGCGCTCACCTTCGGCGGTATCGTAGAGCGGCCGACTGCGAAAGGGGCGTGCGAGCGATGACTGCGGCGAAGGAGACGGCCGGCGGCGAGACCGAGCCGTGGGGCGAGGTCACCCCGGACGCGGCCCGGCGGCTGCTGGTCGCCGCCGTGGAGGCCTTCGCCGAGCGCGGCTACCACGCGACCACCACCCGCGACATCGCGAGCCGGGCCGGCATGAGCCCGGCCGCGCTCTACATCCACTACAAGACCAAGGAAGAGCTGCTCCACCGCATCAGCCGCATCGGCCACGACAAGGCCCTGGACATCCTGCGCACCGCGGCCCGGCGCGAGGGCAGCGCCACCGAGCGGCTCGCCGACGCCGTGAGCTCCTTCGTCCGCTGGCACGCCGGGCGGCGCACCACCGCCCGGGTCGTGCAGTACGAACTCGACGCGCTCGGCCCGGACGCCCGTGCCGAGATCGTCGCGCTGCGCCGCCAGGTCGACGCCGAGGTGCGCGGCATCATCGAGGACGGCGTGGCGAGCGGCGAGTTCGACGTGCTCGACGTCCAGGGCACCACGCTGGCCGTGCTGTCGCTGTGCATCGACGTGGCCCGCTGGTTCAACGTCGACGGGCCGCGCACCCCCGAGGAGGTCGGCGCGCTCTACGCCGACCTCGTGCTGCGGATGGTGGGCGCCAAGCAGGCCCCGGGCGCCGGCCGGGAGTGACCGGCCGGGAACGACCGGCCGGAGGCGGCCGGTTGGAGGTGGCCGGCTGTCTCTGGCCGACTGGAGACGACCGGTTGGAGGCGGCCGACCGGAGACGGCCGGCCGACCGCAGGCAACCGGCCGGAGACGACCGGTCAGAGTTGACCGGTCAGAGGTAGTAGCGGGCGACGGACTCGGCGACGCACACCGGCTTGTCGCCGCCCTCGCGCTCCACGGTGAACGCGACGGTCACCTGCACGCCGCCCGTGACCTCCTCGACGCCGGTGATCGTCGCGGTCGCCCGCAGGCGCGAGCCGACGGGGACGGGGGAGGGGAAACGCACCTTGTTGGTGCCGTAGTTGACGCCCATGCTCACGCCCTCCACCTTGATCAGCTGCGGGCCGAACAACGGCAGCAGCGACAGGGTGAGGTAGCCGTGCGCGATGGTGGTGCCGAACGGCCCGCCGGCCGCCTTCTCGGGGTCGACGTGGATCCACTGGTGGTCGCCGGTCGCCTCCGCGAACAGGTCGATCCGCTTCTGGTCGATCTCCAGCCAGTCGGTGTACCCCAGTTGCTCGCCCACCGCCGCCTTCAGTTCGTCGACGGACCCGAAGATCCTCGGCTCTGCCATGTCCCGGCCTCTCGCGTGAGGAAGTGTGTCTAAGCGACTGCTTAGCATGGCCGGGTGCGGGGCCGCTGTCAACGCACCGCCCGCCCGGCACGCCGGACGGGCGGGCGGTCGGGCCGCACCCGGCCTGTTCACGCCGGTTCCGCGGCGCCCCGCCGGTACTGCGCCAGCCCCTCCGCCACCAGCTCGGCGTTGGACACCGCCCGCCGCCCGTCCGGCAGGACCAGCGTGTCCTCCAGGCCGATCCGGGTGGCCAGTCCCAGGCGTCCGGCGAGCCGCAGCACCGGCCAGGTGCCGCCGTCCTCGCCGTGCAGCAGCACCGGGCGGCCGTGCGCCGCGCCCAGCTCGGACAGCTCGGACAGCAGGGCGCGCGCCGAGTCCGCGGCCGTACGCGGGTCCGGGTCGGTCACCTCGGCGAGCACCCGCAGCACCCTCGGGCCCAGCGGCGAGGCGGCGAAGCGGGCCGCGCCGTCCGTCCCGGACCAGATGCCCGCCTCCACGCCCACGCCCCGCTCCAGCAGGGCGGCGGCGAGTTCCTCCGCGCCGGGCTCGTGCCAGTTGACCGAGGCGTGGTCGGGCAGCACCGGCCAGGCGCGCACCCGCGCCACCCGGGCCGCCGGGTCCGGTTCGGCCCAGGCGCCCGTGGTCACGCCGACCGGCACGGACACCCGCGCCCGGATCGCCTCCAGCGTGGCCGCGAGCAGCCGCGGCGAGAGCGTGTCACGGCCGCACGGCGTCTTGGGGTGGACGTGGACGTCGCCGGCCCCGGCCGCGACCGCGTCGGCCGCCGAGGCGGCCATCGCCTCGGGGGTCAGCGGAACCGCCGTACCGTCCCCGGCTCCCCGGGCTCCGTTGAGACAGACCTGCATCATGCCCCCAGAGTGCCGAAGAACCCGGAGTGCCGAAGAGCCCAGAGTGCCGAAGAGTCCGGAGTGCCGAAGAACGTCGAACGGCACGGGCGCGGACAGGCACGGACGAGCGCGGACGGGCATGGACGAACATGGGCGGGGGTGCGGCATCCCCGGCGCACCCCCGGTCGCGTGGGCCGGCGGGCGGATCCGTCAGACCGAGACCAGCAACCGGCCGCGTCGCGCCTCGGCCAGCGCCTGCGGGGTGAGCACGGGCCGCGGCACGAGAATCCCGCAGGCCGTGCAGACCGGACCCGCCGACGGCTCGTGGTTTAGGCCGTAGCGCCACACCAGGCGCTCCCCGCCGCACACCGGGCAGGCGGATCCCGGCTCGCGGTTGAGGGCGGCGATGATGCGGCGCAGCACCTCCGCCAGCGGCTCACGCGGATGCACGCGCGGGTCGTCGCACCAGGCGACCCCGAAACCTCCCCAGGTCATCCGGTGCCAGTCGTCGACGCTGCCCGGGCGGCGCAGGCCGTCGTGCTTCTCCTTCTTGCGGCGCGCGGCGAACTCGACCTCGTAGGCCAGCCACACCGAGCGCGCCTCCTCCAGCTCGTCCAGTGCGGCCACGAGCCGCGCCGGATCGGGGGAGCGGTCCTCCGGGTCGAACCCCCACCTGGTGCACAGGTGGTCCCAGGTCGCCCGGTGCCCGTACGGGGCGAACCGCTCAAGGCACTTGCGCAGCGAGTAGCGCCGCAGTGCCAGATCGCACCGCGGGTCCCTCACCTGTCTCGCCAGACTCCGGAAACCGGCCATCGCCCTCCACCTCCGTCACACCTGCACCTGTACTGCGGTCACTTCGGCGTCGTCGTACGGACGTCGCCGGATAGACGTGCCGACCGCCGATCCGGCTCCATCCGATTTCCGATGCCGTCCATAAGCCGGACGGGGTTGCCCCGGCCGGTATCTGACTGTGTGTCGGTTCCGGCGACTCCAAAAAGTGACGCGTGCTCATCTTCAGGCCGGGATGTACCGGCGGTAACATCCCGCCCCACCCCCGTCGGGAGGAGCTGCCATGTCACGGCGCACCCCACGCAACGCCCTCGACAGACCGAGAACTCCCCGCCGTTTCCCCGGGTTCCTGAAGACGGCCGTCGTATGCGCCCTCATCGCCGGTCTTTTGTCGCCCTTTTCCTCGGCGGCCGCCGCCGAGGACGCCACGGCGAACGACTACTGCGGCGGCCAGTGCTCCGACATCCTGCCGCCCGGCGAGAACGGCAACGCCACCCTGGCCCAGATCCTGCTCAACCAGGGCTTCGGCACCCAGCCCGCGCACGCCGAGGACCAGCTCGGGCCGTACGCCGGCCTCGCCACCGGCTACACCGGGCTCACCGACGACAGGATCAACACCTTCTTCAACGACGCCTCCTTCGGCGTCCCCGCCGACCAGATCGCCTCCACCGAGAAACCCGCCGGCCGCGACGACGTCACCATCGTCCGCGACAAGAAGACCGGCGTGCCGCACATCACCGGCACCACCCGCTACGGCACCGAGTTCGGCGCCGGCTACGCGGCCGCCGAGGACCGGCTGTGGCTCATGGACCTCTTCCGGCACGTCGGCCGCGGCCGGCTGACCTCCTTCGCCGGTGGCGCCGCCGCCAACCAGGGCCTGGAACAGCAGTTCTGGCGCAACGCCCCCTACACCGAGGCCGAACTGCAGGCCCAGATCGACAACGCCGTCGCCCGCAACGGCGCCCGCGGGCAGCAGGCCCTCGCCGACGCCAACGCCTACCTCGCCGGCGTCAACGCCTACATCGACGCCTCCGACTCCGGCCGCTACTTCCCCGGCGAGTACGTCCTGACCGGCCACAAGGACGCCCTCACCAACGCCGGCACCATCGAGCACTTCAAGGTCACCGACCTGGTCGCGCTCGCCTCCGTCGTCGGTTCCCTGTTCGGCTCCGGCGGGGGCGGCGAGGTCGACAATGCCCTCTCCCTGCTCGCCGCCCAGCAGAAGTACGGCGTGGCCGAGGGCACCAGGGTCTGGGAGTCCTTCCGCGAGCGCAACGACCCCGAGGCCGTCCTCACCGTCCACGACGGCCAGAGCTTCCCGTACGCCACCAGGCCCGACGACCCGCAGGGCGAGGCCCTGCCCGACGCCGGCTCGGTGACCCAGGAGCCGCTCGTCCACGACCGCACCGGCAGCGCGACCGGCCCCGCCGCCACCGGCGCCTCCACCGCGGCGGCGAAGACGGCCCTGACCTCCGCCCGGCGCGGCATGTCCAACGCCCTCGTGGTCAGCGGCAAGTACACCGCCAGTGGCCACCCCGTCGCCGTCTTCGGGCCGCAGACCGGCTACTTCGCGCCCCAGCTGCTCATGCTCCAGGAAATCCAGGGGCCGGGCATCAGCGCCCGCGGCGCCTCCTTCGCCGGCCTGAGCATGTACGTCGAACTCGGCCGCGGCCAGGACTACTCGTGGAGCGCCACCACGTCCGGCCAGGACGTCATCGACACCTACGCCGTCGAACTGTGCCAGGACGACCACCACTACCTGTACCACGGCACCTGCACGGCCATGGACAAGGTCGAGCAGAAGAACGCCTGGAAGCCGACCACCGCCGACTCCACCGCCGCCGGCTCCTACACGATGCGCGTGTGGCGCACCAAGTACGGCCCCGTCGCGTACCGGGCCACCGTCGGCGGCAAGAAGGTCGCCTACACCACCCTGCGCTCCTCCTTCCTGCACGAGGCCGACTCCATCATCGGCTTCCAGATGCTGAACGACCCCGGCTTCGTCAAGGGCCCGCAGGACTTCCAGCAGGCCGTGCAGCACATCAACTTCACCTTCAACTGGTTCTACGCCGACTCCCGGCACACCGCGTACTACAACAGCGGCGACAACCCGGTGCGCGCCGACGGCGTCGACGCCGAGTTCCCGGTGTGGGCACGGCCCGCCTACGAGTGGCGCGACTGGGACCCGTCGACGAACACCGCCGGCTACACCCCCGCATCGGCCCACCCCAACTCCGTCGACCAGGACTACTACGTCTCCTGGAACAACAAGCAGGCCGAGGACTACACCACCGCCCCCTGGGGCGACGGCTCCGTGCACCGCGGCAACCTCCTGGAGGACCGGGTGAAGAAGCTCGTCGCCGCGGGCGGGGTGACCCGGGCGTCCCTGGTGAAGGCGATGGCGGACGCGGCCCTCGCCGACCTGCGCGCGGAGGACGTCCTGCCGAACCTGCTGAAGGTCGTCACCAGCGCGCCGGTGACCGACCCCACCGCCGCGGCGGCGGTGAGCAGACTGCAGGCGTGGGTGGCGGCCGGCGCCAGGCGCACGGAAACCTCCGCCGGTTCGAAGAAGTACGCCGACGCCGACGCCGTCCGCATCCTCGACGCCTGGTGGCCGCTGCTGGTCAAAGCCGAGTTCGAGCCCGGCCTGGGCAGCGACCTCTACACGGCCTTCACCGCGAACCTGCCGGTCGACGAGTCCCCGTCGGCCACGCACGGCCCGACCGGCGCGCACGCCGGAAGCTCCTTCCAGTACGGCTGGTGGAGCTATGTCGACAAGGACATCCGGGCGGTCCTGGGCGAGCCGGTCCGGGGACCGCTGGCCCGCACGTACTGCGGCGGCGGCAGCCTCGGCGCCTGCCGCGACGTGCTGATCGGCACCCTGAAGGAGGCGTCCGGCAAGACCGCGGCCGAGGTGTACCCCGGCGACGACCAGTGCTCGGCCGGCGATCAGTGGTGCGCCGACTCGATCGCCCAGCGCCCGCTCGGCGGCATCAAGCACGGCAGGATCGGCTGGCAGAACCGGCCGACGTTCCAGCAGGTGGTGGAGTACACGTCGCATCGGTGATCGGGCTTGGGTCCACTGGCGTTGGCAAACGGTTGGTGGCCGACGCTGGTGGGCCCACGGGTGTGGGTCAACGCTGGTGGGCCTACGGTGGGTGGTCAACACCGGTGGGCCCACGGTGGTTGGCCAACGCTGGTGGGCCCACGGCGGTTGGCCCACACCCGTGGGCCCGTGGCGGGTGGCCAACGCTGGTAGGCCAACGTCGGTGGGTCCACGGTGGGTGGCCAACACCGGTGGGCCAACGGCGGTTGGTCAACGTCGGTAGACCTACGGCGGTTGGCCAACACCGGTAGGCCCACAGGTGTGGGTCAACGCTCGTTGGCGTCGACGTTCGTGGGCGCCAACGCCAACGCCTGTGGTGCCAACGCCTGTAGGCCCCCACGAACGTTGGTATCAACGCCCGTAGGCATCAACGCCCGTAGGCGCCAACGCCAACGTCCGCAGATGCCAACGGCGGTTGGCCAACACCTGCAGGCACCGGACCCCGGCTGTCAACGCCGGTAGGCCAACAACCGTTGACTCACTCACGTCGGCCGCCGACGGCGCACCGGCGACCGCGGTCGCCCCACCCCCGATCACCGGTACGCCAGATACCGCTCCCGCACCCGCCGGAACCGCGCCAGTTCCTCCTGCCAGGCCCCCACCACCTCGTCGGTCCCGGCCTCCGCGTCGATCATCGTCCGCACCAGCGTCGACCCGGTCAGTTTGTCGATCCACCCGTCCGCCCGCCAGGCGAAGCCGCTCCACACCCGCTTCGCGGTGACCAGCAGGGCGATGCCGGTGCGCACGGGGTCGTAGGCCGCGCGGTCGTGCACGTGGATCTGCACCCCGCCGACGGTCTTGCCCTGGAACTTGGAGAAGGTGGGCGCGAAGTAGGCCTCGCGGAAGTGGACGCCGGGCAGGTCGAGGGCGTTCGCGGCGGCGGCCCAGCGGCCGTCGACACCCTCGGCGCCCAGGAGTTCGAAGGGCCGGGTGGTGCCGCGCCCCTCGGAGAGGTTGGTGCCCTCGAAGAGGCAGGTCCCGGAGTACACGAGGGCGGTGTCGGGCGTGGGCATGTTGGGGCTCGGCGGCACCCAGGGCAGCCCGGTGCCGTCGAAGAAGTCCGCCCGCCGCCAGCCCGTCATCAGCACCGTCTCCAGCGGCACCGGCGAGGCGGTCAGGAACTCCCCGTTGAACAGTCGCGCCAGTTCGGCGACCGTCATCCCGTGCGCCTGCGCGATCGGCTGCCGTCCCACGAAGGACGCGAACTCCCGGTGCAGCACCGGCCCTTGGGCGCGGCGCCCGGTGACCGGGTTCGGCCGGTCGAGGACCACGAACCGCTTGCCGGCCAGGGCGGCCGCCTCCATGCAGTCGTAGAGCGTCCAGATGTAGGTGTAGAAGCGCGCGCCCACGTCCTGGATGTCGAAGACGACGGTGTCGACGCCGGAGGCCGTGAAGACGTCGGCGAGGGCCCGGCCGCTCTTGAGGTAGGTGTCGTAGACGGGCAGCCCGGTCGCGGGGTCGTCGTAGCGCCCCTCGGAGCCGCCCGCCTGGGCGGTGCCGCGGAAGCCGTGCTCGGGTCCGAAGACGGCGACGAGGTCCACGCGGCGGTCGGCGTGCATGACGTCCACGATGTGGCGCACGTCGCGGGTGACGCCGGTCGGGTTGGTGACGACGCCGACGCGCTGCCCGTCCAGCAGGGCGTAACCGTCCGCGGCGAGGCGTTCGAACCCGGTGCGCACCCGGCGCCGGCCGGCCTGTGCCGCGGAGGCGCCGCCCGCCGGGGAGGCGTGGGCCGCGGACGCCGGCGCGGTGGCCGTCACCGCGGCCGTGGTGGCGAGCAGGGTGCGTCGGGACAGGCTCATGCGGGGACCTCCGGGAGCGCGGCGGATGTCATGCCCACGCACGCTAGCGCCCCGCCCCGCCCCGGGGAACGCACCGCACCGCCCCACCGCACGCGCGCCCCACACCGCACCGCCACACGCGTGCACCGCCCCGCCGCACACGCGCATCACCCCGACCGCCCCTCGCGCACCACCCGCCCCGCGCGCCGAGCCGGATCGACCGCCCCTCGCGAGTCACCCACCCACACCCCCTTCCCCGAAACATACCGACCGGTTAGTCTGACGCTTCGGCCGGGCGGAGCCGTGCCGGGCCGAAGTCGTGCCGAAGGGGACCGATGGTGGAAACCGTGCAGGATGCGGGAGTGGTCGTCACCGGGGCGGGAGGCGGCATCGGGGCCGCGCTGGCCCGCCGCTTCGCCGCCGAGGGCGCCCGGGTGGTCGTCAACGACCTGGACGCGGGCCGCGCGCGGGCCGTCGCCGAGGAGATCGGGGGCATCGCCCTGCCCGGCGACGCCTCCGCGATCGTCGCCGAGGCGTGCGACGCGCTCGGCGGAACGATCGACGTCTACTGCGCCAACGCGGGTCTCGGCTCGGGCGGCGGCGAGGACGCCGGCGAGGAGGTCTGGGCCCGGGCCTGGGACGTGAACGTCATGGCGCACGTGCGCGCCGCCCGCGCCCTGCTGCCGCAGTGGCTGGAGCGCGGCCGCGGCCGTTTCGTTTCCACCGTCTCCGCCGCCGGCCTGCTCACCATGATCGGCGCCGCGCCGTACAGCGTCACCAAGCACGGCGCCTACGCCTTCGCCGAGTGGCTGTCGCTGACGTACCGGCACCGCGGGATCAAGGTGCACGCCATCTGCCCGCAGGGCGTGCGCACCGACATGCTCGCCGCCACCGGCAGCGCCGGCGACCTGGTGCTGCAGCCGACCGCGATCGACCCGGAGGACGTGGCGGACGCCCTGTTCAAGGGCATGGCGGAGGACCGCTTCCTGATCCTGCCGCACCCCGAGGTCGCCGACTACTACCAGGCCCGGGCCGGCGACCCGGACCGCTGGCTGACCGCCATGAACCACCTCCAGCAGAAGTGGGAGGCGACCAGGTGACCGCCTCCCGCTACGCCGCCAAACCCTGGCTCGCCCTGCTCACCGACGCCCAGCGCGCGCCCGTCCACCCGGCCGACTCCCTCGTCCACGCCCTGCGCCGGGCCGCCGCCGAGCACCCGGAGCGCACCTTCCTCGCCTACTTCGACGGTCGCATCGGCTACCGCGAGGCCGACGAGCTCAGCGACTCGGTCGCCGGGTACCTCGCGGCGCGCGGCGTGGCACCGGGCGACCGGGTCGCCGTGCAGCTGCAGAACTCCCCGCACTTCGTGCTCGCCGTCCTCGGCGCCTGGAAGGCGGGCGCGGCCGTGGTCCCCGTCAACCCGATGTACAAGTCGGGGGAGGTCGCGCACATCCTGCGGGACGCGGAGGCCGCGGCGCTGGTCTGCTCCGACCGGGCGTGGGAGGCGTACCTGCGCGACACCGCGGCCGGCTCGCCGGTGCGGGTCGCGCTGACCGCGTGCGAACGGGACTTCCAGAGCCGCGACGACGAGCGGGTGCTCGCCTTCGAGCGGCTGCCGCAGGCACCCGACGCCGACGACCTCGCCGCCGTCGCCCGCGCCGGCCACCGGCCGCCGGAGAGCCCCGCGCCGGGCCCCGCCGACATCGCGCTGATCAGCTACACCTCGGGCACCAGCGGCGCCCCGAAGGGCGCCACCAACACGCACGGCAACATCATGTTCAACGCCGAGCGGCAGCGCACCGGCCTGGGCCTGCCCGAGGCGCCCGTCTACTTCGCCCTCGCCCCGCTGTTCCACATCACCGGCATGGTGTGCGAGTTCGGCGCCTGCCTGAGCAGCGCGGGCACGCTCGTGCTGGCGTACCGCTTCGAGGCCGGCGTCGTCCTGGACGCGTTCGCCGAGCACCGCCCGCACTACACCGTCGGCCCGTCCACGGCGTTCATGGCGCTGGCCGCCCACCCGTCCGTCACCCGGGACCACTTCTCCTCCTTCCGGGTGATCTCCTCGGGCGGCGCCCCGCTGCCGCCGGCGCTGGTGGAGAAGTTCCGCGCGGCCTTCGGCCCGTACATCCGCAACGGCTACGGCCTCACCGAGTGCACCGCGCCCTGCGCCTCCGTGCCGCCGCACCTGGAGGCGCCCGTCGACCCGGTCTCCGGCACCCTGGCCGTGGGCCTGCCCGGCCCGGACACCGTCGTCCGCATCGTCGACGACGAGGGGCGGGAGGTACCGTTCGGCGAGCCCGGCGAGATCGTCGTCAGCGGGCCGCAGGTCGTGCCCGGCTACTGGCGCCGCCCGCAGGCCACCGCGGAGACGTTCCCCGGCGGGGAGCTGCGCACCGGCGACATCGGCTTCATGGACGAGCAGGGCTGGCTCTACGTCGTCGACCGCAAGAAGGACATGATCAACGCGTCCGGTTTCAAGGTGTGGCCGCGCGAGGTCGAGGACGTGCTGTACACGCACCCCGCGGTGCGCGAGGCCGCCGTCGTCGGGGTGCCGGACGGCTACCGCGGCGAGACCGTCCGGGCCTACGTGAGCCTGCGCCCGGGCGCCGCGGCCGACCCCGGTGAGCTGGCCGCCTACTGCAAGGAGAGACTGGCCGCCTACAAGTACCCGCGGCAGGTGGAGATCCTGCCCGAGCTGCCGAAGACGGCGAGTGGGAAGATCCTCCGTCGGGAACTGCGTTCCCGCACGCAGGACGGTCGGCAAGACTGAGAAGTCACGGAAAGGCAGGTGGCGGCAGTGCCCAGGACCACGGACAAGGACGGCACCCCCGTGCCGCAGCGGCTTCTGGCCGCCGCCACCCGGCTCTTCGCCGAGCAGGGCTACGACCGGACCTCGGTGCAGGAGATCGTCGAGGCCGCCGGCGTCACCAAGGGCGCCCTCTACCACTACTTCGGGTCCAAGGAGGACCTGCTGCACGAGGTGTACGCGCGCGTGCTGCGCCTGCAGCAGGAGCGCCTGGACGCCTTCGCCGACGCCGACGAGCCGGTGGAGAAGCGGCTGCGGGACGCGGCCGCGGACGTCGTCGTCACCACCATCGAGAACCTCGACGACGCGATGATCTTCTTCCGGTCCATGCACCATCTCAGCCCGGAGAAGAACAAGCAGGTGCGCGCCGAGCGGCGCCGCTACCACGAACGCTTCCGCGCCCTGATCGAGGAGGGCCAGGAGGCGGGCGTCTTCTCCAGGGCCACCCCGGCCGACCTCGTCGTCGACTACCACTTCGGCTCCGTGCACCACCTCGGCACCTGGTACCGCCCCGACGGCCCCCTCGGCCCCCGCGAGGTCGCCGACCACCTGGCCGACCTGCTGCTGCGGGCCCTGCGGCCGTGACGGTACGGCTCCGCGGCCGTGATGATGCGGCGCGCCCGCGGCCGTGACGGC
>NZ_BMWH01000013.1:34998-179054 GCF_014651135.1 Streptomyces echinoruber
CCACGGGCGCGCCGCCGGCCGATGATCTCCTTGAAGGACAGGACGGCCGCGGCCGTCGCGCTGCCGCCGACGCCCACCGCGACGGGCCACGCGTTGCCGGCCAGGGCCGCCAGGACGGCGGAACCGATGCCGGCCGGCGCCGCCGGCGGGAACACGACGGCGGCGCGCCGGGTCAGGAGCGGTCCGTCCCGGTCGGGACGCGGGGGAACGCGGCCCGGGAGTCCTGTTCCGGCAGGTCCCACGGGTCCTGGGCGGGGCGGACGGGCGTGAACTCGACCCGGCCGTCCGGGCGCACCCGGACGCCGTGCACGGCGGGTTCCGGCAGGCTGTTGTAGTGGAACGGCGTCGAGAAGTAGTAGGCGCCGGTGTCCGGGACGACGACGAGGTCGCCGGGTTCCAGCAGCGGCAGCGCGCGGTCGCGGGCCAGCAGGTCGCCGGCGAAGCAGGCGGGGCCCGCGACGTCCTGGCGGACGGGCCGCCCCCGCTTGAGGCCGCCGCTCCCGTCGTGCGCCTCGATCCGCAGCGGCCAGGCGTCCGGCGCGAAGACGGTCCGGGTGGCGACCTGCGCGCCGGCGTGAGTGACGGCGATCGGCCGGCCTCCCGCGCTCTTGGTGTACTCCACGTACGCGGCCATGAAGCCGTTCTTGGCCAGGACGGAGCGCCCGAACTCGGTGACGAGCGCGTACCCGCCCCCGAAGAGGGCCGGCGCGTGGGCGGCGAGCCGCTCGACGTACGCGCCGAAGGTGGGCGTGACCTCGTCGTCGGCGAAGTTGACGGGCAGCCCGCCGCCGATGTCGATGCCGGCCACCCGGCCCCTGCCGTAAGCGGCGTCGACCTCCTCGGCGAACTCCACGGCCTGCGCCACTCCCCGGGCCATGAGGTCGAGCGGGCAGCCCTGCGAACCGGCGTGCGTGTGCACCCAGGTCAGCCACCGGTGCTTCCCGAACGCCTCCAGCAGCTTTCCGCGGCTGCCCGGGTCCGACAGCGGGACGCCGAACTTGGAGGTGCTCGTCGCCGTGCTCATCGCGGTGATGGAGCCGCCGCCGACCTGGGGGTTGACGCGCACTCCGATGCGCGAGACGGGAACCCGGCCGGCGAGCACCCGGTCGATCCGTTCCAGCTCCTGGAAGTTGTCCGCGTTGACGGCCACTCCCAGGGCCAGGGCGTGCTCGAGTTCCCCACGGGTCTTGGCCGGCGAGTCGAAGACGATCCTCTCCGGCGGGAAACCGGCGGCCAGCGCCCGGGCCAGCTCGCCCGCGGTGGCGACCTCGCAGCCCATGCCGCCGCGCCGCAGCTCCCGCAGGACGGGCACCAGGCAGTTCGCCTTGGCGGCGAACGCGTGCAGGACGGGGACGTCCCCGGGAAAGGCACGGTGCAGGCTCCCGACGGTCTCGGCGACGCCGTCGAGGTCGACGAAGGCGGCCAGCAGGGACTGCTCGGGGTCCAGCAGCCTCTGCCGCACGGCTTCCCGCAGGATGCGCTCACGCCGCAGGGCGGCGGGGGTCGGGCCGGTCATGGTGAGCCTTCCGGTGTCGGGACGGGGCGCCCGGGATCCGGGCGCAGTCCCAGGCTGCCCGCCGCGCCCGCCCGCCGTCTTCACCGCGTCGGCGAAGAGCGCGCCGCCGATGCGGAAGACCGCGCCGCCGATGCGGAAGACCGCACCGCCGATGCGAAAGACCGCACCGCCGATGCGGCGGCCGCGCGCAACGGGCGGCCGCCGACCTCCGGCCCTCATCCGGCCCCGTGCCTCACAGGTACTTCTTCAGCTCCCGCCGCGCCAGCGACCGCTGGTGGACCTCGTCGGGGCCGTCGGCCAGGCGGAGGGTGCGGGCGGCGGCGTACAGCTCGGCCAGGGGGAAGTCCTGGCTGACGCCGCCCGCCCCGTAGAGCTGGATCGCCTGGTCGAGGATGCCGACGACGGTGCGCGGGGTGGCGATCTTGATGGCCTGGATCTCGGTGTGGGCGCCCTTGTTGCCGACGGTGTCCATCATCCAGGCCGTCTTCAGCACCAGCAGCCGCACCTGCTCGACGGCGACCCGGGCGTCGGCGATCCAGTTCTGCACGACGCCCTGCTGGGCGAGCGGCTTGCCGAACGCCGTGCGCGACACCGCCCGCCGGCACATCAGCTCGATCGCCCGCTCGGCCATGCCGATGAGCCGCATGCAGTGGTGGATGCGGCCGGGGCCGAGCCGGGCCTGGGCGATGGCGAAGCCGCCGCCCTCCTCGCCGATCAGGTTCGACACCGGTACGCGCACGTGGTCGAAGACCACCTCCGCGTGACCGCCGTGGTAGTGGTCCTCGTAGCCGAAGACCTGCATCGCCCGCGTCACGGTGACGCCGGGGGTGTCGCGCGGGACGAGCACCATGGACTGCTGGCGGCGGATGTCGGGGCCGTCCGGATCGGTCTTGCCCATGACGATGAAGATCTTGCAGTCCGGGTGCATCGCGCCGGAGATGTACCACTTGCGGCCGGTGATGACGTACTCGTCGCCGTCCCGCTCGATGCGCGTGGTGATGTTGGTGGCGTCGGAGGAGGCCACCTCCGGCTCGGTCATGGCGAACGCCGAGCGGATCTCCCCGGCCAGCAGCGGCTGGAGCCACTGCTTCTTCTGCTCCTCGGTGCCGAACTGGGCCAGCACCTCCATGTTGCCGGTGTCGGGGGCCGCGCAGTTGGTGGCCGTGGGCGCCAGCTGCGGCGAGCGGCCGGTGATCTCGGCGAGCGGGGCGTACTGGAGGTTGGTCAGCCCGGCGCCGTACTCGGCGTCCGGCAGAAACAGGTTCCACAGGCCCTGGCGGCGGGCCTCGGCCTTCAACTCCTCGACCACGGGCGGGGTGTGCCAGGGGGAGGGGAGCTGGGCGCGCTGCTCGTGGGCGACCGGCTCGGCGGGGTGGACGTACTCGTCCATGAAGGCCAGGAGCCGGGCGCGCAGCTCCTCGGTACGGGCGTCGAATGCGAAGTCCATGGTGGATCAGCCCTCCTGGAGGCCCTCGTGAAGCGTCGTCAGACCGTGCTCGATGAAGACGGGGACCAGGTCCCCGATGCGGTCGAATCCCCGCCCGACCGTCTGGCCGAGCGTGTAGCGGTAGTGGATGCCCTCCAGGATCACGGCGAGCTTGAACCAGGCGAACGCCGTGTACCAGGCCACCTGCGACACGTCGCGCCCCGAGCGCGCGGCGTACCGCTGCACCAGTTCGCCCGGTTCCGGGTGGCCCGGGGCCGAGGCGGTCGTGGAGACCGGCGAGTCGGGCAGGTGGAGCGGCACGCTGTACATCACCAGCAGGCCCAGGTCGGTCAGCGGGTCGCCGAGCGTGGACATCTCCCAGTCCAGGACGGCGGTGATCCGGTCGTCGTCGTCGAGCAGGACGTTGTCGAGCCGGTAGTCGCCGTGCACGACGGTGGGGGCGGGGGAGCGGGGCAGGTCGCGGCCGAGGGCCGCGTGCAGCTCGTCGATGCCCGGCAGCTCGCGGCTGCGGGAGGCGGCGAGCTGCTTGCCCCAGCGGCGCAGCTGCCGGTCGAGGAAGCCCTCCGGCCGGCCGAAGTCGTCGAGGCCCACCTCCCGCGGGTCCACCGCGTGCAGGTCGACGAGGGTGTCCACCAGCGACAGCACCGCGCCGCGGGTCCGCTCCGGGCCGAGCGGGGCGAGCTGGTCGGCGGTGCGGTACGGCGTGCCCGGCACGAAGTCCATGACGTAGAACGGTGCCCCCAGCACCTCTTCGTCCTCGCACAGCAGCACCGGGCGCGGCACCGGCACGGACGTGGGGTGCAGGGCGCTGAGCACCCGGTGCTCGCGCCGCATGTCGTGGGCGGTGGCCAGGACGTGGCCGAGCGGGGGACGCCGGACGACCCAGCGCGAGGTGCCGTCGGTGACCGCGTAGGTGAGGTTCGACCGTCCGCCCTCGATCAGCCGGCCGGTCAGCGGCCCGCGCACCAGGCCGGGCCGCTCGCGCTCCAGCAGGGCGTGCAACCGGTCGAGATCGAGTCCGGGCGGGTGGTCGGGTGCCATCGTCTCTCCTACGGGCGGATCTACGGGCGGATGAAGGTGACGCGTCATATGATGCCGACCGGTCGGTATGCCGTCCAGTGCGGGGAGCCGACGTGATCGGTGCCACGGTGCCGGCCGTGATGCCGGCGCGGCCGGACGGGAACCCGCACCCGGTGCCCCTGTCGGACCGCCGCCACGCGAACGGCCCGGATCCGCTCCTTACGGTTTGCGTGGCGCCCGTCGACCCCGGAGGGTCGGATTCCATGAAGGCCATCAGCTACCGCCGCTACGGCGGACCCGAGGTGCTGGAGTACGGAGAGGTGCCCGACCCCAAGGTCGGCCCCGACACGGTGCTGGTGAAGGTGCGCGCAAGCGCCGTGAACCCCGTGGACTGGAAATGCCGCGAGGGCTACCTCGACGCGGTCCTCGACCCCGTCTTCCCGGTGGTCCCGGGCTGGGACCTGGCCGGGGTGGTGGTGCGGCCGGGCCTCGCGGTCACCGAGTTCGCCGAGGGCGACGAGGTCATCGGCTACGTCCGCGAGGACTTCCTCTCCCGCGGCACCTGCGCCGAGTACGTCGCCGCCCCCGTGCGCACCCTGGCCCGCAAACCGGCCGGCCTCTCCTTCGAGGAGGCCGCCGGGCTGCCGCTGGCCGGACTCACCGCCTACCAGGTGCTCACCAAGGCGCTCCGGGTCCGGCGGGGCGAGACGGTGCTGGTGCACGCGGCGGCCGGCGGCGTGGGCTCGCTCGCCGTGCAGATCGCCCACCACCTCGGCGCCCGCGTCATCGGCACCGCGAGCGAGGCCAACCACGACTTCGTGCGCTCCCTCGGCGGGGAGCCGGTGGCCTACGGCGACGGACTCGCCGAACGCGTCCGCGGGCTCGCCCCCGAGGGCGTGGACGCCGCCTTCGACACCATCGGCGGCGACACCATGAAGACCTCCGCCAACCTCCTCGCCCCCGAGGGCCGGCTCGCCTCCATCGCCGACCCCGAGGTGAAGGCGTACGGCGGCCAGTACTGCTTCGTCCGGCCCGACCCGCAGGACCTCACCCGGCTGGCGGAGCTGGCCGAGCAGGGCGCGGTGTCGGTGCACGTCTCCGAGACGTTCCCGCTGCGGCGCACGGCGGACGCGCACCGGCTCAACCAGCAGGGCCGCACCCGCGGCAAGATCGTCATCACGGTGGACTGATCCGGGGGCGTCGTGGACCGATCCGGGACCACCGTGGACTGATCCGGGCGGTGGCGGACCGCCGCCCCGCAGGCGTGCCGCGCCGCCCCGCGGGCGTGCGTGCCGCACCGCACCGCCCCGCGTCACACGACGAGCGCGGCGGCGCCCAGGGCCAGGGCCACCGCGCACAGGGCCGCCGCCGCGGCGAGCCGCGGCGCCATGGCCCGCGGGCGCGGCGTCCGCGCGAGCGCGCGCATGCGGCGTTCGGCGACCAGGAGCAGCCCCAGCCACGCCGCGCAGCAGCCCGCGCACGCCACGACCCCGCCGGGAAGGGCCCCGCCGTGCAGCGCGGTCCGCACGGCGAGGACGGCGGCGGCGGTCCCGGACAGGGTCGTACGCCGCCACGCCAGCCGCGTCCGCTCCGGCTGCAGCCCGGGATCCCGCCCGGCGCCGGCCCCGGTGGCCGCCCCGCTCGTCCCGCCGGTTCCGCCGGTCCCGCCGGTTCCACCCACCCCGCTCAGCCCTCCCACCCGAGCAGGACGACGGCCACCATGGCCACGGCGACCACGGCCACGACCAGGCTGAGGACGGCCGGGAAGCGCGACACCGGCAGGTCCTCCCCGCGTCGCATGGCCCGCTCGCACCGCACCCAGTGGTTCACCGCCCGCAGCGCGCACAGCACGCCCGCCGCGAGCAGCGCCAGCGCGAGACCCACCCGCCAGCCCCGCCCCAGGTCCGGCAGGAACTGGTCCACCGCGAACCCCCCGCCGATCAGCGCCAGCGCCGTGCGCAGCCACGCCAGGAACGTCCGCTCGTTCGCGAGCGAGAACCGGTAGTCCGGCGTACTGCCCTCCCCGCGCACCTCCTCGGGCGCGAACCACAGCCGGACGTTTCGTACGAATCCACTCACGCACAGGACCCTATCCAGGGGTGCCGACGCCGCGGTGAGACGGTCCTCACCCCCCATGACCGTCCTCGCCGCCATGACCGTCTTCCCCCATGATCGTCCTCACCCCATGGACCGGTACGCCTTCAGCCGCTCGTACGCCGCCAGACCGTCCGGCACCCACTCCCACTCCCGCAGCCGCCGCTCCACCTCGTCCTCGGGCAGGAACGCGTGCCAGGCCACCTCCTCGGCCTGCGGCCGCACCGGCAGGTCGCAGCGGACCTCGTAGACGGCCGACCACCAGCTCAGCCCGGCCCCGTCGGAGTAGAGGAACTTGAACAGGTACCGCGGCCGCGGCAGCCCGGTGACGCCGAGCTCCTCCCGCGCCTCGCGCAGCGCCGCGTCGTCGTAGGACTCGCCGGCGCCGACCACCCCGCCGACGAACATGTCGTACAGGGAGGGGAAGACCAGCTTGGTCGGCGTGCGGCGGTGCACGAAGACGCGGCCGTCGGCGTCGCGGGCCTGGACGAAGACGCACCGGTGCCGCAGGCCGCGGGCGTACGCCTCGCCGCGGGGCGCCTGCCCGATCACCCGGTCCTCCTCGTCGACGATGTCGAGGATCTCGTCAGCGGAACTCATGCCCGCCATCCAAGCAGGCGGGTCCCCGGCCCGCCGCGTACGCGGCCCCGGCGGGACGGCCCCGGCGACGACCGCCGCGAGCCCGGCCGCCTCCCGGACCGGCCGCGCCCCGGCGCCGGCGCGCGGCCGGTCCCTGAGGAGACCTACACCGCGGGCGCGGCCGGCCGGCGGCCGTGCACTTCCTGCCCCGCAGGTCGCCCTGTGTCTCAAATGACGCACGTCGAAAGGCAGTTGACGCGTGTAACGGGCCGACGGCGCTTGACGCCGAGTGCGGGCTCCGGGTTTGCTGTGCGTGATCAGTTCATGGCAGCCGGAGACCGCGCCGGGTGATCCGGCTCCCCGTCGCGGCGTGCGAGCCGAAAGGGACCGCAGCGTCCCGCAGGCGACACCGGGCCGGAGAGAGCGCGTGAGGAAGTCCCGCGGTGTCCCCACCCCCGCCTCCCCTGGGCCGCGGCCGCAGACGCGGCGCCCCGGTCCTCGACGCGGCCCTCGACGACGCCGAACTCGTCACCGCGCGGACCGCGTTGGCCCAGGGCCGGTGGCAGGCGGTGCGCTGCCTGCTGAGGAGCACCGGCGACGACTGGGACCGGCGCGGCCACCGGATCACCGTCCTCGCCCTGGAGCCGACCACCGCCGCCTGGACCCGCGACTGGCTGCTGGCCGAACCCGACTCCGCCGACGCCGCGACGCTGCTGGCCCTCGCCCTCGTCCAGGCCGCCCTGCGCGGCAGGGAGAAGCCCGACCGGGCCCGCGAGTCCTGCCGGGCCGCCGCCGGGCTCGCGCCCGCCGACCCCACCCCGTGGCTCGGCCTGCTCCTGCTGGAACGCACCCTGGGCGGCGAGGACGACGTGGTCCGCCTGCTCGACGAGGTCCGCCTGCGCCACCCCGACCACCACCACGCCCACCACCTGGTCGTCGCCCGGCTCGCCGAGCGCCACGCCGCGGCCGGCCCCGACCCGCTGCACGAGGTCTACGACTTCGCCGCCTGGGCCGCCGAACAGGCCCCCGCCGACTCGCCGTTGGCCCTGCTGCCGGTGGTGGCCCACACCGAGCGCTACCGGGCCCTGGCCGCCGCGGGCCTGGAGCCGGCCGACCCCGCCGCCTCCGGGCACTGGGTGGGCCGCCGGGCCCGCCAGGTGATGAAGGCCGCCTTCGACTGGTGGCTGGAGTGGGAGCAGGAGGAGCATCCGCGCCGCATGGTCGACCTCAACTACCTGGCGCACGCCAAGGTGTGCCAGGGCCGGGGCGCCGAGGCCGCCGCCCTGTTCCACCGCATCGGCCCGCACGTCACCGCACAACCGTGGTCGTACCCCGACCGCGATCCGTACACCGCCTTCCGCGCCGCGCGCGACGACGCGCTCGGCACCGTATGACCCACCGCCCCCCGCACCCCGAGCAAGCACCCCGACAGTCCCCGAGCACCCCGACAGCCGGAAAGGACCGACCCGCGATGACGACGGGCAGTTCGCGCACGAGCAGACCGGCCGCCGACGGCGGCATCAGCACCTTCAAGGGGCAGGAGCGCGCGCTGCGCGCCGACCGCCTCGGCACGGGGGGCCTGCTGCTCTCCGTGCTGGCCGCGACCGCCCCCCTCATGGTGGTCGCCGGTGTCATGCCCACCACATTCGCGGTGATCGGCGTCGTCGGCCAGCCGCTGATCTTCGTCCTCCTCGGCGCGGTCCTGGTCCTCTTCGGCGTCGGCTACGCCGAGATGAGCCGGCACGTCCACAACGCCGGAGCCTTCTACGCGTACATCTCCCGCGGCCTGGGCGGCACCGCCGGCGCCTGCGCCGCGCTGGTCGCGCTCGTCGCCTACAACGCCCTGCAGGCCGGCATCTACGGCATCTTCGGCTTCGAGGTCTCCCACCTGTTCGCCACCTACGCCGACGTCACCGTCTCCTGGTGGATCCCGGCCCTGGCGGCCGTCGCCGTCGTCGGCGTGCTCGGCTGGCTGAAGATCGACGTCAACGCGCGCGTGCTCGGCGTGCTGCTGGTCGTCGAGGTCCTCCTCGTCGTCGTCTTCGACCTCGCCGCCGTCACCGACCCCGCCGCGGAGGGCCTGTCCCTGCACGCCTTCGACCCCGGCACGCTCACCGGCGCCGGCGTCGGCACCGCGCTGTGCTTCTGCATCGCCGCCTTCCTCGGCTTCGAGCAGGCGCCCGTCTACGCCGAGGAGACCTCCCGTCCGCACGTCCTCGTCCCGCGCGTGATGTTCCTCGCCGTGGCCGGCGTCGCCGTCTTCTTCGCGCTCAGCAGCTGGGCGCTGACCGTGGCCACCGGCCCGTCGCACATCGTCGCGCAGTCCCGGAAGGAAAGCGCCGGCCTGCTGTTCTCGCTGACCGAGTCCCGCCTCGGCGGCACCTTCACCGACGTGCTGCACGTGCTGTTCGTGACCGGCATGTTCGCGGCCATGCTCAGCTTCCACAACGTCTGCGCCCGCTACGCCTTCGCCATGGGCCGCGAGGGCCTGCTGCCCGCCGCCTTCAGCCGCACCACCAGCGGCGGCGGTGCCCCCGGCACCGGCTCGCTGCTGCAGACCGCCGTCTCCGCGGTGGTCGTCGTCGCCTTCGCGGCCACCGACGGACGGCCGGCCGGCGACCCCACCCAGCCGGTGCTGCACCTGTTCACCTGGTTCGGCAACGTCGGCGCCCTCGGCGTGATCGTGCTGATGGCCGCCGCCAGCCTGTCGGTGATCGTATTCTTCGCGCGGCGCGGCGCGGCGGGCGCCCAGGCGTGGCGGCTGGTCACCTCGGCGCTGGCGGGCCTGGCCCTGCTGGTCATCGCGGTGTACACGGTCAAGGACTTCGACGTCCTCGTCGGCGCCGGGCCCGGTTCCTCCCTGAGCTGGATCCTGCCCGGCATCATCGGCCTCGCCCTGGTCGCGGGCCTGGCGCAGGGCCTGGTCCTGCGCGCCCGCCGCCCCGAGGCGCACGCCCGCATCGGCCTGGGCAACGAGGCGTTCCAACTGGAGAAGGCGGCGGGCGAGACCGCGTAGCCGCCGCGGGGCCGCTGCGGACTCGCCGCGGGCCCGTCTCTGTCCGCCGCCCCGCGGGAACGTGGTTACGGAAACCCTGACGAGCACCCGCAATCCCTGGCCGCGAGGGGAGCGCGGGTGCTCGAATGGCAATGTGACCCTTGAACCACCACCCGAATCGCCCGCGCAGCCGGAGAGGCCGCGGTCCGAGAAGCCGCGGCCGGAACAGCGGCCGCAGTCGGAGAAGCTGCGGCCGCAACCGTCCCGGCCGGAATCGCAGCCGGAATCGCAGCCGCAGCCGCAGCAGGAACGGCCGGAACGGCCGGAACGGCCGGAACAGCCGGAAAAGCCGGAGGAGTTGGAGCGACCGGCGCAGCCCGAGGCAGACGCGGCCGGCCGGCCGATCGGCCGCCGCGTCCTGCTCGGCACCCTCGGCCTGGGCGCGCTCGGCGTGGTCGCCGCGCCCGCCCTGCAGCGCGCCACGGAGTCCCTGCTCGCCGGCGCGGCCGACAAGGACCCCACCGGCCTGACCGGTCTGCTGCCCAACGGCGGCGGCTTCCGCTACTACTCGGTCACCGCCTCCGTCCCGCACCGCACCGCCGCCACCTACCGCCTCACCGTGGACGGCCTGGTCGACCGCCCGCGCACCTACACCCTGGCCGACCTCGAGGCGCTGCCGCAGACCCGCCTGGTGCGCGACGTCCAGTGCGTCACCGGCTGGCGCGTCCCGCACACCCCCTTCACGGGCGTCCGCCTCTCCGTCCTGCTGGACGCGGCCGGCGTCCGCCCCACCGCGCGAGCCGTCCGCTTCACCTGCTTCGACGGCGCCTACACCGAGAGCCTCACCCTCGCCCAGGCCCGCCGCTCCGACGTCCTGGTCGCCCTGCGCCTGCAGGACAAGCCCCTCGGCCACGCCCACGGCGGCCCCGTCCGCCTCTACGTGGCGCCCATGTACTTCTACAAGTCCGCCAAGTGGCTCTCCGGCATCACCGTCACCGACGAGGTGCGGCCGGGCTACTGGGAGGAGCGCGGCTACGACGTGGACGCCTGGGTCGGCCGCTCCAACGGACGCGACGACACCCCTACGAGCTGACCCCACGACCTGACCCCACGAGCCGACCCCACGACCTGACCCCACGGCCGATGCCAAGAGCCACCCCCAAGAGCCGCCCCCACCACCTGACGAGCCGACGATGCCCCTGAGCGCCGACGCCCCGCCCACCACCGCCCGCGTGCGCCGCTTCACCCGCGCCGAACGCTGGGTGCACCGCACCACGGCCGCCCTCATGGGCCTGTGCGTGCTGACCGCGGCCTGCCTCTACGTCCCCCAGCTCGCCGAACTCGTGGGCCGCCGCGACCTCGTCGTCCGCGTCCACGAGATCTCCGGCGTCTGCCTGCCGCTGCCCGTCCTGGCCGGCCTCGCCTCCCGCGCCTTCCGCGCCGACCTGGGCCTCCTCAACCGCTTCGGCCCGCACGACCGCGTCTGGCTGCGCGCCGCCCTGCGCCGCGACCGGCGCCCCGCCTCCCGCCCCGCCGGCAAGTTCAACGCCGGCCAGAAGCTCTACGCCTCCTGGCTCGCCGGCGCCGTCCTCGTCATGCTCGGCACCGGCCTGCTGATGTGGTTCACCCACCTCACCCCGCTGATGTGGCGCACCAGCGCCACCTTCGTCCACGACTGGCTCGCCCTCACCCTCGGCGTCGTCCTCGGCGGCCACATCGGCATGGCCCTCGCCGATCCCGAGGCCCGCCGCGGCCTGCGCACCGGCCGGGTCGGCCGCGACTGGGCGGAGCGCGAACACCCGCTGTGGCGGCCGTGAGCGCCCGAGGATCGCGAGCGCCGGGAACGCGACGGGCCCGCCCGCTCTCCCGGCGCCGGCGTACGGCCGTCGGGGAGCGGGCGGGCCCGCGCCGCCGTACCCCCGCTGGATCACGAGGGAGAGCAGGACGCTAGATCACGAGGGAGAGCAGGAGCACCAGGCCGCCGGCGACCACGGAGATGACGCACTCCATCACCGACCAGGTTTTCAGGTTCTGCCCGACGCTCAGCCCGAAGTACTCCTTGACCAGCCAGAATCCGGCGTCGTTGACATGGCTGAGGAACAGTGAGCCGGCGCCGATGGCCAGGACCAGCAGGGCGGTGTGCGTGGTCGACATGTCGGCCGCGAGCGGCGCGACCAGACCGGCCGCCGAGACGGTCGCGACCGTCGCCGAGCCCGTCGCCAGCCGGATCGCCACCGCGATCAGCCAGGCCAGCAGCAGCGCCGGGATCGACCAGTCCTTGGATATGTCCAGCACCATCCGGCCCACGCCGCAGTCGATCAGCGTCTGTTTGAAGCCGCCGCCCGCGCCCACGATGAGCAGGATGCCCGCGATGGGCGCCAGGCCCTTCTCGACCGCCTCCGACAGCCGCTGCCCGGTGATCCCGGCCGGCCGGCCCAGCGTGAAGATGCCCACGACGACCGCCGCGAGCAGGGCGATGAGCGGCGAGCCGATCACGTCGAAGACGCGCTGCACGGTGTGCTGCGGGTCGTCGACGACGATGTCCACCAGCGCCTTGGCCAGCATGAGCACGACCGGCAGCAGCATCGTGCCCAGGGTGACGCCGAAACCGGGCCGCCGCTCCAGCTCCTCCGAGGTGCGCTGGGGGATCATGCGGTCCGGCGCCTGGACGTCCACCCAGCGGGCGGCGAACCGGGAGAAGACCGGACCGGCGACGATCACCGTCGGGATCGCCACCAGCACGCCGAGCGCGAGCGTCACCCCGAGGTCGGCCTTCACCGCGTCGATCGCGGCGAGCGGGCCGGGGTGCGGCGGGATCAGGCCGTGCATCACGGACAGGCCCGCCAGCGCCGGGATGCCGATGCGCATCAGCGAGTAGTTGCCGCGCCGGGCGACCATCAGCACCACCGGGATCAGCAGCACGATGCCGACCTCGAAGAACAGCGGCAGCCCGATGACGGAGGCGATCAGCACCATCGCCCACGGCATCGCCCGCCCCCCGGCCCGGGCCAGGATGGTGTCGACGATCTGGTCGGCGCCGCCGGAGTCGGCGAGCAGCCGGCCCAGGATCGCGCCCAGCGCGATCAGTACGCCCACACCCGCCACGGTCGACCCGAGACCGGTGCCGAAGCTGATGATGACCTTGTCGAGCGGGGCCCCGGCGAACGCCCCGAGCGCCAGCGACCCGATGGTCAGCGCCAGGAAGGCGTGGAGTTTGAACCGGGTGATGAGCAGGACGATGACGGCGATGCCCGCCAGCACGGCGATGCCCAACCGGGCGTGGCCCGCGGAGGTGATCGGCTCGACGGTGTCCGCTGCCAGCATCTCGACGCTGAGTCTGGTCACGGTGGTTTCCTTGCGGTACGGGGACAGGGGAGGGCGCCGGGGCCGTCGCGGGTGCGCCACGGTCCGCGGTGCGGTGGTGCCGTGGGGGGTGTGGTGCCGTGGGGGGTGGTGCTGTGGGGTGGGGGGTGGTGAACCGGCGTCAGGAGGCGGGCTCGGGGAGCCTGCGCAGGGCGTTCGCCGCGCGCTCGGTGATCTCCTCCGGGCTGCCCGCGACGTCCACCTCGACGCCCGGCTCGTCCGGCCCGAGCGGTTCGAGCGTGGCGAACTGGGAGTCGAGCAGCGCCGTGGGCATGAAGTGCCCCCGCCGGTGCGACATCCGGTCCTCGATCAGCGCGCGGCCGCCGGTGAGGTGCACGAACACCAACCCGGGGGCCGCCGCGCGCAACCGGTCCCGGTAGGACCGCTTCAGCGCCGAGCAACTGACCACCCCGCCCAGCCCGGACCGCTCGTGCGCCCAGGCGCCGATGGCGTCCAGCCAGGGCCGGCGGTCGTCGTCCGTCAGCGGGACGCCGGCCGACATCTTGGCGATGTTGGCCGGCGGGTGGAACTCGTCGCCCTCGGCGTACGGGACGCCGAACCGGGCCGCGAGCAGGGGACCGATGGTGGTCTTGCCGGTGCCCGCGACGCCCATGACCACGACGACGTGGGGGGTGCTCATCGCTGCCTCACTGGTTGCGCTGTCTTCTTCGACACGTGATGTCGACGCAACTGAAACCCATTAGGTACGACGAATTCAAGAGTCTGCGCCAAATAAGTCTGACTTTTTGTTCGCGTGATCCACCCCGTACTCTGAGTCGCATGAGCACACCGGGCCGGGGGCTGCACGGCCGTGTACTGGACACCCTCGGCCCCGCCATCACCGCGGGCGAGTACCCACCGGGCAGCGTCCTGCGCACCGACGAACTCGCCCAGCGCTTCGAGGTCTCCCGCTCGGTGATGCGCGAGGCGGTGCGGGTCCTGGAATCGATGCACCTGGTCGAGTCCCGCCGCCGCGTGGGCGTGACGGTCCTGCCTCCGGCGCGGTGGAACGTCTACGACCCGCAGGTCATCCGCTGGCGCCTGGCCGGCGCCGACCGCCCGCGCCAGCTGCGCTCGCTCACCGTGCTGCGCTCGGCGATCGAACCGGTAGCCGCGCGCCTGGCGGCCCGGCACGCCACGCCCGAGCAGTGCGCCCAACTCACCGAGTGCGCCCTCGGCATGGTCGCCAACTCACGCGGCCACCGCCTGCAGGAGTACCTCGTCCACGACGTCGCCTTCCACCGCGTGATCCTCGACGCCTCCGGCAACGAGATGTTCGCCCGCCTCGGCGACGTCGTCGCGGAGGTCCTGGCCGGCCGCACCCACCACGACGTCATGTTCGACGACCCCGACCCGGCCGCCGTCACCCTCCACGTCCGGCTCGCCGAGGCCGTCCGCGCCGGCGACGCGGCCCGCGCGGAGGAACTCACCCGCGAAATCACCCTGGGGGCGCTGCAGGAACTGGACATCCTGGCGCCGTAGCCGTAGCCGTAGCCGTAGCCGTAGCCGTAGCCGTAGCCGAGCCGGACCGGACCGGAGTCGGATCGGAGTCGGCGGCCGGGCCGCGGCCGCGCCGGACCCCGGCGCTACGGCTACTCCAGGAACTCCCCGTCCACGTACACCCACGCCCCGTCGAGGCGCTCGAACCGGCTCCGCTCGTGCAGCACGCCGCCCCGGTAGGAGGCGCGGAAGGTCACCGTCCCGGTGCGGTGGAAGGCGGAGCCGCCGCTGGTGTCCAGCACCTCCAGGCCGGTCCACCGCATCCCCGGGTCCAGGTCGAGCCGCGCCGGCCGGGTGCGCGGATGCCAGGTCCGCAGCAGGTACCCCGCGTCACCCTTCACGAAGGCGCTGTAGCGCGACCGCATCAGCGCCTCGGCACTCGGCGCGGCGGCGGCACCGGAGTGCAGACGGCCGCAGCACTCCTCGTACACCCGGGGCAGCCCGCACGGGCAGGTACGCGTGGTCATGCCCGCCATTCTGCCGCCTGCCCGCGCAGCGGTCCGCGCACGGGGGTCCGGAGGACCGGCGGACATCCGCACCTGCGCGAGGGCCCTGCCGGCCGACGGGAACCGGCAGGGCCCTCACGGGCGTACGAACGTCAGACCCGCGGCTCCGACGAGGCCAGCCCGACCAACCCCGCCCACGCCTCACGCGAGACCGTGAGGACGGGTCCGGCGACGGCCTTGGAGTCGCGGACGTGCACAACTGCCTTGGCGGCAGCGACTTCTACGCACTGACCACCCTCGGTTCCGCTGTAGCTGCTCTTGAACCAGACGAGGCCGGATGCGGGGGTCGAGGACTCGACGTTGTTCATAGCGCTCCCAGCAACCCTTCGACGAACTTCATCGACTCTCGCGGACTGAGAGCCTGTGATCGGATGATCCCATAGCGTGCGGCCGCGAGAGCCGTCTGTTCCGGGTCGGTCTCAAAAACACTGGTCGCGTGCGTCTCGGCGTAGACGAACTTCTTGCCGTCCTTCCGGGTGGCGACCGTGAACGGCCCGTTCACGCCTGCGTTCTCCTCACACTCGGTCGGCATGACCTGGATCTCGACGTTCTGCTTCTGGCCGATGAGGAGGATGAGTTCCAGTTGTCCCCGCAGCACGTCCGTGCCGCCGTACCGGTGCCGCAGCACCGCCTCATCCATCACGAAGCTCAAAAGTGGGGCGGGTCGCCGGTCGAAGATGTCCTGCCGGGCCAACCGAGCGGCCACCCGCTGCTCGACCGTTTCCGGGTCCAGGGGCGGACGCCGCATCGCGAGCAGCGCCCTCATGTACTCCTCGGTCTGAAGCAGCCCGTTGACGACATGGGTGTCGTACATGAGCAGTTCAAGGCACTCCTTCTCCAGGACCGCCATCCCCTGGAAGAACACCGGGTACTGGGCCCGCTCCACCTGCTCCTTCCACACGCACAGCAGCCCGCCCGCCTCCAGTACCTCGTCGGCCCGCTCGATCGTCCTGGGCGACGGAATCCTCCGTCCCTGCTCGAACGACGCGACGGTGGACGCCGAGTACCCGAGCCGCCTGCCGAACTCCTCGCGCTCCAGCCCCTTTCGCAGCCGCAGCATCTTCATGGTCTGCCCGAACGCGACGATGACGCCCCGCCCGGCCTCGTCCTCCGGCCGCCGCCCGGCCCCGCCGTCGTTCACCCGGCCGTCCCCGGGGCTCACGACCGCCGCTCCCGTGCCGCCGTTCCCACGCTCCCCGGGGGCCGCTCCGGCCCCCGCCTCCGCGTCCTTGCGCTCCGTCATGTCCCTCACCACTCCCTCGCCACCTCCCTGGCCCAACGCCCGCGCGGAGGAAGCCGTTACGGCGCGCGGCGCCTACAGGCGCGGGCGCCGCGCGTACAGTCGCCCTCTGTCGTCGCGTGGTCACCGGGCCGGAGCCGACGGGACCGACGGGCCGACGAGACCGACGGGGCTGGTGGGGCCGGCGATGGTGGTCGGAGGGGCGGCGCCCGGTTCGACGGGCAGGGGGGCAGGGGGCCGGTGCGTCCGCTGTGCCCTGAATCAGCACGAATCAGCGCGACTCGGCGCGACTCGGTGCGAAAACGCGACGAGGACCGCGACCGTCAGGTCGAGGTCCTCGCGTCCGTGTCGTCACGGTGAGTGTCCGAGGGGGGACTTGAACCCCCACGCCCTTAAACGGGCACTAGCACCTCAAGCTAGCGCGTCTGCCATTCCGCCACCCGGACTTGGTGTGGGTCTGACCGGCGGGGGTTTCCCCGCGCGGCGACGGAGGAAACTTTACCAGGCTTTCGAGGCCGCCGATCACCCCCCGGCCCCGCGTGAACGGCGTGTGACGGGGCCGGGCCCGTCTTGGGGCGCGGGCCCGGTAGGGGGAGGATGAGGGGACCACCAGCAGGGACACCGGGAGGTAGCAGCGTGAGCGACACGGACACGGCCAGGGGCGTCACCGGCGAGGACGAGGTCGTGGACCTCTGCCGCGACCTGATCCGGATCGACACCAGCAACTACGGCGACCACTCCGGCCCGGGCGAGCGCAAGGCCGCCGAGTACGTCGCCGAGAAGCTCGCCGAGGTGGGCCTCGAACCGAGGATCTTCGAGTCGCACCCGGGTCGCGCCTCCACCGTGGCCCGCATCGAGGGCGAGGACCCGTCCCGGCCCGCGCTGCTCATCCACGGCCACCTGGACGTCGTACCGGCCAACGCGGCCGACTGGACCCACGGCCCGTTCTCCGGCGAGATCGCCGACGGCTGCGTGTGGGGGCGCGGCGCCGTCGACATGAAGGACATGGACGCCATGACGCTGGCGGTCGTCCGCGACCGGCTGCGCAGCGGGCGCCGGCCGTCGCGCGACGTCGTGCTGGCCTTCCTCGCCGACGAGGAGGCCGGCGGCACCTACGGCGCCCGGTACCTCGTCGACCACCACCCGGACCTCTTCGAGGGCGTCACCGAGGCGATCAGCGAGGTCGGCGGATTCTCGTTCACGGTGAACGAGCAGCGGCGGCTGTACCTGATCCAGACCGCCGAGAAGGGCATGCACTGGATGAAGCTGACCGTGGCCGGCACCGCCGGGCACGGCTCGATGATCCACCGGGACAACGCGATCACCGAGCTGTCCGAGGCCGTCGCCCGCCTCGGCCGGCACAAGTTCCCGGTGCGGGTCACCAAGACCACCCGGGCCTTCCTCGACGAACTCGGCGACGCGCTCGGCACCGAGCTGGACCCGGAGGACATGGAGTCCACGCTCGCCCGGCTCGGCGGCATCGCCAAGCTCATCGGGGCCACGCTGAGCAACACCGCCAACCCCACCCAGCTCGGCGCCGGCTACAAGGTCAACGTCATTCCGGGCGAGGCCACCGCGCACGTCGACGGCCGCTTCCTGCCCGGCTACGAGGAGGAGTTCCTCGCCGACCTCGACCGCATCCTCGGCCCCCGGGTCAAGCGCGAGGACGTGCACGCCGACAAGGCCGTCGAGACCACCTTCGACGGGGCGCTGGTGGAGGCCATGCAGTCCGCGCTGGTCGCCGAGGACCCGGCCGCCAAGGCCATCCCGTACATGCTGTCCGGCGGCACCGACGCCAAGTCCTTCGACGACCTCGGCATCCGCGGCTTCGGCTTCGCGCCGCTGAAGCTGCCGCCGGAGCTGGACTTCGCGGGCATGTTCCACGGCGTCGACGAGCGCGTCCCGGTGGAGGGCCTGAAGTTCGGCGTGCGGGTGCTCGACCGGTTCCTCGACGCGGCCTGACGGACCGTCCGGCACGGTACTGTCCGACCCGGCGCTGTCCCGCCCGGCGCTGTCCCGCCCGGCACCGTCCGGCCCGGCACCGTCCGGCCCGGCACTGTCCGGCTCCGCACCGTCCGGCCTTCCGTGACACCGCGGTAATCGGTCGGGTGTGCGGGTTTTACCGGAAAGGGTGATTGCGACCATACGCTCGTAGCTCGATTACCTCCTCGTCGTTACTGGTGACGTGATCCGCGATGTGGATCACTTTGCTCATGAGGAGGAAGAATGATCAAGAAGGTCGTCGCCACTGCCGCTGTCACCGGTGGTCTGGTTCTCGCCGGTGCGGGTCTGGCCGTTGCCGACGCCGGTGCCCAGGGGGCCGCGGTGCACTCCCCGGGTGTCGCCTCCGGCAACGTCGTCCAGGTGCCCGTCCACGTCCCGGTGAACGTCTGCGGCAACACGGTCAACGTCATCGGCCTGCTGAACCCCGCCTTCGGCAACGCCTGCGTCAACAAGTGACGTCGTGCCCCGTTCCGGGCGGGGCCGACTCGTCGACTCCATGGGGGTCTGGCCGTCGGCCCCGGAGCGCGCGCCCCGCGCTCCGGGGCCGACCGGCTTCCGGAAGGTCCGAAGAAGCGTCGAAAGCAGGGAATCAGCAATGCGACAGGTCACCCGCAAGGGCCTGATGACCGTGGCGGCCGCCACCGGCGTGCTCGCCGCGGCAGGGGGTTACGCCCACGCCGACTCCGGGGCGCACGGCTCCGCGACCGGCTCGCCCGGCGTGCTGTCGGGCAACACGGTGCAGGTGCCGGTGAACGTGCCGGTCAACGTCTGTGGCAACACCGTCGACGTCGTCGGGATCCTCAACCCGGCGGTGGGCAACACCTGCGTCAACCACGACGGCGGGGACGCGTCCCAGCGCGGGCACGGCGGCTCCGGGCACGCCGGCTCGCACGCGCACTCCGGGCACGCGGGCTCCGGCGGCGGAGCGCACGCCGGCGGGCACGCCGACGGTTCCCCGGGCGTCGCCTCCGGCAACGTCATCCAGGTGCCCGTCAACGCCCCGGTGAACGTCTGCGGCAACAGCGTCAACGTGATCGGCGCGGGCAACGCGACCGCGGGCAACGACTGCGCCAACGGCGGGCACCACGGCACCCGTCCGGGCGGCGGCCACCGGACCAACCCGCCCGGACACCCGGGGCACCCGGGCCACCCCGGTCACCCGGGCAACCCGGAAGGTCCGCGGCACCCGGGGACGCCGGAGCAGCCGGGCGGGCACTCCGGCGGCTCGGGTGACACGCCGGGGCACGTCCCCGGACCGGGCGGGGCCACGGACACCTCCGCGCACCGGAGCCTGCCGCGCACGCACCTCGTGACCCCCGCGGCCGACAGCGCGGCGCAGCTCGCCCACACCGGCAGCGGACTGCCCCTCGGCGTCGTCCTGCCGACCGGCGCGGGCGCGCTCCTCGCGGGCGCCGTCCTCTACCGCCGGGCGCGCGCCTCGGCGTAGGGGGACGCCCGGCCCCGACCGGGGTACGGAGCGGGATCCGCGCCCGCGGGCACCGCTCCGTCCCGCCGTCCGCCGCTCACCACGTGGCACGCACCTGGCGGATGATCCGCCGGCGCAACCGCACCCTGCGGCTGCCGTCGCGCAGCAGGCTCAGACGGTACAGCTCCCAGTGACCGTACTCGGCGTGATCCGTCAACAGCCGTGTCGTCTCCTTGCGGGACACCCCGCGCGGGACGTACACGTCGACAAATTCGTATTCCGGCATCGCATCTATTGTGCGGGCTGGGGCCCGGTACGGATAGCGTCTGCAGTATGTCTGATGCTGCGCAGCCCACCGCTGCCGAGGTACGCGCCGCCGCGGAGGCGCTCAAGGCCGCGCTCGACCGTCACCTGGCGGCGGTCGAACGCCGGTCGGGGGAGGACGACCCCGCCGTCTACGAGGCGTTCAACCAGCTCGCCTCGGCCGCCGAGGCGTACGACGAGCTGCTCTACGACCGCTATGACGAGGTCACGCCCTTCGAGATCCCCGGCGCGGAGGACACGCTGCCGCCGTACACGGGCCCCGAGGAGCCGCACGCCCTGAGCGTCCTGATCCGCCGCGACTACACCGTGGCGGATCCGCAGCGGCTGCTGGCGCAGGCGCGGCGGGTGGAGGCGGCGGACGGCGAGGAGGGCACCGGCACGGACGCCACTGGCACCGTCCACGGTGCGCTGGGCATCCTGTTCGGCGAGTACGAGCCCGACGAGATCGCCTCCCGGCACAAGGAGTTCGGCCTGGAGGAGGGCGACTCCACGCTGTGGGTGACGGCCGCCGACGAGCCCGCCGACCCCGGCGAATGGCTCGAGGCGCCGTTCGAGCAGGCCGACCCGCAGCGGGTGGTCTGCCGCTTCGACGTCAGCGCGGTCTTCGACGACGACGCGATCGACGAGGACGACCTCGAGGACGACGACCTGGAGGCGGAGCTGGACGACGAAGGAGACGAAGAAGACGCCGACGGGGACGAGGACGACGAGGACCTGGAGCCCCTGGACGCCGACCGCTAGCCACCGGCGGCGACTCCGGGCGGTTCCCGGGCGACCTCCAGGCGGCTCCGGGTACGGGACGGCGGATGCCGGGCGCTGCGCCCGGCATCCGCCGTCCCGTCGTACCGGGGGCGTGCCCGCCCGTTGTGCCGGGGCCGTGTCCGGGCCGGTCAGGCCGCGGCCGGGGCCTGGGCGAGCAGGAGCGGTAGACGGGTCGTACGTGGTCTGGCCGGGACTTCGGCGACGGCGCGCGGCAGGGCCTGCTCCACGCCGTGCACGACGGACAGGTGGCGGACGGCCCGGCTGAACGCCGTGTAGACCCAGGGGCGGCTGAGCGCCTGGACGGCGTCACCGGGCAGGACCACGACGACCGCGGGCCACCGCGCGCCCACCGCCTGGTGCGCGGTCAGCGCCCACCCGTGCCGGACGCACTGCTCCACCCGCTCGCGGGGGACGACCACCGGGGTGCCCGAGCACGACAGGTGCAGCCCCTCCGCGTCGGCCGTCACGACGTGGCCGGGCAGCACGCGGCCCGGGGCGGGGGAGTGGACGACCCGGTCGCCGGGGTCGAAGCCGCCGAAGCGCCCGGGGCCCGGGTTGAGCCGCTCCTTGAGGGCCGCGTTGAGCGCCCGGGTGCCGGCCGCGCCGCCGTGACCGGGGGTGATCACCACCGTCTGCTCGGCGGGGACGCCGATGGCCCGGGGCACGGAGTCCGCGACGAGCTGCACCGTGCGGTGCACGGCCTCGCCCGCGTCCCGCACCGGCACGATCACGACCTCCTTGCCGGGCGCCTCCACCTGGGCCAGCTCGCCGATGCCGATCCCGGAGACCAGCTCGCCCAGCGGCCCGGGGTCCGGGGTGCGCGAGGCGACCTGCGGGCAGACGCGCGCCTGCAGCAGATCGGCGAAGACCCGCCCCGCCCCCACCGACCACAGCACCGCCGGATCCCCGGCCAGCACCAGCCGGGCCCCGTCCGGCAGCGACTCCACCAGCAGGGCCGCCGTCTCCACGTCCAGTTGCGGCGCGTCCAGCACCACGAGCAGGTCCAGGTCCAGCGTCCCGTCCGCGTCCCGGCCCGGGCCCTCGGCCCCCGACAACAGACCGGCGACGGTGGCGGCACCGGGCCGGTGCGGCACGGGCGCGCCGTCCGCGGCGCCGGCCGCCGCCGCATCCGCGTCCCGGCGCAGCAGCGCCGCGAAGCCGTCCCGGCCCAGCGGGCTGTGCGCGGCGGCCCACGCCCGCAGGCCCAGGCCGGCCGCGGCGTGCAGCAGCGCGGCGGGCTCGGCCAGGGACGCGGCGCCGCCGGTGTGCAGGACCAGGCCGTGGCCCGCGACCGCGCGGATCAGCTCGGCGGCGGAACCCCGCACCGCGCCGGCCGCCCGCTCCCAGCCCTCGGTGGAACCCTCCTGCTTCGGCACCGAGTTGACGATCCGGAGCAGGCCGTCGGCGAGACTCTCCTCGGCCAGGGCGTACCGCTCCAGCCCGACCAGGACGCGGACCGGCCGCTCGGCGCCCTCGGCCTCCTGCGCGCCGTCTCCCGCCGCTTCGGCCGGGGCGTTCGGGGCGCCCGATACGTTCGGGGTGTCCGATGCGTTCGGGGTGTCCTGGAACACCAGGACGTCCCCGTGCTCGATCGCGGTCCTGAGGGCCGCGTCCGGGTCCGGCACCCCCCGCCGGCCCAGCGCGGCGGTC
The DNA here is from genome assembly GCF_014651135.1 of Streptomyces echinoruber. GTDB lineage: Bacteria > Actinomycetota > Actinomycetes > Streptomycetales > Streptomycetaceae > Streptomyces > Streptomyces echinoruber. The sequence continues at coordinate 57,425 of NZ_BMWH01000013.1, forward strand.
AGCGCCGGCGCCTCCAGGGCGGTGTGCCCGGCCAGCGCGGCCTGCTCCAGGAGCCAGCCGGTCACCGCCCGCAGGCGCCGCTCGTCGTCCGGACCGCACCCGGCGCCCAGCAGCGCCCGCGCGAAGCCGTCCGCCTGCTCGGGCCGTACCCCGGTGACCCGCAGCAGGTGCCAGGGGTCCGCCCGCAGCCGCTCGGCCGCGCCCTCGCCGAGGACCGCGGCGACCTGCGGCGCCAGCGTCTCGGGCGCGCCGCCGTCGGCCAGCACCCGCCGCACGGCCGCCACGGCCTGGGCCGAGGGCGGCGGCGGGGCGGCGGGAGCCGCGGGCCCGGCCGCGTCCGGCCGCGGCCGCCGGGCCGGCTCGGGAGCGGGCCGCCGCGGTGCCGGTCCGGGCTCGGCGAACACGCCGGTCACGGGCTTCTCGCCGCTCTCCACCGCGCGTACGGCCGCGAGCAGGTCGGCCGCCCTGCCGCTGAGCTTGCCGCCGCTCTCGATCGGTCCCTTCTTCGCGGCCTTCCGCCGCTCGATCCGCTCCCGCTCCAGCCGCTGCGCCGCCAGCTCGGCCTCCGCCTCCGACAGCGGGCCCGCCCCCTCGGCACCGGCCTCGCCCCGGCCGGCACCGGCCGCCTGCGCACCGGCACCGGACACACCCTCGCCGTCACCGGCCGCGTCTTCGTCAGTACCGGCTGCGTCTTCGTCGGTACCGGCCGCGCCCTCGTCGGTGCCGGCTGCGTCTTCGTCGCTACCGGCCGCGCCCTCGTCGGTGCCGGCTGCGCCTCCGCCGCCACTGGCCGCGCCCTCGTCGGCGCCGGTCTCCCCGCCGTCCGCCGCGGCACCGGTCGTGCCGCCCGCCTCCGCCTCCGGCGCCGCGCCGGCCCGCGGGCCTCCGCCCGCTTCCGCGGTGTCCTCCGCCGGGTCTGGGGTCCCCGGCGTGTCGTCCTCCGTGGTCTCCGGCTCCGTGCTCACAGCGTGCTCCAGTCGTGATCGGGATAGCGGTGCACGGGCGCCGACACGTCGTCCAGCGCCCGGCAGATCTCGTCAGGAAGAGTAAGCGTCTCCACTGACAAAACCGCCGTGAGCTGCTGCGCGTTGCGCGCGCCGACGATGGGCGCGGCCACGCCGGGCCGGTCGCGCACCCAGGCGAGGGCCACCTGCAGCGGGGTCACCGCCAGTCCGTCCGCCGCCGTCGCCACCGCGTCGACGATGCGGCTCGCGGTGTCGTCGAGGTACGGCGCGACGAACGGCGCCAGGTGCTCGGAGGCGCCCCGCGAGTCCGGGGGCGTCTCCTTGCGGTACTTGCCGGTGAGCACCCCGCGGCCGAGCGGGGAGGAGGGCAGCAGGCCGATCCCCAGGTCCAGCGCGGCGGGCAGCACCTCCCGCTCTATGCCGCGCTGCAGCAGCGAGTACTCCATCTGCGTGCTCGCCAGCCGGGTGCGCGTTCCCGGCGCGGCCAGCTGCCAGGTCGCCGCCTTGGCCAGTTGCCAGCCGCAGAAGTTGGACACGCCGGCGTAGCGCACCCGGCCGCTGCTGACGGCGAGGTCGAGGGCCTGGAGGGTCTCCTCCAGCGGGGTGTACGGGTCGTAGGCGTGCACGTGCCACAGGTCGACGTGGTCGGTGCCGAGCCGGGCGAGGGAGGCGTCCAGGGCGGAGAGCAGATGGCCGCGGGAGGCGTCGAAGCGGCGGTCGGGGTCCGGCACGCTGCCCGCCTTGGTCGAGATGACCAGGTCGCGCCGGGGCACCAGCCCGTCCATGAGGCGTCCCAGCAGGTACTCGGCCTCCCCGTCCCCGTACACGTCCGCCGTGTCGACCAGGGTGCCGCCCGCCTCCCAGAACGCCTTCAGCAGGTCCGCGGCGTCGTGCTCGTCGGTGTCCCGTCCCCAGGTCAGGGTGCCGAGCCCGAGCCGGGACACGCGCAGGCCGGTACGGCCGAGTTGCCTCTGCTCCATGGACGCCGAGATTACTGGCCAGGGGTGGTGTGCAGGGGAGTGCGCGGGCAACGGAATGCCACCGATCCGTGGACGGACGCACCGCGGCCCCGAACGGGCGATTCCACGGCCCCGAACGGGCGATCCCGCAGCCCCGGCCGGACGATCCTGCGGCTCCCGGGCGGGCGCCCGGGGCGGCCCGCGGACCGACGCCGCCCCGGCCCGCGGACCGATGCCGCCCCGGCCCGCGGACGGCGGAATCCGCCCGCGGCCCCCGCCACGCGGCACCGGCCTCCGCCGCGCGGCACCGGCCCCCGCCGTACGGCACCGGCCTCCGCCGCGCGGCACACCGGCCTCCGCCGCGCGGCACACCGGCCTCCGCCGCGCGGCACACCGGCCTCCGCCGCGCGGCACCGGCCTCCGCCGCGCGGCACCGGCCTCCGCCGCGCGGCACACCAGCCTCCGCCGCGCGACGTGATCCCCGTCGCCCCGCGGCCCGCTGCCCGTCGGGCCCGCCCCGCGCTACTGTCTCCCTCACAGGGACGTTACTGACCAGTAAGGGGAATCGGCCATGCAGCTCGGGATCAACCTCGGCTACTGGGGTGCCGGAATGGACTCGGACAACCTGGAGGTCGCCAAGGAGGCCGACCGGCTCGGGTACGCCGTGTGCTGGGCCGCCGAGGCCTACGGCTCCGACGCGGCCACCGTGCTGGCCTGGGTCGCCGCGCACACCGAGCGCATCGACGTCGGCTCGGCCATCTTCCAGATCCCGGCCCGCCAGCCCGCGATGACGGCGATGACCGCGGCCACCCTCGACTCCCTCTCCGGCGGTCGCTTCCGCCTCGGCCTCGGCGTCTCCGGCCCGCAGGTCTCCGAGGGCTGGTACGGCGTGAAGTTCGACAAGCCGCTGGCCCGCACCCGCGAGTACGTGGAGATCGTGCGCAAGGCCATGCGGCGCGAGCGCCTGACGTACGAGGGCGAGCACTGGACGCTGCCGCTGCCCGGCGGCCCGGGCAAGCCGATCAAGCTGACCGTGCACCCGCAGCGCGAGCACATCCCGCTCTACATCGCCGCCATCGGCCCGAAGAACCTGGAGCAGACCGGCGAGATCGCCGACGGCGCCCTGCTCATCTTCCCCTCCGCCGACCACCTCGAGGAGACCGCGATCAGGCACCTGCGGGCGGGCCGCGAGAAGGCCGGCAAGACCATGGACGGCTTCGACGTCTGCCCCACGCTGCCCCTGGCCGTCGGCGACGACAAGGACGTGGCGAAGCTGGCCGACACCTTCCGCCCCTACACCGCCCTGTACGTCGGCGGCATGGGCAGCCGCAAGCAGAACTTCTACAACCAGCTCGCCCGGCGCATGGGCTACGAGCAGGCGGCCGCCGAGATCCAGGACAAGTACCTCGCCGGGGACAAGGACGGCGCCGCGGCCGCCGTGCCGCACGACCTCATCGACCGCACCACGCTGCTGGGTTCCGTGGCCAGGATCGCCGACCGGATGAAGACCTACGCGGCCGCCGGGGTCACCACCCTCACCCTCGCCCCGGCCGGCTTCACCCTCCAGGAGCGCATCGCCGCGCTCCGCGCGGGCGCCGAGGCCCTGGAGCGCGCCGGACTGGCCTGACCGCCGGACCGGCCTGACCGCCGGACCGGCCTGAGCGCCGGACCGGCCCGACCCGCGGCGCGGGACGTGCCGGGACCGTGGCGGGGGCTCGGGGGTCCTCCCCGCCACGGCCGTCACCGGGCACAACGCGCGTGTGCCGCTCCGGTCGCGCTCCCGGGGCGCACGCGGCGTCCTCCGTTCGGAGGAGTTGCCGTACGCACGTGTTGCACCCCCTCTTCCGCGGGATTTGACTCGTTCTTTGCGGAACCCTGCAGAGAGGTGGGCCCCCGATGCCGTCGGCCAAGCGTCTGTTCCGGGAAATCCTCGACAACGACGAGTCCTTCCGGCTGTTCTGCTCCATCGCGGCCAGCGGCGAGTCCCAGGGCGGCTGGGAGAACGCCCGCATCGCCGCCCTGGTGCCGGCCGAGGAACGCGCCATGGTCCCCAAGATCACCCGGCACGGCGCGGACGAGGACAAGCACGGGCGGATCTTCACCGCCCTGCTGCGCAGACGCGGCCTCACCCCCGTCCCGGTGCCGCCCGAGACCGACTACACGATGCTCCTGGAGCGGCGCGGCATCGGCCTCGCCCACGACAAGCTCCGGCGCGACGAGCCGCTGACCGTGCGCGACATCGTTGTCTACCTCGCCCACAGCCGGGTCACCGAGCAGCGCGCCAGCGAGCAGATGGCCCTGCTGCGCCGCCACTTCGCCGACCACCCCGACATCGGCCGCGCCGTGCGGATGATCGCCGAGGACGAGGAGAACCACCTCGCCTACTGCCACGAGGAGCTGCTGCGCCTCGCCCGCGCGGGACACGGCCGTACGATCCAGCACGCCCTGCGCGCGTGCGCGCTCGCCGAGATCCGCGTCCACCGGGACGTCAGCCTCGCCGTCATGGCCCACATGGGGCGCATCCTGCGCTGGCCGAGGGCCAAGTCGGCGCTGCTCGCCGCCGGCATCCGCGCGGCCTACCTCTACGAGCGGCTCGGCGGATGGCGCCGGATGGTCACCCTGGCGATGCCCGAGCGGCGCAACGCCCTCGGCGGGGAGGCGACGGCGGCCCCCGAGTTCGTCTGAGCCGCCGTCACATCCAGCCGCGCCGCCGGAACAGCCGGTACAGCGTGAACACCAGGACGGCCATCAGGGCGATCACCGCCGGGTACGACCACACCCAGTGCAGCTCCGGCATGTGCGCGAAGTTCATGCCGTAGATGCCGGCGATCATCGTCGGGACGGCGGCCATGGCCGCCCACGCGGAGATCTTCCGCATGTCGTCGTTCTGCCGCACGCTCATCTGCGCCAGGTGCGCCGACAGGACGTCCGACACCAGCCGGTCCAGGCCCTCCACGGACTCGTTCACGCGCGTGAGGTGGTCGCTGACGTCCCGGAAGAACGGCCGCGCCCGCTCGTCCACGAACGGCACCGCCGTGCCGAACGGCGCCGTGCCCGCCAGCCGGCTCAGCGGCAGCGCCAGCGGCACGGTCGCCCGCCGGAACTCCAGGATCTGCCGCTTGAAGGTGTAGATCCGGGACGCCGTGTTCCGTGAACCGCCGCCGTCCGGGGAGAACACCTCCGCCTCCAGCTCCTCCAGGTCCGTCTGCAGCTCCGTGGCCACGTCCAGGTAGTGGTCGACGGCCGCGTCCGCGATCGCGTACAGCACCGCCGTGGGCCCCTTGGCCAGCAGGTGCGGCTCCTGCTCCAGCCGGCGCCGCACCGCCGCCAGCGGCGCCCCCTCGCCGTGCCGGACGGTGACCGCGAAGGCGTCGCCCACGAAGACCATGACCTCGCCGGTGGAGACGGCGTCGCTCTCCGGCTCGTACACCACCGGCTTCAGCACCGCGAACAGCGAGTCGTCGTACACCTCCAGCTTCGGCCGCTGGTGCGCCTTGAGGGCGTCCTCCACGGCCAGCGGGTGCAGCCCGAACTCCTCGGCGACGTGGTCGAACTCCTTCTCGCTCGGCTCGTGCAGCCCGATCCACACGAAGCCGCCCGCCGCCCGCGCCTCCTGCAGCGCGTCCGACAGGTCCTGCGGGCCCCGGGTGCGCTGCCCGCCGCGGTATATCGCGCAATCGACAATCACAGAGCGTGTTCTCCCGTCCCTCGTCCGCCGTCGCGGCGCCGTCTCGGCCTACTCTGGGCCGCATGCCCACGCTGATCCTGGTCCGCCACGGACGCTCCACCGCCAACACCGAGGGAATCCTCGCCGGGTGGACGCCCGGCGTCGGCCTCGACGAACGCGGCGCCGCACAGGCCGCCGCGCTGCCCGGGCGGCTCGCCGCCGTGCCGCTCGCCGAGGTCGTCACCAGCCCGCTGCAGCGCTGCCGGGAGACCCTCCAGCCGCTGCTCGACGCCCGCCCGGGGCTGACCGCCCACACCGACGAGCGGATCGGGGAGTGCCACTACGGCGACTGGTCCGGCCGCAAGCTCGCCGAACTCAAGGACGAGCCGCTGATGGAGGTGGTGCAGGCGCACCCTGCCGCGGCGGCGTTCCCCGGCGGGGAGTCCCTGCGCGCGATGCAGACGCGCGCCGCCGAGGCGGTGCGCGAGTGGAACGCGCGCGTGGAACGCGACCACGGCCCCGACGCCGTGTACCTCATGTGCTCGCACGGGGACATCATCAAGTCCCTCGTCGCGGACGCCCTCGGACTCCATCTCGACCTCTTCCAGCGGATCTCCGTGGAACCGTGTTCCATCACCGCGATCCGTTACACCCGGCTGCGCCCGTTTCTGGTGCGCCTCGGCGACACCGGCGACTTCGCCTCCCTGGTGCCGCGCGAGGAGACTCCCGGCGACGAAGCCGCGGTGGGGGGCGGTGCGGGCGCACCGTGATCGTCGTGCGCAGTAGGGTGAAGCGGTCGCAGTGACCGCACGCGCCGGCCGCCGGCGCGGGCCGGAGCGTCAGCCGGTCCCGTCGGCGCCCCGAAGTCGATCCACGATCCCATCACGATCCAATGGAGTCAGGACGTGTCCCGTCAGGTGTTCCAATACGACCAACCGGACCGCTTCGTGGCCGGTACGGTCGGACTGCCCGGGCGCCGTACGTTCTACCTCCAGGCCTCCGCCGGCTCCCGGGTGACCAGCGTGGCCCTGGAGAAGACCCAGGTCGCCGCGCTCGCCGAGCGCATGGAGGAACTGCTCGACGAGGTCGTACGCCGCAGCGGCGGCAGCGCGGCCGTGCCCGCCGTGGCGCCCGCCGACATCACCGACACCGCGCCCCTGGACACCCCCATCGAGGAGGAGTTCCGGGTCGGCACCATGGCGCTCGCCTGGGACGGCGAGGCCGAGCGGATGATCGTCGAGGCGCAGGCCCTGGTCGAACTCGACGCCGACTCCGACGAGGACCTCGCCGAGGCCGAGGAGCGGCTGCTGCAGGACGAGGAGAACGGGCCCCCGATGCTGCGGGTCCGGCTCACCGGCGCGCAGGCCCGCGCCTTCGCCAAACGCGCCCTCGATGTCGTCAACGCCGGGCGGCCGCCGTGCCCGCTGTGCAGTCTCCCGCTCGACCCGGAAGGACACGTATGTCCGCGCCAGAACGGATACCGCCGCGGAGCGTGACCGCGGGCGCGACCGCGGCCGAGCTGCTCGCCCGCGGTGAGCTGACCGTGCGCGGCCGCATCCGGGACGCCTCCAACGCGGCGCTGTACTGCACGGTGGCGTACGAGGGCCGCGAGGCCGCCTGCGTCTACAAGCCGGTGGCCGGCGAGCGCCCGCTGTGGGACTTCCCCGACGGCACGCTCGCCGGGCGGGAGGTCGCCGCCTACGCGGTGTCCGAGGCGACCGGCTGGGACCTGGTGCCGCCCACCGTGCTGCGCGACGGCCCCTACGGCGAGGGCATGTGCCAACTGTGGATCGAGGCGGCCGCCGAGGGCCCCGGGACCGAACTGCTCGCGCTGGTGGAGGGCGAGGAGCCCGAACCCGGCTGGAAGGCGATAGGTTTCGCCGACACCGGCGACGGGCGGCCCGCCCTGCTCGTGCACGCCGACGACGAGCGGCTGCGCCGCCTCGCCGTGCTCGACGCGGTGATCAACAACGCCGACCGCAAGGGCGGCCACCTGCTGCCCACCGCGGACGGGCGGCTGTACGGCATCGACCACGGCGTCACCTTCCACGTCGAGACCAAGCTGCGCACGCTGCTGTGGGGCTGGGCCGGCGAGCCGCTCCCTGCGGAGGCCGTGGAGGTCCTGAAGAGCCTGCGGGAGGACCTGGGGGAGGGCGGCGCGCTGGCGGCGCGGCTGGCCGGGCTGATCACCCCCGCCGAGGTGGCGGCCACCCGCGCGCGCGTGGAGGCCCTGCTGGCCACCGGCCGGCATCCGGAGCCGACGGGGGAGTGGCCGGCGATCCCCTGGCCGCCGGTGTGAAGAGCCACGGGGGAAGCCGCGGGGAAGCCACGGGGAAAAGCGGCGCACGTAATCGAACGGGCCCGTATCGCGCAAGACCGCCCTTCCGGCCATCGGGCCCGGTCCCGCTCGTATGCGCAACTTCCCGCCGGTTAGGCTCATGACATGCATGCCTGGCCCGCTTCCGAGGTCCCCGCCCTGCCTGGTCAGGGCCGCGACCTGAGGATCCACGACACCGCGACCGGCGGACTCGTCACCCTCACCCCCGGTCCCGTCGCCCGCATCTACGTCTGCGGCATCACCCCGTACGACGCCACCCACATGGGGCACGCGGCCACCTACAACGCGTTCGACCTCGTGCAGCGCGTGTGGCTCGACACCAAGCGGCAGGTGCATTACGTGCAGAACGTCACCGACGTCGACGATCCGCTGCTGGAGCGGGCCGAGCGCGACGGCGTCGAGTGGGAGGCGCTCGCGGAGCGGGAGACCGCCCTGTTCCGCGAGGACATGACCGCCCTGCGGATGCTGCCGCCCCGGCACTACGTGGGCGCCGTGGAGGCGATACCCGCGATCGTCCCGCTCGTGGAACGGCTGCGGGACGCCGGCGCCGCCTACGAACTCGACGGCGACATCTACTTCTCCGTGGAGTCCGACCCGCACTTCGGCTCCGTCTCCCACCTCGACGCGGCCGCGATGCGGGCGCTGTCCGCCGAGCGGGGCGGCGACCCCGAGCGGCCCGGGAAGAAGAACCCGCTCGACCCGCTGCTGTGGATGGCCGCCCGCGACGGCGAACCGAGCTGGGACGGCGGCTCGCTCGGCCCCGGCCGGCCCGGCTGGCACATCGAGTGCGTGGCCATCGCCCTGCAGCACCTCGGCATGGGCTTCGACGTGCAGGGCGGCGGCAGCGACCTGGCCTTCCCGCACCACGAGATGGGCGCCTCGCACGCCCAGGTGCTCACCGGCGATTTCCCCATGGCCCGGGCGTACGTGCACGCCGGCATGGTCGCCCTGGACGGCGAGAAGATGTCCAAGTCCCGGGGCAACCTCGTCTTCGTCTCCCGGCTGCGGCGCGACGGCGTCGACCCGGCCGCCATCCGGCTCGCGCTGCACGCCCACCACTACCGCGCCGACTGGGAGTGGACCGACCAGGTGCTGCGGGAGGCCGTGACCCGGCTGGAGCGCTGGCGCGCGGCCGTCTCCCGGCCCGACGGGCCGAGCGCCGACGCCCTCGTCGAGGAGATCCGCGACGCCCTCGCCGCCGACCTGGACGCCCCGGCCGCCCTCGCCGCCGTGGACCGCTGGGCGGCCCTCCAGCACGAACAGGGCGGTACCGACCCGGCCGCCCCGGGCCTCGTCTCACGCGCGGTGGACGCGCTGCTGGGCGTGGCCCTGTAGGGCCGGGCCCGCAGGAAGCGGGAAGGGGCGCGGCCGAAGGCCGCGCCCCTTTTTCGTGCTCCCGCCGTCTCATTCCTCCGGCGGCTCCTCGTCGTCCGGGCCCGCCTTCGGCGGCTTCGGCGGGCGCGCCGGACCACCCGGGGCATCCCGCCGGTACGAGCCGCCGTCACCGCTCTCCGTCGCGTGCCCGGAGGTGCCGGAGCCGCCGTCCCGGCGCCGCAGGTACCGCTCGAACTCGCGGGCGATCGCCTCGCCCGACGCCTCCGGCAGCTCCGCGGTGTCCCGGGCCTCCTCCAGCGTCTGGACGTACTCGGCGACCTCGCTGTCCTCGGCGGCCAGTTGGTCCACGCCCACCTGCCAGGCGCGCGCGTCCTCGGGCAGTTCGCCCAGCGGGATGCTCAGGTCGAGCAGGTCCTCCAGGCGATTGAGCAGGGCCAGGGTGGCCTTGGGGTTCGGCGGCTGCGACACGTAGTGCGGCACGGCCGCCCACAGGGACACGGCCGGGACGCCGGCGTGCGTGCAGGCCTCCTGCAGGACGCCGACGATGCCCGTGGGGCCCTCGTACTTGGTCTCCTCCAGGTTCATCCGGCGGGCCAGCTCCGGGTCGGACGTGGTGCCGCTGATCGGCACCGGACGCGTGTGCGGGGTGTCGCCGAGCAGGGCGCCCAGGATGACCACCAGCTCCACGCCCAGCTCGTGCGCGAAGCCGAGCAGTTCGTTGCAGAACGAGCGCCAGCGCATGGACGGTTCGATGCCGCGGACCAGCACCAGGTCCCGCGGCTTGTCGCCGCCGACGCGGACCACCGACAACCTTGTCGTGGGCCAGGTGATCTTGCGGACGCCGCCTTCGATGAACACGGTGGGGCGGTTGACCTGGAAGTCGTAGTAGTCCTCGGCGTCCAGCGCCGCGAACACCTCGCCCTTCCACTCCCTCTCCAGATGCGCGACCGCGGTGGAGGCGGCGTCGCCGGCATCGTTCCAGCCCTCGAACGCGGCCACCATGACCGGGTCGATCAGCTCGGGAACCCCCTCGAGCTCGATCACCCAGTGCCTCCTTCCGACGTGCCCTCGCTTGACGCCCCAACCTTACGGCGTGCGGCGGGTACCCCCGCAGCCCCTCGCGCGGGGAGCGAACGACGGATCACTGCCCCGTCGGACGTCCGGGAACACTCCCTCGTCCGTCATCCCCACGAGCCGTTTCCATGATCGCACCGGTCGGCGCGGAGCGTGCCCCGCCGGGTCGGCCCGCGCCGGACGCGGGCCCGGACGGACGACCCGGACGGCAGGTCCGGACGGCAGATCCGGCTCATTGCCGGGGGAGGTGGCCCGGGCCCGCCCCGGGCAGGCCGAAGGCGCCGGCCCGAGTCGGGCCGGCGCCTTCGGGCGGCTTCCCGCCGCGTGTCGCGCGCCGTGTCTCCCGCCGCGCGTCTGCCGCCGCGGCCGTCTGCTTCTTGCCGGGCTGCTTCTTGTCTGCTTCTTGCCGGGCTGCTTCTTCGGGCTACTTCTTGCCGAGCAGCTCCTGCACCCGGGCCCGCACCTCCTCGGTGTCCAGACCGCGGATGGTCAGCGTGGTACGGCGGCGCAGCACGTCGTCGACGGTCTCGGCCCACTCGTGGTCGCGGGCCCACACCACCTGCGCCCAGATCTCCGGGGCGTCGGGGTGGATCCGCTCGCCCAGCCGAGGGTCGTCGTTGGCCAGGCGCGCGATGTCGAAGGCCAGCGAGCCGTAGTGGGTGGCCAGGTGCCGGGCGGTGTCCGCGGCCATCCGGGGACCGGGGGCCGGGCCGTCGGACAGCAGCCGGTGGGCGACCGCGCGCGGGTTGGCGATGCCCGGCAGCGGCAGCTTCCTCGGCAGTGCCGAGACCGGTTCGAAGTCCTCGCCGAGCGGGCGGCCCGGCAGCGTCTGAAGCTTCTTCATCACCGTGCGGCCGATGTGGCGGAAGGTGGTCCACTTGCCGCCGGCCACGGACAGCATGCCGCCCTTGCCCTCGGTGACGACCGTCTCGCGCTTGGCCTTGGCGGTGTCGCCGGGGCCGCCCGGCAGCACGCGCAGCCCGGCGAAGGCGTACGTGATCAGCTCCCGCCTGAGCTGCTCGTCGCGCACCGACACCGACGCCTCGTCCAGGATCTGGGCTATGTCCCGGTCGGTGACGGCGACCTCGGCCGGGTCGCCCTCGTAGACCTCGTCGGTGGTGCCGAGCAGGAGCATGTCCTCCCACGGCAGGGCGAAGGTGATGCGGTACTTGTCGATCGGGGTGGCCAGCGCGGCCTTCCACGGGGAGGTCCGCCTGAGCACCAGGTGGGCGCCCTTGGACAGGCGGATGGAGGGCGCCGCGCCGGGGTCCTCCAGGCGGCGCAGGTGGTCCACCCACGGGCCGGTCGCGTTCAGCACCAGGCGGGCGTCGATGCCGAACTCCTCGCCGGAGCGCCGGTCGCGCACCTCGGCGCCGGTGACCCGGCCGCGGGTGAAGCGCAGGCCGGTGACCTCGGCGTGGTTGAGGACGACCGCGCCCGCCTCGACGGCCGCGCGGACCGTCATCAGCGCCATGCGGGCGTCGTTCATCTGGTCGTCGCCGTAGACGGCCACGGCCTTCAGGTTCTCGGTGCGCAGCGCGGGCACGTCCTGCGCGGCCCGCGAGGGGCTGAGCAGGTGGCCCACGCCGTCGCCGAAGGCGGAGAGCGCGGAGTAGGCGAACACGCCCGCCCCGAGCTTCGCCGCGCCGTGCGGCCCGCCCTTGTACACGGGGAGGTAGAAGGTGAGCGGGTTCGCCAGGTGGGGGGCCACCTGGCGGGAGACCGCACGGCGCTCGAAGTGGTTCTCCGCCACCAGCTTCACCGCGCCGGTCTGCAGGTAGCGCAGACCGCCGTGGAGCAGCTTGGAGGAGGCGGAGGAGGTGGCGCCGGCGAAGTCGCCGGCGTCGACCAGCGCCACCCGCAGGCCGGACTGCGCGGCGTGCCAGGCGGTGGAGATGCCGAGGATGCCGCCGCCGACCACGAGGAGGTCGTACGTCGCCCTGGAGAGCTGCTCCCGGACCTCGGCCCGGCTCGGGTTCGCGCCGGAGGCCGGGTGCGTGCCGAGGGCAGGGACGGACTGCAGGGTGGAGGGACTGGTCATTACGGGTTCTTACTCCTCTTCCTCGAGCCAGCCCATGGTCCGCTCGACGGCCTTGAGCCAGTTCTTGTACTCACGGTCGCGGGTCTCCGCGTCCATGCGGGGGGTCCACTCGGCGGCCCGGCGCCAGTTGGCGCGCAGGTCGTCGGTGCTGTTCCAGAAGCCGACGGCGAGGCCGGCGGCGTACGCGGCGCCCAGGCAGGTGGTCTCGGCGACCATCGGGCGCACGACGGGCGCGTCCAGCACGTCGGCGAGGGTCTGCATCAGCAGGTTGTTGGAGGTCATGCCGCCGTCGACCTTGAGCGTGGTCAGCTCCACGCCGGAGTCCTTCGTCATGGCGTCGGCGATCTCGCGGGTCTGCCAGGCGGTGGCCTCCAGGACGGCGCGGGCCAGGTGCGCCTTGGTGACGTACCGGGTCAGGCCGGCGATCACACCGCGGGCGTCGGAGCGCCAGTACGGGGCGAACAGGCCGGAGAAGGCGGGCACGAAGTAGGCGCCGCCGTTGTCCTCGACCGACAGCGCGAGCGTCTCGATCTCGGCGGCGGTGGAGATCAGGCCCATCTGGTCGCGCATCCACTGCACCAGCGCGCCGGTGACGGCGATGGAGCCCTCCAGGGCGTACACCGGCTTCTGGCCGTCGATCTGGTAGCCGACGGTGGTCAGCAGGCCGGAGTAGGAGTTGATGATCTTTTCGCCGGTGTTCATCACCATGAAGGTGCCGGTGCCGTACGTCGACTTGGTCTCGCCCTCGGCGAAGCAGGTCTGGCCGAACAGCGCCGCCTGCTGGTCGCCGAGCGCGGAGGCGACCGGGACGCCGCCGAGCAGTTCGCCGAGCCGGCCGCCCCGGATCTCGCCGTACACCTCGGCGGAGGAGCGGATCTCGGGGAGGATCTGCTGCGGCACGCCGATGGACTCGCAGATGCGCTCGTCCCACTCCATGGTGTGGAGGTTCATCAGCAGCGTGCGGGAGGCGTTGGTGACGTCGGTGACGTGCCGGCCGCCGTCCGTGCCGCCGGTCAGGTTCCAGATGACCCAGGTGTCCATGGTGCCGAAGAGGATGTCGCCCCGCTCGGCGCGCTCCTTGAGGCCCTCGACGTGGTCCAGCAGCCAGCGCGCCTTGGGGCCGGCGAAGTAGGAGGCCAGGGGGAGGCCGGTCTCGCGGCGGAAGCGGTCCTGGCCGACGTTGCGGCCGAGTTCCCGGCACAGGGCGTCGGTGCGGGTGTCCTGCCAGACGATGGCGTTGTGGACGGGCTCACCGGTGTGCCGGTCCCACAGCACGGTCGTCTCGCGCTGGTTGGTGATGCCGATGGCCTTGATGTCGTCGCGGGTGATGCCGGCCTTCTCGATCGCTCCGGCGACCACCTCCTGGACGTTGGTCCAGATCTCGGTGGCGTCGTGCTCGACCCAGCCCGGCTTGGGGAAGATCTGCTCGTGCTCCTTCTGGTCGACGGCGACGATGCGGCCGTCGCGGTCGAAGACGATGCAGCGGCTGGAGGTGGTGCCCTGGTCGATGGCGGCGATGAACGGGCCCTGGCCGTGGGAGGCGATGCCTGCGGTGTGGGCGTCGGTCACTGTGTGCTCCTGGTGGTGTGGTCCGTGGCTGGTGTGGGGCTGAACATACGGCGCCTGCGGCGCGGTCCGGTGCCCGCTGCGGGCGGCCGGCAGGTGTCCTGCGGCGCCGGTGCGTGTCACGTCGATACCGCGCGGCTCACGCGAAGGCGAGGTGGTAGAGGCCCGCGGCGACGGCGCCGCCGATCAGCGGACCGGCCACCGGGATCCAGGCGTAGCCCCAGTCGGAGCCGCCCTTGTTGGGCAGGGGGAGCAGGGCGTGCACGATGCGCGGGCCCAGGTCGCGGGCCGGGTTGATCGCGTAGCCGGTCGGGCCGCCGAGCGAGAGGCCGATGGAGACCACCACGAGCGCGGTGACCAGGGCGCCCAGGGTGCCCAGGCCCTTGCCGCTGTCGTTGAGGCCCTGGGTGAGGACGGCGAGCACCAGGACGACGGTGCCGATGATCTCCGTGATCAGGTTCTGCACCGTGTTCCGGATCTCCGGGCCGGTGGAGAAGACGCCGAGGACCGGGCCGGCGCCCTTCTCCTGCGCCTCGACCGCCTTGGCGGTGGTGGCCTGCGCGCCCGGGCCGCCGACGATCTCCTTGTCGGTGAGGTGGGCGTGGAACTGGCCGTAGTAGGCGGCCCAGACCAGGGCCGCGCCGATCATGGCACCGAGCAGCTGCCCGGCCCAGTAGACGGGGACGTCGCCCCAGTCGCCGTTCTTGATCGCGAGTGCCAGGGTCACCGCCGGATTGAGGTGGGCGCCGGACAGCGGCGCCGAGGTGTAGACCGCCGTGAGAACGGCGAAACCCCACCCGAAGGTGATGGCGAGCCATCCGGCGTTGCGGGCCTTGGAGGCCTTCAGGGTGACGGCGGCGCAGACGCCGCCGCCGAGGAGGATGAGTAGGGCGGTACCGATGGTCTCGCCGATGAAGATGTCGGAGCTGGACACCCGCGACTCCTTTGTCCTACGTCCAGGGGAGCGATAGCGGCCCTGGCCTTGTCTCACTCTAACGTGTATTGCCGATAGCCGTTCGACAATGCCGACCGATGGACGGGAGTCTCACCTCGGTGTTCCGGGTGCGTCAAGACTTCTGTAATCGAAAGCCCGATCGTTATTGATCGACACGGGTTATCGGATTCCGGGCGGCACCGGCACGCGGGCACGTCGAAGGCCGGGACGCCGCCGTGGGGGCGTCCCGGTCTCGGTCTTCGCTCCTTCCCGGTGTGTCCGGAAGCCTTCTCAATGCGCCCGGAAGCCTTCCCGGGTGTGCCCGGAAGGTTCCGGAAAAGGTCTTGGAGGCCCCGCGGGGCCCCGGAAGCCTCAGAAGCGCTGCGCGCCCAGGTCCCGCGACACCGCGCGGGCGCAGTCCCGCACCGCCGCGATCAGCTCGGGGCGCAGCTCGCCGTCCCGGCAGACCCGTTCCACGGCGCCGGTGATGCCGACCGCGCCGACCGGCATGCGGCGCCGGTCGTGGATGGGCGCGGCGACGGAGGCCACGCCCTCCCAGGTCTCCTCGACGTCGGCCGCGTAGCCCCGTGCGCGCGTGAGATCGAGGATCTGCTCGAACGCCGCCAGGTCGCACACCGTGCGGTCCGTGAACGCCTTGCGGTCGGCCTCCACGGCCTCGCTGTGCGCCACCGGGTCGTACGCCGACAGCACCTTGCCCAGGGCCGTGGAGTGCAGCGGCTGCATGGCGCCGATCTCCAGCACCTGCCGGCTGTCGTCGGGCCGGAAGACGTGGTGCACGATCAGCACCCCGTGCTGGTGCAGGACGCCCAGGTAGACGCTCTCGCCGCTGGAGCGGGCCAGGTCGTCGGTCCACACCAGGGCGCGCGCCCGCAGCTCGTGCACGTCCAGGTAGGTGGTGCCCAGGCGCAGCAGCTCCGCGCCGAGCTGGTAGCGGCCGGAGGTCTCGTCCTGTTCGACGAAGCCCTCCTGCTGCAGGGTGCGCAGGATGCCGTGGGCCGTGCCCTTGGCCAGGCCCAGTGCCGAGGCGATGTCCGACAGGCCGAGCCGCCGCTCGCCGCCCGCGAGCAACCGCAGCATCGCGGCCGCCCGTTCGAGCGACTGGATGTTCCGTGCCATCGCCGTCCTGCCTCCGTCCCCTTCGACTGCCCGCAGCGGGCCGACACCGCCGACGCCGCTGTTCGGCAATGCCGAACACTACCGGTCCATGCCGACCTCCCGCCAATGGTCGGTCCGGATCTGTTTCCGGATCTGTTACGTCAACGGACCCCCGGTTGTCACATCCTGGTCGCCCCGGTCACCGCGTCGGCGGCCCCGCGGCCGTCCGCCTCGTGGACGCCCTGCCCATCCGAGCCCGCTCCCCGTTACCCTGACGACGTGCGCCTCCTCCCAGAAGAGCGGGGAGCCGCATAGCCGACAGCCGTCGCACCCGAGGGAGCCCCTTCATGGCCTCGTTGCCGCCGACCCCTTCTTCCGCCGACAGCCGCAGCCGCGTGGACGCCCTGCGCGAAGCGCTCGCCACCCGTGTGGTCGTGGCCGACGGAGCGATGGGCACGATGCTCCAGGCGCAGGAACCCACGCTGGAGGACTTCCAGTCCCTCGAAGGATGCAACGAGGTCCTGAACGTCACCCGTCCGGACATCGTCCGCTCCGTCCACGAGGCGTACTTCGCGGTCGGCGTGGACTGCGTGGAGACCAACACCTTCGGCGCCAACCACACCGCCACCGCGGAGTACGAGATCTCCGACCGCATCCACGAGCTGTCCGAGGCGGGCGCCCGCATCGCGCGCGAGGTCGCCGACGAGTACGCCGCGCGGGACGGCCGTACCCGCTGGGTGCTCGGCTCCATCGGCCCCGGCACCAAGCTGCCCACCCTCGGCCACGTGCCGTACGCCACGATCCGCGACGGCTACCAGGCCAACGCCGAGGGCCTGCTGGCCGGCGGCGCCGACGCGCTGATCATCGAGACCGCGCAGGACCTGCTGCAGGCCAAGGCCGCCGTGCTGGGCGCCCGCCGGGCCATGGAGGCGACCGGCGCCGAGGTGCCGCTGCTGGTGTCGATGGCGTTCGAGACGACCGGCACGATGCTGCTGGGCTCGGAGATCGGCGCCGCGCTGACCGCGCTGGAGCCGCTCGGCATCGACCTGATCGGCCTGAACTGCTCCACCGGCCCGGCCGAGATGAGCGAGCACCTGCGCTACCTCTCCCGCCACTCCCGCATCCCGCTGCTGTGCATGCCCAACGCGGGCCTGCCCGTCCTCACCAAGGACGGCGCGCACTTCCCGCTGGAGCCGCAGGGCCTGGCGGAGGCGCAGGAGACCTTCGTGCGCGACTATGGGCTGTCGCTGGTGGGCGGCTGCTGCGGCACCACGCCCGAGCACCTGCGGCAACTGGTGGAACGCCTCCGCGGCACCACCCCGCCCGAGCGCGACCCCCGGCCCGAGCCCGGCGCCGCCTCCCTCTACCAGGCCGTGCCCTTCCGCCAGGACACCGCGTACCTGGCGATCGGCGAGCGCACCAACGCCAACGGGTCGAAGAAGTTCCGCGAGGCCATGCTGGAGGGCCGCTGGGACGACTGCGTGGAGATGGCGCGCGAGCAGATCCGCGAGGGCGCGCACATGCTCGACCTGTGCGTGGACTACGTCGGCCGCGACGGCGTGGCCGACATGAGCGAGCTGGCCGGGCGGCTGGCCACCGCCTCCACGCTGCCGATCGTGCTGGACTCCACCGAGGTCGACGTCCTCCGGGCCGGCCTGGAGAAGCTCGGCGGCCGCGCGGTGATCAACTCGGTGAACTACGAGGACGGCGACGGACCCGAGTCCCGCTTCGCCAAGGTCACGGCCCTGGCCAAGGAGCACGGCGCGGCGCTGATCGCGCTGACCATCGACGAGGAGGGCCAGGCCCGCACCGCGGAGCGCAAGGTCGCCGTCGCCGAACGGCTGATCGCGGACCTGACCGGCAACTGGGGCATCCGCGAGGAGGACATCCTCGTCGACTGCCTGACCTTCACCATCTGCACCGGTCAGGAGGAGTCCCGCAAGGACGGGCTGGCCACCATCGAGGCCATCCGCGAGCTGAAGAAGCGCCACCCGCGCGTGCAGACCACGCTGGGGCTGTCGAACATCTCCTTCGGCCTGAACCCGGCCGCGCGCATCCTGCTCAACTCCGTCTTCCTGGACGAGTGCGTCAAGGCGGGCCTGGACTCGGCGATCGTGCACGCCAGCAAGATCCTGCCGATCTCCCGGTTCGACGAGGAGCAGGTGCGCACGGCGCTGGACCTGATCTACGACCGGCGCCGCGAGGGCTACGACCCGCTCCAGAAGCTCATGCAGCTCTTCGAGGGCGCCACGGCCAAGTCCCTGCGGGCCTCGAAGGCGGAGGAGCTGGCGGCGCTGCCGCTGGAGGAACGGCTCAAGCGGCGCATCATCGACGGCGAGCGCAACGGCCTGGAGGCCGACCTCGACGAGGCCCTGAAGACCCGCAAGGCGCTGGACATCGTCAACGACACGCTGCTGGACGGCATGAAGGTCGTCGGCGAGCTGTTCGGCTCCGGGCAGATGCAACTGCCGTTCGTGCTGCAGTCGGCGGAGGTGATGAAGGCCGCCGTCGCCCACCTGGAGCCGCACATGGAGAAGACCGACGAGGCCGGCAAGGGCACCATCGTGCTGGCCACCGTCCGCGGCGACGTGCACGACATCGGCAAGAACCTGGTCGACATCATCCTGTCCAACAACGGCTACAACGTCGTCAACCTGGGCATCAAGCAGCCGGTCTCGGCGATCCTGGAGGCCGCCGAGGAGCACGGCGCCGACGTGATCGGCATGTCCGGGCTGCTGGTGAAGTCCACGGTGGTGATGAAGGAGAACCTCGAGGAGCTCAACGCCCGGGGCCTGGCGGCGAAGTACCCGGTCATCCTCGGCGGCGCCGCCCTCACCCGCGCCTACGTCGAGCAGGACCTGCACGAGATCTACCAGGGCGAGGTCCGCTACGCCCGCGACGCCTTCGAGGGACTGCACCTGATGGACGCCCTCATCGGGGTCAAGCGCGGGGTGCCCGGCGCCAAGCTGCCGGAGCTGCGGCAGCGCCGGGTGCGCGCGAGGACCGTGGAGGTCGAGGAACGCCCGGCCGAGGGCCACGTCCGCTCCGACGTCGCCACCGACAACCCCGTCCCCAAGCCGCCGTTCTGGGGCACCCGGGTGATCAAGGGCATCCAGCTCAAGGAGTACGCCGGCTGGCTGGACGAGGACGCGCTGTTCAAGGGCCAGTGGGGCCTGCGGCAGGCCCGCGCCGGGGGCGGGCCCAGCTACGAGGAGCTCGTCGAGACCGAGGGCCGCCCCCGCCTGCGCGGCCTGCTGGACCGGCTGCAGACCGACAACCTGCTGGAAGCGGCCGTGGTCTACGGCTACTTCCCGTGCGTCTCCAAGGACGACGACCTCATCATCCTCGACGAGGCCGGCAACGAGCGCACCCGCTTCACCTTCCCGCGCCAGCGCCGCGGCCGCCGCCTGTGCCTGGCCGACTTCTTCCGCCCGGAGGAGTCCGGCGAGAAGGACGTCGTCGGCCTGCAGGTCGTCACCATCGGCTCCCGCATCGGCGAGGAGACCGCCCGCCTCTTCGCGGCCGACGCCTACCGCGACTACCTCGAACTGCACGGCCTGTCCGTGCAGCTGGCCGAGGCCCTCGCCGAGTACTGGCACGCCCGCGTGCGCGCCGAACTCGGCTTCGCCGGGGAGGATCCGGAGGCGATCGAGGACATGTTCGCGCTGAAGTATCGCGGCGCCCGCTTCTCCCTCGGCTACGGCGCCTGCCCCGACCTGGAGGACCGCGCCAAGATCGCCGACCTCCTCCGGCCGGAGCGGATCGGCGTCCACCTCTCGGAGGAGTTCCAGCTCCACCCCGAGCAGTCCACCGACGCCATCGTCGTCCACCACCCCGAGGCCAAGTACTTCAACGCGCGCTGAGCCGGGCGGCGGGGCGCGGGCACCGGCGCCGGCGGTCGTGCCGGCACTGGCACTGGCACTGGCACTGGCACTGGCACTGGCACTGGCACTGGCACTGGCACTGGCACTGGCACTGGCACTGGCACTCGCGTGCCGTACCCCCGGCCCCCGCTGGATAAACGAGGCGTTTCCGGTGCACACGACGTACACTGGTCGGTCCACTGCAGGCCGGTTCCCGCGCGGGAACCGGCCTGCGCGTCCCGCAAGGAGGTGTGCCCGGATGACCGCAACGGTCCCCGCGCCCGGAACCCTTCCCCCCGCCCTCGGCTCCGCCCGGGCGGGGAAGACCCCGACGGCGGAAGGGTCCGCCCTGCAGGCCGTGTTCCTGGACATGGACGGCACGCTGGTGGACACCGAGGGATTCTGGTGGGAGGTCGAGGTCGAGGTGTTCGCCTCCCTCGGCCACACCCTGGACGAGGCCTGGCGCCATGTCGTGGTCGGCGGTCCCATGACGCGCAGCGCGGGGTTCCTGATCGAGGCCACCGGCGCCGCCATCACCCTCGCCGAGCTCACGGTGCTGCTGAACGAGGGCTTCGAGGAGCGCATCGGGCGCGACCTGCCGCTGATGCCCGGCGCCGAACGGCTGCTGGCCGAGCTGTCCAGACACCGCGTCCCCACCGCGCTGGTCTCCGCCTCGCACCGCCGCATCATCGACCGCGTCCTGGACGTGCTCGGCCCGCACCACTTCCACCTGTCGATCGCCGGCGACGAGGTGCCGCGCACCAAGCCGCACCCCGACCCCTACCTGCACGCCGCCGCCGGGCTCGGCGTGGACCCGGCCCGGTGCGCGGTCGTCGAGGACACCGCGACCGGCGTGGCGGCGGCCGAGGCGGCGGGCTGCCACGTCGTGGCGGTGCCCTCGGTGGCGCCCATCGCCCCGGCGGCCCGGCGCACCGTGGTGAACTCGCTGGAAGAGGTCGACCTGCCTTTTCTGCGCGGGCTCGTCATCGGCCGATGACGGAAATGGGCCGGGCGTTCACCCAGCGTGCAAAAGGGTGCGGGCCCGGCCGGTGAAAAGGCGCTCAAGGGGGTGCCGAAGGGGCGCTCAAGGGGCGCGAAAAACCGACCGGGGGGCGCACGGCAAAGAATTTGCAGCGCCCCCCGCAGGCCGAATTCCCACGGCCGGCGACCTGATCGATCGTGTGACGTTCCCCACCCTCCAAGGGGTCGACACGCCGCCCGCGGTGTGCTGTCGACGCCGTCCCGTGCCGTCCCGGCGCACCCTTGTGTCCCGATTGGTCAATGGCTGCGCCAATCATTCCGCTGTCCGGTTTTCGGACCGTCCGCACCTGATTCCGCTGCGTGATGGGGGCTCAACTCCCGCGGCCGCCAACCCCGCTGCGGGCGCCGACTAATCTCATCGCGAGAACATCGCCCCCTTACCCGTGTCCGGCTGCACCACCCCTGCTTGCCGGATACACGGACCTGACAGCTGGAGAAACTCGAGCATGAACCGCAAGACTTTGGTGCTGCCGGCCGTGGCCGGCCTGCTCGCGCCGGTGCTCGCCGCCTGCGGCGGGTCCGACAGCGGCAGCGGCGGCGGCGACGCGATCGTCGTGGGCACCACGGATCGGTTCACCGCCTCGAAGGAAGCCCCCGCGCCCCTGGATCCCGCCTACGCCTACGACGTCGGCACCTGGAACATCCTGCGGCAGACCGTCCAGACCCTGATGACGCTGCCCAAGGGCGACGGCGATCCGGTGCCCGAGGCCGCCGAGAGCTGCGGATTCACCGACAGCGGCAACGAGCGGTACGCGTGCCGGCTGCGCCCGGGCCTGAAGTTCGCCAACGGCGACCCCATCACCGCGGCCGACGTGAAGTACTCCATCGACCGCGCCATCGCCATCAACGCCGACACCGGCGTGGCCGGCCTGCTGTCCACCGTCGACACCGTGGAGACGCAGGGCGACCGCGAGGTGATCTTCCACCTCAAGACCGCCGACGCGACCTTCCCGTACAAGCTGTCCACCCCGGTGGCGGGCATCGTCGACCCCAAGGACTACCCGAAGAACAAGCTGCGGGAGGGCTTCGAGGTGGACGGCTCCGGGCCGTACACCCTCAAGGCCGAGGTGAAGAACGGCGAGATGGTCGACGCCGTCTTCACCAAGAACCCGCACTACAAGGGCACGTTCAAGCTCAACAACAACAAGGTCGAGCTGCGCTCCTTCCCCAGCACCGACGCCATGGGCGCCGCGCTGGACAAGGGCGACATCGACCTCATGACCCGCACCATGTCGCCGGAGCAGATCCGCAAGCTGTCCCTCTCCGACGACGGCAAGGTCGACCTGGTGGAGATGCCCGGCCTGGAGATCCGCTACCTGGGCTTCGACACCGACGCGCCCGTCGTGAAGAGCAAGGCCGTGCGCCAGGCCATCGCCCAGATCGTCGACCGCAGCGCGCTGGTGTCCAAGGTGTACGGCTCCCAGGCCGAGCCGCTGTACTCGATGGTCCCGGCCACCGTCACCGGTCACTCCAACTCCTTCTTCAACAAGTACGGCGACCCCAGCACCGCCAAGGCCAAGGCGCTGCTGACCAGGGCCGGCATCGCCACCCCGGTGAAGCTGACGCTGCACTACACGACCGACCACTACGGTCCGGCCACGCGCAAGGAGTTCGAGGTGCTCAAGCAGCAGCTCGACGCCTCCGGCCTGTTCGACGTCACCCTCAAGGGCACGCCGTGGGGGACCTTCAACACGGCCGAGCGCAAGGGCGAGTACGCGGTCTACGGCATGGGCTGGTTCCCCGACTTCCCGGACGCCGACAACTACATCGCGCCGTTCCTCGACAAGGACAACACCCTCAACTCGCCGTACGCCAACAGCACGATCCGCAACAACCTGATCCCGGCGTCCCGTCGCGAGGCCGACCGCCTGGCCGCCGCCAAGAGCCTGACGGAGATCCAGGACATCGTCGCCGACGACGTGCCGCTGCTGCCGCTGTGGCAGGGCAAGCAGTACGTGGCCGCGCGCGACGACATCACGGGCACCGCCTACGCCCTGAACTCCACCGCCACTCTGCAGCTGTGGGAGCTCGGCCGCGGCACGAGCAACTGACGCGGCGTCGCCCCGGGGCGTGTGACGGCTCCCCGGGGCGTGGCCGGCGGTACGGCGGCGCCACGACGACGGCGTGAAGGGCGCCCTCCCGCGCGGGAGGGCGCCCTTCACGCCATCGGGGACGTCACGCCATCGGGGACGGACCGGGTCCGCGGCGCCCGGCCTCCGGACGCCGGACACCGGACGCCCGGGATCTCCGCACCGGGCCCGCGGCGCTCACTGCGAGCCCGGACGCACCAGCCCGCTCTCGTACGCGTACACTGCGGCCTGCACCCGGTCCCGCAGGCCCAGCTTGGTCAGCACGTGCCCGACGTGCGTCTTGACGGTCGTCTCGCTGACGAACAGGTCGGCGGCGATCTCGGCGTTGGACAGCCCGCGCGCCACCAGCTTCAGCACCTCCACCTCGCGCTCGGTGAGCGTGTGCAGCGTGTCCGGCACCGGCTCCTCACCGGAGGGCAGGTGCGTGGCGTACTTGTCCAGCAGCCGCCGGGTGATGCTCGGCGCCAGCATCGCCTCGCCGGCCGCGACGACCCGGATCGCCTGCACCAGCTCGTGGGCGGGGGCGTCCTTGAGCAGGAAGCCGCTGGCACCCGCCTTGAGCGCCTCCACCACGTACTCGTCCAGGTCGAAGGTGGTCAGCACCAGCACCTTGGCCGGGCCGTCCCGTCCGGGCCCGGTGATCTGCCGGGTCGCCTCCACCCCGTCCATCCGCGGCATGCGAATGTCCATCAGGACCACGTCGGGCTGCAGGGCGCGCACCTGGTCCAGGGCCTGGAGGCCGTCCCCGGCCTCGCCGACGACCGCGAGGTCCTGCTCCGCCTCCAGGATCATCCGGAAGCCCGTACGCAGCAGCGGCTGGTCGTCGACCAGCAGGACGCGGATGGCCACGTGACTCTCCTTCACTAGTCCGGCCCCATTCTGCCCTGCGCCCCGGCACCGGTCGGCGCCGCCCTCAGCGGCAGCGGGTAGGGCGGGGGAGTGCCGCCGAACTCGGGGCAGTGCGCCTGGTGGTCGCACCAGTTGCACAGCTTCGTCGGACGCGGGCGCCAGTCGCCCGTCTCGGTGGCCCGCCGGATGGCCTCCCACAGCGCGTGCAGCTTGCGCTCGACGCGCTCCAGGTCGGCGAGGACGGGGTCGTACGTCACCACGTCCCCGCTGCCGAGGTAGACCAGCTGCAGCCGCCGTGGGACGACGCCCTTCAGCCGCCACACCACCAGGGCGTAGAACTTCATCTGGAACAGCGCGCCCTCGGCGTACTCCGGCCGTGGCGCCTTCCCCGTCTTGTAGTCGACGATCCGCACCTCGCCCGTGGGGGCCACGTCGACCCGGTCGATGATGCCGCGCAGCTTCAGCCCCGAGTCCAGCTCGGCCTCGACGAACAGCTCGCGCTCGGCCGGCTCCAGCCGGGTCGGGTCCTCCAGCGTGAACCAGCGCTCCACCAGCCGCTCGGCCTCGGCCAGCCAGCGCGCCAGCCGTTCGCCGTCCGGGTCGTCCGCGAACAGCTCCGCCAGCTCCGGACGGGAGGCGCGCAGCCGGTCCCACTGCGCGGGAACCAGCGACCTGGCGCGCGGCGCGGTCCGCTCCCCGGCCGG
The DNA here is from genome assembly GCF_014651135.1 of Streptomyces echinoruber. Classification (GTDB taxonomy): domain Bacteria; phylum Actinomycetota; class Actinomycetes; order Streptomycetales; family Streptomycetaceae; genus Streptomyces; species Streptomyces echinoruber. The sequence goes on from NZ_BMWH01000013.1 coordinate 81,967, forward strand.
CATGTCGAACAGTCGCTCGAGCACGGCGTGCACCAGGGTGCCCCGGGTCGCCGCCTCGCTCGGCTTCTCCGGCAGGCGGTCGATGACCCGGAAGCGGTACAGCAGCGGGCACTGCATGAAGTCACCGGCGCGCGAGGGCGACAGCGAGTCCGGCGGCACGACGGCGAGCGGCGGCCCGGCCGCGGGGGCCGCCCCCGGCTCCGGTGCCGGTGCCGCAGCCGCCGTGTCCCCGGTGTGCGCCCGCGAGGCGTCCTCGGTGCTCGTCTCCATGTCCCAAGACCTTACGGCCCGGCACTGACACGGCGCGGTGCCCGTGCCGGTCCGGGCGACGGCGGCGGGGACGCCTGGGGTGCCGGGGAGAAACACCTCGCGACGGACGCATACCATCGACCCGAGACCCTTCCGCCCGGCAGGCGCGGAGACGCTTCGAACGAGGGGACACCGTGGACGTAAGCGGCGGGAACGGGCAGCCGCGGTCCGGCACCGACGAGCCGGCCGAGCGCCCGGCGGACCCCACCACCGGTCCCGGCCCGGCGCCCCGCACCGGTTCCACCCCTCCGGGCGCGGATCCGGGCGCGGAAACGCCCCGGGACGCGCGGGCCGACGACGACCGGACCACCGACGCGCCCACCGCGAACGGCGCGCGGACGACACCCGGGACGCCCGGCGAGCCCGTGGCGAGCGGACCGGGTGGGCCGGGTGGACCGGGCGAGACGGACGGGTCGGATGGGCCGGGCGGACCGGGTGCGCCGAGCGGATCGGGCGGACCGGATGGGCCGGGCGGACCGGATGGGCCGAGCGGACCGGATGCACCGAGCGGACCGGGCGGGCCGGAAGGACCGCACGAGGCGGACCGGGCGCCCGCCGATGCCCCGGAGACCGGCCGCCGGGCCGGCGCCGGCCCGGCGCGGACCGCCGAGGACCGGCGCCGTACGACCGTCCCGCTCCCCGGCGAGCGGGACCGTACGTCCGTCCCCGCCCCCGCCCTCGATGAGCAGGGCCCCGCGTCCGCCCCCGCAGGCGAGCGGTCGCGCGCCTTCGCCGGCGGCGCCGGGCCGAGGCCGCCGCGGCGGTCCCGGGAACCCGGCGGAGGGCTGCTGATGGGGCGGCCGTTCGGGGTGCCGGTGTACGTGGCGCCGAGCTGGTTCCTGGTCGCGGCGCTGATCACGTGGGTGTTCGGCGGCCAGCTGGACCGGGTGCTGCCGGAGCTGGGCGCCGCTCGCTACCTGGTCTCCCTGTTCTTCGCGGTGGCGTTCTACGCCTCCGTGCTGGTGCACGAGCTCGCCCACACGGTCGCCGCGCTGCGGTTCAAGCTGCCCGTGCGCCGCATCCAGCTGCAGTTCTTCGGCGGTGTCTCGGAGATCGAGAAGGAGGCCGAGACACCGGGCAGGGAGTTCGTGCTGGCGTTCGTCGGCCCGCTGCTCTCCCTCGCCCTCGCCGGCCTGTTCTATCTGGCGCTGCAGCCCGTCCGGCCCGGCACGGTCCCCGGCGTGCTGCTCGCGGGCCTGATGGTCTCCAACCTCATCGTGGCCGTCTTCAACCTCCTGCCCGGCCTGCCCCTCGACGGCGGCCGCATGCTCCGCGCCGTCGTCTGGAAGCTCACCGGCCGCCCGATGAGCGGCACGGTCGCCGCGGCCTGGGTCGGCCGCGCCCTCGCCGTCGCCGTCCTGATCGGCCTGCCCCTGATCACCCAGTCCGGGGCGCTCGGCAGCAACGCCGAGGACAACGTCGGCATGGACACCGTCACCGACGCCTTGCTGGCCGCCATCCTCGCCGCGATCATCTGGACCGGCGCCGGCAACAGCCTGCGCATGGCGCGCCTGCGCGAACACCTCCCCGAGCTGCGCGCCCGCACCCTCACCCGGCGTGCGGTGCCCGTGCGGACCGACACCCCCCTCTCGGAGGCGCTGCGCCGGGCCAACGCCGCCGGCGCGCGGGCCCTGGTGGTCGTCGACGCCGACGGCACCCCGCAGTCGATCGTGCGCGAGGCCGCCATCGTCGGCGTACCCGAGCACCGCCGCCCCTGGGTGCCGGTCGGCGGCCTCGCCCAGGAGCTCACCGAGGGCATGCGCGTCTCCGCCGAGCTGGCCGGCGAGGAGCTCCTGGACGTCCTGCGCGCCACCCCGGCCACCGAATACCTGGTCGTGGAGGAGACCGGCGAGATCTACGGCGTGCTGTCCGCCTCGGACGTCGAGCGCGCCTTCGTCAAGGCGATGGCCCGCCCCTCCTGAGTGCTCCTCCCAGGGACCCCTGCCAGGGGCCGCCCCGCCGTCCCTCCCGCCCCGCCCGGGGGCCGTCCCGGTGGTCGGCGGCCCCCTCGGGTGCCGGTACGCTGGTCACATGTCCGAACCGACCGGTGCCGCCCGCAGGCGCGGGCCCTTCAAGGTCGGGGACCAGGTACAGCTGACCGACCCCAAGGGCCGCCACTACACGTTCACGCTCGAGGCCGGGAAGAACTTCCACACCCACAAGGGTTCCTTCCCGCACGACGAGCTGATCGGCGCCCCCGAGGGCAGCGTCGTCCGCACCACCGGCAACGTCGCCTACCTCGCGCTGCGCCCCCTGCTCCCCGACTACGTCCTGTCCATGCCCCGCGGGGCAGCCGTCGTGTACCCCAAGGACGCGGGGCAGATCCTCGCCTTCGCCGACATCTTCCCCGGCGCGCGCGTCGTGGAGGCCGGCGTGGGCTCCGGCTCGCTCAGCACCTTCCTGCTGCGCGCCGTCGGCGACCAGGGCATGCTGCACTCCTACGAGCGCCGCGCGGACTTCGCCGACATCGCCCGGCAGAACGTCGAGCGCTACTTCGGCGGCCCGCACCCCGCCTGGCAGCTCACCGTCGGCGACCTGCAGGACAACCTGTCCGACACCGATGTCGACCGCGTCATCCTCGACATGCTCGCGCCCTGGGAGTGCCTGGAGGCCGTCTCCAAGGCCCTGGTGCCCGGCGGCATCCTGTGCTGCTACGTGGCCACCACCACCCAGCTGGCGCGGACCGTGGAGTCCATCCGGGAGATCGGCTGCTTCAACGAGCCGACCGCCTGGGAGACGATGATCCGCAACTGGCACATCGAGGGACTGGCCGTCCGCCCCGACCACCGCATGATCGGCCACACCGGCTTCCTGCTCACCGCCCGCCGCCTGGCCGACGGCGTCGAGCCCCCGCTGCGCCGGCGCCGCCCCGCCAAGGGCGCCTACGGCGAGGACTACACCGGTCCCAACGCCGACGGCGGCCTCGGCCGCTGACCGGCGGGACGGGGCGCACGCCCGTGCCCGGCGGCGGGGACCGCCGGGCACCCCTCCTCCGCGTTCCCGACACCCCGCCCGCCCCGGTTCCGCGTTCTTCGTGATCCCGGCGTTCGCGGCGTTCACGGCGTTCCGAACTCTCGGTGTTCCGAACTCTCGGTGTTCCGAACTCTCGGTGTTCCGGGCTCTCGGCGTTCTCACGGTCCCAACGCCCTGGCGCCGCGGCCGAGTTCCGACCGCCTCGGAACTCGGCCGCGGCGCCCTCGTGTTGACGTCCCGTCGGCCCACCGGCGGCAGGGTGACCGGCCCGCGTACCCACCCCGAGGTTCCCCACGCGTGTGACGTGTGGCACGATGCTGGCCACCTCTACCGGCACAGCCCTCACAGGAGACGCTCCTCGTGCAGCAATCCGCCGTTCCGGAACTGGCCCACACCGACACCCGCCCCCTGCACTGGCTCGCCACCGCCGCCGCCGTCACCGGTGTCGTGGCACTCTCCTCGGTCTTCCACCCCGGTTCGGCCACCGCCGCCCAGCCCGCCTCCCCTCCGCGGACCGCGAGCGTGGCCGCCCCGGCCACCACGGGCGTCGACTTCCCCGTCGAGTGCGGCCCGGTGAAGGCCGTCGTGGTGAAGAAGGCCACCGGGGACCTGGACGGCGACGGCCGGCCGGAGACGGTGGCGGTGGTCCACTGCGACGCCCCCATGGGCACCCCGCCGGACGCCGTCTACGTCCTCACCCGGGCCGCGGACACGGGAAAACCGCGCGTGGTGGCGACCCTCGTCGAGCCCAGGGAGCGCCGGACCGTCACCGCGATCTCCGTGCGCGACGGCGCCGTCGTCGCCTCGCTGCTCGGCTACTCCTCGGCCGACGTGCCCAGTTGCTGCCCCGACGTGAAGACCGACGCCAAGTGGCAGTGGAAGAACGACGCGTTCGTCCGCACCACCCCGGCGGGCGCCCGCGGCGTCTGACCGCACCGGCGGGCGCCGCCCGGGAGGACCCGGAGCGCCCGCGCCCGCCCGACGCGGCAGAAATGTGACGTATCAGACAGTAGTTACCGAATGTCGCGGGCCGTTCACTTCGCGTCAGGGCCGTACATCTCGACCTTGTCCGAAATCCGCCGTACGTGAATGCACTCGCCCGGACATTCCTTCGCGGAGTCGATCACGTCCGTGAGCAGCGGCAGCGGTACGGGCGCCGTGGCGCCCCGCTCCTGTAGGAGTTCCTGGTCCGGCCCTTTGACGTAGGCCAGACCGTCGATGTCCAGCTCGAACACCTCGGGCGCGTACTGGGCGCAGATCCCGTCGCCGGTGCACAGGTCCTGGTCGATCCAGACCTCCAGTGCCTCGCCGTCGGCGCCGCCCTGCTGCTGCACGGTCATCTCTCCTGCCGTTTCCGGCCGCCGGGCCGCCCCGAAAAGGCACAAGTCGGGCCAGCTCCGGCGGGTGTTGAACGCCTCGACCCTACCTCTGCCTGCTTTCGAATCAGATTCGCTGGGTATCCCCCTGCCGTGAGGGAGAGCGCAAGGGTGAAGATCGGACACTCCTCGACCGTCTTTGTGATCTAGGGGTTTCAATCAGCACCCACCCAGGTAGGGTCTGGAAGCGTCCAGCTCCCCTTGGAGGAGGTGAGGACCGTGGCAGCCCACGACGACGACATTGACCGCGGCATCCGCCCGGGTCGAGGGTCCGAGGACCCGGCCGGGCAGATCGCCTACCTTGAGCAGGAGATCGCCGTCCTGCGACGCAAGCTCGCCGACTCTCCGCGACACACGAGGATTCTCGAGGAGCGGATCGTCGAGCTGCAGACCAACCTGGCCGGCGTGTCCGCCCAGAACGAACGACTCGCCAACACGCTCCGTGAGGCCCGCGACCAGATCGTGGCCCTCAAGGAGGAGGTCGACCGGCTCGCGCAGCCGCCGGCCGGCTTCGGTGTCTTCCTGCAGGCGAACGAGGACGGCACCGCCGACATCTTCACCGGCGGCCGCAAGCTGAGGGTGAACGTCAGCCCCAGCGTGGAGCTCGAGGACCTCCGGCGCGGCCAGGAGGTGATGCTCAACGAGGCGCTCAACGTGGTCGAGGCCATGGAGTTCGAGCGCGTCGGCGAGATCGTCACCCTCAAGGAGGTCCTGGAGGACGGCGAGCGCGCCCTGGTCCTCGGGCACACCGACGAGGAGCGGGTGGTGCGGCTGGCCGAGCCGCTGCTGGACGTCACCATCCGTCCCGGCGACGCGCTGCTGCTCGAGCCGCGCTCCGGTTACGTCTACGAGGTCGTGCCCAAGAGCGAGGTCGAGGAGCTCGTCCTCGAAGAGGTCCCGGACATCGGCTACGAGCAGATCGGCGGCCTCGGCACCCAGATCGAGGCGATCCGCGACGCGGTCGAGCTGCCGTACCTCTACCCGGACCTGTTCAAGGAGCACGAGCTGCGCCCGCCCAAGGGCGTGCTGCTCTACGGGCCTCCCGGATGCGGCAAGACGCTGATCGCCAAGGCGGTGGCGAACTCGCTGGCCAAGAAGGTCGCCGAGGTCACCGGCCGGCCCGCCGGCAAGAGCTTCTTCCTCAACATCAAGGGCCCGGAGCTGCTGAACAAGTACGTCGGCGAGACCGAGCGGCAGATCCGCCTGGTCTTCCAGCGGGCCCGGGAGAAGGCCGGCGAGGGCACCCCGGTCATCGTCTTCTTCGACGAGATGGAGTCCCTCTTCCGCACCCGCGGCTCCGGTGTCAGCTCGGACGTAGAGAACACCATCGTCCCGCAGCTGCTCGCCGAGATCGACGGCGTGGAGGGCCTGCAGAACGTGGTCGTGATCGGCGCCTCCAACCGCGAGGACATGATCGACCCGGCGATCCTGCGGCCCGGCCGGCTCGACGTGAAGATCAAGATCGAGCGTCCGGACGCGGAGGCGGCCAAGGACATCTTCGGCAAGTACCTCACCGAGCGCCTGCCGCTGCACGCGGACGACCTCGCCGAGCACGGCGGCGACAAGGCGGCGACCGTCCAGGCGATGATCCAGACGGTCGTGGAGCACATGTACGCCGAATCGGAGGAGAACCGCTTCCTGGAAGTCACCTACGCCAACGGCGACAAGGAAGTCCTCTACTTCAAGGACTTCAATTCCGGTGCCATGATCGAGAACATCGTGGGCCGCGCCAAGAAAATGGCGATCAAGGACTTCCTGGAAAAGAACCAGAAAGGCCTGCGCGTCTCCCATCTGCTCCAGGCGTGCGTGGACGAGTTCAAGGAGAACGAGGACCTGCCCAACACCACCAACCCGGACGACTGGGCCCGGATCTCCGGAAAGAAGGGCGAGCGGATCGTCTACATCCGCACCCTCATCACCGGAAAGCAGGGCGCGGACACCGGACGCTCCATCGACACGGTGGCCAACACCGGGCAGTACCTGTAACGACAGGGCGGCTGCGGGTGCCCTCCGCGGGGTACCCGCAGCCGAGTGTTTTCCGGGCCACGGCTGGAGCACAGCAATGACGCAAATGATCTCCCCACCAGCGCAAAGGCGTTCTAGGCTCTTTTCTACCGCCGCGTTGCGCAGTGCGGGGACGGGCACCGCACAGGCAGCCGATCGCCAGCGGTACGGGCGCGGCGCCCACGACCGAGGGTGCCGCCGGGCAAGGAGGGCCGCATGACCGTACGGCGAGTAATGGGCATCGAGACGGAGTACGGGATCTCCGTCCCGGGCCATCCCAACGCCAATGCCATGCTCACCTCGTCCCAGATCGTCAACGCCTACGCCGCGGCGATGCACCGGGCCCGGCGGGCCCGCTGGGACTTCGAGGAGGAGAATCCGCTGCGCGACGCGCGGGGCTTCGACCTCGCCCGGGAGGCCGCCGACGCCAGCCAGCTCACCGACGAGGACATCGGCCTGGCCAACGTGATCCTCACCAACGGTGCGCGCCTCTACGTCGACCACGCCCATCCGGAGTACAGCGCGCCCGAGGTCACCAACCCGCGCGACGCCGTGCTGTGGGACAAGGCCGGCGAGCGCATCATGGCCGAGGCGGCGGAGCGGGCCGCCCAGCTGCCCGGCGCCCAGCCGATCCACCTCTACAAGAACAACACCGACAACAAGGGCGCCTCCTACGGCACGCACGAGAACTACCTGATGAGGCGGGAGACCCCCTTCTCGGACATCGTGCGCCACCTGACGCCCTTCTTCGTCACCCGGCAGGTCTTCGCCGGCGCCGGCCGCGTCGGCATCGGCCAGGACGGCCACGAGCACGGCTTCCAGCTCAGCCAGCGCGCGGACTACTTCGAGGTCGAGGTGGGCCTCGAGACGACCCTCAAACGGCCGATCATCAACACCCGCGACGAGCCGCACGCCGACGCGGAGAAGTACCGCCGCCTGCACGTGATCATCGGCGACGCGAACCTGTCGGAGATCTCGACCTACCTCAAGCTCGGCACCACGGCTCTGGTGCTGTCGATGATCGAGGACGGCTTCATCGCCGTCGACCTCGCCGTCGACCAGCCCGTGCGCACCCTGCACCAGGTCTCCCACGACCCGTCGCTCAAGCGCCTGGTCACGCTCCGCAGCGGCCGTACCCTGACCGCGGTCCAGCTGCAGATGGAGTACTACGAGCTGGCGCGCAAGTACGTGGAGGAGCGCTTCGGCGCCGACGCCGACGAGCAGACCAAGGACGTCCTGGCGCGCTGGGAGGACACCCTCAGCCGCCTGGAGAACGACCCGATGAGCCTGGCCGGCGAGCTGGACTGGGTCGCCAAGCGGGAGCTCATGGAGGGCTACCGGCGCCGCGACGGCATCGACTGGGACTCCGCCCGGCTGCACCTGGTCGACCTGCAGTACGCCGACGTACGCCCCGACAAGGGCCTGTACAACCGCCTGGTGGCCCGTGGCCGGATGAAGCGGCTGCTGGACGAGGCGGAGGTCGAGCGGGCCAGGACCAAGCCGCCGGAGGACACCCGCGCCTACTTCCGCGGGCGCTGCCTGGAGCAGTACGCGGACGACGTCGCGGCCGCCTCCTGGGACTCGGTGATCTTCGATCTGCCCGGCCGTGACTCGCTGCAGCGGGTGCCAACCCTGGAACCGCTTCGCGGAACGCGTAATCACGTCAAGGCGCTGCTGGACCGCTGCCGCACGGCGGAGGACCTGGTCAGGGTGCTCTCCGGCGGCTGAGCGAAGACGCGTGGCGGATCGGCCGGGCGGGGTGAAAAACGCGGCGGCCGGGAATCATCGAGGTGGCCCCCGTACGTTGAGCAAACTGCGGGGCCGATGTCGGACCCGGCTTGTAGGGTCTGATCATCACCGATCGGCAGGAATGCGGATCTGCCGACCCACGGCAGGTGAAAGAGCGGGGTGAGGACATGGCGACCAAGGACACCGGCGGCGGCCAGCAGAAGGCCACGCGCTCCACGGAGGAGACCGAGCAGCAGGCGCAGGACGCGCAGGCCTCGGAAGACCTCAAGGAGCGCCACGAGAAGCTGAGCGACGACGTGGACTCCGTCCTGGACGAGATCGACGACGTACTCGAGGAAAACGCCGAGGATTTCGTGCGGAGTTTCGTGCAGAAGGGCGGAGAGTGAAGGTCGTCGGCGCGCTGATGCCCTCGAACTGAAAGCAATGGGGGGTAGGGGTGGCCGGCGGTGCGGACGCGGAGCAGGGTGGGACATGCAAGCGGGTCCCGCCACGTGCCGCAGATGCGCGGGACGGGAAGCGGCGTGACGGCCTCCGGGCGCACTGCCGGAAGTGCGTGGCGGAGCACGGCGCCGCGCACTCCCGGCAGCACCGGGAGGCCCTGGGCGAGCCGGTGCGGGAGAAGGCGGACGTCCCGTCCGGGCACCAGCCCTGCCGGACAGGCGGCGGGATCAAACCGCACGGTGGACGGCACCGCGACGCCGGCGCCTCCCGCGGGCTGTCCACGCGGTGCGGGGCGTGCCGGGCGGCGCAGGGCCGAAAGCTCCCTCCCGAGTGCCGGTACGGCCTCACCGAAGCCGGGCGTGACGCGCGGGTCGCCGCTTGGGGCGGCGTCCGGCGCCCCTGTCTCCCGGCTCCGCCCACTCATGTGGATCACTGTCACGAGACGGGTAGGGTCCGTGGCGTACTTTGCTTCAGCTGCACCGCCGCACTGGGGCAGTTCAAGGATCGGCCCGACGTCATAAGGCGGGCTGCCGCATACGTGGAAGGAAACTCGTGGAAGCCAACTCTCGTGGCGCCGGGCGTCTACCAGCTGCCTTCCTGACGCCTGGATCCTCTTCGTTCATGGACTTCCTCGCCGAGCACCAGCCGGAGCTCCTGCCGGGCAACCGGCAGCTGCCGCCGGTCAAGGGCACGATCGAGGCGCCGCACGGCACGACGATCGTGGCCGTGACGTTCCCGGGCGGCGTGGTCCTGGCCGGCGACCGGCGGGCGACGATGGGCAACGTCATCGCCCAGCGGGACATCGAGAAGGTGTTCCCGGCCGACGAGTACTCCGCGGTCGGCATCGCCGGCACGGCCGGCATCGCCGTGGAGATGGTCAAGCTGTTCCAGCTGGAGCTGGAGCACTTCGAGAAGGTGGAGGGCGCCCAGCTCTCCCTGGAGGGCAAGGCCAACCGCCTGTCCACGATGATCCGCTCCAACCTCGGCATGGCCATGCAGGGCCTGGCCGTGGTGCCCCTCTTCGCCGGATACGACCTGGACCAGGGCCGGGGCCGCATCTTCTCCTACGACGTCACCGGCGGCCGCTCCGAGGAGCACGGCTACGCGGCCACGGGGTCCGGCTCCCTCTTCGCCCGCGGCTCGATGAAGAAGCTCTACCGCGAGGACCTGACCGAGCAGGACGCCACCACCCTGGTGGTGCAGGCCCTCTACGACGCCGCGGACGAGGACTCCGCGACCGGCGGACCGGACGTCGCCCGCCGGATCTATCCGATCGTCACCGTGATCACCGAGGACGGCTTCCGTCGGCTCACCGAGGACGAGGCCTCCACGATCGCCCGCTCCGTGCTGGAGCGGCGCCTGGAGCAGCCCGACGGCCCGCGGGCCGCACTGCTCTGACCGGTGGGCTTCGTCTCGTGTTGCGGATGACCCACGGAATGCTTCGGACTCGACGAGTAGAAAGCGACGGATAACCGGTGTCGACGCCGTTCTATGTCTCACCCCAGCAGGCCATGGCCGACCGGGCCGAGTACGCCCGCAAGGGCATCGCCCGCGGTCGCAGCCTGGTCGTGCTGCAGTACGCCGACGGCATCGTGTTCGTCGGCGAGAACCCGTCCCGCGCGCTGCACAAGTTCAGCGAGATCTACGACCGGATCGGCTTCGCCGCCGCCGGCAAGTACAACGAGTACGAGAACCTCCGCATCGGCGGCGTCCGCTACGCCGACCTGCGCGGCTACACCTACGACCGGGGCGACGTCACCGCCCGGGGCCTGGCCAACGTCTACGCCCAGACGCTGGGCACGATCTTCTCCAGCGTCGGCGAGAAGCCGTACGAGGTGGAGCTGGTCGTCGCCGAGGTGGGCGACACCCCCGAGCAGGACCAGATCTACCGCCTCCCGCACGACGGCTCCATCGTCGACGAGCACGGCTCGGTCGCGGTCGGCGGCAACGCCGAGCAGATCAGCAGCTACCTCGACCAGCGCCACCGCGACGGCATGAGCCTGGCCGAGGCCCTCCAGCTGGCCGTCCAGGCCCTCTCCCGCGACACCAACGGCACCCAGCGGGAGATCCCCGCCGAGCGCCTCGAGGTCGCCGTCCTGGACCGCACCCGCCCCCAGAAGCGCAAGTTCAAGCGCATCACCGGCGCCCAGCTCTCCCGTCTCCTGGAGGCCGGCAGCACGGCCAGCGAGGCGGAGAGCGCGAAGGACACCGACGGCACGTGACCCGGCGGGTCGCTCCCGCGCCGTCACCCGACGTGCCCCGGCCGAGCAGCGCACGGCCGGGGCACGGGCATGAGCAGGGGCACGGGCATGAGCGGGAAGGCCCTCACGGCCGCCCTGGCGGCGCCGTGGAGCCCCGCACCACCAGTTCCACCGGAATGTCCCCGCCCTCGGGCGTACGGCCCTCCAGGACCGCCAGCAGCGCGCGCATGCCCCGCTCCCCGAACAGCTCCGCGTCCAGCCGTACGGTCGTCAGCTCCGGGTCGATGGCGGTGGCCAGGGCCAGGTCGTCGACGCCGGTGACGGAGACGTCGTCCGGCACGCGCAGTCCCAGGCGCCGCAGGGCCTTGTACGCGCCGGCGGCGAGCTTGTCGTCGTCGCAGACCAGGGCGGTGGGGCGGGGCCCGGGGCCGGCGAGGGCGGCCTCCACGGCCGCGCGGGCGCCGTCGATGGAGATCGGTGCGCGCGCGGTGCGCACCTCGGTGCCGGCGAGCGCCCCCACGCGCGCGTGCAGTTCCCGCGCGCGCACCCGGAACGTCCAGGACGGCACGTCCGCCGCCAGGTGCAGGAAGCGCCGGTGCCCGAGCCCCAGCAGGTGCTCGGCGACCTGCCGTACGCCGTCGGCGATGTCCAGGTTGACCGTGGCGTTGACCGTGGCCGCGCCCAGGCTGCCCGCCGGGTCGCTGTCCAGCATCACCAGCGGCAGCTGGTCGCCGCGGATGGCGGACAGCGCGTCCGCGGCCATCGAGGAGGCGATCACGCCGTCCAGCGCCGCCTGCGCGGACGCGAAGGGGTCCCTGGCGGGTCCGACGCCCTCGGGGGAGGGGTACAGCACCACGCCGAAGCCGTGCTCGGCGGCGAGGCGGGCCGCGCCCGTGTACACGCCCGCGAAGAACTCGGTCGTCAGCGCCGGCACCACCAGCAGGACGGTCCGGGTGCGGCCCAGCCGCAGGTGCCGCGCCGCCAGGTTGGGCCGGTAGTCCAGCTCCTTGGCCGCCCGGCGCACCCGCTCCGCGGTCGCCGCCGACACCCGGCCGTGCCACTTGTCCCCGAGCACCAGGGAGACCGCGGCCTGCGAGACGCCGGCGGCCCGGGCGACGTCCCGGCTCGTGGGGCGGGTGCTGCCTCGTGCCACCGTCCGCCCTCTCCTTCGTATGGACTGCCGAACAGCGCACATGGTACGTATGACGACAGACGTTATACGTAACACGCGAGGCGTGTTCCACACGGCGGGCGGAGGGCGGACATGGCCACGGGATACCTGGAGATCCTCAGGGCGCGGCACGCCGCCCGCCTGCTCGTGGGCACCCTGGTCGGCCGGCTGCCGAACGCCACGGCCGCCATCGCCCTGGTGCTGTTCGTGCGCGCCGAGGGCGGCACCTACAGCCTCGCCGGCGCCCTCGCGGCCGTCTACGGCGTGGCCAACGCCGTCGGCCAGCCGGTCCTCGGCCGCCTGGTGGACCTCTACGGCCAGCCGCGCGTGCAACTGCCCGCCGCACTGGCCTCCGCCCTGGCGACCACCGTGTTCGCCGTCGCCGGCACCGACCCGCTGCCGCCGGCCTGCGCGGCCGTGGCGGCGGCCGGCCTGCTCGCCCCGCCCCTGGAGGGCGGCCTGCGCGCCCTGTGGCCCTCCGTCCTGCGCCGGGAGGATCAGGTGCACACGGCCTACGCCATGGACGCCGTCGCGCAGGAGGTCATGTTCACCGCCGGCCCGCTGCTGGTCACCCTGTGCGCGTCCGCGTGGTCCGCCCGGGCCGCCCTGATCCTGCTGAACGCCGTCGGCGTCCTGGGGGCGCTGTCGGTGGTCCTCTCGCGGCCCTCGTGCGCCTGGCGCTCGGCGCCCCGCGAGGCCCACTGGCTGGGCGCCCTGCGCTCGCCCGGGCTGCTGGCCCTGCTCGGCGCCCTCCTGTTCGTCGGCATCGCGCTCGGCTCCATCACGGTCGCCGCCGTCCCCTACGCCGACGGCCACGGCGGCGAGACCGTCTACGGCTGGATCATGGCCGCCCTGGGCCTGGGCGCCCTGCTGGGCGGCACCCTCTACGGGGCGCGCCGCTGGACCGGCCCGCCCGAGCGGCGGCTGCGCGTCCTGGTGGCGCTGCTCGCGGCGGGTTATCTGCCGCTGATGCTGATGCCCGGCGCGGTCGCCATGGTGCTGCTCACCGTGGTCGCCGGGTTCTTCCTCGCCCCCGCCATCGCCTGCGCCTTCGTCCTCGTCGACCGGCACGCGCCGCGCGGCACCGTCACCGAGGCGTTCTCCTGGCTGGTGACCACGTTCACCGTGGGCGCGTCGGCCGGCACCGGCGTGGCCGGGCCCGTCGTCCAGTCGGGTGGCGCCCTCGCCGGTTTCGCCCTGCCGCCGGCCGCGGGAGCCGTGTCCCTGCTGGTCCTGCTGGCCGCGCGGCGCGTCCTGGCCGTGCCCGCCGGACGGGCGGTCGTCGCCGCCGCATCGGAAAATGATCCAAACCGTGCGGCCGAACCCCGTTTCAGCCCGCGGGATCGGGCGTAATGTTCCTTCATGGACCGCCGCATTTTCGGGCTGGAGAACGAGTACGGCGTCACGTGCACGTTCAGGGGACAGCGCCGCCTGTCACCTGACGAGGTGGCGCGGTACCTCTTCCGCCGTGTCGTGTCATGGGGCCGCAGCAGCAACGTGTTTCTGCGAAACGGCGCCCGGCTCTATCTCGACGTGGGATCGCATCCGGAATACGCCACGCCCGAATGTGACAACGTGACCGAACTGGTCACCCACGACAAGGCCGGCGAGCGCATCCTCGAAGGACTCCTGGTGGACGCGGAACGACGCCTGCACGAGGAGGGCATCGCGGGCGACGTCTACCTCTTCAAGAACAACACCGACTCGGCGGGCAACTCCTACGGCTGCCACGAGAACTACCTGGTGGCGCGGCACGGGGAGTTCTCCCGGCTCGCGGACATCCTCATCCCCTTCCTGGTCACCCGGCAGCTGCTGTGCGGCGCCGGCAAGGTGCTGCAGACCCCGCGCGGGGCGGTGTACTGCGTCAGCCAGCGCGCCGAGCACATCTGGGAGGGCGTCTCCTCGGCGACGACCCGCTCCCGGCCCATCATCAACACGCGCGACGAGCCGCACGCCGACGCCGAGCGCTACCGCCGGCTGCACGTCATCGTCGGCGACTCGAACATGTCCGAGACCACGATGCTGCTCAAGGTCGGCGCCACCGACCTGGTGCTGCGCATGATCGAGGCCGGCACCGTGATGCGCGACCTGACCCTGGAGAACCCCATCCGGGCCATCCGCGAGGTCAGCCACGACATCACCGGCCGCCGCAAGGTGCGCCTGGCCAGCGGCCGCGAGGCCTCCGCGCTGGAGGTGCAGCGCGAGTACTTCGAGAAGGCCGCGGACTTCTGCGACCGGCGCGGCATCCGCACCGGCACCGTCGCGCAGGTGCTGGAGCTGTGGGGCCGCTCCCTGGAGGCGATCGAGACCGAGGACCTCGACCGCATCGGCACCGAGATCGACTGGGTGATGAAGTACAAGCTCATCGAGCGGTACCGGGCCAAGCACAACATGACCATGTCGCACCCGCGGGTCGCCCAGATAGACCTCGCCTACCACGACATCCACCGCCGCCGCGGCCTGTACTACCTGCTGGAGAAGAAGGGCCAGGCCGCCCGGATCTGCAACGACCTGAAGATCTTCGAGGGCAAGTCGGTGCCCCCGCAGACCACCCGGGCCCGGCTGCGCGGCGACTTCATCCGGCGGGCGCAGGAGCAGCGCCGCGACTTCACCGTGGACTGGGTCCACCTGAAGCTCAACGACCAGGCGCAGCGCACCGTGTTGTGCAAGGACCCGTTCCGCTCCGTGGACGACCGGGTGGAGAAGCTGATCGCCGGAATGTGAACACCCCGACGTGACAGGTGCGTTCCGCGGAATGCCGGAACGCAACGGAACGCAACACGGGCGCCGTACGTTTCCCGTACGGCGCCCTTCTCACGCCGTAGAGTTGCGCGCACGCCGTCACGGCGAGATGACCGATTACGACCGATTACGAGGCCCCACCGTGCGCCGACGCTCCCTCCTCATCGCCGTTCCCGCCGCCGGGCTGGTCACGCTCGCCGGCTGCGGCGACGACTCGTCCGACTCCAGCAGCAAGGCCAGCGACAGCGCGTCGCCCTCCGCCTCGGCCACGTCCGCCGCGCCGCCGCCCCGGATCGTCTCCGGCCCGCTGCCCGCCGTCACCGCCGGCACGGAGTTCGACGAGAAGCCGACCGTCGCCAAGGGCACCGGCAAGCCCTCCGACCAGCTCGCCGTGAAGACCCTCATCGCCGGCAGCGGCAGGACGGTCGCGGAGAACGACTACATCCAGGCGAACTACCTGGGCCAGATCTGGGACACCGGCAAGGTCTTCGACAACTCCTACGACCGCAAGACCCCGCTGGTCATCCAGCTCGCCCAGGGCCGCATCATCGACGGCTGGCGCTACGGCCTGGCCGGGAAGAAGACCGGCAGCCGCGTCGAGCTCGCCGTCCCGCCCACCTGGGGCTACGGCCCGCAGGGCAGCGCGCAGGCGGGCATCAAGGGCACCGACACGCTGGTCTTCGTCATCGACCTGCAGAACACCTTCAACGCCAAGAGCTCCGCCGAGGGCAGGCCCGTTGCGCAGCACGACGCGGACCTGCCCACGATCGGCACCAACACCGACGGCCGGGCACCCGAGATCAAGATCCCGCCGGGGAAGGCCGCGCCCAAGAAGCTCGTGTCGCGGTACGTCATCGAGGGCGACGGCCCCGCGGTGGGCTCCGGCGACACCGTCCTCGTCCAGTACCAGGGCGTGCTGTGGGACACCGGCAAGCCGTTCGACTCCACCTACCGCCGCAAGGCGCTGCAGCCCTTCTCCCTCCAGCAGGTCGTCAAGGGCTGGGCCGAGGGCCTGACCGGCAAGAAGGTCGGCAGCCGCGTCCTCGTCGTCATCCCCCCCGACCAGGGCTACGGCGACAACCCGCCGAAGAACAGCCCCATCAAGAAGGACTCCACGATGGTGTTCTCGGTGGATGTCCTGGCCAAGATGTGAGCCGCGGGCGCGCGGCGGGCGGTCCGGCTCCCGAGGGGCACGGCGGCCGGGCGGGCGAGGGTGCGAGACTGTCCGGGTTGCCTTGTCGTACCACGAGCAGGAGCGAGAGACGTGAGCATCGAAAAGCCCGAGATCGACTTCCCGGGCGGCGAGCCCCCCGCGGACCTCGAGATCAAGGACATCTGGGAGGGCGACGGGCCGGAGGCCAAGGCGGGCAGCACCGTCTCCGTCCACTACGTGGGCGTGGCCTTCTCCACCGGTGAGGAGTTCGACGCGTCCTGGAACCGCGGCGCGCCGCTGCGCTTCCGGCTGGGTACCGGCCAGGTCATCCCCGGCTGGGACCGGGGCGTGCAGGGCATGCGGGTCGGCGGCCGCCGCCAGCTGATCATCCCCCCGCACCTCGCCTACGGCGACCGCGGCGCCGGCAGTGTGATCAAGCCGGGCGAGACGCTGATCTTCGTCTGCGACCTGGTCGCCGCCTGAGCCCTCCGGCTCCACGGCACCGCCGGTCGCGACCGGATGCGATCACCTGGGGTCCATGCCTGTGCGGGCATGGGCCCTCGGCTTTTGCCGGGGCGCATCGGAGCGGTACGGTCGTCGATCAGGAGCACCAGAGGAAGGCGAAGGGCGTCGATGGCCATTGCCAAGGCCGAGCGGTTGATGAACCTGGCGCTGTGCCTGCTGGGGACACGGCGGCCGCTCAGCAAGCGCGAGCTGCGCGAGTCGATTGAGGCCTACGTCGAAGTCTCGGGGCCGGGCAGGGGAGCGGCCACCGGGCCGGACGGCGGTGCTTCCCACGACGACTCCTTCAACCGGATGTTCGAGCGGGACAAGGAGGACCTGCGCGAGCTCGGCCTGGTCATCGAGACCGTCGAGGGCATCGACGGCGAGGTCGGCTACCTGGCCCGCCGCGACCGCAACCGCCTGCCGCCCATCACCCTCGACGCCGAGGAGGCTGCCGCCCTCGGTCTCGTGGCCAAGGTGTGGCAGCAGGCCCGCCTGGCCGGCGCCGCCAGCGGCGCCCTGCAGAAGCTGCGGGCCGCCGGGCTGCCCGAGGACGTCGACCCCTACGAGACGCACGGCGCCCTGGAGCCCCGCATCCCGGTGCACGAGGCCGCGTTCGAGCCGCTGATGCTCGCCTGCCGCGACCGCCGCCCGGTCGTCTTCGACTACCGCAAGGCCTCCGCCGCCCATCCCGAGACCCGGCATGTCGAGCCGTGGGCGCTGGAGTGCTGGCGCGGCCACTGGTACCTGGCCGGCTGGGACCGCGACCGCGGCGCCGAGCGCGTCTTCCGGCTGTCCCGGATCACCGGCAGGGTGCGCAGCCGCGGCGGCCGGTTCACCGCGCCGGTGCCCGACGTCGTCACCGTCCGCGAGACCGTGGCCCGCTGGGCTGGGGAGATCACCGACCGGACGGCGCGGATCCGGCTGCGCGCGGGCGCCGGGTACCCCCTTCGGGCGAAAGCCACGGCGGTGCGGGAACTCGGAGACGGCTGGGACGAGTTGGAGATTCCGTACGGGCACGGGCTGGACGCCTGGCTGGTGGAGTTCGGACCGGACGTGGTGGTCCTGGAGCCCGCCGAGCTGCGGGCCGACGTGGTGGACCGGCTGCGTGCCGTGGCCAAGGGCTGAGGGGGAGCGGACGACGACCGTGGCAGGCAAACCGGCCAGGACCGTGAACGCCATCGACCAGACCCGGCGCATGCTGTCCCTGGTGACGTACCTGAAGGAGCGCAACGGCGCCCGGATCGCCGATGTCGCGCGCGCCTTCGGCATCACCGAGGAGGAGCTCGTCGCCGACCTCGACGTGCTGCCCATGTGCGGCACCAGCTTCCGCGGCGGCGACCTGCTCGACATCGACACCGACGGCGAGCGCATCTGGTGGCACAACCCGGCCGCGCTCGGCGCGGAGACCGCCCAGCCGCTGCGGCTGGCCGCCGACGAGGCGACGGCCCTGCTGGTGGCGGCGCGCGCCGTGGCCACGCTGCCCGGCCTGCGCGAGAGCGACCGGCAGGCGCTGCTGCGGGCCACCGCCAAGGTGGAGGCGGCGGCCGGCGAGGCGGCCGGCGCCAGTTCCCGCCTGTCGGTGACCTTCGAGTCCGAGGGCGGCGTCTTCGCCGACGTCGACCGCGCGATCGCCGAGCGCCGCCGGCTGTGGATCCGCTACTACTCGCCGGCCCGCGACGAGGTCACCGAGCGCGAGATCGACCCCATCCGCCTGGTCAGCGTCGGGCACACCTACGTGGAGGCCTGGTGCCGCCGCTCCGAGGCGCGCCGCACCTTCCGCCTCGACCGGGTCGCCGAGATCCGCGTCCTCGACGAGCCGTCCGAGCCGCCGGAGATCGAACTGCGCGACCTGTCGCAGGCGCTGGTGCAGCCTTCCGCGGAGGACCCGGAGGTCGTCGTCGAGGTCGGGCCGGGCGGCCGCTGGGTCGCCGAGTACTACCCGCACGACAGCGCCGATGAGCTTCCCGACGGCGGGCTGCGTATTACCCTGCGCACCCCCGACCCGGCGTCGCTGCGGCGCCTGGCGCTGCGGCTCGGCCGCGACGGCCGGATCGTCTCGCCGCCCGAGCTGGCTGAGAGCGCCCGCCGGGCCGCGCGCGAGGCGCTGGCCGCCTACGACGGCGTGGAGGCGGAGTACGACGGCCTCGACGCCGCGGACGCGGGCGGGGCGGCCCGGCGGGCCGCGTCCCCCGCTCACGGGGCGCACACAGTTCACGACGGGCTGTACGACAGGCAGGAGCAGGGACTTTGAGCGAGTCGGCGACGTCTGGTGTGCGGGGAATGTCGGTGGCCTCCGCGTTCGCCGGGATGAAAAACGTGGCTCCGGTGGTGTTCCGGGCGGGCTGCCCGGACTGCCGGGGACGGTTCGAGCTCACCGCGAGCGCACTGCGCCTCGCCATCGGCGCCACACGCCGCACCACCTTCTACTCCTTCACCTGCCCCGAGTGCGGCACCCTGGTCCGCAAGCCGGCGGGGGAGCGGATCGTGGAACTGCTGACCGGGGGCGGGGTGCGCACCCTGCGTCTGCACTCGACGCTCTAGCCTCCGACGCTCTGGCCTCGCGGGACACCGGCACCTGCGGGGTGGTCGGCTTCTTCGGCCGGCGGTCGGTTCCCACCCCGGCCGGGCGATGGCGCACCGGCCGGACGGTCTAGGCTCAGGGGCATGTTCTGGCCGATGTTCGCGGTGGCTGTGGGGTTCCTGGGACTCTCCGTCCTCGGGGTGCTGGCCGTCAGGGTGTTCGTGGAGGCGCAGCGCCTCGGCAGGCAGGTCGCGGACTCCGCGCGCCGTATCAACCGGGCGGCGGAGGACCTGGAGCGGGCGGCCGTCGGCGTGGCCCGCTCGGCCGACGCGCTGTGAGGGACCTGTGCGTCGCCCGGAGTTCTGCCGCGCGTCTTGATTTGAATGCGCTGTGGGCCCTTCGCCCTGTCACCCCGTTGTGCGGGGCGGGTACGCTGCTGATCGTGGTCCGGAAAACGAGGCCCGGGCCATGCCCCGACCACGGACGGGAGGACGCGCGGGGATTGCCTCGCGTTCACCCCCGAGCGTTACGATCGCTGCTGGTGCGGCCATCGGACACGTGTCCGAACGGTCGGACGGCACCCCACCCAGCCGCCTCGGTGAGAAGGTAAAGACTTATGTTCGGAAGGCTCGGAGCACCCGAGATCATTCTCATCCTCGTCGTCATCATTCTGCTGTTCGGCGCGAAGAAGCTTCCGGACATGGCGCGCTCGCTCGGCAAGTCCGCGCGCATCCTCAAGAGCGAGGCCAAGGCGATGAAGGAGGAGGGCAAGTCCTCCGACTCCGCCTCCGCCGCCCCGCCGGAGCCCCCGGCCCAGCGCACCATCCAGGCCGCCCCCGGCGACGTGTCCAGCTCCCGCCCGGTCAACGAACCGACGGACACCACGCAGCGCTGACGCACGGCTGACGCAGGGCCGGACCGATCCGGCCTGCCGCACGAGATGAGGACGTGGGTTGCTCAAGTCTGCCCGCAAGAAGGAGAAGGATCCCGAGGGACGGATGCCCCTGGTGGAGCACCTTCGTGAGCTGCGCAACCGGCTCGGGAAGTCCGTCCTGGCCATTGTGATCGGCGCGGTCGTCAGCGCGATCTACTACCAGGACATCATCAACTTCCTCACGGAGCCGATCCAGCACGCCGTGGGCTGCTCCAAACCGTTCACCGAGCTCGCCAAGCAGAGCAAGGGTGCCTGCGGCAACATCACGATGTCGGGTCTCATGGGCCCGTTCACGTTGATGATCAAGGTGTCCTTGACGGGCGGCGTGGTCCTCGCCAGCCCCGTCTGGCTCTACCAGCTCTGGGCCTTCGTGGCGCCCGGCCTGCACCGCCATGAGAAGAAGTACGCGCTGGCCTTCGTCGCGACCGGCTTCCCGCTGTTCATGGCGGGCGCCTGGTTCTCCTACCACGTGCTGCCCACGGCCGCGAACGTTCTGATCGACTTCACCCCGCAGGGCGCGGTCAACCTTCTGCCGCTGGACGACCTGCTCGACCTGGTCACCCGCATGGTGATCGTCTTCGGCCTGTCCTTCGAGCTGCCGCTGCTGCTGGTCATGCTCAACCTCACGGGTGTCCTCGGCGGCCGCCGCATGCTGAGCTGGTGGCGCGGCATGATCCTCGGCGTCACCGTCTTCGCCGCGTTCGCCACGCCGACCGTCGACCCGGTCTCGATGCTGTCGCTGGCCGCGCCCATCGTCCTGCTGTACTTCCTGGCCGTGGGCTTCGCCCTGCTCAACGACCGCCGCCGGGCCCACCGCGAGGCCCAGGAACCCAGCCCCGACGAGGCATCGGAGCTGGACCTCACCCCCGAGGACATCGGCGAGGTGGAGCCCGTCACCGCCGGCCGGGCCCTGCCGGAGCAGGCGGGCACCGAGCGCGTCAACGGCTACGACGACGTGACCTGAGCCACCGCCCGAGCCCCCTCCTCTGCGTCGCCGGTGCGTCCGACCTGCGGATTCACCGGCGATCCGGGTAATGATCGTCCTGTTGTCGGTGCGGCCCGGTAGGCTCGAAAGCACGATGACAGAGGACCTCTCACCGGCCGAGCGGTACGCGGCAGCGCGTAGGCGTGCTGCCGAGCAGGCCACCGCGCTCGCGGAGTTCCGCGAGATGTACGACTTCGGCCTCGACCCCTTCCAGATCGAGGCCTGTCGGGCCCTCGAGGCGGGGAAGGGCGTGCTGGTGGCCGCCCCCACCGGCTCCGGCAAGACGATCGTGGGCGAGTTCGCCGTCCACCTCGCCCTCAAGCAGGGCAGGAAGTGCTTCTACACGACGCCCATCAAGGCGCTGTCGAACCAGAAATACGCCGACCTGTGCCGCCGTTACGGCGCGGCGAAGGTCGGCCTCCTCACCGGCGACAACAGCCTCAACGCCGAGGCCCCGGTGGTGGTGATGACCACCGAGGTGCTGCGGAACATGCTCTACGCCGGCTCCCAGACGCTGCTCGGCCTCGGCTACGTGGTCATGGACGAGGTGCACTACCTCTCCGACCGCTTCCGCGGCGCCGTCTGGGAAGAGGTGATCATCCACCTCCCCGAGTCGGTGACGCTGGTGTCGCTCTCGGCGACCGTGTCCAACGCCGAGGAGTTCGGCGACTGGCTCGACACCGTCCGCGGCGACACCGAGGTGATCGTCTCCGAGCACCGCCCGGTGCCGCTGTTCCAGCACGTGCTGGCCGGACGGCGGATGTACGACCTGTTCGAGGAGGGCGACGGCCACCGGAAGGCCGTCAACCCCGACCTGATGCGGCTGGCCCGCCTGGAGAACAGCCGCCCTCCGTTTCCGGACCGCCGCCGCGGCCGGGCGATGCGCGACGCCGACCGGGAGCGGGAGCGTCGGCAGCGCGCCCGGGTGTGGACGCCGAGCCGGCCGGAGGTCATCGAGCGGCTGGACGCCGAGGGCCTGCTGCCCGCGATCACGTTCATCTTCAGCCGCGCCGCCTGCGAGGCCGCCGTCGAGCAGTGCCTGTACGCGGGCCTGCGGCTCAACGACGAGGAGGCCCGCGAGCAGGTCCGCGCCCTGGTGGAGGAGCGCACCGCCGCCATCCCGCCGGAGGACCTGCACGTCCTGGGCTACTACGAGTGGCTGGAGGGCCTGGAGCGCGGCATCGCCGCCCACCACGCGGGCATGCTCCCGACCTTCAAGGAGGTCGTCGAGGAGCTGTTCGTGCGCGGGCTGGTCAAGGCCGTCTTCGCCACCGAGACCCTCGCCCTGGGCATCAACATGCCGGCGCGCTCCGTCGTCCTGGAGAAGCTCGTCAAGTGGAACGGCGAGCAGCACGTGGACATCACGCCCGGCGAGTACACGCAGCTCACCGGCCGGGCCGGCCGCCGTGGCATCGATGTCGAGGGGCACGCCGTGGTGCTGTGGCAGCGCGGCATGAACCCCGAGCACCTCGCGGGCCTGGCCGGCACCCGCACCTACCCGCTGCGCTCCAGCTTCAAGCCGTCGTACAACATGGCGGTCAACCTGGTCGAGCAGTTCGGCCGGCACCGCTCGCGCGAGCTGCTGGAGACCTCGTTCGCGCAGTTCCAGGCCGACAGGTCGGTCGTCGGGATCTCCCGGCAGGTGCAGCGCAACGAGGAGGGACTGGCCGGCTGCAAGGAGGCCATGACCTGCCACCTCGGCGACTTCGAGGAGTACGCGCGGCTGCGCCGGGAGCTGAAGGACCGCGAGACCGAGCTGGCCCGGCAGGGCGCGGCGCAGCGGCGCGCCGAGGCCGCCGTCGCGCTGGAGAAGCTCCGGCCCGGCGACGTCATCCACGTGCCGACGGGCAAGTACGCGGGCCTGGCGCTGGTCCTCGACCCCGGCCTGCCCGCCGGACGCACCAACGGCCACCGCGGCTTCGAGCACCACGACGGCCCGCGCCCCCTGGTCCTGACCGCCGAGCGGCAGGTCAAGCGGCTGGCGTCGATCGACTTCCCGGTGCCGGTGGAGCCGCTGGAGCGGATGCGGATCCCGAAGTCGTTCAATCCGCGCTCCCCGCAGTCCCGCCGCGACCTCGCCTCCGCGCTGCGTACCAAGGCCGGGCACATCCCTCCCGAGCGGCACCGCAAGCGCCGTTCGCAGGCCGCCGACGACCGGGAGATCGCCCGGCTGCGCAAGGCGCTCCGGGCCCATCCCTGCCACGGGTGCAGCGACCGCGAGGACCACGCCCGCTGGGCCGAGCGCTACCACCGGCTGCTGCGCGACACCACGCAGCTGGAGCGCCGCATCGAGGGCCGCACCAACACCATCGCCCGCACCTTCGACCGCATCGTGGCGCTGCTGACCGAGCTGGACTACCTGCGCGGTGACGAGGTCACCGAGCACGGCAAGCGGCTCGCCCGGCTCTACGGCGAACTCGACCTGCTCGCCAGCGAGTGCCTGCGGGAACGCGTGTGGGAGGGGCTGGGACCGGCCGAACTGGCCGCCTGCGCCTCGGCGTTGGTCTACGAGGCGCGGCTCGGCGACGACGCCGCGATGCCAAAGCTGCCCTCCGGCAAGGCGCGGGTCGCGCTGGATGAGATGGTTCGCATCTGGGGCCGGCTGGACGGTCTGGAGGAGGAGTTCCGGATCCACCAGTCCGAGGGCGTCGGCCAGCGCGAGCCGGACCTCGGCTTCGCCTGGACCGCGTACATGTGGGCCTCCGGCAAGGGGCTCGACGAGGTGCTGCGCGAGGCGGAGATGCCGGCCGGCGACTTCGTGCGCTGGTGCAAGCAGGTCATCGACGTGCTGGGGCAGATCGCGGCGGCGGCGCCCGCGGAGGGCTCCACCGTGCCGAAGGCCGCCCGCAAGGCGGTCGACGCGCTGCTGAGGGGCGTGGTGGCCTACTCGTCGGTGGGCTGACGCTCCGTCACATCCCGTCACGCCCCGCCACGCCTCGTCCCGGAATCGGACCGGACGAAGACGGCCGGGGTGGTGGGCCGGTGCTCCACGGCACCGGCCCACCACCCCGGCCGTCACTCTTTCCGGTGAGATGCTCTCGCACGCCCGTACGTCGTCACGGTGTGTGTTCGAACGGATGCCCACCGTGCAAAGAGAGCGAGCGTACTCCGCTCCCCGGGGCGTTTTCAGGTGCTTGCCGAATATGACACGGCGTTGATCCGCTCGGACTAAGCTCGCCCGCAGCGCACCGAGTTGAGGCGAATTCGTGCGCTTGTTCCCCCATGTGCGGAAAGTCCTGGCGGTTCTCTACAGTGCCATCACGTTTCCCCCCAGCAAGCTCCCCCGACCCGCAGCCGATTTGTCTCAGAGGGCTTTCATGGTGAGTGTCCAGTCGCCGCCCCGTGGCCGCGAACTTCCCTATCTGCGCGTGCTGTTGCTGCTGGCCGTGGTCATGGCCGCGGTGACCGGGGCCGCCGTCGCCGCCGTGCCGCAGCCGGCCCGGGCCGCCGTCGGCTGGTGCGGTGCCGTCGCGACCGCCCTGGTGGTCGCCGTGGCCGCCGAGGCGGCGCGCCGCGGCCGCCTCCTGCGCGACCTGCGTGCCGAGCACGCCCGGCGGACCGCCTCCCTCGAGCAGCGGCTCGCCTCCCACGACGAGGTGATCGTCCGCCTCGGGGCCGAACTCCTGCCCGTCGGCGTGCTCCGCGTCCGCGGCGGCGAGTCCCCCGACGAGGTGATCCGCCGCGTCGTCGACCCCGACCCGTACTGGCGTCAACTCTCCGAGGCCCAGCGCGAGTTCCTGCGCGCGGTGCTCCGGCTCGTGGAGGACGAGAGTGCCCTGCGCGACTCCGCGCAGCGCTCCTTCGTCAACGTCGCCCGGCGCATCCAGGCGATCGTGCACCAGCAGGCCAAGGAACTCAGGGAGATGGAGGAGGACCACGGCCGCAACCCCGAGGTCTTCGACGACCTGCTGCGCATCGACCACGGCAACGCGCTGATCGGCCGTCTCGTCGACACCGTCGCCGTGCTCGGCGGCGGCCGCCCCGGCCGCCAGTGGCCGCTGCCGGTACCGCTCTACAGCGTGCTGCGCGGCGCCATGTCCCGCATCCTGGAGTACCCGCGGATCAAGCTGGACTCCATCGCCAAGGTCAACATCCGCGGCATCTCCGTCGAACCGGTCATCCAGGCCTGCGCCGAACTCCTCGACAACGCCACCCGCTACTCGCCGCCCACCAGCAAGGTGCACGTGACCGCGGTGGAGGTGCAGACCGGCATCGCCATCGAGATCGAGGACGCCGGCACCGGCCTGAGCCAGGAGGACCGCGTCCTCGTCGACACGATGCTGGTCCGCGCCCGGGCCGGCGCCGACCTGCAGGAGCTCGGCTCCAACCCGCGCCTGGGCCTGGCCGTCGTCGGCCGCCTGTGCGCGGCGCACAACATGCAGGTCGCGCTGCGGGACTCCGCCTACGGCGGCGTGCGCGCCGTCCTCGTCATCCCCAGCGAGATGATCACCTCCGAGCCCGGCGTCGGACTCGCCCACGGTGTCGGCGTCACCGCCGTCCCCGAGGTCGACACCGACGGGGTCGAGGGCCCCAAGCGCCGCCCCAAGCGGCGCCGGCCCACCAGCCCGCGCATCCCCGACTCCCCGCCGCCGCTCGCGGACGGAACCTCCGACGTCCCCGAGATCACCGAGTGGACCGCGGGCGGCCTGCCGCAGCGCCGCAGCCGGGTCAGGACGCCGCTGAGCCAGCGGCTCGCCCAGCAGGCCGCCATCGAGCGGGAGGAGCGCGAGAAGGGCTACTCCGTCTGGTCCACGCCCAAGCCGGAGCCCGAGGAGCCCGAGGAGTCCGAGAAGAAGGACGACACCCCGCCCGGGGCGTGGGTCGGCGCGTTCTTCGAGGGACTGAAGGACTACCCCGACATCACCCAGGCAGCCACCCCCACCCCCACTGCCGAGCCGACCGAGCCGGTCCGCGACGGCGCCGACGACGAGAGGGACCCCACGTGATCAAGCAGCGAGGCAACATCGACTGGATGCTGCGGCACCTCCCCGACGAGGTACCGGGCATCCACATGATCGTCGTGCTGTCCGCCGACGGACTGCGCATCGCCCAGTGGGGCGACGACCCCGACGCCGCCGACCGGGTCGCCGCCGCCTGCGCCGGGCTGCAGAGCCTGGCCACCGCCGTCGCCGAGGAGATCCCCCACAGCGACGGCGAGATGAAGATGACCCTCATCGAGGTCAAGAACGGCTACTTCTACCTCATGTCGGCCGGCCCCAACGCCTACCTCGCGGTGCTCTCCGACATCCGCTGCGAACCCGGCCGGATGAGCCACCAGATGGCCGACCTGGTCCGCCGGCTCGGCTCCCACCTGACGAGTCCGCCCCGGCGGAACGGGCAGGCCGTATGAACCCTCCGGTCCCGCCCCAGCGACGGCGGCGCCCTGCGACCCGTCATCAGCCGCCGTCCCCCCTCGCGCCGGCGCAGGGAGAGGCGGAGGGCGACGGCAAGATCCCCGAACGGCTGTACGTGGTCGCCGACTCCGACGGCGGCGACCGCGCCGTACTGG
Source organism: Streptomyces echinoruber (assembly GCF_014651135.1). Taxonomy (GTDB): domain Bacteria; phylum Actinomycetota; class Actinomycetes; order Streptomycetales; family Streptomycetaceae; genus Streptomyces; species Streptomyces echinoruber. The sequence continues at coordinate 108,542 of NZ_BMWH01000013.1, forward strand.
ACCTGGTGACGTTGATCGTGGCGTGCGCCGAGCCGCCGCCCTCGTCGACGCCGGAGCAGACGGCCGTGCTCCGGATGTGCAGGAGCCCCCTGTCGGTGGCCGAACTGTCGGCCTACCTCGGCCTGCCCTTCGGCGTGGTGACGGTGCTGCTCACCGACATGCTGGCGGCCGGGCTGGTGCAGGCGCGCGCCCCCATCGTCCGCCAGGCGCTCCCCGACCGTTCCCTCCTCGAAGCGGTGATGCATGGACTACAACGGCTCTGACACCGTCCCCGGCCCACGGGCCGAGGACCATCTCCCGCACACGGCCCAGGCCGCGGCGAAGATCGTGATCGTGGGCGGGTTCGGGGTCGGGAAGACGACGATGGTCGGCTCGGTGAGCGAGATCAAGCCGCTCACCACCGAGGAGACCATGACCCAGGCGGGCATCGGCGTCGACGACGACTTCGGCTCGCCCTCCAAGACGGCCACCACCGTGGCCATGGACTTCGGCCGCATCCGGATCAGCGACGAACTGGTGCTGTACCTGTTCGGCACGCCCGGCCAGGAGCGTTTCTGGTTCCTGTGGAACCGCCTGTTCGAGGGCGCCCTCGGCGCGGTGGTGCTGCTCGACACCCGCCGTATCGAGGTCAGTTACGACGTGATGGGGCGGCTGGAGGAACGCGGAGTGCCGTTCGTGGTCGCCGTCAACACCTTCCCGGACGCACCCCGCTACCCCATGGCCGAGCTGCGGCAGGCCCTCGACCTGACCCCCGACATCCCCATCCTGGAGTGCGACGCGCGCCGCCGCGCCTCCAGCCGCGACGTCCTGCTGACCCTGGTGCGCTTCCTGCACGCGCTGCACCTGACCGGGGCGCTCACCTGATCACCCGGCCCCGGCCCGGGACCCCGTGTCCCGGCGCACGCCCCACCCGGATGGACCCCATGTTTCGGAGCGACCACTGTGACGCCTGAATACCACTCCCCGACGGGCACCGACGACCCCGTCCTCGCTCCGCCGCCCGGCTGCCCCGCGCACGGCCTCGGCCCCGGGGGGCGGTACCGGCTGCACGAGGCGGAGGACCTGGCCGCGCTGTACGAGCGGCTGCGCGCCGAGCACGGACCCGTCGCGCCCGTGCTGATCCACGACGACCTGCCGCTGTGGGTGGTCCTGGGTCACGCCGAGAACATGCACATGGTGCGCACGCCCTCGCAGTTCACCCGGGACAGCCGGGTCTGGACCCCGCTGCGCGAGGGCCTGGTCAGACCCGACCACCCCCTCCTGCCGCACATCGCCTGGCAGCCCATCTGCTCGCACGCCGAGGGCGACGAGCACAAGCGGCTGCGCGGCGCCGTCACCGCCGCCATCTCCACCATCGAGTTCCGCACGCTGCGCCGGCACGTCAACCGGCACACCCACCGGCTCGTCAACGCGTTCTGCGAGGAGGGGGAGGCCGACCTCGTCGGCCAGTTCTCCGACCACCTGCCGATGGCGGTGATCTGCGAGATCCTCGGCATGCCCGAGGAGTACGACGACCGGTTCGTGCGGGCCGCCCGCGACAGCCTCAAGGGCACCGAGACGGCGATCGCCAGCCACGCCCACATCATGGACGCCCTCGGCCGGCTCACCGCCCGCCGCCGGGCCCGGCCCGCCGACGACTTCGCCAGCCACCTCGTCAACCACCCGGCGCGGCTGACCGACGACGAGGTGCGCGAGCACCTGCGGCTGGTGCTGTTCGCCGCCTACGAGGCCACCGCCAACCTCCTCGCCAACGTGCTGCGGATGGTGCTCACCGAGCCCGGCTTCATGGCGCAGCTCAGCGGCGGGCAGATGACGGTGCCGGAGGCGGTGGAGCAGTCGCTGTGGAACGAACCGCCGTTCAGTACCATCCTCGGCTACTTCGCCAAGCAGGAGACCGAGTTGGGCGGGCGGCGCATCCGCAAGGGCGACGGGCTGCTGTTCGCGCCGGCCGCCGGCAACGTCGACCCGCGCATCCGGCCCGACCTGTCCGCCGGCATGATGGGCAACCGCTCCCACCTCGCCTTCGGCGGCGGCCCCCACGAGTGCCCGGGCCAGGACATCGGCCGCGCCATCGCCGACATCGGCGTCGACGCGCTGCTCATGCGGCTGCCGGACGTGCAACTCGCCTGCGGGGAGGACGAGTTGCGCTGGACGGCGTCCATCGCCTCGCGCCACCTGGTGGAGCTGCCGGTGGTGTTCAGCCCGACCGCCCAGCAGGAGGTCTCCGCCCTCCCCGGCCCGCCGGCCGTCCCCATGCCCCGCCCGCCCGTGCCGGCACCGGTCACCGCGTCGGCACCGGTCACCGCGTCAGCACCGGTCACCGCGTCGGCGCCGAAACCCGCGGCCGCCGAGTCCGCATCGGCTCCGGCGCCAACTCCGGCTCCGGCACCGGCGTCAGTCCCGGGCCCGGCTCCGGCCCCGGCACCGGCGCCGGCGCCGCGGACGCGTCCGCAGGGCCTGCTGCGGCGGCTCCTGCGGTGGTGGCAGGGGGAGTGACGGCGGCCGCGGGCCCGGGCCACTGGAACCCCCGCCGGGAAGGAACGGTGGAGGCGGTGGCATCCGGCGGTGCGCGGGGAACGCGGGTCACGCGGCCGGGAGCGGGCGAAGGCCTCGAGCCCGAAGGGGCTGCGGCTCTCGGGGGCATGAGGTGAGCGCCGGGCGCGGCCGGGCCGGGTGACGGCCGCGAGCCGGGCGGACCGCGGCCGTCGGGCGCGGGGTGACCGGCCGGGCCCGTGCCGGCGGCCCCGCCGGTGCGGTGCGCCCCCGGCTCAGCCCCGGCCCCACTCCTCGGGCGACGTCCACGCCGCCAGCGTCCGCGGGCTGCGGAAGCGGTGCCGCGCCCCGGTCACCGGGTCGGTGAACTCCAGTTCCCGCGCCAGCAGTTGGAGCGGGCGCCGGAAGTCGTCGGGCGGGCCGGGAGCGGTCACCTCCGGATAGAGCGGGTCGCCGAGGATGGGCACGCCCAGGGCGTTCATGTGGACCCGGAGCTGGTGGGTCTGGCCGGTGCCGGGAACCAGGCGGTAGCGCGCGAGCCCGTCCGCGCGGTGCTCGATCAGCTCGACGCGGCTGACCGCGTTCGGCTCGCCCGGGACCTCGCGGGCGGTGAGCACCCCGCGCTCCTTCACGATGCGGCTGCGCACGGTCGCGGGCAGGGCGAGGCCCGGGTCGTACGGCGCGACGGCCTCGTACTCCTTGCGGACCCTCCGGTCGCGGAAGAGCGTCTGGTACGCGCCGCGCTCCTCGGGCCGCACGGTGAACAGCACCAGGCCGGCGGTGAGCCGGTCCAGGCGGTGGGCGGCGGTCAGGGCGGGCAGGCCCAGCTCCCGGCGCAGCCGCGCCAGCGCCGTCTCGGCGACGTGACGGCCGCGCGGGGTGGTGGCGAGGAAGTGCGGCTTGTCGGCGACCACGATGTGCTCGTCGCGGTACACCACCTCCACCGGGAACGGCACCTCCACCTCCTCGGGCAGCTCCCGGTGGAACCACACGTACAGCCCCGGCACGTACGCCGCGTCCGGCGCCACCGGCCGCCCGTCGGCGCCCACCACCAGCCCCGCCTCGAACATGCCGTCCACCACGCCCGGCCCCGCCGCGAGCCGTTCCACCAGGTGCTCCCGCACGGTGGCCCACGGCCCGCCGGCCGGCAGCCGCACCCGCACCGGGTCCACGCCGCGACGCTGGGGGAGGGGAGCGGGCGGGGGCGGGGTCCTGCGTCTCATCACCGCCCAGGGTACGGACCGCGGGCAGCGGACTTCCGGCCGGCCGGGACCGTCCGGCCGCCGCGCGCCCGCGCCGAGGACGGGGCGGCCGCCCTGCCCGGCCCGCCGGGCGCGCTGGAACGTGCCGTGCCGGGCGCGCCGGAACGCGCCGGGCCGTCGTCGCCGCCACGGCCGTCGCCCGCCCCTTCGCGACGGCGTCCGCCTCCGCCGCGCGGGCCGCCGTCGCGCCGAGGCCGCGGCGGAGCCCCGGCGCCCGCGCGCTCGCGGGAGGTGCCCGAGGTGCGCCGCCGTCGCCCGGACCCGGTGGACGGCCCGGCGGCGGCCGACGGTGTGCGCGCGGCAGCCCGCGGGCGGCCGTCCCGCCGCGCCGCGCGCGTGCCCACGGCGCCGCGCGCGGCCCCACGCCCGTGCCTACGCCGCCGAGGCGCCCTCCTGCTCGGCCTCCACGCGCGCGTTCCACTCCCGCTTCGAGGCCTGCCAGCCGTCCTCGTCGTGGCCGACGCGCCAGTAACCGGAGATGGACAGGTCCTCCCGCGGGACGCGGTGCTCGACCCGCAGCAGGCGGCGCACCTCCTTCACCCAGCCGGCCTCGCCGTGCACGAAGGCATGCACGCGGCCCGCGGGGAAGGCCAGGCCGCGGACGGCGTCGACGAGCCGCTCCCCGACGGGCCGGTCGCCGCGGTGCAGCCAGGTGACCTCCACGTCGGAGTCGATCTTCTGCTCCTCCTCGGGCCCGGCCACCTCGACGAACGCGTGGGCCACCGCGCCGCGGGGCAGCGCCTCCAGGGCGGCCGCGATCGCGGGCAGCGCGCTCTCGTCACCGGCCAGCAGGTGCCAGTCGGCGGTCGCGTCGGGACGGTAGGCGCCGCCGGGGCCGAAGAAGCGGACGGTGTCGCCCGGCCGGGCGCGCAGCGCCCACGGACCGGCCAGCCCCTCGTCGCCGTGGATGACGAAGTCCACGGTCAGCTCCCGGTGTTCGGGGTCCCAGGAGCGCACGGTGTACGTCCGGGTCACCGGCCACTGCTCGCGCGGGAACTCGGCGCGGACGCGCTCCAGGTCGAACGGTTCCGGGTAGGTCACGCCCTCGGCCGGGAACAGCAGCTTCACGTAGTGGTCGGTGCAGGTGCCCGCCGAAAACCCGGCCAGGCCGGCGCCGCCGAGCACCACGCGCTGCATGTGCGGGGTGAGCCGTTCGGTGCGGACGACCTGGGCGGAGTACAGTTTCCGCGGCTTGCGTCCCGGGCGTTCTGCCATCACGGCCTCCCTGCTCATGACTTAGGTATGCCTAAGTTATCAGTTCCCGTCGTCCGGCACCCGGGCCACGGGAGCTCCACGCGCACCCGTTCGCGAAGCCTTCGGCCACGCACCGCCGGCCACCGGCCACGTGCCGTCGGCCACCAGTCACCGGCCGCGGGCCGACGGCAACCGCGGTGCCGCCCGTGCCGCGTCGCCGCGCCCGCGCTCACCCGCCCAGCGTCGCCAGCAGCCGCCGCAGCGACCCGCCCAGTCCCCAGCGCTCCGTGAGCGCCTCCAGCGCCGCCGGATCGCGCGGGGCGCGCGGCAGCGCCGTGTCGACGTCCGGCAGGGGGACGTCCCCGGCGACCCGTACCACCTTCGGCGCCACCGCCAGGTACGGCCGCGCCTCGGTCAGCCGCCTGCGCTGCGCCGGGGTGAGCTTGGACCCCGGGTCGTCGACGGCCGCCAGGACGCCGGCCAGGTCGCCGAACTCGGCCAGCAGCCGCGCCGCCGTCTTCTCCCCGATGCCCGGCACGCCCGGCAGCCCGTCGCTCGGGTCGCCGCGCAGCAGCGCCAGATCCGCGTACCCCGGCCCGTCCACCCCATACTTCTCGCGCAGTGCCGCCTCGTCGACGAACCGCAGCGTGCCGACGCCTTTGACCGGGTACAGCACCCGCACCCGGCGCGCGTCGTCCACGAGCTGGAACAGGTCGCGGTCGCCGGTGACGATGTCCACCGGGCCCGCCGCCCGCGCGGTGAACGTGCCGATCACGTCGTCGGCCTCGTAGCCCGCGACGCCCACGCGCGCGATGCCGACCGCGTCCAGGACCTCCTCGATGACCGGGATCTGCGGGGCGAGGGTGTCGGGCACCACCTCGGTGTCGGGCGCCGCCCCGCGCTCCTCGGCGACCCGGTGCGCCTTGTAGGACGGGATCAGCTCGACGCGCCACCGCGGCCGCCAGTCGGCGTCCATGCACGCCACCAGATGCGTCGGGGCGTGGTCCTTGACGAGCCGGTCGATGAAGTCGAGCAGCCCGCGCACGGCGTTCACCGGCGTGCCGTCCGGGGCCTTCACGGACTCCGGGACGCCGAAGTGGGCGCGGAAGTAGAGCGAGGGGGTGTCGAGGAGCATCAGTGGTCCGGTCACGTCCCGCATCATGCCGTACGCCACCGACAGCGACCGGAGGCGCTGCGCCCCGGGCCGCCGGCGGGTGCGGCCCGGGGCGGACACGCCGCCCGCACGCCCCTCGCGCGCCACAAGAAACCGGCCAACCACTCGGCGTCACCGCTCACTCTCCCCGCCCCGCCCGACACGCGGCGACACCGTGGGAACATGCCGGAGAGCCCGCGCATTGAAGCAGTAAGGGAGCACCGGGACGGCGCGAACCGCGGGGTCGTGTCCCCGCGGTGGGTGCGCCGATGTGACGGGTGCATGAAACGGTTTGCCGAACATGCGTAGGGTGCAGAGAAGTCATCAGAAGGCGTCTGCCCGGGCAGGGGCGCGGGGACGGCGGCACGAGCGGCGGAGGGAGCCGGAGCGATGGGCGACCACAAGGAACAGCCCCTTCGCGTGGGCGCGGCCGTCCGCAGGCGGCGCCGCGCGCTGGAACTCACCCTCGCCGCCGTGGCCGAGCGCAGCGGCCTGTCGGTGCCCTTCCTGAGCCAGATCGAGAACGACCGGGCCCGCCCCAGCCGCAGCTCCCTGGAGAAGGTGGCCGACGCGCTGCGCACCACCGCCGTGGAGCTGCTCGCGGCGGCCGACCCGGCGTGCAGCGTCGACGTCGTACGCGCCGAGACCACCGAGCTCTCCCCCGAGCCCCGCATGCGCTCCCTGGTGCGCGGCCACCACCAGCTGCACGCCTCGGAGTTCACCGGCGACCACGACACCTGCCGCGAGTTCCAGCACCGCAACGACGAGCTGATGTACGTCGCCGACGGCGCCGTCGAGATCGAGGCGGAGGGCCGCGCCTACCGGCTCGGCCGCGGCGACACCCTGTACCTCACCGGCGGGGTGCGCCACCGCTGGCGGGCCACGGTGCCGGAGACCCGCGTGATCGTCGTCGCCGTCGCCGAGCACATCGAGGCGGTGCAGGACCGGACCCGCTGATGCGGCCCCCGCCGCCGAGGGTGGTGTCCCTGGTGCCCTCCCTCACCGAGGCGATCGCCGTCACCGTGCCCGGCGCCCTCGTCGGCGCCACCAACTGGTGCACCCACCCGGCCGGCCTGGACGTCACCCGCGTCGGCGGCACCAAGAACCCCGACGTCGAGCGGATCGCCGCGCTCGCCCCGGACCTGGTCGTCGCCAACGAGGAGGAAAACCGCGCCGCGGACCTGGACGCCCTGCGCGCGGCCGGCCCGGAGGTGCTGGTGACCGAGGTGCGCGACGTGCCGCAGGCCTTCCGGGAACTGGAGCGGGTGGTGGCGGCCTGCGGGGCCCGGAGCCGGCCCGGCTGGCTCGACCGGGCCGAGGAGACCTGGGACGGCCTGCCGCGGCCGCGGCGGCGCGCGAGCGCGGTGGTGCCCGTCTGGCGGCGGCCGTGGATGGTGCTGGGCCGGGACACCTTCGCCGGGGACGTGCTGGCCCGCCTCGGCGTGGACAACGTGTACGCCGGGCACGCCGAGCGCTACCCGCGCGTCCCGCCGGCCGAGCTGCGGGCGGCGGCGCCGGACCTGGTGGTGCTCCCGGACGAGCCGTACCGGTTCGGCCCGGACGACGGACCGGAGGCCTTTCCGGGATTGCGGTGCGCGCTGGTGAGCGGACGGCACCTGACGTGGTACGGGCCGTCGCTGGCGGAGGCGCCGGCCGTGCTGGGCGCGGCGCTGGCGGACGCCGGGCTGCCGCCCCACCCGGCATAACCTTGGCCGATGAGCGGAAGCGACGACCGGGCCGGGCGCGCACGGGCCGACGGCCCCGCGCCGGGGGCGCCGGCGCACCGGGTGCCGGACCTGGGGGCCCTGGAGCTGCTGCCGGCGGTGGCCCGGCTGGGCAGCCTGGGCGGGGCGGCCCGGGAACTCGGCATCACCCAGCCGGCGGCCGGCAGCCGCCTGCGGTCCATGGAACGGCAGCTGGGCCTGGCACTGGTCGACCGCTCGCCGCGCGGCTCGCGGCTCACCGACGCCGGCGCGCTGGTCACCGACTGGGCCCGGCGGGTCGTCGAGGCGGCGGAGGCCTTCGACGCCGGGGCGCAGGCGCTGCGCGGCCGGCGGGAGACGCGGCTGCGGGTGGCGGCGAGCATGACCATCGCGGAGTACCTGCTGCCGGGCCGGCTGCTCGCGTTGCGCACCCGGCGGCCCGACACGGCCGTCTCCCCGCTCGCCGGGAACTCGGCGGCGGTGGCGCAGCGGCTGCTCGCCGGCGAGGCCGACCCCGGCTTCGTGGAGGGCGTGGCGGTGCCGCCCGGTCTCGACTCCGCCGTCGTCGCCCACGACCGGCTGATCGTCGTCACGGCACCCGCCCACGCCTGGGCCCGCCGGCGCCGTCCCCTGGCGCCGGACGAGCCGGCGGCCACCCCGCTGATCCTGCGCGAGCAGGGCTCCGGCACCCGCCAGGTCCTCGACACCGCGCTCGGCGGCCTGGCCCGGCCCCTGATCGAGCTGTCCTCCACCACCGCGGTCAAGGCCTCCGCGGTGAGCGGGGCCGGCCCGGCGGTGCTGAGCGAACTCGCCGTGCGGGACGAGCTGTCCCTGCGGCGCCTGGTCCGCATCCCGGTGGAGGGCGTGCCCCTGCGCCGCGCCCTGCGCGCGGTCTGGCCCACCGGGCACCGGCCGACGGGCCCGGCCCGGGACCTGCTCTCCCTCACCCGCAGGCCGGCCGCCCGGGGGACGGAGCCGGTGCCCGGGTAGGGGAGCGGCGCGGGACGCGCCCGCGGTGCCCGTCCGTACCAGCCGGGTGCCCCGCCCGTACCAGCCGGGTGCCCCGCCCGCACCGGCCGGGCGGCAGGGCGCGCGGCCGGGCGGTGCCGCCGGTGCCGGCCGCACCGGGGAAGACGGTGCCGGCCTCACCGGGGATGGCGGTGCGGCCCGGCCGGCGCCTCCTCGCCCCGCCGGGCCGGGCGGGCGGCCGCGGCCACCAGGGCCCGCATCACCCGCAGGTCCTCGCCCATCTCCGGATGCCACTGCACCCCCAGCACCCAGGCGGCCGAGCCGGGCGCCGCCGGCTCGATCGCCTCCACGGTGCCGTCCACGGCGTGCGCGGAGGCGATCAGGCCGGTGCCGAGGCGGTCGACGGCCTGGTGGTGGTACGTCGGCACGCGGACCTCCTCCGGGACGATCCCGGCGTAGCGCGTGCCGGGCACCGGCCGCACCGGGTGGCGGCCGAAGACGCCGGGCGTCTCCGCGTGGCCGTCGACGTGCTGGACGAGGGTGCCGCCCAGGGCGACGTTCAGCAGCTGCATGCCCCGGCAGACGCCCAGCAGCGGGACGCCCGCGGCCAGCGCCGCCTCGATCAGCGCCAGTTCCCAGGCGTCGCGCGCCGGGGCGGGCGGGCCCGTACGGGGGTCGCGCGCGGCGCCGTAGCGCGCCGGGTCCACGTCCGGGCCGCCCGCGATCACCAGCCCGTCCAGCCGGGCGACGGCGGCCGCCGCGTGCCGGGGCGCGTCCGGCGGCAGCATCGCGGCGAGTCCGCCCGCCCGCTGCACGAGCCGCGGATACCCGGCCGGCAGCAGCGCCGCCTCCAGCCGCCACACGCCCCAGCGCGCCTCGGCCTCCAGGTAGGTGCTGACCCCGATCAGCGGTCGCCCGGTCACATGGACCCCTCCTGCCTGCAATGGTTCGGATGCTTACCTTTGACTGCCGCCTCGGCACCGTCGCTCCGCCCGGCGCCGAGGCCCGTGCCGCCCGTGCCTCTCGTACCCGCCCGGCCGCCCGGGCCCGCGCCTACGCCAGGAATCCCCGCAGCAGCGCCGCCGTCCCCGCGCAGTGCTCCCGCATGATCTCCCGTGCCGCCTCCGCGTCGCCGTCCAGGACCGCCTCGACCAGCGCGATGTGCTGCCGCTGCGAGTGCTCCAGGTTGCGCACCAGCAGCGGGATGCAGTCGAGCAGGTCGTTGACGGTGGCCCGGACCGCCGCGTACTGCGCGGTGAGCGACGGCGAGCCGCACAGCTCGGCCAGGGTGAGGTGGAGCAGCGTGTCGCGCCGGCGGTAGTCGGCCGGCGGCGCGTCGTGCGTGCCCGCCAGCGCCTCCCGCAGCCGGGCGGCCCGCTCGCCGGACAGCCCGTGCGCCGCGCACAGGCCGGCCGCGCCCACCTCCAGCACCTCCCGGAAGCGCAGCACGTCCTCCAGGTCCACCCCGGCCGCCCGGCTGCGCAGCGCGTCCTCGCCGGGCTCGTCGGCGCGCGGCAGCACGAAGGTCCCGCCGTAGCGCCCCCGCCGCGCCTCCACCAGCCCCTGCTCCTGCAGCACCTTGAGCACCTCGCGCAGCGTCACCCGGCTGATGCCGAGCCGCCGGGCCAGCTCCCGCTCGGCGGGCAGCCGCTCCCCGGCCGGGACCAGGCCGAGCCGGACCACCTGCAGGATCTGCTCCAGCGCCTCCTCGAAGCCGTTGCCGGCCCGCACCGGCCGCAGCACCGGCGCGAGACGGTCGCCCGCCCGGTCCGGTCCCGCGTCCCGCGCCATCCCGCCGCGCCCCCTTCCCAAGCAATGGTCGTCGGCCATACCTTATGGCTTCCGGCTGATCCGGAAAGCCGAAGGAGGCGCTTTCGTGGCAGACCGCAGGCCCCCGCTCGGCGTCGAGGAGCTGCACGCCCTCGTCGCGGGCGGCGAGATCGACACCGTCGTCCTGGCCTTCCCCGACATGCAGGGCCGCCTCCAGGGCAAGCGGTTCGCCGCCCGCTTCTTCCTCGACGAGGTCCTCCACCACGGCAGTGAGGGCTGCACCTACCTCCTCGCCGTCGACGCCGACATGAACACCGTCGACGGCTACGCCATGTCCTCCTGGGACCGCGGCTACGGCGACTTCGCGATGCGCCCCGACCTCGCCACCCTGCGCCGCCTGCCCTGGCACCCCGGCACCGCCCTGGTCCTGGCCGACCTCGCCTGGCACGACGGCTCCCCGGTGGCCGCAGCCCCCCGGCAGATCCTGCGCCGCCAGCTCCAGCGGCTCGCCGGGCACGGGCTGACCGCGCAGGTCGGCACCGAGCTGGAGTTCATCGTCTTCCGCGACACCTACGAGCAGGCCTGGGACGCCGGCTACCGCGGCCTGACCCCGGTCAACCAGTACAACGTCGACTACTCCATCCTCGGCACCGGCCGCATCGAGCCCCTGCTGCGGCGCCTGCGCAACGAGATGGCCGGCGCCGGCCTGACCGTGGAGTCCGCCAAGGGCGAGTGCAACCCGGGCCAGCACGAGATCGCCTTCCGCTACGCCGAGGCCCTGGTCACCTGCGACCAGCACGCGCTCTACAAGACCGGCGCCAAGGAGATCGCCGCCCAGGAGGGCGTGTCGCTGACCTTCATGGCCAAGTACAACGAGCGGGAGGGCAACTCCTGCCACATCCACCTGTCGCTCACCGGCAAGGACGGCCGCAGCGTCATGCCCGGCGACGGGCCCGGCGGCATGTCCGCCACCATGCGGCACTTCCTCGCCGGACAGCTCGCCGCCCTGCGCGACTTCAGCCTCCTGTACGCGCCGAACATCAACTCCTACAAGCGGTTCCAGCCGGGCTCCTTCGCCCCGACCGCCGTCGCCTGGGGGCACGACAACCGCACCTGCGCCCTGAGGGTCGTGGGCCACGGCCGCTCCCTGCGCTTCGAGAACCGGGTGCCGGGCGGCGACGTCAACCCGCACCTCGCCGTCGCCGGGATGGTCGCGGCCGGCCTGTACGGGCTGGAGCGGGAGCTGGAGCTGCCCGAGCCGTGCGCCGGCAACGCCTACGCCGCCGGCCACACCCACGTCCCCACCACCCTGCGCGAGGCCGCCGAGCTGTGGGAGCGCAGCCCGATCGCCCGGGCCGCCTTCGGCGACGAGGTCGTCGCGCACTACCGCAACATGGCGCGCGTCGAGCTGGACGCCTTCGACGCCGCGGTCACCGACTGGGAACTGCGCCGCTCCTTCGAACGCATGTGAGGCCACTGCCGTGACCGACCGACTCCCCGACGACCGGCCCTCCGGCGACCGGTCCCGCGCCGACCGGCCCTCCGGCGACCCGCCCTCCGCCGACCGGCCCGAGCCGGCCGTCCTGACCGTCCTGAACCCGGCCACCGAGGAGGTGATCGCCACCGTCCCGGCCGCCACCGCCGCCGACGTGGACGCCGCGGTCGCCCGGGCCGCCCGGGCGCAGGAGCGGTGGGCGGCCCTGGCGCCCGGCGAACGGGCCCGGCTGCTGCGCCGGTTCGCCGCCGCCGTCGACGACCACGTCGAGGAACTGGCCCGGCTGGAGGTGCGCGAGGCCGGGCACACGATCGGCAACGCCCGCTGGGAGGCGGGCAACGTGCGCGACCTGCTGGACTACGCGGCCGGGGGAGTGGAGCGACTGACGGGCCGTCAGATCCCGGTGGCGGGCGGCGTCGACGTCACCTTCCTGGAACCGCTAGGCGTCGTCGGCGTGATCGCCCCCTGGAACTTCCCCCTGCCGATCGCCGCCTGGGGCACGGCCCCGGCGCTCGCCGCCGGCAACGCGGTGCTCCTCAAACCCGCCGAGACCACCCCGCTGACCGCGCTGCGCCTGGCCGAACTCGCCCTGGCGGCCGGGCTGCCCGAGGGCCTGTTCCAGGTGCTGCCCGGCCACGGCCGGATCGCCGGCGAGGCCCTCGTCGAACACCCCGGCGTGGCGAAGATCGTCTTCACCGGGTCGACGGCCGTGGGCCGGCAGGTGCTGGCCAAGGGGGCCGGCCACCTCAAGCGCGTCACCCTCGAACTCGGCGGCAAGAGCCCCAACATCGTCTTCGCCGACGCCGACCTGGAGGCCGCCGCCCGCGCCGCCCCCCTGTCCTTCCTCGACAACGCCGGCCAGGACTGCTGCGCCCGCACCCGCATCCTCGTCCAGCGCACCGTCCTCGACCGCTTCCTCGGCCTGCTCGCCCCCGCGGTCGAGTCCGTCACCGTCGGCGACCCGGCCGAGGAGACCACGCAGATGGGCCCGCTGATCTCCCGCGCCCAGCTGGAGCGCGTGCGCTCCTACGTCCCCGACGGCGCCGACGGCATCCGCGGCAAGGCCCCTGAGGGCCCCGGCTTCTGGTTCCCGCCCACCGTCCTCACCGGCGTCGCCCCCGACGCCCGGGTGGCCGTCGAGGAGGTCTTCGGCCCCGTCGCCGTCGTGCTGCCCTTCGACGACGAGGCCGACGCGGTCCGCCTCGCCAACGCCACGCCGTACGGCCTCTCCGGCTCCGTCTGGACCCGGGACGTGGGCCGCGCCCTGCGCGTCGCGCGGGGCGTCCGCGCCGGCAACCTGTCCGTCAACTCCCACGCGTCCGTCCGCTACTGGACCCCCTTCGGCGGCTTCAAGCAGTCCGGTCTGGGCCGCGAGCTCGGCCCGGACGCGCTGGCCGCCTTCACCGAGACCAAGAACGTCTTCCTCAGCACGGAGGCCTGAGCCGCACATGACCGAGCACAGCACCGAGCACAGCACCGAGCACAGCACCGAGCGCAGTACCGAGGGCAGTACCGGGGGCATCGTCTGCCGCCGCCTGGTGGGCCGTACCGCCGTCGTCACCGGAGCGGGCAGCGGCATCGGCCTCGCCTCCGCCCGCCGACTCGCCGCCGAGGGCGCGCACGTCGTCTGCGGCGACGTCGACGAGGTCCGCGGCAAGGCCGCCGCCGACGAGGTGGGCGGACTCTTCGTCAAGGTCGACGTCACCGACCCCGAGCAGGTCGAGAACCTCTTCCAGAGCGCGTACGACACCTACGGCAGCGTCGACGTCGCCTTCAACAACGCCGGCATCTCCCCGCCCGACGACGACTCCATCCTGGACACCGGCCTGGAGGCGTGGAAGCGGGTGCAGGAGGTCAACCTCACCTCCGTCTACCTGTGCTGCAAGGCCGCCCTGCCCCACATGCTGCGGCAGCGCAAGGGCTCCATCATCAACACCGCGTCCTTCGTGGCCCGCATGGGCGCGGCGACCTCGCAGATCTCCTACACCGCCTCCAAGGGCGGCGTGCTCGCCCTCTCCCGGGAACTCGGCGTGCAGTTCGCCCGGGAGGGCATCCGCGTCAACGCCCTGTGCCCCGGCCCGGTCAACACCCCGCTGCTGCGGGAGCTGTTCGCCAAGGACCCGGAGCGGGCCGCGCGGCGCCTGGTGCACATTCCGGTCGGCCGGTTCGCGGAGGCCGAGGAGATCGCCGCCGCCGTCGCCTTCCTCGCCAGCGACGACTCCTCCTTCGTCAACGCCACCGACTTCCTCGTCGACGGCGGCATCGCCGGCGCGTACGTCACCCCGCTCTAGCGGCCCGCGGCCGGGCGCCCGGACCGGGCCGTGCGCCGGTCCGGGCGCCCGGCCTACAGTGCCGCAATGAGCATGACCCCGCCGCCCGGCTGGTACCCCGACCCCGCCGCCCCGCACCAGGAACGCTGGTGGGACGGCACGGCCTGGACCGAGCACCGGCGCGCCCCCGCGCCCCCGGCCGCACCGGTGCCGCCCGTGCCGCCGCTCCCGTCGTCCCCGTCGTCCCCGCTCCCCGGCGGCTCCGCCCGCGCGAAGGCGGTCGCGCTCACCGTCGCCGCCGCCGTCCTCGTCGCCGCGATCGTCACCGGCGCGGTCGTCCTGCGGGACGGCGACGGCGGCGGCGCGCGGGCGAAGACGGCCCCCACCTCCCCGGTGGCGTCCCCGCACCCCACCTCCGCCTCCCCTTCCGCCCCGGCGCCCACCGACGACCCCTCCGTCGTCGTCGACCAGCTCAACGGCATCACCCTGCCCCTGCCCGACGGCTGGGTGCGGCCGCGGTACGTCTCCGACGACGCCGTCGTCATGACCACCGACGGCACCTACGACTGCCCCGGCGGCACCGGCTTCTGCCGCCACGGCCTGGTCTCCACCCGCACCGCCTCCGCGGGCGACGGCACCCCCGAGGCCATCGCCCGCGACGACATCGAGGACGCCGCGGACCTGGCCTACGACCGCGACCGCCTCGACGAGCGCCCCTACGGCGGCATCACCGCCCACCGCGAGGTGAAGTCCGGCACGGTGGCCGTCGCGGGCCGCGCCGGCTACTTCGTGCGCTGGCGCGTGACCACCGCCAAGGGCCCCGGCGGCTACGTGGAGTCCCTCGTCTTCCCCTCCAGCACCGGCACCGAGTCCCCGGTCGTCGTCCGCTTCGTCTTCGACGCCGGACCGGACGGGCCGCCGCTGTCCGACATGGACCGCATCACCCAGGGCATACGGCCCCTCGGCGACGCGGCCACCGGCGGCGGCGTCGGCAGCAGCATCGGCCCCACTGGCTGACGGTACGTCAGAAACCCGGTGCGGGCTACAGGTCGGCAACCCTGTGCGGGCTGCAGGTCAGCAACTCGTTGCGGGCTACAGGAAGGTGCGGCCCTCACCCCGGTACGTCGGCACCGTCGCCGTCACCCGGTCGCCCTCCACCAGGTGCAGCACGTCGAACCGCTCGCACAGCTCGCCCGCCTTGGCGTGCCGGAACCACACCCTGTCCCCGATCAGCAGGTCGTCGGCGGCCGCCCCCAGCAGCGGCGTCTGCACCTCGCCGGCGCCCTCCCGGGGGTCGTAGCGCAGCCCCTCGGGCAGGTACGGCACCGGCAGCCGGTCCCGCCCGGCCGCGCCGGAGGCCGGGTAGCCGCCGCCCAGGACCGTCACCACGCCCACCCCCGGACGCCGCACCACGGGCTGCGCGAACAGCGCCGCCGGGCGCCCGCGGAAGGAGGAGTAGTGGTCGAACAGCCGCGGCACGTACAGCCCCGAGCCGGCCGCGATCTCCGTGACCGCGTCCTCGGCGGCCGTGTACTGCACGCTGCCCGTGCCGCCGCCGTTGACGAACTCCAGCTCCGGCGCGACCGCCCGCACCGCGCGCACCGCCGCGGCGCGCCGCTCGGCCAGCTCCCGGCGGGCCGCAGCCTGCATCAGCCGCACCGCCCGCGAGCGCAGCGGACGGCCGGCGACCGCGTCGCCGACCCCCGCGATGTGCCCCTCGTACGCCATGACTCCCACCAGCCGGAAACCCGGCCGCCGGGCCACCGAGCGGGCCAGGTCGGCGAGTTGGGCGGGGGAGTGCAGCGGGGAGCGGCGCGCGCCGACCCGCACCCGGCCGCCCAGCAGCTTCAGCGAGGTGTCCAACTCCAGGCACACCCGCACCACTTCGCGTCCGCCCTGGCGCGCGGCGTCGATGAGGTCGAGCTGCGCCACGTCGTCCACCGTCACCGTCACGGCGGCGGCCAGCTTCGGATCGGCGGTCAGCTCCGCGTAGCCCCCGCGGTCGGCCGACGGGTAGGCGAGCAGGACGTCGCCGAAGCCGGAGCGCGCCAGCCACAGCGACTCGGGCAGCGTGAACGACATCACTCCCGCGAAGCCGTCGCGGGCCAGGACGCGTTCGAGCAGGGCCCGGCAGCGGACGGACTTGCTGGCCACGCGGATCGGCTTGCCCCCGGCGCGGCGCACCAGGTCGTCGGCGTTGGCGTCGAAGGCGTCCAGGTCGACGATGGCGACGGGGGCGTCCAGGTGGGCGGTGGCCCGGTCGTAGCGGGCCCGGTCGGCGGCGCGCGAAGTCATGTGGGCAGCCTGCCAGACCGGATTACCGCAGGGTAGGGGGATGTTCCGGGCAGAAGCCCCGGGCCTGCCGACCGGTTCCCGCATCGGCCGGGTCAACCCGTAGAGTGACGCGCACGGACGGAGGAACGACGCCCGCCCGGTTCCCCAACAGGGATGGCGCCGTCTCCGTACGGGTAGGTGTGCCCGCGTACGGGCACGGCGCAGGAACGGACGGCCCGTGCCGCCCCAGGGCCCGGGCACGAGAAACGGGGGGTGCATGAGCACGGACGCGCGGCCCGCCTCCATCCCCCCGCGCCCCACCCGGCCCCCGCGCCCCGCCACCCCGGCCGACGACCGCCCCGCACGGCAGGCGCGCGGCGAGGACCGCACGACCGGTGAGGGCCGCACGACGGGCGAAGGCGGCACGACCGGCGAGGACCGTACGACCGGACGCGCGTCCGAGCCGCCCCTCCCCGGCCCGGCGGGCACCCGCCCCCGCGTCCCCGCCTTCCCGCCCCGGGCCCCCGAACCCGCGTACCCGCCCCCGCCGCCGGCCTCGGCACGCTTCCCGGACACGCCGCCGGGCGGCGGCCGGGCCCCGCGCCGCACGTCCGCGGACGTACCGCCCCGGCCCGCGCCGGCCCCGCCGCGGCACCCGGACGCCTCCCGCGACGCCGCCGCGCCCACCCCCGGGGACGCCGCACGGCCCACCCGGACCGCGACCGGCTCCGGCCTGCCGCCGCGGCCGGCGCGGCAGCCGGCCGGTACCGGGCGCCTCGGCGGCGCCGTACCGCTCCAGCCGGACGGCCGCTCCGGCCCCGCGGCCGGAACGGCCGGGAACGCCGCGCGCCGGCCGGGAACGGGCCTGCCGCCCACCCGTCCCCGCCCCGCCCGGCCCGGCGGCACACAGCCGGACGCCCGGTGGGACGGACGCATCCCGCCGGCCCCCGGAGCGCCCTCCGCGGACGGGCCCCGACGGGGAGCCGGCGGTTCGGGAACCGGCGGTCCGGGGACCACCGGGCCGGTAGTACCCGGTCCGGGGATCACCGATCCGAGTACTACCGGCGACCGGGGCGCGCACGGCGCCCCCGCCTCCCCGCCGCCCGCCGGATTCGACCCGGCGCGGTCCTGGAGCGCCTTCGGCGCGCCGGGAACGGTGCCGGGAACGCGGCCCGTGGTGTCGTTCGGGCAGCCGGAGGGGTACGACGCGCACGCCCGGCCGCGCCCGCTCGGCGTGCGGGTGGGGCCGCGCACCGCCGCGGCGGCCGCCTGCCTCGTCCTCGGGCTCGGACTCATCGGCGGTGCCGCGACCGGCAGCTGGCTCACCGGCGACTCCGGCGGGAGCGGCGCGGACGGCGGCTTCGCGGCGGCCGGCGGCCTGTGGCACAGCCTGCCCGTGGACCAGTTGTTCCCGCCCACGGTGGAGGGCCGCGGCGCCGGCCCGGGCGGCGCCGACCGCACCTGGACCCGTATCGCCGTCGCCCCGGACGGCGGCTGCGCGCACGCCTTCGACCCGCTGCTGGGCCGGACCCTCGCCCCCCTCGGCTGCCGACGCCTGCTGCGGGCCACCTACACGGACGCCACCGAGAGCTACGTCACCACCGTCGGCCTGCTGTTCACCAAGGCCGACGCGGCCACCATGACCGCACTGCGCGCCCGTTTCGACACCGAGCACCTGGCCGAGCGCACCGACCTCGTGCCCCGCACCTACGCCCCCAAGGGCACCGTCGCCGCCGGCTTCGGCGACCACCAGCGCGCCTCCTGGACGATCTCCGTGCTCACCGACGCCCCCGTCGTCGTCTACGCCGTCTCCGGCTGGGCCGACGGTCGCACCGTCGACACCCCGCAGCCCGCCGCGGAGGCGCTGCGCGCCGGCGCCACCTCGGCCGTCGCCCAGGCGGGCCTCGGCCACGAGGCGCAGGGCCTCGCCGACCGCGTCGAACGCGCCCTGCGCCGGCACGTCGACCCGGCCACGGAGCAGCCCTCATGACCCCGCGCATGTCTCCGGGCGGGACCCCGGGAACATCCCCGCGCACGTCTTCGGACAGGACCCCGGGCGGGACCCCGGGCAGGAGAGGAAGGACCATACGCACCGGGCTGCTAGGCGCCCTGCTCGCCGCCTGCCTCGCCGTCGTGCCCGCCCCCGCCGCGTACGCCGACGGCATACGCGCCCGGCAGTGGGCCCTGGACGCCCTGCACACCCAGGAGGCCTGGCGCACCACCAAGGGCAAGGGCGTCACCGTCGCCGTCCTCGACACCGGCGTCGAGGCCGACCACCCCGACCTGGCCGGCAACGTCCTGCCCGGCAAGGACATGATCGGGTTCGGCGCCCGGCAGGGCGAGCGGGCCTGGGCCCGGCACGGCACCGCGATGGCCGGCATCATCGCCGGCCACGGCCACGGTCCCGGAGGCGCCGACGGCGTCATGGGCATCGCGCCCGAGGCGAAGATCCTGCCCGTGCGCGTGATCCTGGAGGACGGCGACCCCGCCCGCGCCCGCGCCCGCACCACCCGTGGCAACGCCCTCGCCGAGGGCATCCGCTGGGCCGCCGACCACGGCGCCGACGTCATCAATCTCTCCCTCGGCGACGACTCCGCCTCCGCCCACCCCGAACCCGCCGAGGACGAGGCCGTCCAGTACGCCCTGAAGAAGGGCGCCGTCGTCGTCGCCTCGGCCGGCAACGGCGGCGAGAAGGGCGACCACATCTCCTACCCGGCCGCCTACCCGGGCGTGATCGCCGCGACCGCCGTCGACCGCTACGGCACCCGCGCCTCCTTCTCCACCCGCCGCTGGTACGCCACGGTCAGCGCCCCCGGCGTCGACGTCGTCATCGCCGACCCGGACCACCGCTACTACGAGGGCTGGGGCACCAGCGCCGCCTCCGCGTTCGTCTCCGGCGCGGCCGCCCTGGTCAAGGCCGCCCACCCGGACCTGACGCCCGCGCAGATCAAGAAGCTCCTGGAGGACACCGCGCGCAACGCCCCGGCGGGCGGCCGGGACGACTCCCGCGGCTTCGGCCTCGTCGACCCCGCCGCCGCCCTGAGGGCGGCCGCCCGCCTGAAACCGGAGGGCCTGCGCCCGGCCGCGTACGGCGAGAAGTACTTCGGGCCCGGCCCCGACGAGGCCGCGGCCGCCGGCGGCACCTCCGGCTGGGCGGGGCCGCTCGCGGGCAGCGCCGGCGGGGTTCTCCTGGTCGCCGCGGCCGGCCTGTGGCGCGGCGCCCGCCGCCGGAACACCGACACCGCCTTCCCGACGGCCGACCGCTGAGCCCGATGGCCGACCGCTGAGCCCGATGGCCGACCGCTGAGCCCGACGGCCGACCGCTGAGCCCGACGGCCGACCGCTGAGCCCGACGCCGCTTCCCGGCCGCGATCCGCCGCAGCAACCCCTGGACCCGGGCGCGGGAGGCCGCGCTCGGCTCCGAGCCGCCGTCGTCACCGAACACCTGCCGCAGCGGCGTGAGCCGGTCGCCGCGGCCGGCGCGGAGACAGACGGCGCCGCAGCCGGGGGCGGCGGGCGTGGCGGCGACGGCGGGCTCTGCGGGACTCCGTGCCCCGCGATGCCGGGCACGGGGCTGTGCGCGCCCTTGGCCGGGGTGAAAGCCGGGTCGGCGGACATGAGAAAGGGCCCTGAGAAAGCCGTGAGAGGCGTGGCCGTCCGGTCTCCGTCCGCGCGCAGGCCCAGCGGCATCCCCCCGATACGGCCCCGATAGGGTCGGGGTCGTGGCGAACACGAACATTCCCGACCCCGACTTCCCCGATGACGACGGCTCCGCCGATCCCCGGCTGAGCGCCGCGCTCGCCGCGTGGGCCGAGGACCGCACCGCCGAGGAGCCCGTCCTGCGGGCGCTGCGGGACGCCCGCCTGCTGGTGCCGGTGGTGGCGGTGCTCGGGGAGGTCGAGGAGGACGATCAGGAGGAGCGCGAAGCTCCTTGCAAGGGTGGTGGCGGGAGACGGGTGGGCGGGTTGCGCCGCGAGAAGACCAGCGAGATGGCCGTTCCCACGCTGAAGGCCCGCGGCCGCACCGCGCTGCCCGCCTTCACCTCCACCGACGCGCTGGCCCGCTGGAACCCGGCCGCCCGCCCCGTCGCCGTGCCCCTGCACCGCGCCCTGCAGGCCGCCGCGCACGAGCGGGCCGACACGATCGTCCTCGACGTGGCCGGGCCCGTGCCCTACGAGCTGACCCGCCCGGCGCTGATCGCGCTCGCCGAGGGCCGCACCGCGACCGACCCGCTCGCCGACCCGGCCGTCGTCGAGGCGGTGCGCGCGGCGGTGGCCGCCGAGCCCGCCGTCGTACGCGCCCACCTCGGGCCCGGCCGGGCCGACGGCACCCTGGCGCTCGTCCTCGACGCGGAAGCCGTCCCCGCGCAGGCCGCGCAGGCGGTGGCCCGGCGCCTGGCCGACGACGAGACGCTGCGCGCCCGCCTGGTGCGCGGCCTGGACCTGGCGCTGCTGCCGCCCGGGACCGTGCCGCCGGGACAGCCCCTGTACGTCCGCCCGTAGCGGGCGTACGGACGTCTCCGGCGGGCGGGCCGGACGTCCCCGGCGGGACGGGCCGGACGGGCGCGCGGCGGGCGGGTCAGCCGAAGACCGGGCCCGTGTACTTCTCGCCCGGGCCCTGACCCGGCTCGTCCGGGACGAGCGACGCCTCGCGGAACGCCAGCTGCAGCGACTTCAGGCCGTCGCGCAGCGGCGCCGCGTGGAACGAGCTGATCTCGGTGGCGCTCGCGTCCAGCAGACCGGCCAGCGCGTGCACCAGCTTGCGGGCCTCGTCCAGGTCCTTGTACTTGTCGCCCTCCTCGGACAGGCCGAGCTTCACGGCGGCCGCGCTCATCAGGTTCACGGCGACCGTCACGATCACCTCGACCGCCGGGACCTCGGCGATGTCACGGGTCATGGCGTCGAAGTCGGGCTGCTCGGGGGTGGCCGAGGGGGAGGTGTCACTCATGCCCCACACGATAGGCGCCGCGCGGACCGCGGCCGTCCGCGGGAGGCGGATACCCCCGTCCGCGGGAGGCGGATGCCCCCGGACTCGGTGGGCGGACACCCCGGACTCGGCGGGCGGACACCCCGGACTCGGCGGGCGGACACCCCGGACTCGGCGGGCGGATGCCGCGCACCTGCGGATTCGCACCGCCCCCGGCGAGGTGCTAGCCTTGTGTGACGACCGGTCGGACACGCGTGCCCCCGCAGAGGGAACGGCAGGCGGGCCCGACCACAAGTGGAGGCTTCCGAACTCCCACCTGGCCGTCCCGAGGGACGGCGGGTCACCGGTCAGGCGGCGTCATCCCCGGGATGACGGCCCGCCCGAGAGCGCGCCCCGCGGTCACCGCGGCGGTGCTCCGGTAGTTCGAGGAGCCCCGCCTGTGATCGTCCGGGGCATATTTTGTGCGCCGGCGCGGTTTGGTCTTACGAACACAGACGTTACGCGGCTGTCCGCCAGACCGTCGCGTGGTGCAACCGAGGAGGATCCATCAGCGCCGAGCCCCGCATCAACGACCGGATTCGCGTTCCCGAGGTGCGACTTGTCGGTCCCAGTGGCGAGCAGGTAGGCATCGTCCCGCTTGCCAAGGCCCTGGAGCTTGCGCAGGAGTACGACCTCGACCTCGTCGAGGTCGCGGCGAACGCCCGTCCGCCCGTGTGCAAGCTCATGGACTACGGGAAGTTCAAGTACGAGTCGGCCATGAAGGCCCGTGAGGCGCGCAAGAACCAGGCGCACACGGTCATCAAGGAGATGAAGCTCCGGCCGAAGATCGACCCGCACGACTACGACACCAAGAAGGGTCACGTCGTCCGGTTCCTCAAGCAGGGCGACAAGGTCAAGATCACGATCATGTTCCGCGGTCGTGAGCAGTCCCGCCCCGAGCTGGGCTACCGACTGCTGCAGCGCCTCGCGGAGGACGTCCAGGACCTCGGGTTCGTCGAGTCGAACCCGAAGCAGGACGGCCGCAACATGATCATGGTCCTCGGTCCGCACAAGAAGAAGACCGAGGCGATGGCCGAGGCCCGGCAGGCCCAGGAGGCCCGCAAGGCCGGCCGCCAGGGCCGCGGGGGCGCCAAGCAGGAGCAGGAGACGTCCTCCGGATCCGCCGAGGCGTGATCCTCACCCGCCCGGGACGCCGCACCGGCAGCGCCCCGGGTCCGTAACCGAAGAAGTAAGAGCGACGCTTCCTCGTGCCCGGTTCCAGGACCGGGCACGGGAGCGCCACCGACGAGGAGAGAACGGCGCTATGCCGAAGAACAAGACGCACAGCGGTGCCAGTAAGCGCTTCAAGATCACCGGCTCCGGCAAGGTGCTCCGTGAGCGCTCCGGCAAGCGCCACCTGCTCGAGCACAAGTCGTCCCGCGTGACGCGTCGCCTCACCGGCAACGCCGAGATGGCCCCGGGCGACACCAAGAAGATCAAGAAGCTTCTGGGCAAGTGACGCCTCGGCGCCCCCGCGCCGCAGCCGTACGTCAGACACCGGGACCTAGTCGTTTCCGGGCCGTGTGAGGACCCCACGGCCCCGCTACAAGGAGTTAAGAAGTGGCACGCGTCAAGCGGGCAGTCAACGCCCACAAGAAGCGCCGGGCGATCCTCGAGCAGGCCTCCGGCTACCGCGGTCAGCGTTCTCGCCTCTACCGCAAGGCCAAGGAGCAGGTCACCCACTCGCTGGTCTACAACTACGACCACCGCAAGAAGCGCAAGGGCGACTTCCGTCAGCTGTGGATCCAGCGCATCAACGCCGCGGCCCGCGCCAACGGCCTCACCTACAACCGCTTCATCCAGGGTCTGAAGGCCGCCAACGTCGAGGTGGACCGCAAGATCCTCGCCGAGCTCGCCGTCAACGACGCCCCGGCGTTCGCCGCGCTCGTCGAGGTCGCGCAGAAGGCCCTGCCGAGCGACGTGAACGCGCCGAAGGCGGCCTGAGCCGCGCCGGCCGAGCCGACGTGACGCACCGGACCCGCAGGCCGTTACGGCCTGCGGGTCCGGTCGTGTCCGGGTGCCGTACCCCGCCGTCGCCACAGCCCGGAAAAGACCTGCCGGAAAAGACCTAGCGGAAAGTAACCCCATGCCCCCCGCCGCCCCCGAGCCGATCTCCCCCCGCTCCCCCCGCGTCACCGCCGCCCGGCGGCTGGCCAAGCGGAACTTCCGGAGCAAGGAGCGGCTGTTCCTCGCGGAGGGGCCGCAGGCGGTGCGGGAGGCGGCGGGACACCGCGCGGCGGACGGCCGGGGCACGCTGGTGGAGCTGTTCGCGACCCCGGAGGCCGCCGAGCGTCACACCGACATCCTGGCCGCGGCCCGGGCCGCCGGCGCGCGCCTCCACCTGGCCTGCGACGACGTCATCGCCGCGATCTCCACCACGGTCACCCCGCAGGGCCTGGTCGGCATCTGCCGGTTCGTGGACACGCCGTTCGACGCGATCCTCGCCGCCCGCCCCCGCCTCGTCGCCGTCCTCGCCCACGTCCGCGACCCCGGCAACGCCGGCACGGTGCTGCGCTGCGCCGACGCGGCCGGCGCCGACGCCGTCGTCCTCACCGACGCCTCCGTCGACCTGTACAACCCCAAGGCGGTCCGTGCCTCCGTCGGCTCCCACTTCCACCTGCCCGTCGCCGTCGGCGTCCCCGTCGAGCGGGCCGTGACCGGGCTGCGGGAGAGCGGCGTGCGCGTCCTGGCCGCCGACGGCGCCGGGCCGCACGACCTCGACGAGGAGCTCGACAAGGGCACCATGGGCGGCCCCACCGCCTGGGTGTTCGGCAACGAGGCGTGGGGCCTGCCGGAGGAGACCCGGGCGCTGGCCGACGCCGTGGTCCGGGTGCCCCTGCACGGCCGGGCGGAGAGCCTGAACCTCGCGACCGCCGCGGCCGTATGTCTCTACGCGTCGGCCCGTGCGCAGCGCGCCCCCGGAGGGTGCCGCCGCGTCCCCGGAAACTAGTAGGGTGACCAGCTCAGGGGCCCACTGCACCGCGAGAGAGGTGGGGTTGCGGCGATGAGCGTCGGCACCAGCAGCGCACCCGGTGACCGGGACGCCCACCGCCTGCCCGCGCCCCGGCACGGCGGCGCCGCCGGCCCCGGCGTCGGCCCCGCCGGCCTCGGCGTCGACCCCGCCGGCCTCGGCGTCGACCCCGACGACCTGCCCGACGGCCTCGTCGTCGCCGACGAGCACGGCCGCGTCGTCTGCTTCAACGCGGCGGCCGCCCGCATCACCGCCCTGCCCGCCGAGGAGGCCCTCGGGCAGCGGCTGGAGAAGGCCCTGCCGTTAGAGGACCTGGAGGGCCGCCGCTGGTGGCAGCTCACCGACCCCTACGGGGGGCTCGCCATCCGCCGCGGCCAGCCGGAGCGCAACCTGCTGCTGCCCGGCGGACGCGAGGTCCTCGTCTCCGCCCGCTACGTCCGCACCCGCCCCGCCGGGCCCGTCCACCGTGTCGTGGTCTGCCTGCGCGACACCGAGGCCCGCCGCCGCACCGAGCGCAGCCACGCCGAGCTGATCGCCACCGTCGCCCACGAACTGCGCTCCCCGCTCACCTCCGTCAAGGGCTTCACCGCGACCCTGCTGGTCAAGTGGGAGAGGTTCACCGACGACCAGAAACGGCTGATGCTGGAGACGGTGGACGCGGACGCCGACCGCGTCACCCGGCTCATCGCCGAACTGCTCGACATCTCCCGCATCGACTCCGGCCGCCTCGAACTGCGCCGCCAGAAGATCGACATCGGTGCCGCCGTCGGCCGCCACATCCAGGCCTACGTCGCCGCCGGCCAGCCCGCCGACCGGTTCCTGCTGCGCATCGAGCAGCCGCTGCCCGACCTGTGGGCCGACCCCGACAAGATCGACCAGGTGCTCGGCAACCTCATCGAAAACGCCGTGCGGCACGGCGGGGGAACTGTCACCATTGACATCACGCCCACCGTCCTGCCGCGCGAGCGCGCGGAGGGCGAGCACGGCGACCACAGCGCCACGTCGGTCACGGTCAGCGACGAGGGGCCCGGCATCCCGGAGGAGTCCATGAACCGCGTCTTCACCCGCTTCTGGCGGGGCAGCAAACGCGGCGGCACCGGACTCGGGCTGTACATCGTCAAGGGCATCGTCGAGGCCCACGGCGGCACGATCACCGTCGGCCGCGCCCCCGGCGGCGGCGCGGAGTTCCGATTTACCCTGCCCGTGGGCACCCCGGCGCACCTGCTGTAGACATCCGCCGAGGGACCCGCGGGCGCCTTTCGCTCCCCCCGCACCGTTAGACTCGGCCCTTGGCACCCTTGCGTCCCAAAAACGCCGGGCGATTCGAGACGAACGCGTCCGCGAGTCGGTGACGGGGACCGTCAGCCAGCCAAATCGGAAGCACGGGAAGAGATGTCGGCACCCAACAAGTCGTACGACCCTGTCGAGGTCGAGGCGCTGAAACCGGAAGAGATCGAGCGCATGCGAAACGAGGCGCTCGCCGCCTTCGCCGCCGCGGATTCCCTCGACGCGCTCCACGAGGCCAAGGTCGCCCACACCGGCCCCACCTCCCCGCTGGCCCTCGCCAACCGCGAGATCGGCGCCCTGCCCCCGCACGCCAAGGCCGAGGCCGGCAAGCGCGTCGGCCAGGCCCGCGGCGCCGTGAACAAGGCGCTCGCCGCCCGCCAGGCCGAGCTGGAGGCCGAGCGCGACGCGCGCGTGCTGGTCGAGGAGGCCGTGGACGTCACGCTGCCCTACGACCGCGTCCCGGCCGGCGCCCGGCACCCGCTGACCACGCTCTCGGAGCGCATCGAGGACGTCTTCGTCGCCATGGGCTACGAGGTCGCCGAGGGCCCCGAGGCCGAGGCCGAGTGGTTCAACTTCGACGCCCTCAACATCGGCCCCGACCACCCCGCGCGCACCGAGCACGACACCTTCTTCGTGCAGGGCGCCGACGGCGGCGCGCAGTCGGGCGTCGTGCTGCGCACCCACACCTCGCCCGTGCAGATCCGCTCCCTGCTCCAGCGGGAGCTGCCGGTCTACGTGATCTGCCCCGGCCGCGTCTACCGCACCGACGAGCTGGACGCCACCCACACCCCCGTCTTCCACCAGGTCGAGCTGCTGGCCGTCGACGAGGGCCTGACCATGGCCGACCTCAAGGGCACCCTGGACCACATGGTCCAGTCGCTGTTCGGCGAGGGCATGAAGACCCGGCTGCGGCCGAACTTCTTCCCGTTCACCGAGCCGAGCGCCGAGATGGACATGGTCTGCTACGTCTGCCGCGGCGAGTCCGTCGGCAACCCCGACCGGCCCTGCCGCACCTGCTCGTCCGAGGGCTGGATCGAGCTGGGCGGCTGCGGCATGGTCAACCCGCGGGTGCTGACCGCCTGCGGCGTCGACCCGGAGAAGTACAGCGGCTTCGCCTTCGGGTTCGGCATCGAGCGGATGCTGATGTTCCGCCACCACGTCGAGGACATGCGAGACATGGTCGAGGGTGACGTCCGGTTCACCCGGCCGTTCGGGATGGAGATCTGATGCGGGTCCCGCTTTCTTGGCTGCGGGAGTACGTCGACCTGCCGGCGACTGAAACCGGGCGCGACGTCCAGGAGAAGCTGATTTCGGTCGGTCTCGAGGTGGAGACCGTCGAGCGCCTCGGCGCCGACCTCAAGGGGCCGATCGTCGTCGGCCAGGTGCTCACCATCGAGGAGCTGGAGGGCTTCAAGAAGCCGATCCGGTTCTGCACCGTCGACGTCGGGCAGGCCAACGGCACCGGCGAGCCCCAGGAGATCGTCTGCGGCGCCCGCAACTTCGAGGTCGGCGACAAGGTCGTCGTCGTCCTGCCGGGCGGTGTGCTGCCCGGCGGCTTCGAGATCTCCGCGCGCAAGACCTACGGCAAGGTCTCGCACGGCATGATCTGCTCCAGCGAGGAGCTGGGCATGGGCGACGACGGCACCAAGGGCATCGTCGTGCTGCCGCCGGAGTCCGAGGTCGGCGCCGACGCGATCGAGCTGCTGGAGCTGGTCGACGAGGTGCTCGACATCGCCGTCACCCCGGACCGCGGCTACTGCCTGTCGATGCGCGGCGTCGCCCGCGAGGCCGCCATCGCCTACGGCCTGCCGCTGCGCGACCCGGCCCTGCTCGACGTACCGGCGCCGAACGCCTTCGGCTACCCGGTGAAGATCTCCGAGCCGCTCGGCTGCGACCGCTTCACCGCCCGCACCGTCTCCGGCCTCGACCCCGAGGCGCGCTCCCCGATCTGGCTGCAGCGCCGGCTGCAGAAGGCGGGCATGCGCCCGATCTCGCTCGCCGTCGACGTCACCAACTACGTGATGCTGGAGCTCGGCCAGCCCCTGCACGCCTACGACCGCGGCCGCGTCCAGGGCGCGATCGGCGTGCGCCGGGCGCAGCCGGGGGAGAAGCTCACCACCCTCGACGGCGTGACCCGCACCCTGGACCCGGAGGACCTGGTCATCACCGACGACCGGGGCCCGATCGGCCTGGCGGGCGTCATGGGCGGCGCCGACACGGAGATCGACGACACCCGGGGCACCACCACCGAGGTCGTCATCGAGGCCGCGCACTTCGACCCGGTCTCCATCGCCCGCACCGCCCGCCGCCACAAGCTGTCCTCGGAGGCCTCCCGCCGCTTCGAGCGGGGCGTCGACCCGCAGGCCGCGTCCGCCGCGGCCCAGCGCACAGTCGACCTGCTCGTGCTGCTCGCCGGCGGCACCGCCGACGCGGGCGTCACCGAGGTGATCGCGCCGTCCGCGCCGCACACCCTCACCCTCCCCGCCGACCACCCCGACAAGGTGGCGGGCGTCGCCTACGGCCGCGAGACCGTGGTGCGCCGCCTGCAGGAGATCGGCTGCGACGTCTACGGGCAGGACGAGCTCATCGTCACCGTCCCGTCCTGGCGGCCCGACCTGCGCGAGGCCAACGACCTCGCCGAGGAGGTCATCCGCCTGGAGGGCTACGAGAACCTGCCCTCCACGCTGCCCAGGCCCCCCGCGGGCCGCGGCCTGACCGACCGGCAGCGGCTGCACCGCCGCGTCGGCCGCGCCCTGGCCGGCGCCGGCTACGTCGAGGCGCCGAACTACCCGTTCATCGGCCAGGCCGTCCTCGACCAGCTCGGCATCGAGGCCGACGACGCGCGCCGCCAGGTCGTCACCCTGCTCAACCCGCTCTCCGACGAGGAGCCCGCGCTCCGTACGACGCTGCTGCCGGGGCTGCTCGGCGCGCTGCGCCGCAACGACGGGCGCGGCAGCCACGACCTCGCCCTGTTCGAGACCGGCCTGGTCTTCCGGCCCACCGGCGCCGAGCGCGTCCCGGCCCGGCTGCCCGTCGACCGCCGGCCCAGCGAGGAGGACCTCGCCGCGCTCAACGCCGCGCTGCCCCACCAGCCGCGCCACGTCGCCGTCGTCCTCGCCGGCGCCCGCGAGCGGTCCGGCTGGTGGGGCAAGGGCCGCCCCGGCGACTGGGCGGACGCCGTCGAGGCCGCCCGCACCGTCGCCCGCGAGGCCGGCGTCCGCCTCACCGTCCGCGCCGGCCAGCACGCGCCGTGGCACCCCGGCCGCTGCGCCGCGCTGTACGCGGTGGTCGACGGCACCGAGACGCTCGTCGGCCACGCCGGTGAACTCCACCCGCGGGTGGTCAAGGCGATGGGGCTGCCGGAGCGGACCTGCGCCATGGAGATGGAGCTCGACCTGCTGGAGCGGGCCGGCGGCGGCATCGTCCCGGCGCCGCGGATCTCGACCTTCCCGGTCGCCACGCAGGACGTCGCCCTCGTCGTCGACAAGCCCGTCCCGCAGGCCGAGGTCGAGGCCGCGCTGCGCGAGGGCGCCGGTGAACTGCTGGAGGACATCCGGCTGTTCGACGTCTACGAGAACGCCGAGCAGCTCGGCGACGGCAAGAAGTCGCTGGCGTACGCGCTGCGCTTCCGCGCCGCCGACCGCACGCTGACCGTCGAGGAGGCCTCCGCGGCCCGCGACGCGGCCGTCGCGCTGGCCGCCGAGCGCACCGGGGCCGTCCTGCGGGGGGCGTGAGACAAGGCGCCGAAGGCACCCGGAGCAGCCCCGCGTCCCCCTCGGGACGCGGGGCTCTTCTCACTCGTTCGGGTGGTGCCGCGGCGCGATCCGGCCCGTTCCCGGCGCGCGGCCGAAAGAATCGGAGCGGCCTTTCGGGGCCGCTCCGTCGGCGCTGTGACGGCCTGAATGGGGGGCCATCGGCATGATCCGCACCAGGGCTGGGGCTCCCCGCCGGACGTGGCCGCGCCCGCCCCTCCCGGCACGCGCCGGCCGCCGCGGCGCCCGCCGCCGGCCGCCGCGCCCCTCGCTCGCGTTCGGGCTGCCCACGCTGTGGGGCGCCGCGGCGCTCGCGTACAAACTGGCCTGCCCGCACGCCCAGGACGGCGGCGTCGGCACCCGCCTGCTCACCGGCGTCGTCTTCTTCGCCGTCGGCACCGGCCTGGTCGTCCACGTCCGCCGGTCCCCGCTGCGCGAGCTGCGGCAGGCCCGGAAGGTCGCCGGCGCCGCGCAGGACGTCCTGCTGCGTCCGCCGCCCCCGTGCGTCGCCGGCCTGGCCACCGCGGCCGCCCGGCTGTCCGCCGACCGCGGCGCCACCGTCGGCGGCGACCTGTACGAGGTGGTCGCCACCGAGCACGGCGTGCGCGTCGTCATGGGCGACGCCCGCGGGCACGGCGTCGCCGCCCTCGGCACGGCCGCCGCCCTCCTCGGCAGCTTCCGGGAGGCCGCCCACGACGAACCGGACCTCGGCGGCCTCCTGCGCCGCCTGGACCGCGCCCTCGCCCGCCACCTGCGCGACCGAGCCCGTGCTGAACACCCCTCCGGCGGCGGCGAGTTCGGCCACCCGGTCGCCGAGGAGTTCGTCACCGTCCTGCTGCTGGAGATCGACGCGGGCGAGGTGCGGGCCCTCAACTGCGGCCATCCGTGGCCGTACCGCGTCACCGGCCACCGGGTGGAGCCCCTCGCCCGGGCCGACCCGCTCCCGCCCCTCGGCCCCTTCCCCCTGCCGGCGGACCTCCCGGCGGTCGGGTGCGGTCGGATGCCGCCGGGCGAGACGCTGGTGCTGTACACGGACGGGGTGGAGGACGCCCGGGACCCCCGTGGCCGGTTCTTCCCGCTCGCGGCGACCCTGGCGGCGGTGGCCCACGACGGCCCGGCGACCGCGCGGACGGTGCGGGACACGGTGCTGGCCGGTCTGCTGCGCCACATCGGGGGAAGCCCGCAGGACGACGTCGCGCTCCTGGTCCTGCACCACACGGCCCGTGCCGGGTGCTCCACGCCCACCGGGGGCGCACAGGACCGCGCGCCCGGTCACGGGCGGCCCGCCTCCGGCCGGCCGCCCGTGGTCCCGAGTTCCCAGCCGTAGGCCCGCAGCGGCCCCGGAACGGCCCGCAGCGGCTCCGGAAGCCCGCAGTGGCCCCGGAACGGCCCGTAAACACACCAACAGCCCGGCAGGGCCGCCGCACTGTACGAGGGGGAGCCGGCGGCCCGACCGGCCTCTTGCGAGGTGTTTCAGTCAACCGGGCGGAGACGCTCCGCGACAGCGCGCGCACGGCCCGGATTCGCGCACTCCGTTCACACCCCGTGTGCAGCGAGACCCACTACGCTGTCCGCACGGAGCCTTCGGGGGGCATGGGATGCAGCCCAACACTCTGCTCGACGCGATCCTCGACGAGGCCGGGATCTCGCACGCGGGCCTGGCCGCGCACGTCAACCAGGCGGGCCGGGCGCGCGGTCTGGCGCTCCGGTACGAACACACCGCGGTGGCGCGGTGGCTGAAGGGGCAGCGGCCCCGCGGCCAGGTACCCGACCTGATCTGCGAGGTGCTCTCCGCCCGGCTGCGCCGGCCCGTCACCCTCGACGACATCGGCCTCGGCGTCCCCGGCGAGCCGGCCGCCCCGCAGGGCACGACCCTGTCCGGGTTCGTGGAGCGCGCCACCGCCCTGTGGCGCTCCGACGAGCAGCAGCGGCCCCATCTCCTCGGCGCGCCCGCGCTGACCGGCACGCCCGCCGTGATGCCGGTGTGGGAGTGGGAGAACCCGCCGGAGGACGTGGACGTCTCCCGCGGCGGCCGGGTGCGGGTCACCCAGAACGACATCGAGATGCTGCGCGCCGCCCGCGGCCACTACGAGCAGATGTACCGCAAGGCCGGCGGGGTGGCGACCCGCGCCCGCATCGTCGGCTTCCTCAACGCCGAGGCCGCGCCGCTGCTGCGCGGCAGCTACACCGACGCCACCGGCCGCCAACTCCACCGCGCCACCGGCGGACTGGTGGCGATCGCCGGGATCTGCGCCTACGACTCCGACGCGCACGGACTCGCCCAGCGCTACTTCCACCAGGCGCTGCGGCTGGCGAAGGCCAGCGGCGACCGGGGCCTGGGGGCGTACGTGATAGCGCTGCTGGTCAACCAGTCGCTGTTCATGAAGGAGTACCGGCAGGCCGTGGCCTTCGCCGAGGCCGCGCTGCGCACCGCGGGCCGGCACATCACCCCCGCGCTCGCCTCCGACCTGTACGCGATGCAGGCCAAGGCGTACGCCCACCTCGGCGACGGCACGAGCGCCCTGTCCTGCATCCGGCGGGCCGAGACGGCCGCCGGGCGCATCCGACGCGGCTACGAGCCCGACGAGACCGGCTATGTCCAACCGGGCCTGGTCAACGTGCAGGTGGCCGAGGCGCTGCTCAGCCTCGGCGACCTGCAGGCGGCCGGGGAGCACGCGGCGGCGGCCGTGGACAGCCCGGCCCACGACCGGGGCCGGGTGCACCGGCTGGCCATGCTCAGCACGATCGAACTGCGCCAGGGCAACGCCGACAAGGCGGTCGCGGCGGCCGTGCAGATGGCCGAGCAGGTCCGCGGCATGGAGTCCCGGCGGCTGCGCGACCGGCTGCGCGAGGTGCGCGAACACCTGGTGCGCAGCGGCGGTTCGGGCACCGCCGAGGCCGCCGAACTGATCGACAGGGCGCTGCGCGTCCCCTTGTGACGGGCCACAGGCCCGGTACCCGGACTCCGTCCGTCGTCGCCGTGGGCCCGGTACCTCGACCCCCTCCGTCGTCCGCGCCGGGACCGCCTCCTACGTACGCCGCACCAAGAGCCGTACCGGGGGCCGTTTTTCGCACCGCACCGGGCCCGTCCACCGTGCCGCAGGCACAGGTCACCGGACCGGCGCCTGTCGCCGTGCCCCGGGCGGGGCGTCGTGCGACCTGCTGCCGAGCCGTTCGGGCTGCGATATTGCCACCACTTACCCGGCGAAAGGTGGCAGAACCGTGCAGTGGACGAAACAGAACGAGCAAACCGTGTATGCAAACCGCTGGTTCCACGTCAACCTGGCGGATGTCGAACTGCCGGACGGCAGGCATCTCGACCACTTCCTGATCCGGCTGCGGCCGGTCGCGGCGGCCACGGTCGTCAACGAGGCCAACGAGGTCCTGCTGCTGTGGCGGCACCGCTTCATCACCGACAGCTGGGGCTGGGAGCTCGCGGCGGGCGTCGTCGAGGACGGCGAGGATGTCGCCCGCGCGGCCGCGCGGGAGCTGGAGGAGGAGACCGGCTGGCGGCCGGGACCGCTGCACCACCTGATGAGCGTGGAGCCCTCCAATGGGCTCACCGACGCCCGGCACCACATCTACTGGTCGGACGAGGGCGAGTACGTCGGGCACCCCGTGGACGACTTCGAGTCGGACCGCCGGGAGTGGGTCCCGCTCAAGCTGGTGCCCGACCTGGTCGCCCGCGGCGAGGTCCCGGCCGCCGGCATGGCGGCCGCGTTACTCCTCCTGCACCACCTCAGGCTCGGTATGGACGCCGTGCTCTGAACCCCCCGTGGCGGCGTCCCCGCCGGGCGGGGTCCGGTGCGCGCGGCTGCGAGGCGGAAGACTCGGAAGGGACGGCGATGCCGTGGCCGTCCGCGCGGGCCCCGCGTCGCCCGGGGCGGGCAGGAGAGCGGCCCTCAGCGGCCCAGGGCCTGCCAGACCGCCACCACCAGCGCCCCCACCGCGGTGAGGGCCGCGACCGAGGGCAGGGGCCAGCGGGCGTGCTCCAGGGTCACCACCCGGCTGCTCAGCTCCTCGACCTCCTTGGCGGTCTCCTCGGTGCGGTGGTTGAGCAGGGCG
Source organism: Streptomyces echinoruber (assembly GCF_014651135.1). Classification (GTDB taxonomy): domain Bacteria; phylum Actinomycetota; class Actinomycetes; order Streptomycetales; family Streptomycetaceae; genus Streptomyces; species Streptomyces echinoruber. The sequence continues at coordinate 142,165 of NZ_BMWH01000013.1, forward strand.
AGTCCGCCCTCGACGCGTGCGTGCGCCACGTCGAGGCGGCGGCGTAACTCCGCGAGTTCTCCATGGACGACGGGGTGCTCGGCATCGGTGGGCACCGGTTCGCTCCTTTCCGGGTCATGCGCATCCCTTACATGCGCATGACGAGTGAACCCGTCCGGCGGGCGCGGCGGGAGAGTGTGCGGGCGGCATATGCGGGTCCGGCGCGCACACGGCGTGTGAACGGCGCGGACCCGGCGCCCTTGTGGGGGCCGGGTCCGCGTACGCCGGAGCCTCGCCGCACGTGACCGGCCGCCGGTCCCGTTCGGGAGCGACCGCCGGTCGCGCTCAGGAGCAGGTGTTCAGGAGTAGGCGTTCAGGAGTAGGTGTAGAAGCCCGAGCCGGTCTTGCGGCCCAGCCGGCCGGCGTCGACCATCCGCTGCAGCAGCGGCGGAGCGGCGTACAGCGGCTCCTTGTACTCCTGGTACATCGACTGGGCGACCGAGGCGACCGTGTCCAGGCCGATCAGGTCGGCCAGCTTCAGCGGGCCCATCGGGTGGGCGCAGCCCAGCTCCATGCCGTTGTCGATGTCCTCCCGGCTGGCGATGCCGGTCTCGAACATCCGGATGGCGGAGAGCAGGTAGGGGATGAGGAGGGCGTTGACGACGAAGCCCGAGCGGTCCTGGGCGCGGATCGCATGCTTGCCGAGGGTCTTCTCCGCGAAGAGCTGGGCCCGGCCGATCGTGTCCTCGGAAGTGGTCAGGGCCGGAATCAGCTCGACCAGCTTCTGTACCGGGGCCGGGTTGAAGAAGTGGATGCCGATGACCTGGTCCGGGCGGGAGGTGGCCACCGCCAGACGGACCAGCGGAATGGAGGAGGTGTTGGACGCCAGGATCGCGTCGGGACGGGTCACGACCTGGTCGAGGACCTGGAAGATCTCCGTCTTGACCTGCTCGTTCTCCACGACGGCCTCGATCACCAGGTCCCGGTCGGCGAACTCGCCGAGGTCGGTGGTGAAGCTCAGCCGGTCCTGCGTCGCCTCCCGTTCCTGCTCGGAGATCTTGCCGCGTTCGACCGCCTTGCCGAGGGAGTTGAACAGCCGGGTGCGGCCGATCTCCAGGGCCTCGCCGGTGGTCTCGGCCACCCGTACGTCCAGGCCGGCGCGGGCGCACACCTCGGCGATGCCCGAACCCATCTGGCCGCAGCCCACGACTCCGACCCGTGCGATGTCTCCAGAGAAGCCGGTCACTTCGTCCCCTTCGCTGCGCTGATCCTGGTTGATCCTGCCGTCGCAGGGCTGCCGTGGTTGGTGCCTGCTCCGATCGTGCACGTTACTCCCGGATATCGATGATCGATCGAGCGGGTCTGGCATCATGCCGATGCGGATGACGGTCCGTAATGGTAAGGATTCGGTGAGTGCGCGGATGTGCGGGGCGAGGGCGCACGGGCACAAGGGCGCACGGGCACAAGGGCGCACGGGCGCAAGGGCGTACGGAGGTGCGGTGTGGGGCGGTTGTCACGGCGGGCGTTCGCGGTCGCGGCACTGGCGGCGCTGGCGACGGGCGACGGAGCGGCGGCCGCCGCACCGGGCGGCGGAACGCGCACCGGCGCACCGGACGGCGGGACGCGGACCGGCGCACCGGGCGCCGTGGCGGGCCGCCGGCGCGCGGCCACGCGGATGCGCGGGGTGTGGCTGGCGACGGTGGCCAACCGGGACTGGCCCTCCCGGCCGGGCCTGAGCGCGGCCGAGCAGCGCGCCGAACTGCTCGCCCACCTGGACACGGCGGTGGACCGGCGCCTCAACACGGTGATCTTCCAGGTGCGGCCCACGGCCGACGCGCTGTGGCCCTCGCCGTACGAGCCGTGGTCGCAGTACCTCACCGGGACCCAGGGCAAGGACCCCGGCTGGGACCCGCTGGGCACCGCGGTCGCCGAGGCGCACGCGCGCGGCCTGCGGCTGCACGCCTGGTTCAACCCCTACCGCGTCGCCACGCACACCGACCCCTCCCGGCTCGCCCCCTCCCACCCGGCCCGCAGGCACCCGGACTGGGTGGTGGCGTACGGCGGGAAGCTCTACTACAACCCGGGGCTGCCGGAGGTGCGCGCCTTCGTCGAGGAGGCGATGCTCGACGCGGTGCGCCGCTACCCGGTCGACGCGGTCCACTTCGACGACTACTTCTACCCGTACCCGGTGGCGGGCCGGTCCTTCGACGACGACGCCGCCTACGCCCGCCACGGCGGCGGCTTTCCGAGCAGGGCGGCGTGGCGGCGCGACAACATCGACCGGCTGGTGCGGGAGACCGCGGCCGGGATCGGGAAGATCCGGCCCACCACCCGGTTCGGCATCAGCCCCTTCGGGGTGTGGCGCAACGCCGCCACCGACGCGCGCGGCTCGGACACGCGGGCGGGCGTGCAGACCTACGACGACCTGTACGCCGACACCCGCACCTGGGTGCGGGAAGGCTGGATCGACTACGTCGTGCCGCAGCTGTACTGGAACATCGGCTATGCCCCGGCGGACTACGCCACGCTGCTGGCCTGGTGGGCGGAGGTGGCGCGGGGCAGCCGGACGCAGCTGTACGCGGGTGAGGCGCTGTACAAGGCGGGTGACCCGGCGCAGGGCGCGGCCTGGCAGGACCCGGCCGAGCTGTCCCGGCACCTCACCCTCGCCGAGGACTACCCGCAGGTGCGCGGGCACGTCTTCTTCGCCGCCCGGGACGTGGCGGCGGACCGGATCGGGGCGATGGCGCGGGTGGTCGCCGACCACTACCGGCAGCCGGCGCCGGCCCCGCGCTGACGCACCCGTCCGGTCACTGCGGCGGCGAGGTGCTCTCGCGGTGCCGGATCTCGGTGTCGGGGCCGGGCGAGCACACGGCCTCGTGCCCGTCCTCGAACCGGACGCGGAACGGCGGGTTGCCCTCCTCGCCCATCACTTCGACGATCCGACCGACCCGGTCGTGCTGTCCGACCACCCTGCCGTGCTGGACAAGCTGGTCGCCCACGGTGGCCCGCATGATCGGCCTCCTTACGTGCGCAAGCAGGTCTGCGGTCTTCCCTCGCCCCAAGCCTACGGCGGTCGGGGCGGAGGGGGGACCGGGTGTGCGTGTCCCGCGGCCGTCTCGGTCAGCCGCGCGCCCGCTGGGTGACGGCGATGCAGACGAGCACGGCCACGGCCGTCAGGGGGGCGGCCGCCGTCAGGTGCTCGTGCAGCAGCAGTACCGACCACACCAGTGTGAGCAGGGGCTGGGCGAGCTGCAACTGACTGGCCCGCGGGATGCCCACGGCCGCCATGCCCCGGTACCACACCACCAGCCCGAGGAACTGCGAGCCGAGCGCGACCCACAGCAGCCCGGCGACGCCGTGCGCGCCGAGGTGCACGGGTTCGTACGACAGCGCGACGGCCGCGGCGGGCACCGTCAGCGGCAGGCACAGCACCAGCGCCCAGCCGATGACCTGCCAGCCCGGCAGGACCCGGGCCAGCCGGCCGCCCTCCGTGTACCCGGCGGCGCACACCAGCAGCGCGGCGACGAGGAAGCCGTCGGCGGTGTTCAGGGTGCCGCCGCTCTGCCGCACCGTGAAGGCGCCCACCGCCGCGGCCCCGGCCAGGGCGGCCGCCCAGAAGGTGCGCGAGGGGCGGCTGCCGGTGCGCAGGGCGGAGCAGGCGGCCGTGGTCAGGGGCAGCAGGCCGACGACGACCGCGGCGTGCGCGGTGGTCGACGTCTCCAGCGCGAGCGTGGTGAGCAGCGGGAAGCCGACGACGACACCGGCGGCCACCACGGCCAGGCCCGGCCAGTGCCGGCGCTCGGGCACCGGGACGCGCAGCGCCAACAGGCAGCCGCCCGCGACCAGGGCGGCCAGCACGCTGCGCACGGCCACCAGCGACCAGGGGCCGAAGCTCTCCAGGCCCCACGCGGTGGCCGGGAAGGTGAGGGAGAAGGCGACGACGCCGAGGGCGGCCTGGAGGGTGCCGAGGGCGGCCGCGGCACGCGGGGGGTGCGGGGGCCGGGCGGGGCCGGCCGGAGCGACCGCTATCCGGGCATCGGCAGTAGCGCTACTCTGTGCTGTCATGCACCAGCGTAACAGCGTGGGCGAGTTGACGGAACGGCTGCGACGGGACCTCGACCGCTACTCTCCTGGTGAGAAGCTGCCGTCGAGCCGGGCGCTCGTGGAGCGGTTCCGGGTGAGCCCGGTGACCGTCTCGCGCGCACTGGCGCAACTGGCCGCGGAGGGCCTGGTGGTCACCCGGCCCGGCGCCGGCGCCTTCCGGGCCCGCCCGCGCGCCGCCACCGCCGCCGCGGGGGACACCTCCTGGCAGGCGGTCGCGCTCAGCGCGGACGGCGGCGCCGACCTCGTGCCGCGCACGGTGGACGCCTCCGGCGTCCTGGTCTCGCTCGCCGCCCCGCCGCCGGGCGTCATCGAGTTCAACGGCGGCTACCTGCACCCCTCGCTCCAGCCCGAGCGGGCGATGTCCGCGGCGCTGGCCCGCGCGGGCCGCCGGCCCGGCGCCTGGGGGCGGCCGCCCATGGAGGGCCTGCCGGAGCTGCGGGAGTGGTTCGCGCGCGGCATCGGCGGCCCCGGCGGCACGGTCACCGCCGCCGAGGTGCTGATCACCGCGGGCGGGCAGGCGGCGCTGACCACCGCCCTGCGCGCGCTGGCCCCGCCCGGCGCCCCGGTGCTGGTGGAGTCGCCCACCTACCCGGGCATGCTGGCGATCGCGCGGGCCGCGGGCCTGAGGCCGGTGCCGGTGCCGGTCGACGCCGACGGGGTGCGGCCGGAACTGCTCGCCGACGCCTTCCGCGCCACCGGGGCCCGCGTCTTCGTCTGCCAGCCGCTGTTCCAGAACCCGACCGGCGCCGTCCTCGCGCCCGACCGGCGCGGCGAGGTGCTGCGGATCGCCCGCGGGGCCGGCGCCTTCGTCGTCGAGGACGACTTCGTGCGGCGGCTCGCGCACGCGGACGCGGGCCCGCTGCCGCCGCCGCTGGCCGCCGAGGACCCCGACGGCGTCGTCGTGCACGTCTGCTCCCTCACCAAGGCCACCTCCCCGAGCTTCCGGGTCGGCGCCCTGGCCGCCCGCGGCCCCGTCCTGGAGCGGCTGCGCGCCATCCAGGTCGTCGACACCTTCTTCGTGCCGCGCCCGCTGCAGGAGGCCACGCTGGAACTCGTCGGCTCCCCCGCCTGGCCCCGCCACCTGCGGGCCGTCTCGGCCGCGCTGACGGCGCGCCGGGAGGTGACGACGGCCGCCCTGCGCCGGGAACTGCCCGAGGCCGGGCTGCCGTTCGTCCCCCGCGGCGGCTACCACCTCTGGCTGCGCCTGCCCGACGGTACTGGGGGCACCTCCCAGGCTTTCGGCCCTGGGGGAGAATCCGCCCTGACCGCCGCCGCCCTGCGCGCGGGCGTCGCCGTCACCCCCGGCCGCCCCTACTTCAGCGCCGAACCCCCCGCCCCCCACATCCGGCTGAGCTTCGCGGCGGTCGCGGGGGAGGGGGAGATCGAGGAGGGGGTACGGCGGCTGCGGGCGGCGTGGCAGGAGGTGCGCCCGGCCGCCGCGATCGCCGAAACCCGTTCGACAGCCCGCCGTTGAGCTGTGAGGATGCGCGTCATGACCGACACCCCGCCGCTCCCCGACGGCTACGAGTTCTCCGCCGACGCCGACCGGATCGACGCCGCCCGCGTGCACCGGTGGCTGTCCACCGACGCCTACTGGGCGCTGGGGCGGCCGCGGGAGAAGCAGGACCGGGCGATCGCCGGGTCGCTCAACTACGGGGTGTACGAGGCGGTGACGGGGGAGCAGGTGGCCTACGCGCGGGTGGTCACCGACCGGGCGACCTTCGCCTGGCTGTGCGACGTGTACGTCGATCCGTCGGTGCGCGGCAAGGGCCTCGGCACCGCCCTCGTCGCGGCCGTGCGCGAGCACCTGCGGCCGTACGGGCTGCGGCGGATGCTGCTGGCCACGCACGACGCGCACGGCGTCTACGAGAAGGCGGGCTTCGGGCCGCTGGAACGCCCGGAGCAGTGGATGGCACTGTACTTCGCCCGGCCCCGCACCCGCCCCTCGAACTGACTACCCGTCAGGCGCGGGTGTAGTCCGTCGTCAGCAGCAGGTCCTTGGCGGGGCCGGCCACCCGCCACACCGTGCGCCAGCGGTCGGCGCCGCGGACGGTGAACTCGCCGCGGTACAGGTCGGCCGCGCAGGGGTGCTCGGCCACGTGCCGGCCGGTGGTCAGGTCCAGATCGTGGAAGGGGCGCCCGTCGGCGAAGCGCACATCGGCCGTGCCCGGCGCGGGGCCGGGCAGGAAGCGCAGCACACGCCCGGCGGCACGGGCGGTGCCCCGCCAGACGAACGTGCCGGACTCCTCGTAGCGCAGCCCGCCCTCCCCCTCCCCCTCCCCCTCCTCCTCCGGCAGGGGGCGCAGGACGGCCGTCCCGGTGAACCGGCCCTCGTCGCCGCCCGCGAGGTCCCGCACCGACCGCTCGATCCGCCACGTCCCCGCCAGGTACGCCAGCGCGTCGGCCACCGGCCAGAACTCCTCCATGCCGTCCTTCCGCCTCTCGTCGCCCACCGGTTGCCGCACGCCCAAGGACGCCCACCGGCCTTTCTATGGTGCCGTTCGGATTTCTGACCGGTGTCCGGCATTTCGAAAGCCCGGTTTCCGGGTGCGGAGCCGTGGAGCATCCATGTCACGCACCCGGACCCGCTGGAGAATCGGTCCGATCGTCACCGTCGCCCCGGCGGCCTCGGCCGTCCTCCCGGTCCCCGCGCCCGCCGTGCCGCCGTCGTCGCCCCCGGCGCGGTCAGCCCTGCCCGCCGCGGCGGAACCAGCCGCGCCTGGCCGGCGCCGGAGGCGGCGGCGCGGCGGGCGGGGGCGCAGCAGGCGGCGGCACGGCGGGCGGACGCGTCGCCGGGCCGCCGAACGGGGGCAGGGTCTTGAACCGGTCGTCCAGCGTGACCGTCGGGGTGATCCGGTGCAGGGCCGCGCGGACCAGGGTGAGCGGATGGTCGGGGAAGTGGGCGTCCCACTGCTCGTGGTCGGCGACGTGGTACGGCAGCCCGCCCCGCAGGCCGGGCGCGTAGGGGTGGGGGCGGAAGTAGTCCGCGGGGCCCACCCGGGCCATGACCGCCGCCTCTCGCACACCGGTCGTCGCGCCCTCGGTGGCCTGCACCTTCAGCACCGTGCTGCAGCCGGCCTTCGGCAGCGTCCAGGAGCCCAGGAAGACCTGGCCGTGCCCGTTCGGCCGCGGCACCTTGATCAGCTGGCGCACCGCCGGCACCCCGCCGACGGTCCCGAAGGCCGCCTCGATCAGTCCGCCACCGGCCGCCGCCGCCCCCTGCGCGAGCCCGGCGCACAGCCGCCCGGGGTCCTCCAGCGGGGCCGGCAGGTCCGGCACGAGCGGGAAGAAGTGCACCGACAGCACGAGCCCCCGCGCGTCGGTCCACACCCCCTGCTCCCGTTCGGTGAAACCGGCCAGGTCAAGACCGGTGATCGGAGTCATGGCCATCATGGCGGCCATCATGCCGGGCGGTGCGGCCCCGTCCGCATACTGATGCACACTATTGCATAAACGTGCAGTGAAACGTATAGTCATGCCGTCGAGGAGGAGGATTCCATGACGGTACGTGCCGCGGTGGCCGGAGCGAGCGGCTACGCGGGCGGGGAGCTGCTGCGCCTGCTGCTCGCCCACCCCGAGGTCGAGATCGGCGCCCTGACCGCCAACTCCAACGCCGGGCAGAAGCTGGGCGCACTCCAGCCGCACCTGCTGCCGCTGGCCGACCGGGTACTGGAGGAGACCGGCCCCGAGGCGCTCGCCGGGCACGACGTGGTCTTCCTCGCCCTGCCGCACGGCCGGTCGGCCGCCGTGGCCGAACAGCTCGGCCCGGACGTGCTCGTCGTGGACATGGGCGCCGACTTCCGGCTGAGCGACGCCGCCGACTGGGAGCGGTTCTACGGCTCCCCGCACGCCGGCACCTGGCCCTACGGCCTTCCCGAACTGCCGGGCGCCCGCGCCGCGCTGGAGGGGTCCAAGCGCATCGCGGTGCCCGGCTGCTACCCGACCGCCGTCTCCCTCGCCCTCTTCCCGGCCTACGCCGCCCGCCTCGCCGAGCCCGAGGCCGTGGTCGTCGCCGCCTCCGGCACCTCCGGCGCGGGCAGGACGCCCAAGCCGCACCTGCTCGGCAGCGAGGTCATGGGGTCCATGTCGCCGTACGGCGTCGGCGGCGTCCACCGGCACACCCCGGAGATGGTCCAGAACCTCAGCGCGGTCGCCGGGGAGCGGGTCTCGGTCTCCTTCACGCCCACCCTCGCCCCGATGCCCCGCGGCATCCTCGCCACCTGCAGCGCCAAGGCACGGGACGGCGTCACCGCCGAGTCGCTGCGCGCCGCGTACGACAAGGCCCTCGCCGACGAGCCCTTCGTCCACCTCCTGCCCGAGGGCCGGTGGCCCGCCACCGCGTCCGTCCACGGTTCCAACGCCGTTCAGGTGCAGGTCGCCCACGACGAGGCCGTGGGACGGATCATCGCGATCAGCGCCATCGACAACCTGACCAAGGGCACCGCGGGCGGTGCCGTCCAGAGCATGAACATCGCCCTGGGTCTCGACGAGACCACCGGACTGACGACGATCGGAGTAGCGCCGTGAGCGTGACGGCAGCGAAGGGATTCACGGCGGCCGGCATCGCCGCCGGAATCAAGGAGAACGGCACCCCGGACCTGGCCCTCGTGGTCAACAACGGGCCGCGCCGCGCCGCCGCGGGCGTCTTCACCTCCAACCGCGTCAAGGCCGCCCCCGTGCTGTGGTCCGAACAGGTCCTCAAGAGCGGCGAGGTCACCGCCGTGATCCTCAACTCCGGCGGCGCCAACGCCTGTACGGGACCCAAGGGCTTCCAGGACACCCACGCCACCGCCGAGAAGGTCGCCGAGGTGCTCGGCATCGGCGCGGGCGAGGTCGCCGTGTGCTCCACCGGGCTCATCGGCGTCCCGCTGCCGATGGACAAGCTGCTGCCCGGCGTCGAGACCGCCGCCGCCCACCTGTCCGAGCACGGCGGCGAGAAGGCCGCCATCGCCATCAAGACCACCGACACCGTCCACAAGACGGCCGTCGTGGCCGGGGACGGCTGGACCGTCGGCGGGATGGCCAAGGGCGCCGGCATGCTCGCCCCGGGCCTGGCCACCATGCTCGTCGTCCTCACCACCGACGCCGACCTCGACAGCGCCACCCTGGACCAGGCCCTGCGCGCGGCCACGCGGGTCACCTTCGACCGCGTCGACTCCGACGGCTGCATGTCCACCAACGACACCGTCCTGCTGCTGGCCTCCGGCGCCTCCGGCGTCACCCCGGAGTACGACGCGTTCGCCGACGCCGTCCGCGAGGTCTGCGCCGACCTCGCCCGGCAGCTCGTCGGCGACGCCGAGGGCGCCAGCAAGGACATCCGGATCGAGGTGGTCAACGCCGCGACCGAGGACGACGCCGTCGAGGTGGGCCGCTCCATCGCCCGCAACAACCTCCTCAAGTGCGCCGTCCACGGCGAGGACCCCAACTGGGGCCGCGTGCTGTCCGCCATCGGCACCACCTCCGCCGCCTTCGAGCCGGACCGGCTGAACGTCGCCATCAACGGCGTGTGGGTGTGCAAGAACGGCTCCGTCGGCGAGGACCGGGAGAAGGTCGACATGCGCTACCGCGAGGTGCACATCGTCGCCGACCTCGCCGCCGGCTCCGAGACCGCCACCATCTGGACCAACGACCTCACCGCCGACTACGTCCACGAGAACAGCGCCTACTCCTCATGACCACGACGCGGAAGCACACGGCACTGCCCAAGGCCCGGATCCTCATCGAGGCGCTGCCCTGGCTGACCCGGCACCACGGCAAGACGGTCGTCATCAAGTTCGGCGGCAACGCCATGGTGGACGACGAGCTGAAGGCCGCCTTCGCCCAGGACGTGGTCTTCCTGCGGCACGCCGGCCTCAAGCCCGTCGTGGTGCACGGCGGCGGCCCGCAGATCTCCGCCGCCCTCGACCGGCACGGCATCGTCAGCGAGTTCAAGGCGGGCCTGCGGGTCACCACCGAGGACGCCATGGACGTCGTACGGATGGTGCTGGCCGGGCAGGTGCAGCGCGAGCTGGTCAACCTGCTCAACCGGCACGGCCCGCTCGCCGTCGGCCTCACCGGCGAGGACGCGCACACCCTCACCGCCACCAAGCACACCCCCGAGATCGACGGCGAGCCGGTGGACATCGGGCGGGTCGGTGAGATCACCGCGATCGACACCGGCGCGATCGAGGCCCTGCTCGCCGACGGCCGCATCCCGGTCGTGTCGTCGATCGCCCGCAGCCAGGACGACGGACACGTCTACAACGTCAACGCCGACACGGCGGCCGCGGCACTCGCCGCGGCGCTGGGCGCCGAGACCCTCATGGTCCTCACCGACGTCGAGGGCCTCTACGAGGACTGGCCGAACTCCGACGAGGTGATCAGCCGCCTGACCGCCTCCCAGCTGGAGAAGCTCCTGCCGGAGCTGTCCTCGGGCATGGTGCCGAAGATGGAGGGCTGCCTGCACGCCGTGCGCAACGGCGTGCGCACCGCCCGCGTCATCGACGGCCGCGTCCAGCACTCCATCCTGCTGGAGATCTTCACCGACGAGGGCATCGGCACCATGGTCGTGCCCGACGAGCCCGACGAGCCCGACGAGCCCGACGAGATCGGCGAGATCGACAAGCCCGACGAGCCCGACGAGACCGAGGGGAATTTGTCATGACCGGCACCACGACCAACGCCGACCTGACCCGGCGGTGGCAGGGCGCGCTCATGAACAACTACGGCACCCCGCGGCTGCCCCTGGTACGTGGCGAGGGCGCCCGGCTGTGGGACGCCGACGGCAGGGAGTACCTCGACTTCGTCGGCGGCATCGCCGTCAACGCGCTCGGCCACGCCCACCCGGCCGTCGTCGACGCCGTCAGCCGGCAGATCGCCTCCCTGGGCCACGTCTCCAACCTGTTCGTCGCCGAGCCCCCGGTCGCCCTCGCCGAACGGCTGCTGGAGCTGTTCGGGCGCGAGGGGCGGGTCTACTTCTGCAACTCCGGCGCGGAGGCCAACGAGGGCGCCTTCAAGATCGGCCGGCTCACCGGGCGGCGGCACATGGTCGCCACCGAGGGCGGCTTCCACGGCCGGACCATGGGCGCGCTCGCCCTCACCGGCCAGCCGGGCAAGCAGGAGCCGTTCCGGCCGCTGCCGGGCGACGTCACCCACGTGCCGTACGGCGACGCGCAGGCGCTGGCCGCCGCGGTCACCGACGAGACCGCGCTGGTGATCATCGAGCCGATCCAGGGCGAGAACGGCGTGGTGGTGCCCCCGGCCGGCTACCTGAAGGCGGCCCGCGCGATCACCGCCAACGCGGGGGCGCTGCTGGTGCTGGACGAGGTGCAGACGGGTGTCGGCCGCACCGGGCACTGGTTCGCCTACCAGGCCCACGAGGGCGTCCTGCCGGACGTGGTGACCCTCGCCAAGGGGCTGGGCGGCGGACTGCCGCTGGGCGCCACCGTCGCCTTCGGCCGCGCCGCCGAACTGCTGCGGCCCGGGCAGCACGGCACGACCTTCGGCGGCAACCCGGTCGCCTGCGCCGCCGGGCTGGCCGTCCTGGACACCATCGCCGGCGAGGGGCTGCTGGAGAACGTCAAGCGGCAGGGCGAGAGGCTGCGCGAGGGAATCGAGGGTCTCGGCCACCCGCTGGTCGGCCATGTCCGGGGTGCGGGCCTGCTCCTGGGTATCGTGCTCACCGGGCCGCACGCACCCCGGGTGCAGCAGGCGGCCCAGGACGCCGGGTTCCTGGTGAACGCGCCCACCCCCGAGGTCGTACGGCTCATGCCGCCGCTGAACCTCGGCGACGACGTGGTGGACGCCTTCCTGCGGGCCCTGCCCGGCATCCTCGACGAGACCCACGGGGACGGACGATCCGGAGAATGAGACGACGATGAGCCAGGCGCAGGACCACGGGCGAAACCACGGCGCCGGGCCTGCCGTGCCGCAGACCCGCACCGCACGCCACCGCCGGATCGTGGACATCCTCAACCGGCAACCGGTGCGCTCGCAGAGCCAGTTGGCGAAGCTCCTCGCCGACGACGGGCTGAGCGTCACACAGGCGACGCTCTCCCGGGACCTGGACGAGCTGAACGCGGTGAAGATCCGCAACACCGACGGCGACCTCATCTACGCGGTGCCCAGCGAGGGCGGTTTCCGCACGCCGCGGGCGCCGCTCGGGGAGTCCGCCAAGGAGGAGCGGATGCGGCGGCTGTCCCAGGAGCTGCTGATCTCCGCGGAGGCCTCCGCCAACCTCGTGGTCCTGCGCACCCCGCCCGGTGCCGCCCAGTTCCTCGCCTCCGCCATCGACCAGGCCGAGCTCCACGACATCCTCGGCACGATCGCCGGCGACGACACGGTGCTGCTGATCAGCCGGGAGCCGACGGGGGGGCAGGCGCTCGCCGACCACCTGCTGCGGCTGGCCCAGAACGGGCACAGCAGTCACAACAGTCACAACAGCCACAACAGTCAAGACGGGCGCCACGGGCAGTGAGCGCCGGGGCCTCGCGGCGCGGCCGTCAGCCCAGCCGCGCCGCGAGCCCCCCGGTGCACCGCACCTCGTCGCCCGCCGTGATCAGCAGCGCCTCCACGTCCGGCAGCGACTCCAGCCAGCGCAGGCCCTGCCGCGACCCCATCGCGAAGGCGGCCGTGGCCCAGCAGTCCGCCCAGGTCAGCCGGGGCGCGACGACCGTGACGGCGACCAGGTCGGTCACCGCCGAGCGGCCGGTGCGCGGATCGACGATGTGCGCGCCGCGCTCCGCGGTGCCGGACGTGGCCACGGCCAGCTCGCTCACGCCGGCCGCCGAGACGACCGCCGCGAGGCCGCCCGGCCGCAGCGGGTCGGAGACACCGACGCGCCACGGCCGGTGCGGCTCGGGCGTGCCGAGGAGCTGCACGTCACCGCCGCCGTTGACGCTCACCCCGCTCGCCCCGGCGGCGGCGATCGCCCGGGCCGCCCGCTCGGCCGCCCAGCCCTTGACGATCCCGGTGGGATCCAGGCGCCCCCGGTAGCGGGGGCTGAACCAGCCGTCGCTGACCCGCTCGGCCTCCGCGGCCAGCTCCAGCACCTCGGCGACCTCGGGGTCGCAGTCGCCGACGTCGATCTCACCGCGGGCCAGGCGGGAGACCTGGCTGTCCTCGCGGTAGGTGCTGAACACCTCGTTCACCCGGTGCAGCCCGGCGACGGCCTCGTCGAGGGCCGCGCGGACGGCACCGGGTTCCCCGCCGCGGACGTCGAAGGAGAAGACCGTCCCCATGACCTCCTCCGCGTGACGCACCGCGGCGGGAGCCTCGTGCGACGCCGCCACCGGCTCAGCCACCGGCCTGGTCCAGTGCCGACTGCAGGGACTGCCGGTAGCCGGTGCTGGTGTAGGTGGCGCCGGAGACCGCGTCGATCTGCGCGCTCTGCGCGGCCACGGCCTCCTGGTTGAGTTTGGGTACGGCCGTGGCGGTCTTCTGGCTGCTGAGTCCGCCCTCGGGTGCCTGGACGGCCTCCGCCTTGGTGATCTTCCCGTCGCGGACAGTGATGCGGACCTGCACCGGCCCGTACTGGGTCTTCACGACCTTGCCGGTGACCGTGCCCGTGCCGGCCGCCCGCGCGCCGCCCTGCGGCGACTCCTGCGCCGCCGCGCTCTGCTGCGGGGCCGCGCCGCCCGCCGCCTGCGCGGCACCCGGCCCGGAGGCCGGCTTCAGCGACAGCAGCAGCACGATCCCGGACACCGTCGCGGCCGCGGTGAGCACGACGCGCCGGACGGGGTGGCTCTTCCTCATCGGTCCTACAGCTCCTGTTCCTGGGGTCGATACGTCCGTTGGCCGGGGCGGACGGCGCTCACATCTCGAACGACTCCTGGTGGATGCGGCGGGCGGGGACCCCTGCCTCGCGCAGCGCCTCGTACACCGACTGCGCGAAGCCGGGCGGCCCGCACAGGAACACGTCGTGGCGGTCGATGTCCGGGATCTTCCGCTTCAGGGACTCCGCGGAGATGTCGGGGCGCTCCCCGTCCGGACTGTTGACCGCGTACATCAGCCGGGCCCCGCGCTCGTCGGCGATCTTGGCGAGCTCGTCCCACAGCGCCAGGTCCCGGGTGGTGTTGGCCCGGTAGAGCAGGGTGATGTCGCCGGCCGCGCCGGGCAGCGTCTCGAACAGCGCCCGCATCGGCGTGATGCCGACACCGCCGGCGACCAGCAGCACCTTGCCGCGGCTGCGCCGGGCCGCCGTCAGCGCGCCGTAGGGGCCCTCGGCCCACACCCGGGTGCCGGGCTCCAGCTCGCGCAGCCGGGCGCTGTGGTCGCCGATCGCCTTCACGGTGATGCGCAGCAGATCCGGGCGGGGCGCCGCGGACAGCGAGTACGGGTGGGAGCTGAAGCGCATGCCCGGCGCGAGGAACCGCCAGCGGAAGAACTGGCCCGCCTCCGCGCCGATCCGGTGCAGCCGGCGCCCGCCGATGAGCACCGACACGATGCCGGGTGCCTCCTCCACCACGGCCTCGACCCGCATGCGGTGCCGCAGGTTCAGGCGGATCGGGGTGAGGATGCGGTACCACAGCACCATCGCCGTGACCGCGCCGTACAGCCCGTACCAGAACGTCTTCGCGGCCGGTTCCACGGCGAAGTCGTTGCCGGTGGTGATCTGGTGCCAGAACGTCAGGAACACCGCCGCGTACGTCAGCAGGTGCACGTGGTACCAGGTGTCGTACGGCATCCGGCGGCGGACCGCGCCGATCGAGATCAGGCCGATGACCACCAGCAGGCCGGTGCCGATGGCGGCCTTGCCCATGTCGGGCAGGGTGTTGATGGAGTCGACGGTCTGCTGGACGATGTCGCCGAGCGACTTGCCGGCCTGCAGCGCGTACCCCCACATGGTGAGGAAGACGTGCGCGAGGACCAGGCTGAGGGTGTAACGGCCGCTCATCGCGTGCCAGCGCGCCACCCGGTCGGAGCCCACCCGCCGCTCCAGCGCGGGCACCCGGGCCATCTGCAGCACGACGAGCGCCATCAGGTAGCCGGCGAGCAGGCCGGTGATGCGGCCGGCGTTGAGGATTCTGCCGGTGGTGTCGGCGATGGACGGGGTGTTCATCCACCACAGCCAGAGCACTCCGGCCGCGCCCGCCCCCACGGCGAGCAGCAGCGGTATGGCGGGGGAGCGGCGCGGGCGGATGCGGCGCATCGTCTGGCGCCGGGCGGCACGGCCGCCTGCGAGCGTGGTGGTCACGGTTCCTCCGTGGACGTGCAAGGGGGGTGGCGTGGTCCCTTGGCCCTTGGATACGTGCCGCACCGGCCGCGTGTTCACCTCGCTCCGGAGTCCTCTGGAGCCCCGCGGCGTCCAGGGCCGACCGGAGGGACTCGCGGTAGCCCTCGCTGGTGTAGCCGCCGCCCGGGATCGGCCCACCGCAGGATCCGTACCGCTGCCTCCCGGGGCACCGACACGCACACCGCCCGCACGCCTGAGGGTGTGCGGGCGGGCCGGGCGCCTTTCCGGATCCGGGCGGGTCCGCCCCGCCCGTCACCGTGGCCGCCCCGGCCGGCGCTGCAACGGGGCGGCCACGGCTGCCTGGCACGTCACGCGGTGAGCGTGCAGGCGGCCGGGGTGCCGACGCGGCGCCCGCGTCGTCCGGCGAGGAGTACGGGAAAGCGGTTGCCCTCGTTCAGTCGACCTCGGAGATTGACGAACCATGCAGAGTTCTGCATACTCATGCATATCACCGCATGCACTCCGAGGGAGAAACCGTGACCGAGCGCGTCGTACTCGCCTACTCCGGCGGTCTGGACACCTCCGTCGCCATCGGCTGGATCGCCGAGGAGACGGGCGCCGAGGTCATCGCCGTTGCCGTGGACGTCGGCCAGGGCGGCGAGGACCTGGACGTCATCCGCAAGCGCGCGCTCGCCTGCGGCGCCGTCGAGGCCGAGGTCGCCGACGCCCGCGACGAGTTCGCCGAGGAGTACTGCCTCCCGGCGATCAAGGCCAACGCCCTCTACATGGACCGCTACCCGCTGGTCTCGGCGCTCTCCCGCCCGGTGATCGTCAAGCACCTGGTCGCCGCCGCCAGGAAGCACGGCGCCACCACGGTCGCCCACGGCTGCACCGGCAAGGGCAACGACCAGGTCCGCTTCGAGGCCGGCATCGTCGCCCTCGCCCCCGACCTCAAGTGCATCGCCCCGGTCCGCGACTACGCCATGACCCGCGACAAGGCCATCGCCTTCTGCGAGGAGAAGGGCCTGCCGATCGCGACCACCAAGAAGTCCCCGTACTCCATCGACCAGAACGTCTTCGGCCGGGCCATCGAGACCGGCTTCCTCGAGGACATCTGGAACGCCCCGATCGAGGACATCTACGACTACACCCAGAACCCGGCCGTCCCGCGCGAGCCCGACGAGGTGATCATCACCTTCCAGCAGGGCGTCCCGGTCGCCGTCGACGGCAGGCCCGTCACCGTCCTGCAGGCCATCCAGCAGCTCAACGAGCGCGCCGGCGCCCAGGGCGTGGGCCGGATCGACATGGTCGAGGACCGGCTGGTCGGCATCAAGTCCCGCGAGGTGTACGAGGCGCCGGGCGCGATCGCCCTGATCACCGCCCACCAGGAGCTGGAGAACGTCACCGTCGAGCGCGAACTCGCCCGCTACAAGCGGCAGGTCGAGCAGCGCTGGAGCGAACTCGTCTACGACGGCCTGTGGTTCTCCCCGCTCAAGCGCGCCCTGGACGGCTTCGTCAACGAGGCCAACCAGCACGTCTCCGGCGACATCCGGATGACCCTGCACGGCGGCCGCGCCGTCGTCACCGGCCGGCGCTCCGAGGAGTCCCTGTACGACTTCAACCTCGCCACCTACGACACCGGTGACACCTTCGACCAGTCCGCGGCCAAGGGCTTCATCGACATCTACAGCCTGTCGTCGAAGATCGCCGCCAAGCGGGACCTGGCGTAGCCGCAGGACGACCCCTCCCGCGCATCCCACGCACTGGCCTGGCAACCGCCTCCTCACCTCCGCGGGACATCCCCGGACGTGGGGAGGCGGTCGCACATCGACACCATCGAGGAGTAACGCAAGTGAGCAGCAACAGCGGTGACGTACGGCTCTGGGGCGGCCGTTTCGCCGACGGACCCGCCGAGGCCCTGGCGAAGCTGTCCGCGTCCGTCCACTTCGACTGGCGGCTCGCGCCGTACGACATCGCCGGCTCGCGCGCCCACGCGCGCGTGCTGCACCGGGCGGGCCTGCTCACCGACGACGAGCTGGAGCGCATGCTGGCGGGACTCGACCACCTCGAGGCCGACGTGGCGTCGGGGGAGTTCACCGGCACGATCGCCGACGAGGACGTGCACACCGCCCTGGAACGGGGTCTGCTGGAGCGCCTCGGCCCCGAACTCGGCGGCAAGCTGCGCGCCGGCCGCTCCCGCAACGACCAGGTGGCGACCCTGTTCCGCATGTACCTGCGCGACCACGCCCGCATCATCGGCGGCCTGATCGCCGACCTGCAGGACGCGCTGATCGGCCTGGCCGAGGCCCACCCGGACGTGGCGATGCCCGGCCGCACCCACCTCCAGCACGCCCAGCCGGTGCTCTTCGCCCACCACGTCCTCGCCCACGTCCAGGCCCTCTCCCGGGACGCGGAGCGGCTGCGCCAGTGGGACGAGCGCACGGCCGTCTCCCCGTACGGCTCCGGCGCGCTCGCCGGCTCCTCCCTCGGCCTGGACCCCGAGGCGGTCGCGCGCGACCTGGGCTTCGAGCACGGCAGCGTCGGCAACTCCATCGACGGCACCGCCTCCCGGGACTTCGTCGCCGAGTTCGCCTTCGTCACCGCGATGATCGGCGTGAACCTCTCCCGGATCGCCGAGGAGATCATCATCTGGAACACGAAGGAGTTCTCCTTCGTCACCCTGCACGACGCCTTCTCCACCGGCTCGTCGATCATGCCGCAGAAGAAGAACCCGGACATCGCCGAGCTGGCGCGCGGCAAGTCCGGCCGCCTGATCGGCAACCTGACCGGCCTGCTGGCCACGCTCAAGGCGCTCCCGCTGGCGTACAACCGCGACCTGCAGGAGGACAAGGAGCCGGTGTTCGACTCCTGTGACCAGCTCGAGGTGCTGCTGCCCGCCTTCACCGGCATGATCGCCACCCTCACCGTGCACCGCGAGCGCATGGAGGAACTGGCCCCGGCCGGCTTCTCGCTGGCCACGGACGTCGCCGAGTGGCTGGTCAAGCAGGGCGTGCCGTTCCGCGTGGCGCACGAGGTCGCCGGCGAGTGCGTCAAGGTCGCCGAGGCCGAGGGCAAGGAGCTGCACGAGCTGACCGACGAGCAGTTCGCCAAGATCTCCGCCCACCTCACCCCCGAGGTGCGCTCCGTCCTCGACGTGCCCGGCGCCCTCGCCGCCCGCAACGGCCGCGGCGGTACGGCGCCGGAGGCGGTCGCCGTCCAGCTCGCCGAGCTGAAGCGGGACGTGGCGGCGCAGCACGCCTGGGCGAACGCCCGCGCGTGACACCGCGGCATCGCGGGTTACGTTGGTCGCACGCCGCACTCGGAGCCGACCGGACGGAGCCCGCGATGCCCTTCGCGCGACTGGCCCACGCCACGACCCCCACCTGCCACATCGGCCTCGGCCTGGCCGCCGTCGGACGCCCCGGCTACCTCACCCTCGGCCGCGGACGCGACCTGCCGGCCGAGCGCACCGCGGCGGCGCTGCGGGCGCGCACCCACGAACTCCTCGACGCCGCCTACGCGCAGGGCGTGCGCTACATCGACGCCGCCCGCTCCTACGGCCGCGCGGAGGAGTTCCTCGCCGAGTGGCTGCGCGCCCACCCCGAGGCCGACGACGTCGTCGTCGGCAGCAAGTGGGGCTACACCTACACCGCCGACTGGCGCACCGACGCCGAGACGCACGAGGTCAAGGACCACGGCGTCGCCACCTACGAACGGCAGCGCGCCGAGACCGCCGCGCTGCTCGGCGACCGCCTCGACCTGTACCAGATCCACTCGCTCACCCCGGACAGCCCCGCCCTCACCGACAAGGAGCTGCACGCCCGCCTCGCCGAGGCCGCCGCCGGCGGGCTGACCGTCGGCTTCACCACCAGCGGCCCCGGCCAGGCCGACGCGATCCGCGCCGCGCTCGCCGTGACCGTCGACGGCGCGCCGCTCTTCCGCTCCGTCCAGGCCACCTGGAACCTCCTGGAGACCTCCGCCGCCCCCGCCCTCGCCGAGGCCCACGACGCCGGCCTGACCGTGATCGTCAAGGAGGGCATGGCCAACGGCCGTCTCGCCGAGCCCCACGCCCCCGAACCCCTGCGCCGCGTCGCGCGGGAGACCGGCCTGGGCTGCGACGCCGTCGCCCTCGCCGCCGTGCTGCGCCACCCCTGGGTGGACCTGGTGCTCTCCGGCGCCGCCACGGTCACCCAGCTCCTGTCCAACCTCCACGCCCCGGCCGTCGACCTCGACGAGGACCAGCTCTCCCGCCTGGCCGCCCTCGCCGAGGACCCGCGCGCCTACTGGGAGCGGCGCGGACAACTGCCCTGGCACTGACTGGCACTGACCCGTCGGCCCCGCCCGCACCGACACCTCGCCGGCCGGGCGCGCCGACGGAGGGGGTGGCGTGTCCTACCCGGCCCGTGCGGCGGCGGCCCGGACCGGGCGGCGGGTCCTCCCGGCGGCGCAGGGACGCACCGCCGGGAGGAACCGCCGGGAGGAATACGGGAAACCGGGAGAACCCGGAGGAAGTTACGCGGCCTTCGCCTTCGTGGCGTACATGTCGACGTACTCCTGCCCCGACAGGCGCATCACCTCGGCCATCACCGAGTCGGTCACCGCCCGCAGCACGTACCGGTCCCGGTCCATCCCCTCGTAGCGGGAGAACTCCATCGGCTCACCGAACCGGATGGTCACCTTGCCCGGCCGGGGCATCCCGCGGCCCCCGGGCTGCAGCTTGTCCGTGCCGATGACGGCGAACGGCACCACCGGCGCGCCGGTCATCAGCGCCAGCCGGGCGATGCCGGTGCGGCCCCGGTAGAGGCGGCCGTCGGGGGAGCGGGTGCCCTCGGGGTAGATGCCGAACATCTTGCCCTCCTCCAGCACCCGCTTGCCCGTCATCAGGGCCGCGACCCCGCCGCTCGCGCCGTCGCGGTCCACGGGGATCATGCCGACGCCGGTGAAGAACCAGGCCATGAGGCGGCCCTTGAGGCTCTTGCCGGTGACGTACTCGTCCTTGCCGATGAAGTGCACCTGCCGCCTGGTGACCAGGGGCAGCACGATCGAGTCGATGAAGGTGAGGTGGTTGCCGGCGAGGATGACCGCGCCGTCACCGGGGATGCGCTCCGCGCCCTCCACCTGTGGGCGGAACATCAGCCGCATGATCGGGCCGAGCACTGCCTTGATGAGTGCGAAGCGGGACAACGGGCCCTCCGAGGTCGGGGTCGTCAGGGACGTCGAGGACGTCAGGGACGTCAAGGACATCAAGGATGCGGTATGTGTCTGTGCAGGTGAGGACGATACTCGCGGCCCCCGGGGCGCGCACGTCGGTTCACCGGGGTCTTACGCGCCGTTGACACGGGTTCACCTGCGGTCCCGTGATGTTTCCGGCGTGTCGCGCCCGTGCCGAGGTGTGACGGAGGTCGCGCACCGCCTCCACGGTGCCCAGTGCCCCGCCCGGCGCCGGTCAAGCCCACGCGCCGTCAGAAAACGGCCACCACGCGCCATCCGCCGTCACCCCCGTGTTCCGGCCGGTGTCTCCCCATGGTCATGTACACCCCCCTACCATCGGCCCGCACCGACGGCAGTACGGCAGAAAGGCACGCGGATGGCAGCGTACGGGGCGCACGGGACGCAGGAGCAGGCGGCGGAGAGCGGCCGGGCCACCGGACGGCGGGCGGTCCTGGGAGCCGCGGTGCTCGGCGCGGGCGGAGCCGTGCTGGGACTGCCCGGCGCGGCGAGGGCCGCCGAGCAGCGGACGGCCGGGCGCGGCGGGGGCGGGCTGAGGGGTCTGCCGGTGCCGACGGTCATCGGCCACCGGGGCGCCAGCGGCTACCGCCCCGAGCACACCTTCGGCTCCTACCAGCTCGCCCTCGACCTCGGCGCCGACATCGTCGAGGCCGGCGACCTGGTGCCCACCCGGGACGGCCACCTGGTGTGCCGGCACGAGCCGGAGATCGGCGGCACGACCGACGTCGCCGACCATCCCGAGTTCGCCGACCGCAGGACCACCAAGGTCGTCGACGGCGTGCCCACCACCGGCTGGTTCACCGAGGACTTCACCCTCGCCGAGCTCAAGACGCTGCGGGCGGTCGAGCGCATCCCGGCCAACCGGCCGCACAACACGCTCTACAACGGCCGCTGGGAGATCCCCACCTTCGAAGAGGTCCTCACGTGGCAGGACGAGCAGACCCGCAGGCGCGGCAGGCAGGTGTGGATCTACCCGGAGACCAAGCACCCCACCTACTTCCGCAAGCTGGGCCTGGGCCTGGAGGAGCGGGTGGCGAAGCTGCTGCGCAAGTACGGCAAGGACAAGCGCACTTCGCCGGTCGTCCTGCAGTCCTTCGAACCGAGCAGCATCCAGCGGCTGAACAGGCTCGTCGACAACCCGCTGGTCGTGCTGCTGTCCTCGGCCGACAGCCGCCCCTGGGACTTCGTGGAGGCGGGCGACCCGCGCACCGTCGCCGACCTGATCACCCCGAAGGGCCTGCGGGAGATCGCCGGCTACGCGCAGGGCATCGGCCCGACCCTCGACCTGATCATCCCCAGGGACGCGAACGGCAACCTGACCAAGCCCACCACGCTGGTCGCCGACGCGCACAAGGTGGGGCTGATCCTGCACCCGTACACCCTGCGCAACGAAAACCCCTTCCTGCCCGCGGAGTTCCGCAAGGGCACCGACGCCGACGGCTACGGCGACGCGTTCGGCGCGTTCCAGGCGTACTTCGCCACCGGCATCGACGGCATCTTCACCGACAACGCCGACACCGCCCTGCTCGCCCGCGAGGACTTCGTCAACGGCTGAGCCGCGCCACCCCGTTCGGGGTGTCTGCCGGCCGCCCCGGCAACCGGTGCCGGGGCGGCCGCGTCGTGCCGCATGTGACCCCCGAACTGCTCACCGCCCTGCGGCCCCTGCTCGCCGCCGAGGCCTCGGCCGAGGCACAGGCCGGCGGAACCGATCCCGGCGACCTCGAACAGGCCGTGTGGCTGCGCCTGCTGGAACGCCTGCACGCCGGCGGGGCACCGGCCGACCCGCACGGCTGGCTGCGCAAGGCCGTCCGCCTGGAGGCGCGCCGCACCCGCCGCACCGCCCGCCGGGAACGGCCCTACGCCGGCGAGCCCGCCGACGAGCGGGAGCACGGCCCCGAGCACCTCGCCCTCGCCGCCGCCCGGCGCCGCGCCCTGCACGGCGCGGTGCGCCGGCTGCCCGGCCGCTGCCCCCGGTTGATGGCCGCCCTGCTGTCCCCGAAGGACCTGACATACCGGGAAATCGCGGGGGAGTTGGGTATCTCACAGGGCAGTATTGGTCCGGAACGCTCCAGATGTCTGGGATGTCTGCGGCGATTGCTCACCGGGGAGGTTGCGGCCCGTGAACCGCGGGGATAGGAGTGGGGGACGACAGTGAGCAGGTGAGCGGGAGGCGTGCACACATGGGCATGAGCGTGACCATCTCGGAGGCGACCGACCGGGACGCCGAGCAGATCTTCAGGCTGCAGTACCTGTGCTTCCAGGGCGAGGCCGCTCTGTACGGTAACTACCGCATCGACCCGCTCGTCCAGACCCTCGACTCGGTCCGCCGGGAGGTCGCCGAGGACTGCGTCTTCGTGGCGCGGCTCGGCGACGAGGTCGTCGGCTCCGTACGCGGCCGGGTCACGGAGGACGGCGCAGCCTCCATCGGCAAGCTCTGCGTCCACCCCCGTCTCCAGGGCCACGGCATCGGCGCCCGCCTGCTGCGCGCGGTCGAGTCCGCCCTCGCCGGGCAGCGCGGGGCCACCCGGTTCCGCCTGCGTGCCGGCCACCGCAGCGAGGGCAGCCTGCGCCTGTACCGGCGCGTGGGCTACGAGACCGTGGGCACGGTCAAGGGCGCCGACGGCGTACCGATGATCGTCCTGGAGAAGCCGGCCGACACGTACGCGGCCACCGCCTGAGCCGCCGGGAGCCCGGGCCGCCGGGAGCGATACGGGCGGGAGCGGTCCGGACCGCTCCCGCCCGTATCGCTCCCGGGGCGTCAGGAGCCGTCCGCCCGCGCCGCGCGCGACCTGCGCAGCCAGTACAGCGCCGACAGCGGCAGCAGCACGGGGATGAACACGTACCCCATGCCGTAGTCGGACCACACGGTGGCGTCGGGGAAGGCGGACGGCTCGACCAGGGTCCAGGTGCCCACCGTCAGCACGCCCACGAGTTCGGCGGCGCAGCACACCAGCGCCGCCTTCCGGGCCGTCTCGCCGCCGCGCACCAGGGTGTAGGTGATGAAGCCGTACACCACGCCGGCCACCGCCGACAGCGAGTAGGCGAGCGGCGCGCGGTCGAACTGCGTGGAGATCTGGTACACCGAGCGCGACACCGCGCCGACCACCATCACGCCGTACAGCCACACCAGCAGCAGCCCCGGGCCGCCGGTCAGCCGCGTCCTGCCGCCCTGCTTCCGCTGCGCCGGCTCCTGGTGCGCGTTCCGCGTGGCGGTCATCTCAGCCTCCCCAGATGTCGTAGAGCCGCACCTCGAGCACGGCCAGCACCACACCGCCCGCCGCGACCGTCACCGAACCCCAGCGGGTGCGCTCGGACAGCGACATCAGGCCCGCCGCCGGGACGCACGCGAAGGCGCCCAGCAGATACGCCACGAAGATCGCCGTGCCCTGCTGCGGCTTCTCGCCCCGCGCCAGCTGCACCACCCCGACCACCAGCTGCACCAGCGCCAGCAGGGACACCACGGCCATGCCGATGAAGTGCCAGTCCTTCGTCGGCTGGTCGCGGTGGGCGGCCCAGCCGCACCACGCGGCGAGCAGCAGCGCGGCGACACCCGTCGCCGGCGTCAGGGGATCGAGCATGCTGCGACCTTATTACGGGCCAAAAAGGCCGCCGCGAGCGGCCCTGCCGCGCCGTTGCGGACCGCCCTGCCGCGCCGGTGCGAACGCCGCCGCCCTGCCGCTGCGAACGCTCCCGAGGCCACCGCGCCGGCCGCCCGCGCGCCGTGGCGTTGGCCACACGCGCCCGGACCGCGGCCCGGGCGCCGCCCCGGGACGGAACCCGGCGCGGCGGCGTCCCGCCTGGTCAGCGCCGGGGCGGCGGGGAACCGCGCGGGCGGCCGACGCGCCCCGCCGGTACGTCCACGGCTGTCCAGCATGCGGACAGGCGGGCCGTGTCAGGACCGTAGGTCTGGTTTACTGATCGCATGACCACGACGAGCGACCGCACCCTTGCGACCGAGGCGATCACGACGCCCGGTGCTCGTTGTCGGTGTTCGTGTCGCATGTGTCGTTCGTGTCGCATGTGTCGAATGTGCGCCTGCTAGAGGGCCCCCGCACCATCTGAGCCTCGCGCCCCGAAGCGAGTGCCCGCTCCTGTCCGCGCCGGCGTCCGGAACCCGGGACGCACGCGGCCGAGCCTCCCCCCGCCCCGCGCGCCCGCGGCCCGTCCCGGCCGGCGAGCACCGCGCCGCGCGCCCCGGGCCGGCCGACTTTTCGACCAGGAACGCCCCGTGCCCGGCGCCCACGACGCGCCGCGCACTCGACAGTGACGGAAACCCCACGTGATCACCACCACGGGCCTGACCAAGGTCTACCGCTCACACGGCCGCGAGACCGTCGCCCTCGACGGCGTCGACCTGCACGTCCGCGAAGGCGAGGTGTACGGCGTCATCGGCCAGTCCGGCGCCGGCAAGTCCTCGCTGATCCGCTGCGTCAACCTCCTGGAGCGGCCCACCTCCGGGACGGTCACCGTCGACGGGCAGGACCTCACCGCCCTCGCCGGCCGCGGCCCGCGCGCCGGCCGGGAACTGCGCCGGGCCCGCAGCCGTATCGGCATGGTCTTCCAGCACTTCAACCTGCTGTCCACCCGGACTGTGCAGGACAACGTCGAACTGCCGCTGGAGATCCTCGGCAAGTCGGGCAAGGAGCGTTCCCGCAAGGCGCTGGAGCTGCTCGACCTGGTCGGCCTCGCCGACAAGGCCAGGGCCTATCCCGCCCAGCTCTCCGGCGGCCAGAAGCAGCGCGTCGGCATCGCCCGCGCCCTGGCCGGCGACCCCAAGGTGCTGCTGTCCGACGAGGCCACCAGCGCCCTCGACCCGGAGACCACCCGCTCCATCCTGACGCTGCTGCGCGACCTCAACCGGCAGCTCGGCCTGACCGTCCTGCTCATCACGCACGAGATGGACGTCGTGAAGTCCGTCTGCGACTCCGCCGCCCTGATGGAGAAGGGCCGCATCGTCGAGTCCGGCACCGTGGGCGACCTGCTGGCCACCCCCGGCTCCCGGCTCGCCGCCGCCCTCTTCCCGGTCGGCGGCGAGGCCACCGGCGCGGACCGGACCGTGCTGGACGTCACCTTCCGGGGCGAGGCCGCCGCCCAGCCGGTCGTCTCCCGGCTGGCCCGCACCTACAACATCGACATATCGATCCTCGGTGCCGCCGTCGACACCGTCGGCGGCCTGCAGGTCGGCCGCATGCGCATCGAACTGCCCGGCCGTTACGAGGACAACGTCGTGCCCATCGGCTTCCTGCGCGAACAGGGGCTGCAGATCGACGTGGTGGGCCACGAGTCCGCGACGCTGGTGAAGGAGGCCGCGAAGTGACCTGGTCGGAGATGCAGCCCCTGCTGTCCCAGGCCTGTGGGGACACCCTCTACATGGTCGGCTGGTCCACGCTGATCGCCGTCGTCGGCGGCCTGCCGCTCGGCATCCTGCTGGTGCTGACCGACCGCGGCGGCCTGCTGCAGAACGTCGTCGCCAACAAGGTCATCGGGCAGATCGTGAACGTCGCCCGCTCGATGCCGTTCATCATCCTCATGGTCGCGCTGATGAGCTTCACCCGCTGGGTCACCGGCACCACCATCGGCCGCGAGGCCGCCATCGTGCCGCTGGCCATCGGCGCCATCCCGTTCTTCGCGCGCCTGGTCGAGACGGCCGTGCGCGAGGTGGACGGCGGACTGGTCGAGGCGGTGCAGGCGATGGGCGGCAACACCTGGACCGTCGTGCGCAAGGTGCTGATCCCCGAGGCCCTGCCCTCCCTCATCTCCAGCACCACCACCACGATCGTCGCCCTCATCGGCTACTCCGCGATGGCCGGCACCGTCGGCGCCGGCGGCCTCGGCGACCTCGCCGTCCGCTACGGCTACCAGCGCTTCGAGACCGATCTGATGTGGATCACCGTGGCGATCCTCGCCGTCGTCATCTCCCTCATCCAGTTCGCCGGCGACTACGCCGCCCGCGCCCTGCACCGCCGCGGCGGCCGCTCCGGGCCCGCGCCGAGGCTGCGGCTGCTCAAGGCCGAGGAGCCCGCGGCGGCGGACATCGGCAAGGCCGTCTGAGCCGTACCGTCCGCGCCGCCCGCACCGTCCGCACCGCCCGGGTCGCGAGGACTCCGTCCCGCGCCACCCGGACCGCGAGGCACCCACTCCGCGCGGCCGCCGCACCGCGGCGGCCGCCCCCGAACTCCCCGCCGTCACACGCCGGGGTCGCACCACCCACGAGGAAAGGCACTTTTCGTGCGTAACACCGCCAAGATCACCACCGCCGTTCTCGCCGCCGGAGCCCTCACCCTCGGGCTGACCGCCTGCGGCGGCGGCAAGGACTCCGCCTCCGACCGCAGCGGACCGCTGGTCGTCGCCGCGAGCCCCACCCCGCACGCCGAGATCCTGGACTTCGTCAAGAAGAACCTGGCGAAGAAGGCGGGCCTCGACCTGGAGGTGAAGGAGTTCACCGACTACGTCACGCCGAACACGGCGACCGAGGACGGCTCGGTGGACGCCAACTACTTCCAGAACCAGCCGTACCTCGACGACTTCAACAAGAAGAACGGCACCCACATCGTGCCCGTCGTCACGGTGCACCTGGAACCGCTCGGCCTGTACTCCCACAAGGTCGAGAAGGCCGACGACCTCAAGAGCGGTGCGACCGTCGCCGTCCCCAACGACACCGTCAACGAGGCGCGCGCCCTGAAGCTGCTCGCCGCCCACAAGCTCATCACCCTCAAGCCCGGCGTCGGCAACGAGGCGACCCCCGCCGACATCACCGGCAACCCCAAGCACCTGAAGTTCAAGGAGCTGGAGGCCGCCCAGACCCCGCGCTCCCTGGACGACGTGGACGCCGCCGTCGTCAACGGCAACTACGCCCTCTCCTCCGGCCTCAAGCCCGCCAAGGACGCCCTGGTCCTGGAGTCCGCCAAGAACAATCCCTACGGCAACTTCC
The DNA here is from genome assembly GCF_014651135.1 of Streptomyces echinoruber. GTDB lineage: Bacteria > Actinomycetota > Actinomycetes > Streptomycetales > Streptomycetaceae > Streptomyces > Streptomyces echinoruber. The sequence goes on from NZ_BMWH01000013.1 coordinate 169,560, forward strand.
TCGCCGTCAAGAAGGGCAACGAGAGCGACCCGCGGGTGAAGAAGCTCGCCGAGCTCCTCACCTCGCCCCAGGTGAAGAAGTTCATCGAGGACAAGTACCAGGGTTCGGTCATCCCGTCCTTCTGAGCCCGTCCACGGCCCGGCACCCGGCGACGCCCACGCAGGGGGTCCGCTCCTTCACACGGAGTGGGCCCCCGCGTGCGGTGCGATGCTTTCATGCTGCATGCTGGGCTGTTCAGCAGACCCTGAAGGCTTCCCGAAGGTAACGGAGCGGCGCATGACGAGCACCTTCCCCAACGTCTCCCTCACCACGGAGCGGTTGGTCCTGCGCCCCTTCGAGGAGGCGGACGTCGAGGCGTTCACCGAGATGATGAACGACGAGCTCGTCACCGCCTGGACCTCCGTCCCCCACCCCTACACCGAGGCCGACGCCCGCGCCTGGATCACCGAGCGCGCCCCCGCCGAACGCGCCGAGGGCCGCGGCATCGTCTTCGCCGTCACCGAGTTCCTCACCCAGCGCCTGGTCGGCACCGTCCACCTGAGCAATACCGACTGGCGGGTGCGCTCCACCGAGATCGCCTACGTCGTCGCGCCCTGGGCGCGCGGCGAGGGCTACGCCTCCGAAGCGGCCCTCGCCACCGCCCAGTGGCTCTTCACCGACCAGAAGTTCGAGCGCCTGGAACTGCGCACCGCCGCCGACAACACCGCCTCCCAGCAGGTCGCCCAGAAGATCGGCTGTGTCAGCGAGGGCGTGCTGCGCGGCGCCTGGATAGCGCGCACCCGCGGCGAGAACGGCCAGTGGACCGACGTGCGCACCGACCTCATCGTGTGGAGCCTGCTGCCCGAGGACCTCGAAGGCGTCGGCGAGCAGCCGGCCGGCACCGGCTTCACGTCGTACCCGCACTGGAACTGACTCCCGTACCGGAACCGACTCCCGCACCGGAACCGACTTCCGTACCGGAACCGACTCTCGTACCGGAACCGACTTCCGTACGGGGACCGACTCCCGTACCGGAACCGACTTCCGTACGGGGACCGACTCCCGTACCGGAACCGGTCCTTGCGCCGGAACCGGTCCTTGCGCCGAAGCCGGCCACCCGTACCGGAACCGGCGGCCCCTCCGGCACCCGGACGGCGCCGTGCCCAGGGGCGGCGCGGCTGCCTGCCGACGCCACCGGGTACGCTCACCAAGCCCGCCTGGGGCCCCGCTGACGACCTGCGAAAACCTGGAGACTGACGACGATGGCCGACCGGGTCACGGTGATCGGCTGGGACGGTTCGCCGTTGACCGACACGGCGCGCGCCGCCCTGGGCGCCGCCACCCTCGTGGCGGGCGCCGCCCACCACCTGGCGCTGCCCGAGGTGCCTCCCACCGCCGAGCGCATCCGCCTCGGCAGCGTCGCCCTCGCCGCCCGCCGCATCGCCGCCCACCGCGGCACGGCCGTGGTCCTCGCCGACGGCGACCCGGGCTTCTTCGGGGTCGTACGGACCCTGCGCGCCCCCGAGTTCGGCCTCGAGGTCGAGGTCGTGCCCGCCGTCTCCTCCGTCGCCCAGGCCTTCGCCCGGGCCGCCATGCCCTGGGACGACGCCCACGTCGTCGTCGCCCACCGGCGCACCCTGCGCCGCGCCGTGAACGTCTGCCGCGCCCACACCAAGGTCGCCGTCCTCACCTCGCCCGGCGCCGGCCCCGCCGAACTCGGGCTGCTGCTCGACGGCGTGCCGCGCACCTTCGTCATCTGCGAGGAACTGGGCACCGAGCACGAGCGGGTCACCGTCGTCACCTCCGACAAGGCCGCCGACCACACCTGGCGCGACCCCAACGTCGTCATCGTCATCGGCGGCCCGGCCACGCCGGCCGGCGCGGCCGGGACCGGCGGCTGGATCGCCGGCCGCGACCCGGGCGCCGGCCCGCGCGGCTGGACCCAGCCCGCCGCGGCCTACGGCGGCACCCTCGGCGAGGGCGAGGCCGAGCTGCTGCGCGCCGCCCAACTCGCCCGCCTGGGGCCCCGGCTGGGCGACCTGGTGTGGGACATCGGCTGCGGCGGTGGCGCGTTCGCCACCGAGGCCGCACGGGCCGGCGCCGCCGTCATCGCCGTCGACCGGGATCCCGCGGCCTGCGCCCGCACCGAGGCGACCGCGCGCCGCTTCGGCGTCCAGCTCCAGGTCGTCCCCGGCAGCGCCCCGCAGGTCCTGGAGGACCTCCCCGAACCGGACGTGGTCCGGGTCGGCGGCGGGGGAGCGGCCGTGGTCTCCGCGGTCGCCGACCGGCGCCCGCAGCGCATCGTCACCCACGCCGCGACCCGCGACGCCGCCGAACGCGTCGGCCGGGACCTGACCGAGCACGGCTACGAAGTGGCGTGCGCCCTGGTGCAGTCCGTGGGCCTGGACACCCGCCTGTGGACCGAGACGGAGCGGAACGTGACGTTCCTGGTCAGCGGAGTGTTGCCCGACCGCGCCCCGTGATCCGCTTGTCGTACCGGCGCGGTAGGCTGGCCGATCGTTGTGCCGCACCCGGACACCCGGCTTCGTCGGTCAATGTCCGGATTGAGCGCCCCGCTCGGGGCGGATGCGGTACGGCACCACCCGAGGACGCGCAACGTGGCGCAGTCCACAGCGGACCGTCGCGGATCACGCTGTCGCGACGGAGCAACGACCGCGACAATGCCACTCAATGGCTTTGTCGCCTTTTGCAGGCGGTCGTTCGTGCCGCTGGGCACGCGCGCTCGTTCTTCACCACGGGGCGGTCGACGCGCCGTTCCGGGTGAGCTGGTCGAAGAAGGACTAACCGATGGGCGAGGGGTACGCATGACCGACACCGGCCAGGTCCCGGGCGAGGGACTGCCGGAGAACGCAGGCATGGTGGAGCAGCCGGGCGTCCCCGCGCACGGCACGTACACCTACCTCTCCGAGACCACCGCCGAGGACGAAGACCTGCTCCTTCCGGGCGCCCAGGGCGCGTGGGGCAACGAAGTGCCCCCGCCCGCCCCGGAACCGCTCGTCGAGGTGGAGGCGGTGCACGAGCCGGGCCCGCACGAGACGGACGGGCGCGACAGCGGCTCCGCCGACCCGGGCGCCTTCCGCCCGCCGCACCCGCACCCGGCCCCCGCCCCGGCCGCCGCGCCGGCGACCCCGCCCCGGCCGCTGCACCTCGGGCCGCCGATCCCCGACACCTCCGCCAGCCCGGTCCGCTCCCTCGCCGACCGCGGCCCGGCGCAGGCCCCGGCCCGCCACGCCGGTCCGCCGGCCACCGGTTCCGAGTACCTCGACGCCCCGCAGCCCGCCGAGGTGACCCCCCAGGGCGCCACGCCCTGGGGCACCCAGGTCCCCGGCCCCGGTGTCCAGGCGCCGGCCGCGGGAACGGTTGCTCCCGCCACCGAACCGGCCGGCGCGGCCCAGGCCGCCGCCCGGCTCGCCTCCGGGGCCGCCGTCGCGGGCCAGGCCCCCGAGGCGGCGTACGCCGCCACGGCCGATGCCGACGCCGCGCCCGCGCCGTACGCGCAGGAGGGCGCCGTGGCGCCGCAGGGGCCGGAGAGCGCGCCCGCGCCGTACGCCGAGTACGCCCAGTACGCCGAGGGCGAGAACGCCGCCGAGGCCGCGCAGGAGGCGCAGACCGGCGCCCCGGGCGAGGTTCCCGCCCCGGCGCCGACCCCGCAGCCCGGCCTGCCGGGCGACGGCGGGCAGGCCGCGGAGGCCGCCCAGGCGCCGGAGCACACGGCACCGGAAGCGGAGAGCGCCGGGCCGGCCGAGGGCGCGCCGGCGCCGCAGGGCGACGGCCCGGCGGACGGCGGTGCGCAGGCGCCGGCGGAGTCCGGCCCGCTGCCGGAGGACGCGCAGGTGGCCCAGGACGCCGCACAGGCGCCGGAGGCCGCGCCCGCCGTCGAGGCGGCGCCTGCTGCCGATGCCGCGCCCGCCGTCGAGGCCGTGCCCGCCGCCGAGGACGGGCAGCCCGCGCCGGATGGCGCGCAGACCCCCGAGGCAGGTGCCGTCGCCGACGGTGCGCAGATCCCCGAGGCCGGGCAGCCGGCCGAACCCGCCCCCGAGGCATCCCAGGCCCCGGCCCCGGAACCCGTGACCGCCCCCGAGGCGGCGGCGCCGCAGCCGGACGCCGCCGTCCCCGGTCGGGCGCCGGACGGCACGCTTCCCGCGGCCGGGGAGGCCGCGCAGCCCGCGCCCGCCGCCGGCGCGGCGCAGCCCGCCGCGCCCACCGGACAGTCCGAGGCACCGCTCGCGGCGGAGCCCGGGCAGCCGCAGCCCGCCGGGCCGGTGCCGGACGCGGAGTGGGCCGGGGCCGCGGTCCCCGCCGCTCCCGGCGGCCACGCGGCGGACCCGGCGCAGGCGGCCGAGGCCCCCGCCCCGGAAGCCGGCCCGTACGCCGAGGCCGTACCGCAGCCGGCGGCTCCCGAGCCGCAGGCGCCCGCCGCCGGACCCGCGCAGACCCCGGCGCAGATGCAGGACCCGCTCCCGCAGGCCGCGGACGTGGCCGCCGCGGACGTCGCCGCCGAGGTCCAGCCGCCCGCCGGCTCGCCCGCGGACGCAGCCGGGACCGGTCCGGCCCCGCAGGCGCCCGCCGCGCACCCGCCCGCCGACGGCCCGCAGCACCTCGCGGCGCCGGCCGCCGACGCCCCCGGCGCGCCCGCCCCGCTCCCGGACCAGCCGGCGGACGCCGCCGCACAGGCGCCCGATACCGCCCCCGCGGCCCCCGCGGTCCCCGCCGCCCAGGAGCCCGGCCCGCAGGCCCCCGCGGCGCCGGCCGCCGACGAGGGCGCCGCCGCCCGGCACGCCGACGACCCCACCGCCCGGGCCGCCGCCCCGGAGAACCAGCAGGAGGACCAGGCCGAGCAGGGGAACCAGGCCGAACAGGAAGAGCAGGCCGAGCAGATGGGCCAGGACGGCCAGACGGGCCAGAACGGCCAGGACGGCCAGGACGCGCCCGCGGCGCAGCCCGCCCGTCCCACCCGTCCCAGCGGCCCCGCCGCACCCGGCTACGACCCAGCCGAGCGCGAGGCCGTGCTGAAGGTGATGCGCGAGCGCCGGGACATCCGCAACGGCTTCCGCAGCGACCCGATCCCGCACGAGGTGCTGCTGCGCGTCCTGGAGGCGGCGCACACCGCGCCGTCCGTCGGCCACTCGCAGCCGTGGGACTTCGTCGTCATCCGCTCCACCGAGACGCGGCGCAAGATGCACGAACTGGCCATGCGGCAGCGGGAGGCGTACGCCCGCTCGCTGCCGAAGGGCCGGGCCAAGCAGTTCAAGGAACTGAAGATCGAGGCGATCCTCGACACGCCGGTGAACATCGTCGTCACCGCCGACCCCACCCGCGGCGGCCGCCACACCCTGGGCCGCCACACCCAACCCCAGATGGCCCCGTACTCCTCCGCGCTCGCGGTGGAGAACCTCTGGCTCGCCGCCCGCGCCGAGGGCCTCGGCGTCGGCTGGGTCAGCTTCTTCGACGAACGTGAGATGGTCCGTGTCCTGGGCCTCCCCGAGCACCTGGAGGTCGTCGCGTACCTCTGCATCGGGTACGTCGACGAATTCCCCCAGGAGCCCGAGTTGATGCAGGCCGGATGGTCCAAGCGCCGCCCGCTGTCGTGGGTGGTCCACGAGGAGACGTACGGCCGTCGCGCCCTGCCCGGAGAGGAACCACACGACCTGCTCGCCGAGACCGTAGCCGGTATCCGCCCGCTGGACGCCAAAGCGCTCGGCGAGGCGTGGGAACGGCAGAAGCGCATGACCAAGCCGGCCGGAGCGCTCGGCATGCTGGAGATCATCTCCGCGCAGCTGTCCGGCCTGTCCCGGCAGTGCCCGCCGCCGATCCCCGAACCCGCCGCCGTGGCGATCTTCGCCGGCGACCACGGGGTGCACGCCCAGGGCGTCACCCCCTGGCCGCAGGAGGTCACCGCCCAGATGGTGGCCAACTTCCTGGGCGGGGGAGCGGTGTGCAACGCCTTCGCCAACCAGGTCGGCGCCGAGGTGTGCGTCGTCGACGTCGGCGTCGCCGGCGACCTGCCGGCCACGCCGGGCCTGCTCCCGCGCAAGGTCCGCCCGGGCACGGCCGACATGACGGCCGGCCCGGCGATGACCCGCGAGGAGGCCAAGCGGGCCGTCGAGGTCGGCATCGAGACCGCCCGCGACCTGGTGGCGGCCGGCAACAAGGCGCTGCTGACCGGTGAGATGGGCATCGCCAACACGACCGTGTCCGCCGCGCTGATCTCCGTCTTCACCGGCGCCGACCCCGCCGAGGTCACCGGCCGCGGCACCGGCATCAACGACGAGACGCTGGCCCGCAAGACCGAGGTCGTCCGCCGCGCCCTGGAACTCCACCAGCCGGACCCGGCCGACCCCATCGGCGTCCTCGCCGCCATCGGCGGCCTGGAGCACGCCGCGATGGTCGGCCTCCTCCTCGGCGGCGCCTCCCTGCGTACGCCGGTGATCCTCGACGGCGTCAGCGCCGGCGCCGCCGCCCTCGTCGCCCGCGCCATCGCGCCCGAGGTCCTGGCCGCCTGCATCGCCGGCCACCGCAGCGCCGAACCCGGCCACGTGGCCGCGCTGAACAAGCTCGGCCTGCGCCCCCTGGTCGACCTCGACCTCCGCCTCGGCGAGGGCACGGGGGCCCTGCTGGCCCTGCCGCTGGTGCAGAGCGCGGCGCGGGCCATGCACGAGGTGGCGACGTTCGACTCGGCGGGCGTCACCGAGAAGTGACCCCGGGCGGGGCCGGCGCGGGGACACCGCACCAGCCCCGCCCCCGAGGCGCCCCGCACCGGCCCCGCCCCCGCGCCGCCCCGCACCCACGTCTAGAATCCGCACGTCAGGGCCGCTCCAGAGCCGTAGCGCCCATCGCACCGCCAGGACGAGGAGCCACACCTCACATGGCCGAACACCCTCCCTACCCCGTGGGCCTCCGCCTCTCTGGACGCCGTGTGGTCGTCCTCGGCGGCGGCCAGGTGGCCCAGCGCCGCCTCCCGGCCCTCGTCGCGGCGGGCGCGGACGTCGTCCTCGTCTCCCCCGAGGTCACCCCCTCGGTGGAGGCCATGGCGGACGCGGGCGAGATCACCTGGAAGCGGCGCCGGTACGAGGAGGGGGACCTCGCCGACGCCTGGTACGCGCTCATCGCGACCAGCGACCCCGAGGCCAACACCCGCGCCTCCGCGGAGGCGGAGCGCCACCGCGTGTGGTGCGTGCGCTCCGACGACGCCGACGCGGCGACGGCCTGGACCCCGGCCACCGGCCACAGCGAGGGCGTCACCGTGGCCGTACTGACCACCGACGCGCGCGGCCGCGACCCCCGGCACACCGCCGCGATCCGGGACGCGGTCGTGGAGGGCCTGCGCGACGGCACGCTCGTGGCCCCGCACCACCGCACCCGCACCCCGGGCGTCGCCCTGGTCGGCGGCGGCCCCGGCGACCCGGACCTGATCACCGTCCGCGGCCGCCGCCTGCTCGCCGAGGCCGACGTGGTCATCGCCGACCGCCTCGGCCCGCGCGACCTGCTGGCCGAACTGCCGCCGCACGTCGAGGTGATCGACGCGGCGAAGATCCCCTACGGCCGTGCCATGGCGCAGGAGGCCATCAACAACGCGCTGATCGAGCACGCCAAGCAAGGCAAGTCCGTGGTACGGCTGAAGGGCGGCGACCCGTACGTCTTCGGCCGGGGCATGGAGGAGGTGCAGGCGCTCGCCGAGGCGGGCATCCCGTGCACCGTGGTCCCCGGCATCTCCAGTTCCGTCTCGGTGCCGGGCGCGGCCGGCATCCCGGTCACCCACCGGGGGGTCGCGCACGAGTTCACGGTGGTCAGCGGGCACGTCGCCCCCGACGACGAGCGCTCTCTCGTGGACTGGCCGTCGCTGGCGAAGCTGACCGGCACCCTCGTCGTCCTCATGGGCGTCGACAAGATCGGCAGGATCGCGGAGACCCTGATCGCGCACGGCAAGCCGGCCGACACCCCGGTCGCCTTGATCCAGGAGGGCACCACGGCCGCCCAGCGCCGCGTCGACGCGACCCTCGCCACGGTCGGGGAGACGGTGCGCGCCCAGGACGTCCGGCCCCCGGCGGTCATCGTCATCGGCGATGTCGTCACCGTGGGGCCGCGCTCCGAGGCGTGACCCACCCCGGGGCGACCCGGACCGTCCCCCCCGGGGGGCGACCTTGGGGGCCGCGCCGACCCGTACTGAACCGTGCCGACCCGCACCGATCCGCACTGATCCGCACCGATCCGCGCCTTCGGCGCCGCACCCAGGACCAGGACAAGGCAGCATCACCCCGTGGCCGATCTCATCACCGTCGACGACCCCGACGACCCGCGCCTGCGCGACTACACGGACCTGACCGACGTCGAGCTGCGCCGCAGGCGGGAACCGGCCGAGGGCCTGTTCATCGCCGAGGGCGAGAAGGTCATCCGGCGCGCCCGGGCCGCGGGTTACGAGACGCGCTCGATGCTGCTGTCCGCCAAGTGGGTCGACACCCTGCGGGACGTCATCGACGCGCTTCCGGCGCCCGTCTACGTGGTCGACCCCGAGCTCGCCGAGCGGGTCACCGGCTACCACGTGCACCGCGGCGCGCTCGCCTCCATGCGGCGCAGACCGCTGCCCGCGGCGGCCGGACTCCTGGCGGGCGCCCGCCGGGTGGCCGTCCTGGAGTCGGTCAACGACCACACCAACATCGGCGCGATCTTCCGCTCGGCCGCGGCCCTCGGCATGGACGCCGTCCTGCTCTCCCCGGACTGCGCCGACCCCCTCTACCGGCGCAGCGTCAAGGTCTCCATGGGCGCGGTCTTCGCCGTGCCCTACGCCCGCGTCGAGACCTGGCCCAAGGGCCTGGAAGCGATCCGCGAGGCCGGGTTCACGCTGCTCGCCCTCACCCCCGACGAGCAGGCCCGCAGCCTCGACGAGGCCGCCCCGCACCGCAGGGACAAGGTCGCCCTCATGCTCGGCGCCGAGGGCGACGGCCTGTCCACCCGGGCCCTGGCCGCCGCCGACGAGCGGGTCCGCATCCCCATGTCCCACGGCGTCGACTCCCTCAACGTCGCCGCCGCCGCGGCCGTCGCGTTCTACGCGGTGACCACCGGACGCCCGCGGGACTGACGGCCGCCACCGGGCGCCGCTACCGGGACCACCGGGACCACCGGGACTACCGGGACACGTCGACCGTCGTGTCGAACGTCGACTCGTACCGCTGCCGCATGAGCTGCCCGTGCAGCGGCGGGTACGACCGCTGCGGCGAGCGGGCCTGCTGCCCCTGCCGCGGCCGTTCGCCGCCGTCGCCGCCGAGACCGCGCGCCGGGCCCTGGCAGCCCTGGACGGCCGCGATGCCGAGCGCCACCAGCAGCGTCACCACGACGAACACGAACAGCCGCTGCCGCAGCAGCCGCGGGTTGGCGGGCCGCAGCCTGGTGCCCGTCGTGCGCGGCCGGGGACGCCCGGCGCCGCCCCGGGCGGCGGGCCGGCCGGCCGGCGAGCGGGTGCCGCCGCGGGAGGCGGTCGTCTGCCGCGGCACCCCGGCG
>NZ_BMWH01000014.1 GCF_014651135.1 Streptomyces echinoruber
CGTCGCGGCAGGCCCGGGCCACGCGGACAGCGATTTCGCCACGATTGGCGATGAGCACCTTGCGCACGATTGAGGCTCCCTCCTTGAAACAAGCCGAGTTTAGGGACTGCCGACACGGCACTACGACCCGTCCCCAATGGTGAGCTTGCCCACACGGAGCGTGAAAAGAGGCTCGCTCGACCGGCGAAATCCCTTGTCGTACCGCGTTACGCAGGACTCCCCCCGAAAACCCTAGCCCCCTGGTGTGGTCAAGGTCTCTGTGAGAGCGTGCTGCCGGCCACTCGGTTTCTTTGTGGAATCCCTACGAATGGCCCAACCGGCCTTTGCCGTTTGCAGGACTCTTGTCCCGCCGTTTACCGATGAGTAGCGTTCGCGATGCCCTGCGGGGTACTCCGGGTAACGGGCGGCGGGAGTCGCGTGGCGGTCGAAAGTGGGTGGGGCCGGTGGTGCGCAGGCCGGTGGCGTTGGTCGTGGCGCTGGTGCTGTACGTCGAGGCGTTCGGCGTGGCGGTGCTGAACTGGACGCTGGGCACGCTCGTGGACCGTCAGCACATGTCGCTGGCCGGGCTGGAGCCGGGGCGGATGGCGGCGGCCTCGAAGGGCTCCGGGATCGTCTTCGGCCTGTACTTCGTGCTGTGCGGCGTGGTCGCGCTGCTCGTCGCCGTACGCGACCGCCGCCCGGCCGGTTTCGGGCGCATCCTGCTGATCAGCGCCGCGGTGGTGCACGGGCTGCTGGGCGCCTTCGCGTGGGGGCTGGTGGGCTGGCCGGCGTTCCTGTTCATGATGGCCGTGCTCGCCCTGATCGTGCTGCTGCTGATGACGTACGACCCCGAGCCGGGCCCGGAGGCCGGCGCCCCGGCCCAGGAGCCCGGCGGGCCGCAGGACGCGGGCCCCGCCGACGATCACCCGCGGGGCGCCGGTCCCGCCGACGATCGCCCGCGGGGCGCCGGTCCCGCCGACGATCGCCCGCAGGGCGCCGGTCCGGTCAGTCCGTCGGCGCCCACAACTCCGTGATGCCCACGCCGAGCCGGGCGAGCAGGCGGCGCACCAGCGGCAGGCTGATCCCGATGACGTTGCCGTGGTCGCCCTCGATGCCCTCGATGAATGGCGCCGAGCGCCCGTCGAGGGTGAACGCCCCGGCGACGTGGAGGGGTTCGCCGGAGGCGACGTAGGCGGCGATCTCCTCGTCGCTGGGCTCGCCGAAGCGGACCACGGTGGAGGCGACGGCGGAGGCGTGGCGCCCGCTGAGCGTGTCGTGGACGCAGTGCCCGGTCTGCAGCGTGCCGGCCCGCCCGCGCATGGCCTTCCAGCGGGCGGTGGCCTCCTCGGCGTCGGCCGGCTTGCCCAGGGCCTGGCCGTCCAGGTCGAGCACCGAGTCGCAGCCGATCACCAGGGCGCCCTTCACCTCGGGCTTCGCCGCGACCACGGAGGCCTTGGCCTCGGCCAGGGCGAGCGCGAGCTCGGCGGGGGTGGGTGCGGTGACGGCGTCCTCGTCGACCCCGCTGACGATCACCTCGGGATCGAGTCCGGCCTGCCGGAGCAGACCGAGCCGGGCGGGGGACTGGGAGGCGAGCACGAGTCGGCGGCGCGGCTGATCTGTCATGCGGTCAGGGTAGCCAGCGGACCGGACTCACCTCACCCCGATCACGATCATCGCGAGCACCATGGCCAGCGCCATGAGAACGCCCAGCCGCCGCAGCATCTCCTGCATGTCGCGCAGTTCCTTGGGCGGCTCGTTCTCCGGGTCGGACCACAGCATGCCTTCGATCGTGCGGCGGCCGTCTCCGGCGGCGCCTGAGTACGCGTACTCAACTTCGCCGGAAGGGTGCGCGGTCCGGTGGACGTGGAGGCGCCGGAGCCCGGTGGACGCGGAAGCAGTGGTGCGGCCCGGTGGACGCGAAAGCGGCGCGGCCCGGTGGACGCGAAAGCGGCGCGGCCCGGTGGACGCGAAAGCGGCGCGGCCCGGTGGGCGTGGAGGCGGCGCGGCCCGGTGGGTCCGGCCGCCCCGCCCCGACCGGGACGGGCAGGGCGGGGCGGCCGGACCGCGGACGCCGCGGTGTTCAGCGGGGCCAGTAGCTGCGGTGCCACGCCGTCGGACCCGGCTGGGGCAGGTGACGGCCGGCGATGCGGGCCGGGTCGGCCCAGGAGTCACGGGGGGCGGGCGCGCCGGACGGCAGGGCGGCCGCCGCCGCGGCGCGCGCCCGGACCACCGCCAGAGCGGCGGCGAGCTCCTCCGGGGTCGGGTTGCCCCGTACGACCTTGATGTTCATGACCGCTCCCGGCGGGTCTGGAGGGGGATCACAGGGGGATGTTGCCGTGCTTCTTCGGAGGCAGGGATTCCCGCTTCGTCCGCAGGTGACGCAGCCCGCGCACGATGTGGGCGCGGGTGTCCGACGGCGTGATCACCGCGTCGACGTAGCCGCGCTCGGCCGCGACGTAGGGGTTGAGCAGCGTGTCCTCGTACTCCTGCATCAGCCGCGCCCGCGTCGCCTCCGGGTCCTCCGCCTCGGCGATGGTGCGGCGGTGCAGGATGTTGACCGCGCCCTGCGCGCCCATCACGGCGATCTGGGCGGTGGGCCAGGCCAGGTTCAGGTCCGCGCCCAGGTGCTTGGAGCCCATGACGTCGTACGCGCCGCCGAACGCCTTGCGCGTGATCACCGTGATCAGCGGGACGGTGGCCTCGGCGTACGCGTAGATCAGCTTGGCGCCGCGCCGGATGATGCCGTCGTGCTCCTGGTCGACGCCGGGCAGGAAGCCGGGGACGTCCACGAAGGTCAGCACCGGGATGTTGAAGGCGTCGCAGGTGCGCACGAACCGCGCGGCCTTCTCGCTCGCCTTGATGTCCAGGCAGCCGGCGAACTGCATCGGCTGGTTGGCGACCACGCCCACCGGGTGGCCCTCCACCCGGCCGAAGCCGGTGACGATGTTCGGCGCGTACATCGGCTGCGTCTCGAGGAACTCGCCGTCGTCCAGGACGTGCTCGATCACCGTGTGCATGTCGTACGGCTGGTTGGCGCTGTCCGGGATCAGCACGTCCAGCTCGCGGTCCTCGTCGGTGACGGTGAGGTCCGCCTCCTCCGGGAACGCCGGCGGCTCGCTGAGGTTGTTCGACGGCAGGTACGACAGCAGCTGCTTGACGTACTCGATGGCGTCCTTCTCGTCCCCGGCCATGTGGTGGGCCACACCGGAGGCGGTGTTGTGGGTGCGGGCGCCGCCCAGCTCCTCGAAGCCGACGTCCTCGCCGGTGACGGTCTTGATGACGTCCGGGCCGGTGATGAACATGTGCGAGGTCTGGTCGACCATGACCGTGAAGTCGGTGATGGCCGGCGAGTAGACGGCGCCGCCCGCGCACGGGCCCACGATCAGGCTGATCTGCGGGATCACACCCGAGGCGTGCGTGTTGCGGCGGAAGATCTCCCCGTAGGCGCCCAGCGAGGCCACGCCCTCCTGGATGCGGGCGCCGCCGGAGTCGTTGATCCCGACGACCGGGCAGCCCGTCTTCAGGGCGAAGTCCATCACCTTGCAGATCTTCTGCCCGTACACCTCGCCCAGGGCGCCGCCGAAGACGGTGAAGTCCTGCGAGAACACGGCCACGGGCCGCCCGTCGACGGTGCCGTACCCGGTGACGACGCCGTCGCCGTACGGCCGGTTCTTCTCCAGCCCGAAGTGGGTGGAGCGGTGCCGGGCGAACTCGTCCAGTTCGACGAACGACCCCTCGTCGAGCAGCAGCTCGATCCGCTCGCGGGCGGTCAGCTTGCCCTTGGCGTGCTGCTTCTCGACGGCGCGTTCCGAACCGGCGTGGGTCGCCTCGTGGATGCGGCGCTGCAAGTCCGCCAGCTTGCCCGCGGTGGTGTGGATGTCGGGGTGCTGTACTTCTTCCGGCTCGGACATCGGGACGCGGCTCCCTGCCTGCTCAGTGCCTGCGCCGTGCGGGGAGCGGTGCCCGCTGCCACGGCGCGTTCGGCGTGCTCAAAAGGGGGGACGGTTACTCATCCGTAGCGTAGTGGTGCTCCTCCGTGTCGGCAGTGCGGCGTTTACCACACCTAGGGTGGCTTGCATGACGCCGCGAGATCCATCACAAGATCCATCACGAGGTCCATCAGGGAAAAACCCCAGCCGCTGGTCCGACCTGGACCGGCCCCCCCTCGACGCCGCCGCGCTGCGCCGCGCGCTGGTCCGGGAGGGTGGCCTGTGGACCGGCCTGGAGGTGCTGGAGCGCACCGGCTCCACCAACGCCGACCTCGTCGCCCGCGCCGAGACCGGCACGGCCGGCGAGGGCGCCGTCCTCGTCGCCGAGGAGCAGACCGCCGGCCGGGGCCGCCTGGACCGCCGGTGGACGGCCCCCGCGCGCTCGGGCCTGTTCTTCTCCGTGCTCCTGAAGCCCACCGAGGTGCCGGTCGCCCGCTGGGGCTGGCTGCCGCTGCTGACCGGGGTCGCCGTGGCGACGGCGCTGGCGCGGGCGGCCGGCGTCGACACGGCGCTGAAATGGCCGAACGACCTGCTCGTCACCGTCGGGCAGGAGGAACGCAAGGCCGGGGGCATCCTCGCGGAGCGCGCCGGGGACGACGGGCTGGTCATCGGGGTCGGCATCAACGTCACCCTACGCCGGGACGAGCTCCCGGTGCCCCAGGCGGGCTCCCTGGCGCTCGCCGGGGCGGCCGGGACGGACCGGGACCCGCTGCTGCGGGCCGTGCTGCGCTCGCTGGAGGACTGGTACGTGCGGTGGCGGGCGGCCGGCGGCGATCCGGGCGCGTGCGGCCTGCAGGAGACGTACACCGCCGGGTGCGCCACGCTGGGCCGGCAGGTCCGGGCGGAGCTGCCCGGGGGGCGGGCCGTGGTGGGGGAGGCGGTCGCCGTGGACGGCGACGGCAGGCTCGTGATCGCCACGGAGGACGGGGTGCGGGAGCCGGTGGGAGCGGGCGACGTGGTGCACCTCCGGCCGGCGTGACGCGACGGGCGGTGACAGCGGTGACGGCGGCGGGGGCGGCGCCGGGCGCGGTGCGGCGGTCGCCGCGACCGGGGTCGCACCCCCGCCGGCCTCACCTGACGGAGTGAGCTGGCGCACACCTGCCGTAGAGTTGAGGCCGGTCGCTATCTGACCGCGGCAGATCGGAAGGGCAGCAGGCGTGACCGTCGACGATTCGGGCTCCGGCCGGGGCGGGCATCCCGCGCCCGACGGCGCCGGCAACGACCCCGAATCCGGCGAGGACCCCCTCGCCCTGCGACTCGAACAGCTCATCCTGGGCGCCGAGCGCCGCTACACGCCGTTCCAGGCGGCCCGCACGGCGGGCGTGTCGATGGAGCTGGCGTCCCGCTTCTGGCGGGCGATGGGCTTCGCGGACATCGGCCAGGCGAAGGCGCTGACCGAGGCGGACGTCCTGGCGCTGCGCCGCCTGGCGGGCCTGGTGGAGGCGGGCCTGCTGAGCGAGGCGATGGCGGTGCAGGTGGCCCGGTCGACGGGGCAGACCACCGCCCGGCTGGCCGAGTGGCAGATCGACTCCTTCCTGGAGGGCCTGACCGAGCCGCCGGAGCCGGGCATGACCCGCACCGAGGTGACGTACCCGCTGATCGAGCTGCTGCTGCCGGAGCTGGAGGAGTTCCTGGTCTACGTCTGGCGGCGGCAGCTCGCGGCCGCCACCGGCCGGGTGATCCAGGCGGCCGACGACGAGGAGATGGTCGACCGGCGCCTGGCGGTCGGCTTCGCCGACCTGGTCGGCTTCACACGCCTGACCCGCCGGATGGAGGAGGAGGAGCTCGGCGAGCTGGTCGAGGCGTTCGAGACGACCGCCGCCGACCTGGTGGCCGCGCACGGCGGCCGGCTGATCAAGACCCTCGGCGACGAGGTGCTGTACTGCGCGGACGACGCGGGCGTGGCGGCGGAGATCGGCCTGCGGCTCATCGAGACGCTGGCGAACGACGAGACGATGCCGGAACTGCGCGTCGGCATGGCGTTCGGCACGGTGACCACCCGGATGGGAGACGTCTTCGGCACGACCGTGAACCTGGCCTCGCGGCTGACGTCGATAGCGCCCCGCGACGCCGTCCTGGTCGACACCGCGTTCGCGGAGGAGCTGATCCGCACCGGCGAGGCCCCGGCCTCCGAGGAGGAGGCGGCCGAGGCCGCGGCCGCCGCGGAGAAGGAGGGCGAGGAGCCCCCCGCGTACCGCTTCACGCTGCAGCCGATGTGGCAGCGCCCGGTGCGCGGCCTGGGCGTGGTGGAGCCCTGGCTGCTCGTCCGCCGCACCGACGACGCCGAGCAGGAGTAGGCGGGCGGGAGCAGCCGGGCAGGAGTGGCCGGGCGGGAGCAGCCGGGCAGGAATGGCCGGGCGGGAGCAGGCGCCCCGTCTCAGTCGCCGCCCAGTCCCACGCACACCGCGACGATCGGCACGCACACCGTCAGACCGCCCGGCTCCTGCGGCGGCGGAGCCGGCGTGTCCGCCGTCCCGCTCGGCACCGGCGTCGGTTCCGGCGCGGGCCGCGGCGCGCGGCTCGTGGGGGACGGCGGGACGGGTGCGGGGGTGGCGGGCACCGGAGGGCGCGGCGGTTCGGGGAGGGCGGTCGGGACCGCGTGCGGTGCCCCGGGTCCGGTGCCGGACGCGGACGGCGGCACCGCGGCCGTACGGCCGCCGTCCGGGACCGGCGCGGTGCTCCCGCCCATGGCGGTGGTCGACGGGGCCGGCCGGGCGGGCACCGCCGGGAGGGCGGCGGCGCGGGACGGGCGGTCGGGGCGGCCGGAGTGCCCGGGGTGCGGTGCCACCCGGACGGCGTCCGGACCGCCGGTTCCGGGTTCCGGGACCAGCCGGACGAGGCTCAGCGCGCCGGCGGCCATGGCGAGGCCCGCGGCGACCGGCAGCAGCAGCCTGCGGGACCGGGGGCGGCGGTGCCGCCCGTGTACCCGGAGCGGCCAGGGCCGTATCCCGCCCGCCGCTCCCTCCGCCTCCGCCGCCAGCCGCCCGGCTCCGGATGTGTTCACCGGCCGCCCGGCTCCGGATATGTCCGTTGGCCGCCCGGCTCCTGATGTCTCCGACGACCGTCCGGCTCCGGATGTCCCCGCGGATGTCCCCGCCGGTGTCTCCGGCGCTGCTGCTCTGCCCGTCGTCACGATCCCCTCCCGGTGCGTGCGCCCCCTGTGCGCCGCGGCGCACGCACGGTATGCGCTGCGGTGGGCAGTGCGCCCGGAGTCGCGCGGAATGTCACTCGAACGGGTGGCCGGTGCTGGACACGGCGAGCGACGGCGCGTCCGGCGCCCGCCCGGCCCTGCTGCCCTGCTGCGTCGACGTCCGTCCGAGGCGCGCTGCCCCGCCCCCGCTTCCCCGCCGCTTCCCTGCCCCCGCTTCCCCGCCGCCCGGGGTGGCTGCGATGATCGGAGCAGAATGGTTAACCGACGTTAACGCGTGCAGGGAGGGTCCATGAGTGAGGAGCGGTTCGGGGAGTTCGTCCTGGTGCGGCGGCACGGGCACGTCGCGGAGCTCGTCCTCGACCGGCCCAAGGCGATGAACGCCGTCTCCACGGAGATGGCCCGCTCCATCGCGGCCGCGTGCACCGCGCTGGGCGCCGACCGGGACGTACGGGTGGTCGTGCTGACCTCGTCGCACGAGCGGGCGTTCTGCGTCGGCGCCGACCTGAAGGAGCGCAACTCGCTGACCGACGCGGAACTGGTGCGGCAGCGGCCGGTGGCGCGCGGCGCGTACACCGGGGTGCTGGAGCTGCCGGTGCCGACGATCGCCGCGGTGCACGGCTTCGCGCTGGGCGGTGGCTTCGAACTGGCGCTGTCCTGCGACGTGATCGTGGCCGACCGTACGGCCGTGGTGGGGCTGCCGGAGGTGTCCGTCGGGGTGATCCCGGGCGGGGGCGGCACGCAGCTGCTGCCGCGCCGGGTGGGGGCGGCGCGGGCCGCGGAGCTGATCTTCACCGCGCGCCGGGTGGAGGCCGAGGAGGCGCGCGAGCTGGGGCTCGTCGACCATCTCGTGGCGGAGGGCCGGGACCGGGAGGAGGCGCTGGAGCTGGCCGCGCGGATGGCGGCGAACTCGCCGGTCGGGCTGCGGGCGGCCAAGCGGGCGCTGCGGCTCGGGCACGGGCTGGACCTGCGCGCCGGGCTGGAGGTCGAGGACGCGGCGTGGCGGGCGGTGGCGTTCTCCGGGGACCGGAAGGAGGGCGTCGCCGCCTTCAACGAAAAGCGGAAGCCCCAGTGGCCCGGGGAATGAGGCGGTCCCGCCGCCCGGAGCGCAGCGGCTCCGCCGGGCCGTAGTGCAGCGACCCCGCCGGCCCGGCGGGTGAAGCGGCCCTGCCGGCCCGGGGAGTGAAACGCCCCCGATCCCGGCAAACGGCCCAACCCTCGGCGTCATTACCCCAAAACCTCCCTAGCCTGGAGTAATGGGTGAGGACAAGCGGCTCGCGGCGGTCGTCGCGCTGGCGCAGGGGATGGCGGCGGCGCGCAGTCCGCGCGAGTCGTGGCGGGCGGCGGCGCTGGGGGCGTGCCGGGCGCTGGACGGCAGCTTCGCGGCGCTGTCGGTGTGGGAACGCGACCACGGGCGGCTGCGGGTGCTGGTGAACGTGGGGGACCGCGCGCCGGACGAGGAGGAGTTCCCGGAGGACGAGACCTACCCGGTGCACCAGTTCGCGGAGATCACGGAGTTCCTGCACGAGAAGTGGGCCTCGGGCGGGGAGCCGAACGCCTGGGTGGAGACCGCCGAGGGCCCCGCGGCCGGCCGCGCCGGGTACTGCCACCAGCGGGTCGCCGCGCTGCGCCGGCGCGGCCGCGGCTGCTGCGTGGTCGCGCCGATCGTGCTGCACGGCCGGGCCTGGGGCGAGCTGTACGTGGCCCGCGCGGCGGGGGCGCCCGTCTTCGGCCGGGGCGACGCGGACTTCGCGACCGTCCTGGCGGCCGTCGTCTCGGCCGGGATAGCGCAGACCGAGCGGCTCCAGGAGGCGCGGCGGCTGGCGTTCACCGACCCGCTGACCGGGCTGGCCAACCGGCGCGCGGTGGACGTCCGGCTGGACGAGGCGATCGAGCGGCACCAGGCGGAGGGTGTGGTCGTCAGCCTCGTCATCTGCGACCTCAACGGGCTCAAGCAGGTCAACGACACGCTCGGGCACGCCGTGGGCGACCGGCTGCTGGAACGGTTCGGCTCGGTGCTGTCGCTGTGCGGGGCGATGCTGCCGGGGACGCTGGCGGCCCGGCTGGGCGGGGACGAGTTCTGCCTGCTGGCGGTGGGGCCGCCCGCCCAGGACGTGATCAAGGCGGCCGACGAGCTGTGCCGGCGCGCGGCGGAGCTGGAACCGGGCGAGGGGGTGGCCTGCGGGGTGGCCTCCACCGGCGAGCCCATCGGCCCGGTCGGTTCGGCCCGGCGGTTGTTCCGCCTGGCGGACGCGGCCCAGTACCGGGCCAAGGCGGTGCACGCCAACCGGCCGGTCGTGGCCGGTGCCGAGGGGCCGGACGACCCCGTCGTACGGCTGGTCGACGAGCCGCCCGAGGAGCCGCCGCCCGGTGAGCGCCGCCTCTTCCGGCGCCGCCGCTGAGCCCGGCCCCGGGCGCGGTAAGGGGCGCGGTAAGGGGCGTACCGGCCGCCCACTGGTGACAGTTACGTCTTCACTGCGTACGCTCCTGAATATGGATATGCACACTGTGGTGGTGGGGACGTCCGGTGTCACCGCGTCCGACGTCCTCGCCGTGGCGCGCGGCGGCGCCCGGGTCGAACTCGCCGAGGAGGCGGTGGCCGCGCTGACCGAAGCCCGCGCGATCGTCGACGCGCTGGCGGCCAAGCCCGACCCCGTCTACGGCGTCTCCACCGGCTTCGGCGCCCTGGCGACCCGGCACATCGGCCCGGAACTGCGCACCCGGCTGCAGCGCAACATCGTCCGCTCGCACGCCGCCGGCATGGGGCCGCGGGTGGAGCGGGAGGTCGTCCGGGCCCTGATGTTCCTGCGGCTGAAGACCGTCTGCTCCGGGTACACCGGGGTGCGGCCCGAGGTCGCGCGGACCATGGCCGACGTACTCAACGCCGGCATCACCCCGGTCGTGCACGAGTACGGCTCCCTGGGCTGCTCCGGGGACCTCGCCCCGCTGTCCCACTGCGCGCTCACCCTCATGGGAGAGGGCGAGGCGGAGGGCCCCGACGGCAGTGTCCGCCCCGCCGCCGAACTGCTCGCCGAGCACGGCATCGCCCCGGTCGAGCTGCGCGAGAAGGAGGGCCTGGCGCTCCTCAACGGCACCGACGGCATGCTCGGCATGCTGCTGATGGCCCTCGCCGACCTGGAGCTGCTGTACAAGTCCGCCGACGTCACCGCCGCCCTCACCCTGGAGGCCCTGCTCGGCACCGACAAGGTCCTCGCGCCCGAGCTGCACGCCATCCGCCCGCACCCCGGGCAGGCCGCGTCCGCCGCCAACATGCTCGCCGTCCTCAAGGGCTCCGGCCTCACCGGCCACCATCAGGACGACGCGCCCCGCGTGCAGGACGCCTACTCGGTGCGCTGCGCCCCGCAGGTCGCCGGCGCCGGCCGCGACACCCTCGCCCACGCCCGCCTGGTCGCCGAGCGCGAACTGGCCGCGGCCGTCGACAACCCCGTCGTATTGCCTGGGGGTACCTCCCAGGCTTTCGGCTCTGGGGGAGGCCGGGTGGAGTCCAACGGCAACTTCCACGGCGCCCCGGTCGCCTACGTCCTGGACTTCCTCGCCATCGCCGCCGCCGACCTCGCCTCCATCGCCGAGCGGCGCACCGACCGGCTGCTGGACAAGAACCGCAGCCACGGCCTGCCGCCGTTCCTCGCCGACGACGCCGGCGTCGACTCCGGGCTGATGATCGCCCAGTACACGCAGGCCGCGCTGGTCAGCGAGATGAAGCGGCTGGCCGTACCGGCCTCCGCCGACTCGATCCCGTCCTCCGCGATGCAGGAGGACCACGTCTCCATGGGCTGGTCGGCGGCCCGCAAGCTGCGCACGGCCGTCGACGCGCTCACCCGCGTCCTGGCCGTCGAACTGTACGCCGCCACCCGCGCGATCGAACTGCGCGAGGGCCTGACCCCGGCCCCGGCGACCCGGGCGGTCCTCGAGGCCGCGCGCGCGGCCGGCGTCCGGGGCCCCGGCCCGGACCGCTTCCTCGCCCCCGACCTGGCGGCCGCGGAGTCCTTCGTGCGCGACGGCCGGCTCGTCGCGGCGGCCGAGACGGTCACCGGGCCGTTGCGCTGACGCCTCGGCGACGCGGTCGCGGCCGACGGCGCGGCGGATGCGGAGTCCGCCGCGCCGTCGGGCCCGTTGCCGGAGCAGGCAGCGACAGGGCGGGCGGCGGCGCGCCCACGGCGAACGGGGCGTCCACGGCGAACGAGCGTTCGCGTCCACGTCGATGGGGGCGTCCGCGGCGATCAGAGCATCCACGGCAAACAGGACGTCCATGGCAAACGGGACGCACCGCCGCGCACCCGGGGGGTCTCTTGACGAGCGGACCGTGAACGGCTCGTCAAGGAAGCGTCAAGCGCGGCTAAAAACCGAGTCGTTCGCGACGCACCGAATACACCACGAATCCGGCGCCCACGGTGAGGAAGAGGGTGCCGCCGACCACGTACGGGGTGGTGTCGACGCTTCCGGTGTCGGCGAGTTCCCGCTCCGCGCGGGCGGCCGTTCCGCTGACCGTGCCGGCGACCGTACCGGTGGTCGTGGAGGCGGCCCTGGCCTGCGTCGTCGCGGTCGCCGACGGTTCTGCTCTGCGCTGCTGCGGCGCCTGCTGGTCCACCGTCGCGTGGGCGGACGGGACGAACCACAGGGCACACAGCAGGGTGCCCGCGGCGGTGGCGGTCAGCAGCGGACGGCGGGCGGATGACACGGAATATCGATCCCCTTGTGGCACTGGCGAATTGGCCGTGTGGGGGATGTTAGTGAAAGGCGCGGGTCACAGGAAAGTCACGGGACCCGCCGGCCGTACTCTCCGCACATGAGCACTCCAGAGACATCACGCTTTGTCCGGCTTCGCGTGGAGCTGCTGCTCGAAGTCGGTGACGACGACGCCATCACCAAGGCCGCCCTGCACCGCATCGCGGCCGACCCGGACCTGCCGGAGCCGGAACGCGGCCACGCCGAACGCGCTGTGACGGAAGACACTGCGGAGGCCCTGGCGTACCTCGTGGACCCGTTGGACCTGGTCAGTGAGGTGCCCGGGGTGGAACTGCAGCAGGCGTCCTGGTCCAGCGAGCGCGTCGCGCACGATCCGGACTCGCCCGAGTGGCTCCTCGACGAGGATGATGTCGAGGAGGAGGACGCCTAGAACGACCCTTCCGGACCGACCCTTCGGCGCCGGGCGGAACACCGCGGCCGGCCCACCGGAACCGGCCTTCCGGCCGGCCCGCCGGAACGGGCCGGTCCGAACGGGCCGGTCCGGACGGTCCTGGGGACCGGCACGACTCGCCGCCCCGGACGGCAACCACCGTCCGGGGTTCGCGCGTCTCACGGGCGGACGCGTCACGGGCCGCGCCGGCCGGCGCCCGCACTTCACGCCCCGGAGGTGCGCCCCGGCGGAGGCGGTGCGCCCCACGCGCCCGGAACCCGGGGAACCGGATCGGCCGGCCGTAGCGTTGAAGGCTCGTAACGGGGGACCCGCGGGGTTTGGGTATTCGGCAACGATGGAGAAGCGTGTGATGACGAACAGTAAGCGGCGCAGGGGCCTGGCGGCCGCGTCCGCACTGCTCGGCGGGGTGCTGGTGCTCTCCGCCTGCTCCGGCGGCGACGACCACGCCTCCGGCAGCGGGGGCGACACCTCGCAGGCCAAGGTCGACGAGGCGGCAGCCAAGAGGACGTCCGAGGCCCAGATCAGCATCACGCCCAAGGACGGCTCCAACAACGCCTCGATCAACAACTCCGCCAAGGTGACCGTGGCCAAGGGCACGCTCACCGACGTGAAGATGACCACCTCCGACGGCACCGCCGTCTCCGGGCGGATATCCGCCGACGGCAAGAGCTGGAAGCCCAGCGTCCAGCTGGAGCGCGCCACCACCTACCGGCTCGCGGTGACGGCCAAGGACTCCGCGGGCCGTGCCGCCCACGAGAACGCCTCCTTCACCACCGTCGCCCCGGCGCACAGCTTCATCGGCAACTTCACGCCGGACAACGGTGCCACGGTCGGCGTCGGCATGCCCGTGTCGATCACCTTCGACAAGGCGATCACCAACAAGGCCGCCGTGCAGAAGGGCATCACCGTCACCTCCACCAGCGGTCAGGAGATCGCCTGCCACTGGTTCAACGCCCAGCGCATGGACTGCCGGCCCGAGGAGTACTGGAAGGAGGGCTCCACCGTCACCCTCAAGCTGGCGCTCGACGGCGTCGAGGGCGCCCCGGGCGTCTACGGCGTCCAGCAGAAGACGGTGACCTTCCACATCGGCCGCAACCAGGTCTCCTACGTCGACGCGAAGACCAAGCAGATGAAGGTCACGCAGGACGGCAAGGTCGTCAAGACCATCCCGATCTCCGCCGGTTCGCCCCAGAACAAGACGTACGAGGGCCAGATGGTGATCTCCGAGAAGTTCAAGGAGACCCGGATGAACGGCGCGACGGTCGGCTTCACCGACGACGACGGCAAGGGCGAGTACGACATCAAGGACGTGCCGCACGCCATGCGCCTGACCACCTCCGGCACCTTCGTGCACGGCAACTACTGGGGCGCGCCGTCCATCTTCGGCAACGTCAACACCAGCCACGGCTGCGTCGGCCTGCAGGACAAGAAGGGCGCCAACGACCCCAACACGCCGGCCGCGTGGTTCTACGAGCACTCCCTGATCGGTGACGTCGTGGTCGTCTCCCACACCGGCGACAAGACCGTCGCCCCGGACAACGGCCTCAACGGCTGGAACATGAGCTGGTCCGAGTGGAAGGCGGGCTCCGCCGTCTGACGGACCGCCATCCCGTGCCGGTGCCGCTCCCTTTGGGGCGGCACCGCTGCGTTTGGGCCGCTGCGTTTCCGGGGCGGCGGCATCATGCGCCACGGGGGCGTCGGCACCGTATCCCGCGGCGGTGCACGGGGCCGTGCGGGAACTCGGGCTTCTCATCGGACTCTTATGCCGGCCTTAAGCCTTCATCAGGGTCCGTTCCTAGCGTGCCGCCATGTTCTTCACCTACCTGAGGCGCGAACTGCGCCGCCGCAGAAAGGCGGCCCTCGTCGTCGCCTCCGGCCTCGCGCTGGGCATCGCGCTGGTCATCGTGGTCACCTCCGTGTCCTCCGGCATGAACGGGGCCCAGGACAAGGTGCTGCAGTCGCTGTACGGGCTGGGCACCGACATGACGGTCACCAAGGCGGCGACGCCGGCCACGGGCAGCGCGCAGCGCCCGCGCTTCCGGTTCGACGCGCAGGACGACGACTCCGGCAAGGAGCAGAGCAGCGACCACGTCCTGGTGCAGGGCTTCACCACCCTGCCCTCCTCGACCGTCGGCAAGGTGGCCGGACAGCGGGGCGTGGCGGGCGCCGTGGGCGGACTGAGCCTCACCGTCGTCAAGGTCAGCGGCCAGTTCACCCGCGGCCGGATCCAGCAGAACCAGGGCGGCGACCAGCCGGGCGGCTACGGCGGCGGGCCGCCGCAGGGCCGCGTGGCGGGCGGCGGCGCCGACTTCGACGTCAACCAGTACACGGTCTACGGCACCGACGTCACCGAGCCGGCCCTCGGCCCGCTCACCTCGTCGAAGATCACCAGCGGCCGCGCCTTCCAGAAGACCGAGACCGACGCGAAGGTCGCCGTCGCCGACTCCGCCTACGCCAAGGAGGAGAAGCTCGAGGTCGGCGACACCGTCACCATCAAGGGCGTCAAGTTCACCATCGTCGGCATCGCGACCGCCGACAGCGGCGCCGCCGCCGCCAACCTCTACATCCCGCTGAAACGGGCCCAGACGCTCAGCGGCACCAAGGACAAGGTCACCACGATCTACGTCAAGGCGACCGACTCCCAGCAGATCGACGCGGTCAAGAAGACCATCCAGAAGAACGTCTCCGGTACCACCGTGACGACCTCCGCCGACCTCGCGGACACCGTCTCCGGCTCCCTGTCCACCGCCTCCCATCTCGCCGCCGGCGTCGGCAAGTGGCTGTCGGCCGTGGTGCTCGCGGCCGCGTTCCTGGTGGCCGGACTGCTGACCTCCTCGGCCGTCTCCCGCCGGGTGCGCGAGTTCGGCACGCTCAAGGCGCTGGGCTGGAGGTCGGGACGGGTGACCCGGCAGGTGGTCGGCGAGGCCGTCGTCAACGGCCTGGTCGGCGGCGTCCTCGGCATCGCGCTCGGGCTGGCGGGGGCGTACGCCGTCACCGCGGCCAGTCCGACGCTGCAGGCACAGCTCGGCGGGGGCGGCGCCACGGGCGGCGGTCCCGGCGGTCCCGGCTTCGGCGGCCCCGGGCGGCAGGCGGCCAGGACGCTCGAGGTGGCGCTCACCGCACCGGTGAGCGCGACGACGATCGCGCTCGCCGTGGGACTCGCGGTCACCGGGGGCCTGATCGCCGGGGCGTTCGGCGGCTGGCGGGCGTCCCGGCTGCGGCCGGCCGACGCGCTGCGCCGCGTCGAGTAACCGAGGCCGCGTCCGACCCCCGACCCCCAACCCCCGACCGCCCCAGCACACCCAGGAGTTGTTGCCCCCATGTACGAACTCAGAGGCGTCACCAAGCGCTACACCCGCGGCAAGGAGACCGTCCACGCCCTCGACGGCGTCGACCTGACCATTCCCGACGGCGACCGGCTGGTCATCCAGGGCCCCACCGGCGGCGGCAAGTCGACGCTGCTGCAGATGCTCGGCGCACTGGACCGGCCGACCTCCGGCGAGGTCGTCCTCGACGGCACCGACCTGGCCGGGCTGCCGGAGGCGAAGCTGACCCGGGTGCGCAGCGAGAACATCGGCTTCGTCTTCCAGTCGTTCAACCTCATCCCCACGCTCACCGCGCAGGAGAACGTGGAGACCGCCCTCGTACCGCTCGGCGTGAAGCCCGGGGAGCGGCGCGAGCGGGCCGCGGAGGCGCTGCGGTCGGTCGGGCTGGGCGAGCGGCTCGGGCATCTGCCCGGCGAGCTGTCCGGCGGCCAGCAGCAGCGTGTGGCCATCGCCCGCGCCCTGGTGAAGCAGCCGAAGGTGCTGCTGGCCGACGAACCCACCGGCAACCTCGACGAGTCCACGCGCGACGAGATCATGGACGTCCTCGAACGTTTGTGGAACGAGCACGGGCTGACTTTCGTGATGGTCACCCACGACTCCGCGATCGCGAGGAAGGCACCGCGCCTGGCGACGATCCGCAAGGGACGGATCACCGTCACGGAGAAGACGGGGGCGTGACGGGAGAAGCCCGCGGAGGACGGACGGCGGGAGAAGCCCGCGGAGGGTGAATGACGGGAGAAGCCCGCGGAGGGTGAATGACGGGAGAACCCCGCGGAGGACGGGTGACGGGAGAAACCCACGAAGACGGAATCTGAAACACCGTCAATCCGGCAACCGCGTAACAGTGTTACTGCGGCGGCGTTACAGTCCGCCGTCCCGGCTCCTTACCTTTCTCTCCTCCCTTGAGGCGTGATCAACCCCTCGGCATACTGCGAGATCCGGGGGACTCGCGCACGCGCGTACGAAGCTTCCCCCGGCCGGGCGAACGGGGATTCGCCCGGTACCTCGTCTCCAGGGGGAGTCTTGCGCAGACAAGTGAACAGAGCCTGCGTGGCCGCCGTCGCCGCGGCGGCCGCCGTCGCGCTCGCCGCGGGCATGACCAACCCGGCGGCGGCGCAGACGGAGCGGCGTTCGACCACCGCCGCCCGCCTGACACCGCACCACACCGTCACCCTGATCACCGGCGACCGGGTCACCGTCGACGCCAAGGGCCGGGTGACCTGCCTGGCGCCGGCCAAGGGCCGCGAGCACATACCCGTCCGGATCCGCAAGGCCCACGGGCACACGCTGGTCCTCCCGGCCGACGCCGCCCGCCTGGTCGCCACCGGCACACTGGACCAGCGGCTGTTCGACGTCACCGAGTTGAACAAGTCCGCCACCCGCGCCTCCCAGAAGAACGGCCTGAAGGTCATCGTCGGCTACCGCGGCACCGCCGCGGCCGCCAAGGAGCAGGTCCGCGACGCGGGCACCCTGCGCCGCACCCTGCGGACCCTCAACGCCGACGCCGTGCAGACCCCGGTGAAGGACACGCCGGAGCTGTGGGACGCGGTGACCAACGGCGACCGGACCGCCTCCGGCATCGCGCACGTCTGGCTCGACGGCATCCGCCGCGCCAGCCTCGACAAGTCCGTCCCGCAGATCGGCGCGCCCACGGCCTGGGCGGCCGGCTACACCGGCAAGGGCGTGAAGATCGCCGTCCTGGACACCGGCGTCGACACCACCCACCCCGACCTGAGGAACCAGGTCGTCGCGTCCAAGAACTTCTCCGCCGCCGCCGACGCCACCGACCACTTCGGCCACGGCACGCACGTCGCCTCCATCGCGGCCGGCACCGGCGCCAAGTCGCACGGGAAGTACAAGGGCGTCGCGCCCGACGCGAAGATCCTCAACGGCAAGGTCCTCGACGACTCCGGCTCCGGCGACGACTCCGGCATCCTCGCCGGCATGGAGTGGGCCGCCCAGCAGGGCGCCTCCGTCGTCAACCTCAGCCTCGGCGGCTACGACTCGCCCGGCATCGACCCGCTCGAGGCCGAGGTCAACAAGCTGTCCGCGGAGAAGGGCATCCTGTTCGCGATCGCCGCGGGCAACGAGGGCCCCGAGTCGATCGGCTCGCCCGGCAGCGCGGACGCCGCGCTCACCGTCGGCGCCGTCGACGACCACGACAAGCTCGCCGACTTCTCCTCCACCGGCCCGCGCACCGGCGACGGCGGCATCAAGCCCGACGTCACCGCGCCCGGCGTGGACATCACCGCCGCCGCGGCCAAGGGCAGCGTCATCGACCGGGAGGTCGGCGAGAAGCCCGACGGGTACCTGACCATCTCCGGCACCTCCATGGCCACCCCGCATGTCGCCGGCGCCGCGGCCCTGCTCAAGCAGGAGCACCCGGACTGGGGGTACGCCGAGCTGAAGGGCGCCCTGACCGGCTCCGCCAAGGGCGGCGCCTACACGCCGTTCCAGCAGGGCGCCGGCCGGATCGCCGTCGACAAGGCCATCAAGCAGAGCGTCGTCGCCGACCCGGTCTCGGTCGGCTTCGGCGTCCAGCAGTGGCCGCACACCGACGACAAGCCCGTCACCAAGCAGCTCACGTACCGCAACCTCGGCACCAGCGACGTCACCCTGAAGCTGACGGCCACCGCCACCAACCCCAAGGGCCAGGCGGCCCCGGCCGGCTTCTTCACCCTCGGCGCCACCACCGTCAAGGTCCCGGCCGGCGGCAAGGCCTCCGTCGACCTCACCGTGAACACCAAGCTCGGCGGCACCGTGGACGGCGCCTACTCGGCGTACGTCACGGCGACCGGCGGCGGGCAGACGGTGCGCACCGCGGCCGCCGTCCAGCGCGAGGTCGAGTCGTACGACGTGACCGTCCGGCACATCGGCCGCGACGGCAACCCGACCGGCGGCTACCTCACCGACCTGTTCGCCTACACCGGCGCCGGCCAGGGCCGGGACTACCAGGTCCCCGTCAGCGACTCCGGCACCACCACCGTGCGCGTGCCCAAGGGCACGTACCTGCTGGACGCCCTGGTCGTCAAGGACTTCGCGGCCTTCGACGGCGGCATCGACTGGCTGGCCCAGCCCAAGCTGACCGTCGACAGGAACACCACCGTGACCGTCGACGCCCGCACCACCAAGGCGGCCGACATCACCGTGCCCGACGCGGCCGCACAGCCCCGCTCGGCGGCCGTCGACTACTCCTACGACCCGGCCGGCGTCGTCGCCGGCGTCAATGTGCGCTCCTTCGCCGACCTGCGCATCGGGCACCTCGGCCCGCAGGTGGACGGCCTGGCGCAGACCTGGAACGGCCAGTGGACCAAGGGCGACGACACCGAGTACGACGTCGCCACCAGCGCGAAGGTCAAGCGGCTCGTCGGCGACAAGGTCCGCCACTTCACGGCGGGCGAGCTGGCCACGGTGAAGAACCGGATCGGCGCGGGCGCCTCCGGCAAGACCGGCGGCGTCACCGCCTGGGGCTACCTGCCCGACGACGTCGTCATCGGCAACCCCGTCGAGCAGAAGCTGCCCGGCACGCGCACACTGCACCTGTCCACCGGCGAAGGCGTCCAGTGGTCCTTCGACGTCGAGCAGTACAACGGCCACGACGCCCAGGGCTACCCGGTCACCGAGGCCCTCTACACGCTGGGCGACCCGCAGACCTTCCAGGGCGGCCACAGCTACACGAAGACCTTCAACACCGCCGTCTTCGGCCCCCACCTCAACGCCGCCTACGGCCTGTTCCGCGACGGCGACACGATCTCCGGCCTGGTGCCGCTGTTCGCCGACGCCAACAAGCACGCCGGCTCCTCGGTGTTCACCTCGGCGAACACGACGCTGTACCGCAACGGCACCAAGGTGGGCTCCAACGACGACCCGCTCCTGGGCGGCAGTGCCTTCAAGGTCCCCGCGGGCGACGCCGAGTACAAGCTGACCACCTCGGTCAAGCGCAGCGTCAAGGTCGCGGCGGCCTCCACCCGGATCGACGCGAGCTGGACCTTCCGCTCCAAGAAGCCCACCGGCTCCGACACCGTCCGGCTGCCGGTGTCCACGGTCCGCTTCAACGCCACCACGGGCCTCGACAACCGTGTCGCGGCCGGCCGGAAGGCGACCTTCCCGGTCGTCGTCGAGGGCGCCGCCGCGGGCCGCAACCTGAAGTCCCTGTCCGTCTACGTCTCCTACGACTACGGCCAGACCTGGAAGAAGGTGCAGGTCAGGAACGGCCGTATCACGGTGGACAACCCGGCGAAGGGCCAGGCCATCTCCTTCCACGCCAAGATCACCGACAAGAAGAACAACAAGTCGACGCTCTCGATCTACAACGCGTACTACGGGAAGTGACCGTGGCCTGAAGAACAGCGCCGCACCTCAGGTGGCCCGCCGGTTTCCGCCGGCGGGCCATCCGCGTACCGGGGCCCCGGCACCCGGGCCAGGACGGATCCCGTCGGAAAACCCACCGGGAATTCCATCGAAAGGGAGCGAAGAAATCCGTTTCGGCGGCCGTGGCCGAATGCCGCCGAACATGCGCACGGCACCGTTTTCCGGGCCGTCCGGAATGCGCCCCCGTTCCGTGTATGGCCGGTTTTTCCCTTCTCCGCGCCGACGTCCTCCCGGAAGGCTGAGGGCCACTTCGGCCGCCGTGCCGAACGGCGGCCGGGAACGACCGCAGACAGGGGGAGACATGTCACTGCGCAAGGGAATCACGCTGGCCGCGGCCGCGGCCGCGCTGGTCGGGGGGCAGCTCGCGGCCACGCAGGCGTCGGCGGCACCCGCTCCGTCGTCACCGCTGCAGAAGCGGGTCGCCCAGTACCTGGAGAGCCACCCCGACGCCCACCGGATCGGTTCCGCGACCCTGAGCATCCCCGGGGGGACGGTCACGCTCGCCGCTCCCGGAGCCGCCCCGAGCACCGCCGCGATCAGCTGCGGCAGCGGCCACCTGTGTATCCAGGACGGCCTCGGCGACCGCTACGACTACTACTACTGCGGCTACTACGACTTCGACGGAGTCGGCGACGGGGTGTTCAACAACAACCAGACCTCCGGCACGGTCGCCAAGTTCTACAACGAGAACGGCAGCCTGCGCTGGTCCAACACGGCCAAGGACACCGGCACCGCGTCCTGGACGCCGGTGTGGCACATCCGCCCGTGCTGACGGGCCTGACGGACCTGATGGACCTGACGGCCCCGACGGCCCTGACGGACCCGCACTGAGCCCAACGCCCGCTCAGGGCACACCGCCGGGCCCCGGCCGGACACCCGTCCGGCCGGGGCCCGGCCACGTCGCTCACGCCGACGGCGCCGAAGAGGTCCCCGTCCCCGTCCCCGCGCGCGTCGCGTCCACGCCCCAGCTCGCCAGCAGACGCAGCGCCTCCGCCGACGGGGAGCCGGGCTCGGCGTGGTAGGTGCACAGGCACTGCTCGCCGTCGTCGGCGACATGGAACGACTCGAAGGACAGGGTGAGTTCACCGACGAGCGGATGGCGCAGCCGCTTGACGCCGTGGCCCTTCTCCTTCACGTCGTGCGCGGCCCACAGCCACCGGAACTCCTCGCTCTTGACGGACAGCTCGCCGACCAGCGCGGACAGGCGCGGGTCGTCGGGATGGCAGCCGGCGTCCATGCGCAGGTAGCTGACGACGTCGGAGGCCTTCTGCTCCCAGTCCACGAACAGCTCCCGGTAGGCGGGCCGCAGGAACACCAGCCGCGCCCAGTTGCGCTCCTGCGCCGGCAGCTCCGACCAGTCGCCGAACACCGCCGCCGCCATCCGGTTCCACACCAGGATGTCCGAGCGGCGGCCGGTGATGTACGCCGGGACGCCGTCGAGGGTGTCCAGGAGCTGCCGCAGCGAGGTGCGCACCTGCTGGGTGCGCGCGGACGGCTTCTTCTTGTGCTGCTTGGGCCGCGCCAGGTGCACCAGGTGCGCGTGCTCGGCGTCGCTGAGCCGCAGCGCCCGGGCGATCGCGTCCAGCACCTCCGCGGACACGTTCCGCCCGTTGCCCTGCTCCAGGCGCGTGTAGTACGCCACCGACACCCCGGCCAGCTGGGCCAGCTCCTCGCGGCGCAGCCCCGGCACCCGGCGGTGCCGGCCGTAGTCCGGCAGCCCCACGTCCCCGGGCTTGAGCCGGGCGCGCCGGGTGCGCAGGAACTCGCTGAGCTCGGCACGCCGGTCCAGGGCCGTCCGCGCGTCCACGGCCGGCTGCGGTACGGCGTCGGGCTGATGGTCCATGGGTCCAGTATTCACGGTCGTACGCAGGGCAACCTGACCCCGCCAGTGGTAGGACCGGCCGACGTAGGCACAGCCGTGGTCTGGGTGGACGCACGGCCGCGCGGCAGGCTGGGGAACCGGACAGACCGCGCCCGGGCACCAGACGACCGGGCACGGAGCGATCGCTAGGAGAACCCTCCGCATGACCACTGTTGCCGCGTACGCCGCCCCCGCCGCCAAGGCTCCGCTGGAGCGCACCACCATCGAGCGGCGGCCGGTGGGCGAGTTCGACGTCCTGATCGACATCAAGTTCGCCGGCATCTGCCACTCCGACATCCACCAGGTCCGGGAGGGCTGGGGCCAGGCGATCTTCCCGATGGTTCCCGGCCACGAGATCGCCGGCGTCGTCTCCGAGGTCGGTCCCGGCGTGACGAAGTTCAAGGCCGGCGACCACGTGGGCGTCGGCTGCATGGTCGACTCCTGCCGCGCGTGCGACAACTGCAGGGCCGGCCTGGAGCAGTACTGCACCCGCGGCGCCGTGATGACGTACAACGGCATCGGCCGGGACGGCGAGCCCACCTACGGCGGCTACTCCCAGAAGATCGTCGTCGACGAGAACTACGTCGTCCGCATCCCCGACAGCCTCCCCCTCGACGTGGCCGCGCCGCTGCTGTGCGCCGGCATCACCACGTACTCCCCGCTGAAGCACTGGAACGCCGGCCCCGGCAAGAAGGTCGCCGTCGTCGGTCTCGGCGGCCTCGGCCACATGGCCGTCAAGATCGCCCACGCGCTGGGCGCCGAGGTGACCGTGCTGTCGCAGTCCCTGCGCAAGAAGGACGACGGCCTGAAGCTGGGCGCCGACCACTATTACGCCACCAGCGACCCGAAGACCTTCGAAGAGCTCCGCGGCACCTTCGACCTGATCCTGTCCACGGTGTCGGCGCCCATGGACTTCGACGCCCTGCTCTCCCTGCTGAAGACCGACGGCGCGCTGGTCAACGTCGGCGCCCCCGAGGAGCCGATCTCCCTCAACCTCTTCTCCGTGATCGCCGGCCGCAAGACCCTCGCCGGGTCCTCCATCGGCGGCATCCGCGAGACCCAGGAGATGCTCGACTTCTGCGCCGAGCACCACATCGGCGCCGAGATCGAACTCATCCGCGCCGAGCAGGTCAACGAGGCCTACGAGCGCGTCCTGAACAGCGACGTGCGCTACCGCTTCGTGATCGACACGGCGACGATCTGACGGCGACGATCTGCGGCGGTGAGGTGAGCGCGCGGTGAGGTGAGCGCGCGGTGAGGTGAGCAGGCGGTGAGGTGAGCACGTGGTGGGGCCCCGGGTTGCCGGGGCCCCACCACGTGCGGAGCCCTTGTCAGCGGACGACGTCGAAGACGTTCTTCTGCAGGCCGTTGGCGTAGACCTCGTGCTCGACGAGCCTCAGCTTCTGGGCGTCCTTGTCCGTGGTGCTGAACAGGCGCTTGCCCGCGCCGAGCAGGAGCGGGAAGACGAGCAGGTGGTACCGGTCGATCAGGCCGGCGTCCGAAAGGCTCCGGTTCAGGGCGGCGCTGCCGTGGATGATGATCGGGCCGCCCTCCGTCTCCTTCAGCGCGGCGACCTCGTCGAGCGAGCGCAGGATCGTGGTCTCGCCCCAGTCGGGCACCAGGTCGTCCTCGGTGAGGGTGGTGGAGACGACGTACTTCGGCATCACCTTGTAGTCGGCGAACTCCGCCATCCCCGGCCACACCGGGCTGAACGCCTCGTAACTGACCCGCCCCAGCAGCATCGCGGTGGCCTCCTTCTGCTCCCGGCCCTTGATCTCGTACGCCTCGGGGAGGAACTCGACGTCCTTGAAGGTCCACCCGGAGTTCCGGTAACCGGGTTCACCGCCCGGGGCCTCCACGACGCCGTCGAGCGAGATGAAGGCGGTGCTGATCAACATACGCATGTGAGGCTCCTCGGTGTTCCGCGTCGTTCCGCGTGGTTCTGCGTCGCCCTATGTCGTTCTATGTCGTTCTGTATCGTTCCGCGTCCGGTTCCGACGGGTCCGGCCGGCGCACGCTGCGACCGCACCCGCGGCCGCAGCGCACCGGCCATGACTTCCGACTGCGGACCGCGGCGAAACTCATCGGTCGCGCCCGCCGGCCGGCCGAGGAGCTGAAGGAAGGCAGCCCGCACGGGCGGGCCCGGTGGCCCCGGTACGAGGCGCAGGCCCGGCACAGCGGCCGAAAACGGCTACGGCACCCGCGACACGAAGAGCACGGAGAGCACGAAGAGCACGGAGAGCAGAGAGAGCAGAGAGAGCAGAGAGAGCCCGGAAAAAAATTTGGGCGGCGATGTCGAGAACCCGCGTCCGGCTCCGTCCCCGGGGTGAACGCGACCAGAATGGGTCGTACCAGCACCGAGGAGCGACACGATGGCCAAGTACCTGCTGCTCAAGCACTACCGCGGTGCCCCGGCTGCGGTCAACGACGTGCCCATGGACCAGTGGACGCCGCAGGAGATCTCGGCGCACGTGCAGTACATGAACGACTTCGCGGCCCGGCTCGAGAAGACCGGTGAGTTCGTCGACGGCCAGGCGCTCGCCCCCGAGGGGACCTGGGTCCGCTACGACGGTGAGGGGCGCCCGCCGGTCACCGACGGCCCGTTCGCCGAGACCAAGGACCTCATCGCCGGCTGGATGGTGATCGACGTCGACAGCTACGAGCGCGCCGTCGAGCTGGCCGGGGAACTGTCGGCCGCCCCCGGGGCGGGCGGGAAGCCGATCCACGAGTGGCTCGAGGTGCGCCCGTTCCTGACCGCGAACCCCGGCATCACCGAGTGTCATTGATGGACGAGGCCCTGCTGAGGAGCCTCACGCCGAGCGTGATCGCCGTCCTCGTCCGCCGCGGAGCCGACTTCGCGGCGGCCGAGGACGCCGTGCAGGACGCGCTGGTCGAGGCACTCCGCTCCTGGCCGGCCGATCCCTCCCCCGGCTCTTCGGGCGAGGGGCACCCCCTTCGGGACGCGAAGGGCTGGCTGGTCACGGTGGCCTGGCGCAAGTTCCTCGACCAGACCCGGTCGGACGCCGCCCGCCGCCGGCGTGAGGAACGCGTCGACCAGGAGCCGGCGCCCGGACCCGCGCCCGCCGTGGACGACACGCTCCAGCTCTACTTCCTGTGCGCCCACCCGTCGCTGACGCCCTCGTCCGCGGTCGCGCTCACGCTGCGCGCCGTCGGCGGACTGACCACCCGCCAGATCGCCCGGGCCTACCTGGTACCCGAGGCGACCATGGCACAGCGCATCAGCCGGGCCAAGCGCACCGTCTCCGGCGTGCGATTCGACCAGCCCGGCGACGTCGCCACCGTGCTGCGCGTCCTCTACCTCGTCTTCAACGAGGGCTACTCCGGCGACCTCGACCTCGCCGCCGAGGCCATCCGGCTCACCCGGCAACTCGCGGCCCGGGTCGACCACCCCGAGGTGGCGGGGCTGCTCGCCCTCATGCTGCTCCACCACGCCCGGCGCGCCGCCCGCACCGCACCCGACGGCAGCCTGGTGCCGCTCGCGGAACAGGACCGCGGCCGGTGGGACACCGAGGCGATCGCCGAGGGCGTCACCCTCCTGCAGGCGGCCCTCGCCCGCGACCGGCTGGGCGAGTTCCAGGCCCAGGCCGCCATCGCGGCCCTCCACGCCGACGCGCCCACCGCCGAGGAGACCGACTGGGTGCAGATCGTCGAGTGGTACGACGAGCTCGTGCGCCTGACCGACAGCCCGATCGTCCGGCTCAACCGCGCGGTGGCCGTCGGCGAGGCCGACGGGCCGCGCGCCGGGCTGGCGGCGCTCGCGGCGCTGGACGACTCACTGCCCCGCCACGCCGCGGTGGCGGCGTACCTCCACGAGCGCGACGGCGATGTGGCGACGGCGGCACGGCTGTACGCCGAGGCGGCCCACCAGGCACCCAACACCGCCGAACGCGACTACCTGACACGCCAGGCAGCCAGACTCAACACCCGCCGGAACCGCTGACAGTCCGCGCCCGGCCCCTCCCACAGCACTCGACGCGGCCCCACGACCGAAGCGGCCACCTCACAGCCAGCGAGCGGGTGGGCGGGCCGAGACCGACTGCACGACGCGCTGCCGCATCGCACAGCCGCGGACCCTCAAGGGCTGTGGAACCGGCGGGTCTGCAGGACGCGAAATGCGCGTTTCCCGCAGGGGGAAGCCCCGGACCCCCTCCCTGCGCGCTGCGGCGCCTGTCCCAGCCGCCCCGCCGGATCAGCAGGTGCGGTCACGCGCCAGTGGAGGCAGGCCGGTCGGCTGGCGGCGTGTGGCAAACGGGCTAACTCTGTGCGTCCCCCGCCGGCTCGTGGGATGGAGGCAATAACGCTACTCGCAGACCACGGTCGGAGGAACAATGGCGATAGACGTCCGCAGGCTCGCACGGCACGGTTCGGGCTTGGCATCCACAGCTACGGTTCTGGCCACCGCAGCCGCGGTCCTCACGATGGCGCCTCCGGCTGCCGATGCCGTAGGCCCCCAGGGAGGGAAGGCCGCCGAGAAGAGGCAGATCGCCTCCTCGGTGCTGGGAGAGGACTTCAAGTTCACCCTGACCGCGCTGCGCTCCACGACCGACCCGCTGCGCGCCTCGGTGCGCCTGAAGGTCTTCGTCCTGCGTGACGGTGTCTGGTCGTTGTCGGACCAGGTCCTGGTCGGACAGCCCGACAGCTGGTTCTGGTTCCCCCTCACCGGTAGGGGAGCGATCTGTGAGTTCTCGACCGCCAGCACCAACCCCGCGCCCATCATGGTGAGTCTGCTGATCACCCCGTCGATCGGCTGCTCCCCCACGGAGAACTTCGAGCTGCGCGACGGGAAGTTCTCCGCGGAGCCGAGCAGGGCGCACAAGCCGCGAGGCGCGGTGAGCGCCGGAGGCGGCGGCATGGCCGAGTCGGTTGCCGCACGGTTCCCACCGACTCGCTGACCGGTCAGTGCTCCGCAGAGCCGGACCACTCGGACCGTGAGGGGCTCGCCGTGGCACCCACCGGGACGGATCGGAGCCACGGCGTGCTGTTCCTGCGGCGGACTACTGGTCCGTGGGCTCCGGCGCCGGAGCGACACCCGTCGGGCACGAGGCACCCCAGTTCGTCTCGAACGGGTCACCCAGCTCGACCCCCGTCCCGCCCAGCCCGCAGTACCCGCCGGGGTTCTTGTCGAGGTACTGCTGGTGGTAGGCCTCCGCCGGGTAGAACGGGTGGTCGGCCGCGGGGATGATCTCCGTGGTGATCGTGCCGTGTCCGGCCGCGGTGAGGACCTTCTGGTAGGCGGCGCGGGAGGACTCGGCGGCCGCCGCCTGGGCGGGGGAGTGGGTGAGGATGACGGAGCGGTACTGGGTGCCGACGTCGTTGCCCTGGCGGTAGCCCTGGGTGGGGTCGTGGGACTCCCAGAAGGTCTGCAGGAGCTTCTCGTACGGCAGGACCTTCGGGTCGTGGACCACGCGGACCACCTCGGCGTGGCCGGTCAGGCCCGAGCAGACCTCCTCGTACGTGGGGTTCTCGGTGTAGCCGCCCTGGTAGCCGACCAGGGTCGTCCACACGCCCGCCGGGAGCTGCCAGAAGCGGCGTTCGGCGCCCCAGAAGCAGCCCAGGCCGAAGTCGGCGATCTCCAGGCCCTCGGGGTAGGGGCCCAGCAGCGGCGTACCGAGGACCGTGTGGCGCTCGGGGACCGCGAAGGCCGGCTCGGGGCGGCCGGGCAGGGCCTCCTCGGGGGTCGGCATCACGGGAGTACGGCGGTACAGGAACATCGGGTCTCCCACCTGGGTCGGGGCCTCGGTTCAGGTCAACGCGCAGGACGCCCTCGCCATTCCGGCTCGGCGTTCCGGGGCCTCCCGGCCGCCGCGCCGCCGGGACGCGCACGCGGGGGCGCGTGTGCGCCTCAGCGGTGCAGCGTCGCCGGGCTGCCTCCGTTCGCCTCGTAGCCCGCCACCGCCAGCGCGCGGTGGACGGCGAACTCCGCGGCCGGGTCCGCGGAGAGGGTCCAGGGCAGGGCGCCGACGTGGCCGTCGACATGTATGAGCTGCTGCATGGCCTCCGCCCAGCGCTCGGCGCGCACCAGGAAGAAGATCAGCAGGTGGCGGACGTGCGCGAGGACCGGGTCGTCGGGGCGGGCCGAGTGCACCGCGTGCAGCGCGCCGTGGATCGCCCTGGTCACGACCTCGCTCTGGTAGAAGCCGCGGACCAGGTTCACCTCGGGCAGGTGCTCGAAGACCGCGAACAGCGGCAGCGCGGCCAGCAGCGAGCCCCGGGGCGCGCGGGCGGCGGCCGCCTCGGCGAAGGAATACGCCAGCTCGCGCGAGCCGTGCCACTTCTCGCACCAGTAGTGCAGCGCGGCCAGGTGCGCGCCCATGTGGTGCGGCGCCCGGTCCAGGATCTTCAGCCACAGCTGCTCGAACTCCGGCCGGGAATAGGCCAGTCCGCGCGCCACCGCCAGCTCGACGATGTACGGGACCGGGTCGTCGGGGGCCAGCAGCGCCGCCTGCCCGCAGGCGTCCCGGGCCTCCTCCATGATGATCCGGAACTCGTCCGTGCCCGGTGTGGACGTCCGCCACGCCTGCTGCACCAGGAACTCGGCGTGCACGGCCGCGCCGCCCGGATCCTTGGGTGCCTCGGCCCGCCACACCCGCAGCCACTGCGCGCCGGGCACCTCGCTCACCCCGCCGGGCCGCTGCTGCAGCTCCAGCGCGGCGGCGCCCGCGAACGCCTGCACCCGCTGCCAGCGCAGCTCGCCCTCCTCCGCCGTGCCCGCGAGCAGGTGCGCGGCCGCCTTGTACTCCTGCGTGCGCTGCACCACGTCCAGGACGTCCAGCAGGTCCTCGTCGGGGCCGGGCAGGCGGACGTCCAGGTCCTCCTCGCGCACGAAGCCGTAGTCCGCGGGGTCCGCGGCGTCCGGGTGCCCGGGCGGAACCAGCTCGATCACGCCGCGCCGGCGCCTGAGGTACGGCAGCAGCGCGAAGCCGATCAGAACCACCGCCATCAGGACCCAGAGAATCTCCATGCCTCCAGCGAACCAGACGCCGCCGACAATTGGCCAACCCGTCACCACGACCTGTGGACAACCCGGGCCGCCGGGGTCCCGAGCGGCCTCACCGCCCGCCGCCCGCCGCCCGCATCCGCCGCCCGCCGCCCGCATCCGCCGCCCGCATCCGCCGCCCACCGCTCCGGCGCATTACGCTCGGTCCCCATGAGCGACAGGCACATCAGTCAGCACTTCGAGACCCTCGCGATCCACGCGGGCAACACCGCCGACCCCCTCACCGGCGCCGTCGTCCCGCCGATCTACCAGGTCTCCACCTACAAGCAGGACGGCGTCGGCGGCCTGCGCGGCGGCTACGAGTACAGCCGCAGCGCGAACCCGACCCGCACCGCCCTGGAGGAGAACCTCGCCGCCCTGGAGGGCGGCCGCCGGGGCCTTGCGTTCGCGTCCGGACTGGCGGCCGAGGACTGCCTGTTGCGTACGCTGCTCGCTCCCGGCGACCACGTGGTGATCCCCAACGACGCCTACGGCGGCACGTTCCGCCTCTTCGCGAAGGTCGTGTCGCGGTGGGGCGTGGAGTGGTCGGTGGCCGACAGCAGCGACCCGGCGGCGGTACGGGCCGCGCTCACCCCGAAGACCAAGGTCATCTGGGTGGAGACGCCGTCCAACCCGCTGCTCGGCATCACCGACATCGCCGCCGTCGCCCAGGTCGCCCGGGACGCCGGTGTCCGGCTTGTGGTCGACAACACCTTCGCCACGCCGTACCTGCAGCAGCCGCTGGCGCTCGGCGCGGACGTCGTCGTGCACTCCCTGACCAAGTACATGGGCGGCCACTCCGACGTCGTCGGCGGCGCGCTGATCGTGGACGACGCCGAGCTCGGCGAGGAACTGGCCTACCACCAGAACGCGATGGGCGCGGTCGCCGGCCCCTTCGACTCCTGGCTGGTACTGCGCGGCACCAAGACGCTCGCGGTGCGCATGGACCGGCACAGCGAGAACGCCGCCAAGGTGGCCGACATGCTCACCCGGCACCCGCGCGTGAAGCAGGTGCTGTACCCCGGGCTGCCGGACCACCCGGGGCACGAGGTCGCCGCCAAGCAGATGCGGGCCTTCGGCGGCATGGTCTCCTTCCGGGTGGAGGGCGGCGAGGAGGCGGCCGTCGAGGTCTGCAACCGCGCCAGGGTCTTCACCCTCGGCGAGTCCCTCGGCGGCGTGGAGTCGCTGATCGAGCACCCGGGCCGGATGACGCACGCCTCGGCGGCCGGCTCGGCCCTGGAGGTGCCCGGCGACCTGGTGCGGCTGTCGGTGGGCATCGAGAACGTCGACGACCTGCTGGAGGACCTGCAGCAGGCCCTGGGCTGACCAGGAGCCGCCTGGCCCGACCAGGAACCGGGAAGGCTGACCAGGAGTCGGGCGGCTCGGTCAGGAGCCGGGCGGGCTGCTCCGGGCCGGGCGGTTCACCAGCCCGTCAGGGGCGTCGTCGTCCGTGACGGCGGCTCCACCCAGGGGTGGACGTCGACCGCCCACACGGTGAACGCCACGGCCGCGGCGAGCAGCAGCAGCCACAGCAGCCGCCGGGCGAGCACCCGGCGGCGCAGCATGCGGCCGCCGACGCGCACGGCGTCCGCGTACACCTCCGGCGGCACCCGGGGCGCCGAGTGCTCCAGCAGGGCGCGGACGGCCGCCTCGCGCCGGGCGCGGTTCACGGCGCGGCCACCGGCGCGGCGGGCGGCGCGCCGCCCACCGCGGGCGCGGAGCCGCGCGGCGGGTGCAGCAGGCGGGCGGCGGCACGGTCGCACAGCACACGCACGCGTTCCTGCGACAGTCCGAGCAGCGCGGCGGTCTGCTCCTCGGCGACCCCCTCGAACAGCCGCAGGACCAGCACCAGCCGTTCCCGCGGCGGCAGGGCCGCCAGCGGTCCCGCGGGGTGCGGGCGGGCCCGGCGGGGGAAGGGGGCGTGGTGCCACGCCTCGCGTGCGAAGCGGGCGGCCAGGTACTGGCGGGCGCGGTCGTAGGGGTCCTCGCCGCGCAGCCGGTCCCAGGTGGCGTAGGTGTGGCCGAGGGCGAGGGTGAGCAGGCGCCGCGCACGCGGGTTGTCGTGCGGGTCCTCCGCGGTGAGCAGCGTGGCGGCGTGCAGCAGCCGGCCGGCCGCACCCGTCGCGAACGCCTCGAACTCCCGGGCCCGGCGGGCGTCTTTGGCCGCATGCCGTTCTCGCACCGCGCCTCCCCTCCCGCCCGGGGCGCCCTGCCGCCCGGGGCAGCTCCCGGGGCGGCTTCGGGACTCGCGGGACCCCACTCCGCGTGCGGACGGCACGACGGGCGCGTGCCGTCCGCACGCGACGAGGACCCGCTCTCATATGAGGCCAGGGGTGGGCTTTCGGTCAAGAGCCGCGCACACTCCCGTGCCGCCCCGCTCTGTCCGCCCCGCGCGCGTGACGCACCGGGGCGCCG
The DNA here is from genome assembly GCF_014651135.1 of Streptomyces echinoruber. GTDB lineage: Bacteria > Actinomycetota > Actinomycetes > Streptomycetales > Streptomycetaceae > Streptomyces > Streptomyces echinoruber. Next base: position 31,245 of record NZ_BMWH01000014.1, read on the forward strand.
GGTGACGGGCAGGCGCGCGTGGACTGCGTACGTGGACTGCGTACGTGGACTACGTACTGGACTGGCCGCGCGCGTGGGCTTGCGGACTTCAGGAGGAGCGCACGCGTGGGCTTGCGGGCTTCAGAGGGACCGCGGGGGTGGCCTCATGGGCCTCAGGAGGACTGCGGGGATTCCGCCGACGCGTCGGACGGGAGGACCTGGGCGGCGGCCTGGCGGGCGGAGAGCGCGGTGTTGAAGCGGGTGAGGAGGGCGCAGAACGTCTCCCGTTCCTCCGGGGTCCAGTCGTGCGTCAGTTCGGCCATCAGCTGACGCCGGGACGACCGCACCTCCTCCAGGCGGGAGAGCCCGCGCGGGGAGAGCTGGAGGACCACCGCCCGGCCGTCCTCCGGATGGGAGGTGCGCTTGACGAGGCCGGTGTCGACCAGGGGAGCCACCTGCCGGGTGACCGTCGAGGAGTCGATGCCCATGCTCGCGGCGAGCGCCTTGACGCCCATCGGGCCCTCCGTGTCGAGGCGGTTGAGCAGCAGATAGGCGGCACGGTCCATGGAGTTGCGCACCTGCCCGACCCCGCCGAGCCGGGTCTGTTCGGCGCGGCGGGCGAACACCGCCACCTCGTGCTGCAGCGTGTCGAGAACACGGGGGTCACCGACGGTCGTCATGTCCATCGACATTTCAGGTGTTGTGGGCATGGCCGGGGGCTCACTTCGGGAGGCTGCTGGGTTGGGGGACAGGGTACGCGGACCGGGGGCGGGACGTACCGGCGCTGCGCAAACCCGTTCCGGAGGTTGGTCACACCGGTCGCCGCGCGCCGGGAACTGGGAGACTTGGGGGCATGAACCACAGCACGGCCTCCTCCTCGCGGATCGTCACCCTCGACGACGTGCGCGGCGCGCAGAAGATGCTCGCGGGTGTGGCGCGGATGACCCCGATGGAGGGCAGCAGGCACCTCACCCGGCTGGTGGGTGCCCCGGTGCACCTCAAGTGCGAGAACCTGCAGCGCACCGGATCGTTCAAGCTGCGCGGCGCCTACGTCCGCATCGCCGGGCTGCTGCCGGAGGAGCGGGCCGCGGGTGTCGTGGCCGCGAGCGCGGGCAACCACGCGCAGGGCGTGGCGCTGGCCTCCTCGCTGCTGGGCGTGCGCGCCACGGTGTTCATGCCGAAGGGCGCCCCGCTGCCGAAGATCAGCGCCACCCGCGAGTACGGTGCCGAGGTGCGCCTGCACGGCCAGGTGGTCGACGAGACGCTCGCCGCGGCCAAGGAGTACGCGGCCACCACGGGCGCGGTGTTCATCCACCCCTTCGACCACCCCGACATCATCGCCGGGCAGGGCTCGGTCGGCCTGGAGATCCTGGAGCAGTGCCCGCAGGTGCGCACGGTCGTCGTCGGCATCGGCGGCGGCGGGCTCGCGGCCGGCATCGCGGTGGCCGTCAAGTCGCTGCGGCCGGACGTGCGGGTCGTCGGCGTGCAGGCGGAGGGCGCGGCGGCGTACCCGCCGTCGCTGGCGGCGGGGCGGCCGGTGGCGGTGCACAACCCGGCGACGATGGCCGACGGCATCCTGGTCGGCCGGCCCGGCGACGTGCCGTTCGGGATCATCGGCGAGCTGGTGGACGAGGTGCGCACGGTCACCGAGGACGAGCTGGCCGCGGCGCTGCTGCTGTGCCTGGAGCGGGCCAAGCTCGTGGTGGAGCCGGCCGGGGCGAGTCCCGTCGCCGCGCTGCTGAGCGCGCCGGAGGCCTTCGAGGGCCCGGTGGTCGCGGTGCTGTCCGGCGGCAACGTCGACCCGCTGCTGCTGCAGCGCCTGCTGCGCCACGGCATGGCCGCGCAGGGCCGCTACCTGGCCGTACGGCTGCGGCTGACCGACCGGCCGGGGGCGCTCGCCACGCTCCTCGGGGTGTTGTCAGTGGTCGACGCTAACGTCCTCGATGTGAGCCACGTGCGGACCGACCCACGGCTGGGCCTCACGGAGGCGGAGGTGGAGCTGCACCTGGAGACGAAGGGCCCGGCGCACTGCGCCGAGGTCGGGCAGGCGCTGCGCGAGGCCGGTTACACGGTCATCGACTGACGCGCCCGGAGCCGCCGCCGCGGTCGTGCGGCCGGCGGGTGCCGGGCCGTCGTGGTGATCCGGCCGACGGGCGCGGACCGGTCGCGGTCGTGGTCGGCGGACACGCCCGCCGCGGCTGTCGGGGCGCCTCCCAGGACCCCTGCGACCCTTGCGTCACCTGTTCGGGTAATTCCATTGAGAGACGCGATACATCGCGTTATGGTGTGTGCGTGCCCCTCATCATGCACTGCGCACGGCACATCCGCCGACTTCTTTTTTCCTGACCTTTTTCGATCCCCGACGACGTGGAGACTCATATGCCAGGCGCCATCTATGCCGAAGGTCTGGTGAAGACCTTCGGTGACGTACGGGCTCTGGACGGCGTCGACCTCGACGTCCCGCAGGGCACGGTGCTGGGTCTGCTCGGGCCGAACGGCGCGGGCAAGACCACCACGGTCCGCTGCCTGACGACCCTGCTGCGCCCCGACAGCGGCACCGCCGTCGTCGCGGGCCTCGACGTGCTCCGGCAGCCCGACGCCGTCCGCCGCTCCATCGGCCTGTCCGGGCAGTTCGCGGCCGTCGACGAGTACCTGACCGGCCGCGAGAACCTGCAGATGGTCGGCCAGCTGTACCAGATGAGCGCGAGGGCGGCCCGGGCGCGCGCCGGCGAACTGCTGGAGCAGTTCCACCTCACCGAGGCCGCCGACCGGCCGGCCAAGACGTACTCCGGCGGCATGCGCCGCCGGCTCGACCTGGCGGCGGCGCTCGTCGTCTCGCCGCCCGTGATGTTCATGGACGAGCCGACCACCGGGCTCGATCCGCGCAACCGCCAGCAGCTGTGGGACGTCATCAAGCAGCTCGTCTCCGACGGCACGACGCTGCTGCTGACCACGCAGTACCTGGAGGAGGCCGACCACCTCGCCCACGAGATCGCCGTCGTCGACCACGGCCGTGTCATCGCCAAGGGCACCTCCGACCAGCTCAAGGCCCGCACCGGCGGCGAGCGCGTCGAGCTCGTCGTGCACGAGCGCGACCGCATCCAGGACGCCTCCGGCGTGCTGCGCGGCTTCGGCAAGGGCGAGGTCACGGTCGAGGAGCACACGCGCAAGCTCACCGTGCCGGTCACCGGCGGCGCGAAGCTCCTCGCCGAGGTGATCCGCGAGCTGGACGCCCGCGGCGTCGAGATCGACGACATCGGACTGCGCCGCCCCACCCTCGACGACGTCTTCCTGTCCCTGACCGGACACGTCGCCGAGGCCACCGACGAGGACAACGGCCAGAAGGCCGGCCGGGCCGCCCAGGACCGCCGGCGCAGGAAGGAGACCACCAAGTGAGTGCCGCCACCGACACCCTCAGAACCCCGGCGCCCGCCGGCGCGTTCGGCCGTTCCGTCCGGGACTCCCTGGTCGTGGCCAAGCGGAACCTGATCCGCATGGTCAGGATCCCCGAGGTCGTCATCTTCGGGCTGATCCAGCCGATCATGTTCGTGGTGCTGTTCAGCTACGTGTTCGGCGGCTCCATGAACATCGGCGGCACCACGAGCCCGTCCGTCTACCGCGAGTTCCTGATGGCCGGCATCTTCGCGCAGACCGTCACCTTCGCCACCGCGGGCGCCGGGGCGGGCATCGCCGAGGACATGCACAAGGGGCTCATCGACCGCTTCCGCTCCCTGCCCATGGCACGCGGCGCGGTGCTGACCGGGCGCACCCTGGCCGACCTCGTGCAGACCGCGCTCACCCTGGTGATCCTGGCCGTGGTCGCCCTGCTGGTCGGCTGGCGCACCCACACCAACGTCGGCGAGGTGCTGGCCGCCTTCGGGCTGCTCCTGCTCAGCGGATACGCCTTCACCTGGATCGGCGCCCTCATCGGCCTGTCCGTGCGCACCCCCGAGGCCGCCACCTCCGGCGGACTGGTCTGGCTCTTCCCGGTCACGTTCATCTCGAACGCGTTCGTGGACTCCAGCCGGATGACCCCCTGGCTGCGCCACATCGCCGAGTGGAACCCCTTCAGCGCCACCGTCCAGGCCTGCCGCCAGCTCTTCGGCAACCCCGGCGTCTCCACCTCCGAGGCCTGGCCCATGCAGCACCCGGTGTGGGCCTCGCTGATCTACTCGATCCTGATAGTCCTGATCTTCCGCACGCTCGCCGTCCGCAAGTACCGCTCGGCGACCGCATGACGAAACCCCCGGCGCCGACCGGGCGCCGGGGGCTCGTCAAAGGTCCGCGGGGGATCACCCCTGGTACGGCTCGGCCTTGAGGATCTTGACGGAGGCCTTCTTGCCGTTGGGCAGCTCGTACTCCGCGGTCTCGCCCACCTTGTGGCCGATGACACCGGAACCCAGCGGGGACTGCGGCGAGTAGGTCTCGATGTCGCCGCTCGCGTACTCGCGGGAGGCGAGCAGGAAGGTCAGCGTGTCGTCCTCGTCGCCGTCGAAGGCGATGGTGACGACCATGCCGGGCGCGACCTCGCCGTCCGTGGCCGGGGGCTCACCGACCTTGGCGTTCTCGAGGAGCTGGGTCAGCTGGCGCACACGGAGCTCCTGCTTGCCCTGCTCCTCCTTGGCCGCGTGGTACCCGCCGTTCTCACGCAGGTCGCCCTCCTCGCGCGCGGCTGCGATCTTGGCGGAGATCTCCGCACGCGCGGGACCAGTAAGGTACTCAAGCTCAGCCTTGAGCTTGTTGTACGCCTCCTGGGTCAGCCAGGTGACGTTCTCGCTGGTCTGGGTCACAGGTGCTCCTCGTAGGTACTGGGAATACAAAGCATCGCCCTACCCAGAAGAATGTTCCTCCACGGATGGGCGAAACCACGAGCCTAACAATTCAGCGGCCCAAGGGGGAGGACATATGCCTCGGAACCACGTCAACGCAGGTCAGCGCCTACGTATTCCGGGTGAGCCCGGTGCGTGGCGGCCGCCGGGGCGTCGGTTCAGCCGGTGTGGCAGCCCAGCAGCTCCGCCGTGGTGCCCCGGGCCGTCGTCCGCAGCGTGACCACCTTGTCGATCCGCGCGGCGTGGTCGTCGAAGCGGAAGTCCGCCCGGCCCACCTCGCTGCCGTCCGCGGCCTGCGAGCGCAGGGTGCAGTAGCCGCGGGTGCCGGCGTCCTTGCGGACCTCCAGGTGCACCTTCACCGCGTCGTCGGAGGCCTTGAAGGTGATCACCTGGGCGCTGATCCCGCTCTGCCCGACATAGCGGTAGGCGAAGTAGCCGACCAGGGCGAGCAGGACGGCGCCGAAGACGGCGGCGGCGACCTTGAGCCCGCGGTCGGAACGCTGTGCGGAGCGGCCGTAGCGGCCCTCGGGCAGGCGCGTACTCGCCGTGCTCATGATCGTCCTCCCGGCAGGTGCGGGACGGGTGTCCCAAAAGGGCGCCCGAAGTCGTACTCCGGAATTATCCGCCCTTCGATTCGGTCACTATAGAAGCCGCCCACCCGTCGCCCGACCACCGCCCCGGGACCGGGGTCCCCGCGGGGCGGGCCCTGTTGGATGCGCCCCGGGACACCGGGGACGCCGATGACCTTGAGGATTGAGCCTTGACTGACCAACTGCGACTGATGGCCGTGCACGCGCACCCCGACGACGAGTCGAGCAAGGGCGCGGCCACCATGGCGAAGTACGTGTCCGAGGGGGTGGACGTGCTGGTGGTGACCTGCACGGGCGGGGAGCGCGGCTCCATCCTCAACCCCAAGCTGCAGGGCGACAAGTACATCGAGGAGCACATCCACGAGGTGCGTCGCAAGGAGATGGACGAGGCCCGCGAGATCCTCGGCGTCAAGCAGGAGTGGCTCGGCTTCGTCGACTCCGGCCTGCCCGAGGGCGACCCGCTGCCGCCGCTCCCGGAGGGCTGCTTCGCCCTGGAGGACGTCGACAAGGCGGCCGGGGAACTGGTGAAGAAGATCCGCTCCTTCCGCCCCCAGGTGATCACCACCTACGACGAGAACGGCGGCTACCCGCACCCCGACCACATCATGACCCACAAGATCTCGGTGGTCGCCTTCGACGGCGCGGCCGACACCGAGAAGTACCCGGAGGCGGAGTTCGGTCCGGCCTGGCAGCCGCTGAAGCTCTACTACAACCAGGGCTTCAACCGCCCCCGCACCGAGGCCCTGCACAAAGCGATGCTGGAGCGCGGCCTGGAGTCGCCGTACGGGGAGTGGCTCAAGCGCTGGGAGAAGTCCGGCCACAAGGACCGCACGCTCACCACGCACATCCCCTGTGCCGACTTCTTCGAGATCCGCGACAAGGCGCTGATCGCGCACGCCACGCAGATCGACCCCGACGGCGGCTGGTTCCGGGTCCCCATGGAGCTCCAGAAGGAGGTCTGGCCGACCGAGGAGTACGAGCTGGCGAAGTCCCTCGTGGACACCTCCATCCCCGAGGACGACCTGTTCGCGGGCATCCGCGACAATGCATGACATGAGCGCAAGCGCGAGCCTGGCAACGGCCCACCTCGTCACCCTGGCCGAGGTGGACCAGAACAAGGTCACCCCCGGCATCCTCGGTTTCCTCGTCTTCGCGGCGCTGGCCCTCGCGGTGTGGGGGCTGATGAAGTCCATGAACAAGCACATGGGCAAGGTGGACTTCGAGGAGGCCCCGGACCCGGAGGCCGACACCCCGCGGAAGACCTCCTCCACGGCCGAGTCCTCCGGTGGGGCGGGCGCCTCCGGCAAGCCCGCCGGCCCGAAGCGGAGCTGACCCGGCACGCGGCACCCGGGGGCGGCGGTCCCCGCACGACCGGCACCGCCACCCCCGTCACCTCGCGCGCCGCTCGGGCTCCCCGCACAGCCGCCGGAGCCGGAGAACGCGGCCGTGACCGCCGTCTCCCCACCGCCGTCTCGTTGCGCAACCCGGAGGCCTGCCGCCCCTCCGCCCCGGCGTACGGCACGTCGGGGCGCCGGCCGCGGAAGTGCCCGGGGGCGGCTCCTGCTCGGCTGCTCCCGCCGCCGGCACACCGCCCCGGCGGGGCGTCTGCTTCCCCTTCGCCTCAACTCCCTTGTGTACGAGTGCCCTTGTGGTGGGTCGGGGGCCTGGGGGTACGGCGGTCGTCCACGGCCGATCCGGCAGCCGGCCCCGTGGCCGGGACCCGGCCCAGTGCCAGGCACACGCAGGTCCCGGCGAGCGCCGCTTCCGCCACCGCGCACGCCGCGGCCTGGGCCAGGGCGGCGCCCGGTGGGGCGGTCGTCAGGTCGAACCAGGCGTCCAGCACCGCCACGGCGGCGGTCGCGGACGCCGTGAGCCGTGCGTGCGGACTGCCCCGGAGACCGAGCAGGGAGGTGGCCGCGCAGCCGGCCGTCAGGAGCACGTCGAGACCGACCCAGGCCAGCGACCAGTGCCGTACCTGCGTGTCGGCGGGCAGCGTGCGGGCGAGCACCACCATCCACGGCACCAGCAGCACCGCGGCCGACCCCAGCACGACCAGCGTCCCTTTCCTCACCCGCCCGCCCAAGTGGCCGACGGACCGCCCGGCAACGTGCACGGCACACTCCCTCCCCTCGCGCCTGCCACCACCGTAGAACCGCAGAGAAAATTCTGCAAAGGAAATTCTGCAGACGTCCCTCTGTGCCATGGCAGGGCCGGGGATACCGTTTGCCCATGTCCGCCGCCGACCCGACGCCCCCGACCGAGCTGACCAGCCTGGAACGCACCGCCCTGTACAAGTCCCTCGCCAACCCGCTGCGCCGCCGGATCCTCGACTACCTCACGCGACACGGCGAGGCGAACTCCACCGTGCTGGCCCGGGAACTCGGCGAGAGCTCCGGCACCACCAGCTACCACCTGCGCAAACTCGCCGAGCAGCGGCTCATCGAAGAGATCCCGGAGAAGTCCGGCGGACGAGAACGCTGGTGGCGGGCCGCGCCCTTCGCCCACACCGCGCCCGACCCGGCGACGATGGCCCCCGAGGAGTACGCGGCGGCCGAGCGGCTCGCCCTGCTCAAGATCGAGACGGACACCCGGCTGTTCCGCCGCGCCCACGAGGAGTACGCCGGCCCCGAGGGCTGGGCTCAGGTGCAGCGCGCCGGCGTCTGGATGACCAAGGAGGAACTGCTCGCCTTCGTCCGCGCCTACCAGGAGTTGCTCGCCCGGTACGGTCACACGCGCGAGGACGCCCCGCAGGGGGCGCGCCGGATGAACCTGCGGTTCTACGCCGCGCCCGACGCAGTGGGAGAGTGGAGGGGTGAACCGACTGGCCCGTGAGACGTCCCCGTACCTCCTTCAGCACGCCGACAACCCCGTCGACTGGTGGCCCTGGTCGGCCGAGGCCTTCGAGGAGGCCCGCAGGAGCGACCGGCCGGTGCTGCTGAGCGTCGGATACAGCAGTTGCCACTGGTGCCACGTGATGGCGCGCGAGTCGTTCGAGGACGAGACGACCGCCGCCTTCATGAACGAGCACTTCGTCAACGTCAAGGTCGACCGCGAGGAGCGCCCGGACGTCGACGCCGTGTACATGGAGGCCGTGCAGGCGGCCACCGGGCAGGGCGGGTGGCCGATGACGGTGTTCCTCACGGCAGACGGGGAGCCGTTCTACTTCGGGACGTACTTCCCGCCGCGGCCGCGGCACGGGATGCCGTCGTTCCGGCAGGTGCTGGAGGGGGTCGCGCAGGCCTGGCGGGAGCGGCGGGCGGAGGTCGCGGACGTCGCCGGGAGGATCGCCCGGGACCTGGGCGAGCGGCACCTGGCCTACGGCGACTCCGAGCTGCCCGGCGAGCGCGAGATGGCGCAGGCGCTGCTGGGGCTGACGCGGGAGTACGACCCGCAGCGCGGCGGGTTCGGCGGGGCGCCGAAGTTCCCGCCGTCCATGGTGCTGGAGTTCCTGCTGCGGCACCACGCCCGCACCGGCTCCGAGGGCGCGCTGCAGATGGCGCAGGACACCTGCGAGCGAATGGCCCGCGGCGGGATCTACGACCAGCTCGGCGGCGGTTTCGCCCGCTACTCGGTGGACCGCGACTGGGTGGTGCCGCACTTCGAGAAGATGCTGTACGACAACGCGCTGCTGTGCCGGGTGTACGCCCACCTGTGGCGGGCCACCGGGTCGGAGCTGGCGCGGCGGGTCGCGCTGGAGACCGCCGACTTCATGGTGCGGGAGCTGCGCACGGCCGAGGGCGGGTTCGCCTCCGCGCTGGACGCCGACAGCGACGACGGAAGCGGCCGGCACGTCGAGGGCGCCTACTACGTGTGGACCCCGCAGCAGTTGCGGGAGGTCCTCGGGGAGGCCGACGCCGAACTCGCCGCCCGCCACTTCGGCGTGACCGAGGAGGGCACCTTCGAGCAGGGCGCGTCGGTGCTGCAACTGCCGTTGCGGGACGAGGTGTTCGACGCCGACCGGATCGAGTCGGTGCGGCGGCGGCTGCGCGCGGCGCGGTCGAGGCGCCCGGCGCCGGCCCGCGACGACAAGGTCGTCGCCGCCTGGAACGGCCTGGCGATCGCCGCGCTGGCCGAGACCGGCGCCTACTTCGACCGCCCCGACCTGGTGGAGGCCGCGACCGGCGCCGCCGACCTCCTGCTGCGGCTGCACCTGGACGAGCACGCGCGGCTGACCCGTACCAGCAGGGACGGGCGCCCCGGCGGCACCGCGGGCGTGCTGGAGGACTACGGCGACGTCGCCGAGGGCTTCCTCGCGCTGGCGTCGGTCACCGGCGAGGGCGCCTGGCTGGATCTCGCCGGTCTGCTCCTGGAGCAGGTGCTGACCCGGTTCACCGACCCGGACACCGGCGCGCTGTACGACACGGCCGCCGACGCCGAGCGGCTGATCCGCCGCCCGCAGGACCCGACCGACAACGCCGCCCCGTCCGGCTGGACGGCGACCGCGGGCGCCCTGCTCGGGTACGCCGCGCACACCGGCTCCGAGCGGCACCGGGCCGCGGCGGAGCGGGCGTTGGGCATCGTCCGGGCGCTGGCGCCGCGGGTGCCGCGGTACGTGGGCTGGGGGCTGGCGGTGGCCGAGGCGCTGCTGGACGGGCCGCGCGAGGTCGCCGTGGTCGGTCCGGCGCCGGAGGACCCGGCGACGCGGGAGATGCACCGCACGGCGCTGCTGGGGACGGCGCCGGGCGCGGTGGTCGCCGTCGGGGCGCCCGGCAGCGACGAGTTCCCGTTGCTCTCCGACCGTTCCCTGATCGGCGGCGCGCCGGCCGCGTACGTCTGCCGCAACTTCACCTGCGACGCCCCGACGACCGATCCGGAACGGCTGCGCGCGGCGCTGAGCGGCTGAAACGGGCGGCCGGCGGAGGGCGGAGCGGGGCCGGAGCGGGGCCGGAACAGGGCTCGTGTCCGGCTTGGTCCCGCTAGGGACAGCACCGGACCGAAACATACTATTTATCGGAACAGCTGTCGGACTTCACACTTCCCCCCTAGTCTCCTCACAGTGACGCGACGGTCGCAACGAGTCGTCGCGTCAGGGGGTTTCACGGGGATCTGGGGGGATCTGTTTGATGACGTCCGTCTTCATCGCCGCCGTCTCGCTCGCGCTGTTCTGGATGGCGGCGTTCACCCTGTGGTGGCAGATGCACGCGTGGCGCACGCCCGAGGTGCTCGCCTCCACCCGCTTCGGCAGACCCGACGGCACGGCACACCTGTCGTTCTCGCTGCTGCTGCCGGCGCGCCACGAGCAGGCCGTGCTGGACCACACCGTCCAGCGGCTGCTGGAGTCCACGCACACCGACTTCGAGATCATCGTCATCGTGGGGCACGACGACCCGGAGACCGCCGAGGTCGCCCGCCGGGCCGCCGAGCGTGATCCGCGCGTCCGCGTCGTCGTCGACACCCACGAGAAGAAGAACAAGCCGAAGGCCATGAACACGGCGCTGCCGCACTGCCGCGGCGACGTCGTCGGGGTCTTCGACGCCGAGGACCAGGTCCACCCCGAGCTCCTCGCCCACGTCGACCACGCCTTTCGCACCACTGGCGCGGACGTCGTGCAGGGCGGCGTGCAGCTCATCAACTTCCACTCCAGCTGGTACAGCCTGCGCAACTGCCTGGAGTACTTCTTCTGGTTCCGCTCCCGGCTGCACCTGCACGCCCAGAAGGGGTTCATCCCGCTGGGCGGCAACACCGTCTTCGTACGGACCGGCGTCCTCCGGGAGGCCGGCGGCTGGGACAACGACTGCCTGGCCGAGGACTGCGACCTGGGCGTGCGCCTGTCCAGCGTCGGCAAGAAGGTCGTCGTCGCCTACGACCCCCGCATGGTGACCCGGGAGGAGACCCCGGGCACCCTGATGTCGCTGCTGAAGCAGCGCACCCGCTGGAACCAGGGCTTTTTGCAGGTCTACCGCAAGAGGGACTGGAAGCAGCTACCCACGTTCGGCCAGCGGATGCTGGCCCGCTACACCCTGATGACGCCGTTCCTGCAGGCCTTCTCCGGGGTGGTCATCCCCGTCAACGCGGCGATCGCGCTCTTCCTCGACGTTCCCGTCTCGATCGCCTTCCTCACCTTCCTGCCGCTGGTCACGGCCGCCGTCACGTTCGTCTTCGAGGTGGTCGGACTGCACGACTTCGGGCGGCAGTACGGGCTGCGCATCCGCTTCGTCCACTACGTGAAGCTCATCCTCGGCGGCCCCTTCTACCAGGTCCTGCTCGCCGGAGCCGCCCTGCGCGCCGTCTGGCGCGAGCAGCGCGGCCGCACCGACTGGGAGCTGACCCGGCACGTCGGCGCGCACCTGACCGAGTCCGAAGCGATCCGAGAGGACGTCCCCGCGTGACCTCCACTCTTCCCGCGGCGACCGGCACCAGGGTCCCCGCGCGGCGCACCCCTGCGCCCGCCGCCCGCCCGGACGGCCGTACGGCACCGGCGCGGCTGCGTTCCTCCCGGCCCGACCTGCTGCTGTGCGGCGTGCTGCTCGCCGCGATCCTGCTCGTGCAGGGCTGGAACATCGCCGCCTACCCCACCCTCAGCGACGACGAGGGCACCTACCTCGCCCAGGCCTGGGCCGTGCAGCAGGGCAGGGGCCTGGCCCACTACACGTACTGGTACGACCACCCGCCGCTCGGCTGGATCCAGATCGCCCTGCTGACCTGGATCCCCTCGGCGCTCAGCCCCGGCGCGATGACCGTCGGCGCGATGCGCGCGGCGATGCTGCCGGTCGCCGCCGTCAGCGCCGTCCTCGTCTACGTCCTGGCCCGCCGGCTGGCGCTGCCGCGCTGGGCGGCCGGGCTCGCCATGGCGCTCTTCGGCCTCTCGCCGCTCTCCGTGGTGCTGCAGCGGGAGATCTTCCTGGACAACCTCGCGGTGCTGTGGACGCTGCTCGCCTTCACCCTCGCCGCCTCCCCGAGCCGCCACCTCTGGCACCACTTCGGCGCCGGTCTCGCGGCGGCGACCGCGGTGCTCACCAAGGAGACGATGCTCGTCGTCCTGCCCGCGCTGTTCGTCACCATGTGGCGGCACAGCCACCGCGACACCCGCAAGTTCGCCCTCACCGGAGCGGTCACCGCCTGCGCCCTGGCCGGCTTCTCCTACCCCCTCTTCGCCCTGCTGAAGGGCGAGTTGCTGCCGGGCAGCGGGCATGTGTCGCTGTGGGACGGCATCGTCTACCAGATGACCCGGCCCGGCTCCGGCTTCCTCCTCGATCCCGGCTCCGGCTCCCACGGGGTGCTGCGGTCGTGGCTGTACTACGACCGCGTGCTGCCCCTGGCCGGGCTCGCCGGCGCGGCGCTGCTGCTGGTCACCTGGCGCTGGTCGGTCACCGCCCGCGCCCTGGCCGGGCCGGCGCTGGCGGTGGCGATCCTCACCGTGCTGGCCCTGCGCCCCAACGGCTACCTGCCCGCGATGTACGTCATCCAGGCGCTGCCGTTCCTCGCCCTGGTCCTCGCCGGCGCCGCCGCGAGCGTCGTCCACACGGTGCTGCACCGCCGGCGCCGCGCGACCGAGAAGCGGTACCTCACCCACGGCCGGTACGCGCTCGCCGCCGTCCTCGCCCTGGCCGCCGGCGCGTTCGTCGTGCCGCGCTGGTACGACGGCGACCGCACCGCCGTCACCGCCGACGCCAACGCCCCCTACCGGGCCGCCTCCGCGTGGCTGGCCACACGGGTCGACGACCCGCGCGGCACCCGCGTGCTGGTCGACGACGCGCTGTGGCTGGACCTGGTGCACGCCGGGTACCGGCCCGGGCCCGGCGCGATCTGGTTCTACAAGGCCGACCTGGACCCGGCCGTCGCCCGGACCCTGCCGCGCGGCTGGCAGGACGTGGACTACGTCGTCGCCTCGCCGACCGTGCGCCGCGACGCGGCCGACCTGCCCACCGTGCGGGCCGCCATCGACCACTCCGCCCCCGTCGCCGTGTTCGGCACCGGAGCCGACCGCATCGAGATCCGCCGCATCCACCCCGCCCCGAAAGGCGCACGATGAGCTTCGAGTCCACCGTCCCCGGGGAGTTGGGGGACCCGTCCGTCCGCGCCGCGGAGGTGCCGGAGCCGGGCGCCGTCACCCTCGTCGTCCCGACCTTCAACGAGTCGGGCAACGTGCGGGAGCTGCTGCGCCGGATCACCGACTCGGTGCCCGCCCGGCTGCCCTGCGAGGTGGTCTTCGTCGACGACTCCACCGACGACACCCCGCAGGTGATCGCCGAGGCCGCGCAGGACTGCCCGTTCCCGGTGAGCGTGCTGCACCGCGCGGAGCCGGCCGGCGGGCTCGGCGGGGCCGTGGTGGAGGGCCTGCGGGCCGCGACCTCCGACTGGGTCGTCGTCATGGACGGCGACCTGCAGCATCCGCCGTCCCTGGTGCCGGAGTTGGTGGCCACCGGGGAGCGGACCGGCGCCGAACTCGTCGTCGCCTCCCGCTACATCGCGGGCGGCAGCCGTGCCGGGCTGGCCGGCGGCTACCGGGTCGCCGTCTCCCGGGGTGCGACCTGGCTGGCCAAGTCGCTCTTCCCGCGCGCCCTGCGCGGCATCAGCGATCCGATGAGCGGTTTCTTCGCCGTCCGCCGCGGCGCGGTGGCCGCCGAGGTGCTCCAGCCGCTCGGCTACAAGATCCTCCTCGAACTCGCGGTGCGCTGCCGCCCGCGCCGCGTCGCCGAGGTCCCGTTCGTCTTCCAGGACCGCTTCGCGGGCGAGTCGAAGTCGACCGCGCGGGAGGGGCTGCGCTTCCTGCGCCACCTGGCCGGCCTGCGCACCGCCTCCCCGCTCGCCCGCATGACCGGCTTCGGCCTGATCGGCGCCAGCGGTTTCCTGCCCAACCTGCTCGGCCTGTACGTCCTGACCGGCCTCGGCCTGCACTACGTGCCCGCCGAGATCCTCGCCAACCAGCTCGGCGTGGCCTGGAACTTCCTCCTCGTCGAACAGCTCCTCTTCCGCGACCGGCGCCGGCACCGGCGCTGGTGGGACCGGGCCGGCCGGTTCGCGCTGCTGGCCAACGCCGACCTGGTGCTGCGCATCCCGCTGATCGCGCTGTTCGTCGGCCGGCTGGGGATGGGCGCCCTGTCCGCCACCGCGCTGGCGCTGGTGGTGACGTTCGTCCTGCGCTTCGCCGGCACCGAGGCGCTGGTCTACCTGCCGCGCAGGAACCGCGGCAACCGCAGCAACCGCAAGAACCGCAGGGACCGTACGGCCCGCACCGCAAGGAGAGCCGCGTGAGAAAGCACCGCAGAAGAACCGCGTTGCTGGGGGTGGGCGCACTGACCGCCGGCCTCCTGCTGACCTCCCCGCAGCCCGCCTCGGCCGCCAACCTCGTGAAGAACCCCGGCTTCGAGACCGACGGCGGCGACGGGATGCCGTACTGCTGGGAGAAGTCCGGCTGGGGCGACAACGACTACACCTTCACCACCACCTCGGACGCCCACGGCGGCAGCAGGGCCATGAAGGTGGAGCTGACCCGCCGCGTCGACGGCGACCGCAAGGCCCTGATCACCGAGTCCGCCCAGTGCGCGCCCGTGGTGACGGCGGGCCGGCAGTACGACCTGTCCCTGTGGTACAAGTCGACCACGCCCGACACCTCCGTCACCCTCTTCCGGCACGACACCACGGCGGGCTGGCAGTACTGGACCGACCTCAAGACGCTGGAGATGCGGGGCGGCTGGACGCAGGCGTCGGTGCGCACCCCCGAGGTCCCGGCCGGCACCGACCGCATCACCTGGGGCGTCTCCGTCTACGGCACCGGCTCGGTCACCACCGACGACTACACCATGGAGCAGGTCCCCGACACCCTGCCGCCCGCCCCGTGCACCGGCACCGGCAGCCAGTGCGCCGACGGAAGCTGGCAGGTGCTGCCCACGCAGAACCCGGTGCGCTCCATGCACTCCGTCGTCCTCAACAACGGCAAGGTGCTGCTGATCGCCGGCTCCGGCAACAGCGAGGAGCAGTTCGCGGCCGGCACGTTCACCAGCGCCGTCTACGACCCGGCCCACGGCACCTACAAGGTCATCCCCACGCCGAAGGACATGTTCTGCGCCGGGCACGTGCAACTGCAGGACGGCCGGGTGCTGGTGATGAGCGGCAACAAGGCGTACCCGGCGGCGGACGGCTCGCACGGCTACGAGGGCTTCAAGGACTCGTACGTCTTCGACCCGCGGACCGAGACCTACACCAGGACCAACGACCTGAACGACGGCCACTGGTACCCGTCGGCGACCGAACTCGGCAACGGCGACGTGATCTCCTTCGGCGGGCTGCGGGAGGACTCGACCGGCTCGGTGACCGCCGAGCGCTTCTCGCAGGCCGAGCAGCGGTGGCTGCCGCTGTGGCGGGTCAACCAGACCTGGTCGTACTGGGGCCTGTACCCGTCGATGATCCTGATGCAGGACGGGCGCCTCTTCTACTCCGGCAGCCACGTCTTCGGCAACAACATCCCCGGCACCGGCGCGGCGATCTACGACTACGACGCCAACACCGTCACCCAGGTGCCGGGCCTGCGGAACAAGGACGAACGGGACCAGTCGGCGAGCGTGCTGCTGCCGCCGGCGCAGGACCAGCGGGTCCTCACCCTCGGCGGCGGCAACATCGACTCCAACCCGGACGCGAACCGCCTCACCGACATCATCGACCTCAAGCAGCCCGACCCGTCCTACGTCGCCGGCCCGCCGCTGCCGCAGGGCACGGTCGACCTCGGCAACGGCCCCCAGCCGGAGACCGGCGGCCAGGGCAAGATGTACGTCTCCGCCGTGCTGCTGCCCGACGGCAAGGTCCTGGAGACCGGCGGCGCGCTGCACAACCGCGCCGACCCGGTCCGCGAGTCGTCGCTGTTCGACCCGCAGACCGAGACCTTCGACCCGGTGGCCGCCGACCCGGAGGCGCGCGGCTACCACTCCTCGTCGTTCCTGCTGCCCGACGGCCGCGTGATGTCCACCGGCGACAACCCGGGCAACGGCACCTGGAACCACCACGTGTCCATCTACACCCCGCCCTACCTGTACAAGGGCACCCGCCCGACGATCACCTCGGTGATCGACACCGAGTGGACGTACGGCGACACCCAGCGCATCACCGTCGACCGGCCCATCGCCAAGGCCGAGCTGATCCGCCCGGCCGCCGTCACGCACTCCTCCGACCCCAACCAGCGGTTCGTGGACCTGCCGCTGTCGGTGGACGGCAACAACGTCGACCTGAACGTCACGAGCAACCCCGACCTGGCCCCGCCCGGCTGGTACATGCTCTTCGCGGTCGACGCCAACGGGGTGCCGTCGGTGGCGAAGTGGGTGCACCTCCAGGGCCCGTCCGCGCTGAGCGCCGCCACCCCCTCCGCCCACGTGCACTCCTTCGCCGACTCCCCGCGGGGCGCCACCAGCGGCCCCGGCCGGAAGCGCGCCTCGCAGAAGGTCGGCACCACGGTCTCCGGCTGCGACCGGCACTACGGCTCGGCCAACGTGTGCGTGCCCACGGCCTTCCCGCCCGGGGTGCGGCGGACGACCGCGGCCCGCTGCGCCTGGCTGCACGGCAACGACTACGGCCGCCTGAAGGTCAACGGCCGCGACGATCCGCTGGGCCTGGACCGCGACCGGGACGGCATCGCCTGCGGCCGGGGTGATGTGACGAAGCGTTAGGAGCTGTTGGCGGGCGAGGCGTCAGGGCCCGTCGCCGGGCGAGGAGTTGGAGCTTGTCGCCGGGCCCTGGCCGTGCTGTCAGCCGCGCCGTGCCTGCTCCGCGAGGGCGCGCTCCACGATGGCTTCGAGCTGCTCGTGGTGCGCGCCCTTCCAGTAGGCGCGGCCGCACGCGCGGCACCGGGCGAACACCTCGTAGGTGCGCCGGGTGCCGGTGTGGAGCTGGTCGGCGACCTCCTCCTTGGTGGCCTCGCGCAGCAGGCCGTTGCAGGCGGTGCAGCGGGTCCAGGGACGCAGGTCGGGGGCGAACCGGTCGAGGACGTCGCGCAGTTGCTCCTCGGGGCGGGTGCTGTAGACGAAGGCGCCCGCCCACAGTTCGCGGCGGCGCAGCAGCCCCCGGTCGCGGCTGAGCATCACCCGCCGCTCGGCCGCCGAGCGGGCGGCGAGGGCCGCGTCGCCGATGTCCGTCGACTCGTACGCCGCGTCCACGCCGAGCAGCCGCAGCCGGCGGGCCAGCGTGCCCAGGTGGACGTCGAGGAGGAAGCGCAGGGGAGCGCCCGGCACCCGCTGCGGGCGGGGCACCGTACGGACGCGCACCCGCTCCCCGGCGGCCGGGACGTGCGAGGCGGGCACCTCGCGGCCGTCCACCTCCAGCGCGCCGACCTCGGTCAGCGGCACGCCGAGGGACTCCACGACGTGGCCGAGGGTGGACACGCCGTCGGTGGCGACCGGGGTGGCGCCCCCGCGGCGGGCCTGCGGGACGAACAGGTGCAGCTCGGGGGCGAACTCGACGCGGATCTCGGGACCGTTCACCCGGTCAGGATGGCACGGGGGAGGGGGCGGATCTCAGTGTTTTCCGGCGGGCAGGCCGTGCTCGATCACGTCGAGGGCGCGGTCGATGAGCTCCTGCAGGTCTTCCTCGTAGCCGTGCTCGGCCCAGTACAGGTAGACCTCCATCAGTCCGCCGACCAGGGACATGGCGAAGACGCGCACCTCCAGGCCGTCCGGGTCCAGACCGGTGCGCTCGCCGATGGCCTGGCGCAGCAGGCGCCCGGTGACCGACATGCTCTCGATCATCCGGGAGCGCACCGCGGGCACCTCCGCGCTCAGCCGGGCCCGCAGCCGGGTCACCTCGGGATCCTCCTCCGCCCCGATGCCCGCGGCCTTGCGCACCACGTGCCGCACGGACTCCGTCCACGGCTCGTCCGCGGGCCGCCTGCGCAGCTCCTCCAGCAGGAGCGGGTCGTACTCGTCGGTGAGGACGATGTCCTCCTTGGTCGGGAAGTAGCGGAAGACCGTGGAGGGCGACACCTCGGCACGCTCGGCGATCTGCTCGATCGTCGTGGCCTCGTACCCCTGCTCCCGGATCAGCGCGTAGGTCGCGCTGCGGATCGCCTGCCGGGTCTTGATCTTCTTGCGTTCCCGAAGGCCCGGCCGGGGGCGGTCGGCGGCGGAGGTGCGTGCGGAGGTCATGACGGTCATTGTCGGGCATCCGTCGGCGGGGCGGCCATGTCCGAGGTGCCGGGGTCTGGGGTGCCGGGGTCCGGGGCGTCGGGTTCCGGGGCGCCGGGGGCTGGGACGTCGGGTTCCGGGGCGTCGGGCGCGGCGGTGCGGGCGGGCGGGGCCTGCGGCAGGAACACGGCGGCCGGCAGCGCCGCGAGCAGGGCGGCGACGCCGCACACCAGCAGCACCAGGCCCATGCCGTGGACGTAGGCGGCGTCCGCGGAGGCCGCCAGGCGGGCCGACCCGGCCTGCCCGGCGACCAGATGGGCGGCGACCACGGAGTCCCCGGCCGTCTCCGCCGCCCGCGCGGGCAGCCCGCTCACGTCGAGCCGGTCGCGGAAGGCGCCGGCGAGCAGGCTGCCCAGCAGCGCGATGCCGAGGGCGCCACCGACCTGGCGCAGCGTCATCAGCAACCCGGAACCTCCCCCACTGCCTCAAGGGCGTGGGGGGACCCCCAGCCGGCCCGGTCGCGCGACAGGGTGCCGAGGGCACCGTCCATCGCGGGCACGACCGAGAAGCCGAAGCCGAGCCCGGCGACCGACAGCCACAGCGCGGTGAAGCCGTAGCCGGACTCCACCGTCGTACGGCTGCCGAGCAGCGCGGCGAAGGCGAGGACGACCAGGCCCGCGCCGACCGTCGCCCGGGCGCCGAACCGGGCGACGACGGGCTGCGCGCCCCGCGCGGCGACCAGCAGACCGCCCATCATCGGCAGCAGCCGCAGACCGGTGCCGAGGGCGTCGTGGCCGAGAACCGCCTGCAGGTAGGGCGGCAGCACGAACAGCAGGCCGGACAGGACGAACATCACCAGGGTCGCCGCGACCGTGTTCCACAGGAAGCCGCGCCGGGCGAGCAGCGCCAGGTCGAGCAGGGGGCGCACGGCCCGCCGCTCGCGCAGCACGAGCGCGGTCAGCAGCACCGCGGCGGCGGCCAGGAAGCCGAGCACCAGGGCGTCGCCCCAGCCGCGGTCGGGCGCTTCGATGATCGCGTAGACAAGGGCGGCGAGGCCGGCCGCGGTGAGCGCGGTGGAGACGGCGTCGACCCTGGGGGAGGCGGGGTCGCGAGTTTCGGGCAGCAGGAAGGCGCAGGCCGCGAGGCCGACGGCGGCCATCGGGACGTTGATCAGGAAGACCGAGCCCCACCAGAAGTGGTCGAGCAGGAAGCCGCCGATGATCGGGCCCAGCGGCAGGCCGAGCGCCGAGGCGGAGGAGATGACACCGACGGCCTTGGCGCGCTCGTCCGGGCCGAACAGGGAGGGCAGGACGGACAGGGCGAGCGGCGTGACCAGGGCCGCGCCGACGCCCATCACCGCGCGGGCCGCGACGACCCACGCCACGTCCCCGGCCAGCGCGCCGACGAGCGAGCCGGCGAGGAAGACGCCGAGCCCGGCCATCAGCATCCGCCGCCGCCCGAACCGGTCGCCGAGCAGCCCCGCCGGGAGCATCAGCGCGGCGAAGACGACGACATACGCGTCCGCCATCCTCCCCCAGGGCTAAACGCCTGGGGGGACCCCCAGCTGCTCGCCGGTGGAGGCACCGAGCTGGGCGGCCATGGTCGGCAGCGCCACGTTGAGGATCGTCGTGTCGAAACCGAGCACCAGCATGCTCGCGACCAGGGCCCCGAGGGCCCACCAGCGGCGGGGGTCGCGCCGCGTGTCGTCGGACTGAGTGACAGTAACCATGAAATGAGAGTAACTCTCAAAATCTATGAGATGTCAATCGCGAGTAACTGTTGGCGGGGCTCGCTCCGGTACAGCTCCGGTACAGGCGTGCGCGGGCGTATGGGTGTGTGGGCACGCGCGGGCCGTGCGCGAGCCATGCGCGGCCATGCAAAAAGGGCCACGGCCGCAGAAACGGCCATGGCCCGGAGGATGTGAGCGGGGCGGTTACGCGTACCCGTACGCCACCAGGGAGATCCCCACGTAGTGGGCGACGAAGCCCGCCAGGGTGAAGGAGTGGAAGACCTCGTGGAAGCCGAACCAGCGCGGTGACGGGTTGGGGCGCTTGATGCCGTAGACGACGCCGCCCGCGCTGTACAGCACGCCGCCCAGCACCACCAGCGCCAGGACGGCGACGCCGCCGGCGTGCAGGAAGTCGGGCAGGTAGAAGACGGCCGCCCAGCCCATGGCGATGTAGCAGGGGGTGTAGAGCCAGCGCGGGGCGCCGACCCAGAAGACGCGGAAGGCGATGCCGGCCGCCGCGGCGCCCCAGATGCCCCACAGCAGCCAGCGGCCCTTGGCGCCGGGCAGGAGCAGCAGGGTGAACGGGGTGTAGGTGCCGGCGATGATCAGGAAGATGTTCGCGTGGTCTAGGCGGCGCAGGACGCCGTCCATGCGCGGGCTCCAGTTGCCCCGGTGGTACAGGGCGCTGACGCCGAACAGCAGGCACGCCGTCAGGGCGTAGATCCCGCAGGCGAGGCGGCCCTCGGTCGAGTCGGCCAGGGCGGTCAGCACCAGGCCGGCGACCAGGGCCGCCGGGAACATGCCGAGGTGCAGCCAGCCCCGGAGCTTGGGCTTGACCGGGTGCGGCAGGGAGAGCGCGCGGGGACCGTGGTCGGCGACCGGCGTGTCCAGGTGCGCGTCGGAGGCGGACGCAGTCATGCGGGAAATGGTACCTACGCGACCGTAAGTTACGCGTCAGAGTCACCTGTTGATCTTCGGTTGATCGGCGGTAACGCAAAAAGACCTTCAGTTGAACCTCATGTGGACGCAAAGAACCCCGAAACCGTGGCGATCCTCACTCTGCTCACCTGTGAGGCCCACTGGACATATGCGCATCATCGTCGGATGATCAAATGAGTGCGGTCGGCACCGGATGAGCGCCAACAGCTCGATGCTGCGAAGCATCCGGGTCGCAGCCCCCACGGGGCGACAAGACAAAAATCCCTCATTTAGGAGCAATCGTGGCGCGCGACATCGCGGCTCCCCCCGTCCCGACCAACCACCAGGAACTGATCTCGTGGGTCAACGAGATCGCGGAACTCACGCAGCCGGACAACGTGGTCTGGTGTGACGGATCCGAGGCCGAGTACGAGCGACTGTGCGAGGAGCTCGTGGCGAAGGGCACCTTCCGGAAACTCGACCCGATCAAGCGCCCCAACTCCTACTACGCGGCCTCCGACCCCTCCGACGTCGCCCGCGTCGAGGACCGGACCTTCATCTGCTCCGAGAAGGAGGAGGACGCGGGCCCGACCAACCACTGGATGGACCCCGCGAAGATGCGGGAGATCTTCCAGGGCAAGGACGGCCAGGGCGGCATCTTCCGCGGTTCGATGCGGGGCCGGACGATGTACGTCGTCCCGTTCTGCATGGGCCCGCTCGGCTCGCCGCTCTCCGCCATCGGCGTCGAGATCACCGACTCCGCCTACGTCGCCGTCTCCATGCGCACCATGACCCGCATGGGGCAGGCGGTCCTGGACGAGCTCGGCGACGACGGCTTCTTCGTCAAGGCCGTCCACTCCCTCGGCGCCCCGCTGGAGCCCGGCCAGCAGGACGTGCCCTGGCCCTGCAACAAGACCAAGTACATCTCCCACTTCCCGGAGACCCGCGAGATCTGGTCCTACGGCTCCGGCTACGGCGGCAACGCCCTGCTCGGCAAGAAGTGCTACGCCCTGCGCATAGCCTCCGTCATGGCCCGCGACGAGGGCTGGCTCGCCGAGCACATGCTGGTCCTGAAGCTGACCCCGCCGCAGGGCGAGCCCAAGTACGTCGCCGCCGCCTTCCCCAGCGCGTGCGGCAAGACCAACCTCGCCATGCTGGAGCCCACGATCTCCGGCTGGACGGTGGAGACCATCGGCGACGACATCGCCTGGATGCGCTTCGGCGAGGACGGCCGCCTGTACGCCATCAACCCCGAGGCCGGCTTCTTCGGCGTCGCGCCCGGCACCGGCGAGCACACCAACGCCAACGCGATGAAGACGCTGTGGGGCAACGCGGTCTTCACCAACGTCGCCCTCACCGACGACGGCGACGTGTGGTGGGAGGGCATGACCGAGGAGCCGCCCGCCCACCTCACCGACTGGAAGGGCCGGGACTGGACGCCGGACTCCGACGAGCCCGCCGCCCACCCCAACGCCCGCTTCACCGTCCCCGCCTCCCAGTGCCCGATCATCGCGCCGGAGTGGGAGGACCCCAAGGGCGTGCCGATCTCCGCGATCCTCTTCGGCGGCCGGCGCGCCACCGCCGTACCGCTGGTGACGGAGTCCTTCGACTGGAACCACGGCGTCTTCCTCGGCGCCAACGTGGCCTCCGAGAAGACGGCCGCCGCCGAGGGCAAGGTCGGCGAGCTGCGCCGCGACCCCTTCGCCATGCTGCCGTTCTGCGGCTACAACATGGGCGACTACATGGCCCACTGGCTCGAGGTGGCCAAGGACAAGGACCAGTCCAAGCTGCCGAAGATCTACTACGTCAACTGGTTCCGCAAGAACGACGAGGGCAAGTTCGTCTGGCCCGGCTTCGGTGAGAACTCCCGCGTCCTGAAGTGGATCGTGGAGCGCCTGGAGGGCCGGGCGGAGGGCGTCGAGACCCCCATCGGCATCCTGCCGACCAAGGAGGCCCTCGACACCGACGGCCTCGACCTGTCCGACGAGGAGCTGGACTTCCTCCTCACCGTCGACAAGGAGGTCTGGCGCGAGGAGGCCGCGCTCATCCCCGAGCACCTCAACACCTTCGGCGACCACACGCCCAAGGAACTGTGGGACGAGTACCACGCGCTCGTCAAGCGCCTGGGCTGACGCCCACCCCAGCCCCGCGGCCGGCCCGACCAGCCCTGACCTGCGACGTCGTCCCGGCCGGCCGCGGTGACACGCGCCAGGGGCCGGCCCCGCACAACGGCGTGCGGGGCCGGCCCCTGACGGCTGTCCCCGACGGCCGCCGCCGGGCCCCGCCGGGCCCCGTCGGGCCCCGTCGGGCTCCGTCGGCCCCGTCGGGGAGACGCCGTCCTCACGGATCCGCCGCCGTTCCCGCGGACCCGCCATCGTTCCCGCAGGCACACGGCCGTCCCCGCGGGCGCGCCGTGTGGCCCCTCCGCCCCCGGGTACCCGACAGGCCCGCTCGGCGAAGAGGTGAGGACCATGGCAGACGGCGACTTCTACAGCCGTGACCGCCCCGACCAGACGGATCTCCCCGAGGACCGGCCGCGCGGCGCCGGCCCCGAGTCGGGCAGCCGCCGCGGCTTCCACGCGCTCTGGACGGTCGTCCTCGCGCTGATCGTGCTGTTCGTGGTCATGGCGCTGCTGTTCGGCATCTGACGGCTCCCGCCTCCCCGGCGGGAGCCCCGGCCCGACCGCCGGGCGGCACCCGACCGCCGGGCGGCACCCGACCGCCGGGCGGTGCCTGCCCCGGGCCGCGGTCCTCGGGCACCGTCACCTCTCCGGGTCACCTCTCCGGGCGAAGCGCTTTGCGTACGGCGAGGTGGAGCAGTCGTCGCAGCACGGCGGTGCCGTCGGAGGGGGCACCCGCCGAGACGTCGGAGTGGTAGTGGGCCTCGAACACGACGTTTCGGCAGAGCAGAAAGGCGTCGGCGAAGACGCCGGACTCCCGGTCGTCGCTCCCCGACGAGACGGACTCGTGGTCCCAGTCGCAGGGGGTGGCCGCGGGATCGGCCGGGGCCGCGCCGTACGGGCGCGTCATCTCGACGAAAACGCGCCCCGCGAGCTCGGCGCCGCTCTTGTCGGGGGTCGGCGTCTCCGTATCGGTGGCCAGTGCCAGTGTCGAGGTGTTGGCCTCGGTGTGCCAGCGGCACCACCCGCCATCACGCCTGGACCAGGGCTCACCCACCCCTGGCCCACGGTCACGCACCGGAGCCCCGTGCAGGGCCGCGGTGACCGTGTGCCGGTCGAGGAGCGAGCAGGCCGGCGCAGGGGCGGCATAGGGGCCGGCCGGCCGGTTGATTTGGCTGATGGACTGCGTGAGGTAGGCGCTGCCGAGGAACAGCACGATTCCCGTCAGGACGAGGGCGGGCCACCGTCCCAGCAGCCGGACGGCGTGCGGCCGCAGGGGGACACGGGCCCTGTCGGCCCGCGTCGGCGGTGCCTCGGCGAGCAGGTGTTCCTGCAACCGTGCGTGGCGGAACTGGAACACCCCGCCGCTCTGGCGCAGTACACCGCGCGCATGGGCGTCCTCCAGGAAGGCCATCGTCCGCCAGGGCAGCCGGCCGGTGGCCGCCAGGACGACGCGCGCCGCGGCGTGGCGTCCCCAGGCCGTGTTGGTGATCCCGTGCAGGACGGTGATGACGAGGGTGCCCGAGACCACGGTGGCCCACGTCGCCGGACCCGCCACCCCCGCCCCCGCGTGGTCGCTCCAGGTGTTGACGAACACGAGAGGCAGCAGCACCACCGCTTCCAGGCACCAGCGGCGCGGCCCGGTGACCGAGTAGTTGACCGCCAGGGTCAGGGCCGACACCCGGTCGGCCCGCAGCAGCGAGCGGGGGGTGACCGACGCCACGTCGGTCGCCATGCTCGGTGCGGCGCGGACGACGAAGAGCACACCCAACACGACGGCCGCGGGAATCGGGAAGCCGGAGGACGGGTGGGGATTGCCGTTGGTGGGGATGTTCGTCCCCCAGGCGAACCCGACCCCGGCGGCGCTTCCCAGGGCGCGCCACAGAATCGTGGGTGCGCGCCGGCGCAGTTGCAGACGCACGGGCACCGGCACGGTGGCGTACACGTCGACGACGGCGATGAGCAGGGGAAGCACGCCGATCAGTGCCAGCGCGCCCCACGGCGGCAGCGTCATGCCCCACCAGCGGATCGTGCCGTGCGGCGGCAGGGCGGCGGTGAGGGCCACGGCGGCGCCGTAGACCAGGGTGACGGCCACCGCCGTGGCGGCCTTCGCCTGCCCGGGATACCAGCGCCACCAGGCGAGTTCGCCGCCGGGCGCACCGTGCCGGGCGGCATCCCGGGCCAGCCGGCCGAGATGGCGTTCGGCGTCCTGTGCGCGCCATCGCGGCGCTTTCCCCACGTCGGGCGGGGTCGTGTAGACCGCCGGGATGAGCCGTGCGATCAGGTGCTTCTCGATCCGCGCTCTGGTCGGGAACGCGGCGGTGTCCAGGAGTTCGGCCGGGTCGGCGGACGTCTCGCCGTAGACGGCCAGGGCCAGCCCGAGCATCAGCGGCGACGACAGTGCGGCGCGCAGCCGCCCGGCATGCGGATCGTCGCCGTCGCGCATGCGGGCGAGGACGGGCTCCCACAGCGGGGTGCCGTCCGCCCGGGTCCGCCGGGTGCTGGTCCTCAGATGTTCGCTCAACTCCCGTACGGTCAGCGGCTGGAGCGTCACGGCCGCCGCGCCGCTGAGTACGTCCGCCTGCCGCACCGCGTCCCGGTACTGCGCGGTGCGGCTGGTGAGGACCAGGTGGGTGTGCTCGTCCAGACTGTCGTTGAGCATCCGCAGGGCCACGGCACGCCGTTCGGCGGGCATTTCGTCGAGGCCGTCGAGGATCAGCAGGAGCCGCTCGGGTGTGGCCACCTCCTCGGCCAGTACGGTGCCGAAGCCGGTCGGTGCCGCCAGTTCGGGGTGCTCGGTGGCGAGCCGCTGCGCGGCCCAGCGCCACAGGCCCGTCTCACCCGGGTTCCAGGAGGCGAGGGGGAGGATCACAGGGACCCGGCCGTCCGGCCCTCGCTGCTCCAGCAACCGCAGCCCGAGCCGGAGCGCCGCCACGCTCTTGCCCGCGCCCGGTTCACCCAGGATCACCAGCCGCCCGGAGGGCACCAGGCCGTAGAGCCGGTCGATCTCCGCGACGTCGCCGTCGAGGGGCAGGGGCTGGTCGCTCCGTTCGCCGGTGCGGATGGTGGACCAGTGGTCGAACAGGTCGCGCCCGGCGGTCCGGCACAGCACGGGCAGCAGGCGCGGTCCCTGGACGCGGCGCGCGATCACCTCGTCGCGCCACTGCCTGGTCTGCTCCCGGGCCAGTCCGGCGAGCACGCCGTTCACCGTGGCGCGCAGCATGTTCTCGTGGCGGCCGCGGGACATCTGACGGCACTGCCAGGTCACCCATCCCACGGAGTACGCGGTCATCAGCAGCGCGAGCCCGGCGACGACCAGCCAGGGCGCCTTCCGTCCGGTCGTGGCGGTGAGCCCCGTACTCAGCAGGAAGCCGCCGAGAGCCACCAGGACCGCCACGGCCGCACAGCGCCGGACGACCGCCCAGCCGGACAAGGGCGTCAGCTGGAAGGGGATCCCGTAGAGGTACACGCGGCCGATGGAACCGGCCTGGACGACCGTCTGGGCGTCACCGTGGAAGGTGTTGTGCACGTCGTGGGACCTGCTCCTCCCGGCTCGCCCCACGTCTCACGCACCTCCGCCGTCTCCTGCTCGAGCACGATAGTCCGCGTCCCCGACGTGCTCCAAGTAGGCTGGTAGGGCCCGGAGTTCGGGGCTGAGCAGTGGGAAGCGGAGGGTGGCGGAGTGGAGGGTGGCGGAGTGGAGGGCGGCGGAGTGGAGGCCGAACTGACCGCGCTGGCCGCGTCCGGGGCGACGACCCTGGTGCAGCTGATGGCGGGCGACGCGTGGGCCACGGTCAGGGACCGGGTACGGGCGCTGTTCGGGCGTGACCGGTCCGGCCAGGCGCAGACGGCGGACATGGAGCTGGAAGAGGCCCGCGCCGCGGTCGCCGCCGCCGCGAACAGCGACGACCGGGCGGCCCTCGCCGGGATCGAGTCCCGATGGCAGGCGCGGCTGCTGCTCCTGCTCCGCGAGGACCCCGCGGCGCAGGCCGAGCTGCGTGCTCTGCTGGCGGCGGCAGGACACTCCTCGGAGCGGGGCACCACCGTGCACAACACCGTCAGCGGAGGCGACATCCGCGGTCCCGTGATCCAGGCCGGCACCATCGAGGGCGACCTCCACTTCGGCTGACGCGGCCCCGGCCTCGTCGCCCCGGCCCACCGGCTCCGGCAGCCGCTTCACGCACGCTTCACCCCGCCACTCGAGGGTGCGGGCACCCAACGCCTTCTCCGCCCGTGCCCGGGCCGCGTTCACGATGCGCTCGATCCGGCCCGGCGGCTCGATCCGGTCCACCCGGCTCGGCCCTCGGGGCAACGGCGACTCGCGGCACCCGGGGACTCACGGCGCCCAGCGACTCGCGGCACCCGGAGGAAGCGGCTCCGCCCCGATGCCCCGACGCCGTGCGAGCCGGCGCGGTGCCGTGGGCACCCGGCCCGCGCGTCGCTGCGGCACGCGGGCCGGGGCCGTCTGGGGAACCCCGCACGAGGGGTTCGGCGGGGGATTCAGCGGGCGGCGCTGAGGTGCTCGCGCCCGGCCAGCGCGGCGGTGTGCGCGTCCATGCGCTCGGCCGCGAGGATCGCCGCCGCCGTGTCCGCGCGGGAGGCGGCGACGACAAGGGCGCGTCCGGCGAGGGTGTGCGCCCGCTGGTGCAGGGCGGCCGGGTCCCGCACACGGTCGCCGGCGGCCCGGGAGGCGCGGACCGGCGCGTGCCCGCCCCGCAGCCGGGCCACCTGCCCGGCGATCCGCTCGGCGGCGGTGTCGAGGTCGGCGGACGGCGCCAGCGCGCGCAGTTCGTCGGTCACGGCGAGCAGGGCGGCGAGGTGGCCCGCGAGCTGGATGTCCAGCTCCTCCTCGCGGGAGCGGTGGGGCAGCCCGGAGGCGTTGCCGGCCATCGTGCTGTGCACCGACTTGCTGCGGATCGGTTCGTACATGGCGGGCCTCCCGTGCTCTGACAGGAAGCCATCCTACATTGGATCACGTCTAAAGTTGAGCCGCTTCGCGGAAACCGGGTCCCCCGTCCTCCGCTCTCCCGCTCTCCGCTCTCCCGCTCTCCGCTCTCCGCTCTCCCGCTCTCCCGCTCTCCGCTCTTGCGCTCTCCGCTCTTCTGCCCCAGCCGACCGCCTACGGCTGGCTGTAGCCGTCGAGGAAGGAGCCGATGCGGCCGATCGCGTCGCGCAGGTCGGTGACCGCGGGCAGGGTCACCACCCGGAAGTGGTCCGGCTCGGGCCAGTTGAAGCCGGTGCCCTGCACGACCATGATCTTCTCGCGGCGCAGCAGGTCCAGGACCATCTGCCGGTCGTCCTTGATCTTGAAGACCTTGGGGTCGAGGCGCGGGAAGAGGTACAGCGCCCCCTTCGGCTTCACGCACGTCACGCCCGGGATCTGCGTCAGCAGCTCGTAGGCCACGTCCCGCTGCTCGCGCAGCCGCCCGCCGGGCAGCACCAGGTCGTTGATCGACTGGCGCCCGCTCAGTGCGGCGACCACCCCGTGCTGGCCGGGCATGTTGGCGCACAGCCGCATGTTCGCCAGGATCGTCAGGCCCTCGATGTAGGAGTCGGCGTGGCTGCGCGGGCCGGAGATCGACATCCAGCCCACCCGGTAGCCGGCCACCCGGTACGCCTTGGACATGCCGTTGAAGGTGAGGGTGAGCAGGTCGGGCGCGACGGCGGCGGTCGGGATGTGCACGGCGTCGTCGTAGAGGATCTTGTCGTAGATCTCGTCCGAGCAGACCAGCAGGTTGTGCCGGCGGGCGATGTCGGTCAGGCCCTCCAGGACCGTGCGGTCGTAGACCGCGCCCGTGGGGTTGTTGGGGTTGATGACGACCAGCGCCTTGGTGCGGTCGGTGACCTTGCGCTCGACGTCGGCGAGGTCGGGCATCCAGTCGGACTGCTCGTCGCAGCGGTAGTGCACGGCCGTGCCGCCCGACAGGGAGACGGCGGCCGTCCACAGGGGGTAGTCGGGGGCCGGTACGAGGACCTCGTCGCCGTCGTCGAGCAGGCCCTGCATGGCCATCACGATCAGCTCGGAGACGCCGTTGCCGATGAAGACGTGCTCGACGTCCGTCTCGATGCCGAGGGTCTGGTTGTGCATGACGACCGCGCGGCGGGCGGCCAGCAGGCCCTTGGCGTCGCCGTAGCCGTGCGCGGTGGCGACGTTGCGGAGGATGTCCTCCAGGATCTCGGGCGGGCACTCGAAGCCGAAGGCGGCCGGGTTGCCGGTGTTGAGCTTGAGGATGCGGTGCCCGGCCGCTTCCAGCCGCATCGCCTCCTCGAGCACCGGACCCCGGATCTCGTAACAGACGTTGGCGAGCTTGGTCGACTGGATCACCTGCATGCTGGGAGCTTACGGGGGCGTAATGTGCCGTGGACCGTGTTTTCCACCACGTGGGCCAGGTGATTTGGGTGTTTTTTGCAGACAGTTGTCACACCGGCCCCTCACGTCCCTAAAATTCGCGTCCATGTCAAGCGTCCCGGAGCCGCCGAAGGTCTTCCTGCCGCAGTCCGAGCCGGCCCCGTCCTACGAGGAGTACGCCGACCCCGCGGCCGCCCACGGCTGGCAGACCGCGTACGACGACACGCGCCCGCTGCCCGCGCTGTCCGACCCGGGCGGCGAGGCGGGTCCCGCGGACCACGCGGATCATGCGAGCCCTGCGCATCACGCCGATCCCGCGGGCCCGGTGGATCCCGCGGGCCCGGTGGATCCCGCGGGCGCGGTGGCGTACGCGGGCCCGGCGGAGTACGCGGGCGTGGCGGGTCACGAGGTCGCCGAGGACGGTGCCGCCTTCGAGGGCGGCCGCGCCGCCCGGCGCCGGCGGGCCCGGCGGGACCACCGCACCGCCCGGCGCGTCGCCGTGACCGCCGGCGCGCTCGGCGCCGTCTCGCTCGCCGCCGTGGTCGCCGGCCTGTCGTTCTCGGGGTCCTCGGACGGGCCGCGCGGCGCGGGCGACCGCACGACACCGGTGACCGGCGACTCCAATCCCACCCTGCTCACCGATCCGACCGCCACCGCCACCGGCACCGGCGCCGCCACGCCCGCGAACGGCACCGGCCGGGCCGCCTCGCCCACCCGGGGCGCCGGCGGCGCGGCCTCGGCGTCCACCACCCCGGGCGAAGACGCGACCGGCGATGCGGGGGCGCAGACCTCGACCGGCCGGGCCACCCCCACGACGGCCACCTCGACGCCGGAGCCCACCGCGAGCACCTCCAGCCCCGCCACCCCGACCAGCCGGCCGGGACACGGCCGGGGCGGCGGGAAGCGGCCCAGGTGAGACCCGGCCGCGGCGGCGACCGGAGTCGCGGCCGCGGCCACGCTCTTTGAGCCGTACCGGAGCCGCGTGCGCCGTGGGGAGGCCGCCTGGACGGCGGTGGTGCCCGGCAGGCTCCGGTACGGCGGGTAGTGGCGGCTACTGGCGCGGCTGGGATCGTGTCTGCTGCAGCGCTGATCGCCGGGGCCGTCCGCGCAAGGGCCGCTATCCGTCTCCACCGGTGCCGTAGGCGCGCTGTGCCGGACAGCGGTGCGCTGCTGGGAGTCCGATCGCGGTGGTCTGTGCCACCGCGGCACAGCAGCCGCATCGTGCCGATCGACCGGGCCGGGAGCGTGGGGCGGAGTCGCAGCAAGCGCCGTCAGCACGCTGACAGAGCGTGGAGGTAGCCCTGGGAGTCGGTGACGTACACGGCGCCGTCGGCATATGCCGGGGATCCCTGGGTGTCCTGACTCAGCAGGAGCTCGTGGGAGCGCAGCTTCCGGCCGTCGGTGAATCGCCAGGCTGTCAGCCGGGCGGCCCGGTCCGCCGTGTAGAGCGTGTTGTCCACCGGGGCCGGGCGGGTGAGGAGCCGACCCTCGGTTTTCCGGCCCCACCGCTTGTCACCGGTGTTTGCGTCAAGGGCGAGGAGCCGGTTGTCCATGTCTCCGGCGAAGACCAGGCCGTTCGCCGCGGCCGGGGCGGCCGCGAGGCCGGCGGGGAACTCGTACGACCACAGCGTCTTCCCGGTCACCAGATCGAGGGTGGTGATCCGCCCGGGTATGCCTTCGACCTGCTCGACGAAGTGAACGTTCTGGTCGGTGACGATCCATTGCCCCGACAATGGCTGTCCCGCCTCGTAGGACCAGTTCGGCGAACCGGTGGCCAAGTCGACTGCGATGACGTGGTCCGCGCCGTTCCTGGCCATGAGGACGACGATCTTCCCGGCCGCTTCGGGGGGCCTGGTCACGGTCAGTCCACGCAGAGGGAGCCGAGGACGATGATCGTCCCCGGTCGCCAGGTCGACGGTATACAGGTGGCCGTCAAGGCTGGGTGCGTACAGCACGCCGCCGGAGATCGCCAGCACTCCGTCGCTCACCATCAGCTGCCGGCAGCGGCGTGGTCGGCCCGTCCGCAGATCGACGGCCTGGAGCCGATTATCCCTGCCAGGGAAATAGGCCATACCGTCGTGGAAGGCGGGGCGGCCGGGGTGCTTCAGCTGGATCAGGCGCAGGCGGCGCCGGATCCCAACGTCGATCACGTGCAGATCGTATTTCTGATGCACTATCAGCAGGCTGTCCAAGAACACCGGCTGATGGGCGGGGCCGGAGGCGACGGGAACCCGCCACGGCAGGTCGGGGCGGCGAGACGGTGCGGTTGGGCGCGGGACTCGCCGGGGACGCCGTTTCTTCGGTTTCGCCTTCACTCTGGCCAGCGCGATGTCGTTGTGCAGTTCGTAGCCCATGAGGGGGTTCTGCTCGACGCCTTCGGCATGGAGGCGTTGGCAGACGTATTCATACAGCTCCCGTACGGTGATGATTCCGTCACCGTTGAGATCGGCGGCCCCGGTGCGCAGGCCGTCGACGAGCGGGCCTGTGAAACGGGAGGGCATGGGTGCCGCCGGGTCGGGGTGCTCGCCTTCGTAAGCGCGCTGTGTCCTGGTGCCGGCAGTGATGACCACACGGCCGTGCCCGACCAGCGCTTTCTCGAACTCCGCCGGGCTGTCAACGCCCTTGGCGCCGGGAAGAAACCGCCCGCTGTAACAGCAATCGAGTACGACGACGATGCTGCGGGCGCGGCAGGCCTCCATCTGGTCATGGATGAACGACGCCGACAGTGAGGAGTGAGCCGGCCAGTCCGGATCAGTGGTGCGGACTGCGAAATGGAGCTTGTCATTGCGCCAGTTCACGATTCCATGGCAGGAGAGGTACAGCAGCCGGACGTCGTCACGTTGAGCTTGGCCGAAGAACTCCTCGATTGCCCGCATCAGCAGGGAGAGATCGGCGTCGACCAGTTGCTGCACATCAAAGGCACCTATCTCCTTGTCGTGCAGCACTTCGGCCAGGCGCGCGCAGTCCACCGCGGGGGAGAGGAGAGGGGCGAGGTCCGGGTGGTCATAATTCCCCGTGCCGATAAGCAAGGCTCCTCGATGGCCCTTTGCGAACGCCGGCGCGGTCATGCGGTGCCCGAGGCTCGCGGCGGCTCGGAAGCAATGGTTTGCCGCTCGTCCGGGTCTCCGCCGGCTTCTTCGTCCTGTCCCAGGAACAGATCAATCAGCCGCTCCCGTTCGGCGGCCGAGGCGTGGCCCAACTCGATGCTACGGCCGTTGAGTTCCACACGGATGCTGCGCAGGGGCCGGTTCCTCAGCCAGGTGTCGGCAAGACGCAGCGTCTGACGGAGGACGAAGGTGGCAGCCGTGACGGCAATCGTCCCGGTGTCGATCAGCTCACCGCTCTTCGAGCTCGGGTGAAACTCGCCGGTCCGACGTGTCGGCCGTACGTCCAGCACGTCCAGTTCGCTGAGCAATCGGCGCAACTGGGCACTCAGTTGCAGGAGTTCCTCGTCGTCGGTGTCAGGAAGACCCACCAGTTCGAGGTGTGCCGTTCTGCTCATGTCCTGCGCCTTCTCCCCTCCGTGCGCGGACCACTCTACTGGCGTACTCCGTGTCGCGTCGCGCTTCCGACTGGAAACGGGCCCTTGCTCCCGCCGTTCTTTGCATTGACAATGCCATGACAAAAAGGAGGGCGGTCGGGGAATCCCCGGTCGCCTCGTCGCAAGAGAGGACCCCACATGAAGAAGCCTCTCCTCGCCACGCTCGCGGTCCTGGCCGTCACCGGGGCGGGCGCGGCACCCGCGGTCGCGGCACCGGCGCCGGCGGTGCGGGCCGTGGACTTCGCCGGCACCGTGGCGCTCAGCAACTGCTCCGGCTCCGTGATCCGCTTCCCTGCCTCGCAGGACGACGACCCGGCACTGGTGCTGACCAACGGCCACTGTCTGGAGACCGGGTTCCCGGAGCCCGGCGAGGTCATCGTCGACCAGCCCTCCAGCCGCAGCTTCGGCCTGCTGAACTCGGCCGGGACCCGGGTGGCGACGCTGCGCGCGAGCAAGGTGGCGTACTCGACCATGACGGACACGGACGTCACGATCTACCAGCTCACCCGCACCTACGCGCAGATCAAGAGCTCCTACGGGATCGGCCCGCTCACGCTCTCCGACACCCACCCGGTCGCGGGCACCGCCATCAAGGTGGTCTCCGGCTACTGGAAGCGGATCTACTCCTGCGCCATCGACGGGTTCGTCTACCGCCTCAAGGAGGGCGGCTGGACCTGGAAGGACTCCGTCCGCTACACCTCCGCCTGCGACACCATCGGCGGCACCTCCGGCTCGCCCGTGGTCGACACCGCCACCGGCAAGGTGGTCGCCGTCAACAACACCGGCAACGAGGACGGCGAGCGCTGCACCGAGAACAACCCCTGCGAGGTCGACGCCAACGGCGATGTGACGGTCCGTCAGGGCATCAACTACGCCGAGGAGACCTACCAGATCCCCGCCTGCTTCGGCCTCGACAACAAGCTCGACCTGAGCCGCAGCGGCTGCACCCTGCCCAAGCCGTGACCACGCGGGCGGGCGGCCACCGGGACCGGGACGGAGGACGCGACCGCCACCGGGATGGAGGACGCAGCCGCTCCTGGAACCGCCACCGGGACGGACGGCGGAACCGCTACCGGAACCGCCACCGGGACGGACGGCGGAACCGCTACCGGAACCGTCACCGCGACGGTCACCGCGACGAACGGCGGAACCGTCACCGGGAGACCGGAACCCGGCGTACCGCCCGCCCCGCCGGCACGTCCGTGCGCCGCCCGTCCTCGATCACGAACCGCCCGTCGATCAGCACGTACGGGATGCCCACGGGCGGCGTGCGCGGCCGGTCCCAGGTCGCGCCGGCCGCCACCGTCGCCGGGTCGAACAGGACCAGGTCGGCCCGGTAACCCTCGCGCACCAGGCCCCGGTCCGGCAGCCGGAGCCGGGCCGCCGGGCGCCCGGTCAGGTGCGCCACGCACTCCTCCAGCGACAGCACGCCCCACTCCCGTACGTAGTGGCCGAGGTAGTGCGGGAAGGTGCCGTAGGCGCGCGGGTGCGGCCGGGCGCCCTGCAGGATGCCGTCGGAGCCGCCGGTGTGGGCGCGGTGGCGCATGAGCGTGCGGACGTTCTCCTCGTGCCCGACGTGCAGCAGGACCGTCGTGCCCAGGCCGTCGTCCAGCAGCAGGCGGCGCGCCGTCGCCCACGGCTCCTCGCCGTCGCGCTGGGCCGAGGCGCGGATCGTGCGGCCGACGTACCCGGCGAGCGCGGGATCGGTGACCCCGGACACCTCCACCGTGTCCCAGTCCACGGGCACCCCGTGGCAGCCGTCGGAACCGGTGACCTCCAGGGCGTGGCGGATCCGTTCGGCGGTCTCCGCGTCGGCGAGCCGGGCCGACAGCGCCTCCGGGCCGCCGGCGTGCGCCCAGCCCGGCAGCAGCGCGGCCAGCGTGGTGCAGCCGGCGGTGTAGGGGTAGGTGTCGAAGGTGACGTCCACTCCCGAGGCGAGCGCGTCGTCGAGGAGGGCCAGCAGCTCCGGGGCGCGGCCCTCGTTCCCGGGGAAGTTGAGGGTGGCGTGCGCCAGGTGCAGCGGGCAGTCCGCGCGCCGGGCGATCTCCACCATCTCCGCGTAGGCGGTGAGCGCGCCGGCGCCGTAGGAGCGGTGGTGCGGGCAGTAGTAGCCGCCGTAGGACGCCACCACTCGGCACAGTTCGACGAGTTCGGCGGTGTCGGCGTACCCGCCCGGCGGGTAGGTCAGCCCGGAGGACAGGCCGACCGCCCCCTGCTCCATGCCCTCGGCCACCAGGCGCCGCATCCGGTCCAGCTCCTCGGGCGTGGCCGGGCGGTCCTCCCAGCCGACGGCCAGCGCGCGCACGGTGCCCTGCGGGATCAGGTACGCGGCGTTGACCGCGATGCCCCGGTCGAGCCGGTCCAGGTACTCGCCCACCGACCGCCAGTCGAAGTCGACGTCGTCGCCGGGCCCGTTCCAGCCGGTGATCGCCTGGCGCACCTGTGCCAGTGTGCGGTCGTCGACGGGGGCGTACGACAGCCCGTCCTGGCCGATGACCTCCAGGGTGACGCCCTGAGCGGCCTTCGCTCCGTGGTCGGGGTCGCGCAGCAGGGCGAGGTCGCTGTGGGCGTGCATGTCGATGAAGCCGGGGGAGAGGACCAGGCCCTCGGCGTCCAGTTCCCGCATCCCGCGCGGGCGTTGGCAGCCGGCCGCCGCGGCCTCCTGGACGATCGCGACGATGCGGCCGCCCTTGACGGCCACGTCGGCGCGGTAGGAGGGGGCGCCGGTGCCGTCCACGACGTCCGCGTCCTGGATCACGAGATCGGCGAGGTCGGGGAGGTCGGGCAGGCCGGGCAGGCCGGGGCGGCCGGGGAGATCGGGGCGGCCGGGGAGATCGGGGAGGTCCATGCGGCGGCTCCTGGGCTCTAGAAGAACGTCCGGACGTAGTCGACGACCGTGCCGTCCGCCTCCGCCACCGGGATCAGCGGCCACCTGTCGAACGTCGTGCACGGGTGGGACAGACCGAGAGCCACCCAGTCGCCGACCTCCGGACCGGCGTCCGGGCCGGTGCGCAGCCAGGCGTGCTGGTCGGACAGGGCGGTGACCTCCAGGCCGGCCGCGGGACGCTCGGTGCCGTCGGCGCCGCGCACCGCGACCGGCACGGGCAGCCCCAGGTCGTGCGCCGCGTCCCGCTTGCCCGCGTTGAGGAACGCCTCCGTCGGCGAGGGCCGGGAGACGACCTGCGCCCACAGCCGGAACGCCGGCTCCAGGGCGCCCTCCCGCGGCATCCTGCGGAACGGGGTCCGCGCACGGTAGTGGCCGTCGTCGTGCGAGACGTAGGCGCCCGAACGCAGCAGCCGCACCGTGGGCAGGGAGAGCTCCGGCAGCTCCGCGAAGACGTCCGCGACCGCGTCGAACCACTCGCTGCCGCCCGCGCTCACCACGATCTCCCCGGCCCCCGCGAACCGCCCCGCCCGGTCGAACTCCACGGCCAGGGCACACAGCCGCCGCAGCCAGTCCCGCACCCGCTCCGGCGACGCCTGCGGCACCTGCGCCTCGTACCCGGCCACCCCCACCAGCCGCAGCGCGCCCGAGGCGGCCACCGCGTCCGCGACCGCCGCGGCCTCCGCCTCCGTCCGCACCCCGGTGCGGGCGCCCTCCCCCGCGGCCAGCTCCACCACGACGTCCAGCGGGCGCGGGGCGCCGGCGAGGGCCGCGTCCATCAGCCCGACCCCGCGCACGGAGTCGACGTAGCAGACCAGCCGGAAGGACGGGTCGGCGGCGAGCTCGGCGGCGATCCAGCGCAACGCCGCCGCGTCCACCACCTCGTTGGCGAGGAACACCCGCGGCACGCCGAACGCCCGCGCCACCCGCACCTGGTGCGGCACCGCCAGCGTGATCCCCCAGGCCCCGTGCGCGAGCTGGCGCTCGAACAACTGCGGGGCCATGGAGGTCTTGCCGTGCGGCGCGAACGCCAGCCCGTGCCGCGCGGTGTACGCCTCCATGAGGCTCAGGTTGTGCGCGAGGCGCTCGGCGGACAGGGCGAGCAGCGGGGTGGTGAAACCGCCGGTGAACAGGTTGCGGCGCTGGGCGGCCAGCTCCCCGACGGTCAGGCCGTCCGCGTCCGGCGGGAGGCCCTTGAAGCGGTGGTCGACCCGTTCGTCGCCCAGCCGGGCGAGGGCTTGCGCGTCCATGGAGCCTCCGGGACGGGTGACACGGGCGCCTGGACCTGGGCGCCACACCTGCTTCTCTTTCCGCCGATCTTCCCTGACCTGCCCTGACCTTCCCTGATCTTCCCTGATCTTCCCCGAACTTTTCCGACCTCTTACGACCTCTTGCGGCCTCTTGCGGCCTCTTGCGGCCTCTTCTGACCTCTTTCCCGTCTCGTCCGGTCCGTTCTTCGCGCCGTGTAGGCGTCTGATAACGATGCGGGGGCCGACTGGGTGGGGCACAGGAACGTCGACCATACTGCTCCGGTGTGGAGCAGCGCATAGGTTCGAGCAGCCAGCCCGTACAGGGCAAGCCGGTGAAGGTCGAGCCGGTGACGGGCGCCGGTTTCGACCCGGCCTTCATCCCCGGCATCACCCCGCCCGCCGCCGGTGACCCCGAGGACGCCCGGGAACGGGAGCCGGAGGAGACGGACGGGCGCGACGACACGACCGCGCGGGACTCCGCCGAGCCGACCGGACCGACCGGCCCGGCCGGACTCGCGGATTCCGCCGAGCCCACGGGTGCCGCCGATTCCGCCGATTCCGCCGACTCCGGCGAGTCCGGTGAGTCCGCCGAGTCCGTCGAGGAGGAGGCCCCCGACGGCCCCGTCTTCGAGGCCGCCGACCGCCGCGCCCGCATCCTCGCCGACGCCCGTGGCGTACGCCTCCGCCTCGACGACCAGGAGTGCGAGTTCCGCTGGGACGAGATCGGCGCCGTGGAGACCACCGTCCCCCGCCTCGGCAAGCGCTACACGGTCACCGTCCACACCCCCGAAGGCCGCTGGTACCCCATCGAGATCGACGCCCCCTCCCGCGCCCGCATCAAGGAGTGGGAGTCGCAGCTCGACGAGGTCTTGGACGCGTTCTTCGACGACGGGACGGAGGAGCCCACGGCGAAGGACGACAAGGGCGACACGGGCGACAAGGACGACTCGGGCGAAAAGGGCGAGGACTGACCCCCTCAGAGCAGGTGGTCGGCCCGCCCCTCCTTGATCCCGAGGATCAGCGCGCGCAGCGCCTCACGACTGTCGGTCAGGGGGCGGTCCTCCTGACCGACTATGGCGATGTAGGCGTTGCCTTGGGAGTCGGTGCCGAGGCGGAAGCACGAATTCCCTTCACCGCAGAAGGCATCTTCCCAGGTGATGTCGTTCACGGGCCCCTCCTTACAGGTCGTTGGCGATACCGCGGATGAAGTCGCGGGATGCCGAGGGCGAGAGCGCCATGCCCTCCATCCAGTCCAGGTGTGCACGGTACTTCGCCAACTGCGCCTCAGCGTGCAGGAAATCGGGCCCATGTGAGTTGTCGACCTGGACGGTGTCGAGCTGGGGCACGGGACCCTCGGCGTACACGACGGTCTGTCCCGCTCCGGGAAAGATGCCGGCCGCGAACGGGATCACTCTCAGTGCCACGTTGGCCTGCTCGGACTTGCTCAGCAGGTGCTCGAGCTGAGCCCTGACGACCTCCCGTTTGCCGAACCGCATGCGGAGTGCGGCCTCGTGCACGAGGGCGAGAAAGTTCGGCGCACTGTCCCCGTCCAGCACCTGTTGCCGTTCTGCTCGGTGGGCCAGTCGCAGAGCGATCTCGTGCTCAGGCAAGGGAGGTAGTACTGCTCTGAAGACGGCCAAGGCGTGATCGGCCGTTTGCAGCAGTCCCGGGATGTGCACGACGTACGACGCCCGCATCCCTACGGCGTGTGCCTCCAACTCTGCGATGTCCAGCATCCCTTGGGGCAGAGATCCCCGGTATTTCTCCCACCAGCCCCGTCGGGCGGGGCGGGCCATTTCGACCAGCGCCTCGACGTATCGCTCGTCCTGGCAGTCGCAGTTGCAGGCGAGCGTGCGTACACGCTCCGGACTGATGGCGCGAACGCCGGACTCGATGTGCGAGATCTTCCCCCGGTCCACTCCCAGCAACCCGGCGGCGTACTCCGCAGACATGCCCGCTGACGTGCGCATCTTGCGGACTTCGGCGCCGAGGCGCTTCTGACGCTCCGTCGGCGATGTCCTCGCTCCCATGCCCTTCCTTCCCGCTCGCGGTCGTGCGAAGTCTGCCGCGTATACGTACGACCACACCACGATCGGGCGTATCTTTCACTGACCAGGGCCAAATTAGGCACCAGTCTGCGTACATTGAGTAACGCACAAGCAACTCATCGCTGTCGGAAGCGCATCGCGCGAGCCTGCCCGCACGCTCCTTCCCTGGGAGGGGTGGGCCCGCGTCAGGGAGACGAGCCACCGGCAGCCGACGAAGCCATGCACGCATCCCACAGACAAAGGAGCCACCGTGTCCCTGTCCCGCTGCCCCTCCGCCCCGCTGTACACCGCCGACCCCACCACCCCCATCCCCGAGACCCTCGCCTACAGCCTCACCCTCCCCGCAGCCCTGGCCAGCCCGGCACTGGCGAGGGCGACGACGGAGAAGGCGCTGAAGACGCACGGACTGCCCGACCTGCTGGACCCGGCACTGCAGGCGGTCAGCGAACTGACCGCGGTGGCGGCCCAGTTCACGGAGTCCCCGAACTTCTACCTCTCCCTCCGCTACCGCGCCGGCGCCCTCCGCCTGATCACCTACGACAGCCACCCCCGCCACACCCAGCCCCACCTCGCCACGGCCTGCGACGCCCGCCGTCACGCCGCCCTCCGCCTCCTCACCCGCGTCTGCCGCGCCTGCGACGGCGACTGCGGCTTCGGCGAGTCCCGCGAACCGGGCGGCGGAACCCGCACGTGGGCGACCCTGCCGAGGGAGGGAGCGGCGGCATACGGAAGGCTCTGCTAGGAAGTTCTGTCCGGACCAAAGCGGGGCGGGTGACGGCGATCGTTTCCGGGCGGCTCTCCGAAGCGGTGCGAGCAGGAGCCCCGCTACTGAGAACGGCCTGCGGCACCTGCTCATGAATTTCTTTGGCTGGACCACCGGCCATCATCCAGTCGGTGGTCCACCCGAAGAAGTTCAGTGAGCTTCTTCGAGGTGGCCACGGATCAGGTGACGGTCCGCGAGCCGCAACGAGCGAGGCCCCCGGGCTGTTGATCAAGATGTCTGACGTCTCAATCACGCTGCTCGGAGGCCTCGTTGGTCATCTATCCTGCCGCACTTGACCTGCCCCATGCGCTCGTGGAATGGGTCACGATGCTCATCGTCACCTGTGAGGGGGACCGGCGCTGCAAGCTCCGCCCGTCTCAGCGCGCGATGGTGGCACTGGTGTACCTGCGCGAGCACGTCACCCTGGCGAAGATCGCTGCCGGGTTCGGGATCAGCGAGTCCACCGCCCACGCCTACACCAGCGCGGTCATCCACCTGCTCGCCGAACGAGCACCGGGTCTGCTGAAGGTCCTGCGCGAGGCCGACCCCGACTTCGTCTTGCTGGACGGCACCCTCGCCGAGTGCGACCGCGTCGGCGACTCACGCGCGGACTACTCCCACAAGCACCGCCGGCACGGTGTGAACGTGCAGGTGGTCACCGATCCGGACGGCCGGCTGCTGTGGCTCTCGCCCGCGCTGCCGGGCCGGGCTCACGACCTGACCGCCGCCCGCACTCACCGGATCATCCGCATCTGCGAGCGCCAGGGCGTCCCCATCCTGGCCGATCTCGCCTACCAGGGCGGCGGCCCCTGGCTGACCACGGGCATCAAACGCCGACCCCTGCAGGAGTTCACCCCCACCGAGAAGACCGTCAACCGAGCCCTGGCCGCGGCACGGGCACCGGTCGAACGAGGCGTCGCCCGCTTGAAGTCCTGGCGGATCTTCCGCCGATCCCTGTGCAGCCCCAACCGCATGACGTCAATCACCAAAGCCGTCCTCACCCTGGAGCGGCAACGCTGAAGAAGCTCAGTCATGATGTTGTCCTTTTTGCAAAAGCGCGAAGCTATTGCGCAGAGCATCACGAAACTCGAGCTGTGGGTGTTGTCGGGCTGTCCACCGCTGCCAGCGTGACGGATGCCTAGGCATGTCTCCAACCTGATATCGGGGTAATGGGGATCCAGAGAGCGCGTCGTCGAGCCACTCCAACTGCTCCTTGTAGTAATGGCGCGCGGGACCCGTCGGAGCTGCTACGCCGTAAGCGAGTAGCACCCCGGCGCAGGCCTTGAGCTGCGCTTGGAGCTCTACACGAGCCGTCAGCCAGCCATCAGCGCCCGTCCCAAGGATGGCGATGTCTGTAACGCTGGGCGATGGGATAGCGAAAAGATTGCCGATGGTAATGGCATCGTAGCCGAGTAGTTCGCCTGCGAGCGCGACTCGAGCGCGAGTACGGGCGCCATCACCAACAGGTGGGTTCGCCAGAATGCAGAGTAGTGTTCGAACCATTGCTATCGGCGAAGCGTCTGAAGCTTTAGGGCGCGGAGAATGCCGTCCGTGTCCGGCTGACGGAGCCAGTCGTCGCCCTTCGCCCACAGGGTAGCGATGCCGGCACGGCTCTGAGCGTCGAGCCTGTTCAGCAGGCCGGAAACGGCCTCACGTGGGGTATCCCCGAGCGCCAAGACGATCAGCCTGCGGACGCCCTCCGGCGCTGTCTGAAGGGCGTTTACGAGCTCGGCGATTAGGTTGCGCTCAGCCAGCAGGTGCGCAGCGGTAGCGGCCCGGCGCAAGTCATCAGCACGAAGCCAGTCGAGGAGCTCGTCCAGGCACTTCTGGGGCAGGTCCGACGGCATAACCGCCGCTGCGTGCGTCGCGACAAGTACGCTGGGATCGTTGACGAGGTGTATGAGCTTGTCGGGTGTCTTGCGGGCCCCAGTCCCGAGCCCCCAGGCGGCAGCTGCACGCACCTCTTCCGGAAACGTTGGCTCAGTGTTGCTGGCAACCGAGTACAGCGCCTCCACGGCTTCCTCGGAATTGATCTCCGACAGGGAGAACACCGCCTCCATGCGCTCCTCGTCGGTCGAGTCAGCACCTTTAGCGAGCATGAGCAGCGCAGCAACGGACGTGGGGCGCGTGGGGGCGAGGCTAGCGTGTGCTTCGAGGCGCAGGCGCCAGTCATTGGCCTCGTCGTCCGCTATGCCGATGAGGATGTCCTCGACCGGCTCTGTGCCAAGGAACCGGGCCGCCTTGACGGCCGGGAATCGAATGTCATCGTCAGTCGAAAGGAGGTCATTCTGCCAGTTCCAGGACCCGTCGCCGGCGCAGGCGACCGAGTCGGCCATGCGGAAGCAGAATGCGACCGGCTGGCCAGCCTCAAATGCCGTCCCTACTGGCAACGTGTGGAACGTACTCCAACGGCTACCGCCTCCATAGAGATACGTGCTGGCGCCCTTCGTGACGCGAATCCTTTTGAGGCCGTGGTCGACGGTGACGACCTCGCCAGCATAGTTTGGGGCCCACATCGGCCACCTGCGGTCCATTTCCGACCCCTCGGACACGGACTTTCGATTGCCCTCCTTGGATGACCTCAGAGCATCTTCCAAGCTCTGCCGAGTCACGTAGACAAGGTTGGACACTCTCACAGGGTTTGTTTTCATGTCGACACGCGCGAAGGCGAATATGTCGTCTAGGCGCATGCCTCCGTCGCGCCAGGTGCGGCCTGGCAGTGTGGAGTCGGAAAGCTTAACCTCAAGCTTTGTCTTTCCCTTGCACTCGAAACGGCGCCCGCAGCTAACGCACATAAGGTCGGGTAGGCGCATGCGCTTGACCTTCGTCTGCCATACCTTGTTGGCCTTGGCGTACCGCTCGAGCTCGATAATGCGGTGCCCGTGATTGCGTTCGAGGTCTTGTGTAATCGCGTCGGCGGCGTGGACCCCCATGCTCAGGAACCGAGCGAAATCAGCGTCTTCTTTGAAGCCCATCAAATACCTTCGAGTAGTTGTGCAGCATCGACCTTGAGCGCACGCGCGAGGGCAATGATGTTGTCAAGGCTTACGTTGCGCTGACCGCGTTCCAGCGAAGAGACGTAGGTGCGGTGGATCCCTGCAGCTTCCGCGAGCTCTTCTTGCGAGAGACCTGCCAAGAGACGTTGCTCCCGCACACGGTGGCCGAACGCCTCGCGTTGCCGCTGGATGCGGAGTTTGTCGGACGCCTGCGTCATGATGTCCAAGGACGCTAGGACGGTGCAGACGATGGGTCTACAGACTATGAGTAACATTGCTGGCATGGCTGAAGAGATCGTGGTGGGCCGTGGTGACCCTGTCTATCTCGCGCACGCCTACCTGACGAAGGTCCCCGTGCCTGCCATTGTGCCGTTCATCGAGGCCTACTGTCCGCCTGGCGGCGTTGTGGTCGACCCGTTCGCCGGGTCTGGCATGACGGGGGTAGCAGCACGGATCACTGGGCGCCGGGCCCGCCTGTCGGACATTTCAGTACTGGGGCGTCACATCGGCTCTAATTACATTAATATGGTCGAAGCGGGCGAGTTTACCAGGGCTGCGCAGGCTGTCATCAAGCGGGCCAAGGATGCTGTCGGCAAGATCTATGAGGTCCCCTGCAGTGGGTGCGGTGGAACCGGCCAGCTTGCGAAGACCGTCTGGAGCGTTCTGGTGAGGTGTGCGGGCTGTGAGAAGCCCGTGAACTATTACCACTCGCTCGAGGCTGCGAAGTGGTTGAAGCCGAAGATGGTCTGTCCTCATTGCGCGGCCCACATTTCGAGCAGGCTCGAGCGTGTAGGTGAGCAGCCTGTGGTCGACTACGTCAACTGCGCGTGCTCCCCCAGGCAGCGTGAGCAGCCGGCGGTTGCTGCGCCGAGTGTCGACGTCGACGGCCTGGACTTCCCCCGCGTTGAAATTACGCCTGACCGAGAGATGTACCGGGCGTCTGCTTTGGGAAAAAGCGGCTATACGACCGTGGCTTCGTTCTACTCGCCGCGTAATCTGCGCACTCTGGTGGCCCTGTACGACGAAATCCGCGGGCTTGAGGACCATGCCCTTAGTCAAAAGCTGCTGTTCGCATTCACCGCGACGCTGACTCGGGCGAGTAAGCGGTACCAGTGGTCGCATAAACGCCCACTGAACGCCGCGAACCAGAACTACTACATTGCCCCGGTTTTCTACGAGTGGAACGTCTTCGAGCTATTCGAGCGTAAGACGACCGCCGTACTGAAGGCTGATGATTGGATCCGGGCGCAGGCATTCATGCGCAACGTGGACGCGGACACGGTGCCCGTTGAGTACGTCACGGAGAGCGCTGCAGAGCTATCCCTGCCAGATGCGAGCGTGGACTACGTGTTCACGGATCCGCCGTTCGGTTCGAATCTCTTCTACGCGGATATGGCTCTGTTCCAGGAGGGTTGGCTGGATGGCTTTACGGATGTCAGCAAGGAAGCGGTGATCGATCGCTCCACCGGCACGAAACGCACGGCGGACCGGTACGAGACACTGCTGACGGAGTCGCTCAAGCAGTGCCGCCGCATCCTGAAGCCCGGCGGGCGCATTTCGATGGTCTTCGGTAATTCCTCGGGCAAGATCTGGGCAGTGGTCCAGCGAGCAGTCGCAGCAGCCGGCCTGCGCATCGAGCCGGAGAAGATTGTCATCCTGAATAAGGGACAGCGCTCCGTGAAAGGTCTGGCCTCAGGTTTCGAGCACGTCGCTACGCTCGACCTTGTCCTGACGATGGTTCCGCAGGATGACGCCGAGGCTTCGTTCAAGCAGCCGACGGCTGCGGAGGTTGCTGCGGCGACGCGAGAGCTTGCTGGCGCTCCCGGTCCTGCCT
The DNA here is from genome assembly GCF_014651135.1 of Streptomyces echinoruber. Lineage (GTDB taxonomy): Bacteria > Actinomycetota > Actinomycetes > Streptomycetales > Streptomycetaceae > Streptomyces > Streptomyces echinoruber. Next base: position 76,121 of record NZ_BMWH01000014.1, read on the forward strand.
CCCCGAGCCATCTGTACCTGGAGCTGCTTCGCCGTGCGCTTCGGGAAGGGTGGAGCGTCGCGGACCTCAACCTGCAGACAGTGACGGTAACGCTGCTGGATGACGGGTGGAGCATCGACCCGAAGACGGGCCTACTGGTCGAACCCGAGTAGGCGCTTTGAGTAACCAGAGGGGCCGCCGCCTCAACAAGGGGTGGCTGCCCTTCTGGCTTTTAGCCTCGCGCTTTCATGAAGCCGACTGTCCGGCAAGCGGGCAGGTGAGTGAAAATATCTCTGAGTAACGAGAATGAGGATTGCTGAGGTTTGTTCCATTTGAAGTCGAAGGTGCTTTCTAGGTCAAGAAGCTTATCGGGTCCTACTCGCGTGTCCATGTTGAGAGCGGCGTCTGCCAGATCGTCTCCCAGAATTGCTCGAAACCGCCGATAGGTGCGGTTTTCAAGGTTGGCCTTGACCGGGCGATATCTGCGGCACCGGTGCCGTGGCGTAAACCGCTGATCGCCCAAGATTTTGGGCAAGATATTTCTGGCCTTGTGCCGACGGTCGCGCTCGGCGGGGACTACCTGGCCGACATCGTGATGTTGCAGGCCGAGCTGGCCGTGTTCGGGCCGGTTGCCTCCGGTCCGACGATCTCCCGCCTGATCGATACGCATGTCACCACAGGTGGAAGGGCACTGGGCTCGATCTACTCGGCTCGGGCGAAGTCCGCTGGTATGTCTGGACGTTGGCCGAAGGCCAGGCAGCGAAAACCTTTGGAATTATCAGGAGAAATCCTCGACGAGGATCCAGTACTCGCCGCCTTCTTTGCTCACCGCGCATACGCGGTGGCCGCTCGCGGAACGTGTGACGAAAAGGAGCTCGCCGTCTGGATCCTTCAGTGCAGAGATATTTATTGCGTCGGTCAACCTGACGTGGATCCATTCGTGCTTCAGGCTACCGGCGACAAGGAAAGTTCCATCATCGGCCAGGACGCCTCCGCTTTGCGCATGGGTCTTCCAGGCGTTGTACGCCTTCTGGTCGGCTTTCGCGATTCCTGCGGAAATCCGCTGCACGGGCTTGACTTCAACGTTGACTACTCGACGAAACGCCTCCGTAACGCTGGGTCTTCCGGCGGCGACCGAATTGATCACCTCTAGGCCCGCAGCGCGGAGGCGAGAATAGATCTCCGCGTTGTCTGTAGTCACTCCGTCCTCCTATCGCCTGTAGAAGAAGTGGTGATCCCCGCCGGGCTTGTTCAGAGCGCGGTACCGTTCCATGGTTTCGTAGCCTTGCTTACTGTTGTCCCATCCAAAATTAACTCCGTTCCTGGTTCGGTCCTCGGAGGTGAACCCCTTGGGAGCCCCTGCATGGAAGTGTGGTCCTGCCGGGTCGTGCGTATGCTCCACGATAACGCGTGAGCCGCTCTCCGTTTCGAACTGACGGAATTCTCCCCAGTGTGTCGGGTCAGGTGAATACACATGCCCTGGCAGGTGCTTCAGTGTCTTGTCCCCCATTACACTCCACTCCGCGTCAGGTGATGTCCCGTAGGGGACTCCGGCTACCTCAAACGCGGCACGCTCTGCTTCCTCGCGACGATCAAAGGGATTTCCCTTTTCCCCCTTCGGATAGTCCGGGGCCAAACCCAGAGGGTCTACCCAGGTGTGCGGGTTGTGGACGTAGACATCGGGGTTGGGGGCAGGTGTGAGGCCGAGCGGGTCGGGGGTGAGGTAGCGGGCGGTTTCCGGGTCGTAGTGGCGGAAGTAGTTGTAGTGGAGGCCGGTTTCGGGGTCGTAGTACTGGCCGGGGAAGCGCAGGGGAGTGTAGGTGGTGCTGTTCGCCGCCCAGGCGGTGGTGCCCCACAGGGTGGTGCGGGTGTGCCAGGCGAGATCGCCTCGTTCGTCGACCAGTTCGGTGGGGGTGCCGACGAGGTCGGTGACGATGGCGAAGAAGCGGGAGTCGATCTCCTGCTGCGGGGCGTCGGCGGCGGGCAGGAGGCGTTCGGTCTGGGCGATGGGGTGCAGGCCCTGGTGGTCCCAGGTGAGGGCCACCGGGTGAGGCAGGTCGGGGGAGGTGGTGGTCTGCTCGCACAGGGTCGTGCCGTCCCAGGTGAAGTCGACGCGTTCGACGACCGTTTCGCCGTCCTGGGCCAGGCGGAGTTTGGCGGTGCGGCGGCCCAGCGGGTCGTAGGTGTAGCGCCAGCGGGTGCCGTCGGGGGTGACGACCGAGGTGAGGCGGTCCTCGGCGTCCCATTCGTAGCGCCAGGTGTCGGGTCGGCGGGACAGGCGGGTCTTCTGGCGCAGGGTGATGCGGCCCAGGGCGTCGTGTGCGTAGCGGACGCGTCCGGCGCGGGTGAGGCGGGTGCCGGTGTAGGCGCGCTCGCCGGTGGCCTCGGCGCCCGGGTGGGTGGCCGGCCAGGAGGCGTGGGTCTGGTTGCCGGCCGTGTCGTAGGCGTAGGTCTCGGTCCAGTGCGCCGCGTGCACGGCCGTGACCCGGCCTGCCGCGTCCAGGTCGAAGCGGCGGGGGCCGGAGAGCTGGTCGTCGATGCCGATGAGGTTGCCGTCGGCGCGGTAGTGGTACGAGCGGTGCTGCAGCCGGCGGCCGGCCGGGCCCGTCACCGACTGGCGCGTCAGGCGGCCGGCGGTGTCGAAGGCGTGCTCCAGGGTGATCGTCTCGCCGATGCGGCGGGACAGTTCGCGGCCGGCCGCGTCGTAGGTGAAGTCGACGGGGCGGCCCGAGGACAGCAGGCCCGTGCGGCGGCCGGCCGCGTCGTACGTCCACCTCGTCGTCGCGTCGGTCGGGGTCGTACGGCCCGTGCGGCGGCCCAGTTCGTCGTACGTGTAGGTCAGGGTGCGGCCGTCGACCGTCTCCGAGCGGACGCGGCCGTGGCGGTCCCGGAGGATGGTGAGGGTCGTGCCGTCGGGGCCCGTGGCCTGGGCGAGCTGGTCGGTCAGGTCGTAGGCGTACGTCGTGACCCGCCCGGCCGCGTCCTTGCGGACGACCCGGCCGAGGGCGTCGCGTTCGAAGGACACGACCTGGCCGAGCGCGTCGGTGCGGGACGTCAGGCGGCCCGCCGCATCGTAGGCGTACGTCAGGGTGCGGCCGTCGAAGTCCGTCTCCGCGACGAGACGGCCGGCCGGGTCGTACGCGTAACTCCAGGTCAGGCCCTGCGGGTTGGTGACCTTGGTCAGGCGCAGCTCGGTGTCGTGCTCGAACTCGTGGCGCACCCCGTCCGGGCCGGTGCGGGCGGTCAGCAGGTCGAAGTGGGTGTACTCGAAGCGGGTCACGCCGCCGAGCGGGTCGGTGTGGGTGGTGCAGTTGCCCTCGCCGTCGTACGTCCAGGACTCCGTCGTGCCGTCGGGGGCCGTGCGGCGCAGCAACTGCCCCTCGACCGACCACTCCAGGCGCGTCACCGCGCCCGTCGGGTCGGTGATCGCGACCGGGCGGCCGAAGGCGTCGCGCTCGTAGGTCGTGGTCGCGCCCAGGGGGTCGGTGACCGACACCGGCAGGCCCGCGCGGTCGCAGCGGACGGTGGTGGTGTGGCCGGCCGGGTCGGTGACGGAGGTGAGGCGGCCCGCCTCGTCGTACGTGAAGCGGGTGGTCAGGCCGGCCGGGTCGGTGACCGAGGTGCGGTTGCCGCGGTCGTCGTACGTCTGGTGCCAGACCGTGCCGTCGAACCGCACCACCTTCACCGGCAGGCCGGGCGCGCCGTACTCGGCCGTCGCGCGCCGCCCGTCCGGGCGGGTCACGCAGACCAGGTTGCCGGCGTCGTCGTAGTCGTACGTCGTGGTGTGGCCGAGGGGGTCGGTGACGGACAGCAGGCGGTGGTGGCGGTCGCGCCGGTAGCGGGTGACCGCGCCCAGGGGGTCGATCTCGGCCACGACCTGGCAGGCGTCGTTGACGAGGTAGCGGCGGGTGTGGCCCTCGGCGGTCGTGGCCGTCGTCGTGCGCAGGCCCGTCTCCGGGTCCCGGTCCCCGTACGTCAGGCGCAGGCTCATGTGGCCGGCCGAGCCGCCCTCGGCGACGCAGCGGTCCCGGTCGTCGTACGCGTAGGTGTAGCCGCGGCCGTTGGTGTCCGTCCACGAGGTGACGCGGCCGGCGTCGTCGTACGTGAAGCGCAGGGGGAGGCCGGAGGAGTTGACGACCTCGGTGAGGTTGCCGTCGGTGTAGCCGTACCGTTTCAGCTCCTGGCCCGTGGCGGCCAGGTGGAGTGCGGTGACCCGGCCCGCCTCGGTGGTGACGCGGACCTCGTGCCCGGCGCTGGAGACGATGGCCAGCGGGGTGCCGTCGGCGTCGTACTCGAAGGTGATCCAGTTGCCGTTGCGGTCGTCGATCTGCTCCAGGACGGCGAGGGAGTCGCCGCGGTCGGCGAAGTGCCAGGTGCGGCGGGTGGCGGGATCGGTGACCGTGTAGCCGCCGTCCACGCGGGCGAGGGGCCGGCGGGGGCCGTGGCCGGGCAGGGTGGGCAGGCCGGGGGCGGGATGGGGGTAGGCCAGGAGCAGGCCGTCCTCGGTGACGAGGACGACGCCCTCGGAGTCGATCTCCAGGCGCTGGTCGAGGGTCGAGGACCAGGAGGGACCGAACCAGCGGCCGAAGCGGTAGCCGGACTCGACGCGGCGCTTGACGACCAGGGGCAGGGCGCCGGGCAGTTCGACGTCCGTCTGCGGCAGGTACATCCTGCCGGTGGCGAGGTTGATCGGGTCCGTGCCGTCGCTGTGGACGGAGTCCTGCTCGTGGGACACCCCGTGGGGGTCGTCGGAGACCCGGTCCCGGGCGGTGTGCCCCGCGTTCCGCTCCGCCCGCTCCGCCGCGCTCTCCACGCCCCGGCGGATCCCGGCCGCGCCGGCTTCCTCCGTCGCCTTGGCGGCCGTGCGCAGCCCGAGGCGCCCCAGCCCGGCCCCGTCCGTGCCGATCAGGTCGAGGAGCACCCGGCCGGAGTACTCGCTGGGGTCCTTCGTGAAGTCCTCGTACACCGCCTTGACCGTCCGCTCCGGGTGGGTCGCGGAACCGACCAGACCGGCGAGGGTCATGCTCGCGTTCTCGAGGTAGGCCGCCGGGTGGGTGAGGTTGTAGGGGTCGGTGGGATTGAGACCGCGGGCGAAGTCGACGATGTCACCGGCGCCCTTGACCACACCGCCCAGGACGTGGGTGAGTTCGACCGCCTCCGCCGCCCTGAGATCGACGTAGTCGGCCTTCAGCCGGTCCACGGCGGACGGCCTGGCGGGGGCGTGGGCCAGGGCGGCGCGCACGGAGCGCGCGGCGGTGCCGGCGGCGTCGTCACGCTGGCGGCGCGCGTCCTGGAGGATCTCCCGGGCGTGCGCGACGTCGGCCTTGCCGGGATCGGTGAAGGGGCCCGGACGCGGGCCGGGGTCCTCGCCCTTCTCGACGGCCGCGTTGTAGGCGTCGACGCGCTCGTTGTAGGTCTCCGCCGCCTCCTTGGACGCCTTCACGCCCTTCCGGTAGAGCTTGACGGCCTCCTCGGCCCGGCCCTGCGCCCAGGTGACGGTGTCGGCGTACGTCTCCAGTGCCGTGGCCGCCTTGTCGCAGGCGTCCGCGGCGTGCAGCCACTTGACGGGGTGCAGGGCGAACTTCTCGCGGAAGGTGTCGGCGGCCTCGCCCTTCCAGTGCGAGGAGTCCAGCTTCCGCATGCCCTGGCCGACCTTGTCGAAGGCCTTGTGGAAGTTCTTGAGGTGCTTGGCGGTGGCGCGGATGGCGGACGCGTCGCCGTGCACCAGTTCCTTGGGGTCGTCCGTCTCCCCGAGCTGCCGCTCGCCCGGGGTGGCGCCCAGATCGGAGGCGATGCGGTCGCCGACGTCCTCCACCTTGTCGGCCCAGCCGTGCGCCCCGGCCCGGTCCAGGACGTCGCCGACGACGTCGGTGCCCTTGTCGATGCCCTCGCCGACGAGCTTCTTGCCCGCGTCCCAGGCGTGCTCCGCCTTGTCGAGGTAGTCGCCGAGCCCCATCAGCGGGCGTCCTCCCCCTGCTCGTCGGAGTGCTGCTCATCGGAGTACCGGGCCTCGGCGTAGGCCTCCAAGGCGTCCCGCGCGAGCTGCGGGCCCGGCAGGCCGCCCACGACCCGGGCGGACAGGACGTCCTGCTTCGCCTGCTCCAGGCTCTGCTCGCCGACGTCGGCGGCGTGCCGGAAGGGCTGCGCGCTGTAGTCGGGGTGCGCGAACGCGTTGCCGTCCGCCAGGCCGCCCCAGCTCGTCTTCGTCACCTCGTCCTCGGTGGCGTACGGGTTGCCGATCAGCGAGTTGGCCAGCACCTTGAAGGAACCCTCGAGGTACTGCTCGGTCTCGTGGAACGTCCCCGCCGACAGGCCCACCGCCTGCGCGAAGCCGTTGCCCTCCTCGACGAGCGCCCGCACGCCCCACTCCCAGCGCTCACAGAACGACGCGAACGCCGATGTCAGGTCGTCGTGGCCCAACTCCAGACCGGACAGCTTCAGTTCGGAGAAACCCCGGCCCGCGCCGGCCCAACCCGTGAGACCGAGCTGCTCCAGCTCGCTCAGCGTGTTCGTGATGCCCTGGGCGATGAGATCGAGGCCGTCGACCTGGAGGTCCTTGCCGTTGCCACCGTTGCCGCCGTTGCCGCCGTTGCCACCGCTCATTGCGGTGCCTCCCCCTGAATCCTCTGAAGCTTTCCGTGGTGCTCCGTGTCCACGGCCGCCGGGTGGTGCTCCACGTCCACGGCCGCCGCGTCCGGCACGATCCCGGACACCGGCGGGAACAGCACACCGTCCGGACTGCCGACGTCGAGTGCGACGCCGCACGGAACCCCGACCGCCGGTACGGCGGCGTCCAGCAACCGGGCGCCGAGCACCCGCTGATACGCCCACTCCCGCCGGCTTCCGCCCCTCGCGATCGCGAATCGGGCCAGTGCCTCCTCGTGCGAGAAGGCGTAGATCCACCGGATGCCGCCGTAGTCCGCGGTCAGCGGGACCTCGTCCTCGTCCAGCGGCAGCAGGACGGGCGTACGGCGGAACTCGCCCAGCAGCACGGCGAATTCGCGGCGCCTGGCGGCGACGTCGGCCGGCTCGGCGGGAGGGGCGGAGGGCGGAGTCGCGGCCGATGGGGCAGGGGCTTCCGACGGTTGAGGGGACGGTGCCGTGGGGTGGGCGGGTGGTGCCGCTGCCGACGAACCGTCAACTTCCGTTCCGGGCCTTGCCGTATCGACGTAGTCGAGGAGCCGGGACCGGCGTATGTGCCCTGCCGTGCTGTCGCTGCCCCCGTGATCAGCCATGCCGGAAATCATCACATCAGCGCTTTGCTGGAGGCAACGCGGACATGCGGGAGCGGGAGTGGGAGCGGAAGCGGTGTTGCGGCCGCTCTGCTCCGCCCTGAGCCGCCTCACCGGTTGCGCACATGGATACCGTGCGCAACCGCGGACACCGTGGGCACCTGCGGACACCGCGTGTCCACGGACCCCCGTGCGCGCGCAGACTCGCCCGTTCCGCGCACCGGCCGTGGGACCGTGGGACCGTTCCCGGCGGAACCGAGGAGGCCCCGTGCTGCTGCGCAACGTCACACCGGACGACGTCGACGCCTACATCCGGATGCGGTGCGATCCCGCCATGATGGCCGGCCTCGGCGGCCCCCTGCCGCGCGACGGGATGGCGGACAAGGTCCGGCGGGACGCCCGGGAGGCGGCGGCGGATCACGCGTGGATCAAGATGATCGTTCCCGATCCGGACCGGCCCGAGGTGGTGGCGGGGACGGTGACCCTCTGGTCCCACGACACCGACGACGGGCCGATCTCCGAGATCGGGTGGATGGTCCTTCCGGAGTTCCAGGGGCGGGGGCTGGGCAAGCGCGCGGTCCGCGCCCTGCTCGAACAGGCCCGGGACCAGGACCGCTGGGGCGCCGTGCACGCCTTCCCGGCGACGGACAACGCGGCGTCGAACGGCATCTGCCGCTCGGTCGGCTTCCGGTTCGTCTCCCAGGTCGACGTGACCTTCGCGGGGCGGGTCCTCACGGCCAACCACTGGGTTGTGCGCCCGCGGACGGACCTGGCCTGAACGGCACGGCCCACGGTCCACGACCCACGGCTCACCAGGCGCCGGGGGACTCACCAGGCGCCTGGTGGGGGACCCCGCCGTCAGCTCAGCCGGAACTTCTGGGCGGTGGAGCCGTTGCAGTCCCAGATCTGCAGTCGTGTGCCGTTGGCGGTGGCGCCGTTGGGGGAGTCGAGGCAGCGGCCTGACTGAGGGTTCAGTAGCGAGCCGTCGCTTTGCTGTATCCATTTCTGTCCGCCGACGCCGTTGCAGTCCCAGAGTTCGACCTTGGTGCCGTTGGCGGTTCCGTTGCCGTTGATGTCCAGGCACCGGCCGAGTGTGACGAGAGAGCCGTCGGCACGGTGGTACCAGTGCTGGTCGACCGCCCAGGACTGGCAGTCCCACAGTTGTACGGCGGCGCCGTTGGTGCCGGTGTCGTCGGCGGCGACGTCCACGCACGTGCCGCCCGGCCCGGCGACCGGGGCACCGCCGTCGACCGAGAACTTCTGGGCGGCGGAGCCGTTGCAGTCCCAGATCTGCAGCCGTGTGCCGTTGGCGGTGGCGCCGTTGGGGGAGTCGAGGCAGCGGCCGGACTGCGGGTTGAGCAGTGAGCCGTCGCTTTGCTGTATCCATTTCTGTCCGCCGACGCCGTTGCAGTCCCACAGTTCGACCTTGGTGCCGTTGGCGGTTCCGTTGCCGTTGATGTCCAGGCACCGGCCGAGCGTGACGAGGGAACCGTCGGCGCGGTGGGTCCAGTGCTGGTCCTCCGCGTACGACTGGCAGTCCCAGAGCTGTACGGCGGCGCCGTTGGTGCCGGTGTCGTCGGCGGCGACGTCCACGCACGTGCCGCCCGGGCCGGTGACGGTGCCCTGCGGGCCGTTGGGCACGTTCGTCCGGCCGGAGTAGCCGACGGAGACGATGTTGGCCTGGACCGCGTTCTCGGCCGCGTCGGTCGGATAGCCGGAGACCATCACGCCCTCGAAGAACGTGCCCATGTTCCAGTTGCTGTTGTCGCCGCCCGTGCCGAGGATGATCCCGCCCTCCTGGTGCATGGGCCGGTAGCCGCCGCGGGTGGGGAGGGAGCCGTCCCACCACGTCGTGAGCCCGCCCGACTGCGCGTCGCCGCCCTTGAGCGCGTACCGGGTCTGCCCGTTGTTCTTCAGCATCGCCGTGACGTAGGTGCTGCCGTTGCCGAGGTTGGCGGGGTTGGAGCCGTTGTCGCCCTGGAACATGCCGTTCTCCAGGTCCGCCTCGACCCAGGGTCCGGAACCGGTGCACGGCGCGAAGTAGCACGTGGTCGCGATGCTCACCGCGTCCATGTGGCCGTTGCCGGTGTCGGCCGGCGTGCTCTCGGCGTTGCCGTAGTCGAAGCAGCACGCGGAGCCCACGTGGGTGCCGCTGGCCACCATGTAGACGCCCTCCGGCTGCCCGTTGACGGCGACACCGGAGGCGACCCCGGTGTAGCGGTAGCCGACTCCCGGCGAGATCCACACGCCGTACACCTTGTGCCCGCCGGCGGTGACGGCGATCTCGGAGGCGTCCGCTCCCCGGTCCGCGCCCATACCGGAGGTCCCCGCCGGTCCCGGGGTCAGGTCGTTGTGCCGCGAGGTCTGGTCGTAGATCTTCGTGATGGTGCACGTGGTGTCGGCACAGAACGTGTCCTGGCGGGCGGCGTCGGCATAACCGCCCGGGGACAGCAGTCCGATGTCGGCGCCGGCCCCGTCCGAGGCGCGGGTGACCCGGTACAGCGGGCCGTCGTAGGAGGAGAGGAGCGCGCGCACCGTGCTGTGCGCGGCGACGCAGGGAGTGCCGGCGCCGGCGTAGATGTCGCAGGGCAGCGCACCGGCGGCCCGCGCCGTCCCGGGCAGGCCGAGCAGGGCGCCCAGGAGGAGACCGACGAGGGCCAGGGCCGGCGTCAGCGGTCCGTGACGGCGTGCGGATGGTCCGGAACGCGGGAGCGTTTCGGGGGCGGCGTCCCGGGCGGCTGTGGCTGTGGATGAGGAAGGTCTCTCCGCGCGCATGCTGTGCTCCTTCGTGAGGGGCGACTCCGGCTTCTGGCCGTCAAGTTGGAGCGTCGGCGGCGTTGCGGAACGTAGGCGCGCTGGTGGTTGCCGTCAAGCTTTGTGTCTTTGGCCTTATGAGAAGTTTTGCTCTTGGGGCAACGTGTTGGATATGTGCACCGCGCGGGTCTCGTGGCCCCTGCCCATCGCGGCCGATCATGGTCGACCGCACGCAGCGGCATCGGACGCGGGAGCGGACTGCTGCTGGGCGCCACCGGATGCTCGTCGGAGAGTTCGCGGCGATCGGGACGGGCACGACGCTGCGTGGATCCCCGTTCCCGTCTTCGGGCGGCCGCCCTCGTGGCCCGGGGGTGGACAGGCTAGGCGGAGCGGGAGAGCTTCCCCGTCTTCCTCCTCTGGCTCCGCCTAGCCGCCGCGGCCGCTTTCCCCCACGGTTCGTGGTACGGCGGCCTACGAGCCCATCGTCGCCGCCCCGGGCGCTGCGGTCATTGAGGTGGAGCGCAGGAACCGTTGGCACTCCGCGCACGACGAACCGGACGTGGTGCGGTCCGGCGCCGCGAGGCGCCGCCCGCCATCCACCGGCCGCCGCGGCCGGCGGGCTCACCGCTGCCGCCCTTGACTGCCGACCTTGACGCATTACGCGCCGCTTCCGGGCATTCTTCCGGGCATTGAGGGTGCGAGACTGGGCATGTGGAAAAGCTGTGCTTCGCCGTTGCACGCAAGGCGGTCCGCACGGGGGTGGGACATAAGGATGCTGACGCTTTGTAGCCGAAAACTGCCGGCGGCCGAGCGCTTCAGCTGGTTCCGCGAGCTGGTGGCCCGGGACATGGCACCGCACGACATCGTCACCGAACACGTTTCCGACTTCCCCGCCTCGGCGACGCTGTTGCCGCTGGACGGCGGCATCGGCGTCTCCAGCGTCACGTTCCCCGCGATGCAGTCGATTCGCACCCGCCGCCTCATCCGGCAATCCGACCCCGAACTCTGGATGCTGGCCCTGATCGTCAAAGGGACCATGCAGAGGGAACAGGGCGGCAACCGTGTCGACCCGCGCCCGGGTGACCTGGTGCTCTACGACACCTCCCAGCCGTTCTGGGCGTCGATCGCCACGGACGACTCGGCCCAGTCCATCGTGCTGCACCTGCCCCGGCGCGCGGTGCCCGTTCCGGAGCAGGCGCTCCGTCGGCTGGTGGCCACCCCACTGCCGTCCACCACGGGCGTCGGCGCCCTGCTGGGCCAGTTGCTCAGCGGACTCGTCTCGCAGGCACCGGAGTTGGACGCCGGGCAGATCCCGCGGCTGACGTCCGCCGTGCTCGATCTCACCACGGCGTTCCTGGCCGGCCTGTGCCAGGCCGACGGTCCGCAGACCGGTGCGGCGCGAAAGGCGGCGCAACTCCACCGGATCAAGTCCTTCATCCGGTCCCGGCTGGGCGACCCGGGGCTCACCCCCGCGGCCGTCGCCGCCGCCCACCACATGTCGCCGCGCGCCCTGCACTACCTGTTCCGGGAGGACGAGGACGGCAGAACCGTCGGCGAGTTCATCCGGGAGCAGCGGCTGGAGCGCTGCCGGGCCGATCTCACCGACCCGCGGTTGGCCGGCTGGAGCGTCGCCGCGATCGGGGCCCGGGCGGGTTTCTCCGACGCCGCCACGTTCAGCCGGGCCTTCAAGACGCGCTACGGGATGCCCCCGGGCGAGTTCCGTCGCCGTCTGGGAGGGCGGCAGGCACGGAAGCCCGCGGACCGGCTCGGCTGAGACCTGCTCGTCCGGCCCCGGGTGGGTCCGGCCCAGCCTTTGCTTCACCTATCGATATTCGATAGATTTCCATCGCAACTCGATGGGAGGATGGGTCGTGGGAAAGCTGACAGTGCGTGCGCTGCGTGCCGTGCTCGTGGTGATGCTCGCCGGCACCGTGTTCGTGCAGGCGTCGATGGTGTGGGCATTGGCAACCGATCCGGAGGACGGGTCGCTTCCGCTGACCCCGCTGCGCGTGGTCACGATCCTGGGCATGGTGTCGGTACAGGTCGCCCTGGTCTGCGTAGGGCGACTGGTGACGATGGTGCGACGCGGAACCGTGTTCTCGCACGCCGCCTTCCGGTACGTGGACGGCGTGATCGGCGCGATCGTGGCGGCTGCCCTCGTGTGGTTCGCGGTCACGGCCCTCAATGCGCCGGGCCAGCGGGACGACCCGGGCGTCACCGTCATCATGGGCGGGATCGGCGTGGGCATCCTGGGGGTCGCGCTCATCGTGCTCGTGCTGCGGACGCTGCTCGCCCAGGCCGTCGCGCGCGACATCGAAGCGGCACAGATGCAGGCCGAGTTGGACGAGGTGATCTGATGCCGATTGTCGTCGACATCGACGTGATGCTGGCCAAACGGAAGATGTCCGTGGGCGAGCTCGCGGACCGCGTAGGGATCACGCCCGCCAACCTGGCGGTACTCAAGAACGGCCGCGCCAAGGCGGTGCGCTTCACGACGCTCGCCGCGCTCTGCGAGGTGCTCGAGTGCCAGCCGGGCGACCTGCTGCGCTGGGAGGCCGAGGATGCCGCGGGCGGATGATGCGCCCCAGGACAGCGTGAAAGCGCCCGGCACCACCGGCCCGTGACACGGCACAGGGACCGCATGGACGTGGTCGCCGATCCCGCCTGCCTTTGACCAACTCCGCGAGCATCCCGGGGCCGTGCCCGAAGAGACCCCGGGCCTGCTGGAGCGACTGGCCGAGGCGCCCGGCCCTCGCGACCCGCGCGGCGTACGGCGCGCCCTGGTCGTTGTGCTCGCGCTGACCGCGTGCGCGGTTCCGGCCGGAGCGACCTCCCTTGGCTCGGCGCGTGCCGGAAGGGCCGTGTTGACCGAGGGTGTCGGCAGCGCGGCTCCGGGACGAGCGGCGGTCCCGGAGCCGTGTTCTCCCGGCTCCGGGACCGCACGTCGCGCTCACCGGTTCGCAAACCGCCCTGTCACGGCAGTGCGTGCACGTGGGGGCCCACGGAGTTGGACCAGGCGTTGCCCGCCGTCGCGTCCCAGTTGGTGGACCAGGTCATGGCGCCGCGCAGGTCGGGATAGGTCTTCGACGGTTTGAAGGTGCCGCAGTTGGTGCCCCGGGTCAGGCAGTCGAGGGCGTTGTCGACCACTGTGGGGGACACGTAGCCGCTGCCGGCGGCGCGGGTGGAGGCGGGGACGCCGAGGCCCACCTGGGCGGGGGACAGGCCGCCCTCCAGTTGGATGCAGGCCAGGGCGGTGAGGAAGTCGACCGTGCCCTGGCTGTAGACCTTGCCGTCGCAGCCCAGCATGGAACCGCTGTTGTAGTACTGGGTGTTGACGACCGTGAGGATGTCCTTGATGTTGAGGGCCGTTTGGAAGTAGGCGTTCGACGTCGACTGCATGTCGATCGTCTGCGGCGCCATCGTGATCACCAGCGACGGGCCCGCCTTGGCGGACAAGGCGCGCAGCGCCTGGGTCATGTACGTCGCGTTCAGGCCGTTCTCCAGGTCGATGTCGACGCCGTCGAAGCCGTACGTCCGCATCAGCGCGTACACCGAGTCGGCGAAGTTCGCCGCGGACGTGGCGTCGTTGACCGACACCGTGCCGTTCTGGCCGCCGACCGAGACGACGACCTTCTTCCCGGCGGCCTGCTTGGCCTTGATGTCGGCCTTGAACTGGTCGACCGTGTAGCCGCCCAGGCCGGCGGAGTCGAGGGTGAAGCCCACCGCGCCCGGCGTGGTCGTCGCGTCGGCGAAGGCCACCGCGATGATGTCGTAGGCGGGCGGGACGTCCGAGAGTTTCTGGACCGTCGCGCCGTTGTCGAAGTTCTGCCAGTAGCCCGTCAGGGCGTGCTTCGGGACGGAGCCCGAGCCGCCGTCGCCGGTTCCGCTCCCGGCCGTCGTCGCCGTCACCGCGGCCGACTTCGCCGACTCGCCCGCCGCGTTGCTCGCGGTGACCTGGAAGGTGTGGGTGGTGGCGGGTGGCAGGCCGGTCACCGTCGCCGACGTGCCGGTCGCCGTCGTCGCCTGCACGCCGTCGCGGTAGACCGTGTACCCCGTCGCGCCCGGCACCGCGTTCCACGTGAGCGAGACCGACGAGGACGTCGTGCCCGTCACCGCCAGGCCGGCCGGCGCCGCCGGGACCGTGGGGGAGGGGTCGCCGCCTCCGCCGCCGTCGGGGCCGGTGACGGTGACGTCGTCGGCGTAGTAGGCGGCCTGGCCGTACCAGCCGTGCAGGTAGACCGTGACCGAGGTGGTCGAGGCGCCGGTGGTGAAGGTGGTCGTCAGCTGCTTCCAGGACGAGGTGTCGGGGGTCCACGTCGAGACGTCCGTGGTGCCGGTGCCGGTCGCGCCGAGGTAGGCGTAGCCGCCCTGGACCCAGGCGCTGAGCGTGTACGTCGAGTTGGGCTTGACCGCGACCGTCTGGGTGCACCGGGCGTTGTCCTGGCCGGCGGGCGTGGCCTTCAGGGCGGCCGCGCCGCCGTGCACGGGGGAGGAGACGGTGGTGCCGCTGCCGGCGGAGCAGGTCCAGCCGGTCAGACCGGACTCGAAGCCGCCGTTGCGGGCGTTGTTCACGTCCGCGGTGGCCGCGGCGAACGCCGTGCCCGTGCCCATGGCCGTGGCCGCGAGCGCCGACGCGACGAGGGCGGCGGCCGCGGCGAACACGGCCGGCAGGCGGTGAGGGCGGTGAAGACGTCGAGGGCGGCGTCTTCCGGCGGCTTCTGCGGGAGTGATGCCAAGAGCCGTTCCGGAGCCGGGTTTTCCGAGGCCGGGTTTTCCGGAACCGGATCTCCGGGGTGCGGTGGACGGGGCTGGCGCGCGGTGCACGGGGGCCTCCGGTGGGGGAGTGGTGGGGAAGGGGGCGGTGGCCACACTGGCGTCCAAGTTGGTCCAGACCAATTGCCTTGTCAATAGGTCTGGACCAGAGGGGAGTGGTTCCTCATCCCCTCCCGGCCCCTTTCGTCCCTTCCGGGCCCCACCCACCCCCCTTCCGGCCCTCCCGGTCGTCGTCCGCCGGTCAACCTGCCCCGGTTTGGCGCGGCTTGCGTGCCCGGGAGTCCCAAGAAGGTCCCCCACCTGTTACGGAAAGCTGTTCTCCGGTCACAGAGGCGTGGATACAGTGCTGGGACAGTACCGAGGAAGTCACGCATCGAAGTCGACTCGGTGCGCCGTGCCGGGGGCATACTCCGGACGACGAGCGGATGACGAAGGACGACGGACGTCCGACAACCGGCGCGACCAGCCGGGCGCGGGCCGTGACGGCCGGCCGGGCCGGGGCGGGCCGGCCGGGACGACGACAGGCGGGATGGGGGGAGCTGCGCGTGCCAACTGCCATCGCCGTGACCAGTGCCGACATGGCGCTGCCCGCGCAGGACGAACGGACCGTGCCCGCCGCCGTCCTCGGGGACCTGCACCGGCAGCCGCTCGAGCAGTCCCTGACGGACCTGCAGGAGCTCCTCGACCGGCACGGGCACGTCATCGTCGTGTGCTCGCGCGCCGCGCCCCCGGGCGTCGAACGGCGCCTGCGCACCGTGCGCAACCTGCTGGAGAGCGACCGCATCGCCCTGTTCCGGCCGGACCTGCCGCCGCTCGGACTGGCCGTGCTGGCCCGGCAGTTGCGGCAGCTCGCCTCCTGCGACATCGGGCCCGGCGTGCTGGCCTCGGCGGGGCGGCTGCTGACCCACTACCTGCACTGCGGCGCGGTGCTGGGCTCGGTGACACGGCTGGACCGGGTGCCGGTCGGCTTACGGGCGCACGCCAAGTCCTGGGTGCCGGGCGCCCAGTTCGCCGTACTCGCCCATCCGCAGCCGCAGCTCGTGCGCCTCGGCCCCGGCGCCGCGCTGAGCGGGCCGGAGTTCGGCACCTGGATGCTGGTCGCCAAGGGGCAGTTGCAGTCCGACTGGGTGGCCGGTTCGCTCGCGCCCTCCTGGCGGGTGCTCGGCCTGCGCGAGGCGCCGCTGCCGGCCGAGTCGGCGACCTGGTGGGGCACCGGCAGACTGGTCGAGTTCTGCACCTACCTGCCCGACCTGTCGGTGCTGTACCAACTGGTCGCCTCCGTACGGCAGAGCACCTGCCACTGGTGCGGCATGGACGTCATCGGCGACCGCTGCGTCTTCTGCTCCGCCACCGCGCCCGCCCCCGACGACCGGGCAGCCGTCGGGTGAGCCCGCAGCCGCGGGGTGCCCCCTGTCACCCGCCTCGCCCGGCGCGGCCGCATGCCCCGCCCGGGGAGCCGTCCGCCGTCCCCGCTCGCCCGAACTCCCCCGTGAGGTCGTACGGTCCATGAACTCCCGTCAGCGCCGCGGCGTGATCCTGCTGCTGCTGTCCGTCCTGTGCGCCCTCGGCGCGTTCGCCGGGGTCCTGTCCGTCGTGAACGACGTGAAGTCGAAGGTCGGCCCCGAGGTCACCGCCTACGAACTGCGCACGGAGGTGAAGCCCTACACCCCTTTGAACGCCGACCAGTTCCGCAGGGTGTCGATGCCCAGGCGGTGGCTGTCGGCCACGGCGGTCACCGACCTCGCGCGGATCCGGGGCAAGATCGCGGTGACCACGCTGCACAAGGGATCCCTGCTGCAGAGCGACATGATCGTCGACCAGCCCGCCCTGCAGCCGGGGCAGCAGGAGGTCGCCATCATGATCGATGCGGCGACCGGAGTGGCCGGCAAGATCACGCCGGGATCCACGGTGAACGTGTACGCCACGTTCGAGGGCGAGCGCGAGGGTGACCCCGCTCAATCCAAGATCATTGTAACCGGCGCGCGGGTGCTGGAAGTCGGCCGGCTGACGTCCCTGGAGCCCGACGCGAGCGACCGCGGCCGGCCCACCGACGTCGTCCCCATCACCTTCGCCCTGTCCACCCTGGACGCCCAGCGCCTCACCTACGCCGAGTCGTTCGCCAAGCGGGTGCGGCTCGCGCTCGTCGGGCCCGGCGGCGACACCACCGTCCCGGACAAGGACCGCACCTACGAACTCGCCAAGGACAAGTGAGAGGCCCGCATGCCCACGAGGATCCTCCCGGCCGTCGGCGACGCGGACGCGGTCCGCTCCCTCACCACCCTGCTCAGCCAGCTCCCGGACGCCGAGCCGCTCACCCCCGTGGCCGACTCCACCCAGCTCGTCGACACCCTCGCCCGCCTGGCCGCCGACTCCGTCGACGAACTGCCCGAGGTCGTCGTCGTCCACGAACGCATCGGCCCCGTCCCGGCGCTGGAACTGATCCGCGAAGTCGCCCTGCGCTTCCCGGCGGTGGGCGTCATCCTCGTCACCTCCGACGCCAGTCCCGGCCTGTTCTCCGCCGCCATGGACTCCGGCGCCCGCGGCCTGGTCGCCCTGCCGCTCGGCTACGAGGACCTCGCCAGCCGCGTCCAGGCCGTCGCCCAGTGGTCGACGGGCGTACGGCGCCACCTCGGCCGCGGCAGCCTGGAGGTGTACACCGGCGTCGGCGGCACCGTCGTCACCGTCAGCGGCGCCAAGGGCGGCGTCGGCACCACCGTCACCGCGATCCACCTCGCCCTGGCCGCCCAGACCTCCGGCCACGCCACCGCCCTGGTCGACATGGACCTGCAGACCGGTGACGTCGCCTCCTATCTCGACGTGCAGTTCCGCCGCTCCGTCGCCGACCTCGCCGCCGTCGGCGACATCTCCCCACGCGTCCTGGCCGACGCCGTCTTCCGCCACGACACCGGCCTCGCCCTGCTCCTCGCCCCCGGCGAGGGCGAACGCGGCGAGGACGTCACCGACCGCGCCGCCCGCCAGATCGTCAGCGCCCTGCGCACCCGCTACGAGGTCGTCGTCCTCGACTGCGGCGCCCAGATGAGCGGGGCGAGCGCGGCGGCGGTGGAGATGGCCGACACGGCGCTGCTGGTGACCACCCCGGACGTGGTCGCCGTACGCGGCGCCAAACGCATGGTGCGGCTGTGGGACCGGCTGCAGATCCGCAAGGCGGAGGAGACCACCGTCGTCGTCAACCGGCACACCCGGGGGAGCGAGATCCAGCCCCCGCTCATCCAGAAGATCACCGGCACCAAGGTCGCCGGCACCGCCGTCCCCGCCAACTTCAAGGAGTTGCAGGGCGTCGTGGACGCCGGGCACCTGCACGACCTCGACGGCCGCAGCGCGGTCAAGCAGGCGCTGTGGGGCCTCGCCGGCGAACTCGGGCTGGTCAAGGTCCGCGAGGGCGGCCACCGGGCGGCCGGCGGCCGACTGCGGGGCGACCGCGGCGCGGTGAGCCTGCGGCGCCGGAGCAAGGGGGGATGAGGGGGATGAGTGGAATGAGGGGGATGACGATGCCCCGTACGGCCTTACCGCGGGGGCGGGTCCGCGGCCTCCGCCACCTGCGCGACCTGCGCGGCCTCTGCGGCCTCCGCGGCGTCCGTGACGATCGCGACGCCCGCGACCTCCGCGGCCTCCACGGCGTCCGTGACGATCGCGACGCCCGCGGCGACCGCGGCCAGGTCACCGTCGAGTTCCTCGGCATGACCCCGCTCATCCTGCTCACGCTGGTGCTGCTGTGGCAGTTCGTCCTCGTGGGGTACACCTTCACGCTCGCCGGGAACGCCGCGGACGAGGCGGCGCGCGCGGGAACGGCCGCCGATCCCGGCGCCCGCCAGGGCGCCTGCGAGGAGGCCGGAGAGAAGGACCTGCCCGGCGCGTGGCGCGGCATCGCCACCGTGACCTGCGCGACCGGCGGCGGCTACGTGACCGCCTCCGTCGCCCTGCGCGTCCCCGTCCTCTTCCCCGGCTCCGTCGCCTTCCCCTTCACCGTCCACGGCCACGCCGGCGCCGTCGAGGAGGTGAAGGACTGACATGCCCCACCACCCCCACAGCCCCCACCGCCCCGGACACTGCCGTGGCCGTGACCGCGGACAAGTCGCCCTCGAATACCTCGGGTTCCTCCCGGTGCTCCTCATCGTCGCCCTCGCCGCCGTGCAGCTCGGCCTGGTCGCCTACGCCGCCCAGCAGGCCGGCACCGCCGCCCGCGCCGGCGCCCGCAGCGCCTCCCTCGACCACGACGCCGGACAGGGCTGCCGCGCGGCGGTCAGCGCCTGGATCGCCGACCGCACCGACTGCTCGCCGGCGTACGGCGCCGACGAGGTCACCGTGACCGCCACCGTCACCATCCCGTCCGTCGTGCCCGGCTGGAACGGCCTCGGCACCGCCCGCCGGACCGCCACCATGCCGCTCGACTCGGCCGCGGAGGAAGGAACGGCTACGGAAGAAGAACCGGCCGCGGAGGAAGGAGACTCATGAGCCTGCGGGCACGCGTCCACGCCCCGGAGGAGAACGGCGGCCGCGGCGGGGACGGCCACCTGGTCGCCTCCTACCGGGCCAAGCTGCTGGAGGAGATCGACCTCGCCGAGATGAGCTCGCTGGCCGCCGCCGAGCGGCGGGCCCGCCTGGAGCGGGTGCTCGGGCACATCATCAGCCGCGAGGGCCCGGTCCTGTCGACGGTGGAGCGCGCCCAGCTCATCCGCCGGGTCGTCGACGAGGCGCTCGGCCTGGGCATCCTGGAGCCGCTGCTGGAGGACGCGTCGATCACCGAGATCATGGTGAACGGGCCGGACGCGATCTTCGTCGAGCGCGGCGGCCGGGTCGAGCAACTGCCGCTGCGCTTCGCCTCCCACGACCAGCTCATGCAGACCATCGAGCGGATCGTGTCGACCGTCAACCGCCGCGTGGACGAGTCGAACCCGATGGTCGACGCCCGCCTGCCCTCCGGGGAGCGCGTCAACGTCATCATCCCGCCGCTGTCCCTGACCGGCGCCACACTCACCATCCGCCGCTTCCCGCGCTCCTTCACCCTGCACGAGCTGATCGGCCTCGGCTCGCTCGACGAGCCCATGCTGTACCTGCTCGCCGCCCTGGTGCAGGCGAAGTTCAACATCATCGTCTCCGGCGCCACCGGCACCGGGAAGACGACCCTGCTCAACGCCCTGTCCGGGCTGATCCCCGACGGCGAGCGCATCATCACCATCGAGGACAGCGCCGAACTCCAGCTCCAGCAGTCCCACGTCGTACGCCTGGAGTCCCGGCCGCCCAACGTCGAGGGCAAGGGCCGGGTCACCATCCGCGACCTGGTGCGCAACTCCCTGCGCATGCGGCCCGACCGCATCGTCGTCGGCGAGGTGCGCGGCGGCGAGTCCCTCGACATGCTGCAGGCGATGTCCACCGGCCACGACGGCTCGCTGGCCACCGTGCACGCCAACAGCGCCGAGGACGCGCTGATGCGCCTGAAGACGCTGGCGTCCATGTCCGACGTCGAGGTGCCCTTCGAGGCGCTGCACGACCAGATCAACAGCGCCGTCGACGTCATCGTCCAGCTCGCCCGGTTCGCCGACGGCGCCCGCCGCGTCACCGAGATCGCCCTGCTCGACAGCCACGGCAGCGAGCCGTACCGGCTGGCCACCGTGGCCCGCTTCGCCGCCCGGCCGATGACCCCGGACGGCCGCGTGCACGGCCACTTCACGTACTTCCCGCTGCCCCGCCGGGCCGCCGACCGGCTGTTCCTGGCGGGCCAGTCCGTCCCGCAGGCGTTCGGCGTCGCCCTGTCCGCGGACCAACTCGCCCTCCGAGAGGCCAGGTAGGTGCCGCATGGAGCTCGCCACGGAGTCCGGTATGGATCTGCAGACCCTCGTCACCCTCACCACCGGCGCCACCCTGCTGGCCTGCGTCCTGGCCGTCGCCGGCGTGCACGCCTACGGCCGGGGCCGGGCCCAGCGGGCGGCGCTCATCGACCGCCTCTCGGCCACCCCCCAGCTTCCGCCCGGCGGCCGCCGACGCCGGTTCCGCGCCCTCGACCGCCGTCTGCGCCGCACCCGGCTCGGCCGCCGGCTGGAGCTGCGGCTGGCCGCGACGGGACTGGACGTCACCCCGGGCGAGTTCACCGCCGCCCTGCTCGTCGCCGTGGCGGGCCTGTGGCTGGTCGGGCAGGCGGCCCTGGCGCCGTTCTTCGGGCCGATCGCCGGGCTCCTCGGCGTCTGGGCGGCCGTGCAGTTCCTCACCTGGCAACGGCAGAAACGCATCGAGAGGTTCATCAACCAACTCCCCGAACTCGCCCGCATCCTCGCCAACGCCACCCACGCCGGCCTCGCCCTGCGCACCGCCATCGGCATGGCCGCGGAAGAGCTGGAGGCCCCCGCCGGTGAGGAACTCGCCCAGGTCGCCCACCAGTTGGCGCTCGGCGCGAGCATGGACGACGCCCTCGGCGAACTCGCCGACCGCCTGCCCTCGCGCGAACTCGTCGTCCTCGTCACCACCCTGGTGCTCTCCCACCGGGCCGGCGGCCAGGTCGTCAGCGCCCTGCGCAACCTCACCGAGACCCTGGAGGAACGCAAGGAGACCCGGCGCGAGATCCGCACCCAGCTCTCCCAGGTCAACATGACCTCCTACGCCGTGCCCGTCCTCGGCATCGGCTCCCTGTTCCTGATGAACGGAGTCAAGGACGGCGCCCTGGACCGCATGACCGGCTCCCCCCTCGGGCAGGCCGCGGTGGTCGTCGCGTTCGCGCTGTACGCCGTCGGGTTCGTCCTCATCCGCCGCCTGTCCCGCATCGACGTCTGACCACCCAGGGAGGGAGGAGTCATGGCACTGCTGCTCGCACTGCTCATGGGCCTGAGCGTGTGGGGCGTCTTCACCGGCATCCGCATGCACCGCGCGGACGCCAGGCTCCCCGCCGACCTCGCCCTGGCCCTGGAGGTCGGCGCCACCCGCACCGGCGCGGTGGACTCCCTCGTCGACCGCCTCGGCATGCGGTACGCGCCCGCCGTCCTGCGCCTCATGGGCCCCCGGCTGGTCGCCAAGTACCGCCGCAGGATCGACCTCGCGGGCAACCCGGGCGGCCTGACCATCGACCGGTACGCGGCCCGGCGGGCGGTCTACGGCTTCCTCGGCGCCGTGGGCGGCATCGTCTTCCTGCTGCGGGGCCAGTTCCTCGTCGCCCTCCTGCTGTTCGCCTTCGGCGCGTTCTGGACGGAGGTCGGCATCTGGGCCGCGATGCGGCACCGCAAGGACGTCATCGAGCGCACCCTGCCCGACTTCCTGGACGTCCTCGCGGTCGTGGTCGGCGCCGGCCTCGGCTTCCGCCAGGCCCTGGACCGGGTCGCCTCCCGCTACGAGGGCCCCTGGGCCGACGAGATCCGCATCACCCTGCGCCAGATGGACCTCGGCATGAGCCGCCGCCAGGCCTTCGCCGAACTGCGCCGGCGCAACGACTCCGAGCAGGTCGCCATGTTCGTCACGGCACTCCAGCAGGGCGAGGAACTCGGCGCGCCCATCGTCGACACGCTGGTCGCCCTCGCCAAGGACATGCGCCGCACCGACGCCCAGAACGCCCGCCGCAAGGCCGCCCGCGCGGTGCCCAAGGCCACGCTGATGATCACCACGTTCATGGTCCCGGCCACGATGATCCTCCTCGCCACCGGCCTCCTGCTCGGCTCCGGCGTGGACTTCGGCTCGATCACCGGCAAGTGAGGACGGGGGCGAGGACGGACATGATCGCGACGAGGAAACGCCGGGGACTGGCCCGGGGGCTGCGGCGGCACGCACAGGAGCGGGCGCCGGGGGAGTGGCAAGGGCAGGCGCAAGGAGAGCGTCAGGGGCAGACGCAGGGGGAGCGCCAGGGGCGGGCGCAGGGGGAGCGCCAGGGGCAGGTACGGCTGCCGGGGGTGCCGGCGCAGGCGGGCCCTGCGGTCGTGCGGGCGACCCGGGGCCGCTCCGATGCGGCCCTTCCCGAGGCAACCCTCTTTGAGGCGGTCCTTTCCCCGGCGATCCTTTCCCCGGCGGCCCTTCCCGATGCGGCCCGCCCCGATGCGGCCCTCCCCGAGGACGAACGGCTCCCGCACCCCCCGCACGCGCCGTCCCCGACCGCGGACGCCACCGCATCCGCCACCGCACCCGAACCCGCGCCCGGACCTGGACCCGACTCCGTCCTCACGCACACCCTTGCTTCCGAACCCGCCGCCGATTCCGCCTCCGCTCCAGAAAAACTGCAGGTCAGCGCCCTGCAGGCGATGTGCCGGTACGTCTTCGGCTTCCGCCTCGCGATGATCGCCCTGGCCGCCCCGGCCGCCCTCCTCAACGCCTCCCCGGGCCTGGCGGTCCGCCTGGTCGGCGCCGCGGTCGTCGTCACCTTCATGGGCTCCTACGTCCTCGTGCGCGACTGGGAGCGCTTCGGCCCCCTCCTCCTGCGCCACCCCACCCTGCTGGCGCTGGACACGCTCTTCGGCGCGCTGCTGCTCGCCGCGGCCGGCCCCGACAGCACCCTCGCCTACGTCAGCGTGTGCACCCCGCTGCTGGCGGGACTGGTCTACGGCTGGCGCGGCGCCGGCGTGTTCGCCTCCCTGCAGTCGCTGATCCTGCTCGCCGTCTACGCCGCCACCCGGGACCTGTCCGCCGACCCCGCCCAGTGCGCGCTCTTCCCCGGCCTGTGCGTCATCGCGGGCGCCGCCGGCGTCACCCTGCGCAACCTGCTGCTGCGCTTCGGCGAAGCCACCCGGACCCTGACGGAGGTCCGGGCACGGCTGGCGGTCACCGAGGCGGTGGCCGCCGAACGCGCCCGCCTGGCCCGGGAGATGCACGACTCCGTCGCCAAGACCCTGCATGGCATCGCCCTGGCCGCCGACGGCCTGGCCGCCTCCGCCGGCGCCGACCGGCCCGACCCCGCCCTGCTGCGGCGGCAGGCCGGCCTGGTGGCCCGCTCCGCGCGCCGCGCCGCCGCAGAGGCCCGCGAGCTGCTCGCCGACCTGCGGCGCGAGACCGACCCCGGGCACGGCACCGACGTCCTGGCCGAACTCGCCGCCCGTGCCAGGGACTTCACCGCCCGCACCGGCCTGCCCGCCACCTGCCGCCCGACCGGCGGGGGGACCGTGCCGCCGGTTCCGCCGGCCGTGGCCCGCCAGATCCTCACCATCGCCGGGGAGGCCATGGAGAACGCCCACCGCCACGCGGCCGCCAGCCGTGTCGACGTGCGCGCCGGCGTCCACGGTGACCTGCTGTGCGTCAGCGTCTACGACGACGGCCGCGGCCTGCCACCCGGCACCAGCCTCGACGACCTGCGCCGCACCGGGCACTTCGGGCTCGTCGGCATGGCGGAACGCGCCGCCGCGGTCGGCGCCCGCCTGCGCATCGGCCGCGGCGACCACCCCCGCGGCACCGAGGTCCGCCTCGAACTCCCGCTGGCGGCACTGACATGAGCCCGGCAGCCCACCCGTGTCCGATACGGCACCACCCGCGTTCCCGCTCCTGCGACACCCCACCCGACGAGGACGAGAGGAGGCCGCCGCCGATGCCCCACGAGAACACCCCGCCGTCCGTGCCGCTGCGCGTGCTGGTGGCCGACGACAACCCCGTGGTCCGCGCCGGGCTGACGGCCCTGCTCACCGCCCGCGCGGACATCACGGTCGTCGCCGAGGCCGCCGACGGCCACACGGCCTGCGCGGCGGCCGAGACCCACCGCCCCGACGTCGTCCTGCTGGACGTCCGCATGCCCGGCATGGACGGCCTCTCCGCCCTGCCCCGCCTCGTGCGCGTCGCGCCCGTCCTGATGCTCACCTACAGCGGCGAGGCCGAGATCGTCCAGGAAGCCCTGCGCCGGGGAGCCGCCGGCTACCTCGTCCACGGCGAGTTCACCGCCGACCAGCTCCTCACCGCCGTCCGCGACACCGGGGCCGGTCTCGCCCACTTCACCGCCACGGCGGCCGGCGCCGTACGCGCCCAGTTAAGGCGCGAACCGGCCGGCCCACCCCTGCCGGACGGTCTGGGCAGTGCAACTGCATACGGCGAAAGTCCGCCAATTCCCGCCCAGCCGCCAATTTCCGCAAAACCGCTTTCGCAACTGCAACCGGCCGTGGGACAGTTGACGTCTGGACGGTCGGCGGACCGCCGTCCGACCGCAGTCGACCGTTCCCGGTTCCGTCTGAGCGCCAGGGAGGCGGAGATCATGGACCTCATCGCGTCCGGCATGACCAACCAGCAGATCGCCGCCGCCTGCTTCATCAGCGAGAAGACGGTCAAGAACCACATCAACCGCATCTTCGCCAAGCTCCACAGCACCAGCCGCGCCGAGGCCGCCGCCAAGTGGCTGGGCACGGCCCCCGGTTCCGAACGGGCGGGTGACCCCCGGTGACACCGACGACGCGCGGCGGCCGACCGCCGCTTTGGGCCCGGGATTGGGCCCCTGGACCCTCCGGAAGGCGGCCGGGCGCGCCGTACGGTGCGCCCACCGACGGCGACAACGGAGGAGCACACCATGAACTACTGGGTCAACACAGCGATCGCGCACCTCAAGGCCCGGGCCGCCCGCGACGACCGGGGGCAGACCGCGGTGGAGTACCTGGGGATCATCGCGGTGGTGGTGGCGATTGTGCTGGCGATCACCGGGACGGACATCGGTCAGTCGATCTACGACGCCATCGTGAACCAGATCGACAAGGTCACCGGCGGCTGAGGCGGATCCGCCAGCACGGTGACGCAGGGCAGGCCTTCCCCATCTACATCACGGTGGTGGCGGGCCTGCTCTTTCTCGCGTTCGCCTATCTGGCGGTCGGTCAGGCAGCCGCAAACCGGAACGGCGCGCAGACGGCGGCCGACGCGGCGGCGCTCGCGGCGGCCCAGGACACCCGGGACCAACTGGCGGGCAAATGGGTGGAGGAGGTCCTCGACCCCACCAAGTGGCAGGACATCTTCGACGGCAAGCTGCAATTGACCGACGATCCCTGTGCGCGTGCTCGTCAACTCGCCGACCGGAACGACGCCGACCTCACCGCCTGCACTCCTGAGGGGCTGCTCGGCTACACGGTCGACGTCCGGACCAGGCAGTCCGTGGGGGACTCGATCGTTCCCGGCACGGAGAACAAGCACTCCACGGCATCCGCCACCGCCGTGATCGAGTCGCTCTGCACGTTCAAGCCACCGTCCGAGGACGCCGGAGACGACGTTCTACCACGGCTGACGTGCCGGGACGGGGACTGGGATCTCGACCCGCACCACCTCACCGACCTGCCGAGGCCCGAGGACCTCTTCGATGTCCATCTGGCCGACTGACGAAGCGAACGACGAGTGACGAAGGAAGCAGAACGATGAGCATTCGGTTCACTGCGAAGGCCCGCAGGGGGTTGGTCGCGTTGACCGTGGCGACCGGGCTGGCCCTCGGCGTGGCCGGCTGCGGCGATGGGGGTGGCGGCGGTGACGACAAGAAGCAGGAGGCGTCGGCCTCCGCTTCCCGGTCCGACGGATCCGCTCCCAGCACGCAGGAAGGCTCGGACGAGTCTCTGGCCGAACTCAGGGGCGAGGACGGGTTGATGCTCAGGATCACCTCTGCCACCAGGGATTCCGGTGGCTTCGTCACGGTGAACGGTGAGCTGAAGAACGACGGCGACCAGTCGGTCAGGGTTTCCGTCCGTACGGCGGGTGACGAGACCGAGATCATCAGGCACGGTTCATCGCTCGGCGGGGCCACCTTCGTGGACTCTGCGGGAAAGAAGCGCTACTACGTGCTGCGGGACACCGACGGGCGTCCACTGACGACGACCAACCTGCCGAGGATCAAGGCAGGGGCTTCCATTCCCGTCTTCATGCAGTTCCCCGCACCGCCTCCCGACACGACCGAAGTCACCTTCGAACTGCCGACGTTCTCCAGCGCCACCCTCAAGATCTCCGGGTGAGGCCCTCATGACCCGCACCCGCCCCCGCACCCTGACCCTCACCACCGCCTTCCTCCTCACCACCACCCTCCTGTGCGCCACCCCCACCCTCGCTCGCGCCGACGACGCCCCCAGCGTTCCTCCGGGCACCGAGGCCTCCGCCTCCGCGCCCGTCGACGTCGATCCCAACGACCCCGATCTGAAGCTGCCCGAGGGAGCGACCCTCGCGGAGCCGAAGGTGCTGGACATCAAGTCGGTCGTGGAGGACCAGGGCGGGGAGGAACGCCGGGAGGACACGAACGCGGACGTGACGTTCGCGCTCCAGGCGGAGGTGCTGTTCGACAAGGACAGTTCGAAACTCGGCGACCGGGCCAAGGCGCGGATCGCGAGGATCGCCGAGGAGATCAAGAAGCAGAACGCGACCCACGTACGGGTCTTCGGCTTCACCGACAACCTGGGCTCGTCGGCCCACGGCGACGTCCTGTCCCGCCGGCGCGCCAACGTCGTGCACGACCTGCTGGACCAGCAGGTGAACGACCCGGACATCACCTACGAGGTCCGCGGCTACGGCGAGCAGTACCCCATCGCCTCGAACGCCACGGAGGAGGGCCGCCGCAAGAACCGCCGGGTGGAGGTCTCCTTCCCGCGGACACAGGGCTGACGCGGGTGACGAAGGCGGTGCGGGAGACGAGGGCGACGCCGGCCGCGCGGGCGGGTCGGATGGCGCCGGCGGGCCGGCTATCCGGCCTCCACCGACACCCGGGCCCCCGCCCGCACCCCCCACTCCGCCATCGCGCCCGCCCGCGCCTCCAGGACGTGCCGGGCGCGCAGGCGGGGCAGGCCCAGGCGGTTGGGGGGCATGGTGCGGACGGCGACGACCTGCAGGGCGCGGTCGAGGTAGGCCACGTCGATGGGGAAGCGCATGCGGAAGGTGTGGATGCTGTTGGCGGGGGAGAGGAGCAGGGCGCCGTCGAGGAAGTCCCGGCCGAGCAGGCCCCTGGTGCGGGCGCGGTACGAGGTGGCGATCTCCAGGGGGACGGGGGTCGGGGGGCGGCCGTCGTCGGCGTGGACGAGGAGCGTGCCCCGCGTGTCCTGCCAGCGTCCCATGGTCCTCGGCCCGCCTTCCCGTCCGCCGTGTGGTCGTCCCCGCCGGCCGACCGTATCCGCCGCCGGACGCGTCCCGCACGGGTTCCCGGACCCATGTCCCGTACGGCGGACCGGAATTACCGGAACTACCCGGATCGCTCGGACTACCCGGATCGCTCGGACTACCCGGATCGCTCGGACTACCCGGATCGCTCGGACAGCTGGGATCGCCCGGACTGCTGGGATCACCAGGAACACCAGGATTACTGGACCATCAGGATCACCTGGGCCACCAGGATTAGGGTCCCGGCGTGCGCGTACTGCTGATTGTCGTGGCCGCCCTGTGGGGCGCGGGTGCCGGGGTGCTGCTGCCGCGGGCCGCCCACCGGCTGTCGGTGGAGGCCGGGCGGCCCTGGCGGGGCCGGTGCCCCGGCGGGCACCGGCTGACCGGTGCGCTCGGCGGCTGGGTGGGGCCGGCACGGTGCGCGGGGGACGGGGACGGCGCCCGGTGCGGGACGTACGGGCCGGGCACCGCCCGGGTGGTGGCCGTGACGGCGCTCGTGTGCGCGGCCCTGGCCGCCGCCACCGGCCGCCGCCCGGAGGCCGCCGTGTGGCTGCTGCTCGCACCCGTCGGCGTCCTGCTGGCGCTCGTGGACCTGCGGGTGCACCGCCTGCCCGATGTGCTGACCCTGCCGTCGGCCGCCGCGACGGCCGCGCTGCTCGGTGCCGCGGCCCTGCTGCCGGCGGCGGCGGGGTCCTGGCCGACGGCGCTGCTGGGCGGGCTCGCGCTGGGGGCCGGCTACCTGGTGCTGTTCCTGATCAACCCGGCCGGGATGGGCCTCGGCGACGTCAAGCTCGCCCTCGCCCTGGGCACGGCCCTCGGCTGGTACGGCTGGCCGGTCCTGGTCACGGGCGCCTTCGCCGGCCTGCTCTACGGCGCGCTGTACGGCTTGGCGCTGCTCGCCCTGCGCCGCGCGGACCGCAAGTCGGCCCTTCCGCTGGGGCCGTTCATGCTCGGGGGTGCCTTCACCGGGGTGGTGCTGGGCGCGTTCGCCGCCGGATGAGGCGGGCTCGGCGTACCGTGCCGGGACAGGAAGCGACGAGGCGGCAGGAGGCGAGGCGGTCGTGCGCAGGATCGTGCTGATGATGTCGGTCTCCCTCGATGGACGCTTCGAGGGAGAGGGCCGGGACATCACCTGGCACCGCGTCGACGACGCGCTGCACCGGCACTTCAACGACACGCTCCGGCGGGCCGGCGCCTTCCTCAGCGGGCGGGTGACGTACGAGCTGATGGCCGGTTACTGGCCCACGGCCGACGCGGACCCGGAGGCGAGCGCGCCCGTGGCCGAGTTCGCGGGGATCTGGCGGGAGAAGCCCAAGGTCGTGTACTCGCGCACCCTGCCGGAGGGCGCGGCGGGGTGGCACACCACCGTCGTGCGGGAGGTCGTCCCCGAGGAGGTGCGGGCACTGCGGGAGCAGCCCGGCGGGGACCTGGTGCTCGGCGGCGCGAACCTCGCCGCGAGCTTCCTGCGGCACGGGCTCGTCGACGAGTTCCGCACCTACGTCCATCCCGTTCTCGTCGGCCGCGGCACACCGCTCTTCCCGCCGGACGGCGCGCCGGTGCCGCTGCGGCTCGTCGAGTCCCGCACGTTCGGCAACGGGGTCGTGCTGCTGCGGCACGAACGCGAGCACGCACCGTGAAACAGCCCCCGTCAGACCGCTGCGTGAAACCGTCCCGCCACGCCACCGCGTGAAACCGCCCCGTCATGCCGCTCCGTGAAGCCGTCCCGTCATGTCGTTGTCGCGCGGGTGCGCCGCGGGCAGGGCGGGTAGGAAGGGACGCATGACTGCACTCGGCGCGGTGTTTCGCCCCCAACTGCCCCCCGAACGGCTGCGATCGCTCGCCCGGCTCGCCGACGACAGCGGGCTGGAGGAGCTGTGGCTGTGGGAGGACTGCTTCCGGGAGGGCGGCATCGCGACGGCCGCGGCCGCCCTCGCCTGGACCGAGCGGGTACGGGTCGGGGTGGGCCTGCTGCCGGTGCCGCTGCGCAACGTCGCGCTCACCGCGATGGAGGCGGCCAGTCTGCACCGCATGTTCCCGGGGCGGGCCGTCCTCGGCGTCGGGCACGGGGTGCAGGACTGGATGGCGCAGGTCGGCGCGCGGGCCGAGTCGCCGCTGACGCTGCTGCGCGAGCACCTCACCGCCCTGCGCGCCCTGCTGGCCGGGGAACGGGTGACCACGAAGGGACGCTACGTGCGGCTCGACGACGTCGCGCTCGACTGGCCGCCGCCCGGCCCCGCCCCGGTGTTCGCCGGGGCGACCGGCCCGCGCACGCTGCGGCTGTCCGGCGAGGCGGCCGACGGCACGATCCTCACCTCGGCCACGCCTCCCGACGGCGTCCGGCAGGCCCGCCGGCTCGTCGACGAGGGACGCCGCGCGTCCGGCCGTACCGGCGTGCCGCACCACGTCGTGGTCTACCTCCTCGCCGCCACCGGCCCGGACGCCGCCGAGCGGCTGCGTGCCGAGCTCGCCGCGGAGGGCACCGGCCAGGTGCCGGGCCTGGGTGCCGCCGGGGACGCGGACACCGTCGCCGAGGCCGTCCGGCGCCTCGCGGAGGCCGGCGCCGACACGGTCGTCCTGCAGCCCACCGGCGACGAGCCCGACCCCGAGAGCTTCGTGCGTTTCGTGGCGCAGGAGGTGCGGCCCCGGGTGCCGTAGGACAAGGGCGGAACGGGGACCGGACGGGGCCGGAAGAGAGGCGGGACGGGGCCCCGGCGGGCTCGGGTTTCCACATTGTTATGTGCGCGGCGTTCCGGACGGCTCGCCTCCGGGTGCCCCGGCGCCACACGTCCAGACCAATGTAATTCGCGTGAGCAAAGCAACGTGGGGGTCGCCACACGGGGCAGGAGGTCACGCGCCGCCGCTTGCCCTGCTCGCGGGGGTGCGGCCCGGGCGGGCGCGTCCGCCGCGCACCTGTCCGGAGGGCAAGCGAGTGTTCGCGACCGGGTTCACCCGTCCAGGGGATGCGCGGACAACTCGTCGGCTGTGTCGCAACATTGGCCAAAGCCGTCGTATCCCCAGGATTCCTTCGTATCCGGTCTGTTTTTCCTGCGATTCTGTCGCCGTCGGCGCCCGATCCCACCCGGAATGGCGCCTTCCGCGCTCAGCGGGGCGTCGCCGGGCGACTTCGGAGAGTAATTGTGGTGCGCTGATGCACGCAGCATCACTCACGAAGGGTTATGGTGGAAGCCCCCCCTCGGGCCGGTCCGTCTCCCCCCCACGGACCGGCCCGTTTTCTTGTGCGCCGCCCGGTGCGCCGGATGCGCCCCCCATGGGGCGGCCCCTCGTCGCCCGGCCTGCGGGGCCCCGGCCACCCGGCCCGCAAGGCTCTGGTCGCCCGACTTGCGAGGCCCCGGCCGCCCGGCCTCCTCGCCCCCGCCGCCCTCCCCGGCCCCGTGCCCCCCGCCATCACCCCGCCGCCGCCCGCCTCCTGACCACCCGTTGGCGGTCCGGCCGCCCGACAGCGGTAGGCTTCGCCTCCGGGGACCGCCGCACGGACGCGGCCGCCGTACGACGGGCACGCGAGGCCGACCGCGCCCGTCCGATCCTCAACCGGAGGGGCTGACGATCACGTGATCCTGCGCGACAAGCTGCGGAGCCTGCTGGTCAGGCTGTACGCGCGCCGGGTGGAAGGCCACCTGGACCACGCTCAGGTGCCCAAGCACATCGGCGTCATCATGGACGGCAACCGCCGCTGGGCGAAGGCCGCCGGTTCCAGCACCGCCGACGGGCACCGGGCCGGCGCCGACAAGATCGAGGAGTTCCTCGGCTGGTGCGCCGAGACCGACGTCGAGGTCGTCACCCTCTGGCTGCTGTCCACCGACAACCTCTCCCGTCCGCAGGAGGAGCTCGGCCCGCTCCTGGACATCATCGAGGACGTCGTGCGCTCCCTGGCCGCCGACGGCCGCTGGCGCGTCCATCACGTCGGCACCCCCGACATCCTCCCGGCCGGCATGCAGCGCGCCCTGAAGGAGGCCGAGGAGGCCACCGCCGGCGTCCAGGGGATACTGGTCAACGTGGCCATCGGCTACGGCGGCCGCCAGGAGATCGCCGACGCCGTGCGCTCCATGCTCCTCGACGCCCACGAGCGGGGCGTGTCGCTGGAGGAGCTCGCCGAGCAGGTCGACATCGACATGATCGGCCGGCACATGTACACCCGCGACCAGCCCGACCCCGACCTCGTCATCCGCACCAGCGGCGAGCAGCGGCTGTCCGGTTTCATGCTGTGGCAGACCGCCCATTCGGAGTACTACTTCTGCGAGGTCTTCTGGCCGGCCTTCCGCAAGGTCGACTTCCTGCGCGCCCTGCGCGACTACGCCGCACGCCACCGGCGCTACGGCGGCTGACACCCCGCGGCATCCGCCGCGACCGGGCGCCGGCGCGGCCCCTGCGGCCAGGCGTCGGCGCAACCCCCTGCGACCAGGCGTTACGCGGAGTTCACCGGTGCGCCGCCGTACGGTCTGGCATGGCGGCGCGATTTCGAGGGCATAAGGCAGACAGGTCGACACCCGAACCACGGGTGTCGGATCTCAGCGGGCGGCACGCGCCGTCCGCCCGGGAGGCCCGTTGCACCAGCCCGACCGTGCGGTCACGGCACGGATCCAGACGCGCAGGGCCGGTTCTCGGCCCGCGGTGCGGCGGGACCGACGACCGGCCGGAATTCTTCCCGCCCGTCCCGGCCCCGGCCTCCCTCTCGCCGCTCCCCGACCTCAGAGGGGGTACGTCTCTCCGTGGTGACCAGCACAAAGCGCCACAAGCCAGACCGGCGCACCTATGTTCTCGACACCAGCGTCCTGCTGGCCGACCCGAACGCCGTGAGCCGCTTCGAGGAGCACGAGGTCGTGCTGCCGATCGTCGTGGTCACGGAGCTGGAGGCCAAGCGGCACCATCCCGAACTCGGCTACTTCGCCCGGCAGGCCCTGCGCCTGCTGGACGACCTCCGGGTGCGCTACGGCCGCCTCGACGCCCCCATCCCGACCGGGGACCTCGGCGGGACCCTGCGGGTCGAGCTCAACCACTCCGACCCCAGCGTGCTGCCCACCGGCTACCGGCAGGGGGACAACGACTCGCGCATCCTCGCGGTCGCCCGCAACCTGCAGGCCGAGGGCTTCGACGTCACGGTCGTGTCGAAGGACCTGCCGCTGCGGATCAAGGCGTCCTCGGTCGGCCTGCTGGCCGAGGAGTATCGCGCCGAACTCGCCATCACGGACGCCTCCGGCTGGACCGGCATGGCGGAGCTCGCCCTCTCCGGGGAGCAGGTCGACATCCTGTTCGAGGCCGGGCGGGTGCACGTGCCCGAGGCGGCCGACCTGCCCGTGCACACCGGCCTGACGATCCAGTCCGAGCGCGGCCACGCGCTGGGCCGGGTCACGCCCGAGGGCGACGTGCGGCTGGTGCGCGGCGACCGGGAGGCCTTCGGTATCAAGGGCCGCAGCGCCGAGCAGCGCATCGCGCTCGACCTGCTGCTCGACCCGGAGGTGGGGATCGTGTCGATGGGCGGCCGGGCCGGCACCGGCAAGTCGGCGCTGGCGCTGTGCGCGGGCCTGGAGGCGGTGCTGGAGCGCCGTCAGCACCAGAAGGTGATGGTCTTCCGCCCGCTGTACGCGGTGGGCGGGCAGGAGCTCGGCTATCTGCCCGGCACCGAGGCGGAGAAGATGAGCCCCTGGGCGCAGGCGGTGTTCGACACGCTGTCCGCGGTCACCAGCCGCGAGGTCATCGAGGAGGTCACCGCCCGCGGCATGCTGGAGGTGCTGCCGCTCACCCACATCCGCGGCCGGTCCCTGCACGACGCCTTCGTGATCGTGGACGAGGCGCAGTCGCTGGAACGCAACGTTCTGCTGACCGTTCTGTCCCGGATCGGGGCGAACTCCCGGGTCGTTCTCACCCACGACGTGGCGCAGCGGGACAACCTGCGGGTGGGGCGCTACGACGGTGTCGTCGCCGTCGTGGAGAAGCTGAAGGGGCATCCGCTCTTCGCGCACGTCACCCTCACCCGGTCCGAGAGGTCCCAGATTGCGGCCCTGGTGACCGAAATGCTGGAGGACGGTCAGCTCTGAGCCGTCCGGGTGAGATGTTCAACTTCACAGGGGCGACGCGGTGATGGGCGCCGTCCGGCGAAGCCAGAGAGCCTAGCCGGGCGGCGCCGTCGTGTACGGCGGTTCCGTGAAATCCCCTCCGTCAAACAAGGTGTGAGCTTTCACACGCAACTCGGAATTGCCATCGGGCGTCGGGTTACGGCAAAGTCTCGTTCCTGTCAGGCCCCGCATACGACACACCCGCGCCCCCAGCGGTGCGGAGCCCCAGTGGCAACACCGCCAACTCCATAGCGTCGTCGTATGCCGCCCGAGCACCATGCGGCGCTCCCGAAGAGGGGAGTTGCCCACCGGGCCCGCGCCTCCCGTGACCCCGTAGTTGGGGAGGCCAGTGCCAGGGGCACGATCGCGTCCGCCAGGGTCACCGAAGCGGGCGATGCTGGAAGGAAACCGTGTGAGCCGGATTTCGGTCCGGGGATTCGCAGTGGCCTCCGCCACCGCGGTCACCGCAGTCGGAAGCGTGGTCGGCGTTGCCTCGGGCAGTACCGCCCAGAGCAACGACGCCGAGGCTACGGCCTACGAGACGACGACGCTCCTCGCGGACATCCCTGCCGGCCAGCAGGCCCAGGTGCAGACCGCGTCCCTGACGCAGCAGGCCGACGCGCAGGCCATCGCTGCTGACGCGACCGCCAAGAAGGCCGCCGAGGAGGCGGCCCGCAAGGCGGCCGCCGAGACCGCGATCAAGAAGAAGGAGGCCGCCGAGCAGGCGGCCAAGGCGGCCAAGGAGCGCGCCGAGGCGAAGAAGGCCGCGAGCCGCGACGCCGCCCGGAGCGTCACCGACTTCCCCGTTCAGACCTCCTACACCGTCGCCCAGATCCAGGCGATGGCGCAGCAGATGGTCCCCGCGGGCCAGTTCCAGTGCTTCAGCAACATCGTGGACCACGAGTCGAGCTGGAACTACCAGGCGGTCAACGCCTCCTCCGGAGCCTACGGCCTCTTCCAGGCCCTGCCCGGCTCCAAGATGGCCACCGCGGGCGCCGACTGGCGCACCAACCCCGCCACGCAGATCAAGTGGGGCCTGAACTACATGAACAGCCGCTACGGCAGCCCCTGCGAGGCGTGGTCGTTCTGGCAGGCCAACCACTGGTACTGAGCCGCTGCCGAGCCGTTACCGAGCAGAACGGCCCTCGCGGCCGCTCTCAACCCCGCGCAGCCCCTTCCCCGTCCTTAGGGGGAGGGGCTTTCGCCGTGTACGGTCGGACGGACGACTCCGGGGGAGTGGTGGGCAGAGACGGGGCAAGAGGACGGATGATGTCGCGAGTACCGGGGTGGCTCGGCCGGCTGGGCGCCGGACTGACCGACTTGGGCGAGCGGTTGGAGGAGCGCCGAGCCGAGGTGGAACAGGAACCGGCCGAGGGCGAGCCGCCGCCCGGTGAGGCACAGCACCTCCACGCCGACCACGTCACCGTTGTGCCGGCCCGGCCGGATCCCGCGCAGGCGGTGCCCTGGGGCGTGCGGGTGGCCGCCGAGGCCGGCTGGCGCATTCTGGTCCTCGCCGGGACCGTCTGGGTGCTCATGCGGGTCATCAGCGCGGTGCAGCTGGTGGTGCTGGCGTTCGTGACCGCGCTGCTCATCACGGCGCTGCTGCAGCCGACGGTGACGCGGCTGCGGCGGAGCGGGGTGCCGCGCGGCCCGGCGACCGCGCTCACCGCGGTGCTCGGGTTCGTGGTGATGGGCCTGATCGGCTGGTTCGTGACCTGGCAGGTCATGGAGAACATCGACACCCTCTCCGACCAGATCCAGGACGGCATCGACGAGCTGCGCAAGTGGCTGCTGCACAGCCCCTTCCACGTCACCGACAAGCAGATCAACCGGATCGCCAAGAACCTGCGCGAGGCGATCGGCGCCAACACCGACCAGATCACCTCGGCCGGCCTGGAGGGCGTGACCGTCGTCGTGGAGGCGCTCACCGGCATCCTCCTGACGATCTTCTCCACCCTCTTCCTGCTCTACGACGGCGAGCGGATCTGGGCCTGGTGCCTGAAGCTGGTCCCCGCCGCCGCCCGCCCGGGCGTGGCCGGGGCCGGCCCGCGGGCCTGGCGCACGCTCACCGCCTACGTGCGCGGCACGGTGCTCGTCGCCCTGATCGACGCCATCTTCATCGGCCTCGGCATCTACTTCCTGGACGTGCCGATGGCCGTCCCGCTGGCGGTGTTCATCTTCCTCTTCGCCTTTGTCCCGCTGGTCGGCGCGGTCGTCTCCGGCGCCCTCGCCGTCGTCGTCGCGCTGGTCACGCAGGGCGTCTTCACCGCCGTGATGACCCTGGTCGTGGTCCTGGCCGTGCAGCAGATCGAGGGCCACGTGCTGCAGCCCTTCATCCTCGGCCGCGCCGTGCGCGTCCACCCCCTCGCCGTCGTCCTGGCCGTCTCCGCCGGCGGCATGGTGGCCGGCATCGGCGGTGCCGTCGTCGCCGTCCCGCTCGTCGCGGTCACCAACACCGTCGTCGGCTACCTGCGCGCCTACTCCCAGCAGCCCGTCCCCCGCCGCCCGCCGCCGCCCCCGGCCGGTACGGAGTCGTCAGCCCCGGCCGACTCACCGGACCCGGCGCGGTAGCGGGCGGCCGGGCAGACGAACGGGCCCCCGTCCACCGTGCGGTGGACGGGGGCCCGTGAGCGCGGGGGCCGGACCGCTCCTAGTCGGTCAGCGCGGCCTCGGCGTCCAGGGTCGTGGCGACCGCCTGGACGACCGCGGCGATCTTGAAGGCTTCCTGGATGACCTCCCGGTCGACGCCCGCCTTGCGCAGGACCTGCTCGTGGGAGTCCAGGCACATGCCGCAGCCGTTGACGGCGGAGACGGCGAAGGACCACAGCTCGAAGTCGACCTTGTCGACGCCGGGGTTGCCGATGACGTTCATCCGCAGACCGGCGCGGAGGTTGCCGTACTCCGGGTCGGACAGCAGGTGGCGGGTGCGGTAGAAGACGTTGTTCATCGCCATGACGGCGGCCGCGGCCTTGGCCGCGGTGTACGCCTCCGGCGACAGGTGCGTCTTCGCCTCCGGCTCCAGCTCCCGCAGCACGATGGGGGAGCGGGAGGCGATCGCGGTCGCCAGTACCGTGCCCCACAGCTGCTGGGCCGGCAGGCCGGAGTTGCCGATGACCGAGCCCAGGTTGAGCTTCAGGTCCTTGGCGTAGTCCGGGATGCGGGACTTGAGGGAGTCCAGGGACACGACTCACTCACCAGCCAGGAGCTTGACCGGGTCGAGGGTCTCGTCGCCCTTGTTCCAGTTGCAGGGGCACAGCTCGTCGGTCTGCAGGGCGTCCAGGACCCGCAGCACCTCCTTGGGGTTACGGCCGACGGAGCCCGCGGTCACCATGGTGAACTGGATCTCGTTGTTCGGGTCGACGATGAAGACGGCGCGCTGCGCGAAGCCCTCCTCGTCCTCGATGCCCAGCGCCCGCATGAGCTCGTGCTTGGAGTCCGCCATCATCGGGAACGGCAGCTCGCGCAGGTCCGGGTGGTCCTTGCGCCAGGCGTGGTGGACGTACTCGGAGTCGCCGGAGAAGCCGAGGATCTGAGCGTCACGGTCGGCGAACTCGTCGTTCAGCTTGCCGAAGGCCGCGATCTCGGTCGGGCACACGAAGGTGAAGTCCTTGGGCCATGCGAAGATCACCTTCCACTTGCCCTCGTAGGTCTTGTGGTTGATCTTCTCGAACTCCTTGCCCTTCTCCAGCGAGACGCAGGCGGTCAGTTCGAACTCGGGGAACTTGTCACCAACAGTGAGCACAGGCTCTCCTTGCAGCGAAGAAACGCCAATTTTGTCAGCGTTTCCCATGGGTTGGACGTTGTTGATGTTGGCACAGGGTGCATTGATTCGTGAAATAGCTACACTTGGTCGTGTTGATCGGAGGTAGCTATCAGTGGTCGCGGGAAAGCGCAGGTTGCCCAGCCTCTCCCAGCTCAGGGCCTTCGCCGCCGTCGCCGAGCACCTGCACTTCCGGGACGCGGCCGCGGCGCTCGGCATGAGCCAGCCCGCCCTGTCCAGTGCCGTCTCGGCGCTGGAGGAGACACTCGGTGTCACCCTCCTGGAGCGTACGACGCGCAAGGTGCTGCTCTCGCCCGCCGGGGAACGCCTCGCCGTACGCGCCAAGGCCGTCCTGGAGGAGGCCGGCGCGCTGCTGGAGGAGGCCGAGGCGCTGCGGGCCCCGTTCACCGGCGTGCTGCGCCTGGGCGTGATCCCCACGGTGGCGCCCTATCTGCTGCCCACCGTGCTGCGGCTGGTCCACGAACGGTACCCCGACCTGGACCTGCAGGTGCACGAGGAGCAGACCGCCAACCTGCTGGAGGGACTGGCCGGCGGGCGGCTGGACCTGCTGCTGCTCGCCGTGCCGCTCGGCGCCCCGGGCGTCGTCGAACTCCCCCTGTTCGACGAGGACTTCGTGCTCGTCACACCGCTCGGCCACCGGCTCGGCGGACGCACGGGCATCCCGCGGGAGGCGCTGCGGGAGCTCAACCTGCTGCTGCTGGACGAGGGGCACTGCCTGCGCGACCAGGCCCTGGAGATCTGCCGGGAGGCCGGCCGGGAGGACGCGCCGGTGACCACGACCGCCGCCGGGCTGGCCACGCTGGTGCAGCTCGTCGCGGGCGGGCTCGGCTGCACGCTGCTGCCGCGCACCGCGCTGAAGGTGGAGACCTCCCGCAACGACGGCCTGCTCACCGGGTACTTCGCCGATCCGGCCCCCAGCCGCCGTATCGCCCTCGCCATGCGCGCCGGCACCGCCCGCGCGGCCGAGTACCGGCAACTGGCCGCAGCCCTGCGGGAGGCACTGCGGCCGTTGCCGGTACGGGTGCTGGACGGGGGCGCGTGAGCGGCCGACGGGGGTGACGGCCGGGCGAGCGGCCGACGGGGGTGACGGCCGGGTGAGCGGCCGACGGCGATCGGCGGGCCGCCCCGCCGGGCCCCGCCCGCAGGCGCCCGGTCACGCGCACGGCGTCACTCCGTGCGCAGCCCCTCCGGGCGCACCAGTTTCAGCAGCGGGGGCAGGCTCAGGAGGGTCACCGCGAGGACGACCCCCGCGCCGACGCCGGTCATCGACAGCACGCCGCCCCAGTCGATCCTGACCGGCGTGGCCGTCAGCTTCAGCAGCACCGCGCCCAGCGTCAGCCCGGTCGCGGCGGCGAGCAGCAGGCCCAGGGTCACGGGGATCGCCGCCTGCCACAGCACCGACAGGCCCAGGGTGCGGCGCCGGGTGCCGAAGGCGACCAGGGACGACAGCAGCGTGCGGCGCTCGCGCAGCTGCTCCAGCTGGGAGACGAGCAGGCTCGCGCCGATCAGCACCAGGACGCAGGCGGCGCCGACGAACAGGCCGGTGCGCAGGGAGGCGAAGCGGGGGGAGCGTTCGACGGACGACCAGGTGTCGACCGTGCTCAGCGGGGAGACGGCCGCGGCCGTGTTGCGTACCCGCTCCTCCACCTCCGGCACCGAGCGGTCGATCGAGAGGTAGATCTCCCCGCGCAGGCCCGGGCCCGCGGCCGCGGGCAGGGCGCCGGGTGTGGCGAGGAAGCCGCCGCGCCGGTTGCCGAGCAGGTCCGGGCGGGACGGCGCCCGCTTCATGTCCCGCGGCAGCCGCCAGGGCACCTGACGGCGTTTCGGGCTTCCCTCGTACGACGGGTCGACGTACAGTGTCCGGCCCGCGCGGGCCAGGTGCGGGGTTTCGGTGTCGTATTCGCCGCCGGTCACGGCGAACACGTCGCCGTCGCGGCACGAGGGCAGGTCGGCCACCTGGCGCAGGGCGGCGCAGTCGCCCACGGTCAGCTCAGTGCCGTGCACGGGATCGGCGGGCCGGTCGCCGATGCCGCCCTCCGCGTAGCCGAACACCCGGCGCACGCCAGGGGTGTGGCGGAACTTCGCCAGGGCCGGGGCGACGGGCACGTCGCCGGGCAGCGTGGCCTGCATCTGCGCCCGGGTGAGGTCGTGGGGGCTGCTGCGGGTGTAGTCGTCCTCCACCCCGGCGAACAGCATCTGCAGGGCGATCGCGCCGGCCACCGCCACGGCGATGCCGTTGACCGTCCGCGCCGCCGTACCGCTGCTCAACTGCAGGCGTCGTACGGCCAGTTGCCAGGACACCCCGCCCGCGCCGAGCCGGGCGACGACCGCCTCGACCCCCCACGGCAGCAGCGCGGTGACCCCGACCAGCAGCAGGACCACGCCGCCGGTCACGAGGTACTGGTTGAAGTCGCCGTTGCGGTTGCCCTGGTCCACCATCGGCGCGAGCAGCGCCAGGCCGCCCAGCGGCAGCAGCAGCCGCCACCACAGCCGGCGCCGGGCCGGCCGGGCCGCGCGCACCACACCGAGCGGCTCGATGACCACCCCGCGCAGCGCCAGCAGCGTCACCAGCACGGCGGCCGCGGGCACCGCCACGACGACCAGCGCGACCAGCGCGGGAGCGGGGGTGATGTCACCGGGGAAGACACTGACGTCCAGCACCTCCAGACGCGCGGCGAGTTGACGGCCCACCAGGAAGAACACGGCGCCGAACACCAGCCCGAGCAGGGCGCCCGCGAGGGCTTCGCCGGCCGCGACGCGCCGGGTCATCCACCGGTCGGAGCCCACCAGCCGCAGCGCCGCCAGCCGCCGGTCGCGCCGCTCGCCGCCGAAGCGGACGGCGGCGGCGATGAACACGGCCACCGGCGTCAGCAGCACCACGATGACGACCAGGACGAGCAGGGTCAGCACCGGATCCCACGGGTCGGTCCGCGGACTCGGGTCGCCGAAGCGGCCGATGCGCCGGATCCGGCCGCCGTCGACCTTCCCCGCCAGGTCCCCGGCGCCCCGGTAGAAGGCCGGCTCGTTCGGGCCGATCAGGCCGTCGTCGCCGATGGTGCCCACGATCCGCTGCGGCAGCCGCTGCCGCAGCAGCCTGCCCTCGTCCGACTCCAGCAGCCGCTGCAGCGCCGGGGACACCACCATCTCGCCCGGCCGCGGGAAACGCGCGACGCCCGGCGGCAGCGGCGCCTTGGGGCCCTCCGGCTGCAGGACGCGGCCGCGGATGCTCTTGCCGTGGAAGTCCGTCGGGACGGACGCGATCACCAGCGCGTCGCCGGCCGCGGGCGCGGCGGCGTTGCCGTAGGTGAGGTCCTCGCGCGCCAGGGCGCGCGCGCTGCGGGCCGCCAGCGCATTCGGCAGCGAGGTGGCGAGCAGCAGCAGCGCCACGCCGAGCCCGACCCCGACGGCCGTCAGCAGCGCCCGCACCCACCCCTCGCGGCCGCCCGCGAAGGCGAACCGGACGCCCAGGGCGAGGTCCCCCGTCCACTGCCGCGCGCTCATACGGCGCGCTCCATGTCGCGGGACCTGCCGTCGCGTACGACGATCTCGCGGTCGGAGTAGGCGGCCACCCGCGGCTCGTGCGTGACCAGGACGACGGCGGCGTTGGCCGAGCGCGCGGCCTCGGTGAGCAGCTCCATCACGCGCTCGCCGTTGAGGGAGTCCAGGGCACCGGTCGGTTCGTCGGCGAAGACCACCCGCGGGCCGGTGACCAGGGCGCGGGCGACGGCGACCCGCTGGCCCTGGCCGCCGGAGACCTCCCCGGGCCGCTGGCCGGCCAGGTCGTCGACCTCCAGCCGCTCCAGCCAGGTCCGGGCCCGCCGCTCGGCCTCCCGGCGGGGCGTGCCGTTCAGCCGCAGCGGCAGCGCGACGTTCTCCACACAGGTCAGCTCCGGCACCAACTGGCCGAACTGGAACACGAACCCGAACTCGCCGCGCCGCAGCGCACTGCGCTCGGCGTCACTCATCGCCGTCAACTCCCGCCCGTCGTACGTGATCGTGCCGGAGTCCGGGACGACGATCCCGGCGAGGCAGTGCAGCAGCGTCGACTTGCCGGAGCCGGAGGGGCCCATGACGGCGACGATCTCGCCGGGGTGGATGGAGAAGCCGGCGCCGTCGAGGGCGACGGTGGGGCCGTAGGCCTTGCGCAGGTCCTCGGCGACGAGCAGAGAACCGGCCGGGGCGTTCACGGGGTCACCGCCGCGGCGAGCTTGTCCAGGCGGGCGGCGGTCAGTTCCAGCCAGCGCAGGTCGGCCTCCAGGTGGAACAGGGCGTGGTCGCAGATGAGCTGGTCGGCGAGGTCGCCCTTGCGCTTGCGGTCGGTGAGGACGCGCATCATGCGCAGGTGCTCGGAGCGCTGGGTGTCGAGGATGCCGGCGGCGTCGCGGCGGGTGAGCAGCGCCAGCACGACCTTGATGTAGAGGGTGGACTGCAGGTACGGCTCGGGCTTCTCCGGGGTGGCCAGCCAGCGCTCGACGTCGGTGACGCCGGCCTGCGTGATGGCGTACCGCTTGCGCTCGGGGCCGCCGCCGGGCTCGATGCCGTCGACCTCGACCAGGCCGTCCCTCAGCAGCCGGGACATCGTCGAGTAGACCTGGCCGTAGTGCAGCGGCCGGTCGTGACCGAACTTCTCGTCGAAGGTCCGCTTCAGGTCGTAGCCGTGACGCGGCCCGGACTCCAGGAGTCCCAGAAGAGTGTGACCGATGGACATGCCGAGCACACTACACGGCGTGTATACGCGGGGTGTATACATCGAGTGCGGACGGGGGTGGCGGGCCGTGCGACCGTGCAGGTGGCGGGCGATTGTCACGGTTCCGCCACGACGGGCTGGAGTACGCCTGCCGCGACGGTCTGGTGCACGCCCGCACGACGGCCCGGTGCACGCCCGCCGCGGCGAACCGGCATGCCCGGGGCGGGACTTCGGGGTCGTGCGGCGGCCGGTGTCCTGCGACGACCGGTGCCCTACGACGGCCCGGTGTCCTACGACGGCCCGGTGTCCTACGACGGCCCGGCGTCCTTCGGCGGCCGGCCCCGGCGCGGCAGCGGGCCCGCCTCGCGCGGCAGGCGGCCTGCCTCGGCCAGGGCGCGGCGCAGCAGGAACTCGATCTGGGCGTTGGCCGAGCGCAGCTCGTCGGACGCCCACCGGGCCAGGGCGTCGTACACCGACGGGTCGAGCCGCAGCAGCACCTGCTTGCGCTGCCGCGGCCGGCGCCCGGGCGGGCCCTGGGGGGAGTCCGGGGAAGCCGGGGAGCCCGAGGAGTCCGGGGAAGCCGGGGAGTCCGGGGAAGCCGGGGAGTCCGGGGAGTCCGTCACTGGTAGAGGGTCCCGGCGTTGAGGACGGGCTGCGGGGCCCGGTCGCCGCACAGCACCACCATCAGGTTGGACACCATCGCCGCCTTGCGCTCCTCGTCCAGCTCCACCAGGCCCTGCTCCATGATGCGCCCCAGCGCCGCCTCCACCATGCCGACCGCGCCGTCCACGATCTGCCGCCGGGCGGCGACGACCGCGCCGGCCTGCTGCCGCTGGAGCATCGCCGAGGCGATCTCGGGGGCGTAGGCGAGGTGCGTGAAGCGGGACTCGACGATCTGCACGCCGGCCGTCGCCACGCGCGCGTGCAGTTCGGCGGCGAGCTTCTCGGTGATCTCCTCGGCGTTGCCGCGCAGCGACAGGCCGTCCTCGTCGTGGGCGTCGTAGGGGTACTCGATGGCGATGTGCCGCACGGCGGCCTCGGTCTGGGTGACGACGAACTGCACGTAGTCGTCCACCTCGAAGGTGGCCTGGGCGGTGTCGCGGACCCGCCACACCACCACGGCGGAGAGCTCGATCGGGTTGCCGTAGGCGTCGTTGACCTTGAGCACGGGCGTCTCGTGGTTGCGCACGCGGGTGGAGATCCCGGTGCGCGAGGTGAAGGGGTTGACCCAGCGCAGGCCGTCCTCGCGGATGGTGCCGCGGTAGCGGCCGAAGAGCTGGACCACGCGGGCCTCGC
This sequence comes from Streptomyces echinoruber, assembly GCF_014651135.1. Classification (GTDB taxonomy): domain Bacteria; phylum Actinomycetota; class Actinomycetes; order Streptomycetales; family Streptomycetaceae; genus Streptomyces; species Streptomyces echinoruber. The sequence goes on from NZ_BMWH01000014.1 coordinate 119,705, forward strand.
CCGGCGCCACCATGTTCAGCCCGCACATCGCGAGCAGGGCGGCCACACCGAGCAGGACGCCGAGGGCGATCAGGGCGGCCTTGGCGCCGGCCGGGCGCACCGCGACGCCGCACGCCAGCAGGCCGGCCGCGGCGAGCAGCCCGGCCAGGCCGCCCAGCAGCGCCAGGCCGCCGGCGACGCTGCGCGCGGGGAACTCCCGCACCCGCGGGGCGGGCATCTCGGGCAGGTCGGGTATCTGGGACATGAGGTGGTCTCCCCGTTCGGTGAGGTGCCCGCAGCGGATGCGACGGGCTAGCCAAGTGATATCACTTTTCCCCGCCGTGGCAACCTTCACCCCCTCCCGGCCGTCGGTTCCCTTGGAAGGGGTGCTGATTCTCACGTCCGTAAAAGACGGGATGACGGGCCCTTTGTCGCATACGGCGGTGTTAGCTTTCTGAGCCGACCTGAGCGACCCGTGTGACGGGCGGGGCGAGAAACGACCGAACCAGAGCGAATCAGGGCGAACAGAGCGACACGCGAAGAGACCGAACGAGACCGAACGAGACGGAACGAAGCGGAGCGAGCGGAGTCATGGGACGAGCGGAAGAGAGACGAGCGCGGCAGCGCGGCGGCCGCCGCGCTGCGCCCAGGAACCGCTCGGCGCAGACCGCGCCGGCCGCGTCGCCGGCCGGGTCGCCGTCCGTGGCGGCGCCGGGCGGCCGCGCGGCCGCCCGCCGCGCCGGACGGGGCGGGCGGGGCGCCGGGCCCCGCAAGGGCGGCATACGCCGGTTCTTCACCTGGAAGAGGATCCTCGGCACGTTCTTCGGCCTGTGCCTGCTCGGCATCGGCGGCTTCGTCGTGCTCTACCTGCTCGTGCCCATCCCCAAGGGCAACCCCATCGCGACGCAGCAGAGCAACGTCTACAAGTACAGCGACGGCACGATCATGGCCCGCGACGGCAAGGTCAACCGCGAGAGCGTGGACCTGTCCAAGGTGCCCAAGCCCGTCCAGCGCTGCTTCGTCGCCGCCGAGAACAAGACCTTCTACACCGACTCCGGCGTCGACCTGAAGGGCACCGCCCGCGGCCTGATCAACACCCTCACCGGCAAGGGCACGCAGGGCGGTTCGACCATCACCCAGCAGTACGTCAAGAACTACTACCTCAGCCAGGAACAGACCGTCACGCGCAAGCTGAAGGAACTGGTCATCGCGTTGAAGGTGGACCGCGAGAAGACCAAGGAGGACATTCTCGCCGGCTACATCAACACCAGCTACTACGGCCGCGGCGCCTACGGCATCCAGGCCGCGGCGCAGGCCTACTACCGCGTCGACGCGAGCCGGCTCACCGTCGAGCAGGGCGCCTACCTCGCCGCACTGCTGCAGGCGCCGAGCCAGTACGACTGGGCGGTGGCCACCGACACCGGCAAGAGGCTGGTGAAGGCCCGCTGGAACTACGTCCTGGACAACATGGTCGAGCAGGGCTGGCTGGACAAGGGCGCCCGGGACCGCATGACGTTCCCGGTGCCCAAGGAGCCCAAGGCCACGCCCGGCAGCGAAGGACAGAAGGGCTACCTGATCGACCTGGCCAACAAGCAGCTCGAACAGCAGCTGATGAAGCAGCAGGGCCTCAGCGCCTCCGAGGCCCAGGCCAGGGTCGAGCACCAGGGCTGGACCGTCACCCTGAACATCGACCGGCACAAGCAGACCGCGCTGGAGAAGGCCGTCAAGGCGCAGCTGACCAGCAAACTGGACAAGAAGAAGCGCAAGGTCGACGGGGCGGTGCAGGCCGGCGCGGTCTCGGTCGACCCGCGCACCGGGCGGATCGTGGCGCTGTACGGCGGCGTCGACTACTTCGACCACTACCTCAGCAACGCCACCCGGGACGACTACCAGCCCGCCTCCACCTTCAAGCCGGTCATCCTGGCCGCCGCCCTGGACGGCGGCGCCCGCACCCAGGACGGCACCCCGATCACACCGAACACGGTCTACGACGGCACCAGCAAACGCCCGGTGGTGGACCACGGCACCAAGGTCGGCTTCGCCCCCGAGAACGAGGACGACCGGGACTACGGCGACATCACCGTGCAGACGGCGATGAACAAGTCCGTCAACTCCGTCTTCGCGCAGATGGGCGTCGACGTCGGCATGCGGGAGGTGCTGAACGTCGCCGGCCGGCTCGGCATGGACACCGCCGGGCTGAAGGCGGTGCCCGCGCAGACCCTGGGCAGCATGGGCGCGAGCCCGCTGCAGATGGCCGGCGTCTACGCCACCCTCGACAACCACGGCCGGAAGGTCACCCCGAGCATCATCAAGTCGGCCGAGCAGCAGGGCCGCAGGCTGCAACTGCCGGACCCGGTGGGCGACCGGGTGATCGGCCGCGAGGCCGCCGACACCGTGACCTCCGTGCTGACCGGCGTGGTCGACGACGGCACCGCCAGGACCTCGGTGCGCGACAACCCGCTGCGCGGCGGCCAGCCGGTCGCCGGCAAGACGGGAACCTCCGACAACGACAAGTCGGCCTGGTTCGTGGGCTACACGCCCAAGCTGGTCACCGCGGTCGGCCTGTTCGGCGAGGACCCCACAACCCACGCCCAGATCCCCCTCACCGGCGCCACCGGCCTCATTCCCGGCACCGGCCGCATCAACGGCGGCGGCTACCCGGCGCAGATCTGGGCGGCCTACACCTTCGGCGTGATGGACGGCGTCACCCGGTTCGACCTGCAGACCACGCAGGGCGCGGCGGTCCGGCCGTCCAGCACGCCGAGCGTGACCCGGACCCCGTCGCAGACGCCGTCGCACACCCCCAGCAGCTCCCCGCCGGCCTCCCCGTCGCCGTCCGAGACCCCGTCGCAGACTCCCTCCGGCACCCCGTCGCAGACCCCGTCGACCCCGCCGCCCACGGCACCGACGGCGACCGCCTCGGGCAGCGGCCGCCCGACACCACCGGACAACCCGCTGCTGCCCGGCGACGGCCAGTGACGTCAGGGGGCGCCCGGCTTGAAGGCCGGGCGCCCCCTGCCACGTCCTGACGTCCTGCTCCGGATCTCTGCCCGGCTCAGACCTGGGTCGCAGATCTGGGCCTCAGACCCGGATCTCAACCCCGGATCTCAGCCCTGGTTCCGGTTCAGCTCGAACCACACCACCTTGCCCGCGCTCAGCCGCGTCGCCCCCCACCGCCGGGCCAGCCGGTTGACGAGGTACAGGCCGCGGCCGCCCTCGTCGGTGGCGCGGGCCTGGCGCAGGCGGGGCAGCTGGGGCACGTCGTCGCCGACCTCGCAGCGCAGCACGTCCGTGCGCAGCAGGCGCAGGGTGACCGGGCGGGAGGCATAGCGCACGGCGTTGGTGACGACCTCGCTGACCAGCAGCTCGACGGAGTCGCTCAGCTCCTCCAGGCCCCAGCGGGCCAGGGCGCGGCGGGCCAGGCGGCGGGCCTTGGCGGGAGCGGAGTCCTCCGGCTCCAGGAACCAGTACGCCACGTCGCTCGGCGCGATCCCGTCGAAGCGGGCGGCGAGCAGCGCGATGTCGTCGTCCCGGTCGCCCGGGCCGAGCATGTCCAGCACCTCGTCGCACAGCGCCTCCAGGGGCGGCGGGTGGTCCGGCCCCGTGAGCTGCGCCGTCGCCGACAGCTTCTCCCGCAGCTGCTCTATGCCGGTCCACACGTCCCGCAGCCGGGACTCCACCAGCCCGTCGGTGTACAGCAGCAGCGTCGCCCCGGCCGGCGCCTCCAGCTCGACCGCCTCGAAATCGACGCCGCCGACGCCGATGGGCGCGCCCGCCGGCACGTGCAGCACCTCGGCCCGGCCGCCCAGGTGCAGCAGGACGGGCGGCGGGTGGCCGGCGTTGGCGATGGTGATGCGGTGCGCGACCGGGTCGTAGACGGCGTACAGGCAGGTCGCCATGCGGTCGATGCCGAGCCGCTGCGCCTGTTCGTCGAGGTGGTGCAGCACCTCCTGCGGCGGCAGGTCGAGGCCGGCCAGGGTCTGCGCGGTGGTGCGCAGCTGGCCCATGATCGCCGCGGAGGTCATGGAGTGGCCCATGACGTCGCCGACGACGAGCGCGACCCGGCTGCCGGGCAGCGGGATCGCGTCGTACCAGTCGCCGCCCACCCGCGCGGTCTCGGCCGCGGGCAGGTAGCGGGAGGCCAGCCGCACGCCGGTGCAGCGCGGCAGGGTCTCCGGGAGCATGGTGCGCTGCAGCTCGTCGGCGATGTAGGCCTCGCGGCCGTAGAGCACCGCCTTGTCGATGCCGAGCGCGCTGTGCGTGGCGAGCTGGGCGGCGACCAGCAGGTCGTCCGGTTCGAACGCGAGCCGTTCGGCGCGGCGCAGGAACAGCGCGGCGCCGATCACCCGGCGCCGGCCGCGCAGCGGCGCGAGGATCGCGTGCTGCCCGCCCGGCACGGTCGCGTCACCGGCGCCGGCCTCGCCCAGGAGCTCGGCCAGCGCCGCCTGCGCGGCCGGGGTGTCGGTGAACACCGGCCGCACGCCGCGCAGCACCTCGCCGAGCGCGCTGCCGGGCCGCACCTCGCACAGCTCGGCGCCGCCCACGGACAGCTCCGGCTCGGGCGGCAGCGCGGGCACGAAGCCCACCCCGTCGGTGTCCCGCTCCGGCGGTATCCGGTCGGTGCGGCGCAGCCGCAGCACCAGCGGCCCGACGGGCCGCTCGTCGCCCACGGGCAGCGGTTCGCGCAGGTAGACGAGGATCGCGTCGGAGAACGTCGGCACCGTCGCCCGGCACAGGCCCATCACGATCTCGTCCAGGTCCATGCCGCGCGCGATGCGCCGGGTGGCCGCGCCCACGAAGCGCAGCCGGTCCCCGTCCCGCCGCATCGGCATGGGCCGGCCCGGGGGCAGTCCCTGGCCGGTACGGCGCTCCCGGCCGCCCGGCGGCTCGAGAGCCTCGGCGGAACGCTCCTGCTCGCCACTCGGCTGCACCGGGATGCCCTCCGGGACGGGACGCGGGCGGTGATGGATGTCCGGCTCGGCGGCCGCCGGCTGCGCGTGCTCGGGACCGGCACCGCCGGGCGCGGGCGTGAGAGCGGCCGCGTCCGCCGGGTCGGCGGATTCCCCGCCGGTGCGGGACTGCGCGGGTAAAGCGGTGACGTCCGGGGCGAGCGGCGGTGTCGGGGTGTGCAGCAGCGCCCCACGGGGGTCCAGGGGGTCCACGCCCGCCGGGGGGTGCTCGAAGGAGGAGGTCCGGTGCTCCGTCACGCGTGTCGAATCCATCCGTCCGGGGTCGCGCGCCGTGCGTGCCCACGTGCGTGCATAGCGTCCCGCAGAAGTCCCGATACCCGGAATACGTGTCCCGGGAACGGGATTCCCGCGCGGTCAGAGCATGGTGCCGTGCCGCCGGCGGTCCGGTTGCGGCCCCGGCCGGTGACGCCCTCGTACTCCTCGCTCACGTCCAGCCGCCCCTCGGTGACGTTCGGTCAGAACCGGCGCACGTTCCGGCGGTTGCCGACCCGACCCCCGTTGCTCCCGGTGCGCCCACCCGCCGGCCCGACCGCCACCCCTCGACGACGGCGCTGCGCACCGGCAGTATTCCACTGTTGCGGACGACGATCCTACGTTTCCAGCCTGGGGGCACATCAAGGGTCTCACGAGGACACGGGGGCGGACGTGCGGTCCCAGTCGTCCGGCAGGACCGGCACCGACCAGGCAGGATCGGGCCGCCAGTGCTGCCAGCCGTCGCAGAACGGCGGACCCCAGGCGCGGATCACCTCCACCGCGGCCCGCCCGGCCGCCCGCACCCGCTCGGCCTGCGCGGCGTCCATCAGGCCGTCGCGCTGGGCCTGCGCGAACTCGTCCTCGTCGCGCCAGTGCCAGCTGCCGTCGGGGTGCACGGAGATGTCCAGGAAATGGTCCTCGGAGTCCACCCCGCCGGACCACCGCGCCAGCGGCTCCTCCAGGTTGACGTACCAGTTCTTGAAACGCCAGCCCGGTTCCCAGAACAGCCACACCGACCACGGCTCGCCCGGCCGCGCCAGCTTCAGCACGCCCGTGCCGAACCACCGGTCGCGCCGCACGGCCCGCGGCTTGGTGTAGCGGGACTCCAGGGGCTCCTGGTGCAGGGGCGTACCGTCGGCCAGGACCGGCCTGACGCACTCCGTGCCGGGCGCCATCCACACGGCCAGCACCTCGGCGTCGTCCCGGACGACGGTGACGGGGCGGGCGATGTGGAAGCGGTCGCCGGCGTTCTCCCGGTAGCGCCACAGGATGTGGCTGCCCGGGGTCCAGCGCCCCACCGGTCCGTCCGCTTCCGTTTCCACGCGTCTCATCGCTCCGCCGTCTGTCATGCACAGATATTAGGTGCCGCAGGCATCCGACGTGGTGGCACGCCGCACGGCCGCGGGCGGTCCGTCGCGGCCGGCACCCGCGCTTCCCGTCCGCTCCCCGCCCGCTTCACGGCCGTGTCATGCGCAGCACGTCCAGGGCCTGGTCCAGTTCCTCCTCGGTGATCTGCCCGCGCTCGACGTATCCCATCTCCAGCACCGCCTGGCGGATCGTCTTCCGCTCGGCCAGCGCCCTCTTGGCGACCTTGGCGGCCTCCTCGTAGCCGAGGTACCGGTTGAGCGGCGTGACCACGGACGGGGAGGACTCGGCGTACTCGCGGGCCCGCTCGCGGTGGGCGACGATGCCGTCGACGGTGCGGTCGGCCAGCAGCCGGGAGACGTTGGCGAGCAGCCGGATCGACTCCAGGACGTTCTTGGCGATGACCGGCAGCATGACGTTGAGCTCGAAGTTGCCGGCGGCGCCGGCGGTGGCGACCGTCGCGTCGTTGCCGATCACCTGGGCGCACACCATCAGCACGGCCTCGGGGATGACCGGGTTGACCTTGCCCGGCATGATCGACGAGCCGGGCTGCAGGTCGGGCAGGGAGATCTCGGCGAGCCCGGTGCGCGGTCCGGACGCCATCCAGCGCAGGTCGTTGGCGATCTTCGTCAGGCCGACGGCGATGGTGCGCAGCTGCCCGCTGGTCTCCACGATGCCGTCCCGGGCGCCCTGCGCCTCGAAGTGGTTGCGGGCCTCGGTCAGCGGCAGGCCCGTGGCGCGGGCGACCTCCTCGATGACGGCGGCGGCGAACCCGGGCGGGGTGTTGATGCCGGTGCCCACCGCGGTGCCGCCCAGCGGCAGCTCCGCGAGCCGGGGCAGGGAGGCGGTGAGCCGCTCGACGCCGTAGCGGATCTGCGCCGCGTACCCGCCGAACTCCTGGCCCAGGGTGACGGGCGTGGCGTCCATCAGGTGGGTGCGGCCCGACTTCACCACGTCGGCGAACTCCTCCGCCTTGCGCTCCAGCGCGCCGGCCAAGTGCTCCAGGGCCGGGATCAGGTCCCGCGTGACGGCGGCGGTGGCGGCGATGTGGAGGGAGGAGGGGAAGACGTCGTTGGAGGACTGCGAGGCGTTGACGTGGTCGTTGGGGTGCACGTCCCGCCCGAGCCGCTCACCGGCCAGCGTCGCGATGACCTCGTTGGCGTTCATGTTCGACGAGGTCCCCGAACCGGTCTGGAACACGTCGACGGGGAAATGCTCGTCCCACTTGCCCTGCGCGACCTCCTCCGCCGCCTCCTGGATGGCGTCCGCGACGTCCTGGTCGAGCACCCCCAGCCGCGCGTTCACCTTCGCCGCGGCCGCCTTGATACGCGCCAGCGCCTCGATGTGCGCCCGCTCGATCCGCTGCCCGGAGACGGGGAAGTTCTCCACCGCGCGCTGCGTCTGGGCCCGCCACTTGGCGTGCGCCGGGACCCGGACGTCACCCATGGAGTCGTGTTCGATGCGGTAGTCGCTCATACCCGGTACAGCGATCGGCACGACCCGGATGTTCCGGCGCCGTTCGCCCCGGACGGGTGAACTCGCGGGAACGGATGCGCCGGACGGGCCCCCGACGCGGGCAGGCCCCTGACGCGGGAGGCCCCGGCGCGGACGGCTCCCGAGGGGGAGTTCCGCCCGCGCCGGGGGCCCGTGCCGCGCCGTCGGGCGGCCGGTCAGGCCGGCTGCGCGCCCTGCCGCACCGGGATGGAGGTGAACGTCGGCTGCGGCGCTGGGTCCTGGAAGAAGTCGCGCGACTTGTTCATCTAGCATGGACTATCGTACGATCCGTGCCATGATCTCTAACCCGAGGGTCCTGGGGGCCATCCGCCTGTCCCTCCTGAAGGACGACACGACCAGCCCCGAGAAGCAGCGGCACGCCGTAGAACACTGGGCCGCTGGCCCGGCCGTGGACGGTCGCATAGCGGGCTGGGCGGAAGACCTGGACGTGTCCGGCGCGATGCACCCCTTCAAGCGACCGGGCCTCGGTCCTTGGTTCAACGAGCGGGCCGACGAATGGGACGTGTTGGCTGTCTGGAAGCTCGACCGCCTCAGCAGGAAGGCGGGGCACTTCGCCGAGGTCTTCGAGTGGTGTCAGAAGCACGGCAAGTCCATCGTGTCCGTGACCGAGGGCATCGACATGTCCACCCCCATGGGCAAGATGTTCGCTCAGATCATCGCGGCCTTCGCCGAAGGCGAGTTGGACACCATCCGCGCTCGCGCGCTCTCTGGCTCGGCTGCTCGTAAAGCCAAAGGCGTTTGGATCGGTGGCGTCGAGCCGTTCGGGTACCGCTTCGAGCGACAGGAAGGCGGGGGGAAGAAGCTTGTTCCGGACCCCTCCTATGCGAAACTGTTTCGCGAAATTGTGGAGCGCCTAAAGGGCGACTGGTCTTCGTACAAAATCGCGGTTGACCTGAATAAGCGCGGTGTGCCTACGTGGCGGGATCATCTGCGCATCGTGAAGGGAGAAGAGCCGAGGGGTGTTGCCTGGACGGCTAACGCTATTCGCGCCATAGTTATGAATCCGACGGTGGCCGGCATCTACACGTACAAGGGTGAGAACGTCGTAGACGAGAACGGCGAGAACGTTCGGATTACTGATGAACCCCTGATGGAGTTTGCCGAGTGGTCCGAATTCGTTGCTGCACTGAAGAGTGACAGGCCGGCCAGGCGGTCCACTCCTTCGCGGTCGATGCTCGGCGGTGTGGCTACCTGCCAGGGTTGCGGTGCCCGGATGTCGTCTAACAAGAAGACGAAGCCGAACGGCCGCGTACATCACTACTACGCCTGCAACAACGTCAACACTGGAACGTGTCCTAACCCTGGCCGCATTCGGCGCGATGACCTGGACGCGGCTGTCGGGACTTTCGTGAAGGTCACTCTCGGCCCGCTCCCGGTTATGGAGCGGACCGGTAACTCCATCAGTCAGGCCAAGACCGAGCTAGCGGAAGCCGAGGCGACGCTAGACCGACTGGAAGCCGATTACCTGGCTGGACGGTTTAAGACCGATGTGCAGATTGAACGGTACTGGGGGCAGCACGAATTCCAGTCTGCCAAGGTTGAACGCTTGAGGGAGGAAATCAAGGCTGCCGAGGACGCCCCGGCTTGGAAGGAGACCGGGCGGACTTACTCCGAAGAGTGGGCGACCAAGGATGACGAACAAAAGCGGGTGTTCCTGCAGCGGCACGGAATAACTGTGACTGTGGGGGCTACGGAAGACGGGAGCCGACGAGTCATCTGTAAGATGCCTGAGCTTGCCGAGATCGCAAAGGAAACCGGGCTTCGCGTTCCCGAGGGGTACTGGTTGATCAAGCCGGAGGCGGAATACATCCTGCCGAAGCAGAAGGCTTACAAGCGGAAGTAGGCAGAGCTACTCGACGCCCTGACCCCGACCCCCGTTGCGTTTAAACGCTGCGGGGGTCTTTCCATGCCCTGAGCCTCGATCCACCGCGTGAATTCTGATCACGGGTGTCGGGCGGGTTCCGGGTGTTTCTTCGGGATGCGGGCAGCGGTGATCGCCGGGTGGCCGTCCGGTGCGGGGTCTCCGAGGTCTTTCGGGTCGTGTGCGGGCAGGGTGGTCGTGCGGGTCAGGTGACCATGCGCTGTCCGGTCGCGGTCCACAGGTCGGTGAAGTCGTCGGCCCACCGCCAGGGCTGGGGCAGGTGGAGGGTGAGGCGGCGGGCGCCGGTGGCGATCCGGGCGGGAATGCTGATCAGGTGGCGGCGGATGGTGCCGGTGCGTGCCCGGGCGTGGAAGACGGAGGCGAGGTGGCCGGCGGCCCGGGTGAGGTTGTAGGCGGTGGCGGCGAGGGTGAGCCAGGCGGCGTTCGCGGTGAACTTCCCCGAGGGCAGGTGGGCGAGCGCGGAGTCCTCCAGGTCGGCGAAGACCTGCTCGACCTGGGCGTGTTCGCGGTGCATCGACTCGGCCCGGGCCAGGACGAACGGGCTGTCGGTGAAGATCACGTGGTGGCGCCAGGCCGTGAACAACTCGCTCTGCCCGGCGGGCACAAACTTCGGGTTCAGCCGCTTCACGCGGCGCACGATGAGCCGGGCGGTGGTGTGGAACGCCTTTTTCTTGCTGGTGAACGCGGTGAAGGGGATCTCGGCGATCTCGGCGTCGGAGACCCAGCGTTCCTCCTGCTCGTCCCAGACCGCGTTCGTGTACTTGATCGGTGTCCAGGCGTCCTCGGTCATCGTCTCGATCGCGGTGCGGATGGTCTTCGTGACCGCGACCGCGAGCGAGAACCGTGCGCCGGCCTTGCGGCAGACGGCCACGACCTTGTGGGAGAAGAACGCCGAGTCGGCCCGGACGACGATCCGTGCGGTGATGCCCATCGCCCGCACCGTGGCCAGGGCCTCACGCAGCAGACTGGCCGCGCCCTTGCCCGAGCCCGCCGAGCCCTTGCGCAGCCGGGTGGCGATGATGACCGGCGCGCAGGTGGCGGTCTTGACGGTGACGATCTGGAAGTGCAGGCCGCGGACCTTGGTGCAGCCGAAAAAGGCGCCCTGCTCGGCCGGGCCGTAGACCTGCTTGACCTTGGAGTCGATGTCCACGGACACCACCTCGTCCCGCTTCGGGACCAGACCGGTGTGCGCGGCCAGAGTGCAGATGAACGCACGGGCCGCGGACTGGAGCTGGCGCACGTGCCCCCAGGTGAAGGCGCGCAGGAACGTGCCGAGCGTGGACGGCGCCCGCACCCCGCCGAACAGGCGGGACAGCCCGCCGTGCCGCAGCACGTCCAGGTCGTCGATGCTGTCCGCCCCGGCGATCATGCCGCCCACGATGCTCATCACCTTCGCGTCGGCGGCCGTCCCGGCACCGTTCTTCGCGCCGGACAGCCTGACCTTCTCGGCCACCAGCGCGGGCAGGCCGCACCGCTCGGCCAGCCGGACCACCGGGACCAGCCCGGCATGTGCGATCAGGTCCGGGTCGTCGAACGCGGCGAACAGCGTCGCCGGGCTGTGGGAGACTTTCACTTGAGAGGTGCCTTGCTTCGTGGGACTGATGAGGGCGTAGTGAACTCCCATCATCCCAGGTCAGCAGGCACCTCTTCTCATTCCGTCATCCACAGACCGACTATCGCGCGGTGGATCCAGGCTGAAGCGTTTCCACGCCGAACGGAGACGCGCATATGAGGCTTGGCTTCGAGCCGAGGGCCTTAAGGCGCGGGCTGAGCGTTTGAGTTCTTCCTAGTGACCGCTTGGGTAGAGCCGTGCACATGGGAAGCCCCGCCAGTTCGGGGAAACTGGCGGAGCTGGGCCGGCACGCTAGGTAAGGGAGCGTTGCCCGCCCCTGCCGGGATTCCCAGCCGTGGGGAAAAGGTGGTCGGGTCACGTCCGACAGAAGCGGAGATCAGCGGTAAAGGATCACCAGACATTGGGTAGGAGCTGACCGCCGGCACAGGTAGGGCAAGGAACCTTGCGCCTGTTGTTGCAGCCTGAGCAACCCTCGAAGCCGAAGCAGATGGGGCACCAGATTTCGCGGTGTCCCGTGCACGTTCCGCAGTAGTCGCCGTAAGACCACAGGGTCTGCGTGAACGTGAGGGGGCGGCGCGAGTCGGTGCGCGCCATCAGAGTTTTTCGCCACGGCTCCGCGCGTTGGCTTCGGCGACGCGTTCCCGCAGACGCGAATGTTCCACTCCCGAGTGCGGAGGAGTGTCCGCCCCTTCGGCCGTCGTTCCCAACGGGTCGTCCGGGTCGTGGAACACCCGCACCCTTCCGTCGCTGCCGAACAACTCGAACGCCTCGGACAGCCGGGCTCTTGCGTCGCTCGCCATGATCGCTCGCTCCTCCTCTGGTCGTGCAGACCACGCTAGGAACGAGCCACATCGGGGCTCTACGAAGTTCTACGAAATTGCACGCCAGTTAGCCGAGCGCCTCGATTGCCTTCGTGATCAAGGTTCGTGCTGTCGCGCCGTAGACCGCTGCTTCTGACAGGCGTTCGAACGCTCTCGCGTACTGCTCGATCTCCGATGGCGCTGTGACGTTCACAGCGGCAGTCAGTAGCTCTACTTGGGCTTGGGCGCTGTCGTAGATCGAGAACGTCTCCAGCGGCCACATGTGCCGCGAGGCAGTGAACGGCACCACTCCGAGTGAAACCGCTGGCAGGGACATGATCGACAGCAGATGGCCCAGTTGCCCGGCCATGACTTCGGCGTCACCAATGCGGTATCGCAAAACGGCTTCTTCAACGAGGATCGCGAATCGATGATCTCCTTCACGCAGGACCTGCGCCCGATCCATGCGGGCGGCCACAGCTTCCGTGACGTCATTGGGCGTCTGCCGGAAGTTGGTGATCTCAGTCAGCAGCGCGGTTGCGTACGCGGGAGTCTGGAGCAGGCCGGGCACCACGTTGGAGCAGTAGATCCGGAAGGTTCGGGTGCGCTCGAAGAGAGGTACGTACGACTCCTGGAGTCGGCGTAGCCCGGTGCGCTGGAGCCGTCGCCACTCTACGTACATCGACTCCGCCGAGCGAGACGCGGCGATCAAGTCGGCTGCTTGATCATCGGCTCCACAGATGCGGCACCAATCGCGAATGTCGGCATCCGAGGGGGGCGTTACGGCATTCTCCAGCCGACTGGCCTTGGAGGGATGCCAGCCAGCCTGTACGGCCACCTCACGGGCCTTCAGACCAGCGTCTAGGCGAATATCCCGAAGGCGTGCTGCAAGCGCCTCACGGGCCGCCTGGACGCTGGACGAAGGGGAACGGGCCATTGGTGCTGTGCGTTCTCAGATCCTGTAGCGGTCGTGCGGAATAGCCCGGTCCCAGACGGCTTCGAACGCCGAGGCGCACAGCTTGACCACCTCGGCGCGGTCGTCCACCTCGTCGCCGAGGTAGACACCCTCACCGGAGAAGTAGCCGAACCTCACTAGCCGGTCATCGAAGCACCAGAAGTCATTGCCAGGGAGTGCCAGATCCGACGCGTTCCGCCGGGGAAGCCAACGAACCTGCTCACCAGCGGCGATATTGGTGAACGTGCCGTCGTAGAGGTACCGGGTGTACTCGCTCACCGGCTCGGAGACGATCCGGGCACGGCGGATCACGACGCCACGGGAAACGGCCTCGGACACCATGTCCAGCCAGGGACGCCACCAGGACGCCCGGTCGTTCGGGTCCGGCCGATGACCGGCCTTCCACGCTGCCACGCGCGGGGCCTCGTCGGGGTCGTCGTAGAAGTCGCGCATCTCCAGATGCACGGCGGACCGCTGGCAGTTCGCCAGCAGCTCACTGAACGGTGGGGCCGTCTGCGGCATCACAAGCCTCCCTGATGGCGGCAGCCATACGCATGGGCAGCCGGACGACGGTCTCACTGTCGGGGATGGGGCCGGTCTTCAGGCACTCGGCGCGCGTCGCCTCGTCCAACGTCCAACCCTGCAACACGATCTCTTGCTTCTCCTCGTCGACCCAGACCGTGGGGCAGTTCGCCCCGTCCGTGTTCGGGTCCTTGGCGATGAACCGTAGCGACACAGCAGCCTCCCGGGCTATGCGGATTGCACGGACTTCTACGCACGGACCCTCCCGATGCTGCCGTGCTGGCGTCAAGGGTGCGCTTTAAGCCATGGGAGCGAGGGCTCATAGCGCCACCCACGGACAGCAGCAGACCCCCCGGCGACGCCGAGGGGTCTGTGAGGCGCTTACGGGACGGCTCAGGCCAGCCCAGGACCCCGAACCGGGATGCTGGTGAACGTCGGCTGTTCCGGTTCCTGCGAACTGAAGAAGTCGTTGCCCTTGTCGTCGACGACGATGAAGGCGGGGAAGTCCTCGACCTCGATCTTCCAGACGGCCTCCATGCCGAGTTCGGGGTACTCCAGGACCTCGACCTTCTTGATGCAGTCCTGGGCGAGGCGGGCGGCGGGACCGCCGATGGAGCCGAGGTAGAAGCCGCCGTGCCGGGCGCAGGCCTCGGTGACCTGCCGGCTGCGGTTGCCCTTGGCGAGCATGACCTTGGAGCCGCCGGCGGCCTGGAACTGCTCGACGTAGGAGTCCATGCGGCCGGCCGTGGTCGGGCCGAAGGAGCCGGAGGCGTAGCCCTCGGGCGTCTTGGCCGGGCCGGCGTAGTACACCGGGTGGTCCTTGAGGTACTGCGGCATCTCCTCGCCGCGGTCCAGCCGCTCCTTGATCTTGGCGTGCGCGATGTCGCGGGCGACGACGAGCGGGCCGGTGAGGGACAGGCGGGTCTTGACCGGGTACTTGGTCAGCTCGGCGAGGATGGCCTCCATCGGCTGGTTGAGGTCGATCCGCACCACGTCGCCCTCGTCGAGCTGCGCGTCCGTGGTGTCCGGCAGGAAGCGCGCCGGGTCGGTCTCCAGCTGCTCCAGGAAGACGCCCTCCGGGGTGATCTTGGCGAGGGCCTGCCGGTCGGCGGAGCAGGACACCGCGATGGCGACCGGGCAGGACGCGCCGTGCCGCGGGAGGCGGATGAAGCGCACGTCGTGGCAGAAGTACTTGCCGCCGAACTGCGCGCCGATGCCGAGGCGCTGCGTCAGCTCGAAGACCTTCTCCTCCATCTCCTTGTCCCGGAAGCCGTGCCCGAGCGGCGAGCCCTCGGTCGGCATGGTGTCCAGGTAGTGCGCGGAGGCGTACTTGGCGGTCTTCAGCGCGTACTCGGCGCTGGTGCCGCCGACGACGATGGCCAGGTGGTACGGCGGGCAGGCGGCCGTGCCGAGCGAACGGATCTTCTCCTCCAGGAACTTCATCATGGAGGACTCGTTCAGGACGGCCTTGGTCTCCTGGTACAGGAACGACTTGTTGGCGCTGCCGCCGCCCTTGGCCATGAACAGGAACTTGTACGCGCCGCCGTCGGTGGCGTACAGCTCGATCTGCGCCGGGAGGTTGTTGCCGGTGTTCTTCTCCTCCCACATGGTCAGCGGCGCCATCTGCGAGTAGCGCAGGTTGAGTTTGGTGTAGGCGTCGTAGATGCCGCGGGAGAGGTGCTTTTCGTCCTCGCCCTTGGTGAGGACGTTCTGGCCGCGCTTGCCCATGACGATCGCGGTGCCGGTGTCCTGACACATCGGCAGCACCCCGGCCGCCGCGATGTTGGCGTTCTTCAGCAGGTCCAGGGCGACGAACTTGTCGTTGGCGCTGGCCTCCGGGTCGTCGATGATGCGCCGCAGCTGGGCCAGGTGCGCGGGCCGCAGGTAGTGCTGGATGTCGTGGATGGCCTCCTCGGCCAGCTTGCGCAGCGCCTCCGGCTCCACCTTCAGGAACGTGCGCCCGTCCGGCCCCTCGACCGTGGAGACACCCTCGGAGGTCACCAGCCGGTAGGGGGTGGTGTCCTCTCCCAGGGGGAGCAGATCGGTGTACGCGAACTCAGGCATCGGGTTGCCATTCCTCACTCGACAGACTGCGGCCCGCCTCCGTTGGCGCGCGCCCACCAGCGTAGAACCTGCCCGCGGCGGCGAAGCTGTGAGGTAAGGCTCAGCACCCCTCTAGTCGCGATCTATCGCGTTTCGCTACGCTGCTGCCGTGGACCTTCAGAAGCAGACCGAACTGCGCCCCTCCACCTCATCCGGCCCGTCCGGCCCGTCCGGAAACACCCCGGGCCCCTCCGACCTCCGCGCCTCCGACGCCGACCGCGACCGGATCGCGGACGTCCTGCGCGACGCCCTCGCCGAGGGCCGCCTCACCGCCGACGAGCACGCCGAGCGGGTCGAGCGGGCCTACCGGGCCAAGACCGTCGGCGAGCTGGAGCCGCTCGTGCGGGACCTGCCCGGCGCCCACCGGGCCGCGCCCGCCTTCGCGCCCGCGCCGGGCCGCCCGCCGGCCGGTGCCGTGCCGGTGGAGGCGGACGCGCGCGTGGTGGCGGTGTTCAGCAGCGCCGCGCGCCGCGGCCGCTGGCGCGCGGGGCGCCGGCTGCACGCGTACGCGGTGTTCGGCAGCGTCGAGATCGACCTGAGCGAGGCGATCTTCGAGTACCAGCAGGTCGTGGTCAAGGCGGTGTCGGTCTTCGGGAACGTGGAGATCTCCGTCCCGGAGAACGTCTCGCTGCGCGGCACCGGCGGCGGCGTCCTCGGTACTTTCGAGGTGGACACGCTCGACGCGGCCGACCCGGACGCCCCGGTCGTCTACGTCGACGGCTGGGCGGTGCTCGGCAACGTGGAGGCACGGCCCAGGCGCGGCAAGCTCGTCGCGGACATCCTCGACCGCGTCCAGCGCAAGGTCGACCGGAGCGTGCGCAGGCACCTGGGCCGTTGACGGCCGTGAAGCCGGGCGGTGGCGAACGGAACCGGCCGGGCGGGGCGCCGCCCCTCCCGTAGCTCGGCTCCCTTCCGGACCGGGCGGTTCGGGACGCTGTGCATAGGCGCGCGTACAGCGGGTAGGGCTTGCTGCATCGCCTCTCGCTCGCGAAGCCGTCGTCAGGAGAAGACCGTGCTGCAACCGCCGCATTCGTCCCTGCAGGTAGCCGCCGTCCCGGCCCAGCGGGTGCCGACGCGGGACAGGGACCACGACGCGCCGTGGCACACCGAGGCGGTGTGCCGGCGCGACGAGGCAGGCCTGTTCTTCGCCCCCTCCAAGGAACCCACCGCCGCCCGGCTCTCCCGCGAGGAGGCGGCGAAGCGAGTCTGTGCGCGCTGCCCGGTCATGGTCGAGTGCCGTGAGCACGCGCTGCTGCAGCCCGAGCCCTACGGCGTCTGGGGCGGCCTCACCGCCGCCGAGCGCCGCGTCGTCCTCGCCCGGCGCCGCCGCCGCGAGATGGAGCTGAAGAAGGCGGCCCGCGCCGGCCGCATAGCCGCCGCCGGCTGACCCGTCGGCCACCGCCGCGCCGGGGCGCCCCTCGCACCGCGGGCGCCCCGGCCGTGTACGACGCCTGCGATGCGGGGGTACGGCGCCGGCGGCGCGGGGTACGGCGCCCGCGGTCGCCCCGGGTGTCACCCCGGGTGCCCGCCGGCCGGCGTACGGGCGGGGTGCCCCCTCCGCACCGGAGGCGCCCCGCGGCCGTACGGCACCGGCCGGCTCCGCTTCGTCCGCCGCCTCGTCCGTTGCTTCGTCTGCTTCGGCTGCTTCGTCCGTTGCTTCTACTTCGCCCGGTCGAAGTCGATGGCGCTGTACGCGCGCAGCTTGCTCAGCCGGTGCTCGGAGTCGATCCGGCGGACGGTGCCGGACTTGGAGCGCATGACGATCGACGAGGTCGTGGCGGTCTCCGAGCGGTAGCGCACGCCGCGCAGGAGCTCGCCGTCGGTGATGCCGGTGGCGGCGAAGAAGACGTTCTCGCCGGAGACCAGGTCGTCCGTGGTCAGGACGCGGTCCAGGTCGTGGCCGGCGTCGATCGCCCGCTGCCGCTCCTCGTCGTCCTTGGGCCACAGCTTGCCCTGGATGGTGCCGCCCAGGCACTTCACCGCGCAGGCCGAGATGATGCCCTCGGGGGTGCCGCCGATGCCGAGGAGGAGGTCGATGCCGGTGCCCTCGCGCAGGGCGAGGATGGAGCCGGCGACGTCGCCGTCGGAGATCAGCTTGATGCGGGCGCCGGTCTCGCGGACCTCGCGGATCAGGTTCTCGTGGCGCGGCCGGTCGAGGATGACGACGGTGACGTCCTCGGGCGCGGAGTGCTTGGCCTTGGCGACCCGGCGGATGTTGACGGAGACGGGCGCGTCGATGTCGACGAAGTCGGCCGCCTCCGGACCGGTGACCAGCTTGTCCATGTAGAAGACGGCGGACGGGTCGAACATCGACCCGCGCTCGGCGGCGGCGAGCACGGCGATGGCGTTCGGCATGCCCTTCGCGGTGAGCGTGGTGCCGTCGATCGGGTCGACGGCGATGTCGCACTCGGGCCCGGTGCCGTCGCCGACGCGCTCGCCGTTGAAGAGCATCGGCGCCTCGTCCTTCTCGCCCTCGCCGATGACCACCACGCCGTTCATCGACACGGTGGAGACGAGGGTCCGCATGGCGCGCACCGCGGCGCCGTCCGCGCCGTTCTTGTCGCCGCGCCCGACCCAGCGGCCGGCGGCCATCGCGGCGGCCTCGGTGACCCGGACGAGTTCCAGGGCGAGGTTGCGGTCGGGAGCCTCGGAGGGAACGTCGAGCTCGGACGGCAGGTGGTGGTGATCGGTCATCGGAGCGCACCTTTCTGATACGACGACGGCCGGATGAGGGTCTTGATGCCCGACTCTATCGTCGAGCAGACAAAATGAGCAGGGGGCCCCACGGATGAGCGCACCGGGCACCTGCGACGATAGGGGACGTGGCAGGTTCGAACGGCAAGCAGAAGACGGTCCGGGACATGGTCCTCTCCCTGGGCCTCATCATGATCGCGGCGGCGGTCATGTACCTCTTCATCCCGCACGACGACCGCAAACCCGACATCCAGCGCGTCGACTACGGCATCGAGCTGAGCACCGCGCGCCGTGCCGCCGCCTACCCCGTCGCCGCCCCTGAGGGCCTGCCCGGCACCTGGAAGGCGACCTCCGTGCGCTTCCGCGCCGACCAGGGCGACGCCTGGCACCTCGGCTTCGAGGACCCCGACGGGCAGTACGTCGCGATCGAGCAGTCCACGCGGAAGCGCGCGGACTTCATCGAGGAGGCCAGCCAGGGCGCTCACCCGACCAGGATCACCCAGAAGATAGACGGCCGCACGTGGACCCGGTACACCGGCGGCCGCTACGACGCCCTGGTCCTGGAGGGCACCAAGGGGTCGACCACGGTGGTGGCCGGCACGGCGTCGTTCGGGCGGCTGACGACGATGGTGGAGGCGCTGAAGATGCGGTGAGCCCGCCCCTTCGGCCGTCCGACGCGTGCGAGGACCCCCGTCGGTGTGCCGGGGGCCCTCACACGTCGGGCGACACGCGTCGGATGACACGCGTCGGACGGGCGCCGGGCGCGGTGGTGCCGGGCGCCGTGCGGCGGTGTCAGACGGTGGTGACGACCTGGTCGTAGGTCAGGCGCGGGGCGCGTGGGCGGAAGGCGCCCTCGCCCGGCCGGCCGATGTTGACCACCATCAGCGGGGTGTGGTCGTCGTCCAGGAACTCCTTGCGCACGCCCTCGTGGTCGAAGCCGGTCATGGGGCCGGCGGCCAGACCCGCGGCGCGCACGCCGACGATGAAGTACGCGGCCTGCAGGGCGCCGTTGAGCAGCGCGCTGCTCTCCCGGACCGCGCGGTCGCCGAAGACGGTGTCCTTGGCCTGCGGGAAGTGCGGGAAGAGCTGCGGCAGCTCCTCGTGGAACTCGTTGTCCGCGGCCAGGATCGCCACCAGCGGGGCGGCGGCCGTCTTGGCCCGGTTGCCCTCCGCCATGTGCTGCAGGAGCCGTTCGCGGGCCTCGGGGGAACGGACCAGGACCACACGCAGCGGCGACTGGTTCATGGAGGTCGGGCCGTACTTGACCAGGTCGTAGATCGCCTGCACCTGCTCGTCGGTCACGGGCTCGTCGGTGAAGGTGTTCGCGGTGCGGGCCTCGCGGAACAGCAGGTCCTGGGCGGCGGGGTCAAGCGCGAGAGACATGGATGCGTTTCCTGATGGATGCGTCGGATGCGGTGGACCGCCGTGGTGGGGCCACCGCGGCGGATCTTCCTGACGTCGTCCGACCGTACCGCGAATGAATTTCAACGTTCAACGAAAGGTGGGGTGCGGTGATCCGCTTCACAGCCGCCGCCGCACGGCCGCCTTCGGGCCGCCCGCCGCCGGGACCGCCCGCCGCCGCACGGCGCTACTCGTCCTCGCCGTCCTCCGCCCCCGCCCCGGCCTCCTCGGCCAGCGCCGCGTCCAGCCGGGCCCGCGCGCCCTCCAGCCAGCGGCGGCACACCTTCGCCAGCTCCTCGCCCCGCTCCCACAGCGCGAGCGACTCCTCCAGCGTCGTACCGCCCGCCTCCAGCCGCCGCACGACCTCGATCAGCTCGTCCCGCGCCTGCTCGTACCCGAGCGCCTCGGTCCGCCCGGGCGCCGGCCCGGCCGTCTCGCTCACGTTGCTGGTCATGCGCCCCACCCTATGCGTCGGCCGCGTCGACCCGGTCGACGCGTACGGAGAACTCACCCTCGGCGACCCGCGCGCGCAGCGCCTCGTCCGGCGCCACCTCGCCCGGGGCGCGCACCACGTGCCCGTCCGCCCGCTGCAGCACCGCGTACCCGCGCCGCAGGGTGGCGGCGGGGGAGAGGGCCACCACGCGCGCGTGCGTGTGCGACAGTTCGGAGTCGGCGCGGTCCAGCAGGTGGCGCAGGGTGCGCCGCCCGCGGTCCAGCAGCGAGGCCACCTCCTCGGCGCGCACGTCGACGATCACCCGGTGCGGATCCTCCAGCGACGGCCGCGCCAGGCACTGCGCCAGCCCCCGCTCCTCCCGCTCGACCAGCGCCCCCACGCACCGCCGCGCCCGGTCCCGCAGCTGCCGCACCCGCTCGTACTCCTCGCCCACGTCCGGCACGACCTTCTTCGCGGCGTCGGTCGGGGTGGAGGCACGCAGGTCGGCGACGTGGTCCAGCAGCGGGTTGTCCGGCTCGTGCCCGATCGCGGACACCACCGGCGTACGGCAGGCGGCGACCGCGCGGACGAGCTGCTCGTCGGAGAACGGCAGCAGGTCCTCCACGCTGCCGCCGCCGCGCGCGACGATGATCACGTCGACCTCGTCGATCTCGTCCAGCTCCTTCACCGCCTGCACGACCTGCGGCACGGCGTGCACGCCCTGCACGGCGACGTTGCGCACCTCGAAGCGGACGGCGGGCCAGCGGCGCCGGGCGTTCTCCAGCACGTCCCGCTCCGCGGCCGACGCCCGGCCGCACACCAGCCCGATGAGCTGCGGCAGGAACGGCAGCGGCTTCTTGCGCTCCGGCGCGAACAGCCCCTCCGCCGCCAGCGCCTTCTTCAACTGCTCCAGGCGGGCCAGCAGCTCCCCGACCCCCACCGGCCGTATCTCCGCGGCCCGCAGCGACAACTGCCCCCGCGGCGCGTACCACTCCGGCTTGGCGTGCACCACGACCCGGGTGCCCTCGCCGACCACGTCGGCCACGGCGTCGAACACCTGCCGGTAGCAGGTCACCGACACGGAGACGTCGTACGACGGGTCGCGCAGCGTCAGGAACACCACGCCCGCGCCCGGCCGCCGCGACAACTGCGTGATCTGCCCCTCGACCCACACCGCGCCGAGCCGGTCGATCCACCCGCCGATGAGGCGCGACACCTCACCGACCGGCAGCGGAGCCTCCGCAGACGTGTTCACTGGCATGGGGCCGAGCGTAACGGCCGGGCCCGACAACGCGCGGGCAGCCGCACGCAGGGATGCCGCACGCAGGGATGCCGCACGGCGGGCAGTCGCACGACGGGATGCCGCACGGTGGGATGCCGCACGACGGGATGCCGCACGGTGGGAGGCGCGTCCCCGCCGGTCCCCGCCACCGCACGCCGCGGACGTGATCTCCGGGCGGCCGAACGCGCCCTTACGATGGGTGCCATGACTGCTTCGCCTGGCCGCCGTGTCCTGCTCGCCGCTCCCCGGGGCTACTGCGCGGGTGTGGACCGCGCCGTGATCGCCGTCGAGAAGGCCCTGGAGCAGTACGGGGCCCCCGTCTACGTCCGTCACGAGATCGTCCACAACAAGTACGTCGTGCAGACCCTGGAGAAGAAGGGGGCCGTCTTCGTCGAGCGGACGGAGGAGGTCCCGCCGGGCAACATCGTGATGTTCTCGGCGCACGGCGTCGCGCCGACCGTCCACGAGGAGGCGAAGCGGGGCCGGCTCGCCACCATCGACGCGACCTGCCCCCTGGTCACCAAGGTCCACAAGGAGGCGGTCCGCTTCGCCAAGGAGGACTACGACATCCTCCTGATCGGGCACGAGGGCCACGAAGAGGTCATCGGCACCACCGGCGAGGCCCCCGACCACATCCAGCTCGTCGACGGCCCCGAGGACGTGGAGAACGTACGGGTGCGTGACCCGGAGAAGGTCGTGTGGCTGTCGCAGACCACCCTGTCGGTCGACGAGACCATGGAGACCGTCGGCGCCCTCAAGCAGCGCTTCCCCAAGCTGGTCTCCCCGCCCAGCGACGACATCTGCTACGCCACGCAGAACCGGCAGCAGGCGGTGAAGCAGATGGGCGCCCAGGCCGACCTGGTGATCGTCGTCGGCTCCCGCAACTCCTCCAACTCCAAGCGGCTGGTGGAGGTCGCCAAGCTCGCCGGCGCGCGGGCCGCGTACCTGGTGGACTTCGCCGACGAGATCGACGAGACCTGGCTGGAGGGCGTCTCCACGGTCGGCGTCACCTCCGGCGCCTCCGTTCCGGAGGTGCTGGTCGAGCAGGTCCTGGAGTGGCTCGCGCAGCGCGGCTTCGAGGACGTGGAGATCGTCAAGGCGGCCGAGGAGTCCATCACCTTCTCGCTGCCCAAGGAGCTGCGCCGCGACCTGCGCGCGGAGGCGGCGGCCCTGGCGGCCGAGCGCGGCGGCACCGGCCCCGCGGAGGCCGGCGGCGCGCAGACTGCGGCCGGGCAGGTGTGACGGCCGGGCAGGCGTGACGGCCGGGCGGAAGTGACTGCCGGGCAGGCGCGACGGCTGGGCAGGTGTGACGGCCGGCGGCCCGGCGGGGCGGTCGGCCGTGACCGAGTCGGAAGGACCGGTCCCCGCCGGGTCGGAAGGACCGGTCCCCGCCGGGTCGGAGGGACCGGTCCCCGCCGGGTCGGAGGGACCGGGCGCGACCCGGCGGGGATCACTGTCGGTCGTCCGTCGTAACGTGGAGCCATGCAGATCTTCGGCGTGGACATCGGCGGTTCCGGCATCAAGGGCGCCCCTGTGGACCTGGACCGGGGCGACCTGGCCCAGGAGCGGTGCAAGGTGCTCACCCCGCAGCCGGCCACGCCGGACGCGGTGGCCGAGGGCGTGCGGCAGGTCGTCGAGCACTTCGGCTGGTCGGGCCCGGTCGGCATCACGTTCCCGGGCGTGGTCACCGGCGGTGCCACGATCCGCACGGCGGCCAACGTCGACCGCGGCTGGGTGGGCACCGACGCGCGCGCCTTGTTCGGCGAACGGCTGGGCGGCCTGCCGGTGACCGTGGTCAACGACGCCGACGCGGCCGGTGTCGCCGAGATGCGCTTCGGCGCCGGCCGCGACCGCCGCGGCACCGTCGTTCTCCTCACCTTCGGCACCGGCATCGGCAGCGCCGTCTTCACCGACGGCGTCCTCGTCCCCAACACCGAGCTCGGCCACCTCGAACTCGACGGCCACGACGCGGAGAAGCGCGCCTCCAGCAAGGCCAGGGACGACCACGACCTGTCCTGGGAGCACTGGGCCCGCCGTGTCCAGCGCTACCTGGCCCACGTCGAGATGCTGTTCTCCCCCGACCTGTTCATCATCGGCGGCGGCGTCAGCCGCAAGGCCCACAAGTTCCTCCCTCACATCACCGGTATCGAGGCCGAGATCGTCCCGGCCCGGCTCCAGAACAACGCGGGCATCGTCGGGGCGGCGCTGCGGGCGGCCGCGGCGGAGGAAGAGACGGTGGGGTGACGCAGGGGCAGGGAGACACTGCCGCCTGCCGTGCCGCGGCGGGCGGCGGGATCCCGGAGCCGGCGGTCACGCCGGCGGGCGGAGCCGGGCGAGCCGGCGGCGACGCACGAACCGCACCCTGCGCACCAGCCCGATCGCACCGGCGATCAGCGTGCCCCCGTACAGCCACCCGGCCTGCACGGCCAGCGCGGTCACCAGACCGACCAGCCGCCCCTTGAACCCCTCGTCACCGCCGGCGAGGGGCAGCAGGCCCACCACGAAGGCGTTCGGGACGACCACGGGCGCGGCCAGCAGATCCCCCCGCCTGACCCACACCGCGGTCAGGGCGCACACCGGCAGGAACAGCACCCCGTACACCGTCGGCGACGCCCCGAACAGCAGCCGGTCCAGGCAGCCCAGCACGAGCATCACCACCCCGCAGAACAACGCGGCCCCCAGCCCGGTCAGCCGCGGACCGGGCAGCCGCTTCCCGCCCGAAGCGGGCTCGGCCCGCGGCGCAGCAGGGGCGGGCGCCGGACCGGCGGCCTTCCGGGCCGGATTCCCGCCGTCCCGCCGCGCCGGATTCCCGGCGGCCTTCCGCGTCGGATTCCCGCCGTCCCGCCGCCCCCCGCCGCGTCCGCCCCGCGGCGGCAGTGGCGGCGTACGGCGGCGCGCCGCGGACTGCTGCTGCGGAGATCGCGTCCTGTGGTACTCCATCGGACCAACTTAGGTCGGTCAATATGCCGATCGGCCCCTCAGACACGCCGTCTCACGCAGCTTGGCCGAGGCTTCGACGCGGCCGCCGGGGCGCGGCGCGGCACGCCGTAGACTGGTGGATCGGCCCCGGGCCCGCACCGCCCACCGGCCCGCCCCCAGGCCCAGTCCTCTCACGTACGGGAAGTCGCAACGTGTCGCTCACGATCGGAATCGTCGGTCTGCCGAACGTCGGCAAGTCGACCCTGTTCAACGCCTTGACCAAGAACGACGTGCTGGCGGCCAACTACCCGTTCGCCACCATCGAGCCGAACGTCGGCGTGGTCGGCGTCCCGGACGCGCGCCTGGCCAAGCTCGCGGAGATCTTCCACTCGGAGCGCATCGTTCCGGCCACCGTCGACTTCGTGGACATCGCGGGCATCGTGCGCGGCGCCAGCGAGGGCGAGGGCCTGGGCAACAAGTTCCTGTCCCACATCCGTGAGTCCGACGCGATCTGCCAGGTCATCCGCGCCTTCAAGGACGAGAACGTCGTCCACGTCGACGGCAAGGTCTCGCCCAAGAACGACATCGAGACGATCAACACCGAGCTGATCCTCGCCGACCTGCAGACCATCGAGAAGGTCCTGCCGCGCCTGCAGAAGGAGGCGCGCGTCAAGAAGGACGTCGCGCCCAAGCTGAAGGCCGTCGAGGAGGCCAAGGAGATCCTGGAGAAGGGCGACACGCTCTTCGCGCACGGCCTGGTCCAGGGCAGCGAGCGCGCCGCCCTCCTGTACGACCTGCACCTGCTGACCACCAAGCCGTTCCTCTACGTCTTCAACGTCGACGAGGACGAACTGGTCGACGAGACCTTCAAGAACGAGCAGCGCGCCCTGGTCGCCCCCGCCGAGGCGATCTTCCTCAACGCCAAGCTCGAGGCCGACCTCGCCGAGCTGGACCCGGAGGACGCGCTGGAGCTGCTGCAGTCGGTGGGCCAGGAGGAGCCGGGCCTGGCCACCCTCGCCCGCGTCGGCTTCGACACCCTCGGTCTGCAGACCTACCTCACCGCCGGCCCCAAGGAGGCCCGCGCCTGGACCATCAAGAAGGGCGCCACCGCCCCCGAGGCCGCCGGTGTCATCCACACCGACTTCCAGAAGGGCTTCATCAAGGCCGAGGTCATCTCCTTCGACGACCTCGTCGAGGCCGGCTCCATCGCCGAGGCCCGCGCCCGCGGCAAGGCCCGCATGGAGGGCAAGGACTACGTGATGCAGGACGGGGACGTGGTGGAGTTCCGGTTCAACGTGTGAGCTCCACTGCCTCGTCGGCCGGGGGGAACGAGGCTTTCCAGGGGGTGTCCGGCCGGCGGTGCCACACGGTCTCCACGGGGCCGCTCGTGCCAAGGGCGGCGCCCGAAAAAGCCGTCCGCTACCGGAAGTCGTAGGCGGTGAAGGCGAGGCAGACGACCGTCCCGTCCGGCTCCAGCGCCCCGTAGCCGTTCCTCTCCTCCGCCTCGATCGGGAAGAACAGGGCGTTGCCGCCGCGGTGCGGATCGGTGACGAGCTCGGTGTAGCCGGCTCGGCGGCCCTCGGCGGCCCCCGACGTCGCCGGCCGCGAGGACGCGTGGGGCCTCGCGGAGCCGGTCCCCGGCGCGGAGTTCCGTCTGCTGGAAGGCATCGGCCGCCTGCCCAGGTCGAGACGCCCGAGCACCTCCTCCCCTTGCTCCGGGCCTTCGCCGGCGCCCACGCCGCCGACCGGCCGCGGTGCTGACGCCGGGGGAGGGGCGCGTGTCGCCCCGCCTTCGACGCGAGAAGACCTGCACCGCTTCGTGCCGGGCCCGCAGTGGGCACCCGGGCAGCCGGCGCGTACGTCGTCGTGTCGACCCCGTTGCTCGTCCCGCACGCCTCTCGGCGCACTTTTAATTCGTTCGCGAAGGTATTATTTTTCTGAACGCCTTAGCGCGTGCGACGGCAGCGCAACCGGCGTCCATCAGGCCGACCTGGAGGGGGACGTGCTCGACCGGCACCTGCACCGCACCGTGTCAGTGCCCCAGTCGTCCGAGCCGGCGGCTCGGCTCCCGGGTGCGGCGCACAGATCCGGATCCCCGCTCACGGTCGCGGACTTCGCCGAGGAGGTCTTCGGTCATCTGCCGCGGGCCGACCAGCGTCGCTGGGCCGAGGTGTACCTCGGCGGACTGCTCACCGCCCGGGGCAGGAAGTCCCTCCGCAACCTGGCCCGGACCGTCCCGCGTTCGCCGACGGCCGCCCAGTCCCTCCAGCAGTTCGTCAACTCCAGCCCCTGGCCGTGGGCCCCGGCCCGCCGGGCGGTCGCCGCGCGGGTGGCGGCATGGATGCCGGTCGCGGCGTGGTCGGCCGGGATCGCGGTGATCCCCAAGCGCGGCGAGCACTCGGTCGGGGTGCACCGCCGTTTCGTCCCGGAGGCCGGGCGGACCGTCAACTGCCAGCTCGGCATCGGCCTGTTCCTGTCCTCCGGCGAGACGAGCGTGCCGGTCGACTGGCGGCTGCTGCTGGACGACCGCTGGTGCGGCGACGAACGGCTGCGCTCCCGGGCCCGGCTGCCGCGGTCCGCCGCGCCCGAGCCCGTGGGCCGGCACGTGCTCGGCATGGTCGACGCGCTGACCGCGTCCGGCCTCACGCCGCCCGCACCGGTCGTCGCGGACCTGCGCTGCGCGGCCGAGGCGGCGCCCCTGGTGGCCGGACTCGCCGAGCGCGGGCGGGACTTCGTGGTCGAGGTGCACCCCGGCCAGACGGTCCTCCCGGCCGCGCCGAATGCCGTACGGGGCGCGGAGGCGATCCGGCCGCTGCCCGTGAGCGAGTTCGCGGGCAGCGGCGAGCGCGCGCACCGGCCGCAGGTGATCGCGGCCGGTGCGGCGGACGGTCCGGTGCGCCACCTCACCCTCCGCTCCGGACTCGTCCGGCTGCCCGCGCCGCCCGGAGCGGCGCGCACCGCACGGCAACCGGTGTACCGCCTGCTCGCCCAGTGGTCGGCCGCCGAACGCCGGCCGATCCGGTACTGGCTGACCACGCCGACGGACCGGCCTGCCGACGAGGTCCTGTCCCTGGTGCGGCACTCCGTGCGCACCCAGGCCGCGTTGAGGTCCCTCGAACGGGACTTCGGGCTGCTGGACTTCGAGGGGCGGTCCTTCCCCGGCTGGCACCACCACATGACGATGGTCACCGCCGCGTACGCCTTCAGCCGCCTCGGCGGCACCCCGGCGGGCGCCGCGGAGCCGGCTTCGGCCGGGCGCAGATTCGCGTGACGGACGGTCAGATGGCTTCTTGCGCGGGGGGCAGGGAAGAGTCGGCCCGGTCTTCCGCCGCGGACGCCAGGAAGGGCAGGGCCTGGATGATCTCCTCCGTCCGCTCCACGATGTCCGACCAGCCGTGCTGCACCCCGGAGATGTGCTGTGCGCCGAACAGCGCCGACCGCAGCACCCGGGCGAGCGCCTCGGGGTCGGAGCCGTCGGGCAGGGCCCCGCCGTCCCGGCACTCCGTCAGCAGTCCGGTCAGGATCTCGGTGAAACCGACGTACGGCGTGGGCAGTTCGGACTCGATGGCCCACTGCTGGATCTGCAGCCGGCTGCCGGCCTGGATCAGCGCGTCCTCGCGGAACGACCGGGCGGTGCGCCGCAGCAGCTCCACCACCTTGCGCGCCGGTGCCGCGTCGGTGTCGAGCACGGGGCGCAGCGAGGACAGCAGCACCGTGTAGAACTGCTCGGCCACGGCGACCGCGACGGCCTCCTTGTTGGCGAAGTGGAAATAGACGGCACCCTTGGTCACGCCCGCCTGCTCGGCGATGTCCAGGATCGTCACGGACGGGTAGTCGCGCTGCGCGAAGACTTCCGCGGCCGCCTTCAGGATCGCCCTGCGGGTGCGGAGGGCGCGGTCCTGCTTCAGGCGCGGCTCCTGGCGTCGCGCGCCCGTGCGCCGCGTACCGGCGCGTGAGGGGGACTGGTCCTTCGTCATGTTCGTCCTTCGTCCTACGGAGTGATCTCCGCGAGCCTCTTCACCCCCTTCCACCTGGGAAGACGGTGATCTGGAGAAGCCGTTGCCCGCTAAATACCTTCTCAACGGTATATTTCTCCGGCGAAGCCGGCCCGCTCCTTCGGGCCACGTGCCTTCGGGCAGCGTGCCTTCGGACCGCATATCTTCGGACCGCATATCTTCGGACCGCATATCTTCGGACCGCATATCTTCGGACCGCATATCTTCGGACTACGTATCTTCCGGGCTGCTCGGAGCCGGTCTTCGTCTTCCGGGGAGACCGTGGTGCGTCGGCGGTCGTCGGCGCACGTCCGCGACGGCAGGTCCCTCAACGGCCGCCCTCGAGCCCTCCTCCCTCCGCGCCGTCGCGGCCGGTCACGACGTGTGCCCGATCACCTCACCACGGTGTGCCACGCGGGTGGTCCCGTGGCCGAACTCCGCTTCCACTTGGGGAACTTGGACCAGTCGCAGTGGACCACCCGGGTGGGCTTGGCGAACCGCGCCCGTCCGGCGTTCTCTTGAGGCGACCCCTCCGCCGCCGCGTCCGCACCCGCCTGCCGGGCCCCGACTGCCGTACCGGGCCGTGGAGATCCCGGCGATGCGCGAGTTCGGCCGGTCCCCGGCCGCCGCACCGGCCGCGCCCGGGCCCCGTGCCGAGGCGCGGTCCCGTGTTCCAGAGAGGAATCCAGAGAAATCCATGAGTACGACCGACTCCAGCACGCGGTCCGTGCCCGCCGCCGGTGAGTCCGGCGGCGGGCAACTGCCCGATCCCAAGCGGTGGCCGGCGCTCGGCATGCTGCTGCTCGCCACGTTCATGGGCATGCTCGACGTGTTCATCGTCAATGTGGCGGCACCCTCGATCCAGTCCTCGCTCGGTGCCTCCTTCAGCCAGATTCAGTTCGTCGTCGCCGGGTACGTCCTGGCCTACGCGGTGGGTCTGGTCACCGGCGGCCGCATCGGCGACGCCCTCGGCCGCCGCCGGGTCTTCCTGATTGGGCTCATCGCCTTCGGCGCCGCCTCGCTGCTGTGCGCGGTGGCGCCCAGTGCTGCCGCGCTCATCGCGTTCCGCGTGGTGCAGGGGCTGGCCGCGGCACTGATGCTGCCCCAGGTCCTCGCCATCCTCCAGGTGGTCTTCCCCGAGGAGGAACGCGCCAAGGCGCTCGGCCTGTACGGCGCCACCATCGGCCTCGGCTCCGTCGCGGGCCAGATCGTCGGCGGTGTCCTGATCAAGCTCGACCTGGCCGGCTGGAACTGGCGCAGCGTCTTCCTGGTGAACGTGCCCGTCACCGTGGTGGCCGCACTCGGTGCCGCCGCCTCGGTACGGGAGGTGCGCGGCAGCCGCCGGGCCCGTATCGACCACCTCGGCGTCGTGCTGCTCGCCGCCGCCCTGCTGCTCCTGCTGTGGCCGCTGGTCGTCGGCGCCGACGACGGCTGGCCCGTCTGGGGCTGGGGTGCGCTGGCCGGGTCGGTGGTGTGCTTCGCGCTGTTCCTGCTGTGGGAGCGGCGCATCGCCCATGTCTCCGACGCCGGGCACGCGCTGCTGCCGCCCCGGCTGTTCGGGCACCCCGGCTTCGCCAAGGGCCTGCCCACGGCCCTGGTGTTCTACAGCGGCAACGCCGGCCTGTTCCTGATCCTGTCGTACTTCCTCCAGGACGGCCTGAAGCTCACCCCGCTCGCCTCCGGTGTGGTGTTCCTGCCGCTGGGCGCCGCCTTCGCCGTCGCCTCGCTCCAGGGCAAGAAGCTGGTGGCGCGCTGGGGGACCGGTGTGCTCGTCGCGGCGGCCGTCGTCATGGCGGCGGGTCTGGTGCTGGTGCGGCTGCCCGTCGGCTCCGGATCCGCCTCCCACCAGGCGGCGCTGCTGACGCCCGGGCTGCTGCTGTGCGGGCTGGGGCAGGGGCTGATCGCACCGTCCCTGATCGGCCTCGTGCTCGGCGGGGTCGCCGCGCAGGACGCCGGTGCCGCCTCCGGCGGCCTGCTCACCGCCACCCAGATCGCCAACGCCCTCGGCTACACGGTCGTCGGCGGCGTCTTCAACGCCCTGCTCGACGGCGGCACGTACGCCTCCGCGTTCCGGGAGGCGCTGTGGCTGCTGTGCGCCCTCGCGCTGGGCGCCGGAGCGCTGCTGTGGTGGCTGCGGCCCGGGCAGCGGGCCGCGGCGCACTGACCCGGCGGGCGGCCGGCAGGGGATTCCGGCGGCTTTTCCGTGGATTCTCCGCCGGGGGTGGCGTGGTGCGTTCCGGGCTCGGTGGCGTGGTGCGTTCCGGGTCCGGCGGCGTGGTGCGTTCCGGGTCCGGTGGCGTGGTGCGTTCCGGGTCCGGCGGCGCGGCGCGTTCCGGGTCCGGCGGCGCGGCGCGGGTTCACTCCGCCCGCGATCCCGCCCCGGCCTCTCCCGCCGTCGGCCCCGGCCGCCCGGCTTCTCCCGCCGCTCGCCCCGGCGGCCCGGCCTCTGTCTCCTGCCCCTCCGCCTCGTTCCACCGCAGTGTCACGTCCAGGTGGGCGCTGGTGCTGGCGCCGGCGATGAGGGCGCCGAGTTTGGCGTCGAGGACCACACCGAAGGTGATCTCGACCTCGTCGGGACGGTGGGCGAGGGCGCGGAACTCGCCGATGACGTCGGTGGCGGCGGAGGTGATGGGGGCCAGGGCTTGGCGCAGGGTGTGCCCGGCGTTCTCCAGGCGCGTGCCGAGGCCGACGACGTCCGTGCCGGCCCGGGCGGGCGGGGCGACGAGGACGGCGGTGCCGTCGGAGAGGATGAACCGGACTGCGTCGGGCATGGGGCTCCTCGCGGACTGGGGCGGACTGGGGCGGACTGGGGCGGACTGGGCTGTGTCAGTTCCGGGTCGGGGTCGTGCACAACCGGTCGGGGGGGACGGGAGGTCTGCGGGACGTGCCCAGGTGTCGCTGGACGGTGTCGAGGTCGGCGAGCAGCTTGGGCAGTTCGGCCGTGCCGCCCGCGTAGTCGAGGACGGCGCGGTAGAACGCGGCGGAGACGTCCGGGTCCATCGCGTCGGCGGCGCCGAAGCACAGGGTGTAGCCGGAGTGCGGCTGCAGCAGCGCGGCGATGCGCCGTTGGACGGGGTCGTGGTACCGGATCGCCTCGCTGCGGGCGGAGAACGCGTGCCCTCCGGGCTGGTTCACCCACAGCTGCTGCGCCCGGTGGCCCGAGAGGTAGGTGATGAGGTCCTCGGCGGCCGGGTTGTTCCTGCTGAACATGCCGACGAAGTCCGCGGAGACTTCCAGGCGGGGGAGGAAGGGCCGGATGTAGTCGTACGCCGTCCCGGAGCGGAAACCCATGGCCGACAGGGCGCCGTGGGCGAGGAGGCACCTGGGCCGCGAGCTGGTCAGATCCTGGCCCACCGTGGTGAAGCTGCGGGTCCGTGCGTCCCGCGCGGTGGCGGTGCCGAGCAGATCGCGCCAGGTTTTCCAGGCGTCCTGGACCGGCTGCGAGCTCCACGCCAGCCGGCCCGCGAGCCATTGTCCGTAGGCGCTGCCGTCGCCCTCGGCGAGCAGCAGGTCGGCGATCCAGTCCGCGCCGGGCCAGCCGGAGGTCGGACCGGACTCCAGGCCGAGGCACCAGGCGTGCGGGTGCGTGCGGGAGAAGTCCCGCAGGGCGTCCCGGGAGGCCGGCGGACGGGCGAGGTGGTCCCGGTCGAACCAGGTGAGGCTCTTGACGTCCGCCTTGACCGGCACCGCGTAGACGGCGTCGCGCTCCGTCGTCAGCCCCTTCGTCAGTCCGCGGAAGGGCTGCAGGTAGGCGTCCGTGTCGACGTCGAGCTTCCGCAGCCCGTCGTGCGCGTACTTCTCGATCGCCCCCACGCTCGGCAGGATCGCCAGGTCCGGCGGCGCGCCCGCCGCCACCGCGGCGTCGAGCTGCTGCGTCAGGGCCCGCGTGACCTGCACGTTGACCTGGATGTGGGTGCGATGCTCGAAGTCCTTGAGCACCGCGTGGAACGCCTGGAACTCCTGGCCCGACCACGGCACCATGATCGTCACCTGCTCGGTCCGCGTCCCGCCGCCGCAGCCGGTGGCCGGGACCAGGAGCAGACCGAGGGCGAGGAGGCGGCGCGCGAGGACGAGGAGGCGGCGCGCGAGGACGAGGGGGCGGCGGGCGGGGTGCGCCCGGTGACCGTCCGGGCGGATCGTCGCGGCGGTCATGACCGCGGGAACCGGTACTCGGCGAGCCGGGGACGGTAGGCCAGGTACGCCAGCGCACCCGCGGCGGCGAGGAGCGGCAGCACCAGGGCCATGGTCACCGGGTGGTCGGCCAGCGGGTGCGGTGCGAACCGGTGCATGTCGAGGAGGTGTGTGCCGAGCCGGTGCGTGTCGAGGCGGCACAGGAGGCCGGCGGTGGTGCCGGCCGCGGCGGTGGCCAGCAGCGCCAACAACAGGCGCGGGTCGGGGTGGCGCCGGAAGTGCCGTACGACGACGCAGCCGCTGGCGACGACGAGGACCGCCATGACGGCCACCGGTCCCAGCAGCAGCGTCCAGACCCAGCCGGGGGTGAGCCAGGGCGAGCGGAGCTGGTCGTCGAGCGCTTCCCCTTCGCGCTTCTGCAGGTCCTGCAGCGAGGAGATGAGGCCGCCGGTGCCGGAGATGTACGTGTGTGTCGTGGGGTCCTTCTCGCCCGGGTCGGTCAGCGTCGCGCGGGCGACGGCCAGTTGGGCCGGGCCGCTGCGGGCGTCGCCCCGCAGCGCGGCGTTGGCGAGCTGCACACAGGTGGTCAACTGGCCCTGCGCGAACTGGATCTGGTTCAGGCCTTGCTTCCCGGCCGCGTTGTTCTCGGCCGCGGAGGTGATCAGGACGCTCACGCGGGCCGTGGTGTTGGCGAACTCCGTTCCCGTGCCGATCAGTTCCATCTCCGCGGGGTGGGAGACCTGCTGCAGCGCCGTGTCGGCCCGGCCGGCCTCCCGGGCGGCCAGACGAAGGTCGTGGACGGCCTCCGAGGTGCGCCGGGCGGCGGCGATCCGGTCACCGGCCTGCGCCGACACCAGCAGGTACAGCAGGGCCGTCGCGACGACCATGGCCAGCACGCCGGTGCGCAGCCGGCGCAGCACGGTGATCGGGTGCGGCGCGGACCACCGGATCCGCCGGGTGCCGGCGGCGCCCCGGGCAGGCCACCGGGACGGAACGGCCGGCGCGGTCACGAGGCGTCCTCGGGGACGTCGTCCACCGCGTCGTCGAGGGGGTGGCCGCACGCCTCGCAGTAGCGGGCCGCGGCCACCGGGGCCGTCGCACCGCACCCGCGGCAGCGGCGCCGGCCGGTGCCCGCCCCGGGCGGCGGGCCGGTGACGAGCGCGTCGACGGGCGGGGCGCCGGTGCGGGTGGACTCCAGGCCGAGCCGCTGCAGCTCGCCCCGGGACGCGTCGCGCCGCACCTGCGGCAGGCCGTCGGGGCCGGTGGCCGCGACCGCGCGCAGCAGCCCGAGCCGTACGGTGTCCCCGAGGTCCTCGGCGAGCCGCAGCGCCAGGCGCAGTTCCCGGTCGGCCCGCTCCAGGTCGCCGCGCTGCCGGGCGTCGGCGCAGGCGCGCATGGCCATGCCGAGCTCGCGTTCGTTCTCCACCCGGGTCAGGCCCGCCGAGCGGGGGATGCCGTAGCCGGGGGTGGCCCGGCGCACCACCACCATGGTCTGCGTCTGCGAGCACGGCCGGCGGGTGCCGTCGGGCCGTTCGGCGTGCAGGGTGATGCGGGCGGCGCGCTGTCTTTCGTCGACGGCCAGCGTCTCGGGGTCGAAGCGCAGGGACACCTGGTACTGGCGGGTCTCCGGCGACCAGGCGCCGAGCGGTACGTGGATCTCGCCCTGGTGTGTCTGATGGTGCGTCAGTTCTGCCTCGACGGGCCGGGTCTGCCGCACGAAGGCCGGATGGAAGCGCTCGTTGAGCCGCAGCCCCAGGTAGACCCGGGGGACGACCAGGTGCTGGGCCTGCCGCACGAGGCCGGTGAAGTCCTCGGTGAGGTCGGCGATGTCCAGCACGGCGCGGGCGGTGCCGTGCAATGCCTCGGTGATGCGCAGCAGTTCGGCGTGGTCCCAGTCCTCGCCCAGTCCCCGCACGTCGCACACGAACCGGTCGGCGCAGGCCGCCAGGACCTCGCCGAGCTGCTCGGGCGTCTCGTGCTCGTTGCGGCCGTCGGTGTAGAGCACCGCGTGCCGCACGACGGCGGGGGAGGCGACCGAGGCGAAGAGGCGGTCGGCGCGGGCCAGCCAGGTGCCGATCGCCGTCCCGCCCTCGGGGAGCTGGCTGCGGACGTGCCGTTTGGCCGCCTCCCTGGCCGCCGCGTCGACGGGGGCCAGGCCGCCGTGGGGCGGATACACCACCTGCGCCTCGTGGTGGCCCGCGACGACGCCGAGCAGGGTGCCGTCCGGGAGGGCGTCGATCGCCGCGCACACCGCGCGCTTGGCCTCGTCCAGCTTGCGCCGCCCGGCCATGGACAACGACCGGTCCATGATGAGCACTTCGGCGGCCGGCGGGCGTGCCCCGGGCGGCCCGACGGAGCGCGCCCGGACGGTGACCAGGGCGTCCGCGCGCTGCGCGTCGAAGGCCAGGTCCGTGGGCGCGTCCACCTCGACGGAGAAGCTCAGCCCCAGATCCGGTGCCGGTACCGGATCTTGTCCCAGATCCCGTCCTGGGTCTCGTCTCGGGTCCGGTAACGCGTCCGGCTCCGCGTCCCGTTCCGGTTCCCGCCTCGCGTTCCGCCCCGTGTCCGGTCCCGCGTCCAGCCCTGCACCCAGCCCTGCAGCCAGTCCTGCACCCAGTCCTGACGGTGACCTGTCCCCCACCGGTACCACCTGACCGCTTCGTTGCGTGTCGCCCCGTGTTCCGTGCGTGACGTCCTAGGAGCTTAGCGTCTCGGACGGGCGTCTGAAACGGGACGGACGCGTTCTGCTTCCCGGCCGGGGCCATCTCCACTCCGGCGCGGGCCGCAGCCGGTTGGCCAGGTCGACGAGGGCGACGTACTCCCGTTCGGTGGCGGCGTGCGGGCCCAGCGCCCGTACTGCCTCGGACAGTTGGAGCCGGTCTCCGGTGAGCAGGAAGTCGGCGTACTGGATCTCGGCCCGCAGCGCGGCGGCCGCGGCGTCGTCGACCGGGAGGCCGGCCAGGGCCGCCCGGGCCTGCGCCAGGTCGTCCCCGGTGGGGGCGGCGGGGCCCGGCCGGTCCGGCACGGTGACCAGCAGGCGCACGGCGGCGACGCGGGCCTCGCGCTCGAAGCGGAACTCCTGGGTCAGGCGCTCGGCGGTGGCCACGGCCCGGTCGCGCCGGCCGGCCAGCAGGTGCACGCGGGCCAGGCCGAAGCCGGCCGCGCCGAGCGCGGGGGTGGTGCCGAAGACCGCGTCGTAGTGCGACCGGGCGACCACGCCGTCGCCGCGCAGCTCGGCGCACAGGCCGAGCGCGAGCTGCGGGATCAGCTCGCCGGGAAGGTCGGCGCGCACCCGGGCGAAGTGCCCGGTGGCCTCTCCGGGATCCTCGCGGGCCAGCGCGATCAGGCCCTCGTACCAGGCGTGCAGCCAGTGCCACGACGGCAGGTGCGCGGCGGCGAGGGCGGCCTGCGCGCGCGGCACGTCGCGCCGGCGCACGGCGAGCCGGCTCTCGGCCAGGGCGCTGCCCGCCGCCTCCGTCACGCGCGGGTCGTCGGGGTCGGCCAGGGGCGCCGGCAGCGCCGCGGCGACCTCGTGCGGCCGGGGCGAGGAGAACGGCGCCGGCATGGTCAGCAGCGCCTTCTCCGACCAGGAGGCCCGCACCCAGTCGGCCGGGGGCCGCGCCGTGCCCAGGCCGCCGTGCAGGGGCTCGGTCAGCGAGCCGAACAGCGCCGAGGGCCGCGTCACCTGCCGGTGCTCGGCCACGACCTGCCGGATCACCCCGCTGAGCTGCTCGCCGAACTGCCGTGCCGAGACGAACCGCCGCCGGGGCACCCGGTCGTCCGTGGCCCGCTCCAGCAGCAGGGCGAGGGAGTCCACGCCGGGCGCCGTGCGGTCCTTGAGGTGGTCGCGGCACAGCTCGCGCAGCGTCATGCCCAGCCCGTACAGGTCGAAGCCGGGGGTGGGCCGCTGGTGCTCCGGGTCGTGCTCGGGCGGCGCGTACGCCTTGGTGTACGCCACGACCGGCCCGGTGACCCGGCGCGAGCGCACCGCGCCGAAGTCGATGAGCCGCACCCGGTCCAGCGGCCCGTCGGGGCCCTCCTCCGCGAACCGGATGATGTTCAGCGGCTTGACGTCGCAGTGCAGCAGCCCCCTGGCGTGCAGGTAGTCCAGCGCCTGCAGGATGCGCACGCCGTGCCCGAGCAGGTTCTCCAGCCGGTCGCCGTCGCGCGCCGAGAGGGGGGTGCCGGGGACGTACTCCAGGACGAGGTGCGGTCCCTCGGACTCGTAGCCGAGGATGCGGACGATGCTGTCGTGGCGCAGCCCGACCAGGGCGGCCCGCTCGCGGTCCGCGGTGTCGGCCACCGACCGGTTCAGGGCCTTGACCACCACGTGGGTCTCCAGGTTGCGGTCCAGGGCGAGGTAGGCGGCCCCGTAGGCGCCAGAGCCGAGGACCCGCTCCACCTGGTAGCGGCCGGCGATCACCAGGCCGTGGATCTGACCGAAGTCGAACCGGGTGCCGCAGTGCGGGCAGAAGCCCACCGTCCGTCCCGGCCGGCCGTCGTGGCCGCGCCCGACCGGCCGCCCGCAGGCGGGGTTGGGGCAGAAGCGGTGCTCCTCGGCGACGGGCCCGGCCGTCTGCGCGGGCGGCCGCAGCGCCTCCTCGGGCACCGGGCCGTCCCCGGCCAGGTCCAGGCCGTACCAGGGGTCCGGCCGCACCTGCGCCACTCCGACGCCCGCCGCCTGCCGCGCCCTCGCCGGGGCGGTGCCGGGGACGGTGCCGGGGGCGGCCCGTTCCGGCGGCAGCGGCTCGCGGTCGCACACTTCGCAGAAGCCCTCCGCGTCGATCGCGCCGCGCCCGCAGTCGGGGCGGTTGCACCTCGTCACCACGGCCTCACCCACCCTGCTCTCCCCGCTCTTCCTGCTCTTCCTGCTCTTCCTGCTCCGCCTCGATCCTGCGGTCGGCCTCGTCGGTGTAGCGCCTGACCAGCTCCCGGGCGGCCACCAGGTCGACCGGTACGGTGTGCAGCGCGCGCAGCGCCGGGGCGTACCGTTCGGCCAGCCGCCGGTCCTCCTCGCCGAAGAACCGCGCGGCCCGCACCCGGTGCAACTCCAGGACGGCGCACAGGTCCTCGTGGTCGGCGACCAGCCGCCGCACCGCCCGCTCGTAGCCGGCGGCCTCGGCGCGGGCCGCGGCGGCGGCCCTCAGGACGGCGGCGAGCTCGGGGTTCGGCTCGGTGGCGCGCGCCACCGCCAGCCGCACCCGCAGCCGGGGCGCGACGCGCGGCGGCAGCCGCGGCGCGGCGAAGAACCTCCGCCCGTGCTCCTCCTCCAGCCGCGCCGCCGCGTCCTCCGCTGCGGCCAGCCGCCCGACCGCCGCCTGCGCCTCGGCCGCGCCCACCCCGCCGACGACGGCCCCGGCGACGGCCAGCGGTTCGGGATCCAGCGCCACGTCGTGCGGCAGGCCGTCCGGCGGCCGGTCCTCGAAGCCCAGCACCAGCCGCATCCCGCGCGAGCGGGCCCGCGCGGCCAGCGGCGCCAGCAGGTTGCGCACCAGGGCCGGCGCGTCCCGGGCCCGGTCCACGCTGCCCACCACCAGGCAGGCGGGCGGCGTACGGCGCAGCAACTGCTCCACGACCGTGCGATCGTCGCCGCCGGGCAGCCCGAACCGCTGCACCAGATAGCCGCGCACGTCGTCGACGGACCGCCCGCGCGCGCTGCAGGCCGCGTCGATGGAGCCCAGGGCGAGGACCGTGCCGCGGGGCGCCCCGGTGAGCTCGGCGTCCGAGACGGTGGCCCGTGCCGCCGGGTCCGCCGTGCGCACCAGCCGTACGAGCCAGGAGTCGCCCGCCGTGACGGAGCCGCCGGTGCCGACCACGGCGGTGCCCGACCAGCCGCTGTCCAGCAGCCGGGCGAGCTCCCGGGTCAGCGCCAGCCGCAGCGGGTCGCCCAGCACGTCGCCGGGCGGCGCGCCGTCGGCCGGACCGAGCCGGTCGGCGGGGGCGCCGCCGGTGAACCCGGCGATCTGCGGCAGGTACGTCAGTACCGTCTCGGTCGGCAGCATCCAGGCCGCCCGCGCGTCGCCGTTGACGTAATTCGCGACGACGATGCCGATGACGCGCCCGTCGAACTCGCCGCCCAGCGCCATCACTCCGGCGCCCGAGTAGCCGCGCTCGATCCACGGGTCGCCCGCGCGCACCTGCTTCAGCTGTCCCCACTCGCCCTCCCGGCCGGCCGGGCCCGCCAGTTCGGCGTCGGCGGCGACGCCGTAGGGCTCGGCCTGCGGGAAGCCGTAGACCCGCACCCGGCCGCCGGAGACGGGCGCCTTCCACAGCGTGGTGCGGATGCCGCAGCCGGCCGGCTCGTCGAGCCGGAGCAGCGCCACGTCGCCGCGCCGGGTGCCGTCGCGGTGCACCCACGAGCCCGGCACCACCCGCGCGGTGCGCGTCCACTCCGGGCGGCAGGCCACGCTGCTGATCCGCAGGCGGGGGGTGCTTCCGCCGGGTTCCGCACCGGCGAGGCGGACGACGTGCGCGCAGGTGAGCACCCGCCGGTCGTCGAGCAGCACCCCGGCGCCGCACGGAGTG
Organism: Streptomyces echinoruber; assembly: GCF_014651135.1. Lineage (GTDB taxonomy): Bacteria > Actinomycetota > Actinomycetes > Streptomycetales > Streptomycetaceae > Streptomyces > Streptomyces echinoruber. The sequence goes on from NZ_BMWH01000014.1 coordinate 158,722, forward strand.
CCCCCGTCGTCGTCGACCCTCACCCGCCACGGATGCTCGCGGTGGTGATGCAGCGTCATCTCTTCACGGTAGGCCAACGAGGGGGGAAAGCACCCGAGTTGTCGATGAGGGAACCGGGGCTTCCCGTTGTGCCCGGCGGCGGCCGGTCACCGGGCGCGTCCCTGGGGCCGGCCGCTCGTCCCCGTCGACCGCGCCGGCGATCCCGCCAAGGCGGCGGCCCTCATCCGCGCCGCCCTGGAGGCGGACGAGACCCCGCTGCACCTGCCCCTCGGCGACGACCCCTCGGCGACGACGCCGTCACCGCCGTCCTGGACCACCTGGACCAGGTGCGGGCGGACATCACCGCCTGGGAGGAGCGGACCCGGGCCACCGCCTTCTCCGCCTGATGGATTGACGGACCGATGGTGACGGGCTGACGGTGACGGATTGACGGACCGATGGTGACGGACTGACGGTGACGGGCTGACGGACCGACGGTGACGGACTGACGGACCGGCGGACGGGCGGACTGCCGGGCCGGCGGTCCGCCGACCGCGTTCACATCGGGCCGGTGCGGGTGTGATCGGCCGTATAACGGGGAGAACCGCCTGGGTAAAGGGCACCCCCGGGGCAAGTCATCACATCGGGTGATTCTCTGGCCTTTGCTTGCTTTGCGCAACCCACGGTTGCCAGGCTGTTGCTGTCTGTACAACCTGATGGGAGTGGCCAGTGACCTTCGGTGAGCAGCCGGCGTATCTGCGTGTCGCGGGTGATCTCCGGAAGAAGATCGTCGACGGCCTGCTGCCACCGCACGCCCGGCTCCCCTCGCAGGCGCGCATCCGCGAGGAGTACGGCGTCTCCGACACCGTCGCCCTGGAGGCGCGCAAGGTGCTGATGGCGGAGGGGCTGGTCGAGGGGCGCTCCGGATCGGGCACGTACGTGCGCGAGCGCCCGGTGCCGCGCCGCATCTCGCGCTCCGGCTACCGGCCGGCCGGCGGGGCCACCCCGTTCCGGCAGGAGCAGTCCGACACCGGGGTCCACGGCACCTGGGAGGCCCGCAGCGAGCAGGCGGAGGCGAGCCCGGCCATCGCCCAGCGGCTCGGGATCGAACCGGGCGACCGCGTGATGTGCACTCGGTACCTGTTCCGGGAGTCCGGCGAGGCCATGATGCTCTCCACCTCCTGGGAGCCCCTCGCCGTCACCGGCCGCACCCCCGTCATGCTCCCCGAGGAGGGCCCCCTCGGCGGCGCGGGCGTGGTGGAGCGGATGCGCGCCATCGACGTCATCGTGGACAACGTCACCGAGGAGGTGGGCGCCCGCCCCGGCCTGGCCGACGAGCTCCAGGTGCTCGGCGGCGTACCCGGACACGTCGTCCTCGTCGTCCAGCGCACCTTCTACGCCTCCGGGCGCGCCGTCGAGACCGCCGACGTCGTCATCCCGGCCGACCGGTATCGCGTCGCCTACCACCTCCCGGTGAAGTAGCTCACACCGGCCCGGCCCGCGGGGGCGTGTCCGCCGGGGCGGACGTGTTCGCGGTCGTGCGCCCCCGGCCCGCCCGGGCGCTCGATTCCGGCCGTTTTCCCAGGTCGGTCGCTTGCGCCCGAAACACCTCCCGGTGCTTCTGACCGGATGCGTCCGTGTACGCGAGCGGCGCGTGCGACGGCGTACGCCGCCCGCTCTCTGGCCGGTTGCGTACCTCTTCGTGAAAAGCCGTGTTCGCAGCGTGAAGGTAGGGCGTACGCTCGGGCATATGCGGATTGCGGTTTCCTTAGCGGGTGGGGCGACGGGCGCTCCCCTGGCTCGGACGTGCAGAGCCCGGGGGAGGAAGCCCGGGGCGAGAAGCGGAGGGGCGCGATGAACGACAGCACGGTCACTCTTCCCTGGCTCGTCATACGGCAGGACGACAACGGCAATCGCTACCGCGTGGGCCGGTACGCCACCCGCGCCGAGGCCCAGAAGATCGCCGACAGCCTCGACCACCGCGGTCACCAGCGGCTCTACTGGGTCGAACGCATCGGCCAGGGCGACGACTGACGACGGCCGGGCCGCCGGCCCCGGCCTTCCGGGGCCTTCGGGACCTTCCGGTGCGCACGTCCGCGCCGTGCTCCCGTAGGCTCCCGCGCATGACGGAGCGGACGGTGGTCGTGGGTGCCGCCCTGATCGACGACGGGCGGCTGCTGGCCGCGCGGCGCAGCGCGCCGGCGGAGCTGGCCGGGCGGTGGGAGCTGCCCGGCGGCAAGGTGGAGCCCGGGGAGGCGTCCGAGGCGGCGCTGGTGCGCGAACTGCGCGAGGAACTCGGCGTCGACGCCGAGGCCGTCGCCCGCGTCCCCGGCGCCTGGCCCCTGCGGCCGCCCTACGTGCTGCACGTGTGGACCGCGCGCCTGCGCCCCGGCTCCGCCGCCCCCGCACCCCTCCAGGACCACGACGCGCTGCGCTGGCTCGCCCCCGAGGAGATCTGGCACGTCGACTGGCTCGACCAGGACGTCCCCGCCGTGCGCGAGGTGCTCCTCGGGCTGCGGGAGGACGCGGACGCGCGGGCCGGCGCGGAGGCGGCTGCGGGCACGAAGGCGGCTGCGGGCGTGGAGGCGAGTGCGAGTGCGGACCCGAGCGCGGACTCGCGCGCGGCGGCGGAGACCGGCGCGGAGTGCGACGGCGGGGACCGGCGCCGAGGCGGGTGAGGGACGGCACGCCCGCGCGGCGCGCCGTACGCCCCGCGCCGTACGTGCCGCGGCGCACCCTCCGGGAGGGTGCCGGACGGGCCGTACGGCCGTACGCCGTGGGCGCCGCGGCGCACCTTCCAAAAGTTCCGAAACGGTGTCGGATGCCGCAGAACGGTACCGCACGCCGAATGTCGGGTATGTGCCCATTAGGTCCATGAAAATGGACATGGGTGGCTGCCTGGGAAGTGATCGGCGTGAGCGACACCGGAGACGGCTGCGCCGAGTGGACCTTTCCCGCGGAGCCGAGCGCCGTGCGCGCCGCCCGCTCCGCCGTGCGCGGCCAACTGCGCGACTGGCGTCTCGACGGGCTGGGCGATCTGACGGCCCTGCTGGTCAGTGAGCTGGTGACCAACTCCCTGCGGTATGCCGCGGGTCCCATCGGCGTCCGGCTGGTACGCCCCGACGGGCGGCGCGACGCGCTGCTCGTGGAGGTCTCCGACGCGCTGCCCGACCCGCCCCACGAGCGCGTGGCCGGGGACGACGAGGAGAGCGGGCGCGGCCTGCGGCTGGTGGCCGGTTCCTCGCGCCGCTGGGGGAGCCGGCCGGGGAACACGGGCAAGACGGTGTGGTTCGAACTCGCGGTGCCCGCGTGAGCCCGTGCGCGTTCGCTCCCGGCGGTGGTTCGATGGGGGGCCGTCTGGTTAGAAGACTGGTTGTGTCGTCGCAGGCAGGTCCGAAAAGCAGCCGAAAAGCATCGGGACTGTCCTGTGATCGTGAACACCGTGTTGCGCGGCGCCGTAGTGCTGGATACTGCGGGTCAGCCGCCCCCGGTGACCGGTGCCGGACGCGGTGAGCTGGAGGGGACGGTTCGCGTGAGCGAGATACCAGCGAAGGCCAAGGAGTCCGAAGGCCCGTCGGACGGCGCGCAGCACCACGCGGGCGCGTCGGCGAGGCGGGGGCAGGCGCAGCCTCGGGCGGCGCGCGGCCCCCGGGAGGCGGCGGGCGGTGCCCCGGAGAGAACGTCCCGTCAGGCACCGCACGCGGAAGGACCGCACGCGGAAGGACCGTCCGCGGAAGGACTGTCCGCGGCGCAGGACCGCGCGGCCGACGACCCCGAACCCGGCGATCCCCAGCCCGGCGATCCCCAGCCCGGCGATCCCCAGCCCGGCGATCCCCAGCCCGGCGATCCCGAGCCCGGTGCCCCCGAGGCCGTCGGACTCCGGCCCGCCGGTCACGGCGGCACCCCGCCCGGCCCGGGCGCACCCGCCGGGGACGCGATGTGGCAGAGCAGCCCGCCCGGCTCCATCTACGACTACATCAAGGTCGCGTCCTTCTCCATCGGCCCCGACGGCCTCGTCGACCAGTGGAGCCTGCGCGCCGAGCAGCTCTTCGGCATCTCCGCCGAGCGCGCCGTCGGCATGGACCCCGTCGACGCGTTCATCGACCCCGACCTGCGCCCGCAGGGCCACCGCAAGATGGCCGAGATCCTCGACGGGCGGGAGTGGACCGGCGTGGTCCCCTTCCGGATGCCCGACACGCCCGACGGGCGGCGCGGCGAGGAGGGACTCGCCGAGATCTACGTAATGCCGACGCGCACCGCGGAGGGCGCCAACGCCGCGCTGTGCATCGTCGTCGACGTGCGCACCCTGCGCAGCATCGAGACCGACCTCGCCGCCTCGCAGGCGATATTCGGTCAATCCCCGTTCGGCTTCCTGCTCATCGACACCGAGCTCAAGGTGCGCCGCGCCAACGAGCGGTTTGCCTCCATCTTCGGCGGCACCCCCGACGACCACCGCGGCCGCGGGGTGCACGACTACCTGCCCCGGCCGGAGGCGGAGCGGGTCGCGGCGACCCTGCGGCGGGTTCTGCAGACCGGCGAGTCCATCACGGACATGCACGTCACCGGCTACGTGCCCGGCTCGGACGAGCGGCGCCACTGGTCGGTCAACCTCTACCGGGTGCACAGCGGTTCCGGCCGCCCCATCGGCATCGCCTGGCTCGGCATCGACATCACCTCCCGCCGCGCCGCCGCCCGCGAGGCCGCCGCCGCCCGGCGCAATCTCGCCCTCCTCAACGAGGCCGGCGCCCGCATCGGCAACTCCCTCGACCTGGAGACCACCGCCCGGGAACTCCTCGACGTGGTCGTCCCCGGCTTCTGCGACCTGGCCACCGTCGACCTCTACCAGGGGCTGCTGGCCGGCGACGAGACCCCGCACGGCCTCGCCGACGGCAGCGCCGCGCTGCGCCGCGTCGCCTTCGCCAGCGCCGTCTCCGGGGCGCCGTTCGCCGCCTCCGGCGAGCCCGTCGAGGTGGGCGTCGTGCACCACTTCCCGTTCAACTCGCCCTGCGCGGACGCCCTGCGCACCGCCCGCCCGCAGCACGTCCCCGGCCAGGAGGGCGGCCTGGTGCAGTCCACGCTGGCCGTGCCGATGGTCGCCCACGACACCGTCGTGGGACTCGCCCAGTTCGCCCGCACCAAGGGCAGCGAGCCGTTCGGCGAACGCGACCGCGACCTCGCCGTGGAGCTGGCCGCCCGTGCCGCCGTCTGCATCGACAACGCCCGCCTGTACCGGCGCGAGCACGAACGCGCGCTGATCCTGCAGCGGTCCCTCCTCCCGCCCGGCGACCCCGTCGCCTCCGGCCTGGACATCGCCTGCCGCTACCTGCCCGGCAACGCCTCCACCGGCCGGCCCAGCGAGGTCGGCGGCGACTGGTTCGACGTCATCGAACTCCCCGGCCACCGCACGGCGCTGGTCGTCGGCGACGTCATGGGCCGCGGCCTGCGCGCCGCCGTCGCGATGGGCGAACTGCGCACCGCCGTACGCACCCTGGCCCAGCTCGACCTCGAACCGGCCGAGGTGCTCTCCCAGTTGGACGAGATCGCCCGCGGCCTGGGTGCCCCCGGCGGCGTCCAGCAGGCCACCCGCGCCGCCCGGCGCCCCCGCGAGGCCGACCTGTCCGAGGTGTACCTGGCGACCTGCGTGTACGCCGTGTACGACTCCGTCACCCGCCGGTGCACCTTCGCCAACGCCGGCCACCTGCCCCCGGTGCTGGTCGAGCCCGGCGAGAGCGCCCTCATGCTCGACGTGCCGCCCGGCATGCCGCTCGGCGTCGGCGGGGAACCCTTCGAGGAGGTCGAGGTCGAACTCCCCGAGGGCTCCCTGCTCGCCCTCTACACCGACGGCCTCGTCGAGTCCCGCGACCACCCCCTCGACGAGGGGCTGCAGGCCCTCGTCAGCGCCCTGTCCGCGCCGCCCCGCACGTCGCCCGGCCACCACCCCCCGGCGACGGAACTGCACGCCGACCCCTCCCAGTACCTCGAGGACGTCTGCGACCAGGTTCTCAACACCCTCGACACCCACCACGGCGAGGACGACATCGCGCTGCTGATGGCACGTGTCCAGGGGCTGCCCGCCGAGTCCGTCGGCGACTGGACGCTGCCGCGCGAGCCGCGCAGCGTGGGGCGGGCCCGCGAGTACGCCCGTGCGCAACTGCTCAGCTGGGACCTCGAACCCCTCGTCGACACCACGGAACTCCTCGTCAGCGAGCTCGTCACCAACGCGCTGCGGTACGGCGAGGGGGAGATCCGGCTGCGGCTGCTGCTCGACCGCACGCTGGTGTGCGAGGTGTGGGACTCCGGGCTCGTGCAGCCCCGGCGGCGCCGGGCCCGCGACACCGACGAGGGCGGGCGGGGCCTGCAGCTCGTGGGGATGCTGTCCGCCGCGTGGGGGTCCCGGCGGACGCCTCGCGGCAAGACGGTGTGGTTCGAACTGCCGCTGCCCGGCGGGGAGGGCGGACTCACGGACCCGGCGGAGGCGCTGCTGAGCCTGTTCTGACCGGCTTCGGTCCCGCGGTACGACCGGCCCCGTCTCTACGCGTCCCTGCGGCTCCGCCCCTACGCGTCCCTGCGCCGCCCCCGCGTCCCGGGCCCCCCGAAGCTCCCCGGCGGCCCCCCGCCCGGCGCGCCGCCGAGGAGGACGCCGCCCAGGACGGCGCCCTCGAACCCGCTCACCCGGGCGTCCGGGTCCGCGACGCGCCAGGCCCGCACGTCCCGCTCGGCCAGTTCCCGGGCCTGGAGGGCGAGTTGCCCGGCCATCAGCAGGTCCGCGCAGTCCGCGGCGTCCGCGGCGAGGAGGCGTTCGGCCTCCGCGAGGCGGGTGCGGGCCTGGAAACCCACCGCGCCCCGGTGGGTGGTGACGAAGTCGGCGGCGGCCGCCGTGGCGCTGAGGGCGGCCAGGCGGGCGGCGGAGGGCAGGACGCCGGAACGCCCCGGTGCGAGCGGGGCGACGGCCCGCACGATCCGGGTGAGGACGTCGAGGGGGTCGCAGGGCCCGGCCCCCAGGTCGTCCCGTACGGCGGACAGGGCGGCCTCGGCGCGGGCCAGGCGGGCGCCGAGGCCGGCGGTGGCGGCGCCCGGGTCCGGTTCCGCACGGCGCTTTCGCACGTCCGCCAGGGCGGCGTCCGCGGCGGCCAGCGCGTCGGGCACCAGGTCGGCGGCGGTGGAGAGTTCCGCGGCGAGCCGGTCGACGGCCGCGACGAGGACTCCGGCCTGGGCGACGGCGCCCTCGGCGGCGCGCAGTTCCCGGGCGGCGGCGTCCGGCCGGCCGAGGTCGGCCGAGCGGCGGGCCTGGTTGAGGTGGGCGGTGGCGAACACCAGCCGGTCCTTGGCCTCCTCGGTGCAGCCGAGCACGCCGGTGACGGCCGACGGCGCGTACCGCTTGTCCAGTTCGACGAGGGTGGCGTCCGCGGCGCCGACGCGGCCCGTCAGCTCCCGGAAGCGGGCCTCGGCGACGGCGAGCGCGCGGTAGGGGTCCGTCTCCAGCGCCCGCAGCCGGTCGAACCCGGCCGCCTCCGCGTCCAGCCGCCGCCCGGCCTCCGCGCAGCGCCCGATGATCCCGACGAGCAGGTGCCGCCGCGTCTCCTCGTCCCGGGCACCGTCGTCGTCGTACCGCTGCCGCAGCGCGAACGCGGCCGCCAGCTCGTCCGCGGCCCGGCGCACGGCCCGCTCGGCGGGCGCGAGGGCGTCGGCCGGCACCAGGGCCTCGGCGAAGCCGAGCTCCTCCCGGCTGGTGCGCAGGCAGTCGTCGGCGCTCACCAGGGCGCGCCCGGCGCGTTCGTCCAGATCGGCGAGGGGTTCGCCCGCCGGGGTGGCGGGCGGGCCGCCGGGCGTGGTGCGGGTGCGGGCGCGGCGGGTGCGCCGCCGGTGGCCGAGGGCCGCGGCCGCGCCCGCCGCGGCGGCGACGGCCAGCGGCACGGCGTAGTCCGCGGCACCGGCCTCCCGTACGGCCGCCGGACGGGGATGCGCGGCCGTGGGGGCCGTCGGACCGGGGTGTGCGGCCGCGGGGGCCGCCGGCCCGTGGTCCGGCGCCGCAACCGCGGACCCCGTACTGATCGTCATCACCGGCAGCATCAGCCACACCAGCCCCGCCGCACCGCCCAGCACGGTGCGCGCCACCCGTCCGGACGGGCGCGCCCCGGTCCGCCGTGACCGGTCTCCGATCAAGGATGACGTCATAGGGGGGAGGGTAGGGCGGCGACCGCTGCCGCGCGACCGGGCCTCGGGACCGGTGGGAGCGATGTGGTCCATGAGGTGACCGGGACGGGTGAGGGACGGCGGCCGAGGGGGAGCGAGCGGCATGGAGCACGGCGGGGACGACACGAACCACTCGAACGACCCGAACGACTCGAGCGACACGACCGGTGCCGTCGGCACGACCGGCCTTCCCGGTGCGGCGGACACCGCCGTTGCCGCCGACACGGCCGACACGGCCGACCCGACCAACACGGCCGACCCGACCAACACGGCTGACCCGACCGACACTGCCGACCCGATCGGCCCGGCGTCCGGCACGCCGGGCACGCCGGACGCGGACCCCCCGCCCACGGCACCCCGCGACGCACCGCGCTCCCGCTCCCGTACGCGCCTCCGCTCCCGTACGCGCCCCCGCCGCCGGCTGCCGCGCCGCCTCCGCCGGACCGCCCTCGCCCTCCTCCTGCCGCTTCTCCTGCTCCTCGGATCCCTCCTGGCCACCCAGATCGCCCTCCGCGCCGCCTACTCCGGCGACCCGGCCGAGGGCACCCGCACCCGCGGCCGGGACGCGCTCTGGCTCGGCCACGCCTGGGTCGACGGCCGCAGGACCGACGGCGACCTCGGCGCCCTAGCGCGGCGGCTGCGCGGGACGGGCGTGCGGGACCTGTACGTGCACGCCGGTCCGCTGGAGCACGACGGCACGCTGCCGGCGTCGGCCCACCGCGACGCCCGCCGGCTGATCACCGGCGTGCACCGGGAGCTGCCCGGGGTGCGGGTGCAGGCGTGGCTCGGCGACGTGCTGGCCACCGAGACACCCGACGGCATGCGCCTGGAGCGGGCCCGGACCCGGGCCGCCGTGGTCCGCTCCGCCCGGCAGGTGCTGGCCGCCGGTTTCGACGGCGTCCACGTCGACCTGGAGCCGACGCACTCCGGCGACCGCCACTTCCTCGCCCTCCTCGACGCGCTGCACCACGTCACCCGCGCCCACGGCGCGACGCTGTCGGTCGCCGCGCACCAGATCGACCCGCTGCCCGGGCTGCACAGGGCGTTCGGGGCGGTCACCGGGCACCCCAAGTGGTGGTCGCAAGCGTACTTCGGGCAGGTCGCGCGCCGCGTCGACCAGATCGCCGTGATGTCGTACGACACCATGCAGCAGTGGGAGAGCACCTACGGCGGCTACGTCGCCCGGCAGACCGCGCTCGCCCTGGAGGCCACCCCGCCCGGCACCGACCTGCTGATGGGCCTGCCCTTCTTCCACGAGGACCGCTTCGGCCACCGCGCCGCCGCCGAGACCGTCCCCGCCGCCGTCCGCGGCGTCCGCCTCGGCCTGTCCCGCACGGACGCCGGCCGCGAGCGCTTCGGCGTCGCGCTCTACGTCGACTTCGCGGCGACGGAGGCGGACTGGCGGGCCTATCGGGAAGGATGGGTGCGGTGACCCGGACCCGGCCTGCCCTGACCCCGCCGACCTGACCCCCGCCGACCTGACCCCGCTCGCCCGCGCGGCCCTCGGCACCGACCGCGCCCTCGCCTCCGCCACCCGGCTGCGCGGCGGCAGCAAGAAGGGCGTCTACCGACTGACGTGCGACGACGGCACGACGGCACGACGGCCGTCGCCTACGTCTGGTCGCCGGAGGAGGACTACTGGGACCCCGGCGCCCCCGGCGCCGCCGACCCGCGCGACCCCTTCTCGCACGCCTTTGGCCTGCCCCTGTTCACCGCGGCCCAGGCCCGCCTGACCGCCCTCGGCGTCCGCACCCCGCGCCCGCTGCTCACCGCCCCGGCCGGTCCCCACCTCCCGGTGGACGCCGCCGTCGTCGAGGACGTGCCCGGCGGCACCCTGGAGGAGGCCCTGCGCCGGGACCCGGCGGCGGCCCGCCCGGCCCTGGAGCGGCCGGCCCGGGCACTGGAGACGATGCGCGGCTGCGCGGGCCCCGGCATCGGCACGGTGGCCGACGTCGACAACGGCGGCGCGGGATACGGGAGTTCGTGCGCGCGGCTCGTCCTCGACCGCGCCCTGCGGGACCTCGCCGAGGCCGCCGTGCGCGAGCCGCGTCTGGCCGCCGCGCGCCCGCGGCTGGAGCAGGCGCTGCACACCCTGGCCGCCGAGGTCCGCCCCCCGCGCCCGCCCGACCCTCGTCCACGGCGAACTCGGCCCCGACCACGTCCTGCTGGACGCCGACGGCCACCCGGTCCTCATCGACGTCGAGGGCCTGATGTACTTCGACGCCGAGTGGGAGCACGTCTTCCTGCGCCTGCGCTTCGGCCCCGCCTACGACGTCCTGCGCGCCCCCGGCCTCGACGGGCACCGCCTGCGCCTGTACCGCCTGGCCCTGCACCTGTCCCTCGTCGCCGGACCGCTGCGGCTGCTGGACGGTGACTTCCCGGAGCCGGGCCCGATGCGGGGAATCGCGGAGTACAACCTGGAGCGGGCGCTGGAGTGCGTGGCGGGATGACGGCGGGCGGGCGTCCCTGGGACCCGGTTACCCGGTACCCAGGACCCGGGACTCGGCACCTGGGACCCGGGACCAAAATCCGACGGCGGCCCGCCCCTCCCCGCCCCGGCCGGCCCCCACCTTCCTACGCCCCCACGTTCCTACGCCCCTACGCTCCCAGCCCCTACGCTCCCAGCCCCTACGAGGACCGCCTCCTGATCTTCGATCCCAGCCACACCAGCGGGTCGTACTTGCGGTCCACGGCCCGCTCCTTCAGCGGGATCAGCGCGTTGTCCGTGATCCTGATGCCCTCGGGGCACACCTCGGTGCAGCACTTGGTGATGTTGCAGTAGCCCAGGCCGTGTTCGTCCTGGGCGGTGCGCTTGCGGTCCAGGCCGGTCTCGGCGGCGGCGTCCAGCGGGTGCATGTCGAGCTCGGCGATCCGCATCAGGAAGCGCGGGCCCGCGAACACCGTCTTGTTCTCCTCGTGGTCGCGCACGACATGGCAGGTGTCCTGGCACAGAAAGCACTCGATGCACTTGCGGAACTCCTGCGGCCGGTCCACGTCCTGCTGGAACATGCGGTACTCGCCGGGCCCCAGCCCGGGCGGCGGCACGAACGCCGGAACCTGCCTGGCCTTGGTGTAGTTGAAGCCGACGTCGGTGACCAGGTCGCGGACGACGGGGAACGCCCGCAGCGGGGTCACGGTGACCGTCTCGTCGCGGGCGAACACCGACATGCGGGTCATGCACATCAGCCGCGGCCGCCCGTTGATCTCCGCGGAGCACGAACCGCACTTGCCCGCCTTGCAGTTCCAGCGCACGGCCAGGTCGGGGACCTGCGTGGCCTGGAGGCGGTGGATGACGTCGAGGACGACCTCGCCGTCGTTCACCTCGACGGTGAAGTCCTCCAGGCCGCCGCCCTCCCGGTCGCCCCGCCACACCTGGAAACGGGCCTCGTAGCCGCTCATCCGTACAGCTCCTCTTCGGCCAGGTACTTGACCAGCTCCTCCTTCTCGAAGAGGGCCAGCAGGTCGGGACGGACGGGATCGGCGGTCTCGCGGGAGAGGGTGATCTGGCCGCGCACCGGGTCGGTGGCCGCCAGCCCGCCCGTGGGATCGGTGAGGGTGCACAGGAGGCGCACGCGGCGCCAGGCGCGGTCCATGGCGGGATGGTCCTCGCGGGTGTGGCCGCCGCGCGACTCGGTGCGCTCCAGCGCGGAACGCGCCACGCACTCGCTGACCAGCAGCATGTTCCGCAGGTCGAGCGCCAGGTGCCAGCCGGGGTTGAACTGGCGGTGCCCCTCCACCCCGGCCCGCCGCGCCCGCACCCGCAGCCGCGCGAGCCGGCGCAGCGCCTCCCGCATCTCCTCCTCGCGGCGGATGATGCCGACCAGGTCGTTCATGGTCTGCTGGAGTTCCTGGTGCAGGGTGTAGGGGTTCTCCGGCGGGCCGGAGTCCGGCTCCCCGCTCTCGGCGGAGAACGGCCGCAGGGCTTCGGCGGCGGCCGTGTCCACCTGCTCGTCGGCCACCACCGGGCGCTCGGCGAGCCCGGCCGCGTACGCGGCCGCGTGCCAGCCCGCCCGGCGCCCGAACACCAGCAGGTCCGACAGGGAGTTGCCGCCGAGCCGGTTGGAGCCGTGCATGCCGCCGGCGACCTCGCCGGCCGCGTACAGGCCGGGCACCCCGCGCGCGGCGGCCGTGTCGGAGTCGACGGCGACCCCGCCCATCACGTAGTGGCAGGTGGGTCCGACCTCCATCGGCTCGGCGGTGATGTCGACGTCCGCCAGCTCCTTGAACTGGTGGTACATCGACGGCAGCCGCCGCCTGATCACCTCGGCGGGCATGCGCGTCGACACGTCCAGGAACACCCCGCCGTGCGGGGAGCCGCGGCCCTCCTTCACCTCGGTGTTGATCGCGCGGGCCACCTCGTCGCGGGGCAGCAGTTCCGGCGGGCGCCGGTTGTGGTCCGGGTCGTCGTACCAGCGGTCGGCCTCGTCCTCCGTCTCGGCGTACTTGTCCTTGAAGACGTCGGGGACGTAGTCGAACATGAACCGCCTGCCGTCGGAGTTCCTGAGCACCCCGCCGTCGCCGCGCACCGACTCGGTGACCAGGATGCCCTTCACCGACGGCGGCCAGACCATGCCCGTCGGGTGGAACTGCACGAACTCCATGTTCACCAGCGGCGCCCCGGCCAGCAGCGCCAGCGCGTGCCCGTCGCCGGTGTACTCCCACGAGTTCGACGTGACTTTGAACGACTTGCCGATCCCGCCGGTCGCCAGCACCACCGCGGGCGCCTGCAGCACGAAGAAGCGGCCGGTCTCCCGCGCGTAGGCGAAGACGCCGGACACGCGCGCGCCGTCCTTGAGGACGCGGGTGACCGTGCACTCCTGGAAGACCTTCAGCCGCGCCTCGTAGTCGCCGGTCTCCCGGTGGTCCTCCTGCTGCAGCGCGACGATCTTCTGCTGGAGCGTGCGGATCAGCTCCAGGCCGGTGCGGTCGCCGACGTGCGCCAGCCGCGGGTACTCGTGGCCGCCGAAGTTGCGCTGCGAGATCCGGCCGTCCGCGGTGCGGTCGAACAGCGCCCCCCACGTCTCCAGCTCCCACACCCGGTCCGGGGCCTCCTTGGCGTGCAGCTCGGCCATCCGCCACTGGTTGAGGAACTTGCCGCCGCGCATCGTGTCGCGGAAGTGCACCTGCCAGTTGTCGCCCGCGTTGACGTTGCCCATCGCCGCGGCGATACCGCCCTCGGCCATCACCGTGTGCGCCTTGCCGAACAGGGACTTGCAGATCACCGCCGTACGGGCGCCCCGCTCGCGCGCCTCGATCGCGGCCCTCAGGCCCGCGCCGCCGGCCCCCACCACGACGACGTCCCACTCCTGCCGGTCGACCACGGTCATCAGCGGACCTCACTCATCGGGACTAATCGGGACCCATCAGAATCCATCAAAACCTGTCGGGCTTTACATGATCTATCGGAATCTATCGGAGTTCATGGGGACCAACCGGGATTCATCGGAACTCTCAGAAGAAGCGCGGATCGTCGAAGACGCCGGACGCGAGGAGGTAGACGTAGAGGTCGGCGAGCGCCACGCTCGCCAGCGACGCCCATGCGAGCTGCATGTGGCGGGCGTTCAGCCTCCCGATGAACTGCCACATCCGGTAGCGCACGGGGTGTTGGGAGAAGTGCTTGAGCCGGCCGCCGACGATGTGCCGGCAGGAGTGGCAGGAGAGGGTGTACGCCCAGATCAGCACGATGTTGACCAGGAAGACGACGGTGCCCAGACCCATGTGGCCCCAGTGGTACCGCGGGTCGCGGAAGGCGAGCACGGTGTCGTAGGTCAGCACCCCGGCCACGAGCAGGGCGGCGTAGAAGAAGTACCGGTGCAGGTTCTGCAGGACGAGCGGGAAACGGGCCTCACCGGTGTACGTCCGGTGCGGCTCGGCGACCGCGCAGGCCGGCGGGGCGGCCCAGAACGCGCGGTAGTAGGCCTTGCGGTAGTAGTAGCAGGTCAGGCGGAAGCCCAGCGGGAAGACCAGGATGATGATGGCGGGGGAGATGCCCCACCAGCCGCCGAACAGGTCCCAGTTGGGGCCCGCGTGCATCGGGCGGCAGCGCTGCGCCAGGCACGGCGAGTAGAACGGCGAGACGTACGGCGCGGCGTAGTAGTCCGCGTCGGCGAACGCCCGCCACGTCGAGTACACGACGAACGCGAACAGGCCGGCGGCCGTGGTGGCGGGCGGCACCCACCAGCGGTCGGTGCGCAGGTGCCCGGCGGCGATCGCGGCGCGCGTCGGGGCGCGGACGCCGCCACGGGCGGGACGGGGGTGTGCGGCGGGGGGCTCGGTTCCGGTGGACACGATGGGACGCACCCTCTCCTGTCGGGCTCCTTCGAGCTCCTGCGGGTTCCTGCGGACTCCTACGGGCTCCTGCGGGAGTCTCCTGCTGCGCCCGGGCGTGGGTGGGCGCACCGGGCGCGGGCCGGCGTTCAGGCCCGGTTCGCCCGGTTCACGGTGCGTGCCGGTCGCGGGCGCCGAGACCCTCGTCGTCCGAGTCCGTCCACAGCGACCCGTCGTAGGGGGTGTCGGGTATGGTGACCAGCTCCGGGCGGGCGGCGGTCGGGCCGGCGGCCGCCGCGGCCCGCAGCAGCGCCACGCTCTCCCGCAGGTGGTCGGCGTCGGTGCGGACGCGGCGCAGGTCGAGGCTGGTACTGCCGAGTTGCTTCTCCAGGCGCCCCACCGACCGGGTCAGGTCGTCGAGGCAGCGCTGCACCGATGCCAGGTCGTCGTGCACGGTCATGAGGTGACCTCGCTTCCACGCGGACCGAAGGTTCGGGGCGGCAACGCTCGTGCGCCTGCGAGTGTTGCGCGTCACACCGCCCGGTGTGAAGGGGACGTACGGCGATTGGCGGAGTGCGCACCCGCGTGCACCTCCGGGTACGCCCGGCGCGTGCGGTGCGCACGCCCCTTTTCCGCCAGGGGCGCGCCGGTGCGGGCTCCGTTGCGCCGCACGAGTGGGCTTGCGCGCCCCCGCCGCCGTGTCGCCCCCGGTCGGCGAACCCTTTCCTCTTCAGTGGGCCGTAGATCTGATGAACTCAAAATACCGCCAAAAGTGAACGAAACGCACCTTTGTGAGCGGGGTGCGCGGTGGCGGCAAGCGGCTCCCCGGAGGTAGCAGTGATGTCCCACGACGGCGTCGGACCGCGCGCGGTGGTACGCGCGGTCGCCTTCCTCACCGCGGGCGTGCTCGCGGTGCCCGCCCTGGCCGGCTGCGGCTCGGACGACGAGGTGAGCAAGCCGCTGGCCGGGCAGGACATCGCCCCGGCCGCACGCGAGCGGATCGCCGACGGCGGCACCCTGCGCTGGGCCGTGGACGCCGTACCGGAGACCCTCAACACCTTCCAGGCCGACGCCGACGCCACCACCACCCGCGTGGCCCAGGCCGTGCTGCCGTCGATGTACCGCACGGACGCCGACGGCCGGCCGCAGCGCGACGCGGACTACCTGGAATCGGCCAAGGTCGTCGACACCGAACCCAAGCAGGTCGTCCTCTACAAACTCAGCCAGCAGGCCGTCTGGAGCGACGGCCGCGAGATCGGCGCCGCCGACTTCGCCGCCCAGTGGCGCGCCCTGTCCGGCCGCGACTCCGCCTACTGGACCGCCCGCAACGCCGGCTACGACCGCATCGAGAAGGTCGAACGCGGCGCCGACGACCTCGAGGTCAAGGTCACCTTCGCCCGCCCCTACGCCGACTGGAGATCGCTGTTCTCCCCGCTGTACCCGAAGGACGTCATGGGCACCGCCGACTCCTTCAACGACGGCGCCCGGCGCGCCCTGAAGGTCACCGCCGGACCGTTCCGGGTCGACAAGGTCGACCGCAAGGCCAAGGACGTCGTCCTCACTCGCAACCCGCGCTGGTGGGGCGAACCCGCCAAACTCGACAAGATCGTCCTGCACGCCGTCTCCCGCTCCCGGCGCGCCACCGCCCTCGCCGACGGCACCGTCGACGTCGCCGACGTCGACCCCGCCGACGCCGAGCGCATCACCCTCGCCGCCCGCGCCAAGGGCACCACCGCCCGCACCAAGGGCACGACCGCCCGTACCGAAGGCGCCACCGCCCGCGCCAAGGACGCCACCGCCCGCGGCCTGGCCGACATCCGGCTGCACAAGTCGCTGGAGCCCGCCTACACCCAGCTCGCCCTCAACGGCGCCAAGGACCCGCTCGCCGACGAGCGGGTCCGCCGCGCCATCGCCCGCGCCCTGGACCGCAAGGAACTCGCCCGGCTCGTGCTGAAGCCCCTCGGCCTGCCCGCCGAACCCGTCGGCAGCCACCTCGCCCTGCCCGGCCAGCCCGCCTACGCCGACGGCAGCGGCGCTCTCGGCGCCCAGGACACCGCCGAGGCGCAGGCGCTGCTGGCCGACGCCGGCTGGGTGCGCGGCGGCCCGCTGAAGAAGGCCAAGGGGGAGAAGGCCGCCGGGGCCGAGGAGGACGGGGAGAAGAAAGACGAGGAGAAGGGGGAGAAGGGGGAGAAGGGGGAGAAGGGGGAGAAGAAGGACGGGAAGAAGAAGGACTCCGGGGACGGTGACGACGGCACGTACACCGTCGGCGAGGACGACAAGGGCCGCCAGGAGTCCGCCCGCGCCGACGGCGAGCAGCGCGGCCCCGGGCACGACGGGGACGCGCGGCACCTCGCGCAGGACGGCAAGCAGTACGCCGAGGGGCAGCTGCGACCGGGCGGCGCGCCCGGGGCGTACGCCCCCAAGGGCACCGCCGCCCCCGGGAAGGCGGCGGCCGGACCGCTGGCCAAGGACGGCAAGCCGCTCACGCTCCGCTTCGTGGTCCCCTCCGGAGCCGGCTCCCGGACCCTGCGCGACGTCGCCGAGCGGATCTCCCGGATGCTGGACCGGGTCGGCATCGGCACCGACATCCGGAAGGTCCCGGACGACAGCTACTTCAAGGACCACATCGCCTCGGGCCAGTTCGACCTCGCCCTGTACTCCTGGCCCGCCACCGCCTTCCCGGCCACCGACGCCCGCCCCGTCTACGCCAAACCCGCCCCCGCCGCCGACGGCTCCCTCAACGTCGAGCAGAACTACACCCGCGTCGGCACCGACCAGGTCGACCAGCTCTTCGACCAGGCCCTCACCACCCTCGACGAGGACGAGGAACGCGAACTCGTCCGCAAGGCCGACTCCCGCATCTGGGCCGCCGCCGCCTCCGTCCCCCTCTTCCAGCGCCCCCAGCTCATGGCGGTCCGCAAGACCGTCGTCAACGTCGGCGCCTTCGGCTTCGGAACACCGGTGTACGAGGACATGGGCTTTTTGAGGAAAGGCGCGACGGCAGGCGCCGCGGGGGCGTCGCCGTCGGCGTCGGGGTCGGCGTCGGCCCGGTAGCGGACGGCCCGGCGTCCGCGACGATG
>NZ_BMWH01000015.1 GCF_014651135.1 Streptomyces echinoruber
GCCGCACGGACCGCGGTCACAACCGGGTCGCGGTCACAACCGGGCCGCACGGACCGCGGTCACAACTGGGTGGGCTGCCGCTGCGTGAGGCCGTACTGCTGCGCGATCGTGTTCCACAGGCGCGCGGCCTTCGCCTTCTCGGCGCTGGCGACGCCGCTGGCCCGGTTGCCGGCCTGGGCCTGGCGGGTGATGCGGGCCTGGCCCTTCTTGCAGCCCTTCTTGCCGCCGGTCTCGTCCGCCCAGGCCGCGTAGTGGTTGTCGGCGGAGGCCGAGGCCTGCCAGGCCCGGGTCAGCGCGGCGGTCAGCTCGTCGTGCTGCGGCAGCCGGTCCACGGACAGCTTCGACAGGCGGGTGACCAGGCCGGCCCGCTGCCGGGCCGCGGCACGCAGGTCGGAGGCGGCCTGGCCGAGGTTGGCGCACCGCTTGATGTCGGCGACCGCGCTGATCACCGAGGCGCGGCTGCTGCCGCTGTCGGCGAGCAGCTCGTCCAGCGCGACGGCCTGCTGCCGGGCCGGGTCGGCGGACGGCGAGGACGAGGCGCTGCTCGCCGGGGCGGTGGCGGACACGGGGGTCTTGTGGTCGTCCTCCCCGCCGTTCCCGCCGCCGAGCAGCGCGCCGGCGCCGACACCGAGCACCACGATGCCCACGCCGATCGCCGCGATCAGCGGCACCCGCGAACCGGTGCGCCCGCCCCGGCCGCGCCCGCGGCCGCCCGCCGGCTGCTGCGGGGCGTACGGCGCCGGGCCTGCGGCCGGCGCGGCGGACGGCGGTCCCGGCTGGACGCGCGGCAGCGGCTGGGTGGACGCGGCGCCCTCGTTGCGGAAGAGGTTGTCGAACTCGGCGGGCGTCGCCCGCCCGTCCCCGGCGCCGTACGGTGCCGGGCCGGCGGCCTGCGCGGCGACCGGCGGCAGGTACTGGGTGGCCTCCGCGTCGGGACCGCCCTGCCCGGCACCGCCCTGTCCGGGACCGCCCTGCCCGGCACCGCCCTGTCCGGGACCGCCCTGTCCGGCACCGCCGTGCCGGGCCCGGCCGAGGACCCGGGTCGTCTCGTCGGGCGCCTCGGGCGGCAGCGCGCCGGGGCCGCCCGGCACGGGCGGCAGGTACTGCGTCGCCGCTTCGTCCGGCTGCGGGGCGGCGACCGGCGGGAGGTACTGGGTCGCGGCCTCGTCCGCGGCGGGCGGCAGCGGGGCGCCGGCGGCGGGCTGGGGACCGTGCCCGCCGTACCCGCCGGCTCCGCCGTACGTGCCGTTCGTCCCGTAGGCCCCCTCGGGGGCGTGGTACGACGGCGCGGCGGGGGCGCCCTCGGGCGGGAGCGGGCCGGGGACGGCCGGCTGCTGCTGGGCCCAGGGCTGCTCGGGCGGGGCGGGCCGGCTCCGGTCCGGCGCCGGCGCGCCGCCCCAGGACGGGCCGCCGTCGGCCGGGGGCGCGGCCGCGTGCCGGGGCTGCTGCGGGCCGGGGCCGCCCGCGCTGCCCGGTAGCAGCGGCTCGCCTCCGTCGGAGGGCAGCACGATGCCTTCGCGCGCGGACCGCGCCGAGGGCTCCTCGCCCTGTCCACTCTGCGTCACCGGGACTCCTACTTATGGGGGAACCTGTGAATCGTCGGGTCACGCTACCGGGTCCCCTCAGCCCCGTGCCACGCAGCTCCGGACCTCACCTCCTTCTCCGCGGCCCGCCTGTGACCGTGGTAACAAGCCCGCCCCACGGCCCCTGTGGCCCCTTCCCCGCCCGTCCACCGGCCGTTTCCCCGGCCGTCCACCGCCCGTCCACTGGCCGCCCACCAGCCGCCGTCCGGGCGCGGTCAGGCGTTCACGCCGCCACCTGGAGATCCAGCCGCGCCCCGAACTCGCGCACCGCCGGCTCGTTCCGGAACGGCTCCAGGCGCTGCTGGAGGTCCTCCAGGTACTCGGCGCCGCGGTTGGAGCGCACCGTCTCCAGCAGCTCCACCGCCTTCAGGCCGGTGCTGCACGCCTCCTCGATCTCCCGCTGCTGCACCTGGGCGGTGGCCAGCAGCACGTAGCCGATGGCGCGGCGGCGGGCCCGCGACTCCGGGTGCCCGGCCAGCGACTCCCGCGCGCACCGGGCCGCCGCCTCGGCCTGCCCGAGGTCGCGGTGGCAGTGCGCCAACTCGTCGGCCAGGTAGGCCTCGTCGAAGTGCGCGATCCACTCCGGGTCGTCCCCGGAGCCGGTGCCGGCGGCCTCCATGGCGCTCACCGCCCGCCCGGACGCGGTCTGGGCGGCGCGCACGTCTCCCAGGAGGGCATGCCCGCGCGCCTCCGCGGCGTGGAACATGGCCTCCGCGCGCGGGGTCACGCGCCCCCGCGCCCCCTCCTGCGCCGCCCGCGCCAACTGGGCGATCTCCCGCGGGTTGCCGAGCTGCGCGGCGAGGTGGCTCATGGACGCGGCGAGCACATAGCCGCCGTAGCCGCGGTCGCCGGCGGCCTGGGCCAGGCGCAGCGCCTGGATGTAGTACCGCTGGGCCAGGCCCGGCTGGCCGGTGTCCACGGCCATGTACCCGGCCAGCTCCGTCAACCGGGCCACGGCGGCGAACAGGTCGCGGCCCACCGACTCGCGGTAGGAGCCCGACAGCAGCCCGGAGACGACGCTGTTGAGGTAGTGCACGACGACCGGCCGCACGTGCCCGCTGCCGTACTGGTGGTCCAGCTCCACCAGCGCCTTCGTCATCGCGCGCACCGCGGCCACGTCGGAGGCGCCCACGCGCGGCCCGGCCGAGCGCGCCACCTGCGCGTCCGGCGCGGTGATCAGCCAGTCCCGGCTCGGCTCGACCAGCGCCGAGGCCGCCACGGAGGAACCGGAGAGGAAGTCGCGCCGGCCCACGTCGCTGCGCCACAGCTCGCAGACCTGCTCGATCGCGCCCGGCACGGTCGGCGAGAACTGCAGGCCGACGCCCGAGGCGAGGTTCTTGCCGTTGGCCATGCCGATCTCGTCGATCGTCACCGTGCGGCCCAGCTTGCGGCCCAGCGCCTCGGCGATGATGGCCGGGGCGCGGCCGCGCGGCTGCTGCCCGCGCAGCCAGCGGGCCACGGACGTCTTGTCGTAGCGCAGGTCGAGGCCGTGCTCGGCACCGACCATGTTGACGCGGCGGGCCAGCCCCGCGTTGGAGCAGCCCGCTTCCTGGATGAGCGCCTGCAGCCGTTCGTTCGGCTGCCGCGCGACGAGAGGCCTGGCGGCCATAACGTACCCCCTGCTGTCTGGCGCGGCTCCCTGTGAGGCTGCGGTTCCTGCCCGCGCACCGGGTTGACGAATCTTCCGCCGCCGGACCCCTCGCGCCACACCGGCGTCGTCCGCCGGCGTGATCCCGGAAGGATCCGGCCGTGGAGATCAATGCCCCGCCCGCAAAAGGAAAATGCGAGGCATGCGAGGATTGCCGGGGTAAAGGCGAGGCTGCCCCTCTTCCTGGTTACCCGACCCGGACCGCCACGGCTCCCACGCGCCCCCTGACGTGCACCCATGCGCCCCGGGTGCCGGACCGGTGCTCCTCCCCGCGCACGACGCGGCCCGTAACCCCGGAGGGGCGTGGGAGTTGAGGGGAACGTGGAGAAGACGATCCCGGGCATCCGAGCCGCACAGACAGCCGGTCAGATTCCGCACCAGCAGGTTCCGCACCGGCAGGTTCCGCACCAGCGCGGTGCGTCGCTGCTGGAAGCAGCCGTCCGCTATGCCGAGGAGCGCCACTGGGACGTGTTCCCGGGCACCTGGCTGGAAGCCGTCGACGGCGTGCAGCGCTGCTCCTGCGGTGACGCCGCGTGCGCCGCACCCGGGGCGCACGCGGCGCACGCCGACTGGGCGGCCCAGGCGACGGGCAGCGCGACCGTCGCGCGCCGGATGTGGCAGAAGCAGCCGGCCGCGTCGATCCTGCTGCCCACGGGGCGGACCTTCGACGTGCTGTCCGTCCCGGAGACGGCGGGGTTCCTCGCGCTGGCGCGCATGGAGCGGATGGGCCTGACGCCCGGCCCGGTGACGTCGACCCCGGACCGGCGGATGCAGTTCTTCGTACTGCCCCAAGGCGCGGCGAAGGTGCCCGGGCTGCTGCGCGGGCTGGGGTGGTCGCCGGCCTCCCTCGACCTGGTGGCGCTGGGCGAGGGCGCGTACGTGGCGGCGCCGCCGACCCGGGTGGGGACGCGGGGCGCCGTGCAGTGGGCGTGCCGGCCCACCCCGGCCAACCGGTGGCTGCCGGACGTGGAGGAGCTGATCCCGCCACTGGCCTACGCGTGCGGGCGGGACCGGTGACGGACCGCCGGGACCGGTGACGGGCTGCCGGGACCGGTGACGGACTGCCGGGACCTGTGACGGACTGCCGGGACCTGTGACGGACTGCCGGGACCGGTGACGGACCGCCCGCGCGCCCGCCTCGCACCCGTCGGCCGGCCGGGGCGGGGCGGGCGCGGCCGTGGACGCCGCTCCCCGCGCCGCCCTCCGTACCGCTCCCTGTGCCGCCCCCTCCGTGCCGCTCTCCCCGCGCCGCCCTCCTCCCTCCGTCAAGTCCGTTGTCCCGCCGTAGGGTTTCCCCATGACGCAGGAACCAGGGACGAGCGCCGCCGTACGCGTACGCGACCTGTGGAAGAGGTTCGGGCAGCAGGTCGCCGTCGCCGGAATCGATCTGGAGCTGCCGGCCGGCCGGTTCATCGGGCTGGTCGGTCCCAACGGGGCCGGGAAGACGACCACGCTGTCGATGGTGACCGGACTGCTGCGGCCCGACCGGGGATCGGTCGAGGTGGTCGGGCACGACGTGTGGCGGGACCCGGCGGCGGTGAAGGCGCGGATCGGAGTGCTGCCGGAGGGACTGCGGCTGTTCGAGCGGTTGTCGGGGCGGGAACTGCTCACCTACACCGGCCGGTTGCGCGGGCTGCCCGGCGCGGAGGTCGACCGGCGCGCCACGCAGCTGCTGGACGTGCTGGACCTGGCCGGGTCGCAGCACAAGCTCGTCGTCGACTACTCCACCGGCATGCGCAAGAAAATCGGGCTGGCCGCCGCCCTGCTGCACAACCCCGAAGTGCTGTTCCTGGACGAGCCGTTCGAGGGCGTGGACCCGGTGTCGGCGCAGACGATCCGCGGGGTGCTGGAGCGGTACACGGCCACCGGCGGCACCGTCGTGTTCTCCTCGCACGTGATGGAGCTGGTGGAGTCGCTGTGCGACTGGGTCGCGGTGATGGCCGCGGGCCGCATCCGGGCGCACGGGCCGCTGGCCGAGGTGCGCGGGCAGGCGCCCACCCTGCAGCAGGCGTTCCTCGAACTGGTCGGCGCGCGCGACCGGGACGCCGGTGCCGGGCTGGACTGGCTGGGCGGGGGCGCGCGGTGAGCGCGGGGGCACCGACGCGCACGGGCGCCGAAGGCGCGGGCACGGCCGCCGAAGGCGCGGGCACGGCGCCGGTCACACCCGTCGTCGTACGGCTGAAGCTGGCGCTGCTGCGCAACGGGCTGCGCCGCTCCGGCGGGCGGCGGGCCGCCTACATCACCACCGCCGTGGTGGTGCTGCTGTTCGCGCTGCTGCAACTGCTCGGCCTGGTCGCGCTGCGCGGCAACGCGCACGCCCTGCCGGTGGTGCTGCTGCTGGCGGCCGTGCTGGCGCTGGGCTGGGCCGTGATGCCGCTGTTCTTCCCCGGCGGGGACGAGACGCTGGACGCGAGCCGGCTGGTGATGCTGCCGCTGCGGCCCGGGCCGCTGGTGCGGGCGCTGCTGGCGGCCTCGCTGGTGGGGATCGGGCCGCTGTTCACGCTGGTGCTGCTGGCCGGTTCCGTGGTGGCGGTGGCGCACGGGGGCGCGGCCTGGGCCGTCGGGGCCGCCGCGGTGCTGCTGGGGCTGCTGACGTGCGTGGCGCTCGCCCGGGCCGTGGCCACGGCCAACGTACGGCTGCTGAGCAGCCGCAAGGGCCGGGACCTGGCGGTGCTGAGCGGCCTGGTGATCGCGCTGGGCGCGCAGGCGGTGAACTTCGGCTGGCAGCGGCTCGGCGCGCAGGGCCTGGGCCGGCTCGATCCGGTCGCCGACGTGCTGCGCTGGATCCCGCCCGCGTCGGCGCTGGGCGCGGTGGACTCCGCGGGCCGCGGGTCGTACGGCGCCGCGGTCGCCCAACTGGGCCTCACCGCGGGTGCGTTGGCGCTGCTGCTGGGCGTGTGGGCGCGGACGCTGACCCGGCTGATGACCGCGCCGGACGCCTCCACGCTGCAGGCCGCCGAGCCCGGCGAGCGGGAGCGCGGCGGCCGGGCGGGCGGCCTGGCGCGCCTGCTGCCGGGCGGCCGCACCGGCACCGTGATGCACCGCAGCCTGCTGTACGTCTGGCGCGACCCCAAGACCAAGGCGGCCTGGGTGACATCGCTGGCGATCGGCCTGATCGTGCCCGTGTTCAACGCCGTGCAGGGCACCGGCTCGCCCTACTTCGCGTGCTTCGCCTCCGGCATGCTCGGCATCCAGATGTACAACCAGTTCGGGCAGGACACCTCGGCGTTCTGGATGGTCGCCCTGACCATCTCCTCCCCGCGGGACGCCTACGTCGAGCTGCGCGGGCGGGCACTGGCCCTGCTGCTGATCACCCTGCCCTACGCGACGCTGGTGACGGTGGTGACGACGGCGGTCCTCGACGACTGGCCCCGGCTGCCGGAGGTCCTCGGCCTGTCCTTCGCCCTGCTCGGCGCGATGCTCGCCACCGGCGCGTGGACCTCCGCCCGCTTCCCCTACTCCATCCCGCAGGACGGCTACAAGAACGTCGCCCCCGGCCAGGCGGGCCTCGCCTGGATCTCCATCTTCGGCGGCATGGTCGCCGCCGGACTGCTGTGCACGCCCGTCATCGCCGCCGCGATCTGGGCCGGCCTCGGCCCGGACGGCGCCGCCTGGAGCCCGCTGCTGCTGCCGGCCGGCGCCGTCTACGGCGCCGGCCTGACCCTGCTGGGGCTGCGGCTGGCGGCGCCGCGCGCTGCGGCGCGGCTGCCGGAGATCCTCACGGCGGTCGGCAAGGGCTGACATCCCCGGGAGGTTTCCCACGGGAGGTCGGCAAGGGCTGACACCCGTGGAGGTCGGCAAGGGCTGACACCCGTGGAGGTCGGCGAGAGCTGACACCCGTGGAGGTCGGCGAGAGCTGACACCCGTGGAGGTCGGCGAGAGCTGACACCCGTGGAGGTCGGCGAGAGCTGACACCCGTGGAGGTCGGCGAGGACTGACCTCCACGGGAGCATCCGCCCGCGCTCGCCTCACCCGGCCCGGTCGAGCACCGTCTCCAGGAACGGCTCGACCGCGGCCCGCCACGCCTCCGGCTGGTCGTAGTGGACGAGGTGGCCGGCGTCGGCGACCTCGGCGTACTGGCCGTGGGGCAGGACGCGGACCATCTCCTGGGCCTCGGCGCGGCCGAGTTCGCCGTCCAGGCCCCGTACGACCAGCGCGGGGCACCGCACCTGGGCGAGCTCCTCCCAGTGGGCGTCGTACACCCACGTCTCGCGGGTGCGGAGCATCTGGCGCGGGTCGAACACCGGCCGCCAGCCGTCGGGGCCCTCGTGCATGACCTCGGCGTAGAACTCGCCGCGCGCCGGGTTGGGGCGCTCCACCCACGGGTCGTCCTCGCCGAACCACTTGCGCACGTCCGCGAGCGTGGCGAACGGCACCGGCCAGGACGCGAACCACGCCTCCCACTCCCGCTGCGAGGCGGCGCCCAGCGCGGAGGCCCGCATGTCGCACAGGACCACCCCGCACACCAGGTCCGGGCGGCGGGCGGCGAGCTGCCAGGCGGTCAGCGCGCCCATGGCGTGCCCGATGACGACGGCGGGGGCGAGGCCGAGCTGCTCCAGCGCGGCCTCGGCGTCGTCGACGTAGGCCTCGCGGGTGTAGGCGGCCTCGGGCGGCTTGTCGCTTTGCCCGTGGCCGCGCTGGTCGAGGGCGACCGCGCGGTGCCGCTCGGACAGCCAGCGGGCCGTCTCCGCCCAGTGCGAGGCACGCCCCATCAGGCCGTGCAGCAGCAGCACGCCGGGGCCGCGCTCCCCGCTCGCCCGCCCGGCCCGCTCCGCCCCGTCCGTCGCCGCCCCGCTCTTCGGCGGATCGGCGAACTCCCACGCCGCGAGACGGACGCCGTCCGCCCCGATCACGTCGATGCGCCGCGCCATTGGTCCCGGTACCCCCCTAGCTGGATGGCGTCTGCCGTCGTGTGCCCTGCCGCCGTTGTCTTCACTTTCCGCGTGCCTTCGCTTCGTGCGTACCTTCGCTTCGTGCGCCGTGCGCGCGGCCCCGTCACCCGCAGACTATCGAATGAATATTCGAACTGCGCCGTCTTCTCGGCCAACACCCCTCGTACGAGTGACATCCCCCAGGCATGATCGCCGCCGGCAGGGGGAGATCTTCCACAGGAGGCGGACCGCTCGGGGAAACCGGTCCGCGGGGGGACGACCCTGAGAGCTCGGGGCTCCGGGTCGACACGGGGGAGGACAGGCCCCGGCGCCGCGCGGCGCCGGGGCCCTCCTCGCGCGTGCGGCACATCGGCGTCCCCTCCAGGGCCCTCCAGGGTCACGGCCTTCCGGAACAGCCTTGCACGCGAAGCCGCCGCGCGCTGCGATTCGGCGCAGCCGGAAGCGGAACCGGTGACGCGGACCGGCGGCCGACGCCCCTCACGCGCCCCGCCGACGCCCCGCACCCCTCGCCCGCGCCCCGCCGACGGCCTGCGCCCTTCCCTCGCGCCCCGCCGACGGCCGGCACCTCTCACCCGCGCCCGGCCGCGAACGCGTCCCTCACGCCTTGGCGACGAACACGTGGGAGGCGACCTCGCTCTCCAGCTCCGCGGCCTCCCCGCCGCTGCCGACCAGCACCCCGCCCGGCGACTCGGTGACGCTCACCACGGCCCCCGGCTGCACCCCGGCCCGCCGCAGCGTGTACATCAGCTGCGCGTCCGTCTGGATCGGCTCGCCGATGCGCCGGACGACGACCGTCTTGCCGTCGGCGCCCGGGTCGAGATCGGCCAGCGACACCATGCCCTCGTCCAGGAACGGATCGACGCCCGTCTTCTCGCCCAGCTCCTCCAGGCCCGGGATCGGGTTGCCGTACGGCGACTCGGTCGGGTGGCGCAGCAGCTCCAGCACGCGCCGCTCCACGGCCTCGCTCATCACGTGCTCCCAGCGGCAGGCCTCCGCGTGCACCTGCTCCCACTCCAGGCCGATCACGTCGACCAGCAGGCACTCCGCGAGCCGGTGCTTGCGCATGACGCGCGTCGCCAGCCGGCGGCCCTCCTCCGTCAGCTCCAGGTGCCGGTCCGGCGCCACCGAGACCAGACCGTCCCGCTCCATGCGGGCCACGGTCTGGCTCACCGTCGGGCCGCTCTGGTCCAGCCGCTCGGCGATCCGGGCGCGCATGGGGACGACGCCTTCCTCCTCGAGTTCGAGGATCGTGCGGAGATACATCTCCGTGGTGTCGATGAGTCCGGACATACGTGCCCCTTGGTTACCTCTGCCGGAGGCCGGACGGCTCACCGGTGCGTGCGCTGGCCCAGGAGTCAATTCTGACGCATCCCACCGACAACGGGGTCCCGCCACGGAAAGGAGAGGAAAGGAGACCGGAGACCGGAGACCGTATTGACATCCCCCTGGTCCAGACCTCACCGTGATCCGCGGCACGGGCCCGCACCACTCCGCACCACTCCGCGCCCCGTGCCGCCGTGCCCCGGCACCCTCGCGGCACCTTCTGTCCCCCTGCCCTCCCCCTCCCCCTGCCCCTCTTATCCTTCTTATCCCTCTTGTCCATCCATCTCCCAGCCACAGTGAAGCGAAGGGGCTTCTTGCGGATGAGCGAGCGCACGCCGGCCGACCAGTTCCTCGACGCCGCCGCCGACCTGCTGCGGCGGGTCCGCGACGAGGAGGCGGAGGCCGTGGCCGCCGCCGGCACGCTGCTCGCCGACACCGTCGCCGCCGGGGGCCGCCTGTTCGCCTTCGGCGCCGGGCACTCCTCCCTGGCCGCGCAGGACGTCGTCTACCGCGCCGGCGGCCTCGCCCTGATGAACCTGCTCACCGTGCCCGGCGTCGTCGGCGTCGACGTGATGCCCGCGACACTGGGGTCCGCCCTGGAACGGGTCGACGGCCTCGCCGCCGCCGTCCTGGACAGCTCCCCCCTCCGCGCCGGCGACGCCCTGGTGATCATCTCCCTCTCCGGCCGCAACCCGCTCCCCGTCGAGATGGCCCTCAACGCCCGCGCCCTCGGCGTGAAGGTCATCGGCGTCACCTCGCTCGCCTACGCCACCGGAACCAGGTCCCGGCACGTCACCGGCACCTTCCTCAAGGACCACTGCGACATCGTCCTCGACTCCAAGATCGCCGTCGGCGACGCCGAGCTCACCCTCGACACCGTCCCCGCCCCCTTCGCGCCCGCCTCCACCGTCGTCACCACCGCGCTCCTGCAGGCCGTCATGGCCACCGCCGCCGCCACCCTCGCCGCCCGCGGCATCGAGCCTCCCCTCCTGCGCTCCGGCAACGTCGACGGCGGCCACGAGTGGAACGCACGGGTGCTGGAGAAGTACCGGGACCGGATCTTCTACCGCTTCTGAACGACCGCCCCGGCCCCCTGCCCCCATCCCCTTCGCAAGGGCGGTCGCCGGGCTCCGGTCACCGGAGCGGGCGGGTATCGGAAAAGGCGGGTGAAACGGGAGGAGGGCTCCCGGGCGCAGGTGAGGGTGTGGGGTGCAACGTTTTTCTCAATCTTGTGGGAACTCGGTGTGTGCTGGGTCACGTTCCAGTTGAATGAGTGAGCGAACCGACGTGCCGTACGTGCGGACGCAGCCTGCAGGGGGTCCAGGTGAGTGCTTCACGGCGTAGGGGGACCACCGACGCGCTGGGGCCGGACGAGCCCGGGCGGGACGGCGAGCGGGAGGGTGCCGATCTGCTCGCCGCGCTGCTGGACGGGATGGACGCGGCCCTGTGCGCCTTCGACGCCGACGGCGTGGTGACGCACTGGAACCGCGAGGCGGAGCGGATCCTGGGGTGGACCGCGGCCGAGGCGGTGGGCCGCAAGGGGCTCGCCGGCTGGGCGTTGCGCAGCGCGGACGCCGAGGAGGTCGAGGGGCGGCTGATGGCGGCGATGCGGTCGCCGGGCCGCCAGGTCGACGAGTTCGCGCTGGTGACCAAGGACGGCGGGCGGGTGCTGGTGCGCACCCAGTCCGCGGCCGTGCGCGGGCCGGACGGCACGCCGGCCGGTGTGTACTGCGCGTTCAGCGAGGTGCACGCGCAGATCGACCTGGAGCGGTCCATCGCGCTGAGCGAGGCGCTGTTCGAGGACGCCTCCTGGGGCGTCGTCCTCGTCGACGCCGACCTGCGGCCCGCCGTCGTCAACGCCCACGCCGCCCGCGCCCTGGGCACCGGGCGCACGGACGTGCTCGGCCGGCCGCTGGGCGACCTGCTCTCCCAGGGCGTGGAGGAGCTGGAGAACGCGCTGACGCACGTACTCGCCGAGGGGGCCCCGCCCGCGCCCGCCGAGATCTGGGTCACCGTGCGCACCCCGCAGGGCGGCCGGCGGCGCTGCTGGCGCTCCGGCTTCGTGCGGCTCGCCTCGCCGCTGGCCGAGGAGCCGGTGCCGCTGGGGGTCGGCTGGTTCTTCGTGGACGTCACGGAGAGCCGGCAGGGCGAGCAGGACGCGGCGACGCTGCGCTTCCGCACCAACCAGCTGCACCGGGCCGCGCGGGCCGCCGCCGAGTGCGAGGACCCCGGCGAGGCCGCCACCGTCCACCTCGACTTCGCGCTGGCCGGGTTCGCCGACCACGCCCTGGTCGACCGGGTCCTCGGCCCCGTCCCGGCGGACGGCGAGCCGTCCGCCCCGGTGCGGCTGGTCCGGATCGCCGCCAGCCCCACCGGGTCGCCCGGTCCGAGCGCGCTGACCGGGCAGGCCGGGCTGCCGGTGCCGTACGGCCCGGACCACCCGGCCCTGCAGTGCGTGGAGCGGGCCGGCACGGTGCGGGTGAGCGCCGACGGCGCACCGTCCGAGCGGGCCCGTGCCTGGGCGCTGGAGCGGCAGTGGCCCGCGGACGCGGTGCACGCGCTGTGCGCGGTGCTGCGCAGCCGGGGGCGGACGCTGGGCGTGGTGACGTTCCTGCGCGGTGCCGGGCGCGGCCCGTTCGAACGGGCCGACGTCGCCTACGCCGAGGACGTGGCCGTACGGGTCGCCTCGGCGCTGGACCTGGCGGGGCTGGTGGCCGAGCGGCGTCCGTGAGTGCTGTGAGCGCTGTGAGCGCCGTGGGTGCTGTGAGCGCCTTGAGCGCCGCCCGCCGGGCTCACGCCGGTGTCGTGCGGGCGCCGTGGGCCGCGTCCCGGCGGGCCCCGCTGCCCCGCACCGCGTCCACCTCGATCTCGATCCTCATCCTCGGATCCGCCGGCCCGCACTCCAGCATGGTCACCGCCGGCCGCACCTCGCCGAACACCCGGCGCAGCACCGGATCGGAGGCTCGGGCAATGTCCCGGAAAAATGCGTTGCCCCCTGCCCGGCCGGTGCCTAGTGTGTGGCCCACGCCGAAAGGAGGTGATCCGGAGAATGAGTGAATCCCGGACGAGCGAGGTGGCTGCGGGCTAGCGGCCCGCCACCCCACTCAGTGTGGTGCCGAGCCAGCGTGCGAGACAGGCACGCAGCCGGCCCAATCCCCAGCAGTCACCGGACCCGCGGGCTGCCGGTACGTCCGACCGGCTCCTCCTTGGAGGACTCAGCCCGCGGGTCTTCTGCGTGCGGGGCCCCGCCCGGCCGAGGGACTCGGGCCGCCCGGCCCGAGGGGCTCGACGGGCGCCGCGGGCCCCGGCGCCCGGTCCGGAAGCCTCAGCGGGCGCCGAGAGTCCCGGCGGGTGGCGGCCCGGGAGCCTCAGCGGGCGCCGAGAGTCCCGGCGGGCGGCCCGGGAGCTTCAGCGGGCGCCAAGGGTCCCGGCAGGCGGCCCGGGGGCCTCAGTGGGCGATCTCGTCGTAGCCCTCGACGTCGCGCGGGCTGCGCGGGCCCGGGCCGACGTAGCGGGCGGAGGGACGCACCAGGCGGCCGGTGCGCTTCTGCTCCAGGATGTGCGCCGACCAGCCGGCCGTGCGGGCGCAGGTGAACATGGACGTGAACATGTGCGCCGGGACCTCGGCGAAGTCCAGCACGATGGCCGCCCAGAACTCGACGTTGGTGGCCAGGACCCGGTCGGGGCGGCGGTTGTGCAGCTCCTCCAGGGCCGCCTTCTCCAGGGCCTCGGCGACCTCGTAGCGGGGGGCGCCCAGCTCGCGGGCGGTGCGGCGCAGGACGCGGGCGCGGGGGTCCTCGGCACGGTAGACGCGGTGGCCGAAGCCCATGAGGCGCTCACCGCGGTCGAGGACCTTCTTGACGTAGCCCTCGGCGTCGCCGGTGCGTTCGATCTCCTCGATCATGTGCAGGACACGGGAGGGGGCGCCGCCGTGCAGGGGGCCGGACATGGCTCCCACGGCGCCGGAGAGGGCGGCGGCCACGTCGGCGCCGGTGGAAGCGATGACCCGGGCCGTGAAGGTGGAGGCGTTCATGCCGTGCTCGGCCGCGCTGGTCCAGTAGGCGTCGACCGCCGCCACGTGCTTGGGGTCCGGCTCGCCACGCCAGCGGATCATGAAGCGCTCGGTGATGGAGCGCGCCTTGTCGATCTCGCGCTGCGGCACCATGGGCAGGCCCTGGCCGCGGGCGGACTGGGCGACGTAGGACAGGGCCATCACGGCGGCGCGGGCGAGGTCCTCGCGGGCCTGGGCGACGTCGATGTCGAGGAGGGGTTTCAGGCCCCACACGGGGGCGAGCATGGCGAGGGCGGACTGCACGTCGACGCGTATGTCGCCGGAGTGGACGGGGATGGGGAAGGGCTCGGCGGGCGGCAGGCCGGGCTTGAAGGCGCCGTCCACCAGCAGCCCCCAGACGTTGCCGAAGGAGACGTGGCCGACGAGGTCCTCGATGTCGACCCCTCGGTAGCGCAGGGCGCCGCCTTCCTTGTCGGGTTCGGCGATCTCCGTCTCGAACGCGACGACTCCTTCGAGTCCGGGTACGAAGTCGGACATCGG
Source organism: Streptomyces echinoruber (assembly GCF_014651135.1). GTDB lineage: Bacteria > Actinomycetota > Actinomycetes > Streptomycetales > Streptomycetaceae > Streptomyces > Streptomyces echinoruber. The sequence continues at coordinate 13,999 of NZ_BMWH01000015.1, forward strand.
GCGGCTCCTCGTGATCTGGGCGGGTGTGGGTCGACGAGTGGGCGGGTGCCGCGCGGGGGCGCCGGGTGCGGCGCCGCGGTGCGCGGCTCGGGGCGGCCCGCCTGGACGCCCCGAGGTGATGCCCTGCGCGGCCGGTGGTCACTCCCACGGGTTCCCACCGAAGCGGTGGCAGCACGATATCCCCGGGTGCCACCTTTGGGGAGAGTATGCGGCACTCAGTGCCAGGGCGTGACGAACACCACGCCACGAAGTCCGGTGCGCCGGAGCTGGGCCCGTGGCGCCGCGCACATGCTCTCCCCGGCCGACGACACCGACAACACCGACGACTCCGGCGGCGCCCGCCGGGTCCTCACCATGGCCAAGTCGGAGATGATCCGCCGCGGCAAGTACTTCGGCTCCCTGCGCGGCCCCAACGGCGAGCCCGCCCGCAAGTGGACCAGCGAGCACGGCCCGCACTGGATTCTCGTCGCCGACGAGCTCGCCGAGCTGCCGCGCCAGGCCCCGGACGTCGCCTCCGAGCCGGTCACCATCAACCAGGTGACCCGCAACCAGGAGGCCCGCATCCTGAGCATCCGCGTGATCGCGGCGACGCGGTCTCCCGGCGAGCAGGCGTTCGGCGGGAAGGGCACGGACGCCCGGCAGCAGTACAGCACCCGCATCGGCCTGCCCGTCTTCGAGGCCGAGCCCATCGACATGATCTTCGGCAGGGGCGCGTACGGGCGGGCCGGCGCCTGGACTGGCTCGACCTGCCCGGCAAGGTCATGGTCTCCTCCCGTCGGTACGAGAAGCCCCGTGGGGGCCGCTGCTACTACGTGACGGACAGTGACATCGTCACCGTGTCCACCGAGCACGCCCGGTACGAGGACGACACCCCGGCCGAGCCCGCGCGGCCGCACCCCCAGCCGGACCCTGATCCCGACCCCGAGCCGCCCACCCGGCCGCCCGGCGGAGGCGGCCCGCGCGGCGGCCGGCCGCACCTTCGCCCAGTGCCCACCTTCCCCGACGGCTCACGCATCTCCGACAACCGGCTGCCGCTGTGGCAGGCCCTTGAGAAGGCGGGTCCGGAGGGCCTGACAAAGCCCGAGGCGGTCAAGCGAGGCATCTGCAACTACCACACGTCCATCGGTCCGTGGCTGGCTCAGTGGGTTGCCGCGGGATGGGTCGAGGAAGCCGACAAGCGCGACCAGGCCGTGGTCTACGTCCTCACCGCCGCCCAGCACACCCCCGCCACCGCAGCCCCCGCCACCGGCGAGGAGAGCCCCGCATGTCCCGCAAGCCTGTGATACCGACCAACGTCTACCCGGGCGACCTCGCCCCCTCACATGCCCATCGAGCAGTACCAGGCGGCACACGGCTGCACCTGCGGGCACTCCCACGGCCAGGCGCCCGTGCAGCAAATCATCATCAAGCAGTCCGACCCGTGGCTGCGGTACATCAGCATCGGATTCGCCGCGGCCACCATCGGCCTGCTGGTGCTCGCGGGCGTCGTGGCGGCCCTGATCGCCGCCGGTGCTTGCGCCCTGTGCGTCGCCGTCGCGGTGAAGGCGCTTTGCGGCCTGTTCAGCGGCAAGGAGCCCAAGAAGTAGGCGCCCTCGGGGAACTGTGGGGAGGGCCCTGGCCGCCAGGCGGCTGGGTCCCTTGTCGTGTCCATGCCGGAGGGGCGTGCGATGATCCTCCGTCGTGGGGAGATGCACCTGGGGGAAGGCGGCCAGCACGCTGGTCCTGGCCGCGACCGTGGCAACCGTGAGCGGCTGAAGCAGCTCGAACGACGACAGCTGGGTAGTGTCGTCATACACCGACCTGGAAGGGCAGTTGCATGGCCAGCGAGATCGTGATTGCGCAGACGACCATTGACGACGAGGAGCAGGCGAAGGCCCTCGCTCGCGGGGCGGTCGAGAACCGGTTGGCCGCCTGCGCCCACATCGACCAGCCGTTCACCGCGGTGTATCGCTGGAAGGGTGCCATCGAGACCGCTCAGGAGTGGCGGGTGTCGTACAAGACGACCACAGATCGGCTTCCGCAGCTGGAGGCCTGGATCGCCGAACAGCACAGTTATGAGGTCCCGGAGTGGATCACTCTCCCCGTGACCGGCGGATCCGAGGCCTACCTGAAGTGGGTGGTCGAAGAGTCCTCACCGCGGTCCACTAAGTGACTTCTCACGCCGCGAACTGCTGAAGACGTCGGGCGAGTTCGTGTTCACTGGCCGGAAGCTGTGCTGCAACGGCCCGTGCGCGGGCTCGCCCCATGGTGGTCGGTCGGGCATCGCTCGCTGCGGCGAACTGGCGTGACACATAGACGCCCTGCTCTACGTCTCCCCCGCGCAAGAGTGCGGATGCCAAGTCGCCCAGCACGACAACGCCCGCTTCCGGTAGCTCCCTGCCCAGACGATCCACCGCATGGTCCGCGGTTTCGTTCAGCTCCGGCCTTCCAAGTTGCCCATACACCGATAGCGCCAGGGAGTCGATCCGGTAGGGGGTTACGAAACGCACCCAGGCCTGCTCGGCGGTGTGATCGGCGAAGTCGTACGCGAAGCGGGCGCGGTCCATGGCACGGAGAGCGTTTGTGCCGTCGCCGGCACTCGCAGCTTCTTCCGCGAGCCTGCCGTATATCCAGGCAGCGGCAGCCGCGTTGCCCGGGCCTCGCACTCCCTTGGCGGCTTGGGCCAACAGCTCGGCGGCCTTCTCAGGGGTGGCCGCTCCATAGCTTGCATAGGCCAGGGCCAGGGCCCGCAAGGGTGGGTGTCCAGCAGCCTCCGCGCACTCCATGGTGACCTTGTAGTAGGCGTGTGCCCGAGGATGGTCTCCCAAGTCCCATGCGGCCCATCCCGCCAGGGCTGCCGTCTCCCCGGCCGCGATCGTCAGCTTCCGTTCGTTCTCACCGGCTCGCGGTAGCGCGGCCGTGATCGCGTCAAGGTGTGCCTCAACCTCGCTCTGTAGATCCTGTGCTGTCCGGTGCCCCTCACTCATGTGCAGGAAGCACGCACGATCGACGAGAGTGTCGGCAGCATCCGAGTCGATCTTCCTCCCCTTGCCGATGGCATGCGCGAGACGTTCCCACGGCTCGGCAGCGGCGGCTGCGCCAACGACGGCACCTCCAAGCAGCGTGCGGCGTTTCACGTCGTCTTGGTCCTCCTCCTCACGGCGGGCCTTCCTCCGCCTGGCGCGGGCGGCTGCGGCCTCCCGCTGCAAGTGTTCAGGGGGTAAGCCGCAGGCCACCGCGATGTGCGCAAGCGTGTGGTTCGTCGGGATGTTCTCGCCGTGCTCGTAGCGGTTGATCTCTCGCCGGGTCATGGTTTCCCGACCTGAGACAGCGTTGATGGCGTCTGCCTGCTGCTCCTGCGTCCGCCCTGTGCGTTTGCGGAGTCGAAGAAGCAGCTCAGCGAACTCGTCCGTTTCCATGAGTGTGACCTCGTCTTTGGGTGGAAACCAATCATGACCCCAACTTCCCCCTTAGTTTTCCCCCTTGACAGGTTTTTCCCCCTCTGTTTTCCCCTGGCAGAGCGCTCGGACTCGCGAAACGGTGAGTCCATGACCACGATCCGTAAGGGGCCGTGCCTGACTCGCGGCTTCACGGCGGTCTTCACGCCGAAGGAGACCCGCGTCAGCCAGATGCGCAAGGTCACCCGCGCGCATATGCCGCTGTGGGGTGTACGGGGCCGACTGGCCGAAGACATCGTGCTCGCTGTGTCCGAACTGGTTACCAACGCCATCCAGCACGGCAAGGGAGACGTCGCGCTGAGCGTTCGGTACGACGACCCCGAACTCCGGATCGAGGTCACCGACGGCAACCCGGCCCCCGCCGAAATACAAACCCCTGGCGCCGACGAGGAGTCAGGCCGTGGTCTGTTCCTCGTCGCCGCCCTCTCCCAGAACTGGGGCGTCAGCGACGACGGCAGGAAGACGTGGTGCACCTTCCGTGTTCCTCGCGCCAGCGGCCCCGGCGCCATCCCGCACCCCAACCACATGACAGTCCACGCCGGGCGGAGGTAGCGCACAATGACCAGCAGGGCGATACAGGTAGAGCAGAGCCGCCAGTCTGCCTGAAGCACGCCCGGGTGGCGGCCGGCCGCTGCCCGCGGCTCAAGAGCAAGGGCCACGTCGCGCTCCTGGCGACTCGATTCCCCCTGTACGGGGTGATCGGCCACGCGTACCAGTACGGCGAAAACGGCATCCAGGCCCTCTCGGACATGGATTCCCCCATCCCCTACAGCCACCCCCAGATAGGCATGTTCCTGGCTTCCCAGCTAGTCCGCGAACTGCGGGAGTACAGGGTCGTCAACCTGGACGATCTTGACCCCGCCGCTTAGACGGCCGCCCGGCGGTCCTGATGTGACGGTCGGACCGTCGGGCGGTTCTCCAGCATTTGTGTCGACCCCCGAGACCCCCCGTGCGTGCCGCGCAAGGTGAGAAATGGAGGCCCAGATGAGCCCGAACAGCACCTATTGGATGAGCTACGCCATTGGCATCGCACAAAGGGCGCCACAATCAGGTCGGCGGGTCGGCGTTGCGCTCGTTTCTGAACACGACGAGTTGATCTGCTCCGCCTTCGAGGGCGAAGTACGCGGCGCATCCTGGTCTCGCACTCTGCAGCGCAAGATGCAAGCACTCGGAACATCCAGCGCGCACAGCGTCTATCTGACGATCAACACCCTGTCGGCGGCTGGGTCGTTCGAACTGGCCGAGCTCTTGAGCGACGTGCGGATCGACACGGTGTACGTCGGTCTGCCGGACCCCGCGCTGACGAACTACCTCAGTGGCGATCCCGTCACCGAGCGAGGCCATGTACTCCGCTTCCCCGACGATCTTCAGCGCCAGATCCTTGACCAGAACCGAAACCTGTATGCGGCGAGCGAGCAGAGCATCGAGTGCAACCCCCACTACTCCACCCATCGCATTAGCGAAGCCGTCTGCACCAGGCTGATGTCGATGGGCTTCCCACTGACCAGGAGCGACGTCAACGCGCACCGGGGGAGGGTTGCGCTCGCCTCTCTCATCTGCAAGAGGTACGGGACCGAGTACAAAGAGGCGGACAGCGCCGTAGGCGATGCACTGGCCGCAGCGTTCGACGCGAAATACGGCACCTACGACTACGCGTACGACGCTCGCGCCGCCAACGAGGGATGGGCCGACGACTTCATGGCGGTTTACAGGAGGTCATCCACAAGGTCCCTGACTGCCGTCAGCATCCTCAACGTCGGCGTTGGTGCCGGCCACGAAGCGGCGGCCCTGTTCTCCGACTGCCCGCGGATCACCTTCGCCGATATCGCGGAAAGCGGCCTCGCGAACATAAGCGGACGCATTCCCTTATCGAGAACCGTCGTCTCCAGCGCCGAAGACCTGTCCGCCCTGCCGGACGACAGTTTCGATCTGTATGTCTCATTGAGGACGTACAACTCGTCATTCTTCGACACGTCAGCAGCGGCCTCGGAGGCGCACAGAGTACTGAAGCCCGGTGCGGCGATTATCGTCTCAGTGGCCAACGGATTTCTGTACACTCAGCGGGGCTGCGTCGTGCCGGGACTGGTCATCCCCGGCACTGAATTCGTCGACCTCTATCGCGGGATGGACACCGCCGATCTAATTGGTGCGGAGCTCGACGGCGCTGGATTCAAAGATGTTCGAATGTTCCCAACAAGTACCGAGATTTACCTTTCGGCGGTCGCCGCCTAACGGTGCCACCGCCCTCCGGCCGGCCGCGGTCGCGACGTTCCGCCAGTTCCGCGGGAAGGCTGGATCGCAGACAGTCGGGGCGACCGGTCGGTCTGGAGCGACCAGCATGAAGAAAGGACTTCTGCAATGAACGGGCGAACGACCGTCGCCGATCGGATCCTGCAGTTCAACGAGGAACTCGCGGAGACGACGCTTGAACTGCCGCCCGGATTCGCGGTCATCAACCCGTTCAGCGGCCCCCAGAAGGAGCGCGTCCGCGAGGTGACGACTGCGTTCTACCGCAAGTACTACGACGACGACAGGCCGCGCCGTCTGGTGCTGGGGAGCTCGCCCGCCCGACGGGGCACGGCCGTGACCGGGGTCCCGTTCGAAGACGCCAAGCTCCTCGAAAGCGAAACGGGAGTCGATGTCGACGGCTATGCGGTGAGCCGGCCCTCCGCCGGATTCCTGCACGATGTCATCAGGCGCTACGGGGGCCGCGAAAGGTTCTACGCCGACTTCGTCATGAGCTTTGTCTGCCCTCTCGGCCTGGTGAGAACAAACCCCCAGGGAAGAGAGGTCAACTGCAACTACTACGAGAACAAGAAGCTGCTGGAACTTCTGAACTCTTTCCTCATGAAATCCCTGGAGCGCCAGCTGACATTCGGAATCGACGCCTCGGTGTGCTACTGCATCGGCAGCGGCGAGAACTTCTCGTTCCTCTCGAAAGTGAACGAGAGCCAGCGCTTCTTCAAAAAGATCGTGCCCTTGGAACACCCGCGCTTCATCACGCAATACAACGGGGCGAGAAAAGAAGAATTCGCCGAGAAGTACCTCAGTGCTCTGCGCAGAGACGGCGACTAGCTGTGCCGCCCTGCGCAGCGCATCCCTCGGCTGACTCCCCGCAGGCTGAGGGCTCCCAACGCGAGGATCGAGAAGAAGGAGAACAGCACAGTGGTGACAAAAGGCAGGGTCCTGGTCCACTTCGGCTCGGAACGCGTCAGCGTCTACCGCCACCAGAGCGGCGAGCTGAGCCTGCTCACGAGGGAGCGGCTTCCGTTCGGAGCCGGCCTCGCCGGCGAGGCGCTGGCGGACAGCGTCAGCGAGTTCTGCGCCGGGCTCAAGGAGTTCACCGAGGTCGTCGACAACAAGAACACGCGAGTGCACGCCACCGGGGTCTTCCAGCAGCTCCCACAGCCGGAAGCGAACGCGCTGGTCAACAGCGTCTACGTCGACACGGGCCTCTACTTCAACATCGTGGGGCCCGAGCTGGAGCAGTTCTACCTGGACACGGGCATGTCCGCATGCGGTTCGTACGACATGGTGGAAGGCCTGATCCGGAGGGAGTTCCGGACGGCAGTCGTCTGCGGCAGCTTCCAGCAGTCCCTGGGGGACATCGAGGGCACCATCACCCAGCTGCGCGAAACCGGCACCGAGGTTCTCAGCCCCCGCAGCACCAGGATCAAGCCGGAAACCGAGGGCACCGGCTTCATCCTCTTCGACTACCAGGACTTGCTGAAGAACGAACGCGACACGTGGCGACACAAGTACGTGCACATGGACGCGTTCCGGCAAGCCGACGCTGTCATCGTGTGCAACCCGGGCGGTCGCGTCGGAAGCGGCACCGTCTTCGAGCTCGGCTTCATGTCCGCGCTGTCCAAGAGGGTCATCTTCACGGAGGAGCCCCTGGGCGTGTCTGTCTCCTTCCCCTGCGAGGTGGGCCTGGGCGCCTGAGCCCAACCCGCTGAGGACTGCCGCACCCCACCCGGTTCCCGCATCTTCACCCAGAACGCGTCTCGGTGAACGGCACAGTCCCCGGAAGCAGGTCGCCTGCTCGTCCTCTCTATCCACTCCGATCCCGCTTCTCGGCTACGAAGATACGGAAAGGACTCCCGCCGGTGGAACCCATCGATATAACGCGCGACAGGCTGCGAGAGATCGTGGCGTCTGTCCTTGAGGTGGAAAAGGAAGCCATCGAGCCTGGTGCCCAGTTCTATGAGGAACTCGGCATGAGCTCCTTGGAGAAGGCCCAGGTCGTGGTCGCGGTCGAGCGCGAGTTCGGAGCCCTGTCCGCGCAGGAAGCGGCAGCCTTCACCAGTCTGGACGCCGCGGTGGCCGTGCTCGGCGAGCGGGCGAGGAGCCTCCAGGGTGTCGACCTGATCGACCGCCTGGTGGCGGGCCATGTCTCCGCCGGCCGGGGTGACCGGGCCAGCTACCTCGACCCCCAGGTCGGGGAGATCACCTACGCGGGCCTCCTGGAGGCAGCACGCGGGTATGCGGGCGCCCTGCAGGCCGCAGGAGTACCCGAGGGCGCCCGCGGGCTCCTGGTCGCCGACGACTCCGTGGCGACCGTGGTCGCCGTCCTCGGCTTGTGGTGGCACGGCTGCGTCCCCGTGGTGATCAGTCCGGTGCTCACGGACGACGAAGTCCGCTACGTCGCCGCCGACTGCGCCGCCGCGATGGTGCACCTAGACGCGGCCTCCGCGCGGCAACGCGCCCTGGAGGAGCTGTTCACCACGACCCCCCGGTTCGCCGGCGCCGACGTCCGCGCTGCACTGGCGACGGCCGAGCCCGGCCCCGCACACCGCCCGGAGAAAGCTGGGTCCCCGGCCGCGTGGAGTGCGGGGCGTGAGGCGCTCGTGCAGTACACCTCCGGAAGCACCGGCATGCCCAAGGGGGTGCGGCACTCGGCGGGTGCGATCGCGGCCATGGCCGACGGCATCGGCACGGTACTGTCGCTGACGCCTGAGGACACCGTGCTGTCCAGCGCCCGGATGTCCTTCGGCTACGGCTTCGGCAGCTCCGTCCTGTGCCCCCTGGCAGCCGGCGCCCGCATCGCGCTCATCCGCGGCACGGTCGACGCTCACTCGCTCGCCGCCGCGATGCAGCGCCACCGACCCACCGTGCTGTTCTCCGTCCCCCGGCTGTACGCGGCGCTGCTGAACGCCCCCGGGACGGCGCTCGTCTCCGACTGCGTCGACTCCGTGCGGCTGTGCGTGGCGGCGGGCGAGAATCTGCCGGGCCCGCTCAGCGAGCGGATCCGCGCCGCCTTCCAGGCCGAGCTGCTCAACGGCCTCGGCGCTACCGAAGTGCTCTACATCGTCGTCGGCACCCCGCCAGGGGAAAACCGTCCGGGGACCTTCGGGGTCCCGGTGCCGGGGATCACCGCGACCGTTCGCGCCGCGGACGGCACGCCCGTCGCCGACGGTGAGGAGGGCCGGCTGCACATCGCCGGCCCGACCGTCGCCCTCGGCTACATCGGTCGGCCGGAGGCCGCAGCGGTCACCTTCGCCGACGGCGGCGCCTACACCGGCGATGTGGTGCGCCGTGCGCCGGACGGCACGTTCACCCATCTGTGCCGCGCCGATGACATGCTCAACCTGGGCGGCTACAAGGTCGTTCCCAGTGAGATCGAGAGCGTCGTCCGCGGTGTCGACGGGGTCCAGGACTGCGTGGTGGTCGGCAGCCGCGATGCCGATGGCCTGGAGCAGGCCGTGGCGTATCTGGTGGCCCGGCCGGGATCCGACGAGGCCGTGGTGCGGCGCGCGGTGACCGCCGCGATCCGTGGCGGTCTCGCCGCCTACAAGCGGCCCGCCCGTCTGGAATTCCTGGACGAGCTGCCGACCACGTCGACCGGCAAGGTCGCCGCCTTCGAGCTGAGGAAGGCGGCTGCCCAAACGTGACCTGGGACATCACGGGCATGGCGGCCCTCGCCAACATCGGCGCCACCCCCGGGGAGATCTTCGCCGCGCTGTGCGCGGGCCATGAGAGCCGCAAGCCCCTGAAGACGTTCGACTCGGGCAAGTACCGGGCGGCCTACGCCTACGAGATCGACGACCGGCCCGAGGGCGGCGACATACCGCGGCGCGCCACCCGCTGGCTGACCACCGTCGTCCGCCAGGCGGCCGCCGACGCGGGCCTGGGCGAGGACCTGGCCCAGGTACCCGTGCTGGTCGGTACGACCATGCGTGAGCAGCGCAGCCTCGAACTGTGGTGGCGCGACGACGCGGAAGTCGCTCTCGAAGACCTGCACTTCGGCACCGCCCTGAAGGCGGCCTTCGGGGCGTCCACCACGTACACCTTCGCCAACGCCTGCTCCGCTTCGCTGTACGCGCTCGGCATGGCCACCGACATGATCGAGCTCGGCATGGCCGACACGGTCGTCGTCGCGGGCACCGACGCCGCCACCGAGAGCGGCTTCGGCACGCTCGACCGGGTACAGAACGACATCCCCGACGCGCTGCGCCCCTTCGACACCACGCACAAGGGCATGCTGATGGGTGAGGGCGCGGCGGCCGTCGTCGTCCAGCGCCCCGGCACCGGGAACAGGCCCGTGCACGCCCGGGTGCGCGGTGTGTCCATGAACTGCGACGCTCACCACGCCACCGCGCCCGACCCCGACGGCATCACCCATGCGGTGCGGGACGCCTACAGCAGAGCAGGGGTGCGGGCGCAGGACATCGACTTGGTGATGCTGCACGGCAGCGGCACCCCTCGCAACGACCTGACGGAGTCGAGCGTCCTGCGCCACATCTTCCACGGCGCCGGAGCCGGTCCGATCATGACCGCCATCAAGGCGATGACCGGCCACACCCTGGGCGGTTCGGGACTGCTCAGCCTCGTGATGGCGCTGCTCGCCATGAAGGAAGGGACGGTACCCCCGGTCCTGGGCCTCGCCGATCCGATCCCCGAGGCCGCAGGACTGGGCCTGGTGCAGGGCTCCCCCGCCGCTGGCGCCGTGACCATCGCTCAGATCGACGCGTTCGGTTTCGGAGGGATCAACGCCGTCGCGATCGTGGAGGCAGCCCGATGAACGCGACGAGCACCACGCACACGAGGAGGGGGCCGAACGCCCGGGAGGTCGTCGTCACGGGCATCGGCTTGGCGCTGCCCGGAGTCGCGACGTACGGCGACCTCCTCGGACCGCTACCGGGGGAGGGCGGCTTCGACCCGGTCACCGGACTCACCGGACGCGAGCTGCGCCACAAGGACCGTGCCTCGCGGCTCGCCCTGCGCGCCGCTGAGTTCGCCCTCCACGACGCCGGTCTGACCGACGCCGCCAGCATGTTCACGGGCGCGGCCGAGGCGACCGCCGTCGTGGTCAGCACCAACCTGGGCAACGCGGACAGCGTCTGCGAAGCCACCGACACCATCGCCCGAGCAGGAGTCATGGGCCTCAGCCCCTTGGGCCTGCCCCAGACCTCAAGCAACGTCATCGCCGGCTGGGTGGCCATCCGCTACCGTCTGCGCGGCCCCAACCTCACCGTCTGCAACGGCGCCACGAGCGGTCTGGATGCCCTGGCCTGGGCCCGGAACCTCATCGTGGCCGGGCGCGCCGACGCAGCCGTCGTCGTCGGCGTCGAACCCGCCAACGACGTGGTGACGAAGGTCTTCGGCGAGCAGTCCACCGACGCAGCGATTGCGGTCGTACTGGAACCCGCGGATGCAGCCGCCTCACGGGGCGCACGGCCACGCGCCACGATCACCGGCTACGCACGGGCCCGGAACCTCACCGCGGCGCTGGCCTCCACCGGCGTGACCGAGGAGGGGCCCGTCGGACTGTGGCTCGCGGACGAGGCGGGTGCCGCGGAGGCCGGGGCGGGACATCTGCTCGCAGCCCCGCGCCGGATCGACCTGGAATCCCAGCTCGGCCCGCTGTCCGGGGCGCTCGGCGTTCTGCAGTGCGCTGCTGCGGCTGCCCACCTGGAGAGCGGCGCCACCGGCAACGCCCTCGCCACGGCCGGCGGCCCACGCCACGACGCGACGGCCGCCCTGCTGTTGACCCCGTCGTCGGCCACTCGCCCATCCACGCAGGAACGAGGACAACACCCATGACCACGACGAGCGTGACGATCGAGGAGCTCCGCGCCCTGATAGCCGGCGTACTGGAGACCGAGCCCGAGGAGGTCACCGACGATGCGCACTTCGTCCACGAGCTCGACATCGACTCGCTGCTGATGCTGGAGGTCTCGACTCGCGTGGAGACCGCGTACGGCGTTCCGGAGAACGCCGTGGCCGCCAGCGGCGCCACCACGCTCACGGAGCTGCACGCCTTCCTCGCCTCGAAGCTCACCCGCGAGACGTCGCCTTCCCCGCTCATCCGGCCCAGGCCGCTGAGCGAACCAGCGGCGCGCCTGTTCCTGCTCCACCACGCCGGTGGCTCACACCTGCTCTACCGGGGCTGGACGGAGCACTTCCCCGAGGACTGGGAACTCTGCCTCCTGGAGGCCCCCGGCCGAGGCAACCTCCAGGCCCTGCCGCTGATCGACGACTGCGACCGGCTGGTCGACTACTTCCACACCGCCATCGCACCACTGCTCGACCGGCCCTTCGGGTTCTTCGGCCACAGCATGGGCGCACTGATCGCCTACCAGCTCACCCGCCGACTCCTGCGCCAGGGGGAACCGCTCCCCACCTGGCTGGGCGTGTCCGCCTACGGCGCCCCGCAAGGCGAAGCCGACGCCGCCAGCAGCCCTCACCTGATGGCCGATGACGAACTACGCACCTGGCTGCGGAGCGGCGGCGGCAGCCCCCCGCAGCTCCTCGACAACGACGACGTCTGGCGCAAGTTCGCCCCGATGTTCCGCAGCGACTTCAAACTCGTGGACACCTGGACTCCACCCCGCAGCCCCGAGCCGCTGCCCGTTCCGCTGTCGGTATTCGCGGGCGTGCACGACAAGCTGATCGGCGAGGACCGGCTCCTTGCCTGGCAAGCGCTCACGACGAACTTCCGCGGACTCGAGAGGTACGAGGGCGACCACTTTTACCTGATGAACCACCAGCAGCCTCTCGCTGCCGCCATCACGGCCGCGATGCGCTCCGCCGCCCCGTGAGCTCGCTCTCACCACCACGCCACCCGCCAGGTGATCAATCCCAAGGGGGTGCCCGCGGAGGGTGCGGGGGTGGTCCCTCAGGCGTCGGGGTCGACTTCGGGATGCGTGAACCGCACGGGCTTGCCCAGCGACCGGGCGTAGGCGATCTCGGCTCGGGTGCTGTCTCCGATGTAGTCGCCGACCACGAGCACCTCATCAGCGAGCAGGATCTTCGACCGGTGCAGCTCGTCGAGCCGAACCTTCAGCGCCTCAGCCTCGACATGATCGGACCAAAGCTCGTGCGGCGACTTCAGGTCGCAACCCGGCTTGACGACAATCCGTCCAGCCATGGTCTCCCGCAGATCGGCCTCGGCCATCTCGGCCATGAAACGAGTAGAGCCGCAGATCGCGACGATATGCGGGAAGCTCAGCAGCTTCTTTGCATCAGCGAGCTTCTCCTCGGGGGTGATCAGCTGCGGGGACGACACTGCTTCCTCCTGGCGGTCTGGCCCGAGGGGTGCTTGCGGAGACAAGAACGAAGGCGTCCAAGATCGCCTCACGACGAACATCATGGCCACCCTCGCGCCAGCACTCTATGCGACGAGCACCCCGACCTGGTGCCGTGGCGCCCGCCGGTCGGCCTTACGCCCCGCCTGAGCGAGATCGAACTGATCACCCTCCATGAAAAGCCGGCGTCGCTTACCGCGTTCACCCCCTCGATCAGCCGAGTCACGCGCCCAGGGGGCGCGGTGTCGACTTGGTCGGCCGGTCCCCTTCCGGCAGCTGGTGGAGGTGCCGGATCGGGCTCGGGTACTGCGACAACTCGAACGAGGGAGGCGCAACCAGATGACCGCCTTGACGGAGCGTCCGTCGGCGATCTTGCAGCCCCGCTGCACCCGGCGTGGCCCGCCGCAGTTCGCTGAGCACCTGGTGGCCACGGTCCGGGCCTGGGACCGTCATGTGCGCGCCGAGGACAACCGCCAGTACGTCGATCCGATCCTGACGGTCCATCCGGCCGGCAGGCCCGACGAGCAGGTGCCTCCAGGCGACCTCCTGGACAAGGAACATGGCCGCCTGGTGATCCGGTGGCCCGGACGTGAGGCCCAGCGGGTCGCGCTCGGCCAGCTGCTGCAGAGGTGTCCACCCCACGTTCACCCCGCCATCGCCCGCCGGGCCGAGTACCTCACCGGCACCCCCGTGGCCGAGTCCTGATCGACCCGACCACCTACCGCCCGCTCATCATCTGACCATTACCGCTGTGCGCTTCGACGAGGAGACCATGTCCACCGCATCTCACCAGCCCGCCACCAAGCCCGTCGCCGCGCCGTCCACACCCGGCCGCACTGCGGAGGGGGAGCAGCTCATGGCGATCGCCGACACGCTGGTGCTCGCGTACGGACTGCACCCGGCAGAAATAGCGCGAATCCCGGAGGGCACCTCGACGGACAACTTCGCGGTAGTGGACCAGACGGGCCGTCGGCACTTCGTCAAGGTCTATCGCACTCGAGATAACTTGGCTCTGGAGCGGACGTCGGTTGAACTGTCCGAGTACGCCGCCGACGGAGGTGTCGCGACCGCACGGGCAACCCGCACGCGCGAGCACGAACTCATCGCGACCCATGGCCGCCTGCCGATGTCACTGTGGTCGTACGTGCCACACACCGAGACTGCCGAGGGCACCCTGACCGGTGCGCGTTGGGCAGCGGCCGGCGCTGCGATGGGCCGTCTCCACAGCCGACTCGCCACTCACCCCGCCGCCACGCCCACCCTGGAACCTGGTGCCGCGGTGTGCGACGTGGCCGCCGCACGTGACCGCTTCGAGAGACTGATTCTCGCGTTCCAGAACATGCCCAGGCTCGGGGAGTTCGAGACATGGGCGCTGCAGGCGGCGCGTGAGCGGCAAGCCGTCTTGGGGGACGTCGAGCGCATCCTCGCTTCGCTTCCACAGCTGACGGTCCAGGTCATGCACGGCGACATGGCCGGTCCCAACGTCCTGCTGAAGAAGGACGATGTCGCCGCGTTCGTGGACTTCGGACCACCCACACCTGGGTACCTCGCCTGGGAGATCGTGCGTCTTGGCTGTGACCCCAAGAGCTGTGTGGCCAACGGTGGTGAGAGGTGGCTCAAGGGATACACCGATCTTGCCCTCGCCTATCGAGACGCCAACCCCAAGGCGCCCGTGGACGACCTTTTGTCCTCGCTTCGTGTCGGCTGTGCAGCCATGCTCTGCGCGGCCTTTCCGTTGTCGGCACCAGTGGAACGACCGCACCTCGTCGACGCCGCACTTGAGTCCTACGCGCGGGCACGGCATGAGGCAGCTCTGATGCTGCTGGACCGGCTACCTGTCTTGGAGGAGGCCCTGCGTGACACTCTTCGCTGAGTTCATGACCCTCACGGCCGGCATAACTCACGCAAGCCGCAGGCCCGGACAGCGAACTCGACTGTCCGGGCCTGCTGTAGCAGCAGGACGCTCAGGGCCGGCCGAGGGCGCGGAGGCCTGCGCGCGGTGCTCGCTCATCACGCGATCTTCGCCTTCAACCGTGCTGGAGTGCCTGCCGTCGAGCAGGCCGCTACCGCGTGGCTTGGCTGTCAAGTTGCCTTCCCCGAAAGGGGTGCGGCCGACGTGCCTACCCACAAGTCCACTTCCCAGGAACCTAACCTGACACCAATGGAGACGACCCTGAATTCCGTCACTGACCCCGCCGAACTGCGCGAAGCGCTCGTGAACCGCCTCATCGAAAGCGGCCACCTGCGCACTCCCGAGGTCATCGCCGCCTTCCGGGCCACCGAGCGCCACCAGTTCCTCCCCGGCGTCAACCTTCAGACCGCGTACCTCAACGACGCCGTGCCCATCAAGCACGACGAGACCGGCGAGATGATCTCCTGCATCTCGGCACCCAATATCGTCGCCATCCAGTTGGAGCAGATGGGGGCCCAGCCCGGCCACAGGGTCCTGGAAGCCGGGGCAGCTACCGGCTACAACGCGGCGCTGCTCGGACACCTCGTGGCCCCCGGCGGGCACGTGTGGAATGGACGTCGACCAGGACCTCATCGACGGCGCCCAGAAGAACCTCGCGCAGGCCGGGGCCACGAACGTGACCGCGGTGCTGGGCGACGGTGCGGCCGGCCTTCCCGAGCACGCTCCATTCGACCGCATTCAGTTCACGGTTGGTGCCGGCGATGTTCCGGTGAGGATTCTCGACCAGCTCGCCCCCGGCGGACGACTCGTCCTCCCGATGCGTATCCGGGGCAGCATCTCGCGGTCTTTCGCCTTCGAGCGGGACGGTGACACCTGGAAGACGGTCTCCTGTGAGATGGCGACCTTCGTACCTCTGCGCAAGGGCGTCTGCGACGACATCTACACCCTCGTCCGCCATGAGGGGGAGGGCAACGTCCACCTGGAGACCTTCAGCGAGCAGGAGGTGGACCGCGAGGCGATGCGCACCGTCCTGGATCAGCCTCAGGCCACGGTCTACACCGACGTGAAGTTCCGCAAGGGCGACCCTTGGGAGTGGCTGTACCTGTACTTGGCCTCGGTGCTGCCCAACGGCCTGTCCCGCATGCCCGGTGCACGCCCCGGCTTCAACCCACACTTCGGCTGGGGCTCCATGGCCGCGCTCGACGGCGACACCCTGGCCTACCTGACCGTCCGCGAGGGCGAGGACGAGCAGGGCAAGTACTGGCAGATCGGCGTCATCGGCCACGGCTCGCGAGCCGCAGAACTCACCGATCAGGTCGCGACTGAGATCGGCGAGTGGCACCACGGCTGGGGCAACGACGCGCCGGAGCCGGTATTCCGCATGGCCGTCGGCGATGCGCGCACCCAACTGACCGCTGCCGACCCGCGCTTCGTCATCGACAAGAAGTACAGCCGTCTCGTCGTTGACTGGCCGCGTAAGGGCTGAGCCGATGATCCCCTCGATAGCCAGCCGCATCCCGCTGGTCCGCCGAGCCAAGAAGCCGGCGCTGCCGCTGGACGACCGCATCACCCTTCTTGACCGGCTGGCTGTCGAGCCCGCTGGTGCGAGCCACCGCGATCTGGTGGCCCGCGCCTGCGGGGTCCTCAACTACGCCGCGCTGATCGCCTCCGACGTCGGGATGCCCGACCTCGCGGCCGACCTGTCCTGGAGACAGCACGGGGTATTCGCCGAAGCCGGGAACCTCTCGGGGGACATCACCGTGATGTCGCTCATGCCCTTGATCAACATCTCCCGGCTACTGACCCGCGAGGGCGACGGCGAAGCCGCCTACGACGTACTCACGCGGCTGTACCGAGCCGCACAGAAGCGCAGCACGGCCGAGGTCCGCGGCCACACCGTCGATCTGTCGAAGTTGATCGACACCGAGGCAGACCACCGGAGGATTTGCCAGGAGCTGTGGGTCACCGTGCTCGTGGACGGCGCCAGGGCCCTGGCACGGATCGGCCGCTGGACAGAAGCCGCGGAAGCCCTGACCGCGCACCGCGGCGTCGGCAACCGACTCCTCGACGGACGCCAAATCCAGATCATGTCGCTGATGGAACGCGGCCTCGACCAGCAGGCCCGCGACACCATCGAGGCAACCACTCCCAAGGAACCATGGGAGAACACCGTCGCGGCCTTCCTGTGTATCTACTGCCGGCCTGCGGCCGACCCCGTGCCAGAGGCGGAGCTGGACCTCGCCCTGCAGGGGGCGCTCGCGTTGATCACGTCGCCCGACCCCGAGGTCACGGCGTTCCAGGCCCGAGTGGGACTGACCGCGCTTGAACTGGCTCCCGACCACACCAGTCCCCACGCCGCACGCCTCCGCGACGCCCTCGCCGATGTGGCCAGCCACGACGCCTACGCTGCCCGCGAAGTCCTGGACCACCACGCGACCCGCCCCCACCTGACCGACGATCAGAGACACCGCCTCGATGTTCTACTCACCGCATCGGGACTCGGCGCAGGAAACCTACCCCAAGCTCACATGCATGCCCTCTCCGAAGCCGTGGACAAAGCCGAAGCTGCGCTCCGCGAACTTCTGAACGGGCAAGAGACAGCCGGTGTAACGCCTTCCGCGGTCACACCATCCATAGGAGCGCGTCACCAAGCTCGCTGATCTCCGTGGTGAGCGTGACCTGTAACAGATCAAGGCCGTTGACGTTCGGGGAGTAAAGGGGGTTGCGCCTTACGTCAACCCCGCAGCGCGCTCCGAAGGAACGGTGGCTACCGCGACAGCTCCCCTTTCGCTCGCCAACGGCCGGTCACACCTGCAGGAAAACCTGCTCTCGTGGCTCCAGCCCGAAGTGACGGCTCCCCGCGGCTGATGGCTCGCCCGCCGGAGAGGAGGCAAGACCCGTCGGCCCGTCACGAGGAGGCACCCCGTGATCGATACCGCGCCCGAGCGGCGCGCCCTCGCTGATCGGCTGGAGAAAGCCGGCGTTCTCAAGACGCCCGGCTGGCGAGCCGCAGTGGAGGCCGTGCCGCGTGAGATGTTCCTTCACCCCGGTGTCTTCCTGCCCGTGAGCGGTGGCCGCTGGCGCCCGGTCACAGCAGTCGGAACCGACCCGGCGGAGTGGGTGCGGATCGCCTACAGCGATCAGTCCCTCACCACCCAGCTCGACGGACACCTCACCGCTGACCAGGTGAGCGACCTCGTGACGGGCGTACCCACGTCCTCGTCCACCACGCCGATCACGGTCGTAGACATGATCGAGAGCTTGGACGTGGAGGACGGGCACCACGTACTGGAGATCGGCACGGGAACCGGCTACTCCTCCGCCCTGATGTGCCATCGTCTCGGCGAGGACAACGTGACCACGGTCGAGGTGGACCCTGACGTGGCCGCGCGTGCGGATGCGGCACTGGAAGCCGCCGGATTCTCGACATGGACCGTGACCGGCGACGGACTGCTCGGACACCCCCACCGGGCTCCCTACGACCGAGTGGTGGCGACGTGCGCTGTTCGCCGCATCCCCTACACCTGGATCCGGCAGACGAAGCCCGGCGGGATCGTCCTGGCCACCATCGGCTCGTGGCCCTACGGCACGGGACTGGCGAAGGTCACCGTGGGCGAGGACGGCACCGCGGAAGGCCAGATCATCAGCCGATCCTCGTTCATGCAGGCTCGTTCCCAAGCCGTAGTGCCACTCGCCGGCGATCTGTCCGCTCGGACCGCCTTCGCCGACAGCGAGCGCACGACCCTGCTGCCGCCGACCCTGCTGGACGAGTGGATGCCCGCCTTCCTCGCCCAACTCACCGCCCCCGATGCGCATCTCGTCCGCGCCACCACGAGTGAGGGGCTCGGCCTCCGGTATCTCTTCGCTCCCGAGCGCGAGTCGTTCGCCGAGTTCACCCCGGACGGCGACGGCTGGACCGTGCGGCAGGGAGGGCCGGCGGCCCTGTGGGACACCATCGAGAAGTCACTCGCCGCGTGGCGGGACGCGGGGAGTCCCGACATCACCGAGGTACGGCTCCAGATCACCGACAGGTCCCACACGTACTGGATCGAAGGACGTCCTTCGCTGCGCTGGGAGCACCGCCTGGCCTGAGCGGCACCGGCTCGATCAGGCCCTCTGCCCCAGTACCCTCCTGGGAGGGCAGCCCCGGACCGTGAGGAAGAGGCATGGACGACGAATCGCTGGCGGAGTGGGCGGAGCGCCGTGACGCGAAGATCGGGCGGCTCCGTGCGGTGCCCCTTGTCTCCGGTGACGGCCCCAGCGGCGCACATCTGCACCCGGAAGCCGCCCGTGCCATCCAGCGATGGAACGGTCATGCGTGGGAACCGTACGGCCTCGCGTCCAACTTGGCCGAAGCCAAGAGGATCATGTACCCCGAAGTCGACCAGCCCCAGGCGGTGCCGGCACCAGGGCACAGGCCACTCGGCGCGGGCACGGGAAAGCACAGGAAGCCGCCGACGAAGTCGGGCTGACGACCACGCTCCCTGTCGCCCCGCTCGTCCACGCCCTGCCCCGTGGCGGAGGGGCGGGGTCTTTCCGTGTCCGGTGCCGGTCACCACCGGCCCGCGGGCCAACGCGCGAAGCGGAAGATTCCCGTCCCGCCGAAGAACGCCCGGGTCGTCCCCGGCAGGACCCTCCAGCGTCGCGGCATCGATGCCTACCGTCTCCGGAGTCTCCCGCCCCGCCCGCCGACCACGCGACGCCACCGCCGCCCGCTGTGGAGCGGCGGCGGGCGGCGGGTGCCGGGCTCCGGGCGAGCGCGTCGCGCGCGTGGGGCAAGATGACGGCGTGAACGACCGACACTCCGTGCCCGCCGTCCCCGATCCGGCCGCGATGCGCAAGCACTACCGGGCGGAGGGGCTGTCCGAGTCCGATCTCGCCGCGACGCCGGTGGAGCAGTTCGCGCGCTGGTTCAAACAGGCCGCGACGGAGGGCGGGCTGTTCGAGCCGAACGCGATGATCGTGTCCACGGCGGACGCCGAGGGCCGGCCCAGTTCCCGGACGGTGCTGCTGAAGGGGTTCGACGAGCGGGGGTTCGTGTTCTACACGAACTACGAGTCCCGCAAGGGCCGTGAGCTGGCGGTGAACCCGTACGTGTCGCTGCTGTTCCCGTGGCACGCGATGGCACGGCAGGTGATCGTGCAGGGGGTGGCGCACCGCACCGGGCGGGACGAGACGGCGGCGTACTTCCGCACCCGGCCGCACGGGTCGCAGCTCGGGGCGTGGGCGAGCACCCAGTCGTCGGTGATCGCGAGCCGGGACGCGCTGGACGCGGCGTACGCGGACCTCGAGGCGCGCTACCCGGAGGGCGAGCAGGTGCCGGTGCCGCCGCACTGGGGCGGGTTCCGGGTGGTGCCGTCGACGGTGGAGTTCTGGCAGGGGCGGGAGAACCGGCTGCACGACCGGCTGCGGTACGTGGCGGAGCCGGGCGGAGGCTGGCGGGTGGAGCGGCTCAGCCCTTGAGGGAGCCGGGCCGTGGGCTGCGGGCCGCAGGCTGAGGGCTGAGGGCTGAGGGCAGCAGGCCCCGGCGCTCGGTGCACCGGACCGTCGGTCCGTCGGTCCGTCGGTCCGCCAACCCACCGGTCCACCGGTTCGCCGGTCCTCAGTCCCCCTCGTCTCTTCGGTCTCTCCGGCTTCCCTGGCCTCTCCAGTCCCCCTGATCCCCTTGATCCCGCTGCTCCCCCCGCGCGTCCAGCACGCCCTCGACAATGCGCGTCCACTGGTCCACCACCCGCTCGCGGCGGGCGCGGTCGTCGGTGAGGAGGGTGGCCAGGCCGAGGCCGCGGGCCATGTCGAGCAGGCCCTGGACGGTCTCGCGGACGCCGGGGCGGCTCTCGTCGGCGCCCAGCAGTTCGACCGCGATGCGGTGGGCCTCGCGGCCGACGCGGGTCTCCAGTTCGGTGACGCGGGGGCGGAGCTGGTCCTCGTTGGAGGCGGCGACCCACAGGTGGAGGGCGGCGCGGAAGAGGGGGCCGGTGTAGAGGCCGACGAGGGCGGCGACGACGGCGCGGCGGTCGCCGCGGGGGGTGCCCTGCGGGCGGGGAGTGCCCTGCGGGAAGAGGGCGCGCAGGGCGTGGGAGCGCTGTTCGGCGACGTACTCGACGGCGGCGGTGAAGAGGTCCTCGCGGGTGGGGAAGTGGTGCTGGGCGGCGCCGCGGGAGACGCCGGCGCGTTCGGCGACGACGGCGACGGTGGAGCCGGCCCAGCCGTGCTCGGCGAGGCAGTCGACGGCGGCCTGGAGCAGCCGTTGCCGGGTGACGCGGCTGCGGTCCTGCTTGGGGACGCGGTCGCGTTCCGCCGTGCTCACACCACCCATGCCGGATCCCGTCGTTCGAGGAAGGCCGTCATCCCCTCGCGGGCGTGCGGGGAGGAGAACAGCCGGGCCGAGAGCGCGGTGAGGTCGGCCGCGTCCCGGTCGAATGTCTCCAGCACCTTAGCCGTGAGCAGTCGTTTCGTCGCGGCCAGGGCCTCGGGTGCGCTGCGCCGCAGGCCGTCCAGGACGGGGTCGAGTACGGCGTCCACGTCGTCGCCCGCGGCGGTCAGCAGGCCGGTGCGGACGGCCTCGGCGGCGTCGAAGCGTTCGCCGGTGAGGTAGTAGCGGGCCAGGGCGCGGGGGTCGGCGCGGGGCAGGACGGTGAGGGAGACGACGGCGGGGGCGACGCCGATGCGGGTCTCGGTGAAGGCGAAGGTGGCCCGGTGGGAGGCGGCGGCGAGGTCGCAGGCGGCGAGCAGGCCGAGGCCGCCGGCGCGGACGTGGCCGGTGACGCGGGCGACGACGGGCCGGGGCAGTTCGACGATCTGCCGCAGCAGCGCGACCAGGGCGTCGGGGTCGGGCGGGTCGGTCAGGTCGGCGCCGGCGCTGAAGGTGGTGCCGGTGTGGGTGAGGAGGACCGCGCGGACGCCGGGGTCCCGCGCGCAGTCGGCGAGGGCGTCGGCCAGGTCGGCGACGAGGGCCGCGGAGAGGGCGTTGCGGCGGGCGGGCGCGTCGAGGGTGAGGGTCTGCACGCCGCGGGCGCGGGTGCGGCGGACGAGCGGGTCGCGGCCGGTCACGCGTGCTCCCGGAGCCGTCGCCGGAGGATCTTGCCGGAGGCGGCCCGCGGCACCGCGTCGATGAAGGTGACCCGCCGGACGCGTTTGTAGGGGGCGACGCGTTCGGCGACGTGCATCATGATCTCTCCGGCGGTCAGGTCCGCGGCGGTGGGCCGGCGGACGACGTAGGCGTGCGGGATCTCGTTGCCGTCGTCGTCGCGGGTGCCGACGACGGCGGCGTCGGCGATGCCGGGGTGGGCGAGCAGGAGGGCCTCGAGTTCGGCGGGGGCGACCTGGAAGCCCTTGTACTTGATGAGTTCCTTGACGCGGTCGACGACGAACAGCCAGCCCTCGGCGTCGACGTACCCGACGTCGCCGGTGTGCAGCCAGCCGTCGGGGTCGATCATGGCGGCGGTGGCGTCGGGGCGGCCCAGGTAGCCCTTCATGACCTGGGGGCCGCGGATGAGGATCTCGCCGGCCTCGCCGGGGCCGAGGTCGTGGTCGGGGTCGTCGAGGGCGACGATGCGCATCTCGGTGCCGGCGATGAGTTTGCCGACGGTGCCGGGGGGCGCGGTGTGCAGGGCGTCGAGGGGGACGACGTGGGTGCCGGGGGACAGTTCGGTCATGCCGTAGGCCTGGCCGATGGGCGGGACGCCCAGGCGCTCGGAGCAGGCGGCGGCCAGGCGGGCGTCGAGGGGTGCGGCGGCGCTGACGACGTACCGCAGCGACGACAGGTCGTACGTGGTGACCAGCGGGTGCTTGGCGAGGGTGAGGACGATCGGCGGGGCCACGTACAGGCCGGTGATGCGGTGGCGCTCGATGGCGGCGAGGAACGTCTCCACCTCGAAGCGGGGCAGGACGACGACGGTGGCGCCCGTGCGCAGGGGCGCGTTCATCAGCGCGGTCAGCCCGTAGATGTGGAAGAACGGCAGCACCGCGAGGATGCGGTCGCCGGGGCCGGCGGTGATCGCGGATTCGAGCTGGGCGAGGTTGGTGGCGATCTGCCGGTGGGTGAGCATCACGCCCTTGGGTGTGCCGGTGGTGCCCGAGGAGTACGGCAGCGCGGCCACGTCCCGCGCCGGGTCGACGGCGACGGCCGGTTCGGGCGCGGTGCAGGCGAGCAGGTCGATCAGCGACCGGTGTCCGGGCGCGGTGTCGCACACGAGGATCTCCCGGACGCCGCCCGCGCTCCGCGCGGCCCGGCGCGCGGTCTCCAGCAGCGGGGAGACGGTGATGATCCAGCGGGCGGCGGAGTCGGCGAGCTGCCGGGCGAACTCCTCGGCGGTGGCCAGCGGGTGCACGGTGGTGACCGAGGCGCCGGCGCGGGTGGCGGCGTAGAACGCGATCGGGAAGAACACCGTGTTGGGGCTGTGCAGGGCGAGCACGTCGCCCTTCGCCACCCCGGCCTCGGCGAGCGCGGCGGCGACGCGCCGGTGGAAGCGGTCCACCTGCTCGTAGCTCAGGGTGGTGCCGTCGGTGCCGTCGACGAGTGCGGGGGTGTCCGCGAACCGGGCGGCGTGGCCGAGGACGGCGTCGTGGATGGGCAGGTCTACGGGCGGAACGTCTGCGTACTCGCTGCGGAACACGGTTCCTCCTCGCGCGCCTCGGGCGCGGCCGGCAGGGCGGTGATCAGTACGACTTGGGTCAGTACGACTTGGGCAGGCCGAGGGTCTGGTGGGAGACGTAGTTGAGGATCATCTCCCGGCTCACCGGGGCGATACGGGCCACGCGGGCCGCCGTGACCAGTGAGGCGAGGCCGAACTCGCGGGTGAGGCCGTTGCCGCCGAGGGTGTGCACGGCCTGGTCGACGGCCCGCACGCAGGCCTCCCCCGCCGCGTACTTGGCCATGTTGGCGGCCTCGCCGGCGCCCGCGTCGTCCCCCGCGTCGTACAGGTGCGCCGCCTTCTGCATCATCAGGCGGGCCAGTTCCAGGTCGATGTGCGCCTGCGCGAGCGGGTGGGCGATGGCCTGGTGGGCGCCGATGGGGGTGTTCCAGACGGTGCGTTCGCGCGCGTACCGCACGGCCCGGGACAGCGCGTGGCGGCCCATGCCGATCGCGAAGGCGGCCGTCATGATCCGCTCGGGGTTGAGTCCGGCGAAGAGCTGCAGCAGTCCGGCGTCCTCGTCGCCGACGAGCGCCTCGGCGGGCAGCCGTACGTCGTCCAGGGTCAGCTCGAACTGCTTCTCCGCGGCGTGCAGTTCCATGTCGATCCGGCGGCGTGTGAAGCCCCGCGCGTCCCGCGGGACGATGAACAGGCAGGGCTTGAGCCGTCCGGTGCGGGCGTCGGCGGTGCGGCCCACGATCAGGGTGGCGTCGGCGATGTCGACGCCGGAGACGAACACCTTGCGCCCGGTCAGCAGCCAGTCGGTGCCGTCGCGGCGGGCGGTGGTGGTGATGCGGTGGGAGTTGGAGCCGGCGTCGGGTTCGGTGATGCCGAAGGCCATGAGGCGGGTGCCGTCGGCCAGGCCGGGCAGCCACCGCCGTTTCTGCTCCTCGGTGCCGAAGCGGGCGATGACCGTGCCGCAGATCGCCGGGGAGACGATCATCATCAGCAACGGGCAGCCGGCGGCGCCGAGTTCCTCCAGGACGAGGGACAGCTCCGTGATGCCGCCGCCCCCGCCTCCGTACTCCTGCGGCAGGTTGACGCCGAGGTAGCCCAACTTGGCCGCCTCCAGCCACAGTTCACTGGGCCAGGTTCCCTCGGCGGCGACGCGGGTGGCGTAGTCGCGGCCGTAGCGCCTGCCGAGCGCGGCCACCGCGCCGCGCAGGGCCTTGTGCTCCTCGGGCTCGACGAGCGTGGTCATGGGGCTCCTTCCTCCACTTCCTGCACGACTTCCTCCATGGCTTCCTCCACGGCTTCCTCCACGACGGCCAGCAGCGCGCCGACCTCGACCTGCTGTCCCGGGGTCACCGGGAGGGCCGTGAGGGTCCCCGTGACCGGTGCCGCGACGCGGTGCTGCATCTTCATCGCCTCGAGCCACACCAGCGGTTCGCCGGCCCGGACCCGCGCTCCGGCGGCGAGGCCGTCGGCGATCCGGACGACCGTGCCGGGCATCGGGGCCAGCAGCGAGCCCGGGGCCTGCTGGTCGGCCGGGTCGGGGAAGCGAGGCAGGGCGGTGAGGGCGGTGGTGCCGGCCCACACCCGGTCGCCGTGGCGGAAGACGTCGTAGGCGCGCCGGACGCCGGCCACGTCCAGGACGACCCGATGCGCGTCGGCCGACACCACCCGCACGCCGTCCACGCCGTCCACGCCATGCATGCCGTCCATGCCGTCGGGTGCGAGGCCGGTGCGCGTGTGCCGGTAGCGCACCTCGTGCTCCTCGCCGGCCATCAGGTACCGCTTGACCTGCGGCTGGGAGGGCAGGTTGCGCCAGCCGCCGAAGCGGGAGCGGCCGCAGGCGTCGGCGAGGGCGGCGGCCAGGGGCGCGTACGGGTCGGGCCGCGGGGCGGTGAGGGCGGCGAGGTGACGGTCGTAGAAGCCGGTGTCCATGCGGCCGGAGGTGAACTCCTCGTGCCGCAGGGAGCGTACGAGGAGGTCCCGGTTGGTGACCGGGCCGTGGATCGCGGCCCGCTCCAGCGCGTCGGCGAGCGCGCGGACCGCCTCCGCGCGGGTGGGGGCGTGGGCGACGACCTTGGCGACGAGCGGGTCGTAGTGGACGCCGATCTCGTCGCCGTCGGCGTAGCCGGTGTCGAGGCGGACGGCGCCGGGCACGGCGAGGCGGTGCAGGGTGCCGGTCTGCGGGGCCCAGTCGCGGGCGGGGTCCTCGGCGTACAGGCGGGCCTCGACCGCGTGGCCCCGCGCGCGCGGCGGCTCGGGCTCCAGGGCGTGGCCCTCGGCGACGCGCACCTGCCAGGCGACCAGGTCCAGGCCGTGCACGGCCTCGGTGACGGGGTGTTCGACCTGCAGGCGGGTGTTCATCTCCAAAAAGTGGGCGCGGCCGCCGGCGACGAGGAACTCGACGGTGCCGGCGCCGGTGTAGTCGACGGCGCGGGCG
Source organism: Streptomyces echinoruber (assembly GCF_014651135.1). Classification (GTDB taxonomy): domain Bacteria; phylum Actinomycetota; class Actinomycetes; order Streptomycetales; family Streptomycetaceae; genus Streptomyces; species Streptomyces echinoruber. Next base: position 39,903 of record NZ_BMWH01000015.1, read on the forward strand.
GCGCGCACGGCCGTGTCGTACAGCTCGGCGCGCAGCTCCTCGGTGAGGCCGGGGGCCGGGGCCTCCTCGATCACCTTCTGGTGGCGGCGCTGCAGGGAGCAGTCGCGGGTGCCCAGGGCCCACACGGTGCCGTGGGTGTCGGCGAGGATCTGCACCTCGACGTGCCGGCCGCCCTCCAGGTAGGGCTCGACGAAGACCTCGCCGTCGCCGAAGGCGCTCTCCGCCTCCGCGCGGGCGGCGGCCAGTTCGGCGTCCAGGTCGGCCAGTCGCCGCACGACGCGCATGCCGCGCCCGCCGCCGCCCGCGGCCGCCTTGACCAGCACCGGCAGGTCGGCCTCGGTGACCTCGCGCAGGGGCTTGATGCCGAGCAGCTCCTTGGCGCGGGTCTTGGACGCCATGACCTCGATGGCGTGCGGGGGCGGCCCGACCCAGGTCAGGCCCGCCTGGCGCACGGCGCGGGCGAAGCCGGCGTGCTCGGCGAGGAAGCCGTAGCCGGGGTGCACGGCGTCGGCGCCGGCCGTGAGCGCCGCGGCGACGACCAGGTCGCCGCGCAGGTACGTCTCGGCGGGCGCCGCGCCCGGCAGTCGTACGGCCGTGTCGGCCAGGCGCGTGTGCAGGGCGCCGGCGTCGGCGTCGGAGAACACGGCGACCGTGCGGATGCCCAGCTCGCGGCAGGTGCGGAAGATGCGGCAGGCGATCTCGCCCCGGTTGGCGACGAGGAGTGTCGTGATCACGTGGGTTCCTCACATCCGGAAGACGCCGAAGCCGCCGCGCGCGCCTTCGTAGGGCGCGGTGTGGATCGCGGAGAGGCAGATGCCGAGGACGGTGCGGGTGTCGCGCGGGTCGATGACGCCGTCGTCGTACAGCCGCCCGGACAGGAACATCGGCAGGGACTCGGCCTCGATCTGCCGCTCCACCATGGCCCGCAGCGTGGCGTCCGCGTCCTCGTCGTACGGCTGCCCCTTCGCGGCGGCCGACTGGCGGGCGACGAGGGACAGCACGCCGGCGAGCTGTTGCGGGCCCATGACGGCGGACTTGGCGCTGGGCCAGGAGAACAGGAAGCGCGGGTCGTAGGCGCGGCCGCACATGCCGTAGTGGCCGGCGCCGTAGGAGGCGCCCAGGAGGACGGACAGGTGCGGGACGCGGGAGTTGGCGACCGCGTTGATCATCATGGCGCCGTGCTTGATGATGCCGCCCTGTTCGTAGTCCCTGCCGACCATGTAGCCGGTGGTGTTGTGCAGGAAGAGCAGCGGGATGTCGCGCTGGTTGGCGAGCTGGATGAACTGGGCGGCCTTCTGCGACTCCGCGCTGAACAGGACACCTTGGGCGTTGGCGAGGATGCCGACGGGGTAGCCGTGCAGGGCCGCCCAGCCGGTGACCAGGCTGGTGCCGTACAGCGGCTTGAACTCGTCGAAGTCGGAGGCGTCGACGACGCGGGCGATGACCTCGCGGGGGTCGAAGGGGGTCTTCAGGTCGCCGGGGACGATCCCCAGGAGTTCTTCGGCGTCGTACTGGGGCGGCTGGGCGGCGGGGGGATCGGGGTGGGCCTTGCGGTGGTTGAGGCGGGCGACGACGCGCCGCGCCTGGCGGAGCGCGTCGTGTTCGTCGACGGCGAAGTGGTCGGCGAGGCCGGAGACGCGCGCGTGCATCTCGGCGCCGCCGAGGGACTCGTCGTCGCTCTCCTCGCCGGTGGCCATCCTCACCAGCGGCGGCCCGCCGAGGAACACCTTGGCCCGCTCCTTGACCATGATCACGTGGTCGGACATGCCGGGGACGTAGGCGCCGCCGGCGGTGGAGTTGCCGAAGACGACGGCGATCGTGGGGATGCCGGCGGCCGACAGGCGGGTCAGGTCGCGGAAGAGGGCGCCGCCGGGGATGAAGATCTCCTTCTGGGAGGGCAGGTCGGCGCCGCCGGACTCCACGAGGTTGATGCAGGGCAGGCGGTTGGCGAGGGCGATGTCGTTGGCGCGCAGGGCCTTCTTCAGCGTCCACGGGTTGCTGGCGCCGCCACGCACGGTGGGGTCGTTGGCGGTGATGACGCACTCGACGCCCGCCACCACGCCGATGCCGGTGACGAGGGAGGCGCCCACCGTGTGGTCGCTGCCCCAGGCGGCCAGCGGGGACAGCTCCAGGAACGGGGTGTCGGGGTCGAGGAGCAGCTCGACGCGTTCGCGGGCCAGGAGCTTGCCGCGCGCGCGGTGCCGTCGCACGTACGTCTCGCCGCCGCCCGCGAGGGCCTTGGCGTGCTCGGCGGCCAGCTCCTCGAGCTTGGCCAGCATGGCCTCGCGGTGCGCGCGGTAGTCCGGGGAGCGGGTGTCGAGGGCGGAGGGCAGGACCGTCACAGCAGGGCCTCCGGGATGTCCAGGTGGCGGGCGCGCAGCCACTCGCCGAGGGCCTTGGCCTGCGGGTCGAAACGGTGGCGGGCGGCGGCACCGTCGCCGAGGAGCCCCTCGACGACGAAGTTCAGGGCGCGCAGGTTCGGCAACAGGTGCCGGTGGACGGGGAGATCACGGCTCTCCGGGATCAACTCCCGGAAGCGGTCCACCGTCAGTGTGTGGGCGAGCCAGCGCCAGGCGTCGTCCGTGCGGGCCCACACGCCGACGTTGGCGTCGCCGCCCTTGTCGCCGCTGCGGGCGCCGGCGACCAGGCCGAGCGGGGCGCGGCGGGTGGGTCCGGGGGGCGGCGGACCGGGCGGGAGCGGCGGCGGTACGTCCGCCAGGGGCCGCGTGTCCGGGGGCGGCTCCACGCGGACACGGCGGCCGTCGGGCAGGACGGCCACGTGGTCGACCGCTCCTTGGGGGACGGTCGCCGCCTCGAACACCCCGTAGGGCGCGGCCTTCCCGGGCGGCGCGAGCACGTGGAAGCCGGGGTAGCTGGCCAGCGCCAGCTCGACCGCGGCCGCGCCCAGCGCCCGCCCCACGACCGTCTCGTCCCGGTCCCGTACGACGAGCCGCAGCAGCGCACTGGCGGTCTCCTCGGTGCCGGCGTCGGCCCGGTCGGTGCGCACGAGTTCCCAACGCGCCTCGGCCGGCGGGGACTTGGCGAGCGCGTCCGCCATCTGCCGTTTCACCAGGGCGGCCTTGGCGTCGATGTCGAGACCGGTGAGGACGAAGACGACCTCGTTGCGGTGGCCGCCCAGACGGGTGCGGCCGACCTTGAGCGTCGGAGGCGGCGGCTCGCCGCGCACGCCCTCGACCCGCACCCGGTCCGGCCCGTCCTGGCGCAGCCGTACGGTGTCCAGACGCGCGGTGACGTCCGGTCCCGCGTACCGGGCGCCCGCCGTCTCGTACAGCAGTTGCGCGGTGACCGTGCCGGTGTCGACGAAGCCGCCGGTGCCGGGGTGCTTGCCGATCACGCTGCTGCCGTCGGCGTGGACCTCGGCGAGCGGGAAGCCGGGGCGGTGCACGTCGCCGTCGCCGAAGAAGGCGTAGTTGCCGCCGGTGGCCTGGGCGCCGCACTCCAGCACATGCCCGGCGACGACCGCGCCCGCGAGCCGGTCGTACGCGTCCGGCCCCCAGCCGAAGTGCGCGGCGGCGGGACCGGTGACCAGGGCCGCGTCGGTGACCCGCCCGGTGACCACCACGTCGGCGCCGGCCCGCAGGCAGGCGGCGATGCCGAACCCGCCGAGGTAGGCGTGCGCGGTGAGGCTGCCCGGGTGGCGCGCGGTGAGGTCGTCGCCCTCGACGTGCGCGACCCGCACCGGCAGCCCGAGCCGGCCGGCCAGCTCCCGTACGGCGCCGGCGAGCCCGGCCGGGTTGAGGCCGCCGGCGTTGGTGACGATCCGCACGCCCCGCTCGTGGGCCAGGCCCAGGCACTCCTCCAGTTGCCGCAGAAAGGTGCGGGCGTACCCGGCGGAGGGGCCGGAGGGGTCCTTCAGGCGGTCGCGGCCCAGGATCAGCATGGTCAGCTCGGCGAGGTAGTCGCCGGTCAGGACGTCCAGGTCACCGCCGGTGAGCATCTCGCGCATCGCGTCGAAACGGTCGCCGTAGAAGCCGGAGGCGTTGCCTATGCGCAGGGGCCTCACCGGGGGGTCTCCTTTGGGGGGCGGGGGGCGTCTTGGGGTGGGCGGGTGGCGTCTTGGGGCGGGCCGGCCGCGTTCTCGGGCGGGCGGGTGGTGCTCTTGGGCGGGTGGGTGGCTTTCTCCGGTGGGCGGGTGGCTTTCTCCGGTGGGCGAGTGGCCTCCTTCGGTGGGCGGGTGACGTCTTGGGGCGGGCCGGCGGAGCCTTTCGGCGGGCGGCCGGCGCCGGGCGGGCCCGCGAAGGCCTGCGCTACGTCCAGCCACCGCTCGGCGTCCGGTCCCTCGGCGCGGACGGCGAGGTCGGCGCGGTGGGCGCGCTGCGTGACCAGCAGGCAGAAGTCGAGGGCGGGCCCGGTGACACGCTGGGCGGCGTCCTCGGGGCCGTACGCCCACCGCTCGCCGTCCGGCGCGGTGACCTCGACGCGGAACTCCTCGGCGGGCGGGGTGAGCCCGTGCGCGCGGAAGGCGTAGTCGCGGGCGCGCACGCCGATGCGGACGACGTGCCGGAGCCGGGCGGTGGGGGCGCGTACGACGCCGAGCGCGTCGGCGACGTCCTGGCCGTGGGCCCAGGTCTCCATCAGGCGGGCGGAGGCCATGGAGGCGGCGGACATGGGCGGGCCGTACCAGGGGAAACGGACGCCGGGCGGAGCCGCCCGCAGCGCGGCCTCCAGGGCGGCGCGCCCCGCACGCCAGCGGGCGAGCAGCCGGCCGGGCGGCAGTCCGGTGCCTTCCTCGGCGCCCTCGTCGACGAACGTGCCGGGCGCGGCCGCCGCCTTCGCGGCCAGCTCCTGGAAGGCCCCCGGGTCGGTCACCGCGAGCAGGGCGCCGCGGTCGGTCCAGGCCAGGTGCGCGATCTGGTGGGCGACGCTCCAGCCGGGCGCGGGGGTCGGCCGCCGCCAGTCGTCCTCCCCCAGCTCCCCCACCAGCCGGTCGAGTTCCTCGCTCTCCCCGCGCAGATCGTCGATCACGCGTGTCGGATCGGACACGGGCGCTCCCCTCGGGCACGGCGGTGTGCTGGGCGGTGCCCGAGGAGCATGACAGCGGGGCAGGAAACAAGCAAGCGTGCTTGCATGATTTCCGGCCGCAAGGATGCCCGCGCGGGCTCCGGTGCCGGTATGCCGGTACCGGAGCCGGTGTCGCTGCCGACGGGACCGTCAGCCCGCGCCCGCGGCGCCCGGGGCGTCCGTGGCCTCCGTGGCCTCCGTGGCCTCCGTGGCCTCCGTGGCCTCCGTGGCCTCCGTGGCGTCCGTGGCGTCCGCGGCACCCTTCTCGACCGCCTTGGCCCGTCCCGCCTGTCCCGCCCGTCCCGCCTGCGTCCGCACCGCGCCCATGCTCGCCGCGATGACCAGGGCGATGGCGACGGCCTCGGCCGGGGACAGGGACTGGCCCAGGACCAGGAAGCCGGCCGTCGCGGCGAGGGCGGGTTCCAGGCTCATCAGGACGGCGAAGGTGGCGGCGGGCAGGCGGCGCAGGGCGAGGAGCTCGAGGGTGTAGGGCAGGACGGAGGACAGGCAGGCCACGCCGGCGCCCAGACCGAGGGTGACCGGGTCGAGGAGCCGGGTGCCCGCCTCGGCGACGCCCAGCGGCAGGAAGGCGACGGCGGCGACCGTCATGGCGAGCGCGAGCCCGTCGGCCTGAGGGAAGCGGCGGCCGGTGCGGGCGCTGAAGACGATGTACGCGGCCCACATGCAGCCGGCGCCCAGCGCCAAGACGACGCCGACCGGGTCGAGGCCGCCGAAGCCGCCGCCGCTGAGCAGGAAGACGCCGGCGAGGGCGAGCGCGGCCCACAGCACGTTGATCGCGCGGCGGGAGGTGACGACGGACAGGGCGAGCGGGCCGAGCACCTCCAGGGTGACGGCGGGGCCGAGCGGGATGCGGGCGATGGCCTGGTAGAAGAGCCCGTTCATGGCGCCCATGACGAAGCCGAAGGCGACGACCGTGCCCCAGTCGGCGCGGGCGTGGCCGCGCAGACGGGGGCGGCAGGCCACGAGCAGCACGACGGCGGCCACGAACAGCCGCAGGGCCACCACGCCGAGGGCACCGGCCCGCGGCATCAGCGTCACGGCGAGGGCGCCGCCGAACTGGACGGAGACGCCTCCGGCGAGGACGAGACCGACCGGCCCGAGGGAACCGCCCCCTCGGCGCGCGCCGCCGCTCGGCGCGGCCGGGGATGCCGGGGCGGGAGCCGTCGGCGGGGCGGGGGTCGCGGGGGTGGGGTGGCTGTCCACGGGCATCAACTCGGAATTCGTCCAGCACGGTGCACTTCGGAGTCCAGGGTAATGGACCCAAGTCAGGTGTGTGAAGCCGTTTTGGCCCTGTCTCTTGTCCGTGAAAGCGGAAGGCGATGAACGCCGACAAGAGCGTGGGCCCGGAGTTCCGGAGTCCAGGTCCTCCACCCTCAGCCCGTCGGCCGACGGCTACCGACACACAGCGCCCCGCTTCCCAGGACCAGGGAGCGGGGCGCCGCGCATGACCGGTCAGGCCAGGGACGTCGCGATGGCCTCGAAGATGTCGGCGTCAGTCTCCTGCTGCCACGTCGGCAGAGCGGGCCAGTCGGCCACGTACGCCGGCTTGGGGTCCTCGAAATGCTTGTACATCTGCGCGGTCCAGCACGTCGCGACGAAACGCCCCTTCTGCTCGCGCGACAGGCGGGACGCGTGCCCACCGCTCAGTTCGAGGAACTGGCGCACCTGCTCGTACACGGCGCCGGCAGCCTCGCGCTCCCACTCGGGCGTCTCCTCCCACGGAGTCACATAGCTCGGCTTCGGCTCGCCGGGGAAGTACTTGCGCACTCCAGCGATCCACGCTTCACGGAACAGTCGAGCGCCCGCGGCTTCCGACATGCCCATCCCTTCCGTCAGGTTGTGCACAGTACGCCGATCTCGGCGTCCAACTCGGCCACGCGGCGATCCTGCCCCAAAGAGCCGAGTTCTGCGCGCAACATCTGGAGTCTCCGGACAGCTTATTCAGACCCTGACTATCAAGCCCCGGGCTTCGTGGGCGACGGATGGGTTAGTTTTCAGGGCAGGTCGCCGTCAGCGTGACGGCGCCTCCAGAGCGCCTTTTTCAGGGCGTCCAGGGCCAGGCCGGTGTGCAGGGAGGTGGTGACCTGCCGACCCGCCCACCAACCACCCGTGGGAAGGCAGCGGCCGCCGCGCACCGGTTCAGCGGCTTCAGCCGTCAGTCCCGAGCGGCGGAGAGTGGCATGAAAGGCGGCTGGAGGTACCGACTTTGCTGATTGCGGATGTTGTTATTGCCCTTCGGTGGGCGGCAAGCTCTGGGCTTCCTCAATTCAAGATTTTCTGCTTGACCGGTTGATCGACCGTGCGTGAGTGTCCTGGACGCGTCAGCTCCCACGGGGGGAGGGGCGGTGAAAGGACGACCATGCGTCTGGGAGTGAGGCGTGCCGCGGCCACGACCACCGCGGTGGCGCTCATCGTGCTGAGTCTGGGCAGCGGTGTCGCGGTGGCCGACGATGTTCCGGCAGACACCGGTGTGGTGATCAACACGGATCCGCCGCAGGAGACCGACCCGGCCGACACCGGCCTGGTGGACGTACCCGCGGACCGGTTCGACGCGGAGCCCGACATCCCGGGCGGCGACGACACCGGGCCCGGCAACCACCCCGGCGGCGACCTGTGCGACCGCACCGCCGTCTCCACCCCGGCGCACAAGACCACGCACGCCCCCTACGGCGTGTACCGGCTGCGCAACCAGGGCACGAGCTACCTCCTCTACAGCAACTTCCGGACTTCCGCGAAGAGCACCGTCACCGGCTGCACCCCGCACCACGTGGGCTGGTACATCTGGGAGACGAGCAACTGATGACGCTCACCAACAGCCCCGCCCGCGTGGCCGGTTGCGTGCTCGTGGCCGCCGCGGTGATGGCCGGCTGCAGCTCCCGCCAGGACGGCCCCGCCCGCAGCCGCCCGGGTCCGGCGTCGAGTGCGCCACCGGCCACGGCGTCCTCCGGCGCGAGCGTGGATCCGTACGCGCCGTCGGTGGCCAAGGTCCCCGACATCGCCTCGGACGGCATCACGAAACTGGTGTCGGCCACCGAGGTCACGGGCAGCGCGGTCCATCCCCTTCCGGGCGGGGTGAAGGCGGGCAGGACACTGGCGATCGCGGTCAACTGCGCGGGCGCGGGAAAGATCACCGTGCGCGTGCGGCCGACCGGCACCTCCTTCCTCTTGCAGTGCGAGAAGGGGAAGGTGCTGCCCGCCATGAACGAGATCCAGTTGAGCGAGAGCCACCCCGACAGTTCTCTGCAATTCACCGCGGGCGCGGGCGTCACGTGGTCGTTCGCGGCGGGCTGGGATCCTCACCCCCCTGAACGGCGGTAAGAAAGCCCCGTCTCGGGGAGGGAAACCCGTCCTGCGGACCGTCCCGTGGCCCGTCCCGCGGACCGTCCTCCAGTTCCTCCTCCAGTTCTTCCTCCAGCCCCTCCGCCAGCACCTCCGCCAGGTGCCGCCCCCGCACCCCGGCCAGTTGTTCGAGCTGTGTGCGGCAGGAGAAGCCGTCGGCGAGGATCACCGTGCCGTCGGGTGCGGACCGCACGGCGGGCAGGAGCTGCTCCTCGGCGCAGGCGCGGGAGACAGCGAAGTGGCCCGGTTCGAAGCCGAAGTTCCCGGCCAGGCCGCAGCAGCCGCCGCTCAGGTCGCCGGTGAGGCCGGCGGCGGTGCGCAGGCGGCGGTCGGGGGCGTCGCCGAGGACGGCGTGCTGATGGCAGTGGGTCTGCCCGGCGACGGGGCGGTCCAGGCGCGGCGGGCGCCAGCCGGGGGCGTGGCGTTCCAGGGCCTCGGCGAAGGTGAGGACGCGGTCGGCGAGGCGGCGGGCGCGCGGGTCGCCGGGCAGCAGTTCGGGCAGGTCGGTGCGGAGCGCGGCGGCGCAGCTCGGCTCCAGGACGACGACCGGGACGGCGGCGGCGAGGACCGGTTCCATCAGGTCGAGGGTGCGGCGCAGCACCGTGCGGGCGCGGTCGAGCTGGCCGGTGGAGACGTACGTCAGTCCGCAGCACACTCGGCCCCGGCCGCGCAGCACCGCCGGCGGGCCGAGCGTCCGCGACCGTCCGTCCCCGATGGGCGCGGGGCGCAGGCGCAGGGTCGGCGGGAGGGCCACGCGCAGCCCGGCGGCCCGCAGGACGCGCACGGCCGCGCGGCCCACGGAGGGCGAGAAGTGCTCGGTGAAGGTGTCCGGCCACAGCACCACCAGCGGGCCACTCCCGCGCCCCGCTTCCCCGTTCCCGTGCGCCGCTTCCCCGCTTCCGCGCACCGCTCCCTCGTCCCCGCGCCCCGCTCCCCCGCTTCCGCGCCCCGCTTCCCCGTTCCCACGCCCCGCTCCCCCGCTTCCGCGCCCCGCTTCCCCGTTCCCACGCCCCGCTCCCCCGCTGCGGCGCCACCAGCGGCTGAACGGCTCGGCCGCCAGGCGCGGCAGGTCCCGCTCCGGGGCGATCCCGCCCAGCCACTTGGCCGCCGACGCCACCGGGCGGACGGAGGCGAGCGCGTTGACGACGGGTGCGGTGCGGGTGGCGGCGACCGCGCGCAGCCACTCGGGCAGCCGGCCCATGCTGTGGTGGGCGGCCGGACGGCGCCGCCCCCGGTAGTGCTGGTGCAGGAACTCCGCCTTGTACGTGGCCATGTCGACCCCGACGGGGCAGTCGGAGCGGCACCCCTTGCAGGCCAGGCACAGATCCAGCGCCTCGCGCACCTCCGCCGACCGCCAGCCGTCGGTGACGACCTCGCCGGCGAGCATCTCGTGCAGCAGCCGGGCCCGTCCGCGCGTGGAGTGCCGTTCCTCGCCGGTGACGCGGAACGACGGGCACATCACCTCCGGCCCGGACACCGCCGTCGTACGGCATTTGGCGACGCCCACGCAGCGGCGGACGGCGGCGGAGAAGTCGCCGCCGTCGGCGCGGTAGCCGAAGGCGACGCCGGCCGGGCGGTGCGGGAGGACGGCGAAGCGCAGGTCGGCGTCGAGGGGCGCGGGCCGCACCAGCCTGCCCGGGTTGAGCAGGTCGTCGGGGTCCCAGACGGCCTTGGCGCGCTCGAAGAGGGTGACCGTCTCCGCGCCGTACATTTTCGGCAGCAGCTCGGCGCGCGCCTGGCCGTCGCCGTGCTCCCCGGACAGCGACCCGCCGTGCGCCACGACCAGGTCGGCCAGTTCCTCGGAGAAGCGCCGGAAGCGCGCCACGCCCCGCGTGCTCAGCAGGTCGAAGTCGATGCGGACGTGGACGCAGCCGTCGCCGAAGTGCCCGTACGGCGTGCCGCGCAGCCCGTGCGCGGCCAGCAGGGCGCGGAACTCGCGCAGGTAGGCGCCGAGCCGGGCGGGCGGCACCGCGCAGTCCTCCCAGCCGGGCCAGGCCTCCGAGCCGTCCGGCATCCGGGTCGCCGTGCCGCTGGCGTCCTCGCGGATCCGCCACAGCGCCCGCTGCCCGGCCGGGTCGGTGACGACCACGGCGTCCACGACGTCGGCCGCGCGTACGACGGCGTCCGCCCGCGCGCGTGCCTGCGCCCGCGTTTCCCCGCCCATCTCCACGAACAGCCAGGCCCCGCCCCGCGGCAGCCCGGCCGTGCCCGGCGGCACCAGGTCGGCGGCCATGCCCTCCACCGTCAGCGGCCGGTGCGCCGGCAGGCCGGCCGCGGCCTCGGCGGCGGCGCTCTCGTCGGCGTACCCCAGCACCGCCAGCACGCGCGCGGGGGGCGTCTCGACGAGCCGGACCACCGCCTCGGTGAGCACGCCGAGGGTGCCCTCGGAGCCGCAGAAGGAGCGGGCCACGTCGGCGCCGCGCTCCGGCAGCAGCGCGTCCAGCGCGTACCCGGAGATGCGGCGGGGCAGGTGCGGGAACCCGGTGCGCAGCCGCGCCAGCTCGCCCTCGACCAGCGCCCGCAGTCCCTCGGGCGCGCCCGCCCACTCCCGCCCGAGTGTCAGCCGCCGCCCGCGCGCGGTGACGACGGACAGCTCCCGCACACTGTCCGCCGTGGTGCCCCACGCCACCGAGTGGGACCCGCAGGAGTTGTTGCCGATCATCCCGCCGAGTGTGCACCGGCCGTGCGTGGAGGGGTCCGGCCCGAACCGCAGCCCGTGCGGCGCGGCCGCCTCCTGCAGCCGGTCCAGCACCAGTCCCGGCTGCACCACCGCGGTGCGCGCCGCGGGGTCGAGGGCGAGCAGCCGGTTCATGTGCCGCGTGAAGTCCAGCACCACGCCGTCGCCCGTCGCGTTCCCCGCGATCGACGTGCCCCCGCCCCGCGCCACCACCGGCACCCCGTGCCCCCGGCACACCTCCAGCACCGCCGCCACGTCGTCCGCGTCCCGCGGCGCCACCACCCCCAGCGGCACCCGCCGGTAGTTGGAGGCGTCCATGGTGACCAGCGCCCGCGCGGTGACACCGAAGTCCACGTCACCGCGGACGGTCGCGCGCAGATCGGCTTCGAGGGCCCGGAGATCCGTCATACGTCCAGGATGCACCCGACCACTGACAGTGACGACCGCCGGAGGCCGGCGACGGCCTCCGGAGGGCAGCGACGCCTGCCGTCGGTCAGTGACGTCTGCCGGCGGCCGGCGACGCCTGCCGACGGTCACCGGCGGTGGCGTCCCCCGCGGCGACCGCCGTCCACCCGGGTGTCTCACCCGACGGCGGGTGTCTCACCCGACGGACTGCGTTTCGCCCGGATTTCCCGTACCGGCTACGCTCCCGTGCGTGGCCGACATCCAGATTCCCGCTGACATCAAGCCCGCCGACGGACGCTTCGGCTCGGGTCCCTCCAAGGTGCGGACGGAGGCGCTGCAGGCGCTGGCCGCCACCGGTACCTCCCTCATGGGCACCTCGCACCGCCAGGCCCCGGTCAAGAACCTCGTCGGCAAGGTCCGCGAGGGCATCGCCCAGCTCTTCTCCCTGCCCGACGGGTACGAGGTGATCCTCGGCAACGGCGGCTCCACCGCCTTCTGGGACATCGCCACCCACGGCCTGATCGAGAACAAGTCGCAGCACCTCAGCTTCGGCGAGTTCTCCTCCAAGTTCGCCAAGGCCGCCACACTCGCCCCCTGGCTGGCCGAGCCCACCGTGATCTCCGCCGACCCGGGCAGCCACCCGGAGCCGCGGGCGGAGGAGGGCGTCGACGTCTACGCCTTCACCCACAACGAGACCTCCACCGGCGTGGCCATGCCCATCAGGCGGGTGACCGGTGCCGACGAGGGCGCGCTCGTCCTGGTCGACGCCACCTCCGGCGCGGGCGGCCTGCCGGTCGACATCGCCGAGACGGACGTCTACTACTTCGCGCCGCAGAAGTCCTTCGCCGCCGACGGCGGCCTGTGGATCGGCATCTTCTCCCCGGCCGCGATCGAGCGCGCCGAGCGCGTGCACGCCTCCGGCCGCCACGTCCCGGAGTTCTTCTCCCTGCCGACGGCGATCGACAACTCGCGCAAGAACCAGACGTACAACACCCCGGCCCTGGCCACCCTGTTCCTGCTCAACGAGCAGCTCGAGTGGCTCAACGGCCAGGGTGGCCTGGACTGGGCCACGGCCCGCACCAAGGACTCCTCCAGCCGTCTGTACGCCTGGGCGGAGGAGGCCAAGTACGCCACCCCGTTCGTCGCCGACCCCGCCAAGCGCTCCCAGGTCGTGGGCACCATCGACTTCACCGACGAGGTCGACGCCGCCGCCGTCGCCAAGGTGCTGCGCGCCAACGGCATCGTCGACACCGAGCCGTACCGCAAGCTCGGCCGCAACCAGCTGCGCATCGCGATGTTCCCGGCGGTGGACCCGGCGGACGTCGAGGCGCTGACGAAGTGCGTCGACTACGTCATCGAACGACTCTGACCGCGGCGGTACGCCGACGAGGCCGACGGAGTCGAAGTCGGCGCGGACGCGCGTCCGCGAGTCCGTGAGTCGGCGAGTCCGCGAGTCCGCGAGTCCGCGAGTCCGCGAAGGGCGCCCGGCAGGCGGCCGGGCGCCCTTCGGGTGCGCGGACCACACCGGTGGTGCGGCAACGGGTGACAAACCGGCCCGGCGGTGCCTCCATGGACCCATGAGTTCTCAGACCGCCGCGAGCCCGGAGTTGGCTCGCTTCGTCAGGCAGTACACCGTCTTGCTCACGACGTACAAGAGGGACGGCACGGGTGTGGGCACACCGGTGAACATCGCGGTCGACGGCGACCGCGCGTACTTCCGCACGCCGGGCGGGACTTGGAAGGTCAAGCGGATCCGCAACAACCCGGAGGTGGAGCTGGCCCCGTCCACCTTCCGCGGCCGGCCCACCGGCCCGGCGGTCCGCGCCCGGGCGCGGCTGCTGGAGCCGGGCGGCGCCGAGGACCGGCACGCGGCGCGGCTGCTGCGGCGCAAGTACCCGTTCGTGCAGGGCGTGTTGGTGCCGCTCGCGCACAAGCTGATGCGGACGCGGACGCTGCACTACGAGCTGCGGATCGCGCGGTAGGCGGTGGCGAGCCGGACCGCACGGCGGACGGGGCGGCGCGGCCCGCCCGTACGACGCGACGGTGTGCCCGCACGACAGGGCCGCATGCCCGCACGACAGGGCCGCATGCCCGCACGGCAGAGCGGCATGCCCGCACGGCAGAGCGGTGCGCTCGTCTCCGCCCCGGCGCCGCGTCCGTCTCAGCTTCGGCGTCGCAGCCGCCGCAGCCCGAGGAGGGCCACCGCCGCCACCGCCAGGACGACGGCGCCGACCTTGACGCCGTCCCCGGTGCCGTCGCCGCCGCTCGGGGACGCCGGGTCCTTGGCGGCGGAGGCACCCGGGCCGCCGTCTCCGCCGCCCGGCGCGTCCTCGGCGATCACCCGGCTCTGGGCGCCCTCGCTGCCGTAGAGGAGTTTCGCGCCGTCGGCGCTGTAGGTCACCGACTCGCCCTGCCCCTGCAGCGGCACGTCCAGCCGGCCCACGCGCTTGAGGGTGCCGTCGTCGAAGGCGTAGAGGATGCCGCCGAAGTAGCCGCGGACGGCGAGGCGCCTGCCGTCCGGGGAGAACGCCGCGTCCGTGGCCCACAGGTCGACCGGGGCCACGGGGCGGAAGACGTTGGTGCCGGAGGGGGACAGGGTGGCCGGGCCCTCGTAGAGGTGGCCGCCGTCCTCCTTCTTGTCGATGAGGTACACCCGCCCGGTCCTGGGGTGGACGAGCAGGGACTCGGCGTCGCGCGGCCCGTCGGCGTACTTCACGACGTACTGCGTGGCCCGCACCGTCTGGTCCTTCAGCACCTTCGGCTCGGGCAGCCGGTAGATCCACACGTACGGCCACTTGCCGCCGAGGTTGTCGCCGATGTCGCCGACGTAGATCTGGTTGCCGGGGCCGATGGAGATCGCCTCCACGTCGCGCGGCCGGCCGATGCCGGTGAGGGTGATCCGGGCGACGGTGTTCCCGGTGCGGCCGTCGACGGCGTAGAGGTAGGGGCCGTCGTCGCTGTCGTTGTGGGTCCAGTAGATCCCGGGGTGCAGGCGGGAGGCGGCCAGGCCGCTGGACTCGGTGATGCGCGGGTCCTTGATCGTGAAGCCGTCGTCGCCGGCGGCGGCCGAGGCGGGGGCGGTGGGGACGCCCGCGAGCAGGACCGCGGCGAGGAGGGCGAACGAACGGACGACGGGTCGCACGGAGGGACGGCGCATGCCCCAAGCCTGCCATCCCGGACCGCCGTTCACCGGCCGTGGCGGGCCTCACACCCCGCGCGGCCCCGTGATCGCCGATGATGAGCGGATGCTCAGGATCATGCCCGTGGGCGATTCCATGACGATCGGCAGCACCGGCCGGCACACGTGGCGGTACCGGTTGTGGCAGCACCTGCGCGCCACCCACGACGGTCCGTTCACGCTCGTCGGCCCGCGCGAGACGCTGTACGACCCGACGGCGGACGCGGCGACGTCGTACGCCTACGCCGACCCCGACTTCCCGCGCGCCCACCTGGCCGGCTGGGGCGAGGGCTGGCTGCACCTGGCCCCGCTGGTCGGCGACGCGGTCCGCGCGCACCGCGCCGGCCTGCTGCTGGTCTCCCTCGGCCTGATCGACCTGGGCTTCTACACGGACGCGGACCAGACGCAGGAGAACGTGCGGGCGTTCGTGGCCGCCGCCCGGTCCGCCAACCCGGACGTGCGGATGGTGCTGCTGCCGGTGATCCCCAACATACGGGCCGAGGCGGACGAGTCGTTCGCGGCACAGGTGGCGCGCTTCAACGAGCTGTTCGCCAAGACCCTCGCGGAACTGGACACCCCGCGCTCCCCGCTGGTCCTGGCCGCCGTCCCGCCGGAGTACGACATCCACACCGACACCTACGACGGCACCCACCCGAACGCGAGCGGCGAGCACCGCATCGCGGGCGCGTTCGCCGCGGCGCTGCACGAGACGTGGGGGCTGGGCGGGCCGTACGTCGGCTGACGGACCGTCAGTTGCCGTGTTTCTGTGGGTCCGTGGACCGACACGGCGCCCCGCAGACACGGCAACACGGGAACACGGCGACACGGGAAGACCCCGCCTCCGGTGTCACGGAGGCGGGGTCTTCGGTGGAGCGCCGGGCAGGCCTTGCACCTGCATCTCCCCGCAGGAAGCGGGGCGTCTTTCCTTGGACCACCAACGCGCGACATTCCGCCGGGAGTTCGGCGGCGTGCACAAGATCAGTGTAGCCCAGGCGGACGCCGCTGTCATGCCGGCGCCGAACGGGGTGCGTTCGGGCCAACTCCGGGCCCGAAGTCGGTCCGGGGTGGGCCCGGAGTGGACCCGGAGTGGCCCCACCCGCCTCACTGCCGCAGCGCCCCGGCCGCCGTCGCCGCCACCGCGTCGGCCACCGCGGCCAGGGCGGGCGAGTCGAGCTTCCACTGCTGCCAGTAGAGGGGAACGTCAACAGCACAGTCAGCACAGTCGGCGCAATCGGCACAATCGGCGCAGTCGGCGCGGTCGATACCGTCGGCACCACCAGTACCGCCCATGCGATCGGCACCGTCGGGAACGAGGCGGACCAGGCGGCCGGAGGCGAGGAGCGGCTCGGCGTGGACCTCGGGGACCAGGCCCCAGCCGAGGCCGGCGGCGACGCACTCGACGAAGCCCTCCGAGGTGGGCACGTAGTGGCGTACGGCGCTCGCGCCGCCGCGGCCCGGGCACAGCCGGCGGACGTAGCCGTCCTGCAGGTCGTCGCGCCGGTCGAAGACCACCACGGGGGCCGTGGCCAGGGTCTCCCGCAGCGGGCCGCGCAGGTGGGCGGCGGCGAAGCCGGGGTGGGCGACGGGCACGTAGCGCATCCGGCCCAGGGCGCGCACCGAGCAGCCCGTCACCGGGTCGGAGGAGGAGGTCACCGCGGCCATCACCCGGCCTTCGCGCAGCAGCGCCGCGGTGTGGTCCTGGTCCTCCCGGTGCAGTTCGAAGCAGAGTCCGAGGTCCCGCGGCACCGCCGTCAGGGCGTCCAGGAACCAGGTGGCCAGCGAGTCGGAGTTCACCGCGACGGACACCCGGGTCGCCTCTCCGGTGCCGCTCATGCCCAGTTCGGCGCGGGCGTCGCGCTCCAGCCGGGCCAGTTGCCGGGCGAACCGCACGACGACCTCGCCGGACTCGGTGAGCCGTACCGGCTTGGTGCGCAGCAGCAGTACCCGGCCCGTGCGCTGCTCCAGCGCCTTGACCCGCTGGCTGACCGCCGAGGGCGTCACGTGCAGCGCGGCGGCCGCCGCGTCGAACGTGCCCTCGTCCACCACCGCGAGCAGCGTGCGCACCTGGTCGAGGGGAAGGTCCGTCACCATCCCCCCATCATGCCCACCCCCACCCGTCGCCTTAAGCGGAACTGAAGCTCCCTAAGAATCATTAGCTGTACGCCGGACTGCGGCCCACCTAGCGTCGGAGCCATGTCCTCCCCCGCACTCGCCGCCGCGGCCGCCGGCTTCGGCACCGGTCTGTCCCTCATCGTCGCCATCGGCGCCCAGAACGCCTTCGTCCTGCGCCAGGGCATCCGCCGCGACGCGGTCCTCGCCGTGGTCGGCATCTGCGCCCTGTCCGACACCGTGCTCATCGCCCTCGGCGTCGGCGGGGTCGGCGCCCTGGTCGTGGCGTGGCCGGGCGCCCTGACGGCGGTGGGCTGGATCGGCGGCGCGTTCCTGATCTGCTACGGCGTGCTGGCCGCCCGCAGGGTGCTGCGGCCGGGGTCGCTGCGCGCGGAGGGGGAGGCGGCCGGTTCCCGGCGCCGGGCGGTGCTGACCTGCCTGGCGCTGACGTGGCTCAACCCGCACGTCTACCTCGACACCGTCTTCCTGCTCGGCTCGGTCGCCGCCGGCCACGGCCCGCAGCGCTGGACCTTCGGTGGGGGCGCGGCGCTGGCCAGCCTGTGCTGGTTCACCGCCCTCGGCTTCGGCGCCCGCCTGCTCGGCCGCTTCCTGGCCGCGCCGGCGGCCTGGCGCGTCCTGGACGCCCTGGTGGCCGCCACCATGATCACCCTGGGTGTCACCCTGCTGACCCGGTCGTGACGCGGGCCGTCACCGGATCCCGGACGCGGACACCCGGGCGGCCCTTGCCTAGAGCGCACTCCACCTCGTTGGCTAGGTCGTCATGGAGTACACGCAGCTCGGACGCACGGGACTCAAGGTCAGCCGACTGGTGCTCGGCACCATGAACTTCGGTCCGCAGACCGACGAGGCGGACAGTCACGCGATCATGGACGCGGCACTGGACGCGGGCATCAACTTCTTCGACACCGCGAACGTCTACGGCTGGGGCGAGAACAAGGGCCGCACGGAGACGATCATCGGCAACTGGTTCGCCCAGGGCGGCGGGCGGCGCGACAAGACCGTCATCGCCACCAAGGTCTACGGCAACATGGGCCCGGACGGCGTGCCCGCGTGGCCGAACCAGGACAAACTGTCGGCTCTCAACATCCGCCGGGCGGTGGACGCGAGCCTGAAGCGGCTGCAGACCGACCACATCGACCTCTACCAGTTCCACCACATCGACCGCAGCACCCCGTTCGAGGAGATCTGGCAGGCGATCGACGTCCTGGTCCAGCAGGGCAAGATCCTCTACGTCGGCTCCTCCAACTTCCCCGGCTACAAGATCGCCCAGGCCAACGAGCTGGCCGCGCGCCGCGGCGGCACCATCGGGCTGGTCAGCGAGCAGTGCCTGTACAACCTGGTCGAGCGGCGCGCCGAGATGGAGGTCATCCCGGCCGCGCAGGACTACGGCCTGGGCGTCATCCCCTGGTCGCCGCTGCACGGCGGGCTGCTCGGCGGGGTGCTGAAGAAGGAGGTGGAGGGCAGCCGCCGCACCTCCGGGCGGGCAGCCGACGCGCTGGCCGACCCCGGCTTCCGCGCGAAGATCCAGGCCTACGAGGACCTGGTCGACAAGCACGGCCTGCAGCCCGGCGAGGTTGCGCTGGCCTGGCTGCTGACCCGGCCCGGCGTGACCGGCCCGATCGTCGGCCCGCGCACCGCCGAGCAGCTCGACTCCGCGCTGCGCGCGGCGGAACTCACGCTGCCGGAGGAGCTGCTGACCGGCCTGGAGGAGATCTTCCCGGGCCCGGGGCCGTCCCCGGAGGCCTTCGCCTGGTAGGACGGCGGCCGCCGACCGGTGGCCGATGACCGGTGGCCGATGACCGGTGGCCGATGACCGGTGGTCGATGACCGGTGACCGGTGATCGGGGCGACGGCGGTGCCCGGCCCGCAGCCCGCGGGCCGGGGACCAGGGGCCGGGGGCCGCAGGCCGGGGCCTACTTCCGGACCGCCGCCGCCACGATCACCACGACGAACATCAGCACCAGCACACCGGCCATGATCCGGTTACGGGTCTTCGGGTCCACGGCACCGAGCCTAACCGGCCGCGCCCAGCCGCCAGCGGCCGACCGGGTCGTAGCGGGGCTGCTCGCCCGGCCCCCCGGAGCGGGGCAGGGTGCTGCGCACCAGCACCAGCTCCTCCACCGTCCAGGTCCGGCTCCCGAACCCCCGCAGCGCCTCGACGTACGGCCGCACGTCCACCGCCTCCCGGCCGCGCGCCACCGTCAGGTGGGCCCGGTAGCGCCGCTGCTCGCCCGTCTCCACGCCCGCCTTCCGGGCGGCGGCCGCGGCCCGCTCGGCCAGCAGCCGCAGCGTCCGCACGTCCCCGTCGGCCCCGGCCCACAGCGCCCGCCCGCGCCCGAACTGCCCGCCGCCGCGCACCGCCAGCGGGAACGGCTCGGTCCGCCGCGCGGCCCGCTCCAGCCGGTCCGACAGCTCCGGTACGACGTCCTCGTCGACCTCGCCGTAGAAGGCCAGCGTGAAGTGCCACCCGGACCGCCCGGTCCAGCGCAGCCCGTCCGCCCCGGGCAGCCGCCGCAGCGCCTCGACCTCGGCGGCCAGGGCGCGGGTGACGTCCTCGGGCGGCAGGACGGCGGCGAAGAGTCTCATGGCACCAGTGTCCCCGCCACCCGGGCGTTTCCGGGCGACCGTTCGTATCGTTGTACTGCCCGACTGCACTCGTCCGTGAGGCAGCCGGGGAGGAGCGCCACCATGACCGTCCTGGAAGACAGGATCGAGATGGCCGAGAGCAACGGCGACCTTACGCTCGACAAGATGTTCGAGTGTCTCGAGAAGATGCCCATCCCCGACGGATACAAGGTCGAGATCGTTGGGGGAAACATCTTCATGTCGCCGCAGCGCACCACCCACTGGGAGATCGTCTTCGACATCCTCGACCAGTTGCGCGCCCGCTTTCCCAAGCAGCGCCTGAAGTCGGACGTCCGCATCGACTACCCGGGGCACCTCAACGGTTTCGCCACCGATGTCACCCTGATCGCCGAGGGCGCGAAGCTGGACGGCAGGCGCCGCTGGCACTACCAGGACGTCGAGTTCATCGCCGAGGTCATCTCCGAGGACACCGCCGCCAACGACTACGGCCCGAAGAAGGCCGCCTACACCGCCGCCGAGGTGCCGGTGTACCTGATCGTGGACCCGTACACCGGCCGCTGGCACCTGTACACCCTGCCCAAGGACGGCGAGTACCGCAGCGAGCTCAGCCTCGACTTCGGCGACGACGTCGACCTGACCGGCACCCCGGTCGGCCTGGTGCTGAAGACGGACGAGTTCCCCCGCGACTGACCAGGCCCGGCCGGGCGGTCGCGGGGGCCGGTGCGGGTCACGCCGCCGGCGCCAGGTCCTCCCGCCGCTCGCGCGGGACGAGGCGGACGTCGGGGTGGCCGTGGTTCCAGGTGACCGACAGGCGCAGGCCGCCGGCGCGGGCCAGCAGGAGGCCGATGAGGGCCGCGGCCAGGGCGGAGACGGCGCCGCCGACGGCGAGGCCGGCGCGGACGCCGTAGACGTCGGTGATCCAGCCGGCGATGGGCGCGCCCACCGGGGAGCCGCCGAGGAACACCATCATGTACAGGGCCATGACGCGGCCGCGCATGGCCGGTTCGGTGGACATCTGGATGCCGGTGTTGGCGGTGACGTTCATGGTCATGCCGAAGACGCCGAGCGGCACCATGAGCGCGGCGAACAGCCACAGCGAGGGCGTCACGGCGGCCGCCAGTTCCGCGGCGCCGAAGGCCAGCGCCGCGACGACCAGCACCCGCATCCGGGCCGTGCCGCGGCGGGCCGCGAGCAGCGCGCCGACGAGGGAGCCGACGGCCATCAGGGTGTTGAAGAGGCTGTAGGAGCCGGCGCCCGCGTGGAAGACGTCGTCGGCGAAGGCGGAGAGGTAGACGGGGAAGTTGAAGCCGAACGTGCCGACGAAGCCGACCAGCGCGATCGTCCAGATCAGCCGCGGCCGCCCGGCGACGTAGCGCAGGCCCTCGCGGAGCTGGCCCTTGCCGCGCGGCGCGCGCTCCACGGCGTGCAGCTCGCGGGCGCGCATCAGCAGCAGGCCGGCGATGGGCGCGAGGAAGGACAGGCCGTTGCACAGGAACGCCCAGCCGGTGCCGACGCCGGTGATCAGCAGGCCGGCGACGGCGGGGCCGACCAGGCGGGCGGACTGGAAGTTCGCCGAGTTCAGGCTGACCGCGTTCTGCAGTTGCCGCGGGCCGACCATCTCGGAGACGAAGGACTGGCGGGCCGGGTTGTCCACCACGGTGGCCAGGCCGACGGCGAAGGCGGCGACGTACACGTGCCACACCTGGACGTGGCCGGTCAGGGTGAGCGCGGCGAGCACCAGGCCGGTCACGGCCATCGAGGACTGCGTGACCAGCAGCGTGGGGCGCTTGGGGAAGCGGTCGACGAGGAGCCCGCCGTACAGGCCGAACAGCAGCATCGGCAGGAACTGCAGGGCGGTGGTGACACCGACGGCGGTGGAGGAGCCGGTGAGGCTGAGCACCAGCCAGTCCTGGGCGATGCGCTGCATCCAGGTGCCGATGTTGGAGACGACCTGGCCGAGGAAGAACAGGCGGTAGTTCCTGATGCCCAGCGAGCTGAACATCGAGGACCTGCGCGAACCGGGGGTGGCGGGAGAGTCGGGGGTGGAGTCGGGGGTGGAGTCGGGGGTGGTCGGTGCGGGGACGGAAGCTGCTCCGGGTCCCGTACTCAAAAGGGTTCGCCTCCTCGTGACTGTCTCTTTACAGGTGCGCGAGCTTCTCCAGTACGGGGGCGGCGGCGCGGAGTTTCGCCCACTCGTCCTCGTCGAGTCCCTCGATGAGACCGGCCAGGAAGGCGTTGCGCTTGCGGCGGCTCTCCTCGAGCATCGCCTCGGCCTGCTCGGTCCTGGTGACGACCTTCTGCCGCCGGTCCTCGGGGTGCGGCTCCAGCCGGACCAGGCCCTTGGCCTCCAGCAGCGCCACGATGCGGGTCATCGACGGCGGCTGGACGTGCTCCTTGCGGGCGAGCTCGCCCGGGGTGGCGCTGCCGCAAGTGGACAGCGTGCCCAGCACCGACATCTCGGTGGGGCTGAGCGACTCGTCGACCCGCTGGTGCTTGAGCCGACGGGACAGCCGCATCACGGCGGATCGCAGGGAGTTCACGGCGGCAGCGTCGTCGCCATGGCTAAGGTCCGGCATGGTGTTTAGCGTAACTCATTACTCTGACTAAAGACCACTCGGAGGCCCCGTCGGCCACCGTGACTCTGGCCACGTACGCCCCGCATCGGCCCCGCCGCGGACCCCACCGCGCCCGTACGAGCGACCGAACGCACCACCCGTACGAGTGAGCGAACGCTCCACTCGTACGGGTGATCCGGGCGCGGAACGCCGACCTCCCGCCCGGTGCTGCCGCGACCCTCGTGCCCATGGCGACCAGCGTGCTCAGCCTGCGCATAGACCGCGACCTGCACGAGCGGCTCCGCGCCCGCGCCGCGAAAAGAGGAATGAGCGTCCAGGACTACGTGGTCCGGACGCTCATTCGGGACGACTTCGACGAGCGGTTCCAGGCCGCCGTCGAGGAGACGGAGGAGTTCTACGGGGTCAACGGGATCAACGGGGTCGACAGGGTCACCTGAGGGCTCACGTCAGACCCAGGGCCGGCATCAGGTAGTAGAAGGCGAAGACCGCGGCCACCACGTACATCGCCGTCGGCACCTCCCGGCCGCGGCCCGCCGCCAGGCGCAGCACCACGAAGGTGAGGAAGCCCATGCCGATGCCGTTGGTGATCGAGTAGGTGAACGGCATCATCAGCATCGTCACGAACGCCGGGATCGCGATCGTGTGGTCCGCCCAGTCGATCTCCTTCACCGACCCCGCCAGGATCAGGAAGCCCACCGCGACCAGCGCCGGGGTGGCCGCCTGGGACGGCACCATCGTGGCGACCGGCGCCAGGAACAGCGCCAGCGCGAACAGGCCGCCGGTGACGACGTTGGCGAAACCGGTGCGCGCGCCCTCGCCGACGCCCGCGGTGGACTCCACGAAGCAGGTGGTGGCGGAGGAGGAGCTGGCGCCGCCCGCGGCCACGGCGATGCCGTCGACGAAGAGGACCTTGTTGATGCCGGGCATCTGCCCCTGGGCGTCGGTCAGCTTCGCCTCGTCGCTGACGCCCATGATCGTGCCCATCGCGTCGAAGAAGCACGACAGCAGCACGGTGAAGACGAACAGGACGCCGGTGAGCACGCCGACCTTGTCGAAACCGCCGAACAGGCTGACCTTGCCGATCAGGCCGAAGTCGGGGGTGGCGACGGGGTTGCCGGGCCACTTCGGGGTGGTCAGGCCCCAGGAGGGCACCTTGGCGACCGCGTTGATCACCACGGCGAGCGCGGTCATGGCGACGATCGAGAGGAGGATCGCGCCGGGCACCTTGCGCACGATGAGCGCCAGCGTCAGCAGCGTGCCCAGCACAAAGACCAGCACCGGCCAGCCGTTGAGGTGGCCGCCGCTGCCGAGCTGGAGCGGGACGGTGGTCTGCGCGGCGTCCGGGATGCGGGAGACGAAGCCGGAGTCCACCAGGCCGATCAGCATGATGAACAGGCCGATGCCGATGCCGATGGCCTTGCGCAGCCCGTAGGGCACGGCGTTCATCACGCGCTCGCGCAGCCCGCTGGCCACCAGCAGCATCACCACGAAACCGGCCAGCACCACCATGCCCATGGCGTCCGGCCAGGACATGCGCGGCGCGAGCTGGAGCGCGACGACGGAGTTCACGCCGAGGCCGGCGGCCAGCGCGATCGGGACGTTGCCGACGACACCCATCAGCAGCGTGGTGAACGCGGCCGTCAGGGCGGTCGCGGTGACCAGCTGACCGTGGTCGAGCTGGTGCCCGTACATGTCCTTGGCGCTGCCGAGGATGATCGGGTTGAGCACGACGATGTACGCCATCGCGAAGAAGGTGGCGAGACCGCCGCGCACTTCACGGGAGAGCGTGCTGCCCCGTTCGGAGATCCGGAAGAAGCGGTCGAGGGGACCGTAGGCGGGTGCGGCCCCCGGCTGCTCGGGCGCGGGGACCTTGGCGGGAGCCGAGGTGGACATGCGGAACCTCATCACCAACGGGTTCCCCCGACCCCTGTTGGCGTTTCCTACGAACAGAAGCGGCCAGACACAAACGGTTTCAGTATGAACATATGAACGACGCCCATGCCAATCTCCGCGCGTAGAGACGCGGTCCACGTGACCGGACTCACGGCCCGCGGACCCGCACCTCTCGGCTCGCGCGCCCGCACTCCCGCACTCCCGTACTCCCGGGCTCCCTGGTTCCCGGCCTCCCTGGCTCCCGGGCTTGCGTGTCCGCGTCCCTCCCTGCCCGCGCGCCCGCGCACTTCCGGGCCCGCGGGCCCGCACCCCCGGCCTGCGTAAGCTGTCCCCATGGCCAAGTGGACCCCCAAGCACGAGGCGCCCGAACCCCTGGAAGGGCCGGTCGTCGCCACCGTCACCGGCGGCACGATCGTCTGGTTCGTCCTCTTCCTCGTGCAGCTCCCCTTCTACGGCTGGTTCCACGACCACGGCCACACCTGGTGGCTGTGGACCTGCCTGGCCGGCGGGGGCCTGGGCCTGATCGGCGTCTGGTACGTCCGGCGGCGCGACGCGGCCCTGAAGCGCGCGGCGGCCGCCGAGGCCGCGACGCGGGAACAGCAGGAAAAGCGGGAGCAGCGGGAGCAGCAGCCGCAGCAGGAGCAGGGACCGCAGAGGCCGTAGCGGCCGTAGCGGCCGTAGCGGCCGCACCAGTCACACCAGCCCTGTCAGCCCCGTCAGCCCCGCCAGGAGCAGCAGTCCCGGCAGGCCCCCGAGCAGCCCACGTCCGCCGAATAACCCCGCGTCCCACGCCTCGCACCCGCCGCCGCCCGCCCGGTCGGCGGCGGTACAACCAGCGCACGACACCCGCTCCTCCCCGAGTCGGAACTTCCGCCCGGCCGGGCGGTGAGGACACGCGTCCGCACGTACCGTCGAATCCATGACGCACGCCGACGCCGACGCGGACGCCGCGCCCGGCCCCGCGCGCCCCGGGCCGGTCCGGACCCGGGCGACCGGGCTGAGCGCCGCCGAGGTGGCGCGGCGCGTCGCGCGGGGCGAGGTCAACGACGTCCCGGTGCGCAGCAGCCGCTCCCTGACCGAGATCGTCCGCGCCAACGTCCTCACCCGCTTCAACGCGATCATCGGCGTGCTGTGGCTGGTCATGCTGGTGGTCGCGCCGATCCAGGACGGCCTCTTCGGCTTCGTGGTCCTCGCCAACACCGGCATCGGCATCGTCCAGGAGTGGCGGGCGAAGAAGACCCTCGACTCCCTCGCCGTCATCGGCGAGGCCCGGCCGACCGTGCGCCGGGACGGCACCGCCGTCCGGGTCGGCACCGACGAGATCGTCCTGGACGACCTGCTGGAGGTCGGCCCCGGCGACAAGGTCGTCGTCGACGGCACGTGCGTCGAGTCCGACGGGCTGGAGATCGACGAGTCGCTGCTGACCGGCGAGGCCGACCCCGTCGTCAAACACCCCGGCGACACCCTGATGTCGGGCAGCTTCGTCGTCGCGGGCGGCGGCGCCTTCCAGGCCACCAGGGTGGGCCGCGCGGCCTACGCCGCCCAGCTCGCCGAGGAGGCCTCCCGCTTCACCCTGGTCCGCTCCGAGCTGCGCACCGGCATCTCCACCATCCTGAAGTACGTCACGTGGATGATGGTCCCGACCGCGCTCGGCCTGGTCGTCAGCCAGCTCTTCGTCCAGCGGCACGGCGTGAAGGACTCCGTCGCCCGCACGGT
Organism: Streptomyces echinoruber; assembly: GCF_014651135.1. Lineage (GTDB taxonomy): Bacteria > Actinomycetota > Actinomycetes > Streptomycetales > Streptomycetaceae > Streptomyces > Streptomyces echinoruber. The sequence continues at coordinate 65,446 of NZ_BMWH01000015.1, forward strand.
CGGCGGCATCGTGCCCATGGTCCCCGAGGGGCTGGTGCTGCTGACCTCCGTCGCCTTCGCCATCGGGGTGGTCCGGCTGGGCCGCAGGCGGTGCCTGGTGCGGGAGCTGCCCGCCATCGAGGGCCTGGCCCGCGTCGACACCGTGTGCCTGGACAAGACCGGCACCCTCACCGAGGGCGGCCTGGACGTCACCGGGCTGCGCGTCCTGAACGACGGCGACGAGGCATACGTCCGTACGGTGCTCGGCGCGCTCGGCGGAGCCGATCCGCGCCCCAACGCCTCCCTCGCGGCGATCACCGACGCCTTCCCCGACACGGCGGGGTGGCGCCGCACCCGGGCGCTGCCCTTCTCCTCCGCCCGCAAGTACAGCGGCGCCTCCTTCCTCGACGGCGACGACGGCGGCGGCTCCGACGACGACGGCGCCGGCAACGCTGACGCCGACGGTGAGGAAGTCACCTGGCTGCTGGGCGCGCCCGACGTGCTGCTGCCCGAGGGGGACCCGGCCCTGGCGGAGACCGACCGGCTCAACGAGCAGGGGCTGCGCGTGCTGCTGCTCGCCCGGGCCCGCCGCGGCCTCGACGACCCCGAGGTCGCCCGGGACGCCGAGCCGACCGCGCTGGTGGTGCTGGAGCAGCGGCTGCGGCCGGACGCCGCCGACATCCTGCGCTACTTCGCCGCGCAGCACGTGCGCGCCAAGGTCGTCTCCGGCGACAACGCGGTGTCGGTGGGCGCGGTCGCCGCCAAGGTCGGCCTCGACGGCGCCGTGGTGGACGCGCGCCGGCTGCCGGCCGGGCGGGAGGCGATGGGGCGGGCGCTGGAGGCGGGCACGGTGTTCGGGCGGGTCACCCCGCGGCAGAAGCGGGAGATGGTGAACGCGCTGCAGGCACGCGGGCACACGGTGGCGATGACCGGCGACGGCGTCAACGACGTGCTCGCCCTGAAGGACGCGGACATCGGCGTGGCGATGGGCTCCGGCTCGGAGGCCACCCGGGCCGTGGCCCAGATCGTGCTGCTCGACAACAGCTTCGCGTCCCTGCCGTCGGTGGTCGCCGAAGGCCGCCGGGTGATCGGCAACATCACGCGCGTGGCGACGCTGTTCCTGGTGAAGACGGTGTACTCGGTGCTGCTGGCGCTGCTGGTGGTGTGTTGGCAGGTGGAGTACCCGTTCCTGCCCCGGCACCTGACCCTGCTGTCCACCCTCACCATCGGCGTGCCCGCCTTCTTCCTCGCCCTCGCCCCCAACGCCGAGCGCGCCCGGCCGCACTTCGTGCGGCGGGTGATGCGCCACTCGGTGCCCGGCGGGGCGGTCGCCGGCCTCGCCACCTTCGCCACATACCTGATGGCCCGTCACCACTACACCGGGCCGTACCAGTTGAACGCCGAGACGAGCGCGGCGACGCTGACCCTGTTCCTGGTGTCGATGTGGGTCCTGGCGATCGTCGCCCGCCCCTGGACCTGGTGGCGGATCGCCCTGGTCGCCGCGATGGGCGCCGCCTTCCTGCTGGTACTGGCCGTGCCGTGGCTGCAGCGCTTCTTCGCGCTGCGGCTGGTGGGGATGGAGATGCCCTGGACCGCGGTGGGAGTGGCGGTGGTGGCGGCGGCCGCCCTGGAACTCCTGTGGAGGTGGGTCGACCGCCGCTTCCCGGTCCAGGTGTCCCGTTCGGGGGTTACTGCACGTCGACGTAGTCGCCGGTGGCGTTGACCGCCGGGGTGGTCGAGGTGCCGGCGAAGCTGAAGCGCCAGTAGCCGTCGTACTGGGCGGTGGCGGTGGCCTTCAGGTTGCCGTACGCGTCCGAGTAGACCGTCTTGACGGTGGTGTACGTGGTGGTGCCCGCCTTGCGGAACTGCAGCTTGACCGGCTGGTTGGCGTAGCCGTGGTACTGGTGGTCCTCCCAGTTGGCCCGCGACAGCTTGCCGGTGGTGGTGAGGGTCTTGCCCTTGCCGACGGGCTCGGGGCCGGCGTTGGCGGTCAGCTTGGAGTAGCGCTGCACCAGGGTGGTGGCCAGGTCGCCCTGGTCCTTGAAGCCGACCTTGCCCATGTCGGGGTTGTTCGGATCCTGCCCGTTGAAGGCGGTGGCCTCGGCGGCGAGCTTCCAGCTTCCGGCGTCGGCGTTCTGCAGGTCGCCGTCGGCCGGGTAGATGTCGACCGTGCCCTCGCAGGTGGCGGTGGTGGACGAGGTGACCGTGCAGGTGGCGAAGTCGTCGCCCTCCAGCGTCTTGGCCGGGTCGTCCAGGGTGCCGCGGTAGAGGTAGGCGTCGGTGTAGAAGTCGTCCGCGGTGATGTCCACACTCGCGTCGTGGGTCAGCGTGTAGGTGTACGTCGCGCTGACCTCGTTGGTGGTCCCCACCTTGACCGTCGAGGCGATCTTGACGTTGGAGAAGCTCACGCCCAGCGTGTACGGCGTGCCGGCGGCGTGGGCGGCCGGGACGGCGAGGGCGGAGAGGGCCAGGGCGCCGGAGACGGCGGCCACGGTGGCTCGAATGCGCATGTGGTTCCCCAGGAGGAGAAGTCGATCGGGGAGTCTGACTGACTCACGCGATCAGACCCACGAGACGTCCGCGCAGTTGTAGGGCGTGATCGCGATTTTGTCGTCACCTGCACCGCCCTTGGCACAGCGATTGCCCAGGTGGCCGGAAATTGACGACGACCGCCCCCGGCCGCCCCGGCCGACCCAGGTGGCTCCGGGGCCATCCGGCGCCGACGGGGAAGCCACCGTCGACCGCCACCACGGCCGCGCCCACCCGTCGAACGGGCGGGATGCTCAATTGATGCTCAGATCTCCCGGCTGGGCTTGCCGGATCGGTCCGTTACCCGCGAGTGTCGTGATCACGCCCGCCACCGGGGGACGACAGCGGGCGTGAAGAACGGTGCCTGCAAGTGGATCGTCTCCCGCCACGGGAGCGCCGAGCTCCCGGCGCTCCCGCCCTGTATCGGCCACTCGTGAGTCGAGGACGATCTGATGAAGCCTTCCCTGTCGGCCGTCGGCCTGTCGGTCGTCGGCCTGTCGGCCTTGGCGCTTGTGCCGGCCTGTTCCGGCGGTGCTCACCCCCGGGCGGCCCCTGCCCACGGGACGACGTCGGCCACGGCCGGAGCGACGACGGGAACCGGTGCGCCCCGCTCTTCGGCGCAGACTCCGACACGCTCGGACCGCCTTCCCGATCCGGTCCGGTCTCCGATCCCCACCGGATCGAAAGCGCTGTACACGGGGTCGGGTCACGGCGCGGCCGATGTCACGCTTCCCGCATCAGCGGGGAAATCCCCGTCCGTCACCGTGATGTGGACATGCGCCGGCCCCTCCAAGTTCGACATCACCGCTGCAGGAAAGACCCTCGCCGGGTCTCAGTGCGGTGACGGGAGCGGCGTGTTCACCGCTGAAATACCGCACACCCATATCCACGAACTGACGTGGAAGCTCTCGGCGGCCGATTCGGTGATCTGGCGGATTGCCGTCATCCAACCGCCCGGGAACTGACGCGCTCGTGCCTGGCAGGCGGTGAGACGTCGAGTTCGCAAGCGCCGAACTCGCCGCCAGGAAGGACACGTTGCGACATGAACGGTACCCCGGGCCAGGCTCGCGTCACGGCCACGGAAACGGGCCCGGACTCCAGCACCCGCTTGGTCGGCTGCCGCGGCAGCCCGCCCTCGCCGGTCAGCCGCAGCCCGTCCGTGCGGGCGCAATCCACCAGCATTGCGATCAACCGCTCGTCCGTCGCCGTACTCGACGGCGCCTGGACCGACTGCTCAGCGGGCTCGTGCTCAACGACGGTGCCGGTCATCTCCGGCGTCTCCTTGATCATCAGATCCGCGTTGATCAGACACTCCCCAACGCGGGGCGGCCAGGTCGGCGGGGTCATCTTCCACACCGACCGCGGCAGCGCATACACGGCCGAGGCGTTCCAGCAGCTGCGCCCGGTGGGGCGTCGTGCAGTCGATGGAGCGAGTCGGGTCGGCGCTGGACAACGCCGCCGTGGAGTCGTTCCACTCGGTACTCGAGGTCGAATACGTCCACCGGCGCACCTTCGCGACGCGGGCCGAGGCGAGGCTGAAGATCGCCACGTGGATCGCGGACTTCTCCCACATCAGGCGGAGGCACAGCGCAGCCGACGGGAAGCCGCCCATCACGTTCGAACGGATCATCCAAGAAGCGCGGACCGAGACCGATCAGGAAGACCGGGCCGCATAACCAACGTCGCTACGCAACCAGGGGATTGACACCCAGGGCAAGCAGCACGTGCGCATGTCCGGCGAGGAAGGCCCGCCCTCCGTCCTTCTGCCCGGCCCCATGCACCTCCCGATCCTCCCAGCCGCACCGGTGGGCGCGTGCCGCCTGCGCCGGCGCCGGACAGGGTGGGTGACGCGGCCGGCAGATGTCCGGCCACAGCACACCCGGGCTGTTCCCTCAGGCGACCGCGGTGCCCGGTTCGGTCGCCGCCCGCGCGTTGCGCAGGAGTACCAATGCGGCGCAGGCGATACCAGCGCCGGCCGGGACGACAGGCCACCACGGCGGATTGCCGTTGTCCCGGGCTGCCGAGACAAAGACGAGAATCAGGCACACGGCCAGGCCGGTCACGACGCCGAAGATGTCGGCGTGCAGGCGCTCACCCACGTCGAGGCGGGCCCGTCCCCGCCGGCCAAGCAGGCGGGCCAGCAGCGCGGTGACCACGACGATGGTGTACGCCATGGCGAGCGGGTACAGCAGCGGGGACACGACGAGGAGGAAGCCGTCGCCGGTCCAGGCGCTGTGGACGGTGTACTCGTCGATCTGCACGACCGTGTCGTGCCACATGCCGAGCCGCACCTGCTGCCCCTCGGCGAAGGAGGGAGCATCTTCCACCGTCACGGTTCTGGTCGCTCCGTCGGCCCGCACGATGACGTCGTCACTGGACCAGAAGTCTTTGTGACTGCAGTCCGTGTCCTGACCGGCCCCCGTGCAGCGCTCGTGGGTGATGTGCTGTACCCCTGCCACGGTCGCCCGCACGGTGCGCAGTCCTCCGGTGGCGCGCGCCACGGCGATCGCTGTCTCCTCGTAGGTCCGCACGGCGAAGAAGGCGACGATGAGCACCATCACGCAACGAAACAGCCCAAGCAACACGCGCCCGAGAAGATCCCGGCTCCGTTCCTTCGTCTCCGGCACAACGCCCCCTCCCCGCTCCCAGGTCCAGCATGCCCTCCCCGGCGAACGCCGACACGGTCTTGGAAGGCTTCCCGTTCCGCTGCGGCCGACCCGGCCCCAGGTCCTGGCCCGCGGCGGCGTCATCGACTGCCCGGCCTCGTCCTCAAAGGAGATCCACGCACCCCGCTCGGCCGCTTCTCTTCCACCTGCGGCCGGACCTCCTTCTTCCACCGCTCCACCGCACCGTCGTCCCGCTCGATCGCGCGACGGTCCGGCTGCTGCCAGGACCAGCCGTGCCGCTTCAACAACAGCCAGGTGCCCTCGACCGTGTACGAGACGTGGAACAGCCGACCGATCAGCGTCTTGATCCGCGCCAGTGTCCACCGCTGGTCCGGCCACCCGTGCGCGAGCCGACCACGCTCCAACTCCCGCTCCAGCCGCTCCCTTTGGACCGGCCCAGGGATGGTGTCCCGCCGAGTGGTGCAGCCGGTCGAGCGACGGAGACGCGCGGGGTATCTGCTCGGGGCGTGCACCCGCTGTCCGTGACTGCTCCCTGACTCCCTGAACAGAGGTGGGCCATCGCGCAAGTCTCCCTGGTGAACGGGCAGTTCGACCGGAGGAGCACACGATGGCCTGGTCCCGGTCCGACCTGATGCGGCTGCTGAAGTCACTCCGTACGGCCGACGGAGTTGAGACGATCAGGGTGGTGTGCGAGCGCATCCCGCAGGAGCTCATCGAGGCCGAGGCCACTGAGGTCATCGGCGCCGCCCCGGGCGAGCACTCCGGGAAGCGCACCACCTGGCGCAACGGCCATCGGGACAGGCTGCTGACCACCGAGGACGACCCGCAGCTTCCCCCGCCCGAAACGAACCAGCTCGGCCAGTGACTCCACCACTACAGGGGACATGACCCGGGGATCGTCGTCCTGGTGGTTCTCCGCGCTCCGGCGGCCGGTGCGGTGTGGGTGCTCACTCGGCGCTGAGCGTCGTCCAGCACGCCCCGGCGGCAGGACCTCAGCAGGTCCTGCCGCCGGGCATCAGAGGTGCTTCCGTGTCACTGCACGTCGACGAAGTCGCCCGTGGCGTTGACCGCCGGGGTGGTCGAGGTGCCCGCGAAGCTGTAGCGCCAGTAGCCGTCGGTGGAGGCGGTGGCGGTGGTCTTCAGGTTGCCGTACGAGTCGGTCTTGATGGTCTTCAGCGTGGTGTAGGTGCTGGAGCCCTTCTTGCGGAACTGCAGCTTGACCGACTGGCCGGTGTAGCCGTGGTACTGGTTGTCCTCCCAGTTGGCGCGGGAGAGCTTGCCGGTGATCGTGATGGTCTTGCCCTTCCTGACCGGCTCGGGCGAGGCGTTGACCGTCAGCTTGGAGTAGCGCTGCACCAGCGTGGTGCCGAGGGGGCCCTGGTCGGCGTAGCCGACCTTGGTGATGTCGAAGCTGTCGCTGTTCGGGTCCTGCCCGTTGTAGGCGATGGCGAGGGCCGCGCCGTGCCAGGTGCCCGCGTCGGAGTTGAACAGCTCGCCCTCGGCCGGGTAGACGTCGATCAGGCCCTTGCAGGTGGCCGTGGTCGACGAGGTGGCGGTGCAGGTCGCCGGGGCGTCGCCGAACAGCATGTTGTCCGGCGTGTCGAAGGACCCCTTGTAGATGTAGGGGCCGGTGAGGAAGTCGTCCGCGGTGATGTCCACGTCGGCGCCGTGGGTCAGCGTGTAGGTGACCGTGGTGGAGACGTGGTTGGTGGTGCCGACCTTGACCGCCGAGGCGATCTTGAAGTTCGAGAAGGTGACGTTCAGCGCGTAGGGGGCGCCGTCGGCCGGGGAGGCGGCGGTGTACGTCGATTTGCCGGAGGCGGCGTGCGCCGCGTGCAGGACCTTCGCGACATCGGCGCGGTAGGAGGAGGCGGAACCGTCCGCCTGCGCGGCAGGCACGGCGAGGGCGGACAGGGCCAGGGCGCCGGAGACGGCTGCCACAGTGGCGCGAATGCGCATGCGTTCCCCCAGGGGAGAAGTGATCGTGGAGTCTCTTGACTCGCGTGATCAGATCTTCGGCGGGAACGAATGGTTGTACGGGAGATGAAGAAAAAGTGAGGGAAGTGTCGAGGGCGCGCCGCGCTCCCCGCGGCGCGCCCTCGACGGGTGATGGGACCGGCCGGTCAGTGAGGCCGGCCACCTGGCGGAACCAGCCGGTCGGCGGAACCAGCCGGGCGACGGGACCGGCCGGGCGACGGAACCAGCCGGTCGGCGGGGCGTCGGTCAGTCGAACCAGCGGTCCCGTGCCAGTTCCTCCGTCCGTGACGGGTCCTCCAGCAGCGCGGCCACCTCGAAGCGCCGCGGCCACTGGCCGGCCGCCCAGGCCAGCCCGGCGGCCACGCCCTCCAGGGTGGCGGCGTGCACGACGCCGTCGGAGGTGAGCCGCCAGTCCAGTTCGACGCCGTCGACGACGAGTTCCTCATGCTCGACGTAGGTCGCCGGGGTGCGCGGCCCGAGCAGCACCCGCACCGAGTCGGGGACGTCGTGCTCGGTGCCCTCGGAGTGCACCTCGCCGGTGACGGATTCGCTCAGCCGCCGCACCTGGAACAGTTCCGCCAGCTCCGCGGCCCGCGCGGGCCGCACCGGCAGCAGCGGCACGCCGGAGGTGAACGGCAGCAGGTCGGGCGAGTCGCACACCACGGCGTCGGCGGCGTCCACGACCTCCACCCGCCCGTCGACGACGGCCCGCAGCTCGTCCGGCAAGGTCACCTGCTCCGGGTCCAGGTCGGCCAGCAGCGTGTAGATCGCGTGCAGTTGGGCCGGGCCGACCGGGCGGTCCGGGTCGGCGAGCCGGTCCAGCAGCTCGGCCGCGCCGCCCGGCTCGTCCAGCAGCGCCGCCACCGAGGTGCGCACGCCGAGCGCCCGCAGCACCTGCTCGTCGTCGAACCCGGTCGCGTCGGCCTCGTCGTACAGGCCCGCGAGCAGCGGATCGCCGCCGGCCACGCGCAGGCCCGCCGGGCGGCGGCCGTCCAGGACGGGGTGCCCGCGCAGCCACCAGGCGGTGTAGGGCCGTGCGACCTCGTGGGTGCCGTCGGGCAGCAGGACCCGCACCGGCTGCACGAGCGCGTCGCGCAGCGGCGGCCGCGACAGCAGGGCCAGGGCCTGCGGCCACTTGTCGTCGTCGACGAGGTCGAGGTCGCGCACGGCGACGATCTCGGTCGCCACCGGCGGCACCGGGGTGTCGGGGAAGCGGTCCAGGACGTCCTCGCACCACACGTCGACGGCGTCCAGCAGCCCCACGTCGTCGGGCTCGGCCCAGTCGCCGTCGCGCGGTTCGAGTTCGTCGGGGTCGAGGACCACGTCGGTGGCGCGCACCAGCGCGAAGGTCACCAGCACACCGCAGGCGGCCAGCGTCTCCTCGCCCCACTTCTCGGCCAGGTCGGCGTCCACGCAGGCGAGTTCGCCCTCACGCATGACCTGCGCGAACGGGCCGCCGGGGAAGACGAGTTCACCGGCCGGGGCGAGTTCGCCGTCCTCGTCGGGCAGGGCCAGGGCGCCCAGCCAGGGCTCGTCGCCGGGTTCCAGGTGCGCGTCGCGCACCAGCGTGAGCACCGTGTCGGCCAGTTCCTCCGGGTCGAGGGTGTCCTCGTCCCAGGCGCCGGAGTCCGCGTCCAGGCTGGCGGCCACCGCGGCCCGCACCTGCGGGGTGGTGAGCACCGCCCGCGCCGTCGCGGGCAGCGCGCCGAGCTTCTCCAGCAGCGGGTGCGCGGCGTCCGGGTGGGCGACCTTCAGGCCGAGCCGGGCCAGCACCTCCGGGTCGATGCGGACGGCGTCCGGGGTGGGCAGCAGCACCTGCCGGGGCCCGATCGTGGTCCGCACTCCCCCAGTGCTGGACGCCTGGGAGGTACCCCCAGCGAGCGGCACCGGCAGCCCGGTCAGCCGGTCGGGGTCGACCCCGGCGAGGCTGTCGTACAGCCGCCACCACCACTCGGGGCTCTTCTCCAGCCCGGCCAGCCGGTCGATCGCCTCGGTCAGCGGCACCCGCGCCACACCGAGCACGCGCAGTTCCGCGCGCCGCTCCAGGCCGGCCGGCAGCAGCGTGGGCAGCACGTCGGCGAGGACCCGTACGGTCTCCGCGCCGGCGCCCTCCACGACCTCCGCGTCCCGGGGCCGCAGCGCCTCCGGCAGGTCGTCGGTGTCCGGCCCGCCGGGCGGCAGCGCGGGCGGCAGGAACGCGGTGCGCGGCAGCCGCTCCAGGATCGCCTGCCGCAGCCTTCCGTCCAGCTCCCCCTTGCCGAGCGGTCCGGGCACGAGGTCGATGATCCCCTCGGTCACCGGCCGCCAGGCGGCCAGCAGCTCGGCGTAGGCGTCGGCGGCCCGCTCCACGAGGAAGTCGGTCAGCGGGCCGGGCGCGGTGTGCCGGCGGGTGCTGTCCATCGGGAAGGACGCGATGAGCAGCGCGGGCACGCCGAGGGGCTCGTCGCTGGGCGTGGGCGCGTGCAGCACCGGCGCGGTGCCGGGGCGCCGCGGGGAACCGTCGGCGGCGACGGGCACCGCCCAGGTCACCGACCAGTGCGGCCGCAGCCGCTCCTCCACCGGCCGGTCCGCCAGCAGCTCCGGGGGGAGCGGGCCGTGCGCGGACGCCGTACGCCACCGGGTGGTGCCCATGGGGGTCCCCCCGCTCGAGCGAAGCCGAGAGGGGGGGAGCGAGTCCTCGACGACCGTGCAGCCGTCCTCGTCGCGGCGGACCAGGGTGCGCGGGGCCTCGTCGCCGATCTCCACGACGACCTCGGCCAGGCCCGGCAGCGTCAGCAGCAGCGCGTCGTCCACGCCGCGCAGCAGCCGCTCGGCCAGGTCGGCGGCGGCCGCGTCGCGCAGCGGCAGGATCACGACCGTGTCGTACGGCTCGGGCGCGGCGCCCTCCGCGGCGAACGGCAGCCGCAGCAGCGGCACGTGCCCCGCCCGGCGGCGGATCTCGTCGCCCAGGCCGGGACTGTGCCGGGCGGTCTCCTCCGCGAGCTGCCGCGCCTCGGCCAGCGACCAGCGCACCCCGCCGTGCAGGCCCACCACGGCCGGCTCGTCGGTGACGGTCAGGACGGCGGCGAACCCCACTCCGAACCGGCCCACGGACGGCGTGTCCCGCTTCGCCGACGCGCGCAGGGTGGACAGCGACTCCACCCCCGCCGCGTCCAGCGGCGCGCCCGTGTTCGCGGCGACCAGCACGCCGTCGCGCAGCGTCAGCCGCAACCGGCCGGGCACGCCGGCGCGGGCCGCCGCGTCGGCGGCGTTCTGCGCCAGTTCGACGACGAGCCGGTCCCGGTAGCCGCCCAGGACCAGGTCCTCCTCGGCGTTGGCGTCCTCCCGGAACCGGGCCGGGCTGGTCGCCCACGCGTCCAGCACCCCGCGCCGCAGACGCGCGGTCCCGAACGGGTCCGCGCCCTCGGCGGCGGGCCGCACGAACTTGCTGCTCACGTTCCCTCTCCTCGTCGACGTGAGCACGAAGGTACCGCCCCTCGGGCGGCGGACGCGCATCGACGGTACGGGGACCGGCCCCGGCGACGGTCAGCCCTCGACGGCGTACGCCACGAACTCCGCCCACGCGGCGGGGGTGACGGCAAGGCGGGGGCCCTGGACGTTCTTGGAATCGCGGATGTGGACGGTGCCGGAGGTGGCGGCGACCTCGACGCAGGAGTTGCCGTCGGGGCCGTCACTGTAGCTGCTCTTGAACCACACCGGCTCGGAAGCGTCTCCGGCGGAGATCTTGCGGATCATGTATCCCTCAGTGGTTGGTCAATGACACGCAGCGACCTTGTGTTGCGCAAGCGCATGAACACGTGCACCGCCGGTACGGAAACCGGGATCAGCGCTCAGCGGCGTACGCCACGAAATCCGCCCACACGGCGGGGGTGACGGCAAGGCGGGGGCCCTGGACGTTCTTGGAATCGCGGATGTGGACGGTGCGGGGGGCTATGGCGATCTCCACGCAGGAGTCACCTTCGCTGCCGCTGCTGTAGCTGCTCTTGAACCATGCCAGCTTGGAGGTTTCCCCGGCCGAGGCGTTGCGCGTCATGTTTCCCCCAGCAGTTGCTCGATGAAGGCCGTTGACTCACGTGGGGTGAGAGCCTGAGCGCGGATGATGCCATACCGCAGTTCCAGGATACGGAGCTGCCTCGGCTCGGAGACCGGTCGTCCGTTGGCCAATGCTGGTGAACGCCCTACAGCCGAACCGTCCTCGAACTTCAGCACCTCGATCCCGCCGTCCACACCGGCATGCTCCTCGCGGTCCATCGGCATCACCTGGAGTTCGACACTGCGCAGCCGCCCCGCCTCCAGCAGGTGCTCGAGCTGGTGGCGCAGCACGTCCTTCCCGCCGAGCGGGCGCCGTAGCGTCCACTCCTCCAGCACGAAGCTGATCTCGGGCGCCGGGTCCCGTTCGAAGACGGCCTTACGGGCCATGCGCGCGGTGACGAACCGCTCCACCTCCTCCTCGGTGTACGCGGGGCGCCGCATCCTGAGCAGCGCACGGGCGTACTCCGGTGTCTGCAACAGCCCGTGGATGTTGAGAGGGTCGTAGAGCTGGAGCTCGACCGCTTTGGCCTCCAGCTTCGCCAGGTCCCGCACCTTCTTCGGGTACCGGACCTTCTTCACGTCCTCCTTCATCGCGGCGAGCAGCCCGCCCGCCCCCAGCACCTCGTCGGCCTTGTCCAGGTACTCGGGCCGGGGGATCCGTTTCCCGCCCTCGATCTTGTAGACGAGGTCCTCGCCGTAGCCGAGGACCTTGCCGAACTCGGCGGCGCGCAGACCCGCCGCCTCCCGGCGCAGTCTCAACTGCCGCCCCACGGTGGCGATGACCGCCAGTCCCCACTCGTCGTCCGGGTCCACCTCCCACCCCGGCTCGTCCGTCTCGCCGATGAGCCGTTCCGTATCCGTCTCGACACCCGTCTTGACGTCCGTCTCGACCGACATCCCGCACCCCTCCGTCGTACGACCGTGCAGCGACGCCCCCTACCCGTACGGGTCGTTCCGACAGTCCGGACACGGCCGGACAACCGCCCGACAGTCACCCTACGTATCAGAGTCGTCACTGTTTACGGTACGCACGCTCCGCCACGCTGGGTGACGTGAACCAGAAAACCGCCACCTCCGAAGCCGAAATCGGCAGCCCCGTCCGCAACTTCAGCGTCCTGCTGTCCCCCACGCCCCGCGGGGCGCGCCTCGCCCGCCTGCTGGCGACCGAGCGGCTGCGCGCCTGGGGATTCCCGCGGGACCCGGCGGAGCACCTCGTGGCGGAACTGGCGGCCAACGCCGCCGCACACGGCCGGGTCGCCGGCCGGAACTTCCGGCTGACGCTCTACGTCGTCGGCGCGACCCTGCGGATCGAGGTGACCGACACCCGCGGGGACCGCCGCCCGCACCTGCGCCACCCCGGCCCGGGAGAGGAGTCGGGGCGCGGGCTGCTGCTGGTCGAGGCGCTCGCCACCCGTTGGGGAGTCGCCGAGGGCCCCTCCCCGCGCAAGACCGTCTGGGCCGAAGTCGCCCTGCCCGCACCGGAACCCGGCCGTTCGTGCTCCGGCGGGACGGGTGCTCTTTCCCAAGGAACACGGGGGCGAAAGAACCCCGCCAAGCCCCCCTCCCCCGCCCGCGGCCGCCCTCACTCGCATGGGTGAACATCCCCAAATCGGCTGGATTCGGGAGCGGTTGCCTGCCCTACGCTCGCCGCAACCCAGCCGCAGACGTGCGTCGGCCCCCGCACTGGGCTGGCATCCCAGCGCGAGGGCCTGACCACCGAGGAAGACAGGACCTTCCTGATGGATACGCAGCACCTTAACGCGCCCTCGCACGCCCGGCCCCGGATTACGGGCGACAACCACCCGAACCGGCGCCCCCACGCCCCCGCTCCGGCGGCCGCATCGTCCCCCGCCCTCCTCCGAGCCCCCGCTCCCGATTCCCCACCGGCCGCCCGGCACCCGCTCCAGACGTGCGACGGCTGCGACCGGGCCCCGTTCCGGGCCCCCCGAGCGGCAGGCAGCCCGCCATACCGACAGAAGAAACGAAAGAAGCGCACCCCTCCCATGGTCAGTTCGTCCCACGAGGCGATGCACCGCATCTTCCAGGACTACCCGGGACTGTTCTCCCGGGTGTCCGAGGTGCTGGGCATCGACTTCTCCCCGCCCACCTCGTTCGCCGTCCTGCCCACGGACCTCACCGAGGCCCGTCCGCTGGAACGCCGCGTCGACACCCTGCTCCGGCTGGAGACGGAGAACGACGATCCGCTGCTCCTGGCGGTCGAGGCCCAGGGAAAGAAGGATCCGGACAAGCCCGCGAGCTGGGCTTACTACGCCTCGTACCTGCTCACGAAGTACCGGTTGCAGCCGATGCTGCTGGTCGTCTGCCAGGACCGCGCCACCGCGGAGTGGGCCGCGCGCCCGGTCCGCTTCGGCCCCCGCCAGTGGCCCCTGCTCACCCTGCGTCCGCTCGTCGCGGGACCGCACAACATGCCGGTGCTCACCGACCCGGCCGAGGTCCGCGAGGACCTCGCGCTCGCCACGCTGTCCGCCATCACCCACGCCACGGATCCGGACATCGGGGCCATACTCAAAACGATGACCACGGTGCTGCAGGACACACCCGCAGCCCTGGCCAACCCGATCATCGAACTCGTCGCACAAGGGCTGGGCAAACTCCCGGCCGCAGAGATCTGGAGGAAGCTGGTGGCCGTGGACCTCTCTTTCTACAAGTCACCCCTCTCCCAGGAACTCCGGGAACAGGGCCGGGAGCAAGGCCGACAGGAAGGCCGACAGGAAGGCCGGGTCGAAGGGCAGACGCAGCGCGCCGCCGAGGACGTCCTGGAAGTGCTGGAGGTGCGCGGCCTCGACATCCCCGAAGCCGTCCGCGCACGCATCCTCGGCTGCGACGACCCCGACACCCTGCGCCGCTGGCACCGACGCGCCGTGATCACCCCCTCGGCCGAGGGGATCTTCACGGACGAGTAAGCCAGGGCCACCGGAACTCAGCCGCAGAAAGACCGGACCGGTTCCGCGCCGCATCCGCAGCCCAGGCCAACCCGATCACCGAACTCATCGCACAGGGCCTGGGCAAACACCCGGCAGTAGAGATCTGGAGGAAGCTGGTGGCCGTGGACCTCTCTTTCTACAAGTCACCCCTCTCCCAGGAACTCCGGGAGCAAGGCCGGGAGGAAGGCCGACAGGAAGGCCGGGTCGAAGGGCAGACGCAGCGCGCCGCCGAGGACGTCCTGGAAGTGCTGGAGGTGCGCGGCCTCGACATCCCCGAAGCCGTCCGCGCACGCATCCTCGGCTGCGACGACCCCGACACCCTGCGCCGCTGGCACCGACGCGCCGTGATCACCCCCTCGGCCGAGGAAATCTTCACGGACGATCAGGATGATCAGGGCAGGCAGGACGATCAGGACGGGCGGCCGGCCGACGGCTGACCGGCCGGCGGCCGGGCGCGGCTACGAGTGCCCCAGTTCCGCCGTCGACTCGTCCGTGGTTTCCGGGACCGAGCCGGAGTCGCGGGCCGGGTGCAGGGGGAGGGGTTCGACGCGGGTCTCGTCCAGGACCGGCGGGGCCGGCTGCGGGGGCTTGGGCATGACCGCGGCCTCGGAGTGGCCGCCGCAGCCGTAGGCGAGGGAGACCACGCGGCCGTCGGCCGGGGAGAACTCGTTGGCGCACACGCCGAAGGCCTGGCCGAGCGAGCCGCCGATCGGCATGAGGAAGCCGCAGCTCACGCAGGTGGCGGGGGCGGCCTGGGCCATCGGGGTCTTCGGGCCGAACGCCTCCTCCCAGCGGTCGGCGGCGGTGTGCAGGCCGTAGCGGGACAGCACCCGGGCCCGGCGCATGCCGAGTTCCTCGGCGACCGCGGCGATCGAGCCGCGGGAGGGCGCCGTGGGCAGGGTGCGCGGCGGGCTCGGGGTGACCTCCGCGTCCTCCGCCTCCGCCAGGTCGGCCATCTCTTCGGAGACGTCGGAGACGGCGGAGTTCGGCGGCGGCTCGTCCGCGCCGGTGTAGCCCGGTTCCAGGCGCAGGTCGTCGGCCTCGGTCGGCAGCAGGTCCCCGGGGCCCAGGTCGCCCGGGCGCAGCCGTTCGCTCCACGGCACCCATTCCGGCGCCAGCAGCGCGTCGGGGCCGGGCAGCAGCACCACCTCGTCGACGGTGACGACCTTCGCGCGCGAGGCGCGGGCCACGGTCACCGCCCAGCGCCAGCCGCGGTAGCCGAGCTCGTGGCAGGCGAAGAAGTGCGTGACGACGCGGTCGCCCTCCGACACCACCCCCGCGTGCTCACCGACCACCCCGGGCGCGGCGGCCTCCTCGGCCGCCGCACGGGCAAGGTCGACGGCCTCGGCGCACAGGCGGTCGGGGGTGCGGCTTCGCGTTGTCGCTGCGCTCACGGGTATCGCTTCTCTCCTACGCCTCTCACGGTGCGCCGGCCCGGCGGCGGGGGCGCGAACGGAGCGGACCTGGGGGCCGCGTCGACGTCCGCGCCGGTGTCGCGCTCGGGCGCACCCACATCACCCATTCTGCGGGATGACACCGGGCGCGCGGCCGAGAACGTTCGCCACGGCGCGCTGTAGGCACGCTACCTGCTCGCGTGCGCCTGGCCTACACCGACGGGTGTTTCCCGCTCCGGACGCCACGGGCCCCGCCCGCCCGGCGTGTCGTGACGCGGCCGGCCGTTATGAGGCCGTAACCCCCCTACACGTCCGCGGAACGGGCACTATGACGGAATGGCAGCCGCAAAGACGGAATTCAAGGGGCGCGACCCGGGCCGCCGGAGCCGCCTGCCCTCGTCCGTCCGCACCGTCGGACGCGCCCTGCGCCTGCCGGTGACCGGCACCGCCCGCGGCATCCGCCGGGTGACCCACGCCCACGGCGCGGGCGAGTCCGGCCTGGGCAAGCTGATCGAACTGCACGCGGTGAACGGCGCCGGCGACGTCATGATCACCGTGGCGCTCGCCTCCACCGTGTTCTTCGCCGTGCCCACCGACGAGGCCCGCGGCCGCGTCGCCCTCTATCTGGCGATCACCATGGCGCCGTTCACGGTGCTCGCCCCGGTCGTCGGCCCGCTCCTGGACCGCCTGCCGCACGGCCGGCGCGCCGCGATGGCCGGCGCGATGCTGGCACGGGCGCTGCTGGCGCTGGTGCTGTCCGGCGCGGTGGTCACCGGCAGCCTGGAACTGTATCCGGCGGCGCTCGGCGTGCTGGTGGCGTCCAAGGCGTACGGCGTGGTCAGAAGCGCCGTGGTGCCGCGCCTGCTGCCGCCCCGCTTCTCCCTGGTCAAGGCGAACTCCCGGGTCACCCTGGGCGGGCTGCTGGCCACCGGTGTCGCGGCGCCGGCGGGCGCGGGGCTGCAGGTCCTCGGCCCGCGCTGGCCGCTGTACGGCGCCTTCGTCCTCTTCGTCACCGGAACGTTCCTGTCGTTCTCCCTGCCGCCGAAGGTCGACTCCGCGAAGGGCGAGGACGTCGCGCTGCTCGCCGCGGACGAGCAGCACCTGCACGGCCCGCGCCGCAGCACCCCGCGCCGCCCCGGCCTGCGCACCGTCGGCACCGCCGTCACCCACGCCCTCGGCGCCAACGCCTCGCTGCGCTGCCTGTCCGGCTTCCTCATCTTCTTCCTCGCCTTCCTGCTGCGCGAGCACCCGCTCACCGGCCAGAGCGCGGCCGTCTCGCTCGGCCTGGTCGGGGTCGCGGCGGGCACGGGCAACGCGCTGGGCACGGCCGTCGGGGCGTGGCTGCGCTCCCGGGCGCCCGAGATCATCGTCGTGACCGTCGGCGCGGCCGTCCTGGGCGCCGCCGTCATCGCCGCCGTCTTCTTCGGCGCGTTCCTCGTCGCCTGCCTCGCCGCCGTCGCCGGTTTCTCCCAGGCCCTCGCCAAGCTCTCCCTGGACGCCCTCATCCAGCGGGACGTTCCCGAACTCGTGCGCACCTCCGCCTTCGCCCGCTCCGAGACGCTGCTGCAGATGGCGTGGGTGCTGGGCGGCGCCGTCGGCATCGTGCTGCCGCTGAACGGGACGGTGGGACTGTCGGTGGGCGCCGTGATCGTGGCGGCGGGCTGGCTGACCACGCTGCGCGGGCTGCTCGCGTCGGCCCGGCGGGGCGGCAGGGCGGCGCAGACGGCGCGGGTGGTGTGACCCGGGGGCGGGCGGTGCACACCGGGAAGGGGTGGGCGGTACGCACCGGGGAGGGCGGGTGGTGCGACCGGGGCACGGGGGTGTGACCCGGGACGGAAGGGACGGGAGGTGCGCTCGGGGCATGAGTGGTGTGACCCGGGGGCGGGGACGGGCGGTGTGACCCGATGCATGCCGGACCCGCGTGGGTGGGGTGGACGGCGCGCCCGATAGCCTTCGGCCATGACCACGCTGCACTCCGTTGGGCGACGCCGCCGCGCCGTCGCCGCCGCCGGCGCCGTTTCCGCCGGACTGCTCGTCCTGTCGGCCTGCGACAAGCCGACGCCGCTGGCCACGCTGACGGTCGGCCGCTCCTCGGTCAGCGAGGAGGCCACCTGCTACCACGACGGCGATGCCCTGAAGCAGTCCGAGACGAAGAAGTGCCTGAAGGCCGACCAGACCATCACCGTGGACCCGGACGAGACCGTGCGCTTCGGCGTCGACCCGGAGATCGCGGACCACGGCTGGACGATCCTGATGAACGGCCAGCCGCTCACCGACTCCAGCAAGAAGACCTACCGCACCATCCCCGGCAGCGTCTTCTTCAACGCGCAGTACGGCGCCACCGGCGACTCGACGATCGTCTCCGTCAAGGAGGGCGACAAGAGCACCCTCGGCGTCTGGTCGTTCAAGCTGAAGAAGGGCGACTGACCACGTTCCCGGCACCGTTCCCGGAACCGTTCCCGGCATCCGCCCCGCGCGTCCTCGTGGCCACCGCGGTCCCCGCCGAGCGGGACGCGGTGGCCGGGGCGTTCCCCGCACCGGTGCGCGAGGTGCGGCACCCCGGGGCACTGCTGCACCGCACCTCCGTCGGCGTCGACCTGCTGGCCGCCGGCGTCGGCCCCGCCCTCGCCGCCGCCTCCACCGCCGCGGCCCTCACCGCCGCCGCCCTCGCCGGCACTCCGTACGCACTCGTCGTCTGCGCCGGCATCGCCGGCGGCTTCCTCCCCGACGCCCCCGTCGGCTCCCTCGTCGTCGCCGACGAGATCACCGTGGCCGACCTGGGCGCCGAGACGGCCGACGGGTTCCTGCCGGTCACCGAGCTGGGCTTCGGCACCGTCACCCACCGCCCGCCCGGGCCGCTGCTGCGGCGGGCGGCCGCCGCGACCGGCGCGCGCACCGGCACCGTCCTGACCGTCTCCACCGTCACCGGCACCGCCGCCCGCGCCGCCGCCCTGCGCGCCCGCCATCCGCGCGCCCTGGCCGAGGCGATGGAGGGCTTCGGCGTGGCCGAGGCGGCCGCCGCGCACGGCGTGCCCGTGCTGGAGGTGCGTGCCGTGTCCAACCCGGTCGGCCCCCGCGACCGCGCCGCCTGGCGCATCCCCGACGCGCTGGCGGCCCTGACGGAGGCGTTCGCGAAGCTCGCGCCCGTCCTGGAGAACCCGGGGATTCCAAAAATCCCGGAGATCCCGGAGAACCCGGAGAACCCGGAGAACCCGGGGGCCCTGGAGGTCCCGGAGAACCCGGAGCCCCCGGAGATCCGTCCCGGAGAGCCCGGAGAGCCCGCAGAGCTCGGAAAGCCCGGAGAGCCCGGAGAGGTGGAACCCGCATGACCGCACCCGGTGAGCAGCCGCTGAAGATCGCCTACTCGCCCTGCCCGAACGACACCTTCGTCTTCCACGCCTGGGCCCACGGCCGTGTCCCCGGCGCGCCCGCGCTCGACGTCACCTTCGCCGACATCGACGTCACCAACGGCATGGCCGAGCGCGGCGAGTACGACGTGCTGAAGGTGTCGTACGCCGTGCTGCCGTACGTCCTGGACGACTACGCCCTGCTGCCCTGCGGCGGCGCGCTGGGCCGCGGCTGCGGACCGCTGGTGCTGACCCGGGAGCCCGGCGCGGACCTCACCGGCCGGACCGTCGCGGTGCCGAGCGAGCGGTCGACGGCGTACCTGCTGTTCCGGCTGTGGGCCGCCGACACCGTGCCCGGTGGGGTCGGGGAGATCGTCGTGATGCCGTTCCACGAGATCATGCCCGCCGTGCGGGACGGCAAGGTCGACGCGGGCCTGGTCATCCACGAGGCGCGCTTCACGTATCAGAACTACGGCCTGCACGCCCTGGCCGACATGGGCGAGCACTGGGAGCGCACCACCGGGCTGCCCATCCCGCTCGGCGCGATCATCGCCCGGCGCTCCCTGGGCGCGGACACGCTGCGGCGGCTCGCCGAGGCCGCGCGCGCCTCCGTGCGCGCCGCCTGGGACGATCCCGGGGCGTCGCGCGCGTACGTCATGGAGCACGCCCAGGAGATGGACCCGGCCGTCGCCGACCAGCACATCGCGCTGTACGTGAACGACTTCACCGCCGACCTGGGCCAGGAGGGCTACGCCGCCGTGCGCGGACTGCTCACGCGCGCGGCGGCCGAGGGACTGGTGCCGCCCCTCGGCCCGGACGCGCTGGCCTTTCCCTGAAACGCCCCTCCCAAGCGCCCTCCCGGAACGCCCTCCCGGAACGCCCTTCCGAAGCGCCCTCCCGGAGTGCCTCCCGGAACGGGTGAGAACACCTGAACGGGCGAGAGCACCTGGACGGGTGAGGGCGGGCGTAGGCGGGCGCGGGCGGTCCCGCGCGTCGATCCGGTGGCCGGCCGGTCGGTCGCCGGCCGGCCCGGTGGCGGTGGTGGTGGTGGCCGGTCGGCTACACGTCGAGCTGGTCGGCGACCGCCCGCAGCAGCCCGGCGATCTTGCGGCCCTGGGCCCGGTCCGGGTAGCGGCCCTTTTCGAGCATCGGTGTGATGTTCTCCAGCAGGGTCGTCAGGTCCTGGACGATGGAGGCCAGTTCGTCGGGCTTCTTGCGCTGCGCGGCGGCGACCGAGGGCGTCTCCAGCAGGGTCAGGGACAGCGCCTGGTCGCCGCGCTGCCCGGCGACGACGCCGAACTCCACCCGCTGGCCGGGCTTGAGCGTGTCTACTCCGGCGGGCAGGACCGAGGAGTGGACGAAGACGTCACCGCCGTCGTCGCGGGAGAGAAAGCCGAAGCCCTTCTCGCTGTTGAACCACTTGACCTTGCCGGTAGGCACGTCTGTCCTCGTCCTCGTACTCGTCGGAAAACTGCTTCTGAAACGGCTCTGGGACAGCTCTTCACAAGCTGTCGATAAGAAGAGCGGGCCGCACGACCCGCCGCTACCAAGGCTAATGGTCCCGGGGCCGGTGACAAGACGTCGCCGGCCCGTTCCCTTGCGCTGGGAACTACCCTGGTCCGGTGCGTGACAAAACCCAACCGAATTCCGCCGCGCCCGGCGATCGGCTCGTCCGCGCCGGTGCGATCGTCTTCTTCGTCGGCGCGCTGGCCACCCTCGTCACGGTGGCTCCGCTGTTTCTCGGTGTGAAACCGTTTCCGACCTACATGTTCGGACTGAGCATGCTCATGGCCGTCGGTTTCCTGCTGGCCGGCGCGGGCCTGCTCCGCTCGATCGCGGAGAGCCGCCGCCAGGCGCGGAAGTCGTCGCGCAAGCCGGTGGGTTAGCAAGGCTGTGGGTTAGGCGGCACCCGGGCCGACCGAGCGACGCCCAGGTCGGTCAGGCGGCACCCGAGTCGGTCAGTCGGCGCCCGGGTCGGTCAGTCGGCGCCCGGGTCGGTCAGTCGGCGCCCGGGCGGGCCGGGCGGCCCGGGCCGCCCGAGCCGAGGTGGCCGGCCAGCCACCGCGGGAAGGCGGTCAGGTCGGGCAGGACCACGTCCGCTCCGGCCGCCCGCAGCTCCCGCTCGCTGCACGGCCCGGTGGCCACGGCCACCGAGAGGGCCCCGGCGGTACGGGCGCCGCGCACGTCCCCGACGTGGTCGCCGACGTACACGCTCGCGCCGTGCTCCCGCAGCGCCTGCGCCTTCTGCTCCGCCCACAGGTCGCCGACCACCGCGTCGGCGTCGATGCCGAGGTGCTCCAGGTGCAGCTTGGCGTTCGGCTCGTGCTTGGCGGTGACCACGATCGCCCGCCCGCCGGCCTCCCGCACCGCGGCCACCGCCTCCCGGGCGCCGGGCAGGGCCGGGGTGGCGGCCACCGCGTGCGTCGGGTACATCGACCGGTACAGGTCCGCCACGTCCCGGACCCGGTCCGCCGGGAACCAGTTGACCAGCTCCTGCTCCAGCGGCGGCCCCAGCCGCGTGATCGCGAGGTCGGCGTCGATGTACGTCCCCGTCCGCTCCGCCAGCGCCAGGTAGCAGGCGCGGATGCCCGGGCGGGAGTCGATGAGCGTCATGTCCAGGTCGAATCCGACGATGAGGGCCGAGGTGGACGCGGGGTCGGACTCGGAGGCGGAAGCGGATTCGGACTCGGAGGCGGGAGCGGACTCGGAGGCGGAAGCGGACTCGGACTCGGGCGGCGGAAGGGTCACAAGGTCATTCTGCAACCCGGGTACGGACCCGAAACCGCGCCCCCTCCCGCACCTCCGGCCCCCTTCCGCACCTCCAGCCCCCTCCCGCGCCTCCGGTCTCCGCCCCCGTCCCGGGAGACGCCCCAGGAGGCGCCCCGGGATCCGCCGCGACCGTCCCGTCCCGCTCCTGCGCCTCCGTTCCTCACCCCCGCACCCGCTGCGACCGCCACACCAGGAACAGCGCCGACAGCACCGCCGCGCCCCGCACCACCCAGGGCCAGGTCTGGGCGACGGCGTCGTTCAGGTGGCCCTCGGCGACGGGGGTGCCCCAGCGGCCGTCGGTGCGGCCCCACAGCCAGACGACGCCGGCGGCCAGGGCGAGGCCGGGCATGCCGAGGACGGCCCACTTGGTCTCCGTCTCCGTCAGCCGGCGCGAGGCCCAGGCGATGAGCCAGCCCAGCAGCAGCGGCACCCAGCTGCCGAGGACGGCACCGGCGACGAGGAGCGCGGCGGCGAGCAGGAGCAGGGGGTTGCTCCAGGTGCCCGCGCGGGGCAGCGGCAGCCGGCGGCGCGAGGCAGGGGCGTCGACGACGGCCTCCGCGACCGGAGCCACCCCCGCCTCCTTCTCCCCCTCGTCCTTGCCGTCCGCCTTCTCCGGCGTCAGCTCGCGCGGCGGCGGGGGCTTCAGCAGCTCCGGAACCTCCACGCCGCCGACGAACCCGGGCACCTCGTCCACCGCCCCGGGCGGTCCCGGCGCCACCCGCCACCAGTCGGTCCCGCCGCCGCTGCCGAGTTCCCGCTCGCCCGCCAGGTGCGGCGGCGTGGGCGCGTCGGCCCGCGGTGCCGACGGCGGTTGCGGTTGCGGTCGTTCGGCGGAGCGGGCGCGGGGCACCATCCGCCGCAGCCCCTTGGGCCGTTCGCCGCCGCTCTCCGGGTGCGGCGCGGCCGGCGTGGGCTGCGCGGGCACCGAGGCCGGGACCGCGCCGGCCGACTGCGGGCCGGCGTCCGCACCGCCGGTGCCGCCCGCCGCCGCGACCACCTCGTCGGGGCTGCCCAGCCGAGCGATGATGCGGCGCACGGCGGCGGGACTGTCGACGGGGGTCCTGGCGCGGCGCCGGTCGATCTCGTCGCGCAGCTCGGCCACCAGGCGCATGCGGGCGGCCGAGGGAAGCTGCCGCTGCTGGGCGACGTCACCGACGCGGCTCAGATACTCGTAGACGACCTGGTCGCTCTCAATCCCCAAGGAGCCCTCCGGGGCGGCTGCGTTGGATACGCCGGTGGGGACGAAGGTAGCGCAGACGGACGGCCCCACCCATCCCCGCCCGTCCCCGACCGTCACCATCCGCTCGCTCCCTCACCCGTCCCCGACCGTCACCACCCCGCTCGCTCCCCCGTCCGTCCCTCCCCGATCCGCTCGCTCCCTCACCCGTCCCCGCCCCTCGCCCCTGCCGGGCACCGTCACCCGTCCCCCACCCCGCTCTCCCCTTCTCCCCTGCCCGGCGCCGTCGCCCCGACCCGCTACCGTGGGTCGGATGAGCAAGGAGAAGCCGGCGGCAGCACCCCGTTCCCTCGCGGAGGACCTCCGCGCGCGGGACGACGCGTCCCTGGCCGCGCTCCTGCGCAGCCGTCCCGACCTGGTCACGCCCCTGCCCGCGGACCTCACGCAGCTCGCGACCCGCGCCGGGACGCGGGCCTCCGTCGTCCGGGCGCTGGAGCGGCTGGACCGGTTCGCGCTGCAGGCGGCGGAGGCGCTGGCGGTGGCGCCGGACCCGGCGACCCGCGGCGACCTGCTCAGCCTGCTGGCCGGGGACTCCGGGGACCCGGCCGTCGAGGCGGCGCTGCCCCGCGCCCTGGCCACGCTGCGCGAACAGGCCCTGGTGTGGGGTCCGGACGACCGGCTGCGGCTCGTCCGCACGGCACGCGAGCTGCTGGCGCCCTCGCCGCAGCACCCGTCGCCGACGGGCCTGGGCCCGACGGTGCGGGAGGCGGCGGCCGGGATGTCGCCGGGGCGGGTGCAGGAGATCGTCGCGGCGGCCGGGCTGCCCCCCACCCCCGACGCGGTGTCCGCGGTGGCGTCGCTCACCGCGCTGTTCACCGACCGCGTGCGGATGGCGGCGCTGCTGGCGCAGGCCCCGGCCGAGTCGCTGCAGGTGCTGGAGCGGCTGATGTGGGGCCCGCCGTACGGGCAGGTCACGGCCGATCCGGCGCCCCGGCTGCGGTGGCTGCTGGACCGGGGGCTGCTGCTGCCGACGGCGCCCGGCACGGTCGTCCTGCCGCGCGAGGTGGCCCTGCACCTGCGCGGCGGCCGGGCGCACCGCGCGCCGGAGCCGCTGCCGCCCGCCGTGGAGGCGGCGGCGACCCACGCGCCGCGGGTGGTGGACGCCACGGCGGCCGGGCAGGCGCACACGGCGCTGGCCACGGTCGAGGAGCTGCTGGACGACTGGGACGCGGGCGGGCCGGCGGTGCTGCGGGCCGGCGGGCTGAGCGTGCGGGACCTCAAGCGCACCGCGGTCGCCCTCGACGTGCCCGAGCCGCAGGCCGCGTTCTGGGTGGAACTCGCCTACGCCGCCGGGCTGCTGGCCTCCGACGGGGAGGCCGACGAGCGGTACGCGCCGACGCCCGCCTACGACGAGTGGCGCGAGCAGCCCGCGCCGCAGCGCTGGGCGCGGCTGGCCGAGGCGTGGCTGGCGGCGACCCGGACGCCGGGCCTGGTCGGCGGGCGGGACGCGAAGGACCGCACGCTGTCGGCGCTGGGCCCGGGCCTGGACCGCTCGGCGGCGCCGGAGGTGCGGCGCCGGGTGCTGACGCTGCTCGCGGGACTGCCCCAGGGCGCGGCGCCGACGGTGGAGTCGGTGCTGGCCCGGCTGCGCTGGGAGCGGCCCTCGCGCGCGGGGCGGCAGCAAGGCGGGGACGACCTGCGCGCGGGGCGGCAGCAAGGCGGGGACGACCTGCGCGCCCGGCTCGCGGAGTGGACCCTGCGGGAGGCCGAGCTGCTCGGCGTCACCGGGCGCGGCGCGCTGTCGGCGCACGGCCGGGCACTGATCGGCGCCCCCGCACGGCACGACACCCCCGCGCCGGAGCCGACGGGCCCGGGCGACAGGCTGCCGGTGCACCACCACCGCGCGCCCGCCCCGACGGCCCCGACGGAGAGCCCCACCCCCGCCGAGCAGGCGGCGTGTTCCGCCGCGGCCGCCCGCCTCCTGGCGCCCCTGCTGCCCGAGCCGCTGGACCACGTGCTGCTCCAGGCGGACCTGACGGCGGTCGCGCCCGGCCCGCTGCAGCGGCCGCTGGCCGAGACGCTGGGCCTGATCGCGGACGTCGAGTCCAAGGGCGGCGCCACGGTCTACCGCTTCACCCCGGACTCGGTGCGCCGCGCCCTGGACACCGGGCGGACCGCCGCCGACCTGCACGCCTTCCTCGCGGCCCACGCGCGCACCCCGGTGCCGCAGCCGCTGACGTACCTCATCGACGACGTGGCCCGCCGCCACGGCCGGCTGCGGGTGGGCGCCGCCTCGGCGTACGTGCGCTGCGACGACGACACGCTGCTCGACGAGATCCTCGCCGACCGGCGCTCCGCCGCGCTCGGGCTGCGCCGCCTGGCGCCGACCGTGCTGGCCGCCCAGGCCGACCCGGCCGCCCTGCTGGAGGGCCTGCGCGCGATGGGGTACGCGCCCGCCGCCGAGTCCGCCGAGGGCGACGTCCTGGTCAGCCGCCCGCAGTCCCACCACACCCCGCCCCGTACCCCGCCCGAGCCGGTGCCGGACGGCCCGCCCGTCCCCGACGACACCCTCCTCGCCGCCGCGGTCCGCGCCGTCCGCGCGGGCGACCGGGCCGCCACCGCCCCCCGCGAGCCGGCCTCCTCGGCCCCCTCGGTCCCGTCGGCCGCACCGGACGCGCCGTCCGCCGACGGCGCCCTGCCCCGCACCCCCGCCGCCGAGACCCTCGCCGCCCTGCAGGCCGCCGTCCTGACCGGCGAGGCGGTGTGGATCGGCTACGTCAACGCCGAGGGCGCCGCCGGCCGGCGCGTGATCGCGCCGGTCCGGGTGGAGGGCGGCTTCGTGACGGCGTACGACCACACGGCGGACGGGGTGCGCACGTACCCGCTGCACCGGATCACCGGGGTCGCGGAACTCGCGGACGACCGAGCGGGCGGCCGAGCAGACGACCGAGCGAACGGCTGAGCGGGCGGCGGCTGGGCGAACGGCCGAGCGGACGCCCGACGTTGATCATCCCCAGGTAGGGCACACTGGACGTTCGGCCGCGCGGAAGGGATGGACGTACGTGAACGGACCGCTGATCGTCCAGTCGGACAAGACCCTGCTCCTGGAGGTCGACCACGAGCAGGCCGACGACTGCCGCCGGGCCATCGCACCGTTCGCGGAGCTGGAACGGGCGCCGGAGCACATCCACACCTACCGGCTGACCCCGCTGGGCCTGTGGAACGCGCGGGCGGCCGGACACGACGCCGAGCAGGTCGTGGACGCGCTGGTGCAGTACAGCCGCTACCCGGTGCCGCACGCGCTGCTCGTGGACGTCGCCGAGACGATGGACCGCTACGGGCGGCTCAGCCTGGTCAAGCACCCGGCGCACGGGCTGGTGCTCACCACCACCGACCGGCCCGTGCTGGAGGAGGTGCTGCGCTCCAAGCGGATCAAGCCGCTGGTCGGGGCGCGCGTCGACGACGACACCGTGGCCGTGCACCCCTCCGAGCGCGGGCAGATCAAGCAGGTGCTGCTGAAGCTGGGCTGGCCGGCCGAGGATCTCGCCGGGTACGTCGACGGCGAGGCGCACCCGATCGAGCTGCGCGAGGACGGGTGGGCGCTGCGGCCGTACCAGAAGCAGGCGGTGGAGAACTTCTGGCACGGCGGCTCCGGCGTCGTCGTCCTGCCCTGCGGCGCCGGCAAGACGCTGGTCGGCGCGGGCGCGATGGCGCGGGCGAAGTCGACGACGCTGATCCTGGTCACCAACACCGTCTCGGCGCGGCAGTGGAAGCACGAGCTGGTGAAGCGGACCTCGCTGACCGAGGACGAGATCGGCGAGTACAGCGGCACGAAGAAGGAGATCCGGCCCGTCACCATCGCGACGTACCAGGTGCTGACGACGAAGCGGAAGGGCGTCTACCCGCACCTGGAGCTGTTCGACTCGCGGGACTGGGGGCTGATCGTCTACGACGAGGTGCACCTGCTGCCCGCGCCGGTGTTCAAGTTCACCGCCGACCTGCAGGCGCGGCGGCGCCTGGGCCTGACCGCGACCCTGGTGCGCGAGGACGGCCGCGAGTCGGACGTGTTCTCCCTCATCGGACCCAAGCGGTTCGACGCGCCGTGGAAGGAGATCGAGGCGCAGGGGTACATCGCGCCCGCCGACTGCGTCGAGGTGCGGGTCAACCTCACCGACTCCGAGCGGCTGGCGTACGCCACGGCCGAGACGGAGGAGAAGTACCGGTTCTGCGCCACGACGCCGACCAAGCGGAAGGTCGCCGAGGCGCTGGTGCGCAGGTTCGCCGGGCAGCAGATCCTCGTCATCGGACAGTACATCGACCAGCTCGACGAACTCGGCGAGCACCTGGACGCGCCGGTGATCAAGGGCGAGACGTCCAACGCGCAGCGCGAGAAGCTCTTCGACGCCTTCCGCGCCGGCGAGATCAACGTCCTGGTGGTGTCGAAGGTCGCCAACTTCTCCATCGACCTGCCCGAGGCCACCGTCGCCATCCAGGTCTCCGGTACCTTCGGCTCCCGCCAGGAGGAGGCCCAGCGGCTCGGCCGCGTCCTGCGCCCCAAGGCCGACGGCCACCAGGCCCACTTCTACTCCCTCGTCGCCCGCGACACCATCGACCAGGACTTCGCCGCCCACCGGCAGCGGTTCCTGGCCGAGCAGGGGTACGCGTACCGGATCGTGGACGCGGACGAGATCCTCGCGGAGAGCTGACCCACGCCCGCACCCGGGCCCGCAC
The DNA here is from genome assembly GCF_014651135.1 of Streptomyces echinoruber. GTDB lineage: Bacteria > Actinomycetota > Actinomycetes > Streptomycetales > Streptomycetaceae > Streptomyces > Streptomyces echinoruber. Next base: position 92,953 of record NZ_BMWH01000015.1, read on the forward strand.
CCGGAGCCGGCCGGTGGACCGGTCGGCCGGAGGCGCTCCGGTCGGCCGGAAGTGCTCCGGTCGCCAGGGGAAGCTCCGGTCGTCAGGGGGCGGGCAGGGAGAACACCAACAGCAGCACGATCAGCGGCAGCAGCGACACGGCGGCCGCCACGGCGCGCGCGGCCGCCCAGCGGCGCGTCCAGGGCAGCGCCCAGGCGGTGACCCAGGCCTTGAAGGCGACCGGGGCGCCGAAGAAGAGCAGCCCGTAGATCCACTCCAGGGAGGTCGTCAGCGCCTGCGGGCAGTGGTCGGGGCCGCAGCCGTCGGTGGCCATGACCGACAGGCCGCCGAGGAAGACCGCCGCCGGGCCGAGGGGGCAGAGCAGGACGGTGGCGACGAGCGGCGCCACCCAGGCGTACCGGTCACGCGCGGCCAGGCCGTCGCGGGTGCCGGGGCGGCCGTGGGTGCCGGCGGGGAAGGGCGTGATGTGCTGCGCGGTCATGCGGGCAGTGAACCGCCCACGCTCGCGCCACGGCATCGGCGCGGGTACTCATCCGGGAAGTGCGCGGGTGTCTGCGCTACTCAGGCGGAACACCGGTACGACGCACACGGGACGCCGGATCGGCGGACGCGGGACGCCGACGGACGCGGGAGGCTGGATCGGCGGCGCGGGGCACCGGGCGGGCGTGCCGCGGTCCGCGATCCGCGGCGGGCGACGCGGGGCGGACCGGCGCGCGGCCGGGGCGCCGGCCGGTCACCGGCCTCGTACGGCCGGCTCCGCGGTGTACCTGCGGCGCACGCCGGCCTCCTCGGCGTACTCGCCCAGGACGACCACCTCGACCGCGGTGCCCGCGAACACCTTCAGGGCCCGCAGCGCGTCGCCGAGGCGGTGGCGGTGGCCGCCCCGGGCGGCGGTGGCACCGGCCGGCCGGACGGGAGCTGGGTTGACGGCTGCTGCACTCATGTCTCCATCGTGCGTCTCGGGACACAAGGCGCACATCACCCTCCGGGGCCGTCCCGCGGGCCCGCGCGTCCCCCTGCGGACGGACTCGGGCCCCTCCCCGGGCGGACGCCCGCCCCTAAGGGGCCCGGAGCCCGGTGCCCGAGGAGCCCAGCACCCGGTGCCTGAGGGACCCGAAGCCCGGTGTCCGAGGGGCCCGGCACCCGGCCGCAGAACTCCGTACGCCGCCCACCGGGCGCATGACGGGGCACCCGCAAACATGACGGGGCACCCGCAAAGCAGAACCACGAATTCCGGCGTGGACCGGACCCGCCGACCGGAAAACCGTTGGCGTCCGTCCGGTCGGGCGGCCTAGAATCCCCGCTCTTGCCCGCCTCCCTCGACGGAGTGCCGCCGCCCGGACGGAAACCGGCCGGCATCCCCAGCCGCGCTCGGCGGCGACGCATTGCGCAGCCCCTCACGCAGCATCACGCAGCAGGCCCTGGAGGCACCCCCGTGTCCACCGTGTCCACGTCCACGCCCACGCCCGCCCCCGCCGACGATCCGCTCGCCCGCGAACGCGCCCATCTGGCCGCGTCCCGCGCCGCCCTGCGGGAGATGCGCGAGGAGGTGGAGGCGCTCGACATCCGCGACGTGGCGGCGAACTGGGTCAACGCGCAGGTCCTCAAGCGCCAGATCGACGAGCGCATCGAGGCGCTGGCCGACCTCAGCGACACCCCGCTGTTCTTCGGCCGCCTCGACTACCTGCACGCGCCCGGCGCCGAGCAGGCCGAGGGGGCGGACGGCGAGAAGTTCTACATCGGGCGGCGGCACGTGCACGACGCCGACGGCGACCCCATGGTCGTCGACTGGCGCGCGCCGGTGTCACAGCCGTTCTACCGGGCGTCCCAGCAGGACCCGATGGACGTCGCGCTGCGCCGCCGCTTCGGTTACACCGGCGGCGAGTTGACGGCGTACGAGGACGAGCACCTGTCGGACCCGGCGGAGGCGGCGAAGACCAGCAGGCTGCTGCAGCGGGAGATCGAGCGGCCGCGCGTCGGCCCGATGCGCGACATCGTGGCGACGATCCAGCCCGAGCAGGACGAGATCGTGCGCGCCGGTCTGACCGGCACGGTGTGCGTGCAGGGCGGCCCCGGCACCGGTAAGACGGCGGTGGGCCTGCACCGGGTCGCGTACCTGCTGTACGCCCACCGGGAGCGGCTGGCCCGCTCCGGCACCCTCGTCATCGGGCCCAACCGCAGTTTCCTGCGCTACATCGAGCAGGTCCTGCCCGCCCTGGGTGAGTTGACGGTTCGTCAGGCGACCGTCGAGGACCTGGTCGCGCAGCACGCCGAGGTGCGCGGCAGTGACGACGCCACCGCCGCCGCCGTCAAGGGCGACGCCCGCATGGCCCAGGTGCTGCGCCGGGCCCTGTACTCCCACGTGACGCTGCCCACCGAGCCGGTCGTGGTGGTGCGCGGCTCCCGCCACTGGCGTATCCCGGCGTACGAAGTCGAGGAGATCGTGAGGGAGTTGCTGGAGCGCGGCATCCGTTACGGCGCCGCCCGCGAGGCCCTGCCGCAGCGCATCGCGCACGCCGTGCTGGTACGGATGGAGCAGGCCGGCGAGGCACCGGACGACCGGGTGCAGGACGCCGTCGCCCGCAACACGGCGGTCCGGGCGGCCGTGAAGGCGATCTGGCCGCAGGTCGACCCGGCCAAGCTCGTCCTGCGCCTGCTGTCCGACCCCGCCTTCCTCGCCGAGCACGCCGCCGGCCTGCTCACCGAGGACGAGCAGAAGGCGATCCTGTGGGCGAAGCCGCCGCGGTCGGTGAAGTCGGCCAAGTGGTCGCCGGCCGACGCCGTCCTGATCGACGAGGCCGCCGACCTGATCCAACGCACCCCGTCCCTGGGTCACGTCGTCCTGGACGAGGCGCAGGACCTGTCCCCCATGCAGTACCGGGCGGTCGGCCGGCGCTGCTCCACCGGGTCGGCGACCGTCCTGGGCGACCTGGCCCAGGGCACCACGCCCTGGGCGACGCGCAGTTGGCGGGAGGCCCTGGCCCACCTCGGCAAACCGGACGGCGTGGTGGAGGAGCTGACGGCGGGCTTCCGCGTCCCCACGGACGTCATCACGTACGCCTCCCGCCTCCTGCCGCACATCGCCCCGGAGCTGACGCCGGTGCGCTCCATCCGCGAGAACCCGGGCCTGTTCGAGGTCCGCCCGGTCACCGGCGACGCCGACGTGGTCGCCGCCTGCCGGGAGCTGCTGCGGCGGGAGGGCTCCCTCGGCCTGATCGCCGCCGACGCCCGCGTCCCCGCCCTCGCCGAGGCGCTGGAGCGGGCGGGCCTGGCCTACCTCGACCCGGGCCGGGAGACGACCCCGGACGTCCGGCTCACGCTGGTGCCGGCCTCGCTCGCCAAGGGCCTGGAGTACGACTACGTCGTCCTCGACGAGCCCCGGGCCGTCGTCGACGGCGAACCCGACGAGCGCACCGGCCTGCGCCGCCTGTACGTGGCGCTGACCCGGGCCGTGTCGGGCCTGGTCGTCACGCACGCGGGCCCGCTGCCACCGCAGCTCGGATAGCCGTCCCACACGCGGGCCCGCTGCCACCGCAGCTCGGACAGCCGTCCCACACGCGAGCCCGCTACCACCGCAGCTCGGGTAGCCGGGCCGGTCACGGCACGGGTGCGGGCTCCTCGTCCAGCACCCGGCGCCACCGCGCCACCGCCGCCCGCGACACCGGCCCGGCCCAGCCGTCCGGGCGGGCCGCGCCGCCGATGTGGAAGGCGTCGACACCGGCGGCGAGCAGGGCGGGCACGTGGTCGAGGCGCAGCCCGCCGCCGACCAGGAGCTGCTGGCGGTAGCCGGGCCGGCCGCGCAGGCGGGCCTCCTCCAGGAGGGTGTCCATACCGGCGTCCACACCGTCGGCGGAACCGGCGGTGAGGTAGGTGTCCAGGCCGGGCAGCCCGGCCAGGCGGCGGCGCAGCGCGGCGCGGTCGGCGGCGCGGTCGATGGCGCGGTGGAAGGTCCACCGGCAGCCGTCCAGGGCGCCGACGACCCGTTCCACGGCGTCCAGGTCGACCCCGCCGTCGGCGTCGAGGAACCCGAGCACGAACTCCTCGGCCCCCGCCGCCCGCATCTCCCGCGCCGCGCCGACCAGCCGTTCGACGTCCCCGGCGTCCCCGGCGGTGAAGCCGTCCGTCAGCCGCAGCATCACGCGCAGCGGGAGGTCGACGGCGGCGCGGATCTCGCCGACGGTGCGCGGTGACGGGGTGAGCCCGTCGGCCGCCATGTCGGCGACCACTTCGAGGCGGTCCGCGCCTCCGGCCTGGGCGGCGACCGCGTCCCCGGCGTCGAGGGCGATCACCTCCAGGACTGCACGCGTGCTCATGGAACCCCTTCCGTTCGGCCACCCGGAGCGACTACAGGTCTAGTCCAATCTCAGGGTACGGGGGAAGGGCGCCCGCGGGACGTCGGGTATCGGCCGTCAGCCGTAGAGATTCAGCTCGCGCTCCTCGGCGCCCGCCAGTTCGTAGGTCGCCCCGGACGGCGGGCGCCCCGTGTACAGCCGGACGAGGGTGGGCGCGTCGCCGATGAAACGGGCGGGGGGACGCTCGCCGGTGGGATCGCCGAGGCGGAGCGGCTCGTCCAGGTCGTCGAGGTCGGCGTGGAGCGGCACGCCACCGCGTGCGCGGGTGACCTGGGCGAGCAGGGCGAGCGCGTGCGGCAGACCCGCGCCGGCGTACGCGCCGGGCTCGCCGAGCGCCTCGCGCACGTCACCGGCGTGCACCCACTCGCCCAGCGCGATCCCGTCCAGCGCGCCGTCCGACGCGGCGATCACCGGGCCGGCTTCGGTCATGCCGCGCTCGAGCTCGTCGACGACCTGCGCGTGCGTCCAATCGGCCCGCTCGGCGATGTCCCGGTCGTTGGACTCCGGGGAGAACACCCCCTCCTCGAACCGGTGCTCCACCACCCGGGTCAGCGCGGCCGAGCAGTGCGCCAGCACGTCCCGCACCGTCCATCCCGGGCACGCGGCGACCGGCCGCGCGAAGTCCGCCTCGGGCCGCGCCCGCAGCAACGGGACCAGCGCGTCCCGCTCGGTCGCCAGGAGCCGCCCGGGCAGCTCGGGATCCCGTACGCCGTGCACATCCGCAGGAGTAGTCATGGTCCCCACGCTAACGCCGACCCACCGCGCCACCTGTGCACAAGCCGTGCACGTCCGCGACGGCCCACACACCGGAACAGTGCAGGCCCGCCGCCCCGGAACAGTGCAGGCCACCCGCCCCGACGACCACCCGGCCCGGCACCACCCGCTACGTGCTCGACAACTCGCCCCTGTCCACCTGCTGTGCGGGAATGACGGCGCTCACCGCGGCGGGCTTTCCAGATCCGAACATCAGGTTCGACGACTGCGCGGTTCGCCGGTCGGACACCACGATGCCGCCGCGCCACTTGCCCACCGGATCCTGATACCGGAACTGGAGCTTCTTCAGCCGCTCCCCGAACTGCTCCCTCAGCGGGCGATACGCGTCGTCGCAGTGCACGTTCCAGGTCACGTCGCTCAGGTAGGCGTGACAGGCGATCGGGAACAGCAGGGAGGAGACGACGAGGTCGGAGAGCTGGAGCAGTGTATGCGTGTCACTGTGCCCGAAGACCGGCGACTCGATGACGCCCTTGAGACTGTCACCGCCCGCACGGTACTTGCGCGTCGTGACGCAGTGGACGTTCGGCGCGTTCTTCGACTTGGTACGGCTGTCCAGGATCATGACCCCCCGCGAGTGGCAGTCCAGCAACTGGGCCTGGAACGTCTCGGTCAGGCTCCCGACCGAGGTGCTGTACACGCCGGTCTCGTTGAAGGCGCGCCCCTCTTCCTTCACCCAGACGCGGGCCAGAAGGCGCGCTCCGTACCGCTCCAGCATGGCGAGAGCCGAGTCCAGGAGGAGCATCGCGGCCCGGCGCTCGTCACGGTTCCCCGCACGGATGTCCTTGCGGACGTCGGAACCCTTGATCTCCGTGTGGATCACTTCGGAGAGGTGGACGGCGCGACGCAACTGCGGCCGGAAATTCTTCTTGAGGCTTAAAAAGTCCCAGGTCATCTGCTTGATGTGGGAGTCGTGCACGGTGAAGCCACCGACGACGAGGACCGGCGGGGCGTCCGGTCTGGCAGGATCAAGAGTCTGGCCGTTACCCGCTTCGTCGATGTAGCACAGGTACAACGATCCCTCCTGGAAAGCACTCGGGCCGCCCCCGAAGGAGCGGCCCCAGGACCTGGTGCAGCCATATGCACCTTGCTTCTGTTTGCTACGGCCGATGCTGCCAAGGCGCGCCGGTGACGGTCAAGGCGACCGTTACGCCATGTTGACGTCGGTTTTCGGTCAGTGACGACGGCTGGTGTGGCCGACGAAGGCGGACCAGGAGGCGGGGGACACCGTGAGGAAGCCTCGGCCGGTGTCCTTGGAGTCGCGGATGTGGACGGAGTGAGGGAGAGCGGCGACCTCGATGCACTCGCCGCCCTCGCCACCGCTGTAGCTGGACTTGAACCAGTGGAGCGACTGTGCCTGGGACTGCTCGGTGTTCATAGCTCTCCTTGCAGCAACTTCTCGATATGGCGCACGGATTCGACAGGGGACAGAGCCTGTGCCCGCAGGATTCCATACCGCACGGCGAACCCACGCACGCTTTCCCTCTTGGTGATCACGCGCCCGTTGCCCTGGCTCTCCACATACGCGACTTGCTCCCCGCCTTCCGGGGTCATCAGCGTGAACGGGCCGTCCGCGCCCGCGTGATCGACGACCCGAGTCGGCATGACCTGGATCTCGACATGGGGATTCTCGGCGACAAGCCGGATGTGCTCCAACTGACCACGCAACACATCGACTCCGCCGAACGGCCGCTCCAGCACGGACTCCTCGATGACGAAGCTCAGCGTCGGCGCGGGCTTCCTCTCGTAGATCTTGTGGCGGGCCAGCCGCGCCGCCACCATCTCCTCGATCTCGTCCTCGCGCCGCCGCGGCCTGCGCACGGTGAACATGGTCCGCGCGTACTCCTCGGTCTGGAGCAGACCGGGCACGGCGAGCACCGCGTACGCGTGGAACTCGACGGCCTCCTCCTCGATCCGCGCTGCGTCGCGGAAGAAGGCCGGATACCGCGTGAGCGCCACGGCCCGCTTCATGGCGATCAACAGCCCGTCGCCGTCCAGCAGGCTGTCGAGCCGGTCGATGGTCTCCGGCCGTGGGATGCGACGCCCCTGTTCGATCGCGGCGATCTGCGCCTCGCTGTATCCGAGCTGTTGGGCGAGTGCGGCCTGGGTGAGTCCGGCCCGCTCGCGGAGGATCTTCACCTGCCTGCCGAAGCACCGCAGGAGTTCGTCGGCGGGGTCCGCTTCTCGCGCCGCCGTCTGCCCCGTGGTCTGCGCCATCGACCGTCCCCTTCCCTGCCCCGACAGTCACGTACAACACCCCCCACAGCAACGCTGTGTAAGGGATACGTCACTAGTCACCGTAGGTGTGGGGCGCGAAGCTCACCGGCATGACGACCGAAATTCCCCCGTTCGGGAAGACGGGGCAACTCACCGGCTCCGAGCTGCAGTTCGCCATGGCCTTCACCTCCACACCGCGCGGGGCCCGCCTGGCCCGGCGGCTCGCCTCCCATCGCCTGGACGCCTGGGGCTTCCCGTACGGCTCGGAAGTGAACGAGACGTTGACCCTGGTCGTGGCGGAACTCGCCGCGAACGCGGTGACCCACGGCCGTGTCCCCGGCCGCGACTTCCGTCTGAGCCTGACACTGACCACCGCCCGCGATCGCGTACGCGTCGAGGTCACCGACACCAGAGGCGACCGCTTGCCGCCGGCCCGGCCGTGCGCGCCGGAGAATCCCGAGGCGGAAGCAGGCCGTGGTCTGTGGTTGGTGACCTGCCTGGCGAGCCGGCTGTCCGTCGAGCCACGGGAAGGGGGCGGTCCCGGGAAGACGGTACGGGCCGAGGTGGATCTTCGCGGTGACGTGCGCGGGGCCGAGGAAGTCCCGGTCCGACCGGATGACCGTACGGCGGTGACGTGAGCGGGGCGGGTCCGGGCCGAGAACCAGGGAGAATGACCCCATGTCCGACCCAGACGCCCTGCGCGCCCGCTTCGTCCGCACCCTTCGGGCGGCCCGGGGCGCCGCCGACGGTTCCGACCCGGTGCCGTACGCCGACAACCTGCTCGCCCGCTGGCAGGAGCCGCAGCGCCGGTACCACACGCTCACCCACCTCGCGGCGGTCCTCGACCACATCGACGTCCTGGAGGCGTACGCGGCCGACCCGGACGTCGTACGCCTGGCCGCCTGGTTCCACGACGCCGTCTACCTGCCCGAGCGCTCCGAGAACGAGGAGCGCTCCGCGCGCCTCGCCGAACGCGCCCTCCCGGAAGCCGGGGTGAGCGCCGAGAAGACCGCCGAGGTAGCCCGCCTGGTCCGCCTGACCGTCACCCACGACCCCGCCGACGACGACTCGAACGGCCAGGTCCTGTGCGACGCCGACCTCGCGATCCTCGCCGCGCCCCCGTCGGCGTACGCCGCCTACACCGCCGCCGTCCGCGAGGAGTACCACTTCGTCCCCAGCGACGTCTTCCGCGAGGCCCGCGCCGACATCCTGCGCCGGCTCCTCGACCGCCCCCGCCTGTTCCGCACCCCGCACGGCACCCGCGCATGGGAGGCCACGGCCCGCTACAACCTGCGCGCGGAACTGGACCTGCTGACGCGGTGACCGCGCCCGAGGTAGCGTCGTGTCGTCGACCCCGCGCAGGAAGGATCACCTCCGGTGAGTGAACAGCCGCTCCAGCCGGAAGCGCCCGCGGAGCCGCCGCCCATGCGGACCCTCGGCGAGGTCCGCGCCGCTCTCGCCGCCGGGCTGGGCTTCCCCGGCGACCTCGCCCGCCTGGAGGCCGAGCTCGCCGCCACTCTCGACCGCGTCGACTACACCGATCTGCACGAGGTGTCCGAGCTGATCGCGGCCTACCGAGGCCACGTGCTGACCCGCTGCGACCCCGACTTCGACGCGTCCCTCGCCGAGGGCGTCGAACTGGCCCGGTCCCTCAAACGGGAGAACGGCCGTTGACCCACTCGGATGCCGTTGTGGAGATCACGCACACGGCTCGCAAACGACTGGAACTGTTGGGTTCCACAGCTCAGGCCGTCGTCGAGGACCTGCGCGCGGAACTGGAGCGAGCACACCACCTGGGGCGCCGTGTCCGGGTCATCGACCAGGGCGCCGAGGTCTGGGTGACCCGCACCGAGGCCCGCCCCGGCTGCCCCGCCCTGTCCGTGACCTACGTCTTCCTGCCTCACCCCCCGCCGCCGACCGGCGCCATCGTTTCCGTCGTACCGGACGACGCCGGGAACGAGGATGTGTAGAGCTCCGAGCGGCGATGGGGTGATCCGCGTCCCCACCCCCCGTCTCGTCCTCGGAGGCGTCACCCCCGCCGCCGCCCGCGACCTGCGCCTGGGCGGGGACGGGGGTTTCGCGTGGGTGGAGGGCGGTCCCTGCGAGGGGACGCGGGAGGCCGCGGGGATGGTGGTGCAGGCGCACGAGGCGGGGGTGCACCGGCCCGAGTGGGGGATGTTCGTGCTGGTGCGGCGGGAGGACGGGCGCGCGGTCGGCGCGATGGGCTTCCACGGCCCGCCGGACGGGGACGGCCGCGCCGAGGTCGGCTACGACCTGGCCGGGCCGGCCCGCGGCCGCGGTTACGCCACCGAGGCGCTGCGGGCGCTCGCGGCCCGGGCGCTGGCGCGGGAGGAGGTGCGGGCGCTGCGGGCCGTGGTGGAGCGCTGGAACACCCCTTCGCAGGGCGTCGTCACCCGCGCCGGCTTCACCCTGGCCGGCGAGGACGGCGGCAGGCTCGTCTACGAACTGCGCGGCTGAGCCGTCTTCTTGCGGCGGCGCAGGCCCGCGTGGATCAGCAGGCGCACCACCTCGCGGCTGCTGACCTCGACCGCGCCGGCGGCGACCGCGTCGGCGTGGCGGTGGGCCGGGATGTCGTAGTGGTCGCGTTCGAAGGCCCGCCGGGGCACGCCCAGGCGGGCGGCGAAGGCGTGGAGTTCCTCGTACGACTCGTCGCTGACGAGGTGGGACCACAGCCGTCCGTGGCCCGGCCAGGTGGGCGGGTCGATGTAGACGGTCACGGCGAGGGGACGGTCATAACGAGCGGGCGGTCACGGCGAGCGGCGGGCATGACGAGTGGGCGGTCACGACGAGCGGCGGTCACGACGAGGGCGTGCCGCCCGTCGCCTGCGCCAGTGAGCCGACCGCGGCGACCTTCACTCCGGCCTTGGAGCACACCCAGTGCGGGTCGGGGCCGAGTTCGGGTTCGACGGCGAGGGCGTGCGGGTCGCCGGAGGGGCACACCGGGCACAGCGGCCAGCGGCCGTGGCTCTCCAGCAGCGCGTCCTGGACGTCCTGCGCGATCAGGCCGGCGACGTAGGCGACACCGTCCGGCCACTGCTCCACCCACCAGCGCCGCTGGGCGACGGATTCCTCCACGAGCGAGACCACGTTCGCCTCGGCGACCTCACCCGCGACCAGGTCGGCGAGCACCCGGGCGCGGGCCGCGTGCAACGCCTGTTCCAGGGGGCTGACGGAGTCCATGCAGTCCATTGTGCGCACTCTTGACCCCGGCCAGGAACAGAAAATATCTTTCAGTGGTGGTCGAGAAGGTGAAGGAAACTTTCCAGCCCGCGCCCGCCGCCCTCGCCGCCAAGGTGCGCACGCTGGCCCCCTCCATGACCCGCTCCATGCAGCGGGTGGCCGAGGCCGTCGCGAGCGACCCGGTCGGCTGCGCCGCCCTGACCGTCACCGGCCTCGCCGAGCTCACCGGCACCAGCGAGGCCACCGTGGTGCGCACCGCCCGCCTGCTCGGCTACCCCGGCTACCGCGACCTGCGCCTGGCGCTGGCCGGCCTCGCCGCCCAGCAGCAGTCGGGCCGCGCCCCCTCCGTCACCGCCGACATCGCGGTCGACGACCCGATCGCCGACGTCGTGGCGAAACTCGCCCGCGACGAGCAGCAGACCCTCGCCGACACCGCCGCCGGGCTCGACACCGCCCAGCTCGCCGCCGCGGTCACCGCGCTGGCCGGCGCCCGCCGCACCGACGTCTACGGCATCGGCGCCTCCGGCCTGGTCGCCCAGGACCTCACCCAGAAGCTCCTGCGGATAGGTCTCATAGCCCACGCGCACAGCGACCCGCACCTCGCCGTCACCAACGCCGTGCAACTGCGCTCCGGGGACGTGGCCATCGCCATCACCCACTCCGGTTCCACCGGCGACGTCATCGAGCCGCTGCGCGTGGCCTTCGAGCACGGCGCGACCACGGTGGCGATCACCGGCCGCCCCGACGCGCCCGTCACCCAGTACGCCGACCACGTCCTGACCACCTCCACCGCCCGCGAGAGCGAGCTGCGTCCCGCGGCGATGTCCTCCCGCACCAGCCAACTCCTCGTCGTGGACTGCCTGTTCGTCGGCGTGGCGCAACGCACGTACGAGACGGCGGCACCGGCGCTGGCCGCGTCGTACGAGGCGCTCGCGCACCGCCACAGCCCGCGCGGCGGCACGACCCGCCGCTGACGGTCCGCCGCTGACGGGCCGCCGCTGAGGGTCCGCCCCTGACGGCCTCATGTCCTCCCCGCGCGCCCGCCCGCCCGAAGACGAAGACTGAAGACGACTGAAGACCGAAGACCGAAGACCGAAGACTCCGGAAAGAGCCGCCACCCCCATGACCTCCAGGCCCGCCACGCCCGCCACGCCCGCCGCGTCGCCGACGCCCGGCACCCCGTCCACGCCCGGCACCCCGTCCACACCCGACTCCCCGTCCCCGCCCGGCTCCCGCACCGTCCGCGCCGAGCTGGAGAAGCTGACCACCGAGGCGTTCCGCCCCGAGCTCGCCGAGATCGACCGGCTGCCCACGCTGGAGATCGCCCGGCTGATGAACGCCGAGGACGCCACGGTGCCCGCCGCGGTCGCCGCGCGGCTGCCCGAGATCGCCGCCGCGATCGACGCCGTGGCCGAGCGGATGGCCGGCGGCGGCCGCCTGGTCTACGCCGGCGCGGGCACCGCCGGCCGCCTCGGCGTGCTGGACGCCTCCGAGTGCCCGCCCACCTTCAACACCGACCCCGGCCGGGTCGTCGGCCTGATCGCGGGCGGCCCCGAGGCCATGGTCACCTCCGTGGAGGGCGCCGAGGACTCCCGCGAGCTGGCCCGGCGCGACCTGGCCGGGCTGGACCTCACCGCGCGGGACGCGGTGGTCGGCGTCTCCGCCTCCGGCCGCACCCCGTACGCCGTCGCCGCCGTGGAGTACGCCCGCGAGCGCGGCGCGCTCACCGTCGGCCTGGCCTGCAACCCCGGCAGCGCGCTCGCGGCCGCCGCCGAGCACGGCATCGAGGTCGTCGTCGGCCCCGAACTGCTCACCGGCTCCACCCGCCTGAAGGCCGGCACGGCGCAGAAGCTCGTCCTCAACATGATCTCGACGATCACGATGATCCGCCTGGGCAAGACGTACGGGAACCTGATGGTCGACGTGCGCGCCTCCAACGACAAGCTGCGCGCCCGCTCCCATCGCATCGTCGCCCTGGCCACCGGCGCCGGCGACGAGGAGATCGAACGTGCCCTGGCCGCCACCGACGGCGAGGTCAAGAACGCCATCCTGACCCTGCTGGCCGGCGTCGACGGCCCGACCGCCGCCCGCCTGCTGGAGGAGTCCGGCGGCCACCTGCGCGCCGCGCTGGCGGCGGCGACGGGCTGACCGCGGCGGCCCGAGGCCCGCGGCCGGGCGTGCGGCCGGGTGTGTGGCCGGGTGTGTGGCCGGGAGCGGGGAGCGGCATCCTGGAGAGGGGCCGGCCCCGCCACAGCCCGACGCCTGGGAAACGAAGGAGTGCGCGACTGCCATGAATCACGCCCACATCGCCGCGCTCGGCCGTGCGCTCCGGGTTCTGGGAGAACACGGGGAGGCGCTGAGCGCCGACACGCCGGACGCGCAGTTGCACGAGATCAAGGCGGACCTGCGGCGCGCCCTGGACCTGCTGGAGGAGGGCGTCACCTCCGAGGCGCCGACGACGCGGTGCGCCGAGCACCCGACCGGGCCGGTCGACGAGAGCGCCCCGGACCTGTGCCTGCTGTGCGAGACGCGGCGCCGCGCCGCCCGCCGGGCGCAGCTCACCGGCGGCTATCCGCGCACCCCCGAGGCCGACCGGCCCGCCGCCTCCGCGCCCTCCCGGTACGGCGTACGCGGCGACCGGCCGCAGCCGCAGCAGCGGTGGCTGCCGGAGCTGTGGAACGGGCGGGAGTGGCAGCTCTGCGGCACCCCGCGCCGGGACCGGCGCGAGGCCGAGCTGTACCTCGCCGCCCAGCGCCGGGGGCCGCGCCCCGCCATGGCGTACCGGCTCGTGCACGAGTTCACCGACTACGAGGTGCTGCGTGTGTGGGGCACCCCGGTGCGCGTCGACATCGAGCCCATGGGCAACGCCGGCCCCTGACGGCGGGAGGGGCCGGCCGACGACCGGTGGTCAGGTCAGCGTCTTCAACGACGGGGTCAGGTCAGCGTCTTCAGCGACGCCGCGTCGTACGGCTTCAGCTCGTCGAAGCGGCCCTGCAGCACCTTGGCCGCCCACTCGGGGTCCTGCAGCAGGGCGCGGCCGACGGCGACCAGGTCGAACTCGTCGCGCTCCAGGCGGTCCAGGAGGTTGTCGAGGCTGCCGACGGGGGCGCCCTCGCCCTGGAAGGCGTGGATGAAGTCGCCGTCGAGGCCGACCGAGCCGACGGTGATGACCGGGCGGCCGGTGAGCTTCTTCGTCCAGCCGGCCAGGTTCAGGTCGGAGCCGTCGAACTCCGGCAGCCAGTAGCGGCGGGTGGAGGCGTGGAAGGCGTCGACGCCGGCCGCGGCGAGCGGGGCGAGGAGGGCCTCCAGCTCCTGCGGGCTCTGCGCGAGCCTGGCGTCGTAGGCCTCCTGCTTCCACTGCGAGAAGCGGAAGATGACGGGGAAGCCGGGCGAGACGGCCGCGCGCACGGCGGCCACGATCTCCGCCGCGAACCGGGTGCGGGCCACCGGGTCGCCGCCGTAGGCGTCGGTGCGGCGGTTGGTGCGCTCCCACAGGAACTGGTCGATGAGGTAGCCGTGGGCGCCGTGCAGTTCCACGCCGTCGAAGCCGATGCGCTCGGCGGCCGCGGCGGCCTCGGCGAAGGCGCGCACCACGTCGTCGATGTCCTGCTGCGTCATCGCCCGGCCGGCGTTCTCGGTGCCGTCGACGAGGATGCCGGACGGGCCGACCGCCGGGGCCTCCGGGTAGGGCCGCTGCCCCGGTTTGCGGACCATGCCGACGTGCCAGAGCTGCGGCACGATCGTGCCGCCCGCCGCGTGCACGGCCTCGGCGACCTTCGCCCAGCCCGCCAGCTGCTCCTCGCCGTGGAACCGGGGCACCCGGTCGCTGAAGCCGGCCGAGGGGTGGCCGACGGTGGTGCCCTCGGTGATGATCAGCCCGACGCCGGCGGCGGCGCGGCGGGCGTAGTACGACACCACGTCGTCGCCGGGGACGCCGCCCGGGGAGAACATGCGGGTCATCGGGGCCATCGCGATCCGGTTCGGGACCGTGAGGCCGTTGAGGGCGATCGGACGCGAGAGGGTCTGGGCCGCGCGGGAGGCGGAGGACGTGACGGTCACGTGAGGGCTCCTCGTGAGTGACGCTGTTGACCGGACGGTATGTGTGCACGCATCGTTGCAGCATCTGAAGTAACCGTCTGTGCGCCGGCCCACATTCCGGCACCCCGAGCCCCCTCACGTGACACCCCTCACACGATCCCGGTTCAGCCGCCGCACCCGCTCCCGCAGCACCTCCTCCGGCGGCGCCGGCTCGACCGACTCCGGCGGACAGTCCCACTCCCGCCCGCCGCCCACGGGCCGCAGCCGCACACGGCCGCCCACGCGCCCCATCACCTCACCGAGCCGTCCGCTGCGCGTGTCGACGACGTACTCGGACGCACGGTTCAGGGCGGCCGCCAACCGTGAGGCCACGCCGAGATTGCAGCGCCCCAGGTCGACCAAGGCGTACGGATCCTCGTCCGAGACGCTCAGCGGGTCGACCCGGAGCGACGGCAGGACGACGCCGACCCGGTACAGGGCCGCGCGCAACCGCTCGACGGCTTCCTCGGCCGTCCGGGCGGGCCTCTCGCCGGCGGTCACATCCTTCGCTTCCATTGCGCCCATTCCTCCACGCTGGGTTTCGCATTCACCACACAGCGTGGCCGCCGACGGCCTAACCTGGCCAGACACGGCGTCCCAACAGACTCTGCTGTCGGACGAGGAGCAGTCATGGCAGGCCCCAAGGACCTCGACCCGTCGTCATCACCACGCGCCTTGCTGGGTGCGGAGTTACGGCACGCCCGTGAGCGGAAGGAGCTGAGCCAGGAGCAGTTGGGCCAACGGCTGTTCGTGAGCGGGTCGTTCATCGGGCAGTTGGAGGCGGGTACGCGGCGGATGCGGCTGGAGTTCGCGCGGATGCTGGACGAAGTCCTGGAGACCGAGGGCTTCTTCACGCGGAATTGCAAGGCGGCGGCCAAGTCGAAGTATGAGGAGGCCTTCGCAGACGCAGCGGACGCCGAGGCACAGGCCACGGCGATCAGACAGTACGCGCCGCTCCTGATCCCCGGCCTGCTCCAGACTCCCGCGTACGCACGGGCCGTGAACCGCGCGTACGACCCGACGGCACCAGAAGAGACCATCGACGAGTGGACGGAAGGCCGGATGGAGCGGACCCGTCTGCTCGACCACCCAACAAAGCCGATGTTGTGGACGGTGCTTGACGAGGCCGCGCTGCGCCGGGAGACCGGCAGCCGGGCGGTGATGGCGGAGGCGCTGCGTCACATCGCAGGCCTGGCCGGCCGGAGCCGGGTCATCGTGCAGGTGCTTCCGTTCAACGCGGGAGCGCACACGGCGATGATGGGTGCTCTGAAGCTGATGGACTTCGCGGACGCCCCACCGCTGGTCTACTTCGAAGGAGTGCGCACCGGTCGGCTGGAGGACGACCCGGCCACTGTCGCCCAACTGAGGTTCGTGTTCGATCTCTTGGTGGCCACCGCGCTCTCGCCGCAGAAGTCTCTGGCCCTGATCGAGGCGCTGGCGCAGGATTACGCCCATGAGAAACACCCCTGACCACGACCTGAGCACAGCCACCTGGCACAAGTCGAGCTACAGCCAAGGCGGCAACGACTGCCTGGAAGTCACCGCCGCCTTCCCCGCCCTCGTCCCCGTCCGCGACTCCAAGAACCCCCACGGCCCGAAGCTCGTGTTCCGGCCCTCCGCCTGGTCCGCGTTCGTCGATCACCTCAAGCGTCCCCAGAGTTGAGTCGCCGTCTGTTCCGCGAACCGCGTCGGTGACGGAGACGTCGGGAGCTGCGCGGGCACCGTTGTGCCCTTCTTCTCGCCCGGCTTGTCGGCGAAGAGGGCGACGGTCAGGGTGAGCCGGTCGTCGTAGGCGACGGTCCACACCGTGCGGCGGGTGATGCCGCCGCCCGCTCCCGCCGTGAACAGGTGCGCCGGAGGGCCGGCGGACGGGGCGGCCCGGAGGCCGCCCGGGACCGGCGCGGCCGTCGCGCGGGCCGTCCCTTCGGGCAGGACCCGGTGGCGGTCGGGGTGCGCGGAGTAGACGGTACGGCCGTCGTGGGTGATGCGGTCGACGGTGTACGGCGCGGCGTACACGCCGTCGGCCGCGACCGCCGCGTACGCCGATGTGAGCTTCAGCGGTGTGGGCGCGGCCGTCTTCGGGAACCCGGTGAGCGGCGCCCCGAACGGCCGGTCCGCCAGCGGCGTCATCGCCTCACCCGCCTCCACCGCCCCGCTCACCGCGTCGTTGAAGGGCTGCCGGGCGTAGTCCGACCCGCCGTACAGCACCCGCACCGCACCGTCGCCGGGCTCGATGCCGACGACCGCGGTGTGCAGCCGCACACCGCCCTTGGCGGACTTCAGGCTCTTGACCTGTTCCGCGGTGGAGTCCTGCAGGGGGAGGTCGAAGGTGGTGCGCACGGTGTAGCCGCCGCGCGCCAGCTCGTCCTCGCTGATGCCGAGCCGTTGGGCGGCCTCTTTCGCCGCGACGTCGATCAGGTACTGCCGCTGCCCGTCGGTCGCCCCGGGCGGATAGAACCGGAACGCCGGGAAGCGGGCCTCGGCCCGCTGTTTCGCCGTGATGTCCCCGCTCGCCGCCATCGCGTCCAGCACCCACTCCCAGCGGCGTTGGAGCGTCGCCGTGACCTTCGGGTCCGAGCCGGCCTTCTCGTAGTAGGAGGGCAGGTTGATGATGGCGGCCAGGGCGGCGCCCTGGGAGACCGTGAGGTCCTTGGTGTCGACGTCGAAGTAGTTGCGCGCGGCCGACTGGATGCCGGCGGCGCCCCGGCCGAAGTACACGGTGTTGAGGTAGCCCTCCAGGATCTCGTTCTTGGAGCGCGTACGGTCCAGCTTGAGCGCGATCAGCGCCTCGCGCGCCTTGCGCGACAGGGTCCGCTCGGGGCTGAGCAGCGCGTTCTTGACGTACTGCTGGGTGATGGTGGAGCCGCCCTGCCGCTCACCGCCGGTCAGCGCCGCCCCGACGGCCCGGACGAGGGCCTTCGGGGAGACACCGGAGTCGGTCCGGAAGGAACGGTTCTCCGCGGCGATCACCGCGTCCTGCACATACCGGGGAACCTGCGACAGCGGCACTTCCTGACGGTCCACCGGACCGCGGCGGCCCAGATAGGCGCCCTTCTCGTCGAGGAAGACGGTGCTCTGGACGACCGTGTCCGGGTGCGGCTCGGGAATGACGGTGAGCTGGTACGCGACGACGACCGCACCGACCAGCAGGGCGAGCAGGAGCAGGAAGGCGGCCAGCAGCCGGCGGGCGATACGGCCCCGGTTGCGGCGCAGCCGGACGCGGAGCGGGACGCGTCGCGAACGCGCGGATCCGGGCGCCGTTTTGAACGCCGTCCCGGGCCCCGCCTTCCTGCCCGCCTCCCGGGGCTCCTTCCCGCCCTCTTCCCTGGGCTCCTTCCCGCCCTTCTCCCCGGGCTTCTCCCCGAGCTTCTCCCCGGGCTTCTCCCTGGGTTCCTCCTTCGGCCCCTCCTTGAGCTCCGGGGTCATGCCCACCACCCCCCGCTCCGCAGCCGTGCC
The DNA here is from genome assembly GCF_014651135.1 of Streptomyces echinoruber. GTDB lineage: Bacteria > Actinomycetota > Actinomycetes > Streptomycetales > Streptomycetaceae > Streptomyces > Streptomyces echinoruber. Next base: position 111,027 of record NZ_BMWH01000015.1, read on the forward strand.
ACGACGGTGCCCGCGGCGTCGTACACCCTGACGCCGTCACCGCCGTCACCGCCGCCACCGCCGTCACCGCCACCACTGCCGTCACCGCCGCCACCGCCGTCACCGACTCCGGCGACCCCGGCGCCCCCGGTGCTCCGGGCCTGCTCCATGCCCGCGACGACGAGCGTCTTGGCGTCCTGGGCGGACAGTGCCCTGGGCGCGTACCAGACGCCCCAGCCGGGGCTGCCCGCCAGGGTGAGCACCTTGGCCGTGACCTCGCCGTGGGCGGTGCTCAGCTCGACACGTCCCGGGTCACCGGAGACGCCGTAGTACAGGCCGGACAGGAAGTACCCGCCCTTCACCGGCTCCGCCTGCAGGGACACCCCCGGCTCGTGACGCGGGTAGGCGTCCAACCCGCGGAACTGGTCGGCCTGTTGCGGCGTCGACCAGTGACTGCCGTCCGCGGTCAGCCACATCTCCACGCCGGGCGCCGCCCGCACCCGCTCCCCGGGCGCCACGATCCGTACGGAATCCACCGCCCGGCCGGCCGCCGTACCGGCGGAGTCACCCCGGCCGCTCCCGGCGACCCGGCCGGCGGCGAGGAAGCCCCCGGCCACCAGCACCACCGCACAGGTTCCGGCGGCCACCGCGGCCCGGCGCCGCCGCCACGCCCGTCCCCGCGCGGTCACCTCATCCAGCGGAAGCGGGCCGGGGGTCACGTCCCCGGCCACGGTGGCGCAGGCCTCGCGCAGCCGCCGCGCATCGCCCCCGGCCGCCTTCGTCCCCCGCTTGGCGAGGTGGCGCACCGCGCCCTTGGAAACGCCGAGCAACTGACCGATCTGCGCGTCCGGCAGTCCCTCCCCGTACCGCAGCACCAGCACGGCCCGTTGCCGGGCGGCGCGCCGCACGAGCGGCCACGGGCGCCGCAGCCAGCTCCGCACGAGGTGACGCCGTACGTGGAAGTCGATGTCGTTGCGCGGAACGCGACGCCAGCGCGCGTACGTCCAGGTCAGCGTCCTTCTCGCCAGTTCCTCCGCCTCGGGCCGGTTCTCGGTGAGCAACATCGCGGTGACGAGGAGTCGAGGCCAGCAGGTGCGCGCGTAGGCGGCGAAGTCGTCATGGATCCGGGCGCCCGTCCGCATCGTCTTCTCCTTGGGTCACATGTGTTTCGATGTACGCCGCGCAGCGGCCCACGGGACCTGTACGCACGGGCGGGGCGGGCGGGTTGCACGGGAGACGAAAGATCCAGAGAGACGCAGAAGGACGCAGACGCAGAGGGACCCAGAGGGACCCAGAGAGACGCAGCAAGACTCAGCAAGACGCGGCAAGACTCCGGCGGAGGGCATGACCGAGGACGAGTTCGACGCTTTCTACGCGGCGGCCTTCCCCCGCCTGACCGGGCAGTTGTATGCCTTCACCGGAGACCACGGCGAGGCCCAGGACGTGGTGCAGGAGGCGTTCGTACGCGCCTGGGACCGGCGGAAGTCGTTCCTGGCCGACAGCGCCCCCGAGGCCTGGATCCGCACGGTCGCGGTACGGCTGGCGGTCAGCCGCTGGCGGCGCGCCAAACGCCGGCTGGAGCTGATGCGACGGCACCCGCCGCCCGAGCCGGTTCCCGGCCCGGGTCCCGAACACGCCGCGCTGGTGGCCGCGTTGCGCCAATTGCCCCAGGCGCAGCGGTTGGCGATCGTCCTGCACCATCTGTGCGACTTGAGTGTCGAGCAGGTAGCCTCCGAGACCGGCGCGCCCGTGGGCACGGTCAAGGCCCGGCTGTCCCGGGGCCGGGCGGCCCTGGCGAAGCAATTGGGCACGGACGAGGCCGAGGAGCCGGTACGGAAGGAGGGCGGCCGTGTCGGACGATCTCACCGCGGATGAACTGACCGCCGCGCTTCGCGGATTGGCGACGGCGAACGAGACGCCCCCGTCCGTCGCCGCCCCCGAGATCCGGCGCCGGGCCGTTCGCCGGGGCCGCCGTCGTCGCACGGCCCTCACCCTCGGCGCGGGTGCCGCGGCCCTCGCTCTGGCGGCGTTCGCGCTGACGCTGGGCTCGGGCGACGCCCCGGTCCGCCGTGAGGCCCCGGCGGTCACCGCGCCCCGGCTCCCGGCGTCCCCCACTCCCCGGTTCCCGGCGTCCCCCACCCCCACCACCCCTCTCTCGACCCCGGTCACCGGCACGGTGGACTTCGGCAAGCGGGCCCTGACCGTCGACGGCCGGGTCATGCCCATCACCTCGGGCTACCCGGTCCGCCCCGCCGCCGGCCTGCTGACCGTCGCCGCCACACTCGACCTCACCCGGGACACCGTCGACGAACTCGCCAAGTCCACCTGCAAGGTGGCCGCACCGTACGTGGTCGAACTCCGCGGCACCGACAACTCCAGCCTCTACGTCGGCTCCCTCACCTGCGCCCCCCGAGCCGGCGCCTGGATCGGCCTCGACGCGAAGAACGCCGTGTGGCTCTACCACAGGCTGCGGCCGGGCGACACGCTGTCGGTGGCGGTCACGCCGAGCGCCTGACGCCTGGCGCCGGCAAACGCCCCGGGGAAAACGCCGGAGGGCGGCACCCCCTGTTGCCAGGGAGTGCCGCCCTCGGTCGGACGGTCGATCAACCGGAACCGGTCGATCAGAAGTCCATGTCACCGCCCGGCATGCCGGCGCCGGCGCCCGCCTTCTCCTTCTCGGGCTTGTCGGCGACGACGGCCTCGGTGGTGAGGAACAGACCGGCGATGGAGGCCGCGTTCTGCAGGGCGGAACGGGTCACCTTGGCCGGGTCGATGATGCCCTCGGCGATCATGTCCACATTCCGGCAGGGTCCGTTACGGCGAGGCATGGGGGGCCTTTCCGGTCGCCGACGCGGATCTCGCCATCCACGCCAGGCCAGAGGGCCCTCACCCATTTCAAGATCACACGTCAGTGATCGCTGTCACCAACCTCCGTGGACAGAACATCTAGTGCTGTCAAGCCTTTGCGCAGGTGGATGCCGCACTCTCTTGTGAGGCAAGTGAGGCACGCAGGGCGGACGCTCTCAGCGGCAGGCCCCGGGTTGTGGTGGCATTCAGGGGGTGCCGTCGGTGAGGATGCCGCGCTGCAGCATCTGCTTGAGGGTGGTTCCGCGTCGTTCTGCGATCTTGTGGAGATCGTTGCGTTCGTGCTGCCACTGCGTGGCCTGGCGTGCTGCCGCCTGGGCGATGTAGTCGCTGGTGGAGAGGCCGAGCTCGTCGGCGTGGTCGGCGATGGCGGCCTGCTCTTCAGTAGTGAGCCGGAGCGGGAGGGTTCCTGGTCGGCGGACGGGATGGCACTGCTCGCAGACGGTCTTGATCCATCCGCCGTCGCGGTCTGCGCGAGTGCGGGGTTGGCCGGGGGCTCCGCAGTATTCGCAGATGGTCCGGGACATGGTTTCGGCTGCTTGGATGAGCGGGCTGGCAGCGTCGGCCCAGTCGCCGTCGAACTCGCCGTCGGCGTCGAAGCGGTCGGCGACGCTGACACGCAGTCCGCCGAACTTCTCCTTGATGCTCTCGACGCGGTAGTCGCTGGCCAGGGCCGTGAGCTGCTTGTGGAGCCGCATGAGGAGGGGGTGCCATCCGAGGCCGACCGAGGCGAGGCAGTCCGGGATCTGCAGGGGGCGCAACGCGAGGCTGTCGGTCATGAGCCCATGGTGGCGCTGGACTCCGACAGGGCCGAAGCGGTCAGCACGGACATGGTGGTCACCTGGCTGAGGGCGAGCGCTGACCCGAAGCTGTAGGCGGCCGACGTGGTGGCCGGCGCGGTGTTCTGGTGGCTCGACGGCGACGGCAGGTTGTGGGAGTCGCTGGAACCGCTGGTCACGCTGCTGGACATCGACGCCGGCTGAAACGGCGAAAACGCGAAAGCCGGGCTCCCGTCATCCGGCGGGGGTTCCCGGCTCCACTTCCAGCGCCCCAGGGGGTGCGGCCCTTCCAGTGTGGCAGGAGGCCGCCCCTTGCACGCTCGGGGCAGCGGAAGGGGCGGCCGGTTGGGGGTCAGCGGAGGGCTGCGGCGATGCGGTGCCGGAGGCGTTCGTCGCTGAGGGTGTCGAGGTCTCGCCAGGCGGCGTCGATGACCTCTTCGGTCTGGAGCTGCCCGATGTCGGCGGTGGTGCGGAACAGGTAGCGGAAGTCGATGTGCTGGTGGTCGGGCTCGCCTTTGGCGTCGTTGGCGGGGATGGGGTGGACGTCGAGGTGGAGAGGGCCGTCGCCGGCCGGGGCGACGCTCTCGGCGGGGATGCCGGTCTCCTCGGTCAGCTCGCGCCGGGCGGCGTCCAGCAGGGTGGCGTCGCCGGGTTCGAGGTGTCCGCCGGGCAGGAGCCACTTGTCCAGGGCGAGGTGGTGGATGTGCAGGATGCGCCCCTCCGGGTCGGCGAGGATCGCGCCGGCGGTGGCGTGTCCGCGGAACTCGGTTCGGCTGGTGAGGTCGGCTCCGGCGTCCAGCAGGGCGATGACGGGGGCGAGGATGGTCTTCTCGCCCGGGTGAGCGTCGAGGTAGTCGTTGACGGTGGCGCGGGTGTGGTCTGCCGTGATGGCCAAATCGATCACCTGTTGAAGTAGGAGAGCCAGGTTGCCGCGATGGCGGCTCGGTCGGCCGCGGGGACCTCGTGGATGCCGGGGGCGAGGTCACCGCGGGTGAGCATCCTGATCGAGGCGAGTATCTCGGCCTGGACCAGGAAGATGAACGGCCCGACGCTGGCGCCGTGCAGGAAGTTGACAGCGTTCCCGCCGTTGGCCAGGTAGAAGTAGTGGCCGGTGGTCTGGTAGCGGGTGACGTGCTCGCCGGCCATCGCGCGGGTGTAGACCTCCGGGAGCCCGGCCAGCTCCAGTTCGTCCTCGCTGGAGGTGACGGTGGCGACGTAGGCACCGTTGCGCAGGTGGGGGAAGTCCTCGCCGCGCAAGGAGACCGCGCCGGTCGCGCAGAGCACGAGCCCGGCCCCGGTGAGCGCGCTCTCGCGGTCGCGGGCGACGGTGAAGCCCTGGGCCAGGGCCTGGGTGCGGCGGACGGGGTCGATGTCGAAGACGGTGACCTGGACGCCCTTGGCGTGCAGCAGCCGGGCGATGGAGGAGCCGAGCTTGCCGAAGCCGATGACCAGGGCGGGGCGGCCGTGGAGGATGTCGCCGCGTCCGCGCATGACGGCCTCGGTGGAGAAGACCACGGACTGGCCGACGAGGAAGTCCTCGGGGTCCTTCAGCGGCGAGCGGGCGACCGAGATCACCGGGCAGGGCAGCTTGTCCAGGTCCTGGTAGCGGCGGTGGCCGTTCTCGGTGTCCTCGACCACTCCGAGGAGCCGGCCGGAGAAGCGCGCGTGCACCTCGGCGAGGCTGGGGGCGAAGTAGCCGCCGACGTCCAGCAGCACCAGGTCCTCCCCGGCCGCCCGGGACTCCAGGTAGTCCAGCGCCGCGTCGGGGTCGGCGAACAGGTCGCGGGAGAGCGTGTCGACGGGGACGGTGTGCTCGACTTCGCGCCGCGCGGCGGGGCTGATCGACTTGGGCTTGGGCAGCACCGCCCGCAGCCGGCTCATGGCCGCGACCGCGCGGATGAAGGCGGGCCGCTCCGGCAGCAGGTGGGTGACCAGGAAGGAGGTGGCCTGCTCGTCGGGGGCGAACCGGGCTGCGATCTTGGCGAAGTAGGCGTCCAGCCGGGCGCGTTCGAAGGATTCCATGGCTGTTCCCTCTCATCCGTCAGCGCGGACCGTGCAGGGGAGGCTGAGGCTGGGGTGGTCAGGTGGTGCGGGCGAGGCCGAACAGCAGGCGGCCGGCGGCGAGGGCGGTGTCCAGGTAAGCGTCGACGCGGGCGGCGTCGGCGGATCTGGGCAGGGGGTCCAGGCCGACCGTCACCGCGGCCTCGCCGGAGGCGGTGACCAGGGCGGTCCAGCGGGGGTGGGTGGGCAGCCGCAGCCCGTAGCGGGCGCCGTGAAAGCGCATCAGCACCCAGTCGCCGACGACCTGGAGCCGCTCGGGCAGGAGAGGCAGGCGGTCGCGGGCTTGGGCCAGGCCGCCGAGCGCGTCGGCGATCAGCCGCATCCGGGCCTCGATCGCTTCCGGGGTGTCGCGGCCGGTGCGGCCGGGCGGGTGGGCGAGCAGGACGTGGGCGAGGTCCCGGCCGTCGGGCGCCGTGCCGGGCCAGGTCCAGGCACCGAGCGAGGCCAGCAGTCCCGGTCTCGGTCCGGTGCCCGGCGGCAGGGTGCGGGTCAGCATGCCGCCTCCCGGACGGTCGCGGTCTTGAACCGCGTCCAGACGATCTTCCCCGAGGGCTGCCGGTCGCAGACGCCCCACTCGTCGGCGAGCTGCTCGACGATCAGCAGCCCCCGCCCGGAGGCGTCCGACGGGTCGGTGTGCCGGACGTGCGGCCGCTGCCCGCCGCGGCGGCTGTCGTGCACTTCGAGAAGGACGAAGTCGTCCTCGGCCGTGAGCCGAACCAGGAATCCGAGCCCGGGTTCGGCGCCGTGCAGGAGCGCGTGGGAAGCCAGCTCGGAGACACACAGCCGGATGTCCTCCGCGGGTCCGGCCAGTCCCCAGGCCGTCAAGGTCGCCGTCGCGAAGTCCCGGGCCAGTCCCACGGACTCGGCTTTCGGTTCGAAGTAGTGCTGCGTCACCTCGGTCATGGCGGTCCTTCAGGTCTCCGCGTCCAGGGCCGGGCTGCGGCGGCAGGCCCGGCCGGTGCTGGGCTGGCCGGCCGCGCGGTGACCTGCCGGCCGGGGCCGGCGGCGGCCGCGGACCAGCAGCAGCCGGGCTCCGGCCGACTCGATCCGCCGGGTGCGCTCGGCGGCTATCGCCTTGGGCCCGAGATGGGAGGCGGCCGGCAGCACCACGCCGTAGGTGTCGGGCAGCGCGAGGACGTCCAGCAGCCCGGTGAACGCGACCGCCGCCGCGGGGGAGCGTTCGGTGAACACCCCGGCCAGCAGCAGCTCGTGCTGGCGGCAGTACTCCTCCAGCGATGTGGCCAGGGCCTGCTGGCGGGCCGTCGAGGCCCGCACCGGCCGCAGGTAGCCGTAGACGACCGGGCCGGCGACGGGGCGGTGCTCGGTGAGGGGTTCCACTGCGGACCGTCCAAAAGGGTGGGTCGGGGAGGGGAGTCCCTTCGAGCCTGATCCCAGCTCACCGGCGGGGAAATGACCCGCTGTTGCACTTCCGTGGCACTTTCGTCCCCCCGGCCGCGCGGGTGGTGCTTCCATGGCGAGCGGAAGGGAGCGACGCGTGGCGACCGTGCATCACTGGACCGGTCTGGAGGCCCGGGCCCTGCGTCTGGCCCTGCGGATGAGCGTCCGCGCGTTCGCCGAACACCTCGGCGTCGGGGTCCGCACCGTCTCCAAATGGGAGAAGCTCCTCACCGGCACCGAGCCCCGCCCGGACACCCAGGCGATCTTGGACACCGCGCTGGCCCGCGCGGACCCCGCGGTCCACCTGCGGTTCGAGACGAACCTGTCCGAGGCCGGCCGCCCCGCTGCGGGGCTGAGCCGACGGGTGACGGTGACCGGCCCGCGGGCCTGGGAGTACGAGTCGTGGACCGACGACCTGGACCGGGCCGTGGTCGCCCTGGCCCGGCAGAACTTCGCCTTCGCCGACAACCTGCTGGGCCGCTGGCTGGTCCGCTTCACCCCGGCCGAACTGGACGACAAGGGCCTGTATCTGTTCGCCCGCTCCACCGCCCTGCTCGGCGACCTGCGACGCGACCAAGGGGCGGTGATCGGCCCGATGTCGGCCCAGCGCTCCTATGCCGGCGCCCGCTCGGTGTTCACCCAGCTCGACATCCCCCGCCGCGTCGCCCAGCTCGACCTGTCCCTGGCAGTGGTCGCGGAGATGTCCGGCAACCTGGCGGCCGCCGCCCGCCACTACGAAACCCTCGCCGTCGACGACCGGCTCTCCCGCCGCGACCGGGCCCGGGCCCGGCTGTGGGTGGGCACCGCGCTGAGCAAGGACGGCAACCACGACTACGCCGCCCGCGTCATGCTCGCCGCGACCCGCGAGTTCGAAGACCTCTGCGAGCCCGAGGACTGGTCCGTCGCCCACCAGAAGCTTGCCCTCGCCCACCGCGGCGCCGGCCATCTGGACCAGGCCCTGCACTTCATCGACATCGCCCGCAGCACCGCCACGACCGACTCGCCCATGCAGAAAGTGCGGTTGGACACCGCTCACGGTCACATCCTGCTGTCCGACCCGGCAACCCGGGATGATGGGCTGCGGGTGCTGGAGAACGCCGCGAAGCTGGCCGCCAAGGTCGGCCTGAGCCACCAGCTCAGCAGCATCGAGGGCATCCGGATGACGACCGAAGGGGCAGCCGGCCCCCGGCGACGGTGACCAGGGAGAAGCCAGTGACGGACAACCAGCGGGCCATCACCGACGAGCAGCGGCGGCAGGCCATGCTGATCTGGGACTACCACCAGATGCACCACCAGGTCCGGCCGTGCGACGCGGCGATCGGCCTGGGCAGCCACGACCTCGGCGTCGCCGCCTTCGCCGCCCGCCTGTATCTGGCCGGGCTCTTCCCGACCCTGGTGTTCACTGGCGGCAACAGCCCCACCACCGCCGCCCGCTTCCCCCGCGGCGAGGCGGTGCACTACCGCGAGCACGCCATCGAACTCGGGGTGCCCGACTCCGCGATCCTGCTGGAGCCCAAGGCCGGCAACACCGGGCAGAACATCATCTTCTCCCGCGAGGTTCTGGCCGCCGCCGGGATCACCCCCGCCTCGGTGCTGCTGATCTCCAAGCCGTATATGGAACGACGCTCCTTCGCCACCGCCCGCAAGCTGTGGCCCGAAGTCGAGGTGGTCTGCGCCTCCGAGCCCCTGGAGTTCGACGACTACCTCAAGAGCATCGGCGACGAAGCCCTCGTCGTCGACATGCTCGTCGGCGACCTGCAGCGGGTGATCGAGTACCCCAAGCTCGGGTTCGCCATCGAGCAGACCGTCCCGGAGGACGTGCATGCCGCCTACCGATCACTCATCGAAGCCGGGTTCACCAGCCGCCTCATCCCCTCCTGACCTCCCGCCCCCCGGCGGGCTGTGCGCGATCCACCAGCCCAACCTCTTCCCGCGACTGACCACGCTGGCCAAGCTGTTCGCGGCGAACTACTGGATCGTCCTGGACGACGTCCAGTTCAACCGCCGCGACTACCAGCACCGCGCCCGCCTCGCGGCCCTGGACGACCCGCACCGGCGGCAGTGGCTCACCGTCCCCACCCACCTGCCCCAAGGCCGCCAGACGGCCATCCGCGACGCTGTGATCGCCGACCTGGACCGCTCCCGGCGGCGCGTGGCCCACATGCTGCCGCACTACTACCGCGCCAGCCCGCACTGGCCGGCCCTCGCCCGCGAACTGCCCTGCGTCCTCGACCAGTTCACCGCCACCGGCAAGACCGCCGACGTCGCCGAGGCATCCACCCGCATCCTGCTGGAACTCCTCGGCTGGAAAGGACCCATCCTCCGCAGCAGCCACCTGCCCGCCCGGCCCAGCCGCTCCCAGCGGCTCGCCGACCTCGCCCAGGCCACCGGCGCCCGCGGCTATCTGTGCGGGACCGGCGGCATGACATACCTGGACACCAGCGTGTTCACCGCCCGGGACATCACCGTCGTCCCCTTCCATCCCCCCGCGGGGATGCCCTGGGACGCGGGCAGGCGCATCAGCGCGATCCACGCACTGATGCGCCTCGGGCCCCAGGCCCTCGCCGAGCAGATGCAGGCCGCCGCCCGCAGCCAGTCGCGGCCTGCCGCCTGAAGTAGACGCTCGATCCCGTTGTGCGGCCTCACCCGTTTGGGTGTACCTGTTCCGCACAGGCCCCGCTCCCGTCCAGCTCACGACGCCACTGCGTCAGCCGCCGTCCGTAGAAACGATAGGGGCGGCAACCGGCCCCCACCTCCGCGCAACTACCTTTCGTGGTAACCAGATTGCCTTGCGTAAGGGATCTCATGGGCTACTCGGAGCAGGACATGCAGGAAGGTTGGACCCTGGTGGTCCGCGGCCGCACCAACCGGCTGGAGCTCGGCGACAAGCTGCTGGCCGTGACCGCCGCGAGCGGAGAGGGAGTGCTGGAACAGTTCTGCGACGAGATCGGGCTCGGCGTGCGCTCGGGCCGCGACTACCGCCACGTCGCCCGAATGTGCACCCCGCCGCTGCGGGCGAAGATCGCAGCCGGCGGCGTCCTGATCAACTACAGCATCCTGCGGGAGGGCGCCCGGCTCGGGCCGGGCGGGTGCCGGTCGACGAGGGCTGTCGCAAGCTGCTGGACCTGATCGGCCAGGCGGAGATCTGGAAGCGTTCCGCGGCTCGTCGCAGGGACCAGTCGTCGTCCACGACGCAGCGGGCCAGACGCAGACGGCCGGTCTGGGTCAGGGGTGCGTTACGGTGGGGCACGAGGGCCTTTCTGGTCGCCGGTGCAGATCTCGCAATCCACACCAGGCCAGAGGGCCCTCACCCATGTCAAGATCACACCTCAGTGATCGCTGTCACCCATCTCCGTGGACGGAATACCTGGCCCCGGCAAACGCCGGAGGGCGGCACCCCCTGCTGCCAGGGAGTGCCGCCCTCGGTCGGACGGTCGATCAACCGGAACCGGTCGATCAGAAGTCCATGTCACCGCCCGGCATGCCGGCGCCGGCGCCCGCCTTCTCCTTCTCGGGCTTGTCGGCGACGACGGCCTCGGTGGTGAGGAACAGACCGGCGATGGAGGCCGCGTTCTGCAGGGCGGAACGGGTCACCTTGGCCGGGTCGATGATGCCCTCGGCGATCATGTCCACGTACTCGCCGGTCGCGGCGTTCAGGCCGTGGCCCGGGGTGAGGTTGCGGACCTTCTCCACCACGACGCCGCCCTCGAGGCCGGCGTTGACGGCGATCTGGGCCAGCGGAGCGGTCAGGGCCTTGCGGACGATCTCGGCACCGACGGCCTCGTCGCCCTCCAGGTCCAGCTTCTCGAAGGAGGTCTGCGCGGCCTGGACCAGGGCCACGCCACCACCGGCGACGATGCCCTCCTCGACGGCCGCCTTCGCGTTGCGGACGGCGTCCTCGATGCGGTGCTTGCGCTCCTTGAGCTCGACCTCGGTGGCGGCACCGGCCTTGATGACGGCCACACCGCCGGCCAGCTTGGCCAGGCGCTCCTGCAGCTTCTCGCGGTCGTAGTCGGAGTCGGACTGCTCGATCTCGGCGCGGATCTGGTTGACCCGGCCCTGGACCTGCTCGGCGGAGCCGGCACCGTCCACGATCGTGGTCTCGTCCTTGGTGATGACGACCTTGCGGGCGCGGCCCAGGAGGTCCAGGGTCGCGTTCTCCAGCTTGAGGCCGACCTCCTCGGAGATGACCTCGCCGCCCGTGAGGATGGCGATGTCCTGCAGCATCGCCTTGCGGCGGTCGCCGAAGCCCGGGGCCTTGACGGCGACGGACTTGAAGGTGCCGCGGATCTTGTTGACGACCAGGGTGGACAGGGCCTCGCCCTCGACGTCCTCGGCGATGATCAGCAGCGGCTTGCCGGCCTGCATGACCTTCTCCAGCAGCGGGAGGAGGTCCTTGACGGCGGAGACCTTCTGGTTGGCGATGAGGATGTACGGGTCCTCGAGCACCGCCTCCATGCGCTCCATGTCGGTCGCGAAGTAGGCGGAGATGTAGCCCTTGTCGAAGCGCATGCCCTCGGTGAGCTCGAGCTCCAGGCCGAAGGTCTGCGACTCCTCGACGGTGATGACGCCTTCCTTGCCGACCTTGTCCATCGCCTCGGCGATGAGCTCACCGATCTGGGTGTCGGCGGCGGAGATGGAGGCGGTGGAGGCGATCTGCTCCTTGGTCTCGACCTCCTTGGCCTGGTCGAGCAGGGCGCCGGAGACGGCCTCGACGGCCTTCTCGATGCCGCGCTTCAGGGCCATCGGGTTGGCGCCGGCGGCGACGTTGCGCAGGCCCTCGCGGACCAGCGCCTGGGCGAGGACCGTGGCGGTGGTCGTACCGTCACCGGCGACGTCGTCGGTCTTCTTGGCGACTTCCTTGACGAGCTCGGCGCCGATCTTCTCGTACGGGTCCTCGAGCTCGATCTCCTTGGCGATGGAGACACCGTCGTTGGTGATCGTGGGGGCGCCCCACTTCTTCTCGAGGACGACGTTGCGGCCCTTGGGGCCGAGGGTCACCTTGACGGCGTCCGCGAGCTGGTTCATGCCGCGCTCGAGGCCGCGCCGCGCCTCCTCGTCGAACGCGATGATCTTGGCCATGTGAAGTGGTCCCTCCAGGACTGGGGGTGATGACTTCGGACCGCGCCCGCGCCCGCGACGGACGGCCCCCGACCGGCGGTTCCTTGCCCCAACCGGCCTGCGGACCTCACCGACCCGGTCCTTCGCTTGTCACTCTCACCTTCAGAGTGCTAACGCCAATGATTAGCACTCGCCCTGGTCGAGTGCAAGCGCCTCCCCCCGACGACGGGCCCTCTCAGCCGCCCGCGAACAGGCCCCCGCGCCCCGCCCCGGGGTGCCGGGCGGCGCGGGCCCGGCGCGCCCGCACAAAGGTCCGCATCCCGCCGCCCGGCACGCACGCGGAAAGGTCCGCATCCCGCCGCCCGGCGCGCACGCGGAAGGGCCCGTACCCCGCCGGGTACGGGCCCTTCACCGCAGATGCGCGGCGGATGTGCGGCGGATGCGTTCAGGCGGTGACGCGAACCATGTCGGCCTGCGGGCCCTTCTGGCCCTGCGAGATCTCGAACTCGACCCGCTGGCCCTCTTCCAGGGTGCGGTAGCCGTCCATCTGGATCGCGCTGTAGTGGACGAAGACGTCCGCACCACCGTCGACCGCGATGAAGCCGTAGCCCTTCTCCGCGTTGAACCACTTGACGGTGCCCTGAGCCATGCCTAACTCCCCTATTACTGGCCCTTGCACAGATCCACACTTCGCGGATCCGGGTCAGACCTCACCCCCCATGAGTGGGGGCGTGCGCCGGAACGCGTCGACCGCGGCTGAATGTATCTGTCCCGCTGCCGTCTGCAACAGGTCAGTCGGACGAGAATTCCGGCTGCGCGACATCCGGAATATGCCGAGAATTCCGCAGACGTCCGGGCAAGTCGGGCCACACAAAAGGAACAAAAGACACAAAAAACCTGCACACTTTGGCTGTTTCTTGACGGCCGCGCAGCAGGATTTCCAGGGCTCCCGACCCGCGGAACTGGGGCGGGTACCCCAACTCTACCGCGCTCAATCACATGGAATTGCCCCCTCCGCTTCTCTTACGGAGGGGGCAAGTGAAGAAACTCTCGGTAACAGAAGTTACCGACGGTATGGAAGGGCCGGGAGCCGGAATCAGCCGCCGGCGACCGCGGGAATGATCGACACGCCGGCGCCGTCCGGCGTCGCGGTGTCCAGCCCCTGCTCGAAGCGCACGTCGTCGTCGTTGACGTAGACGTTGACGAAGCGCCGCAGCCTGCCCTGGTCGTCGAGGATGCGCGCGGCGATGCCGGTGTGGTTCTTCTCCAGGTCCTCGATGACCTCGGCGAGGGTCGCGCCCTCGGCGCTCACCTCGGCCCGGCCGCCGGTGTAGGTGCGCAGGATGGTCGGGATGCGAACGGTCACGCTCATGCGAGGCCAGCCTCTCGGAAGGAGTCCAGGGTCGGGCGGATGACGGCGGTCGGGCCGGTGCCGGCCACCGCGTCGAGGGTCTTCAGGCCGTCACCGGTGTTGAGGACGACCGTCGTCAGCGTCGGGTCGAGCACCCCGTTCTCGATCAGCTTGCGCGTGACGCCGACCGTCACGCCGCCCGCCGTCTCCGCGAAGATGCCCTCGGTGCGGGCCAGCAGCCGGATCGCGTCCACGATCTGCGCGTCGGTCACGTCCTCCACCGCACCGCCGGTGCGGCGCGCGATGTCCAGGACGTAGGGCCCGTCGGCCGGGTTGCCGATGGCGAGGGACTTGGCGATGGTGTCCGGCTTCTGGGGGCGCACGACGTCGTGCCCGGCCTTGAAGGCGGCGGACACCGGCGAGCAGCCCTCCGCCTGCGCGCCGAAGATCTTGTACGGCCGGTCCTCGACCAGCCCGAGCGCGATCAGCTCCCGCAGCCCCTTGTCGATCTTCGTGAGCTGGGAGCCGGAGGCGATGGGCACCACGATCTGGTCGGGCAGCCGCCAGCCGAGCTGCTCGCAGATCTCGTACGCCAGGGTCTTGGAGCCCTCCGCGTAGTACGGCCGCAGGTTGACGTTGACGAAGCCCCAGCCCTCGCCCGCCGGGTCGCCGATCAGTTCGGAGCAGAAGCGGTTGACGTCGTCGTAGGTGCCCTCGATGCCGACCAGGTCGCCGCCGTAGACCGCGGCCATGACGACCTTGCCCTGCTCCAGGTCGTGCGGGATGAACACGCAGGAGCGCAGGCCGGCGCGGGCCGCCGCGGCGCCGACGGCGCCGGCCAGGTTGCCCGTCGACGAGCACGACAGCGTCGTGAACCCGAAGGCCCGGGCCGCCTCCAGCGCCTGGGCCACCACCCGGTCCTTGAAGGAGTGCGTCGGGTTGCCGGAGTCGTCCTTCACGTACAGCCCGCCGGTCACGCCGAGTTCGCGGGCGAGGTTGTCGGCCTTGACCAACTGGGTCCAGCCCGGGTTCAGGTTCGGCTTGCCGGCCACGTCCGCGGGGACGGGCAGCAGCGGCGCGTAGCGCCAGATGTTCGCGGGGCCCGCCTCGATGCGCCTGCGGAGCTCCTCGGCGTCGTAACCGGAGAAGTCGTACGCCACCTCCAGCGGGCCGAAACACTCCTCGCAGGCGAAGACCGGGCCGAGCGGGACGCGGTGGCCGCACTCGCGGCAGGACAGCGCGGCGGCGGGACCGAGATCGACGGAAGGCGAGGCCGAAGAAGCGGTGACGGCGGTAACGGTGGAGGCGGCGGCGGAGCTTGCAGTGGTCTGCACAGCCATGTCAGGCGAGGCCCTTTCTCCTCATCTTCCTCACGGCGTACCTCGCCGTGAGACGGAATTGGCACCTTCCCTGGCCGGGAGCCTCGCGGTGGATCATGACGAGAACCGGCGAAGGGGGGTTGCCGGGGCTTCATCGGGCCGTGTCCCTCTGCCCCTCTGGATGAGCGGTATGCGGTTGTGGACACCGGTGACCCCGGACATGCGATGGTCACCCGCGTTGTTCAAGACTGTAACCGAAGGCCAGGACAGTTGAGACAGCCGTCCGAACCGCGAGACGGACCACGGCCCCGTCCCGCGGTGCCCACCCGTTCACCCCATGTCCACCCATCATGTCCACCCATGTCCATCCATGTGAGGAGCCGCCGACCGTGCTGGAAGAAGTCGAGCGCTGGCTGAGGACACGTTCCTGGTCCGTGACCGATCGCCCGCTCCACCAGGTCCTGGCCGCGAAACGGGCCGCCGGCTCCACCGTCAGCGTGGTGCTGCCCGCGCTGAACGAGGAGGAGACCGTCGGCGACATCGTGGCGGCCATCCGCCGCGACCTCGTGCAGCGGGCACCGCTCGTCGACGAGCTCGTCGTCGTCGACTCCGGCTCCACCGACCGCACCGCCGAGGTCGCCGCGGCCGCGGGCGCGCGGGTCGTGCACCGCGACGAGATACTGCCCCGCATCCCCGCCGTCCCCGGCAAGGGCGAGGTGCTGTGGCGCTCCCTGCTGGCCACCACCGGGGACATCGTCTGCTTCGTCGACGCCGACCTGCGGGAGTTCTCCTCCGACTTCGTCACCGGCATCGTCGGACCGCTGCTCACCGAGCCCGGCGTCGACCTGGTCAAGGCCATGTACGACCGCCCGCTCGGCGGCGCGGCCGGGCAGGGCGGCCGGGTCACCGAGCTGATGGCGCGCCCGCTGCTCAACATGCACTGGCCGCAGCTCGCCGGCTTCGTCCAGCCCCTCGGCGGCGAGTACGCCGCCCGCCGCTCCCTGCTGGAGCGGCTGCCCTTCCCCGTCGGCTACGGCGTCGAGCTCGGCATGCTCGTCGACGCCCTGCACCTGGTGGGCCTCGACGCCCTCGCCCAGGTCGACGTGGGCGTGCGCAGGCACCGCCACCAGGACGGCCAGGCCCTCGGCCGGATGGCCGCCGCGATCTACCGCACCGCCCAGCTCCGGCTGGCCCGCGGCCACCTGATCCGCCCCCGCCTCACCCAGTTCGAGCGCGGCGCGTCCGGTTTCGTGCCGCGCACCTACTCCGTCGACACCGAGGAGCGCCCCCCGATGATCGAGATCGCGGAGTACGCGGAGCGGAAGGTGGCGTAGGCGCCGCCCGGGGCCCTTCCGGACCGGTCGCCCGGTCCGGAAGGTCTTCCGGCGGGGGCGGCCTGTCCGGGAGGTCTTCCGGAGGGCCGCCCTGTCCGGAAGGTCTCGAAAACGCCGCCGAACGTTTGAGCGTTTCGGGGCCGGGCTAGGTTGAGTCTCATGGCTTCAACGCAGGCTGTTCAGGGTGCCCGGGTGCTGGTCGCGTCGAACCGCGGCCCGGTGTCGTACGAGGTGCGTGAGGACGGTTCGCTGCACGCCAGGCGCGGCGGGGGCGGGCTGGTGTCGGGTCTGTCGGCGATCGGGCCCGACGCCGGGGCGCTGTGGGTGTGCTCCGCGCTCAACGACGGCGACCGCGAGGCGGTGCGGCGCGGGATCGGCGAGCGCGGGGTGCGGATGCTGGACATTCCGGCCGACGTGCACGCCGACGCGTACAACGGCATCGCCAACTCGGTGCTGTGGTTCGTCCACCACATGCTGTACCAGACCCCGCTGGAGCCCGTGTTCGACGCGGAGTTCCGCCGCCAGTGGGCCTCCTACGAGCGCTACAACCGCGCCTTCGCCGAGGCGCTGGCGCAGGAGGCGGCGCCGGGGGCGGCCGTGCTGGTGCAGGACTACCACCTGACGCTGGTGCCGGGCATGCTCCGCGCGCTGCGGCCCGACCTGCGCATCGGCCACTTCTCGCACACGCCGTGGGCGCCCGCCGACTACTTCCGCCTGCTGCCCGGCGACGTCGCCGAGCAGATCCTGCGCGGCATGCTCGGCGCCGACCGGCTGGGCTTCCTCACCCGGCGCTGGGCGGACGCCTTCGTCTCCTGCTGCGACGCGCTCGTCGGCGGCCCGGGAAGCACCGAGATCGGCGTGCACGGGCTGGGCGCCGACGCCGACTTCCTGCGCCGCCGGGCGCACGAGCCGGACGTCGACGAGCGGATGGCCGCCCTGCGCGAGGAGATCGGCACGGCGCCGGACGGCCGGGCCCGCCGCACCATCGTGCGCGTCGACCGCACCGAGCTGTCCAAGAACATCGTGCGCGGCCTGCTGGCGTACCGGCAGCTCCTGGCGGACCACCCCGAGTGGCGCGAACGCGTCGTCCACGTCGCCTTCGCCTACCCCTCCCGGCAGGACCTCGCCGTGTACCGCGACTACACCGCCGAGGTGCGGCGGGTCGCCGAGCGGATCAACGAGGAGTACGGCACGGACACCTGGCGCCCGGTCGTGCTGCACGTCAAGGACGACTTCGCGCGCTCGCTGGCCGCCTACCGGCTGGCCGACGTGGCCCTGGTCAACCCCGTCCGCGACGGCATGAACCTGGTCGCCAAGGAGGTGCCCGTCGTCTCCGACGAGGGCTGCGCCCTCGTGCTGTCCCGGGAGGCCGGGGCGTACGAGGAGCTGGGCGAGGACGCGCTCTGCGTCAACCCCTACGACGTCCTGGAGACGGCCCGGGCCCTGCACGAGGCGCTGAGCCTGTCGCCCGGGGAGCGGGCCGAGCGCTGCAAGCGCCTGGTCGCGGCGGCCACCGCGCTGCCGCCGGCGCGGTGGTTCACGGATCAGTTGGCGGCGCTGACCTCCTGACCGGCCGGCGGCCGGGCCGGCCCGGTGCCCGGACCCGGCCGCCGGACCCTACGCCGGCCGCGCCGCCAGCCCCTACGCCAGCCGCGCCGCCAGCCCCTTCAGCAGGCGCACGACCCCCTCCGGGCCGTCCACCACCACGTCCGCCCGCTTCGACAGCTCCGTCACCTCCGTGCTGCCGCTGCACACCAGCAGGCCGGGGACGCCCTCGGCGCGCAGCCGGTCGACGGCGGCGTAGGCGGGCAGGTCGCCGAGGTCGTCGCCGGCGTAGAGGACCGAGGTGGCGCCGATGCCGCGGACGTGGTCGAGGAGGGCGACGCCCTTGTCCATGCCGGGCGGGCGCAGTTCGAGGACGAACCGGCCGGGTTCCACGACGAGGCCGTGGCGGGCGGCGAGCTCGGCCAGGGGGGCGCGCAGGGCCTCGAACGCGGCCTGCGGATCGGTGGCCCGCCGGGTGTGCACGGCGACCGCGCGCCCCTTCTCCTCCACCCACGTGCCGTGCCAGGCCCCGGCCCGGTCCAGCACGCCGGGCAGTTCGGCCCGCGCGGCGGCGACGCCGGGGTGCGGGGCGGGAGCGCTGACGGTGCCGGTGACGGCGTCCCAGCGCTCGGCGCCGTAGTGGCCGAGGACGACGAGGTGCTCCAGCCCGGGGACGCCCGCGAAGCCGCCGTAGCGGACGGCGACCCCGGCCGGGCGGCCGGTGACGACGGTGACCGCGGCCACCTTCGGCGCGAGCGCGGCCAGGGCCGGTACGGCGTCGGGGTGTGCGCGGGCCTGCTCGGGGTCGGCCACGATCGGCGCGAGGGTGCCGTCGAAGTCGAGGGCGATCACGGCCCGGTCCGGGCGGGCGAGAAGGGCGTCGAGCCCGTCCCGCCCGGCCCGGGTGGCCGGCGTCGGCAGGACGTCGGAGGGACGTGCGGGGTTCGTCGAGCTGGTTTCGCTACCCATACCGGGACCTTATCCAGCACGGCCCCGGCCAGTCGTACGACGGCGAACCACCGGCCGCCCCCCGCGGTGACGTCCCTCACGCCCACCGCCCGGTCACCGCCCGGCCGCTGTCCGGTCACCTCCCGGCCACCGCCCGATCACCCCGCGGTGACGTCCCTCACGCCCACCGCCCGGTCACCGCCCGGCTGCGTCGCGCCCGCCGTCTCACCGCTCGTCCCGCCGCGCCTGGCGCATCCGGCGCAGCCGGTTGACCGTCACCGGGTCGTGCGCCAGGGCGCGCTCGTCGTCGAGGAGGGCGTTGAGGAGCTGGTAGTAGCGCACGGGCGCCAGGCCGAGTTCCTCGCGTATGGCGCGCTCCTTCGCGCCGGGTCCGGAGAACCCGCGCCGCTCCAGTGCGAGGATGCCGCGCTCCCGCTCGCCGAGTTCACGCTGCCGGGGTTCGTCCATGTCCGGCACGGTACCTCCCGGCGCCGACAACGCCCGTGGCGCGGCGGCGCCGGCGGCGCCCGCGCGCGGTCACTGGGAGCCGTCCGCCGTCGTCGCCGACGACTGCAGCTCGCCGAGGACGGCCGCGGGGCTGGAGCCGGGGGCGACGGCCTGGCCGATGCGCTTCTTGATCTCGGCGCTGACCGTGGCCCAGGAGGTCTTGCCGACCGGGTAGAGCTGGGCGAGCGGAAGCTCCCGCAGGAAGGGGCGCAGGGCCTGGTCCTGGGGGGAGGCGGACATCGCCTCGGACGCCGAGGTGGTCACCGGCAGCAGGTCGTAGCGCCGGGAGAAGTCCAGGACGTTCTTGTCCTGGTAGACGAAGTCGAGGAAGTCACCGATCTGCTCGCGGTGGCCGTTCTTCTTGAAGCCCATCATCCAGTCGGCGACGCCCATGACGGCCTTGGCCGGCCCGGTGCGCCCGGGGAAGGCGACGGTGCCGAACTTCACGCCCTTCCGGGCGGCCTGCTGGATGAGCGTGGGATGCCCGTTGAGCATGCCCACCTGGCCGTCGGCGAAGGCGGCGAACGCGTCGGCGCGGTTCAGCTTCGCCGGGGCCACCGGGCCGGTGAGGCCCTTGGCCACGAGTTCGTCCTTGAGCCAGCCGAAGGTCGCGACGTTCTCCGCCGAGTCGAGGGTGTAGGTGCCGATGTCGTTGGTGTAGCCGGAGCCGCCGCTCAGCAGCCACTGCATGGTCTCGGCCTGCGCCTCCTCCGGTCCGAGGGGGAGCGCGAAGGGGTACTTCACGCCCTGCGCCTTGAGCGTCCTGGCGTCGGCGGCGAGTTCGTCCCACGTCCTGGGCGGGGTGATGCCGGCCTTGGCGAAGAGGGTCTTGTTGTAGAACAGCACGCGCGTGGAGGCCGCGAAGGGGATGCCGTACTGCTGGTGGTCGACCTCGCCGGCGTCCGCGAGCTGGCCGATGAAGTCCGCCTGCGTCTGGATCGAGAGCAGGTCGCTGACTTTGTAGAGCTGTCCCTTGGCCGCGTAGTCGGCGTACGCGCCGATCTGTGCCATGTCCGGCGGGTCGCCCGCGTCGACCATCTCCTTCACCTTGCGGTCGACGTCGTTCCAGGAGTACACGCTGACGTCGATCCGCACGTCCGGGTGCTTGGCCTCGTACGCCTTGACCAGGGCGTCCCAGTACTTCTTGGAGCTGTTGGCGGCGGAGTCGCCGTAGTCGGCGGCGACCAGCTTCAACGTCACGTCCGGGGAGCCGGTGCTCCCGCAGCCGCCTAGGACCGCCGTCATTCCGAGTGCGGCCGCCGCCGCGATCACGCCTGTGCCCGTCCTGCGTCGCCGCTGCTGCACTGCCTGTCTGCCCAACTCTGCTGCCGAATCGATTCTTCGCATCCCGGGCACCACACAGGGCCCAGGACACCATCCGTTCAACTTCTGAACACATAAGGTCTACACCACGTAAGTGGACTAGACCTCTTCCGGGTCTCCGGGCCACACTGTCCCCGTGGAACACGTCATCGCCCTCGATGTGGGCGGCACGGGGATGAAGGCCGCCCTGGTGGGGGTGGACGGCGCCGTGCTGCACCGGGAGCGCCGGGCCACCGGACGCGAACACGGCCCGGACGCCGTCGTCGAGGCCGTCCTCGGCTTCGCGGCCGACCTGCGCGCCCACGGCGAACGCCGCTTCGGCGTCCCCGCCGCCGCGGCCGGGATCGCCGTCCCCGGCATCGTGGACGAGACCCGCGGCATCGCCGCCTACGCCGCCAACCTGGGCTGGCGGGACGTGCCCCTGCGGGACCTGCTGAGCGCGCGGCTGGGCGGGGTACCGGTGGCCCTCGGCCACGACGTGCGCACCGGCGGCCTCGCCGAGGGCCGGCTCGGCGCGGGCCGGGGCGCACGGCGGTTCCTGTTCGTCGCGCTCGGCACCGGCGTCGCCGGCGCGATCGGGCTCGACGGCCGGGTGGAGGCCGGCGCCCACGGCTTCGCCGGGGAGATCGGCCACATCGTCGTACGGCCGCGGGGCCTGGCCTGCCCGTGCGGGCAGCACGGCTGCCTGGAACGGTACGCCTCCGCCGCCGCCGTCGGCCGGGCGTGGGCCGAGGCCGGCGGGGACCCGGACGCGGACGCCGCCGGCTGCGCCCGGGCGGTGGCCGCCGGGGACGCGCGGGCGCGGGCGGTGTGGCGCACGGCCGTCGACGCGCTCGCCGACGGGCTGGTCACCGCCCTCACCCTGCTGGACCCGGCCGTGATCGTCGTCGGCGGGGGACTCGCCGAGGCGGGGGACGTCCTGCTGTCCCCGCTGCGTGCCGCCGTGCGCGACCGCGTCACCTTCCAGAAACTGCCCCCCGTGGTCCCCGCCGCCCTCGGCGACGCCGCCGGCTGCCTCGGCGCCGCGCTGCTGGCCCGGGACCTGCTGGACACGGCGGGCGCGGCGCCCACCCCGGCGGCGGGCACCACGGCCGCCCCGGCGGCGGACGTCACGACCGCCGCCGCTCCCTCGGCGGACGCCGCGCCCGCTCCTGCTCCCGCTCCCGCGACGGACACCACCCCCGCCCCCGCGACGGACACCGCCGCCTCTCCCTCGGCGGACACCGCCGCCTCCCCCACGACCGCCCCCACTCCCACGACTCCCCGGAGGTAACCGCCTGATGGCCAGTGAGCCGAATGGGCCGCAGAGGCAGAGCCCGGCGCCGCACCCCGCGCCCTCGTCCCCGGCGCCGGGCGCCGCGCGGCCGCGGGCCCGCGCCTCCCGCCCGGCGGCGGGCACGGTGCTGACCGGCGCCCGGGTGGTGCTGCCCACCGGGGTCGTGGACGGCGGGCGCGTCGTGGTCGACGGCAGCCGCATCGCCGCCGCCGCGCCCGCTCACGCCGAGGTCCTCGACGTGAGCGGCCACTGGGTGGTGCCCGGCTTCGTCGACCTGCACAACCACGGCGGCGGCGGCGCCTCCTTCACCTCCGGCGCGGTCGAGGACGTCCTGCGCGGCATCCACACCCACCGCACCCACGGCACCACCACCCTCGTCGCCTCCACTGTCACCGGCGACATGGACTTCCTGGTGCGGCGGGCCGGGCTGCTGAGCGAGCTGGCCGAGCAGGGCGAGATCGCCGGGATCCACTTCGAGGGGCCGTTCATCTCCCCGTGCCGCAAGGGCGCGCACGCCGCGGAGCTGCTGCGCGACCCGGACCCGGCGGAGGTGCGCAAACTGATCGACGCCGCGCGCGGGCAGGCGCGGATGATGACGCTGGCCGCCGAACTGCCGGGCGGCACCGACTCCGTGCGGCTGCTGGCCGACCACGGGGTGATCGCGGCGATCGGGCACACCGACGCGACGTACGAGCAGACGGTGCGCGCCATCGACGCGGGCGCCACCGTCGCCACCCACCTCTTCAACGCCATGCCGCCGCTCGGCCACCGCTCCCCCGGCCCGATCGCCGCCCTCCTGGAGGACGAGCGGGTCACCGTCGAGCTGATCAACGACGGCACCCACCTGCACCCGGCCGCCCTCCAGCTCGCCTTCCACCACGCGGGGGCCGGCCGGGTGGCGTTCATCACGGACGCGATGGACGCGGCCGGCTTCGGCGACGGCCGCTACATGCTCGGCCCGCTGGAGGTCGAGGTCGCCGACGGCGTGGCCCGGCTGGTTCAGGGCGGGTCGATCGCCGGCTCCACCCTCACCCTGGACCGCGTCTTCCGGCGGGCGGTGACCGTCGACCGGCTGCCCGTCGAGGACGTCGTCGCGGCCCTGTCGGCCACCCCGGCCCGGCTGCTCGGCCTGGCGGACCGCATCGGCTCCCTGGAGCCGGGCAAGGACGCCGACCTCGTGGTCCTGGACGGCGACTTCCGGGTGACGGGCGTGATGCGGCGGGGTGAATGGGTGGTCGATCCCCAACTGGGTTGATCCGTCCGCCCGTCGGGAGCAGTGGCCGAGGCGTGGACTGGGCCGTACCCCGGTGTCTTTGGCATGATCGAGCCACCGGGGCGGCGGCACCGGTACGTCTCGTGACTCTCGGCAAGCGCATGCACTCGGGGGAGGTCGGCCCAGGTGATCCTCACGGTCACGCTGAACACCGCTCTCGACATCACCCACCGCGTCCCGGCCCTGCGCCCCCACGCCTCGCACCGGGTGACGGAGGTGATCGAGCGGCCCGGCGGCAAGGGCGTCAACGTCGCCCGCGTGCTCGTCGCCCTCGGTCACGAGGTGACGGTCACCGGTTTCGCGGGCGGCGCCACCGGCCGCGTCCTGCGCGACCGGCTGGCCGGCACGCCGGGCCTGGTGGACGCGCTCGTCGAGGTCACCGGCGCCACCCGCCGCACGGTCACCGTCGTCGAGGACCGCACCGGCCAGGTCACCTGCTTCAACGAGCCCGGCCCGCTCATCGCCCCGGACGAGTGGGCCGCCTTCCAGGAGCGGTACGAGCACCTGCTGGGCTCGGCCGCGGCGGTGGCCCTGTGCGGCAGCCTCCCGCCCGGGGTTCCGGTCAACGCCTACGCGGGCCTGGTCCGCGCCGCCCGCGCCGCGGACGTCCCCGTCCTGCTGGACACCGGCGGCGAGCCGCTGCGCCGCGCGGTCGCCGCCCGCCCCGACGTGATCAAACCCAACGCCGACGAGCTCGCCGAGCTGACCGGCGCCCACGAGCCGGTCCGGGCCGCCCAGGACGCCCGCCGCCGCGGCGCCCGCGCGGTCGTCGCCTCCCTCGGCCCCGAGGGCCTCCTCGCCACCACCTCCGAGGGCCGGTGGCGCGCCACCCCGCCGGCGCCCCTGGCGGGCCATCCGACCGGCGCGGGCGACTCCGTCGTCGCGGGCCTGCTGTCCGGCCTGGCCGACCACCTGCCCTGGCCGGACCGCCTGGTCCGCGCCACCGCCCTGTCCGCCGCGACCGTGGCGGCCCCGGCGGCGGGCGAGTTCGACCGGCGGACGTACGAGGAACTGCTGGGCCGGGTGTCGGTGACGGAACTGGCGAGCGCGGCGTGAGACGGGCGGGCGGCCGCTTCCCGCACGGCCTCCTCGGGCCTTCGCGCACCCTCCCCCTTTGCGCACCCTCCCCTTGTGAGCCTCCCCTTGTGAGCCTCCACGGCCTCCGCGGGCCTTCGTGAAGCTCTCCGCGCGGTCGCCGGAGTGCGGTGTCTCCGGCCCCCGCGCCTCGGCGCGGGGGCCGGGCGCCGGGCTCAGCCGCTCGACCTGACCCAGCCCTTGACCAGCCACAACTGGTCGAGGTTGGCGTCGCACTGGTTGCCCTGCTCACAAGAGATCTTGATGGTGTTCGTCCCCTTGTTGAGCCGGATCCAGTTGAAGGTCTTCGTCCAGCCCTTCTCGTAGTCGCCCTCGGGGGCGTTCGCCCAGTTCTTCAGCTTCACCGGCGTGGTGGAGGGCGTGCCGTTGACCGTGAGGGTGGCCGTGCCGTCCTTGCCCGGCACGCCGTAGGTGAGGAACAGCGTGTAGTCGCCGTCCTCGGGGATGCCATTGACGTTCCAGGTCACCGAGGCGCCCACCTGGTTGAACCCGGTCACGTACACCCCGCCGTCGGCCTTGGCGCCCTTGACGTCGGAGGCGGCGGTCGCGCCCCCTTCCAGTCGCAGCGCCTTCGCGTCGATCTTCGGCAGTTCCTCCTGGGCGCCCGGGCCGCTGCTCGCGGTCGAGCCGGGGGAGGCGCTCTGGGACGTGCGCGGGGTCGTGCCGCCGGAGGCGGTGTCCTTGCCGTCGTCGGAGTCGCTGCCGGCCATGGCGACGGCGATGCCGACGACGACGGCGGCGACGACGGCGATGGCGCCGATGAGGAGGCCCTTGGTGTTGGGGCCGCGGCCCCGGCCGCCGCCGTGGCCGGACGGCATGGGGGTGCGGGCGGTGGGGGCGCCGCCGGGGAGCGTCTCGGGTGCCGCGTAGTGGGCGCTGGAGGCGTTCTGACGGCCGTACGGGCCCTGCTGGGGCGGCGCGGCCTGCTGCCCGTACGGCGCCTGCTGCGGCTGCCCGTACTGGCGCTCGCCGACCGTGCGGACCCTGCTGACCGAGTGCGGGTAGCCGTAGCCGCCGGACGGCGGCTGGGCGCCCTTCGCCTGCCCGTCGGCGTACAGGTAGCCGAACGGGTCGTCGTCCTCGGGCGTGCTCGCGCCGTTGTTGCCGGGCGTCATCCCTAGGTGCTCCTCAACAGGTGCGGGGTCGGATGCGGTCGGTTCGTAGAAAGGCGAGCCTACCCGCTCCGACTGCCCCGAACGGGTGACCCGGATCGCACCAACCCCCCGACCCGGGTGTTATCCGGCACGCCGGTGCTGCCTGGGACGAGATCGTTTCTCGACGTACATCCGTTCGTCAGCCGACTTCAACACTTCGTCCGCGGTCATTCCACAGTGTGCCCACCCGATGCCGAAGCTGGCGCCGACGCGGACGGCGCGTCCCTCGGCGCGGATGGGCTGGATGATCTCGTTGCGCAGGCGCACGGCGAGGTCCTGCGCGTCGGCCCAGCCGAGCCCGTCGGCGAGGATGACGAACTCGTCGCCGCCGAGCCGGGCCACGGTGTCGCCCTCGCGCACGGCGTTGCTCAGGCGGCGGGCCACCTCGATCAGGACGGCGTCGCCGGCGTTGTGCCCGAACCGGTCGTTGATCGACTTGAATCCGTCGAGGTCGCAGAAGAGCACCGCGAGCCCCTTGGTGCCGTCGTCGCGGTCCAGGGAGGGGGCGACGGTGTGCACGTGGTGGTCGTAGGCGTCGTACGGCTCCCCGCCGCCCGGCCCGCCCGCGGTGAGGTCGGCGAAGTCGAAGGGGTGGCCGTCGGCCCCGGACCCGGGGTGGCCGTGGGCGGCGTCCAGGGCGGCCGGCTCGTCCGGGTAGGGGGAGGTCTGGGGGCGCTTGCAGAGGCGGGCGGAGAGGCGGGCGCGCAGCTCGGCGGAGTTCGGCAGCCCGGTGAGGGAGTCGTGCGAGGCGCGGTGGGCGAGCTGCAGCTCGCGGCGCTTGCGTTCCTCTATGTCCTCGACGTGGGTGAGGAGGAAGCGGGGGCCGTCGGCGGCGTCGGCGACGACGGAGTTGCGCAGGGAGACCCAGACGTAGGTGCCGTCGCGGCGGCCCAGGCGCAGCTCGGCGCGACCGCCCTCGGCGGAGGTGCGCAGCAAGGTGCCTATGTCCTCGGGGTGGACGAGGTCGGCGAAGGAGTAGCGGCGTATCGCGGAGGCGGGGCGGCCCAGCAGGCGGCACAGGGCGTCGTTGCTGCGCAGGATGCGGCCGTGCTGCTCGCCGCCCATCTCGGCGATGGCCATGCCGGAGGGCGCGTACTCGAAGGCCTGCCGGAAGCTCTCCTCGCTGGCGCGCAGCGCCTGCTGCTCGCGCTCCAGGCGGACCAGGGCGCGCTGCATGTTGGCCCGCAGCCGGGCGTTGGAGATGGCGATGGCGGCCTGGAAGGCGTACATCTGCAGCGCCTCGCGGCCCCACGCGCCGGGGCGGCGCCCGCTGCGCGGGCGGTCGACGCTGATCACGCCGATCAGCTCGCGGTGCTGCCCGTCGGCGGCGCCCTGCGAGTACATGGGGGCGTAGAGGCGGTCGGCGGGGTGCCACTCGTCCTCGTAGCGCGGCAGGGGCCCCTCGGTGTACCACTGCGGGACGTCGTCGTCGTCCAGCACCCAGCCCTCGGTGTGCGGGATGAACCGCAGGTCGCCCCAGGCCTCGCCCATGTTCAGCCGGCGCTCCCAGGACTCGCGGGAGCCGACCCGGCCGGTGATGAGGGCTTCGGCGGCGGGGTTCCCGGCGACGGCGGCGACGACCAGGTCGCCGTCCGGGCGGACCAGGTTGACGCAGGCCAGCTCGTACCCGAGACCGCTCACCACGCCGTCGGCCACGCGCTGCAGGGTGTCGGCCAGGCTGCGGGCGGTGTTCATCTCCGCCACGGCCTGATGCAACTGTCTCAGGGCCGCCAGCCGGACGTACGGCTCCGACTCGGTCTCCATGTTCGCCCTCCCCCCGAGACCTCGCAGCGAATCAAGGGTTCTCCGCCACTGAATCACAGCGCGAAGCCCACTCGGTACACAGGGTCAACAATTCTCGCCCCTTGTGACTCAAGTCACAGCCAAACGTGAGCAATTGGGCGGAGTTTCTGCGTTTTTCCTGTGTGTTTCCTGAACACAAATGGTGTGTCCCGTGGCACGGCACGCACCGCTCCACGCCCGGCGCGCACCGTTCCACGCCCAGCGCGCACCGTTCCACGCCCGGTGCGCCCGGTGTGTGCCGTACGGTACGCCTCTGGTCCTAGGTCCTGCCCGGGACCGGGGCCCGATGCGGCGGCCGTGACCCGGAGATTAGCGTTTCCCCGTGTTCGACTCCGCTCCCGCTTCGATCCAGACACTCCCTTCCGCCGCTCGTGGGCATGCTGAGGGGGTGAGCCACGACGAGTTCCGCGCCGCCCTGTCCCGCCTGGCCGCCGGCGTGGTCCTGGTGACCGCGCAGGAGCCGCCGCTCGACCCGGACGACCCGACGGCGCCGAGCGGCGAGGACGCCGGCATGACCGCCACCGCGTTCCTGTCCGTCTCCCTGGACCCGCCGCTGGTCCTGGTCAGCCTGCGGGCGGGCTCCCGCATGGACGACCTGCTCGCCGAACAGCCCCTGTGGGCGGTGTCCGTCCTCTCCGAGAGCCAGCGCCACATCGCCGGCCGTTTCGCCATGAAGGGCCGCGTCAGCGACCGCCTGCTGTTCGAGGAGATCCCCCACGTCCGCGGCGAGGTCACCGGCGCGCCCCTGGTGGGCGGCGCCCTCGCCACACTGGAGTGCCGCACCGAGCAGCGGGTGCCGGCCGGCGACCACACCCTCGTCATCGGCCGGGTCCTCACCACATCGCTGCCGAGCGCGGACGGGGAGCCGCTGCTGTACTTCCGGGGCCGCTACCGGCAGTTGGGGTGAGGCCCCCGGGCGGCCGCCCGGCCGACGGCCGCCCGGACTTTGCGTGCGGCCACGGTCCGCGCCCGATCGCGGTCTGCGCCCGGTCGTAGTCTGTGCTCGATCGCGGTCTGCATCCGACCGCGGTCTGCATCCGACCGCGCTCTACGTAGCGGTCGCGGTCTACGTCCAGTCGCGCGCGGAGCGCCCCCGTTTGGTTTCCGCGCGCCGCTTCTTCTCCCGCAGCCGGCGCTCGTTGACGCCGCGCGGGACGCGGGTCGGCCTGCGGGGCTTGGGCGGGGGCGCGGTGGCCTCGGCGAGGAGGGCGGCCAGGCGTACGACCGCGGCCTCCCGGTTGCGCCACTGGGAACGGTGCTCGCAGGCGCGCACGGCGACGACCCCGCCGTCGACGAGCCGGCCGGCCAGCCGCTGCAGGGCGCGCCGCTTCCACACCTCGGGCAGCGCCTCGGTGCGGGCGAGGTCGAAGCGCACCTCGACCTGCGAGTCGGTGGTGTTGACGTGCTGCCCGCCGGGTCCCGAGGACCGCGAGAAGCGCCACGTCAGCTCCGACTCGGGCAGGGTGACGGAACCGCGGATGACGTAGGGACCGGACATGCCGTCCATGTTCCCGGCCCCGCCAGGTCCACGTCACTCGTTTTTCGGCCCGGCGGGGCGGACCCGGTGGAATGGCCCCGGTGGAGCGGGCGCGGCGGGGCGGGCTGCGGCAGGGCTCGGCGGGCAGCGGCAGGGCTCGGTAAAAAAGGTAAAGCGAACAGGAACCATGGCGACGTCGCCCGGCGTTCATGAGGGTGACGGTAGCTTCGACCCAGTGCGAAGCCCGCACGTCCGTCGTAGGAAACGAGGGAAGGGACTCCCGACACCATGGCTGTAAGCCTGTCCAAGGGCGGCAACGTCTCGCTCACCAAGGAAGCTCCGGGCCTGACCGCCGTCACCGTGGGCCTCGGCTGGGACGTCCGCACCACCACCGGCACGGACTTCGACCTCGACGCGTCCGCGATCGCGGTGAACGCGCAGGGCAAGGTCTACTCCGACCAGCACTTCGTGTTCTTCAACAACCGCCAGAGCCCGGACGGCACCATCGTCCACACCGGTGACAACCGCACCGGCGAGGGCGCCGGCGACGACGAGCAGATCAACGTCAACCTCTCCGCCCTCCCGGCCGACATCGACAAGGTCGTCTTCCCCGTCTCCATCTACGACGCGGAGAACCGCGGGCAGAACTTCGGCCAGGTCCGCAACGCCTACATCCGCATCGTCAACCAGGCCGGCGGCACCGAGATCGCGCGCTACGACCTGTCCGAGGACGCCGCCACCGAGACCGCCATGATCTTCGGCGAGCTGTACCGCAACGGCGCGGAGTGGAAGTTCCGCGCGGTCGGCCAGGGCTACGCCTCGGGCCTGGCGGGCATCGCCCAGGACTTCGGCGTCAACGTCTGAGACACCCGCACGTACACGTTCACGGCCGGACGGGGCCCCGGCGACCGGGGCCCCGCCGACCGGGCCGCCGCGGACAGGACGCCGGGCACGGGCACCGGGGCCACGGCGCAGAAAGGTACGGCGCGGGCAGAAAGGTGCGGCGCGGAGAGGCACGGCAGCGCGGAGAGACACGGCGGCCGGGTCAGGGCACCCGCGGGAACCTCGCCTGCAGGTCCCAGATCACCGGGTTCTCGCCCAGGTCCTCGTGCAGGTCCACCAGGTCGGCGATCAGGTCGTGCAGGAAGTCCCGTGCCTCACGGCGCAGTTCGGCGTGGGAGAAGGTCAGCGGCGGCTCCGACGGCGGCAGCCACTCCGCCTCGATGTCGACCCAGCCGAAGCGCCGCTCGAACAGCAGCCGGTCGGTGGACTCGGTGAAGTCCAGCTCCGCGCGCTGCGCACGGGCGGCGCGGGAGCCCAGCGGGTCGCGGTCCAGCCGCTCCACGATGTCGCACAGCGCCCACGCGAAGTCCAGCACCGGCACCCATCCCCAGGCTGTGGACAGTTCCCGGTCCGTCTCGGTGTCGGCGAGGTAGACGTCCCCGCAGAACAGGTCGTGGCGCAGGGCACGGACGTCCGCCCGCCGGTAGTCGGTCTGCGGCGGGTCGGGAAAACGACGGGAGAGGGCGTAGCCGATGTCGAGCACGTAGGGGATGGTGTCACGCCGGCCGGGGGCGGCCCGCGCCGGACGGTTCCCGGACGGTGAGCTCCTTGCGCAGCACCGTGCAGGGACGCCCCCGCTCACGGTCGGCGCGGTGGGCGAGGGGGACGTAGCCCAGGCGCGTCCAGAAGGCGAGGGCGCCGGGGTTGGCGTCCAGGACGGCGAGGCGGACGGCGGTGCGCCCGGCCGCGCGGAAGCGGTCCTCGACGAGGCCGGCGATCCGGCGGCCGTACCCCCGGCGGTGCAGGCGCCCGTCGACCATCAGCAGGCCGATCCACGGGTCCGGGTCGTCGGGGTCGGGGTGGTGGGCGAGAGTGATCACGACACCCACGAGCCGGCCGCCGTCGCGGGCGAGCAGCACCTCCGTGTCCGGGTTCGCCCACTCCCCCGCCAGCTCCGCCATCACCTGCTCGGGCCGGATGTCGTCCGGGTCCGGGAAGTCGCCGCTGAGCGCGTGGTAGGCGCGGTTGGTGGCGTACAGGGCGGTGAGCTCGGCCGGCAGCGGGTCCGGTACGCCCTCGCCGGGCACGACGGTCAGCGGGGTGAGGATCACCCGGCTACGGTAGCCCGGGGCCGGACGAACCGGGCCCGGTGAGGCCGGGACCGGTGGGACCGGGCCCGGTGAGGCCAGGACCGGTGGGACCGGGCCCGGTGAGGCCGGGCTCGCGGCGGCGGGCCGCTCAGTCCGCCAGTCCGCTCAGCCCGCCAGTCCTCTCAGTCCTCCACCCGGATTCCCAGCCGCGCCGCCAGCACCGGTGCCAGGTCCAGCAGTTGGGCCGTGCCGATCACCGCGCCCGCCAGCCGGTCGAGGCCGCGCGCGACGTCCAGCGCGGCGGCCTGCCGCAGGTCCACGTCCGTGAGGGTGGCCGCGGTGAGGTCCGCCCCCGTCAGGCGGCTGCCGACGAACGCGACCCGGTTCAGGCGGGCGCCGGCGAAATCCGGTTCGATCAGGACGCAGTCCTGGAAGACGACGTCGGTGAGTCTCGCCGAGCGCAGGTTGACGTAGTCCAGCTTGCCGCCGCGGACCAGGACGCGTTCCAGCACGGCGCCGTGGAGCTGGGTGCCGCCGAGGCGGGCGTCGAGCAGCTCGGTGTCGCGCAGCCCGGCCTCGGCGAGGTCGGTGCCGACGCCGCGTACGCCGGTGAGCCGGGAGTCCAGGACGCGGGCGCGCCGCAGCCGCGTGCCGTCCAGGGCGCACCCGGTCAGCGCGCACTCCAGGAAGCGCGCGCCGGACGCGTCCTGCCCGGCGAGGTCCGTCCCGCGGAAGTCCAGCCCGTCGTAGTCCCCGTCCGGTGTCAGCTCCCCGCCGCCGTACGGCTCCAGCGCCGGCAACCGCGTCTGCGGCCGCCGCGGCTCCCGCACGCCCCTGCCGCCCGTCACGCCCCTGCCGCCGCCCCTCGCTCCCCTCCCGCTCATCGCTCCCCTGCCGCCCATCGCTCCCCTGCCGCCCGTCACGCCTCGCCACCCGCCTTCCGCACCGGTCCGCCGCTCACCGCCGCCATCCTGCACCCCGCCACCGACACCTCCCCCGACCAGTTGGAACCCCGCCACCGACACCTCCTCCGACCAGCCGGAACCCCGCCGATGTCACATTTCGGCCACCCGCTCGGTCGTATTCCACACAAGGCCCCACGCCGGGCCGGGCCCGACCGGAGGGAGACCCCATCCATGCCATCCATGCCATCCACGCGATCCATGCGATCCATGCGATCCGTGCACCGCATCACCGCCGTCGGCGGCGGGTTCGCCGGCCTCACCACCACGATCGCCGCCGCGCTCGCCATCGCCGAGGCCGGGGCCAGGGTCACCCCGCACGGCCGCACCGGCGCGGCCGGCCCCGGCCAGGCCCGCGCCGGAAAGGCGGTCCTGGAACCATGACCGGACGCTCCTGCCGCCGGTACGCCGGCCGCACCTGGGCCGGCGGACTGCGCTCCCTCCCTGCGGATGCGCACCACCCCGATCCGTGGTCTTCTGACCGGATGGACTTCACCCGAACAGCCGACACGACGCCGGCCCCGGGGTCCGACCCCCACCGCTGGTGGGGCCTGGTCGTCATCGCCCTCGCCCAGCTGATGGTGGTGCTGGACGCCACCATCGTGAACATCGCGCTGCCCTCCGCGCAGCACGCCCTGGGCATCTCCGACGCGCACCGGCAGTGGGTGATCACCGCCTACACGCTCGCCTTCGGCGGCCTGCTCCTGCTGGGCGGCCGCATCGCCGACCTGGCGGGCCGCAAACGCACCTTCGTCATCGGCCTGACCGGCTTCGCCGCCGCCTCCGCGCTCGGCGGCGCCGCCACCACCGCCGGGATGCTGTTCGGCGCCCGCGCGCTGCAGGGCGCCTTCGCCGCCGTCCTCGCCCCGTCCGCGCTGAGCCTGCTGACCACGACGTTCACCGACCCGCGCGAGCGCGGCAAGGCGTTCGGCGTCTACGGCGCGCTCGCGGGCAGCGGCTCGGCGATCGGGTTCATCGTCGGCGGCCTGCTCACCCAGTACCTGAACTGGCGCTGGTGCCTGTACGTCAACGTGCCGATCGCCGCCGTCGCCGTCCTCGGCGCGCTCGCCCTGCTGCACGACCGCCCCGGGCACACCGAGGCCCGCCTGGACGTGCCGGGCGTGCTGCTGGGCTGCGGCGGGCTCGTCGCGATCGTGTACGGCTTCAGCGAGGCCGAGCCGCGCGGCTGGAGCGACCCCCTGGTGCTCGCCCTGTTCGCCCTGGGGACCGCGCTGCTCGCCGCGTTCGTGGCCTGGCAGACCCGCGCGCCCCACCCCCTGCTGCCGCTGCACGTGATCCGGGACCGCAACCGCGCCGGCTGCTTCCTGACCATGGCGCTCGCCACCGTCGGCATGTTCGGGCTGTTCCTGTTCATGACCTACTACCTGCAGGTCGTCCTCGGCTACTCGCCGGTCCGCACCGGCCTGGCCTTCCTGCCGCTGACCGCGGCCATCGTCACCGGCTCCACCCAGATCTCCGCCCGGCTGCTGCACCACGTGCCGCCGCGCGCCCTGATGGTGCCGGGCATGGTGCTGGCCGCCGCCGGCATGGTGCTGCTGACCCGGATGACCGTGCACTCCTCCTACGCCGGCGAGATCCTGCCCTCACTGATCCTGATGGGCCTCGGCATGGGCCTGACCTTCATGCCGGTGTTCTCCACGGCCACCGCCGGGGTCGCCCCGCAGGACGCCGGCGTGACCTCCGCGACCGTCAACACCGCCCAGCAGGTCGGCGGTTCCGTCGGCACCGCGCTGCTGAACACCATCGCCACCACCAGCAGCGCCGCCTATATCGCCGCCCGCCTGCACAGCCCGGCCCAGCGGGCCGCGGTCGTCCCGGCGGGCGTGGTGCACGGCTACACCGTCGCCCTGTGGTGGGCGGCCGCCGTGATGCTCCTGGCCGGCCTGGTCGCGGGCCTGATGGTCACCGCCCGGGCCCCCAAGCACGGCGCACCGGCCCGGGAACCGGTCGCGGAGTCGGTGGGCTGACCGGGCCGCACCGGCGGCCACGGCGCCGACCGGGACCCGCCGACGGCCACACCGGCGTACGGCCACCGGCCCGGCGTACGGCCACCGGCCGCGCGCCGCCGCGCCCGCGTGCGTCCGCGCCGGCGCCGCGATCCCGCCGGCGCCGCGTTTTCGCCAGTGCCCCGGCCCCGCCCGTACCACCCGTGCCGCCCCGTCAGTGCCGCCCCGTCAGTGCCGCCCCGCCACCCGGTCCGCCGCCCGCGCCGGCCACGAGGACCGCGCGCGGCCCGTGACCCGCTCCCGCCGGTCGGCGGCACGGTAGGCGACGTAGAGGCCCCGCACACCCAGCCAGCGCAGCGGCTCGGGCTCCCAGCGCCGCACCCGGTGGTTCACCCACGGCAGCCCGGTCAACTCCGTGGGGCCGCCCTGCCCGGAGTCCAGGCACACCAGGTCGCCCAGCGTGCGGGCGGCGAGGTTGCTGGTGGCGACGCCGGAACCGACGTACCCGCCCGCCCAGCCCAGGCCCGTCGCACGGTCCAGGGCGACGGTCGTGCACCAGTCGCGCGGCACCCCCAGCACCCCCGACCAGGCGTGCGCGACCCGCACCCCGGCCAGCACCGGGAAGAACCGCACGAGGATCTCCCGCAACGCCCCGACGGTCGCCGCCCGGGTGCGCCCGTCGTAATCCGTACGGGAGCCGAAACGGTACGGCACCCCGCGCCCGCCGAGCGCGATCCGCCCGTCGACGGTGCGCTGCGCGTACATGTAGGCGTGCGCCAGGTCGCCCAGCGTCTCCCGGCCCGCCCAGCCGATCTCCGCCCACTGTTCTTCGGTCAGCGGCTCGGTCACGATCATGGAGGAGTTCATCGGCAGCCAGGTCCGCCGCTGACCCCGCAGCGCGGCCGTGAAACCCTCCGTGCAGCGCAGCACGTACGGCGCCCGCACGGTGCCGTACGGCGTCACCGCCCGCCCCGGCCGGATGTCGGTCACCGGCGTCCCCTCGTGGATCACCACCCCGAGCCGCTCCACGGCCGCCGCGAGCCCCTTCACCAGCCTCGCCGGATGCACCCGGGCCCCGTGCGGCGTCCACGTCGACCCCAGCGCGCCCGCGACGCGGACGCGCCCGGCGGTCTCCTCGGCGCCGTACAGCTCCCGGTCCTTCTCCCCGAACGCCACCTCCGCCGCGTGGTACGCCTCCAGCCGCGCCCACTGCGCCGGGGTGGTGGCCACCTCCAGGACCCCGCCCTTGTGCAGGCCGGCGTCGATGCCCTCCGCGGCGGCGACCCGGATCACCTCGTCCACGGTGTCGTTCATCGCCCGCTGCAGCCGCACCGCCGCCTCACGCCCGTGCAACCGCGCGTACCGGTCACGGCCCGCGACGCCGTTGTAGAGCCAGCCCCCGTTGCGCCCGGAGGCGCCGTAACCGCAGAACCGCTGCTCCAGCACGACCACCCGCAGGGACGGCACCGCCCGCTTCAGGTAGTACGCCGTCCACAGCCCCGTGTAGCCGCCGCCGACGACGACCACGTCGGCCGACGCCTCCCCGGGCAGGGGCGCCCGCACCGGGGGAAGACCGTCGTCCGCGAACCAGAAGGAGACACCGCCGTTGACCGCACCGCTCGCCGAGCTGCCCATGGCCGGGACGTTAACCCCTGGGCAAGGCCGGTGTCTCCTTCGGATTCCGTGCTTTTCCACGCCCCCTGACCAGCGGAAAACACGCCAGACCGATCAACACGGCGGTGAAGTGGCCGAGATCGGTGAAGGTGCGCCCCAGGACCAGCGGCACCGCGTACCCGCCGACGACGGCCACCGCGTACCCGTACCGCCAGGGCGCCGGAATCCGGTAGGCGAGCACCCCCATCACCCCCGCCAGCGCGTAGCTGACCCCCACATCGAGCGTGTCGACGGCCGACCTCGGCGCCATGCCCTGCTCGATCGCCCACAACAGCGCGCCCTCGCTGATCAGCGTCGCCAGCACGTGCGCCGCCGCGCACACCAGCAGCCAGCGCACCGTGCCCAGCCAGCGCTCCGCGGGCGCGTGGAACACCGTGTACAACGCCGCGTACGGCACCCAGTGCGCGCTCTCGATCCACATCGCGCTCGACACCAGCACCCGCACCGGATGCCGGGACAGCTCGTGGATGTTGGTCGACCGCTGCCGCAGGAACTCCCGCTCGAACTCCGGTGACATGTGGTGCAGGGCGATCGTGGTGACGAACAGCACCACCAGCCACCCGTACGTCCCCGGCGCACTGCGCACCCACGCCCCGACCCGGCCGAACCCCCGGCCCTTTCCCGCTTTCCCCGCTTTCCCTGCCTTCTCCGCTTTCTTGGTGAGGCGATTCACGTCCGCCAGTATCGTCCCGTCCGTCCCACGAGGGCCGCCCGGAGAACGGCCGCCGCCCGCACCGCCATTCGGGTTGGCCTCGCCCCCGTGATCCGCACCGCGGCCCCGCCGACGTCCCCGTCGTCCACACCCTGATCCGCGAACTCGCGACGTACGAGAAGGCCCCCGACGAGGCCAGGGCCACCCCCGCCCAGCTCCACGACGCGCTCTTCGGCGACCGCCCCGCGACCGGCTTCCACGAGGCACTCGGCGCCCGACCGCAGGACGAGTGGACGGTGTACCGGCTGACGGGGGGAGGCACTGGCGGCGCTCGGCGCGCAGGCGTGACGCAGATATGAGAAGGCCCAGGCCGGAGACCACTCTGACAACTCTGACCTGGGCTTTCGAGCCCCCTGTCGGATTCGAACCGACGACCTGCTGTTTACAAGACAGCTGCTCTGACCAGCTGAGCTAAGGAGGCGCGGCACACACGTGCCCGTGCAGTGTACCCAAGCCCCCTCGCCGCCCCGTCGAAAGTTTCCGCGAAGTTCACAGCCGTACAGGTGCTGACAGACCGGGTGAACGCCGGGTACCGTCCTCCCAGTCCATTCGTGTGGACTACACCACAGTGGGTCGTACGACCCTCGTGGCGACCACCTTCCTACTCGGATCGTCCGGCACGTTCCTGCCGGTAGAAGGGGGCCCATTCACCATGGCCACTGTCACGTTCGACAAGGCGACCCGGATCTACCCGGGTTCCGACAAGCCCGCCGTCGACGCGCTCGACATCGAGATCGCGGACGGCGAGTTCCTCGTCCTGGTCGGCCCGTCGGGCTGCGGAAAGTCCACCTCCCTGCGCATGCTGGCCGGCCTGGAGGACGTCAACTCCGGCGCCATCCGCATCGGCGACCGCGACGTCACCCACCTGCCGCCCAAGGACCGGGACATCGCCATGGTGTTCCAGAACTACGCGCTCTACCCGCACATGACGGTCGCCGACAACATGGGCTTCGCCCTGAAGATCGCCGGCGTGCCGAAGGCGGAGATCCGCAAGAAGGTCGAGGAGGCCGCGAAGATCCTCGACCTGACCCCGTACCTGGACCGCAAGCCGAAGGCCCTCTCCGGTGGTCAGCGGCAGCGTGTCGCCATGGGCCGCGCGATCGTGCGCGAGCCGCAGGTGTTCCTCATGGACGAGCCGCTGTCCAACCTCGACGCCAAGCTGCGCGTGTCGACGCGCACCCAGATCGCCTCCCTCCAGCGGCGCCTGGGCATCACCACCGTCTACGTCACCCACGACCAGGTCGAGGCCATGACGATGGGCGACCGCGTGGCGGTCCTCAAGGACGGCGTGCTCCAGCAGGTCGACACCCCGCGCAACATGTACGACAAGCCCGCGAACCTCTTCGTCGCCGGCTTCATCGGCTCCCCGGCGATGAACCTGGTGGAGGTGCCGATCACCGACGGCGGCGTGAAGTTCGGCAACAGCGTGGTGCCGGTCAACCGGGACGCGCTCAAGGCGGCCGTGGACCGCGGCGACAAGACCGTCACCGTGGGTGTGCGCCCCGAGCACTTCGACGTGGTCGAGCTCAACGGTTCCGCCGCCACCCTGACCAAGGACGCCGAGGACGCCCCGGCCGGTCTGCCCGTCTCCGTCAACGTCGTCGAGGAGCTCGGCGCCGACGGCTACGTCTACGGCACCGCCGAGGTCGGCGGCGAGCCGAAGGACCTCGTCGTGCGCGTGCCCGGCCGGCAGGTGCCGGAGAAGGGCGCCAAGCTGCACGTCGTGCCGCGCGCGGGTGAGACCCACGTGTTCTCCACGTCCACCGGCGAGCGCCTGTCCGACTGACCCGCCGTACCCGGCGGCAGGACATCCGTCCGTCCAGGGGCCGTTCCGCGATCCGCGGGGCGGCCCCCGCCGGTTGAGCGCCGCTTCCCCGTCGCTCCCTCGCAGCTCCCCGCCGTCTCCCTGCCGTCTTCCCCCCGTCTCCCCGTCGTCTTCCCACCGCCCCACCGTCCCGCCGCCTCGCCGCCCCCGTCGGACCCGCCGCCCCGCCGCCCCGTCGGCTGCTGTCGGCCGCTGTCGGCCGCTGTCGGCCGCTGTCGGCCGCTGTCGACAAATACCCCGGCACACCGGTCGTTTCGAGCGGTGTGCGTCAACCCCTTACCCACGAAAAGGCACTCTTACATCGCCCGAATCAGTGACTTAATGTCGCCAAATCACTACCGGGCGCTACCCTCACACGCGTGAAGCACTCCACCACCCAACAGACCCGCCGCGGCCGGGGCCCCGCCCACCGGATCGGCCGCTCCCTCGCCCTCGTCCTGCCCGTCGTGCTGGTGCTGTCCGGCACCCTCGCGGTGACTCGCGTCAACTGGACCGGGGGCCCGTCGCACTCGGTACTCGCCGCCTCCTCCGACGAGGTCTCCGCGGTCCGCTCCGGCCCGCGCCCCCCGCAGGACGTGCTGCGCGACCGGCTGCTGACGGAACTGCAGGAGAAGGACCCGGGCGTGGCCCTCACCCACCTGCAGCGGGCGGTCAACGGCCGCCCGTCGCTGGCCCGGCACTGCGCCTCCATCGCCCGCGCCCTGGGCGAGGCCGCGGTGCGCCGGTACGGCCCGACGCGCGCCCAGTCCTACGCCCGCCCCGTCTGCGACACCGCCTTCGCCTCCGGCGTCCTGGCCGCCCAGGGCTGACCGGCACCCGGTCCGCCGCACCGCGGGCCCGGGTGCCCGCCGACTGTCCGCCCGCATGGGTGCGGACGCCGCCCGAACCGGTGAAGGCCGGTCAGGACCGGTGAGGGTCGATCAAAACCGGTAAGGGCTGGTCAAACCGGTAAGGGGAGATCAAGAAAGCGCACCGGCCGCCGTGATCGGAGAGGGGCGCCGCGTACAGTTCGGGCATGACCCATCCGAACGCCTCGTCGCGCCCCACTCAGGCCGTGGTCCTGGCCGGCGGCCAGGGCTCCCGGCTGCGTCCCTACACCGACGACCGGCCCAAGCCGATGGTCGAGATCCCCGGCACGGGCACCCCGATCATCGGCCACCAACTGACCTGGCTCGCCGAGGAGGGTGTGACGGACGTGGTGGTCTCCTGCGGCCACCTCGCCGAGGTCCTGCAGAAGTGGCTGGCGTCGGCGGATCTGCCGCTGTCCGTGACGACCGTGGTGGAGACCGAGCCGCTCGGCCGCGGCGGCGGTCTGAAGTACGCCGCGGCCCACCTCCCGCGCCCCACCGAGCCCTGGTACGCCACCAACGGCGACATCTGGACCCGCTTCTCGCTGCGGGACATGGCCGACTTCCACACCGAGCGCGACGCGGTCGCCACCCTCGCGCTGGCCCGCCCGCGCATCCCGTGGGGCGCGGTGCGGACGGACGGCTTCGGCCGCATCACCGACTTCATCGAGGCCCCGCTCTCGACGTTCGAGGTGAACGCGGGCGTGTACGTCTTCTCCCCGGAGTTCACCGCCCTGCTGCCCGAGCGCGGCGACCACGAGCGCACCACGTTCCCCCGCCTGGCCCGCGAGCGCCGCCTCGCCGGCTTCTCCCTCCCGCAGGGCGCCTACTGGCGCGCCATCGACACCGCCAAGGACCTGACGGAGGCGGCGAAGGAACTCGCGGCCCAGAGCTGAGGAACCCGCGGCCCGGAGCCGCCGAACCGCCGCCGAACCGCCGCCCGACCGGCACCGCTTCCCGCATGACGACGGTCCCGCACCCTTTCCAGGTGCGGGACCGTCGTCATGCGGTGGGGGGACGGGGTCGTGTCGCGCGGGCGCGCGCACGGGTCGTACGGCCGTGCGCGCGCCCGCGGTCCGTATGCGCGTCCGCAGTCCATGTGCGTGCCCGCAGTCCGTACGCGCGCCCGCGGTCCGTATGCGCCGCCCGCGGTCCGTATGTGCCGCCCGCAGCACGGGCGGCGCGCCCGCGGTCTAGCCGAGCAGGCCGCCCACCAGTCCCGACTGGCCGGAACCGGAGTCGGCGCCACCGGAGGAGGACCCGCCGGAGGAGGAGCCGCCGGAGGAAGACCCGCCGCTGCCGCCGGTCGCGGCGCCGCCGGAGCCCGAGCTGGTGCTGCTGGGCGCCTGCTGGACGGGGGAGGACTGGCCGGGCGCGGTCCGTCCGGTGGTGCTGCCCCGGGTCTGGCTGGGCGCGCCGCCCGGGCCGCCGGTGCCGGTGTCGCGGGTGGCGCCGGGGGCGGTGGACGCGGGGCCGCTGGACGGGCTCGCGGAGCCGGGGCCGCGGTGGCTGGGCGTGGCGGCGGTGGCCGGGTCGCGCCGGTGCCGCTCGGCGGGGTCCTGCGGGAGCGGGGAGCCGGGCAGCTCGTTGCGCGGGGCCTGGCCGGGGCCGGGCACGACCACGCGGTCGGCGTCGCGGACGGCGCCGCCGAGCAGGGAGCCGACGAGCAGGGTCAGGCCGGTCGTGACGGCGGTGATCAGGGCGCCGCGGCGCAGCACGTAGCGGCGCAGCTCCCAGATGTCGGAGCGGGGGCCGAGCCGGCGCCAGGCGGAGGCGGCGAGGCGGCCGTCGACGGAGTAGACGGGGGCGCCGGCGATGACCAGCGGCGACCAGGCGGCGAGGTAGATGATGTCGGGGGTGTGGTAGGCGGGCACGCTCTTCCAGCTCACGGTGACCAGCAGCGCGGCCGACAGCAGGGCGCCGATGGCGGCGGCGACGCGCTGCCAGCAGCCGAGGACGGTCAGCACGCCCACGATGACCTGCAGGAAGGCGATGGCCAGGCCGGAGCCGACGGGGTGCTGCAGGGCGAACTGGCGCAGCGGCTCGGCGCTCTCCCAGGGGTGCAGGGTGTCGAGCCACTTCACCATGGAGCCGCGCTTGCCGCCGTCGAAGTAGAGGGGGTCGCACAGCTTGTCCAGGCCGGCGTAGACGGAGATGAAGCCGAGGAGGACGCGCAGCGGCAGCAGCACGACGCCGAGGTTCATGCGGCGGCCGGGGTAGTAGGCGTGCCGTTCGTCGGCGGCGCGCCGGCCGGGCTGCTCGCCGGCGCCGGTCCGGTCGGCCGGCCGCGGCTCCTCGGCGTCGTCGTAGGTCTCGTGGATCTCGTAGGTCTCGTCGGCCCAGTCGGGTTCGTCGGCCCAGTCGGGTTCGTCGGCCCAGCCGGGCCCGTCGTGGGCGCCGTCGCTCCAGCCGGGTCCGGCGTGGGTGGTGCCGGCCCGGCCGGGTTCGTCGTAGGCGCTCTCGACGGTGCGCATGGCGGGCAGCAGCCGGGTCCGGCCGGCGGCGTCGCCGGGGGGGCGCTGGGCGCCGACGACGGGCGTCTCGACGGTCCGGTCCAGGTCGTCGTAGCCGCCGCCGTCGTAGCCGCCGTCGTCGTAGCCGCCGCGGTAGCCCGTGCCGCCGTGGCCCGGCCCGCCGCGGGGGATGACCTGGGTGGCCCCGGCGTCGACGGCGGGCGCGGCGGGCTCCTCCGCGGCAGTGCCCAGGGCGCCGTGGTGGGTGCGGTGGCCGACGCTGCCGGCCCGCACGGCCTGCAGGAGGCGGTGGGCGCCGGTGTCGTCGGGGGCGGCGCTCCCGCTCCAGACGACCGGGCGGCGGCGGGCCCCGGCGGGCGCGCCCGCGCGGGCCGCCGCGCCGACGGCGGGGATGCGGGCGGTGTCCGCGGCGGCGCTCGCGGACCGGGCGATGCGCGGGGACCGGACGCGCCGCGTCGAGCTGCCCAGCTCCACGCGGAAGCTCGCATGACTGACGATGACCTGCGCCGGATCGCTCGGCACCTTCACCATGCTCAGCGCGGGAGCGTCGTCGAGTCCCGACGAGCGGTCCCCCGTGGGTGTGCGGGGTGTTCTGGTGTCCACACTCATCTAACCGAGTGACGGGGTGTTAGGACACTGCCGTGACCCGCCGGATCTGTCCGGGCCCCGTCAACCTTGCCCTGATCGCCCCGATTCACC
The DNA here is from genome assembly GCF_014651135.1 of Streptomyces echinoruber. Taxonomy (GTDB): domain Bacteria; phylum Actinomycetota; class Actinomycetes; order Streptomycetales; family Streptomycetaceae; genus Streptomyces; species Streptomyces echinoruber. The sequence goes on from NZ_BMWH01000015.1 coordinate 152,829, forward strand.
CGGTCGGGCGACGGTGCGGACGTGCGTTCGCCGCCTGTGTTCAGGCGCGGCGGCGGGCGGCCTCGTACAGCACGATGCTCGCCGCGACACCCGCGTTCAGCGACTCCGCGCCGCCCGGCATCGGGATGCGCACCCGGAAATCACAGGTCTCCGCCACCAGCCGGGACAGGCCCTTGCCCTCGCTGCCGACGACGATGACGACCGGACCTTCCAGCACGTCCAGGTCGCCGAGCTCGGTGTCGCCGTCCGCGGCCAGGCCGACGACCATCAGGCCGTCCTTCTGGTACGCCTCCAGGGTGCGGGTGAGGTTGGTCGCGCGGGCCACGGGCGTACGGGCCGCGGTGCCGGCGGACGTCTTCCACGCGCCGGCGGTCATGCCGGCCGAGCGCCGCTCGGGCACGACGACGCCGTGGCCGCCGAAGGCGGCGACGGACCGCACCACGGCACCGAGGTTGCGCGGGTCGGTGACGCCGTCCAGGGCGACGACAAGCGGCTCCTCGCCGGCGTCGTGCGCGGCCTCGACGAGGTCCTCGGGGTGGGCGTACTCGTACGGCGGGACCTGCAGGACCAGGCCCTGGTGGTTGAGGCCGCCCGTCATGCGGTCCAGCTCGGGCCGGGGCGCCTCCATGAGGTGGACGCCGCCGCGGTCGGCGGCGAGCTTGAGCGCCTCGCGCACCCGCTCGTCGTTGTCGATGAACTGCTGCACGTACAGGGTGGTGGCGGGCACACCCTCGCGCAGCGCCTCCACGACCGGGTTGCGGCCCACGACGAGTTCCGCGGCCGACTTGCCGGCCCCGCGGCGCCGGCCGCCCTGGGCACGGCGGGCCTTGGCCTGCGCGGCGCGCTGCTTGGGGTGTCCTTTGCGCATCTCGGCGGGCGGCGTGGGGCCCTTGCCCTCCAGGCTGCGGCGTCGCTTGCCGCCGCTGCCGACCTGCGCGCCCTTCTTGCCGGACATGCGGCGGTTGTGTGCGGCCATGAGCTACCCGTCTCCTGAGGTTTCCTGAAATTCTTCGCGTACGTACGTCGGTGCGGTGCCGCCCGTCGCAGTGTGCCGCCCGGACGGCCGGGCGGCACACCCGTCAGGGCTTTGGTGGCCCGCTCAGCGGGAGCCGAGGCTCCAGCGGGGGCCCTGCGGGCTGTCCTCGATGACGAGCCCGGCCTGGTTGAGCTGGTCGCGCAGGGCGTCGGCGGTGGCCCAGTCCTTGCGGGCGCGGGCGGCCTCGCGCTGGTCGAGGACCATGCGCACCAGGGTGTCGACGACGCCGTGCAGGTCCTCCCCCCGCTCGCCCTCCCCGCTCCAGTGCTCATCGAGCGGGTCGAGGCCGAGGACGCCGAGCATGGCCCGCACCTCGGCGAGCCGGGCGACGGCGGCCTCCTTGTCGTCGGCGGCCAGGGCGCTGTTGCCCTGCCGGACGGCGGTGTGCACCACGGCCAGGGCCTGCGGCACGCCCAGGTCGTCGTCCATCGCCTCGGCGAACGCGGGCGGCACCTCGGCGGCGGGCTCGATGTCCTTGCCGTACTTCTCGGTGACCCGCTGCACGAAGCCCTCGATACGGGCGAAGGCGGCCTCCGCCTCGCGCAGGGACTCCTCGCTGTACTCGATCATCGAGCGGTAGTGCGGGGTGGCGAGGTAGTAGCGCAGCACGATGGGCCGCCAGCGGCGGATCATCTCCGACACCAGCACCGAGTTGCCGAGCGACTTCGACATCTTCTCGCCGCTCATGGTCACCCAGGCGTTGTGCACCCAGTACCGGGCGAACTCGTCGCCGTAGCCCCTGGCCTGCGCGATCTCGTTCTCGTGGTGCGGGAAGATCAGGTCGATGCCGCCGCCGTGGATGTCGAAGACGGAGCCGAGGTACTTGTGCGCCATCGCCGAGCACTCCAGGTGCCAGCCCGGCCGGCCCCGGCCCCACGGCGTGGCCCAGGTCGGCTCGCCCGGCTTGGCCGCCTTCCACAGCGCGAAGTCGCGCGGGTCCCGCTTGCCGGTCTCGCCCTCCTCGGAGGGCTGGCGCAGGTCGTCCAGGTCCTGCTTGGACAGCGACAGGTAGCCCGGCAGGGAGCGCACGTCGAAGTAGACGTTGCCGTCGGCCGCGTACGCGTGCCCGCGCTCGATGAGCCGCTCCATCATCTCGACCATCTCGGTGACGTGGCCGGTGGCGCGCGGCTCGTACGTCGGCGGCAGGCAGCCCAGGGCGCGGTAGCCGTCGTTGAAGGCGCGCTCGTTCTCGTAGCCGATCGCCCACCAGGGGCGGTTCTGCTCCGCCGCCTTCTTGATGATCTTGTCGTCGATGTCGGTGACGTTGCGGACGAACGTCACCTCGTAGCCGCGGTACTCGAACCAACGGCGCAGCACGTCGAAGTTGAGTCCCGAGCGGATGTGCCCGATGTGCGGTGCCGCCTGCACGGTGGCACCACACAGGTAGATCGAGACGCAACCCGGCTTGAGCGGGATGAAGTCACGGATCTTCCGGGCGCTGGTGTCGTACAGGCGAATCGTCACCACTCCAGGGTAGTGGCCCGAAAGACGTGCCCGGCGCTCCCCGCCCCGAGTCCGCTCGTTGTCCGCTCATTCGTGACCTCGCCCACGCGGCACCGGGCGCGGCGGGGCGGGGCGGGGAGGCGGAGTGCCGGCACCCCGCGGCGCGGGGCGCGCTCAGTACCCCATGCCCACGACCTTCCGCGCCGTGATCCGCACGACCACGCGCTGGGCGTCGTTCACGGACGCCGGGTTGAACTCGGCGTACTTCTTGCCGCTGTACTTGACGGAGAGCTCGTCGATGAGTTCGGGGCCGCCCTCGGTGGTCGTCTCGGCGGTGCCGCGGATCTCGGCGTAGGAGTAGGGGTTCTCGGGGTCCTGGACGATGACGCTGACGCGCGGGTCACGCGCGATGTTCTTGTACTTGCGGCGGTCGACGGTGGTGGAGAACAGGATCTGGTCGCCGTCGCGCTTGGTCCAGACCGGGGAGAGCTGCGGGCTCCCGTCGGGCTGAACGGTGCCCACGACGATGAAGACGGGGCGGTCGAGGATGGCCTTGATCTTGTCGGGCAGGGCAGCGGACATGGAACCCTCCGGAACTCGCATCACGGTCGACTCTGCGGATACCCTCGCACGCTCCCGCCTCACCCGCAGCACGAACGCGGCGACCGGCGGCCGTCATCCTGGCCGTACGACCGGCCGCTCACTCCGCCCGCACGACCAGCGCCGTCGCCACCGCCATCAGCCCCTCGCCGCGCCCGGGGAAGCCGAGCCCGTCGGTGGTCGCGCCGGACACCGACACCGGCGCCCCGGCGGCCTCGGACAGGATCTTCTGCGCCTCCGCGCGCCGCTTGCCGATCTTCGGCCTCGGTCCGACGACCTGCACCGCGATGTTCCCGATCCGGAAGCCGGCCGCGCGCACGATGCGCGCCGCCTCCGTCAGCAGCGTCACCCCGGACGCGCCGGACCACTCCGGCCGCCCGGTCCCGAAGTGCTGCCCGAGGTCGCCGAGCCCGGCGGCGGAGAACAGCGCGTTGCACGCGGCGTGCGCGACCACGTCCGCGTCGGAGTGCCCGGCCAGTCCCGGCCCCTCGCCCTCCCACTTCAGGCCGGCGCACCACAGCTCCCGGCCCTCTTCGAAGGCGTGGATGTCGGTGCCGATGCCCACCTGCGGGAGGACGACCCCCTCGGCGCCCCGGGCTCCCCCGGCGTCCCCGGGTCCGCCGGTGGTGTCCCGGCCGGCGGTGTCCTGGCCGGCGGTGTCCCGGCCGGTGGTGTCCTGGAAGGCCGTGTCCTCGGAGTCCTCAGAAGACATCGTTGAGCCTCCGCCGCGCCAGCACCGCCTCCGCCAGCACCAGGTCCAGCGGCCGCGTCACCTTGAACGCCTCCGGGTGGCCCGGCACCGTCACCACGGGCACGCCGAGCTGCTCGACCATGCTCGCGTCGTCGGTGACGTTGCCGGTGACCGTCTCGTGGGCGCGCACCAGCGTGGCCCGGTCGAAGCCCTGCGGTGTCTGCACCGCCCGCAGCCGCGCCCGGTCCGGCGTGGCGAGCACCCGCTCCGGCTCCCCCTCGGCCGTCGCGGGCTCGACCTCCTTGACGGTGTCGGCGAGCGGCAGCGCCGGCACGACGGCGGGGGCTCCCTCCCGTACGGCCTCGATGACGGCGTCCACGGTGTCCACGGGCACCAGCGGCCGCGCCGCGTCGTGCACGAGCACGATGTCGTGGTCCGGCGGCAGCGCCTCCAGGCCGAGCCGCACCGACTCCTGACGGCTCTCGCCGCCGGGGACGACGAGGAAGTCGGTGCCGCCGGCGCCCGCGCCGGGCAGCGCGTGCGCGTCGAGCAGCGACTTGACCTCTGCCGCGCCGTCGGGCGGGGCCACGACGACCACGAGCGAGACGGCACGCGAGGCGGCCATGGCGCGCACCGCATGGATCAGCATGGGCACCCCGCCGAGCGCGCGGAGCGCCTTGGGGGCGCCCGGGCCGAGGCGTACGCCCCGGCCGGCGGCCGGAATCACGGCGGCGGTACGCGCCGCGGGGCGGGCGCCCGTGGTCGAAGGGCGCGAAACGTCAGACATCGGTTCCTGTCAGGTTTGTGTGCGCGGCCTACGTGGGTAGGGCATTGGCGTGGCCGGGGTGCGGCGCCCTTGACCGGCCCCTTCCGTGACATGGTCGAGCCAGCCGCCCGGACCCGGTCCACGAGGTACCGGGGGATTCGTCTTTCCCCCACCGGCCAGGTGGGGTTTTTCACTTTCCGTTTCCGGTTCCGCTTCCGGGAGCCGTCGGGCACGTGGCACGTCCGGAGGCCGGCGGTGCGCCACGGGGTCGGATCCCCTAGCGTACGGCAGCAGCGTACGACCGTTGTGCGGGCACGCACATGCCGCAGCGCCCGGCGACAGAGGGAGGTCATCGGGCACCACGGCATGTCGGTGTCGACTGTGGTGAGTGACTACAGGTGAGTGACTACGGTGACTGCGCGCCTGAGTGGGCGCTGGACGCCGAGCGCAGAGCCACCGACCGCAGAGCCGCCGACCGCAGGGCCGACGGAGCGGATCCGCCGCCCGCACCCGGTGTCACGCCCGCACCGGCGTCAGGAGGCGAGGACCTCGTCGAGCAGGGCCTCGGCCTTGTCCTCGTTCGTGTTCTCCGCGAGGGCGAGCTCGCTCACCAGGATCTGGCGGGCCTTGGCGAGCATGCGCTTCTCACCGGCGGAGAGTCCGCGCTCACGCTCACGACGCCACAGGTCACGCACGACTTCCGCGACCTTGATGACGTCACCGGAGGCGAGCTTCTCCAGATTCGCCTTGTACCGACGCGACCAGTTCGTGGGCTCCTCGGCGTACGGCGCGCGCAGCACCTCGAAGACCCGGTCCAGCCCGTCCTGACCGACCACATCACGCACGCCGACGAACTCCGCATTGTCCGCTGGCACACGCACCGTCAGGTCGCCTTGGGCGACCTTCAGCACCAAGTAGGTCTTGTCCACGCCTTTGATCTGGCGAGTTTCGATGGCCTCGATCAGCGCGGCCCCGTGATGGGGATAGACCACGGTGTCGCCAACCTTGAACGTCATGTGACAGGTACCCCTTCCGTGGCTATCCAGGGTAACACGGATACGGCGTCTTCTGAATGGCGTTTTCGCAGGTCAGGGCATATCTCGGGGCTTGACAACACCGGCCGGGACGTGCTTCGCGGGGTCGCCGGAGGACGGTATTCGCAGGTCGGAGTGCATCTGCGGGCGAGGCGAAACACGCACGTCACACACTCCCGATGACCCGTACAGACGCCTGAATGTCCTCATTTGCACGGTTCCAGGTGGCTGAGTTCGATCGAGTTTCGCTACTCCGTTCGGCTGCCGGGGGTGCGGGCCGGCGGCGAATCCGGAATTGATCACGGAGCGTGCGCGGGCACCGGACCGGGCGGCCGGTGATCAATTCCGGCGGCGGGCGCGCATTCCTCCGTCCGCGCCATTCCCATAACCTCCCTCCGCCTTCCTCCCCCTGCCTTGGTGGGATTTCCGTGAAGGACGTGAGGCTGATGATGCCGATGTTGCTGATGTGACTCCAGTGACTCGCGTCCGGGGGCCGGCGCGGCGACGCGGGCGACGACGGGAAAGACACAGGCGACGACGGGAGCGGTGACGGCTGCCGCAGTGAGGGCGGTGACGGGTGCGATGACTGACGGGCGCGGCGACGGCGGATGCGGCGGCTGTGCACGGTGGTGACGGGTACGGCGGCGTGCGCGGTGGTGACAGGGGCCGTGACCGGGACAGATGCCCCTCCTGGGGTCAAGGCGGTCACTTGGGGAGGGTCGGATGCGGCGCCCGAAGGGCGGCTCGGTACCCTAAGGCCGCTGACAGACACCCGGGGCGGTTCAACAGGGAGACCGCCCTGCCGAGCCCACGATCAAGGAGTTGCCGCCGCCGTGAGCAGCAGCCTTCGACGCGGCGCCCTCGCCGCCGCCGCCATCGCGTTCTCGATCGCCTCGCTCGCCGCCTGCGGCGCCGGCAACAACGCCCAGACGCTCCAGATCAAGCCGGACAACGCCGCGACCACCGTCGGCAACATCAAGATCCAGAACGCCCTGGTCATCACCCAGCCGGACCGCCGGTCGACCGGCCCGGCCGTGATCTCGGCGACCCTCTTCAACAACGGCGACAGCGACGAGACGCTGGACTCCGTCTCCGTGAGCGGCTCGTCCGCGAAGCTCACGCCCGCGAACGGCAAGGGCAAGCTGACCGTCCCGGCCGGCGGCTCGATCGTCCTCGGCGGCAAGGGCAACGCCACCGCCGTCCTGCCCAGCGGCCGGCAGGCCGTCCAGGACGGCAACGCCCAGAAGGTCACCTTCACCTTCGGCCGGGCCGGCGCGGTGACCCTGCAGGCGTTCGTCGTCCCGGCCGAGAGCTACTTCAGCTCCTGGGGTCCGAGCGCCGTCCCCACGACCCCGAGCGCCCCCGCCTCCCCCTCCACCTCGGCGACCCCGTCCACCTCCCCGTCCGGCAAGCCGTCGGCCCCCGCCTCCTCCTCGCCGTCCGCGACCCCGAGCGACAGCGCTTCGCAGTCGGCGCCGGCCCGGCACTGAGACGGACTGAGACAGCACGCAGCGACAGCACGCGGCGTCCTGCCCGAAGGACAGGACGGGCAGGCCGCGGCACGCACGCCGAAGGGCGGCACCCCGAGCAGGGTGCCGCCCTTCGGCACATCACCGGCACAGCACCGCGGAGACGACGGCACACAGGCGAGGGGGCGAAGGCGAGGCGGTAAAGGCGAGGGGGCGGACGAGGGGGTGCAGGACCGCTCGTCCGGACGCGCCGCCCGCCCGGGAGCGCTCCCGCACTGCTCCCCTACCGCTCCCCTCCCTACCGCTCCCCTACCGCTCCCGCACCGCCCCTGCCGCGGTCTACGGCTCGAACTTGTAGCCCAGGCCGCGGACCGTGACCAGGTACCGGGGCGCGCCCGGGTCGGGTTCGATCTTGGCGCGGAGGCGCTTGACGTGGACGTCGAGGGTCTTGGTGTCGCCGACGTAGTCCGCGCCCCAGACGCGGTCGATGAGCTGCATGCGGGTCAGGACGCGGCCGGCGTTGCGCAGCAGCATCTCCAGCAGGTCGAACTCCTTGAGCGGCAGGTCGACCTTGGTGCCGTTGACGGTGACCACGTGCCGGTCGACGTCCATGCGGACCGGGCCGGCCTCCAGGGCGGCCGGCGCGACCTCCTCCGGCTCCCCGCGGCGGCGCAGCACGGCGCGGATGCGGGCGACGAGCTCGCGCGAGGAGAACGGCTTGGTCACGTAGTCGTCGGCCCCTATCTCGAGTCCGACGACCTTGTCGATCTCACTGTCCTTGGCGGTGACCATGATCACCGGGACGTTGGAGCGGCTGCGCAGCTGGCGGCACACCTCCGTGCCCGGCAGTCCGGGCAGCATCAGGTCGAGGAGGACGAGGTCGGCGCCGTTGCGCTCGAACTCGTCGAGTCCGTCGGGGCCGGTGGCCGCCACGGCGACCTCGAAGCCCTCCTTGCGGAGCATGTACGACAGGGCGTCGGAGAAGGACTCCTCGTCCTCGACGACGAGCACTCGGGTCACGGAAGGACCTCCGGGGCGGGAAGCGGTTCGTACGGGGCTGAGCAGAACAGGGGGGTGGAGGAAGAGCGGAAGGAAGTGTGGGGGGAGGTGCGGTACGGGCTCGAGCCGCGGGCGGAAGTACCAGCGGCACCACCGGTACCGCCGGTGGCACCGGTACCACCGGGCGTGCCGCCGTCGGGCGCCGCGGCGGACTTCGTGCCCGGCGCCGTACCGGACGCGGCACCCGGCGTCGTCGTGCCTGACGCCGTACCGGACGCCGTACCGGACGCCGTGCCGGGCGTCGCACCGGACGCCGTTGCCGACGTCGTGCCGGTGCCGCCGCGCCGTGGCGTGTGGCCGTCCGTCTCCCCGGTCCGCCGGGTTCCCGCGGCGTCCCGGTCCTCGTCGTCCTCGTCGAGGTCCGGGTGCTGCTGGGCCCGGTCGCGGGCCGCGCCGGCCTCCGGCAGCCGCAGGGTGAAGGTCGAGCCCTGTCCCTCGGCGCTCCACACCGTGACCTCGCCGCCGTGCGAGGCGACGACGTGCTTCACGATGGCGAGCCCGAGTCCGGTGCCGCCGGTGGCCCGGGAACGCGCCGGGTCGACGCGGTAGAAGCGCTCGAAGATGCGCTCCTTGTCCTTGTCGGAGATGCCGATGCCCTGGTCGGTCACGGCTATCTCGATCATGTCCCCGCCGGGCTGGGCGACCCTGCGGGCGGCTATGCCGACGCGGGTGCGGGCCGGGGAGTAGTTGACGGCGTTCTCCACGAGGTTGCCCAGGGCGGCGGCGAGCTGGCCGCGGTTGCCCCACACGTGCAGGTCGGCCGTACCACCGGAGGCGATGGTGATCTGCTTGGTGCCCGCCGCGTGCCGGCAGCGGTCGATGGCCTCGGCGACCAGCTCGTCCACCCGCACCGGCTCGGCGTCCTCCAGGGGGTCGTCGTTCTGCACCCGCGACAGGTCGATGAGCTCCTGCACCAGGTTGGTCAGCCGGGTCGCCTCGATCTGCATCCGGCCGGCGAAGCGCTGCACCGCCTCCGGGTCGTCGGCGGCGTCCAGCACGGCCTCGGACAACAGGGAGAGCGCGCCGACGGGGGTCTTCAGCTCGTGGCTGACGTTCGCGACGAAGTCGCGCCGTACCGCCTCGATACGGCGGGCCTCGGTGAGGTCCTCGACGAGCAGCAGCACCAGCCGGGAGCCGAGCGGCGCGACGCGCGCGGAGACGGCCAGCGGCTCGCCCCGGCCGGTGCCGCGCCGGGGCAGGTCCAGCTCGACCTGGCGTATCTCTCCGTCGCGCCGGGTCTCCCGGGCCATCTGCAGCATCGGTTCGACCGCCAGCCGGCCGCCGCGGACCAGCCCGAGGGCGTACGCCGCGGAGCTGGCCTTGACGACGGTGTCGGCCTCGTCGAGGACGACTGCGGAGGAGCGCAGCACGGACAGTACGGTGTCCACTCCCGGCGGCAGCACCGGGTCCGTGTGCAGGGAGGTGCGCAGGGGGCGCTGCTGCTCACGCTCGCTCCAGCGGAACGCCAGCATGGCGATGACGCCGGTGAGCACTCCGGCGATCGCTGCCGCTGCGGCGACCGCCGCGTTCACGTCCATGCGTCCAGGTTAGGCATGCGATACCCCCTGGCCACAGCCGTCCGAGGGCGAGCTCGGACACTCGTCGCCCAGAGTTCACCTGGGGGCCAGTAACGGTTCATTCGGGGTGCCGGAAACCGACGCGTTCCGGCCGGACCGTGGAAGCGTGGGGCGGGACCCCTCGGATCTCCGGGCGCTTGCCCCGGTTTGCGGGGTGCCGGCCCCGGTTTGCGGGGTGTCGGCCCCGGGCATGGGGGCGTCGTTCCGGCGCACGGGGCGCAGACCCCCGGCACACGGGGCCTACGCTCCCTGACGGACGGGACCTGCGCTCCCTGGCCCGCGGGGCACGCGCCCCGGTTGACTGGGCGGGGCATCGGCCTGACTGGCCGGGGCACCGGCCCCGGTCGGCCGGGCGGGACGCCGGCCCGGCTGGTTGGGTGGGGTGCGAGCCCCGGAACGGACGTACGAGAGGGAACCTGATGCGGGACGCGTACCACGAGGAACTGGACTCGATCAGCGACAGCCTGGTCGACATGGCCCGGCTGGTCGGGTCGGCGATCGGACGCGCCACCACGGCGATCCTCGACACCGACCTGAAGCTGGCCGAAAGCGTCATCGAGGCCGACAAGAAGGTCGACCAGCTCCAGCACGACCTGGAGGCGCGGGCCATCGCCCTGCTGGCCCGCCAGCAGCCGGTCGCCACCGACCTGCGGATCGTGGTCACGTCGCTGCGGATGTCGGCCGACCTGGAGCGCTCCGGCGACCTCGCCCAGCACGTGGCGAAGCTCGCACGGCTGCGCTACCCCGAGCGCGCGGTCCCGCACGACCTGCACGCCACCATCCTGGAGATGGGCCAGCTCGCCCAGCGCCTCATGGCCAAGGCCGCCGAGGTCATCATCACCAAGGACGTCGACCTGGCGCTGCAACTGGAGCAGGACGACGACGAGATGGACCTGCTGCACCGCACCCTCTTCCAGCACCTCATGGACGAGCGCTGGAAGCACGGCATTGAGACCGCCGTCGACGTCACCCTGCTCGGCCGCTACTACGAGCGCTTCGCCGACCACGCCGTCTCCGTCGCCAAGCGCGTCGTATACCTCGTGACCGGCGAACACGCGGACGAACTCCAGGCGGACGTGCAGCCGGTGACGGGGGTCGAAGGGGTTTAGCCGACGGGGCCTGCGGCCGGAGTTCGGGGACCCTGCGCCGGGGTCCACGGTGATCCGCGGCCGGGGTTCATGGCGATCCGCGGCCGGGGTCCACGGTGATCTGCGGCCGGGGTCGGCCGAGAACGAGCGCCGGGGGCCGGGGCCGGGTTCTCGGTTCCCGGGCCCCGGGCCCCGGGTGCCGGATGCCGGGTGCCGGGTGCCGGGCTTTCGATCCTCGGGCACCGAGTACCAGGCTCCCGATCCTCGGGCTCCGGGTGCCGGCGCCGGTCGTCGAGGGGCGCGCTCCCTCGGTCGCGCAGGCCGGCCGAGCCTCCATGCGCCGTTCATGCGCCCGGGCGGGACGGGCATGCAAGGGACGAGCAACTGCGAGCACTGCAACGGGCAGAGATTCCCAGATCGTCCAACGTCCAATGCCCACAACGCCCAACGTCCAGGAGGAACCCATGGCCGAATCCCCGGACACCACGCCCGACCCCACTCAGGCCCACCCCACCGACCAGGCCCCCGAACCCACGCACCTGCCCCTCGTGGCCGCCTGCGGCTGCGGTTCGGGCTGCGGCTGCGGCTGCCAGTCGGGGGCGCCCTGCCAGTGCGGGTGAACGCCGCTCGGGGGCCGACGGCTCCGCACGCCGACCGCCCCGGGTACGGCGGCTGACACTGTCCGTACGACCGCCGCCACCCTGACACGGCGGCGCGGGTGTCGACCACCGGTGCTCATGTGCCCACACTGGGAGCTCAACGTTCCTCGGGGGTACGGGAGTTCACGGTGGCCGAAGCTGTCGGAGCGCAACGGGTCCGCGATGTCGTACGAGCGGTGGTGGCCGAGCGGGCCCCACAGGAACTGCCCGTCGTCGAGGGCCTGTTCCGGTTGGACGACGCACGGGCCGTGCGGGTCCTCGCCGGGTCGGGCACACGCCGCGAACCGCTCGGCTTCGGTCTGGCCGAGGCCGGCGCCCTCGTCACCGCCGTGGTGTGGCTCGTCCTGGACCAGGTGGCCCGGCGTGCGGTCGACGCGGCCGCCGACGGCGTGGTCGGCCGCGCCAGGGCCGGACTGCGCCGGGTACTGCGCGGCGGCTCGGCGGAGCCGCCGCGCAGCCTGCCGGAACTGGACCGGGCCCAGCTGACCCGGGTCCGCGCCCAGATCCTGCGGCGCGCGGCCGAACAGGGCCTGGACGACCGTACGGCGCAGACGCTCGCGGACACGGTCGTGGCCCACCTGGCCGTGGGCGATGCGGCGACGGAGGCGCGGGACGACGCGGCCGACGACGCGGCCGACGATGCAGCCGACGCGGCAGACACGGCGAACGGGGGATCCGCCGCGGCACCGGAAAGCGACGGCACCGCGGCCACCGGTACTACCAGGGCCACTCGTACCACAGGGATCACAGAGACCACCGGAAGCACAGAAGCCACCGAGACCCCCGGAACCACCGGGGCCGAGTCATGACGACCGGGGCCGACCCGGGCACGCCGACCCCACCCCCCGACGCCGCGCCCGCCACCGACGCCGCGCCCGCCACCGCCACCATCGCCGCCGTCACCGCCGCCGGAAGGCGCAGCCGGCGGCGGGGACTCGCCGACACCGGGCCGCGGTTCGCGCTGCTGATGGCGGTCGTGACCGCGTCCAGCGTGAGCATGCTCAACACGGTGCTCGCCCCCCGCCCCAACGACACCCCGGGCGACGCGCTGGGGTGCCTGCTCGCCGGCGGGCTGGACCCGGACGGCCGCAACCTGGACAACCTGCTGATGACCGTGCGCAGTTCGGCGGCGCTGGTGCGGTGCATGTCCGGGGTGCCGAGGGTGGAGTACGCGAAGGGCCTGGTCGCCACCCTCGTCCTGCTGGCGGTCACGGCGTGCGTGTACTGGTGGCAGCCGCGGCTGCGCGACCGGTGGCACCGTACGGTGCCCGCCGAGGACATGGACCCGGACGGCACCCTGGCGGCGGAGCTCGCCGCGCTGCGCGCCCGCGCCGGGATCACCCACGGGGTGCGGTTCCGGGTGGATCCGACGCGGACCACCGCCGGCGCCGTCGTGTACGGGCGGTCGGGGCAGTACGTGGTGTGTCTGCACGCGGGTCTCCTGGTGCGGCGCGCCACGGATCCGGAGGGTTTCCGGGCGGTCGTCCTGCACGAACTCGCCCACCTCCACAACCGCGACGTCGACTTCGCCTCCGCCAGTACGGCCCTGTGGCGGGTCTTCGTCCTGCTGGCGCTGCTGCCCTACCTGTTCCACGAGTGCCGGCTGCTCGCCGAGGGCCTGTTCGGCCTGACCGACTCGCCGTTCTGGCCGGGAGCCGCCTCCACGCTGGTGTACGACGTCCTGTCCGGTCTGCTCCTGGTCGCCCTGGTGCACCTCGCCCGCGCCGACCTGCTGCGCCGCCGGGAACTGCACGCCGACGCCCGGGCCGTCGACTGCGGTGCGCTCCCGGCCGCGTGGGGCCACCGCGATCCGCAGGGCGCGGTGGCGGCCCGGGTGCGCCGGGTCACCGCCCTGCTGCGGACCCATCCGACCTGGGCCGAGCGGCGCCGGGCACTCGCCGACCGCACCCGGTTGTCGCGGGTGGGTGCCCTGTCGATGTTCCTGGTCGGGGTGGGCGGGTCGCTGCTGGTCAACGAGCTCGTCGTGGTGCCCGGGCTGTCCACGGACCGGGGCGGCGCGTGGGGCACGGCCGTGCTGATCGCGCCGTGGCTGAGCCTGTCGCTGGCCCGCTCGGTGGCCGCTTCCCCGTCCCCCCGGCCGGCGGAGTCCGGCGCCCGGGCGGGCGGGTGGCTCGGCGGCGGGCTCGTCGTCGGGGAACTGACGCGCGGCACGCACGGCAACGAGTGGTTCGGTCCCCACCCGGAGTTCCTGCTCAGCCTGCTCCTCTTCGCGGTGCTGGCGGCGGTGTGGTCGGCACACTGCGCGCACTCGGCGCTCGCGCTGCGGCGCAGAGGCCCGCGGCTCGCGGTGGGGGCGCTGAACCTGCTGGTGACGACCGTCGTGCTGTGGGCGGGGCTGCACTGGTGGTACTCGACGGGCCAGTTCTACGCGGCGGGCGTGTACAGCCAGGCGGAGACCTTCCGCGACCTGGTGGTGCGGAGCTACCCCGGCCCGTGGCGGGACTACTCCTGGCAACTGTCCGCCATCACCGTGCTGCTGCCCCTGTTGACGGCCCTGAAGGCGGGGCTGCTGCTGGACTGCGCCGCCCTCGCCCTGTGGCTGGTCCCGGTGGCGCTGTGGGCGTGGACCGGGGCGCCGGGGCTGCGGCTCCGCCGGTCGCTGCCGGCCGGCGTGGCCGGCGGGGTGGTCTGCTGGGCGGGCCTGGCCACGGTGGGTCACCTGCTCCACGGCCGCCGGCCCGCCTCCTTCGAGGAACGCGCCGGCGTGTACGGGGCCGTCCAGATCTGGCTGACCACGTACGTCCTCATCGCCTCCTGCCTCCTCACGGCCGCGGCGGTCGCCGCGCTGTCCCGGCGCTTCTGGCTGCCGCGCGCGCTGCTGGCCGCCGCCGTCACCCAACTCCTCGGCCACGCGGGCGTGTTCGTGATGTTTGCGGCCAACGGCTGCCTGGGCCCGGTCACCACCATGGCCACCCAGTGCCACTGGCTGCCCTCGGTCGGCTGGATCTCCGTGGGACTGACCACCGGCGCCGCCCTCACCCCGGCGACCCTCCTCTCGGGATGCGCGGCGGCGGTGGGCGCGATGATGGGATGGGGAATACGGCGACTCGTCCGGCAGCGAAAGGCACGGCGCCCCACCCACGAACCGGCGGAAAGCCACCACCCGGCACCGACACCCCCCGCCTCCTCCGAGGCCGGCGCCACACCCCCGCAACCGACCGCCGACGACGGTCCACCAACCCCCCGCACCCGGCGCCGCCTACTCCCCTCACTCCCCTCCTTCCCCTTACTCCCCATCGGGACGGTGGCGATGCTGACGGCGTCCGCGGTGCTGCTCACGGTGGCGGCGCACGACACGTCGGGCAGGTCGGCGTCGTCCGGGTCGAGCGCGGCCCCGGCACCGGGCTCCGCCGGCACCCCGGCCGACTCGGTCGGCGACCTGGTCTGGGCCCCGCCACCGGCCCGGCGGGCGAAGATCCGCGCCTGGCAGGCGCTGGCGTGGCTGGCACACGGCGGCATGGAGCACTACAAGAACATCGGCGACGCCCTCACCGACCTCGGCGACGCCCTCACCACCGCCGGCCGGCAGAAGCCCCGCGCCAACGGCAAGGTCAGGATCGACAGCGAGAAGATCGGCCGCCTCTGCGTCGCCCTGGCCCGCCACGCCGAGGACGCGCTGGACTACTTCCCCGTGCCCGACAAGGCCCTCCAGAAAGACTGGTCCCGTTCGCTGACGGCACTCTCCCGGCAGGGCCGCACCTGCCGGACAGCCCTGACCGACGACGACAAGGGCCCCTACAAGACCCACGCGGACCGCGAACGGGCCTTCTTCCATTCCCTCGACGAGATCAACAAGGCGGCAAGCACGCTGACCTCCCTCCTCGACAAGATCGTGGAGGTGGCGGAGAAGGCCGACAAGAACAAGACGGACGCCACCCGCACGAACCGGGGGAAGAACTGACGCCCCATCCCCCTCACCGTCCAAGCGCAGCCCGAAAGATGCCCCACACGGCCCCCACCCGGCACCCGGTACCCGGCACACACAACGGCATGACGAAAGGACACGACGCCACGGCTCGTTCCGTTCATGAACCTCCCACCACGGACGCGGAATCCACCTGGCGGACCGAGACAGCCCACCGAGCAAACCCCACCACCGACCAGAGCAGACCCGCCCGCTTCAAACACACCCACGCCGTCCCTGACCCCCTCCCGCCGAGGCGGCCCAGAACGCCCACGAAGGCACGGGTCACGAGAAAGCCCCCTACCTGCGATGCATGCACAGGCAGGGGGCTCAGACAGCGCGGGCTTACTTCTTCTTGCCCTGGGTCTTGCCGGGGATCTTGGTGAGCTGGGTTTTTGCTGGTCAGGAGCGGTGGGCCCGTGCGCCTGGTGGTCGTCGTTGGCCGTCATTGGCCACTGTCGAGCGACCTCGGACGGCCCAGGGACGGCCCAGCTCTGCCGCGCTCGACTGACAACTGGCGTTGTCAGTGACCCCGCCTAGTCTCCGGCCATGAGCATGATCGGCGAGTACCTGCGTGTTACGGCTGCTGAACTCGGCCGGGCGACCCGAGAGCCCGACTGGGCTCTGGACTTGGTCGAAGAGGTCCAGGACGCCGAGGAGGAGACGGAGCCCGCGCCGGCCGAGGCACGTCACTTCAGCACGTACAAGGCCTGGGACATGCTCCGCTTCCTGCTGGCGCGCGTCGAGTTCCCCGTGAACGTGATCCACGGTGAGGAGCCGTTCGCCGAGGATGAGGACTGGGGGTACGGGCCTCCGAGGTACCTGCGGCCTGAGCGGGTCAAGCTCGCAGCGGAGGCTCTGCGGGCCAACAGCTATGACCAGCTCGTCGGAGGTGTGGATCCTGCCGAACTGACCAGCGCCGAGGTGTACCCCCTCGGATGGGGCGAGCCTGGCGCACTGGAGTGGGGGCGACCCTGGTACGACGGCCTCACTCAGTTCTTCGAGGCCGCTGCCAGAGCGGACGACGCGGTGCTCGTCTGGTTGGACTGATAGGCAGATACAGAGGTGAGACCTCAACTTGGGAAACTCGGGCTCTACGGGGTCGGCAGGCTTGCTGGCCTGCCGCAGAGCGGCGTCATGGCCTGAGGGCGCGCTGAGTGGGTGACCGCTGTTCCCCGTGGTTCCCCGCACGATCCGGCACGCGTCTGGCACGCCTCTCGTCGGCTCCGGGGCTGAGCTCCGATGAGCTGTACCGACCCGCAGACCGCCCTACCGCCGGGGTACGGGAACTTTCCGCCCCGACGATGGGAGGATCACCGTGCCGGCGCGCCGTATCGAGGAGGGGGCCGAGGTGCCGTCCACCGAGCTGAAGCACACGTTTGAGATCGCCGCGCCGCCGGAGGAGGTCTTCGCGCACCTGGCCGAACCGTTGCATTACGTCGGCCTGTCGCCGCTCGTCGTTGCCGTCCGTGACGTGCGGCGCAGCGGCGGGACCGTGCGCTACACGGCCGTGGAGCGTTTCCGCTTCCTGGGCGTCCTGCGGCGCGACAACATCATCGACGTCACGCTCGCCGCCGTCCCGGACGGCCTCCCGCACTCCGCCGAGATCTTCGGGGAGGTCCGCAGCCCCGGCCGGGTCCGCATGAGCTACCGCTTCACCATCGACCGCCACGAGGTCGGCAGCGTCATCACCGACACCCTGCGCCTGCGGACGCCCCCAGGCCTGCTGCGGTTCGCCGCCTCCCAGGCGGGAGCGGTCCAGCAGGCCCGGGCCCGTGTGCTGACGGACCGTCTGGCCCGGCCCGTCTGACGGCCTTCGCGCGGGCAGCCCGGTGGTGAAGGCCGTACGCAGGGTCGATCCTGAAGGTCTGGCTTGGCAGGATTCGAACCTGCGACACCCGCTTTAGAGTTCATCTCATTTGGTAAGCCTGCGGTGGCAGATGAGGGTGCATGCGAGGGCTGTGAAGGCCAGGAAGTGCTCGGCTTTGCGCTCGTAGCGGCGGTGGAGTCTGCGGCAGCCGCCCAGCCAGGACATGGTGCGCTCGATCGTCCAGCGGTGCCGGCCCAGCCGGGTCGAGGACTCGACGCCCTTACGGGCGATGCGCGGCGTGATGTGCCGGGTGTGGAGCCATTTCCGCAGGTGGTCGTAGTCGTAGCCTTTGTCGGCATGGAGCTTGGCAGGGCGGCGCCGGCGCGGTCCGCGGCGGGAGCGGATCGGCGGGATCCCGCGCACCAGCGGCTCCAGGGCCTGGCTGTCGTGCAGGTTCGCGCTGGAGATGCC
>NZ_BMWH01000016.1:0-21729 GCF_014651135.1 Streptomyces echinoruber
GGCCCGAACGCGCGCCGGGGCCCGAACGCGCGCCGGGGCCCGAACGCGCGCCGGGGCCCGAACGCGCGCCGGGGCCCGAACGCGCGCCGGGGCCCGAACGCGCGCCGGGGCCCGGTCGGGCCCGATCGGCCCCCACAACCCGGTCCGGCCGGGCCGAAAGGGGCCCCGATCAGGGCCGTTCGGCCCCAGGAGCGGCCCGGCGCGCACCCCTAGCGTGCAGGAACATGGAGAACGATCAGAACGCACGACGGGGACGGTCGCGCGTCACCCGGGACTGGCCGCTGGCGGCCCGGCGGCTGCTGACCCGCCGTGAGATCTCGGCCGACGGCCGGGCGGAGTTCGGCGAGGCCCGCCCCGAGTGGGAGGGCTTCTACCGGGACCGCTGGGCGCACGACCGGGTCGTACGGTCCACGCACGGTGTGAACTGCACCGGTTCCTGCTCGTGGATGGTGTACGTCAAGGACGGCATCATCACCTGGGAGCACCAGGCCACCGACTACCCGTCGATCGGCGCGGACTGCCCCGAGTACGAGCCGCGCGGCTGCCCCCGCGGGGCGTCGTTCTCCTGGTACACCTACTCGCCCAGCCGGGTCCGGTACCCGTATGTGCGCGGCACGCTGCTGAAGCTGTGGCGCGAGGCCCGGCGGCGCCTGGGCGACCCGGTCGCCGCCTGGGCGGAGATCACCGGTGATCCGGCCAAGGCGCGCGCCTACAAGCGGGCCCGCGGCAAGGGCGGCCTGGTGCGCGCCGACTGGGACGAGGTAGTCGAACTCGTTGCCGCCGCCCACGTGCACACCATCAAGACCTACGGGCCCGACCGCGTCGCCGGTTTCTCCCCGATCCCGGCGATGTCGATGGCGTCGTTCGCGGCCGGGGCCCGGTTCGTGTCGCTGATCGGCGGCACGCTGCTGTCGTTCTACGACTGGTACGCCGACCTGCCGATCGCCTCCCCGCAGGTGTTCGGCGACCAGACCGACGTGCCGGAGGCCGCGGATTGGTGGAACGCCGGCTACCTGGTCATGTGGGGGTCGAACATCCCCGTCACCCGTACGCCCGACGCGCACTTCCTCACCGAGACCCGCTACAACGGCACCAAGGTCGTCGCGGTCAGCCCCGACTACGCCGACAACGTCAAGTTCGCCGACGAGTGGCTGGCCCCGCACCCGGGCACGGACGGGGCGCTGGCGATGGCCATGGGGCACGTGATCCTGCGGGAGTTCCTGGTCGAGCGGGAGGTCCCCTACTTCCGGCAGTACCTGCGCACCTACACCGACGCCCCGTTCCTGGTCACCCTGTGCGAGCGCGGCGGGCGGCTGGTGCCCGGCGGATTCCTGACCGCCGCCGACCTGGGCCGCGAGGAGGAGAACGCGCAGTCCAAGACGGTCCTGCTGGACCGGGCCACCGGCGAGCCGGTGGTCCCCAACGGTTCGCTCGGCCACCGCTGGGCCGAGCGGGAGCGGGGTCGCTGGAACCTCGACCTGCAGGGCGTGGAGCCGGAGCTGAGCCTGCTGGAGCGTGCCGAGGACACCGCGGAGGTGGCCCTGCCCCGCTTCGACGAGGGCGCCACCGAGGGCGGTTCGGTGATGGTGCGCGGGGTGCCGGTCCGCAGGATCGGCGGACACCTGGTCACCACCGTCTTCGACCTGATGCTGGCCCAGTACGGCGTCGGGCGGCCGGGCCTGCCCGGCGACTGGCCGGCCTCGTACGAGGACGCCGGCCGGCCGTACACCCCCGCCTGGCAGGAGACGATCACCTCGGTCCCGGCGCGGCAGGCCGCGCGCATCGCCCGGGAGTTCGCCCGCAACGCCGAGCGCACCCGCGGCCGCTCGATGATCGCCCTCGGCGCCGGCACCAACCACTGGTTCCACTCCGACACCATCTACCGCGCGTTCCTGGCGCTGGTGACGATGACCGGATGCCAGGGCGTCAACGGCGGCGGCTGGGCCCACTACGTCGGCCAGGAGAAGATCCGCCCGCTGACCGGGCTGCAGCACCTGGCGTTCGCGTTCGACTGGCAGCGGCCCACCCGGCACATGGCGGGCACCTCGTACTGGTACCTGAACACCGACCAGTGGCGCTACGACGCCTTCGGCCCGCAGGAGCTGGCTTCGCCCCTGGGGCAGGGGCGCTTCACCGGCCGCTCCGCCGCCGACTGCCTGGCCCAGGCCGTCCGCCTGGGCTGGACCCCGGGCCACCCCGGCTTCGACCGCAACCCGCTGGACCTGGCCGACGAGGCCGCCGCCGCGGGCCGCCCGGTCGCCGACCACGTCGTCGGCGAACTGAAGGCGGGACGGCTGCGGTTCGCCGTCGAGGACCCCGACGACCCGGCCGGCTTCCCCCGGGTGCTGACGGTGTGGCGGGCCAACCTGCTCGGCTCCTCCGGCAAGGGCAACGAGTACTTCCTGCGCCACCTGCTGGGCACCGACGCCGCGGTCCGCTCCGCCGAGACCCCGCCCGAGGGCCGCCCGCGGGAGGTGGTGTGGCGCGAGGAGGCACCCGAGGGCAAGCTCGACCTGCTGGTCGCCATGGACTTCCGGATGACCTCCACCGGCCTGTTCGCCGACGTGGTGCTGCCGGCCGCGACCTGGTACGAGAAGGACGACCTGTCCAGCACGGACATGCACCCCTTCGTGCACGCCTTCACCCCGGCCATCGCCCCGCCCTGGCAGGCCCGCACCGACTACGACGCCTTCCTCGCCCTCGCCGACCGCTTCAGCGATCTGGCCGCCGAGCACCTCGGCACCCGCACCGACGTCCTGGCCGTGCCGCTGATGCACGACACCCCCGACGAACTCGCCCAGCCCGGCGGGGTGGTGCGGGACTGGAAGGCGGGGGAGTGCGAGCCGGTCCCGGGGCGGACCATGCCGAGACTGGTCGTCGTCGAACGGGACTACGCCGCCGTCGCGCAGAAGATGCGCGCCGTCGGGCCGCTGCTGGACACCCTGGGCACCACCACCAAGGGCGTCACCGTCCACCCGGACCGGGAGATCGAGGAGTTGCGCCGCCGCTGCGGCACCGTGCGCGACGGCGTGGCGGCCGGCCGGCCCACGCTGGCCACCGCCTCCGACATGTGCGAGGCGATCCTCGCCCTGTCCGGCACCACCAACGGGCGCCTGGCCACCGAGGGGTTCCGGGTGCTGGAGCGGCAGACGGGCAGCGAGGGCCTGGTGGAGCTGGCCGCCGAACGCGAGGCGGAACGCATCACCTTCGCCGACACCCGCACCCAGCCCCGCGCGGTGATGACCTCCTACGAGTGGTCCGGCAGCGAGACCGGCGGCCGCCGCTACGCGCCGTTCGTCATCAACGTCGAGCACCTCAAGCCCTGGCACACCCTCACCGGCCGCCAGCACTTCTTCGTCCAGCACGACTGGATCGCCGAACTCGGCGAGCAACTGCCGGTCTACCGGCCGCCGCTGAACGCCCGCCGGCACTACGGCGACGAGGAACTCGGCGGCGAGCGCGCCGAAGTGACGGTCCGTTACCTCACCCCGCACTCCAAGTGGTCCATCCACTCCGAGTACCAGGACAACGCCTACATGCTCGCCCTGTCCCGCGGCGGCCCGGTGATCTGGATGTCCACCGCCGACGCCGGGAAGATCGGCGTGAAGGACAACGAGTGGATCGAGGCCTACAACCGCAACGGCGTCGTCGTCGCCCGCGCCGTGGTCACCCACCGCATGCCCGAGGGCACGGTGTACCTGTACCACGCCAAGGACCGCACGGTGAACGTACCCAAGAGCGAAGTCAGCGGCCGCCGCGGCGGCATCCACAACTCCCTGACGAGACTGCTGCTCAAGCCGACCCACCTCGCCGGCGGCCACGCGCAGTTCACCTACGCCTTCAACTACTACGGGCCGACCGGCAACCAGCGTGACGAGGTCACCGTCATCCGCCGCCGCAGCCAGGAAGTGGAGTACTGACATGCCCCGTGGCAAGGCCGCCGTCGGACGCGTGATGGCCCAGGTGGCGATGGTGATGAACCTCGACAAGTGCATCGGCTGCCACACCTGCTCGGTCACCTGCAAGCAGACCTGGAGCAACCGGCCCGGCGTGGAGTACGCCTGGTTCAACAACGTCGAGACCAAGCCCGGCGTCGGCTACCCCCGGCGCTACGAGGACCAGCGGCAGTGGAAGGGCGGCTGGACGCTCGACCGGCGGGGCAGGCTCGTGCTGCGCTCCGGCGGGCGGGCCAGACGGCTGCTGTCGCTGTTCTCCAACCCTGACCTGCCCGCCATCGAGGACTACTACGAGCCGGTCACCTACGATTACGACAACCTGGTCTCCGCACCGGCCGGCCAGGACGTCCCCGTCGCCCGCCCCCGCTCCGTCCTCACCGGCGAGCCCACCGCCGTCACCTGGGGCGCCAACTGGGAGGACGGCCTGGGCGGCGCGCCCGAGCACGCCGGCGGCGACCCCAACCTCACCGGCGCGTGGGCCCAGAAGGTGAAGTTCGAGTTCGAGCAGACCTTCCTCTTCCACCTGCCCCGCCTGTGCGAGCACTGCCTCAACCCGGCCTGCGTCTCCGCCTGCCCGTCCGGCGCGCTGTACAAGCGGGTCGAGGACGGCATCGTCCTGGTCGACCAGGACCGCTGCCGGGGCTGGCGGATGTGCGTGACGGCGTGCCCGTACAAGAAGGTGTACGTCAACCACGCCACCGGCAAGGCGGAGAAGTGCACCTTCTGCTTCCCGCGCATCGAGGCCGGGCAGCCCACCGTCTGCTCCGAGACCTGCGTCGGGCGGCTGCGCTACCTCGGCCTGCTGCTGTACGACGCCGACCGGGTCGGCGAGGCCGCCGCCACCCCCGACGAGCAAGACCTGCTGGACGCCCAGCGCGGCGTGTTCCTCGACCCGCACGACCCCGAGGTGGCCGCCGCCGCCCGCGCGTCCGGCATCCCGGAGGACTGGCTGGCCGCGGCCCGCCGCTCCCCGGTGTACGACCTGGTCTCCCGCTACAAGGTGGCGCTGCCGCTGCACCCGGAGTACCGCACCCTGCCCATGGTCTGGTACGTGCCGCCGCTCTCGCCCGTCCTCGACGCCGTCACCGGGGCGGGCGGCGACCAGGACGACCCCGACCACGTCTTCGCCGCCGTCACCCGGTTGCGCGTCCCGCTGGAGTACCTGGCGGAGCTGTTCACCGCCGGGGACACGGACGTGGTCGCCGGGGTGCTGATGAAACTCACCGCCCTGCGCTCCCACATGCGCGGGCGCAGCCTGGGCGGGGACGGCGACGAGACGGCGCTGAAGGCCGTGGGGTTCACCGCCCGCGAGGCGGAGGACCTGCACCGGCTGCTCGCCGTCGCCAAGTACGCCGACCGCTACGTCGTCCCCGCCGCCCACAAGGAGGACGCGGCCGCGCTCACCGCCCTGGAGAACCGCTGCCCGGTGGAGAGCGCCGGGGAGTCCGCCGGCCGCCGGGTGATGCTCGGCATGCCCGCACTGCGCCGCTCGACCACCGGAGACCGCCCGTGAGCCCGCTGCCTTCCACCCTCCCCGCCCTGGTCCGCACCCGCCTGCGCGCCGCGGCACGCCGCCGCGCGCCGCTCGGCCCGGAGGAGGCGGAACGCCGGGCCCTGCTGCTGCGGCTGCTGTCGCTGCTCCTGCAGTACCCCGACGCCGAACTCACCGCGGAGCGGCCCCGCCTGGCGGCCGCCGCGGCCGCGCTGCCGCCGTCCCCGGCCGCGGCCGAAGTGGCCGCCTTCCTGGACTGGTTCACCGGCCAGGAGCCGGACGCGCTGGAGCGGCACTACGTCGAGACGTTCGACCTGCGCCGCAAGAGCAGCCTGTACCTCACCTACTACCTGCACGGCGACACCCGCCGCCGCGGCATGGCCCTGCTCACCCTCGCCCGCCGCTACCGCGCCGCCGGCTGGGACGTGGACGGCGGCGAACTGCCCGACCACCTGCCGGTCGTGCTGGAGTTCGCGGCCCTGGCCGGCCCGCGCACGGGCGAGGCGCCGCTGCGGCAGCACCGGCGCGGCCTGGAGCTGATCCACCGCGCCCTGACCGACGCCGGCTCCGCCTATCGGCACCTCCTCGCCGCCCTGCTCACCCTCATGCCGCCCGCGACCGAGGCCGACCTGCGGGCCGTGGCCGAGCTGGCCGCCGAGGGGCCGCCCGGCGAGGAGGTCGGCCTGGACCCGTACGGGGCGGGCGAGTTCGCGCCCCCGGGCGTGTTCGTCCCGCCCGACCAGGCCCCGCCCACCCTCGTCCCGCCCACCCCCGTCCCGCCCACCGCGCACCGCCGGGAAGACCGCCGATGACCGCGACGACCGTGATGATGGCGACGAACGCACCGACCGCGACGCACGCGGCGCACACGACGACGGCGACGCACGCGGCGGCCGTGCCGCACGCCGCGGGCGCGGTGCCCGCCTCCGCGGCCGACCTCCTGCTCTGGGTCGGCGTCCCCTACGCCTGCCTGGCCGTGTTCGCCGCCGGGCACGTCTGGCGCTACCGCCGCGACCAGTTCGGCTGGACCTCCCGCACCAGCCAGCTCCTGGAGCACCGCTGGCTGCGCTGGGGCAGCCCCCTGTTCCACCTGGGCGCCTTCATGGTGATCGCCGGGCACGTCGTCGGCCTCGCCGTGCCCGCCTCCTGGACCGAGGCCGCAGGCATCGGCGAGCACACCTACCACACCGTCGCCGTCGGGGCGGGCTCCGTGGCGGGCGCCGCCATGGTCGCCGGCCTGGGCATGCTGTGCGCCCGCCGGCTGCTGACCCGCCGGATCCGGCTCGGCACCGACCGCAGCGACAAACTCCTCTTCCCGCTGCTGTCCGCCACGGTCCTGCTGGGCATCTCCGCCACCGCCGCCCACAATGTCCTCGGCCCGGGCTACGACTACCGCTCCACCGTCTCCGTCTGGTTCCGCGGCCTGTTCGCCCTCCAGCCGCGGCCGGAGGCCATCGCCGACGCCCCCCTGCTGTTCCGCCTGCACGCCTTGACGGCGTGCCTGCTCTTCGCCGCCTGGCCGTTCACCCGCCTCGTCCACGTCTGGAGCGCGCCGGTCGGCTACCTCACCCGCCCGTACCTGGTCTACCGACGGCGGGCCGCCACCGCGGCGGCCCCGTCGCGGGCCGGGCGCGCCGCGTGAGCGCGCCGTCCGCGAGGACGGCCGGCCCGGGAGCGGGCGCGCCGCCCGCGGTGGCGGCCGGGCGGCGCACGGGATGGCTGATGACGGCGGCCGGAGTCGTCGGCTGGCTCGCCTCCCTCCGCCTCGCAATCGACGACTGGCACGTGCTCAGGGACCCGGCCTACCGGCCCTCGTGCGACATCGGCCCGGTGGTCGGCTGCGGCAGCGCCATGGCCAGTCGGCAGGGCAACCTGCTCGGCTTCCCCAACATGCTGCTCGGCCTGGGCGCCTTCGCCGCGGTCGCGGCCCTGGGCCTGGCCGTGCTCACCGGATCCCGTCTGCACCGGGCGCTGTGGCTCGCCCTGAACGCCGGGACGCTGGCCGGCGTCGGCTTCGCGCACTGGCTGATCGCGCAGTCGCTGTACGAGATCAACCGCCTCTGCCCGTACTGCGCCGTCGTGTGGACCGTCACCATCGCCCTGTTCTGGTACGTGACCCTGCACAACCTGAAGCACGGCGTCCTTCCCGTGCCGCGCGGCGCACGCGGCGCCCTGAACCTGGTGCTGGAGACCCACGGGCTGCTCCTGGCCGGCTGGTACGGCGTGATCGTCGTCCTCGTGGCGACCCGCTTCTGGCCGTACTGGAGCAGCCTGCTGTGAGGTGAGGGAGGGCGGGGCCGCGCGGGCCGGATCCCGCCGGCCGTCGGCGCCCCGGCCGTTTCCCGGCCGCTTTCCCGGCAGCCGCGGGTGCGGCGCTCCGGCCGCGTTCTCGCGCCGCGGGCGGCTATCCGGCGCCGGGCGGGAGCGGTTCCGTCCTCGCCGCGGTGAGCCGGTCGGTGAACCAGGCGCGGGCCAGGCCGGCCACGGTGGCCGGCAGGTCCGGTTCGGTGAACCGGTCGGTGCGGCCCGGGACGACGGCGACGCGGTGCGTGCAGCACATCCAGTCGGCGGCGAGCCGGGTGCGGCCCAGCAGCCCGGTGTCCCGGGTGCCGGTGACGAACAGGGCCGGAACCCGCAGCCGGGCCAGCGCGGCCGGGCTGGTCAGGTCGGGCCGGCCGGCGTGCGAGACGACGGCGCGGATGCCGCCCTCGGCGGCGGCCTCCAGGGCCGCGCTCGCCCCGGTGCCGGTGCCGAAGCAGCCCACGGGCAGGCCCGTCCGCGCGCCGAGCCAGTCGGCCGCGGCCCGCAGCCGGCGGGCGAGCAGGGGCACGTCGAGGCACAGGTGCCGGTCGCACGCCTCCTCCTCGTCGAGCAGGTCGAGCAGCGCCGTGCCCAGGCCGGCCCGCTCCAGGACGGCGGCGACGTACCGGTCGTGGGGGCTGTGCCGGCTGCTGCCGTCGCCCCGGACGAGGATCACCAGGGCCGGGGCCGCGGCGGGCAGCGTGAGGCGTGCGGTCAGCCCCACCCGGCCCGCCGGGACCCGCAGCTCCCGCGCGCCGCGTCCCGCGGGGGGCGCGGCGGACGGCAGGAAGCAGTCACGGGCGAGGGCGTACGGGGTCGGCAGGCCGCCGCGCGGCGGCTTCCGCGTGGTGGGCCGCAGGGACGTCGGACGCGGGATGGGCCGGTGTCCGGTGCGGTGGTCGGTGCGCATGCCCGCCACCTCCTCGCTCGTGCTCCGCAGCGGCGTGGCGGCCTCGCCGTCACCTTCGTACTTCCAGTGGAGCGCGCCGGGTGGCCGGGCGGCAGGGGCGAAGGGCCCGGAGCCGGGGGCCGCACGGCCCGGCGTACGCGTCGGGGCGGGCGGCTGGGGCCGGCCGGACCGAGCGCGTTCCCGGCGCGGGGGACAAGCTGGAAACAATCCGGTGATGCGGGGTGGTCCCGGAATCGGGACGGGGGTGATCCCGGAGCTGGGACGGGTGTGCCCCGGCGTCGCGGCGCCACGCACCCCGGCCGCGGGGCGTGGAAGGCCCCGGCTCCGGCGGCGAGCAAGCCCCGGCCGACGCCCGGGGCGGCCAGAGCGGCCAGAGCGGCCAGAGCGGCCAAAGCGATCGAAGCGGCGAGAGCGCCGAGAGCGACGAGAGCGACGAGAGAAAGAGGGCGTGCCATGGCCGAGCAGGAACCGGTGGACGAGGGAATGCCGCTGGGCGACCTCGGGCGCCGCCTCGCCCGGCGCCGCACCGAGCTGGGCCTCGGCCGCGAGCAGGCGGCCGCCCGCGCGGGTATGGCGCCCGGCTACCTCCAGTACCTGGAGGAGCACCCCGGCGCCGCGCCGGGGGCCGGCGTCCTCCTCCGGCTGGCCGACGCCCTGCACACCACGGTGACCCAGCTCACCGGCGGCAGCGCCCAGACGCCGCCCGGGCCGGGCCGGGCCGTGCGCAACCCGGAGTTCACCGTGCTCGGCGCCGACGAGTGCCGCCGGTTGCTGTCGACCCACGGCGTCGGCAGGATCGCCGTCCCCACCGACTCGGGGCCCGAGGTCGTGCCCGTCAACTACAGCGTCGTCGACGGCGCGATCGTCTTCCGCACGGCGCCGGACACGGTCCCGGCCCGGGCAGCCGGCCACCGGGTCGCCTTCGAGGTCGACCGGATCGACGACGCGTTCAGCGAGGGCTGGAGCGTCCAGGTGCGCGGATTCGCCCGGACCGTGACGGACCCCGGTGAGCGGCAGCGGCCGGCCGGACCGGCCCGCGGCGAGCCCTGGGCCGGCGGCCGGCGCGAGGTGTGGGTGCGCATCGAGCCGCTCGCGGTCACCGGGCGCCGCGTCAGCACCTGACCCGCCCGTCGGCGATCCCGCCGGCGGCGTCACCGGCGGCAGTGACGAAGGACTCGCGGGCAGGGACGTTGGGCCCATGGGACCGCCCGCGCGGGGCGTGCAGGCTGGAGGCATGGCGTCGCTGGGACAGGCAGCGGCCGGAGCACCGGAGGCGTCTCCATGACCACCGCGACACCGCCGCGCGTCGCGGAGCACCTGCCCGCCGAGCACCGTGGCGCGCTGCCGCGCACCGCACGGGAGGTCAGGTTCCCGCGGGGCATCCGCCGCTTCGAGGAGGGCGGGCGCGCCGACCGCTTCCGGATCGTCCGGTCCGGCACGGTCGCCCTGGGGCCGCGGACGCCCGACGGCGCGCAGACGGTCGCCCACACGGCCGGCTTCGGCGAACCGGTGGGCTGCTCCTGGCTGTTCCCGGGCCGCACCTGGTGCAGGGCGGCGCGAGCGATCAGCCCGGTGCACGCCCGTGAGTTCGGCGCCGGGACGGTACGGCGGCTGTGCGCGGACGACCCGGCGCCGGGCGAGGCGGTCGCCGTCCGGGTGGGCCGGGTGCTCGCCCACCGGCTGCACGTCGCCCGCACGCTTCCCCTCGCACCGCGTGCCCCGCACGCCCGCGGGGTGCCCACGCGTGACGCGCCGTACGCGTCCGCCGGCCGCCGTCCGTGATCCAGCAGCACTGGAGGAGATCATGCCGGGCAGCCCGTACATCGTCAGCGACGTCATGACGCACACCGTCGTGGCCGTGGGCCGCGAGGCCCCCTTCAAGGAGATCGTCCGGCTCATGGAGGAGTGGCGGGTCAGCGCGCTTCCCGTGCTGGAGGGCGAGGGCCGGGTGATCGGCGTCGTCTCCGAGGCCGACCTGCTGCCCAAGGAGGAGTTCCGCGACAGCGACCCCGACCGGATGACCCAGATGCGGCGCCTGACCGACCTGGCCAAGGCCGGGGCCCTCACCGCACAGGACATGATGAGCAGCCCCGCCGTCACCGTCCACGCCGACGCCACCCTCGCCGAGGCCGCCCGCATCATGGCCCGGCGGGGCGTCAAGCGCCTCCCGGTCGTCGACGCCGTGGGCCTCCTGGAGGGGGTCGTCAGCCGGGGCGACCTGCTCAAGGTCTTCCTGCGGCCGGACGAGGAGATTGCCAGGGACGTCGCCCACGGGATCGCCCACCTCTTCCCCGACCCGGCCGAAGCGGTCGGCGTCGACGTCGCGGAGGGGGTCGTCACCCTCGTCGGCCGGCCCCGGGACACCGCCCTGATCCCCGTCGCCACACGCCTCGCCCGCGCCGTGGAGGGCGTGGTCGACGTACGGTGCTCCCTCACCGGACCGCGCCACCACCCCGACCTCGGCCCGGACCTGCCGGACGCACCCGGCCCGCGCCGGTCCGCGGACACCGCCGGAAGCACGCCGTGACGTGGCTGTGGCGGTGGCGCGTCAACCCGCTCCGGCGCCGCAGCGCCGCGTCGAGGCGTGGCTGCCGCTCGCCGCCTGGCTGCTCGCCGTGGCGGCCGGGTGGTTCGCCGGCGCCCGGGCGGTCGGTGCGGTGGAGGACTCCCTCACCGCGCGGCGCGCGCAGGCGCACGCCGTCACCGCCGTGCTGACGGGCGACGCGCCGAGAACCGCGCCGGTCAGCGAGGCCGGCCGCGGTGACGAGAGCGTGTTCGCGCCGGTCCGCTGGACCGGCGCGGACGGCGCCGCCCGTACCGGCCGCACCCGGGTCGAGCCCGGCACCCGGGCGGGCGCCCGGGTCACCGTGTGGACGGACCGCGGCGGTCGGCTGGTCCACCGGCCCGCCACCCCGGCCGAGGCCCTGCTGGAGAAGACCTGGATCGGCGGGATCGCCGCGCTGGGCGCCGCCGCCCCGGTGCTGCTGTGCGCCGGAGCGGCCCGCCGGCGGCTGGAGCGGCGGCGCCTGGCCGAGTGGGACACCGAGTGGCGGCAGGTCGAGCCCGGGTGGCGGCGGCGGATGACCGGACAACCGGCTGACCGGCTGACCGGCTGATCGGCCGACCGGGGACCGGGGCCGGGTGGCGGGACCGGTCAGCGCAGCCGGCGCAGGTACGGGTCGTGCGCGTGACGGGGTTCGAGCCGCACCCGCAGGTCGAGGGTGGTGACGCCGTGCGGCTCGGCGAGGACGGGGTTGAGGTCGGCCTCCGCCGGCTGCGGCAGGTCGCAGGCCATCCGGGAGACGCGGTGCGGCAGCCGCTCCAGGGCGGGCAGGTCGGCGGGCGGGCCGCCGGCACAGCCGAACAGCAGCGGCGAGCAGCGCGGGGCGGTGATCAGGTCGTGCACGTCGCGGTCGGTGAGCGGGGCCGGCCGCCCGGCGTGCTCGGCGACCAGGGCGTAGTGGCCCGCGCCGTCCGGGGAGGTCGCGCGGTCGGCGGCCTGCCGGACGGGAGCGCCGCCGGCCGAGAAGAACCGCAGCCGCAGGCTCTCCGGGGACAGCTCCTGGTACAGCCGCAGCACCTGGTCGCGGTCGGCGGGCCCCGCCCGCCGGATCCGGACGGTGGTGCCGTCCGTCAGCAGGGCGTGCACCGGTGCTTCGTGCCGGACCTCGGTCATCGCGAAGCCTCCCTTCGGGCCATGCGCCCAGCCTGCTGCGCCGTCCCGTGCCCTCCCAGGGGCTGTGCGGGCACGGGACGGGGCCGATCGGCCCGCATCGCCGGTCCGTTCGGGCCGGCAGGGCTCGCCCGGCTCGCCCTCCACCGCGTCCACCCTGGCCCGCAGCACCTGCAGCGTGCGCGCGGCCTCCTGCTCGCCGATCCGCTCGACCGCCTCGCCCGGGCCGAAGCCGTGCGAACTCGCCATCCCGGGCCGCTCCCAGCGGGTGTCGTCGAGGGCGAGCCGATGCACCCGGCCGGGCCGCGGCGGCTCGGCGTGGGCGGCGTCGACGACGACCACGATCCGCGGGACGACCAGCATCCTCCCGCTCCTCCCGCTCCGCGCCCTCCAGGTCCTCCGGACCCGCCGCGCTTTCCAGACGTTTCCAAAAACTTTCAAGCATTTACTGATTTCTAGGGTGTTCTTGCGTGCTCTCGGGCATTCCCGGGTATTTCATGAGTGCTCTCCCGGTGCCCTCCGTGCACCCGCTGCGCACACGGTGCCGTGCGACCAGCCCCTGCGACCGCCCGCGCGACCGCCCGCGCGGGCGTCACTCGGGCCGAACGTTCCGCGCCCGGGCCGAACCGCCCCCCCTGCGAGGTCCCGCACTCGGTGCGACGGTGGAGGAAGAGGAGGAAGAGGAAGAAGAGAAGAAGAACCGTGCCCCCGGACGGCCCGGACGGTCCCGGCAGGGCCCGCGAGGGAAAGGCGGTGGGGAGGATGGCGAGGGAACTGCCCCTGGTGGTGGGCGTCGACGGCTCGGACGGCAGCCTGGCGGCGGTCGACTGGGCGGTGGACGAGGCCGCCCGGCACGGTGTGCCGCTGCGGCTGGTGCACGCCTCCCTCTGGGAGCGCTACGAGGGCGTCACCCCTTCCACCAGCCTGGAGCGGCCCTCGGAAGAGGTGATGGCCGAGCACGTCGTGGCGTCCGCGGCGGAACGCGCCCGGCGCCGCGACCCGGATGTGAAGATCTCCACCGACGTCCGGCCCGAGGACGCGGCCGAGGCCCTGCTGAACGAGGGCGACAACGCCTCCGCGCTGATCACCGGATCGCGCGGCCGGGGCGCGCTCGCGGGGCTGCTGCTCGGCTCCGTCGGCCTGGCCGTCGCGGCCCGCGCGCACTGCCCGGTGATCGTGGTCCGCGGCGACCGGGCCGGCCTGGAGGGCACCCACGGGCGGATCCTGCTCGGCGTCGGAGAACCCGCCACTGGCGGCGACGCGGTACGGTTCGCCTTCCGCGAGGCCGCGGCCCGCGCCTGCACCCTGGACGCCGTCCGCGCCTGGCGCCGCCCCGCGCACGAGACCGCCGGCAGCCCCGGACTCGCCGGGACCCCGGCCCGGTACCACGAGGAACGCGCCGCCGCCCGGCTGGACGAACTGCTGCGCGACGCGGCCGCCGACCACCCGGAGGTGCGGGTGCGCCGCACGGTGCTGGAGGGCCCCGCCCACACGGTGCTGGTCGAGCGCTCGGCCGCCGGCGACCTCGTCGTCGTCGGCGTACGGCGCCGCCAGGGCCACTTCGGGCTGCAGCTCGGCCGCGTCGCGCACGCCCTGCTGCACCACGCCGACTGCCCCGTGGCCGTCGTACCGGAGCGCGTGTGAACCCGGCGGCGGACCGCGCGGACCGAGACGAGGGGGGGAGCCCCGCGGTGACGGACCGGATCTGGGAGTACGAGGGCTACCGGCCCGCCGAGGAACGCCTGCGCGAGTCGCTGTGCACCCTCGGCAACGGCTGCTTCGCCACCCGCGGCGCGCTGCCCGAGTGCGCCGCGGACGGGACGCACTACCCCGGCACCTACGTGGCCGGCTGCTACAACCGCCTCACCTCCGCGGTCGCCGGGCGCCGGGTGGAGAACGAGGACCTGGTCAACCTGCCCAACTGGCTGCCGCTGCGCTTCCGCCTCACCGGGCGGCAGTGGCTCACGCCGGACACGGCGACCGTCCTCGCCCACCGCCAGGTGCTGCGCCTGGAGGCCGGGCTGCTGGAACGCCGCACCCGGTACGGACTCGGCGGGGGAGGGACGCTGACGGTGCGGCAGCAGCGGCTCGTGCACATGGCCGACCCTCACCTGGCGGCCCTGCGCACCGAGTTCACCGCCGAGGGCTTCACCGGCGAACTGGAGGTCGAGGCCGCCCTCGACGGGGGCGTCCGCAACGCCGGCGTGCCGCGCTACCGCGACCTGGACGGCCGCCACCTCACCCACGTCCACACCGGCACCGCCGTGCCCGGCACGGTGTGGCTGCGCTGCCGCACCCGCACCTCCGACATCCGCGTCGGCATGGCCGCCCGGCTGACCGCCGAGGCGCCGGTGACCGACCTGCACGAGCCGCCGCGCGCCGTGCAGCGCCTCACCCTCGCGGTGAGCCCCGGCCGCGCCGCCACCGTCGACAAGACGATCGCCCTGCACACCTCGCGCGACCCCGCGATCAGCGACCCGCTGCAGGCCGCCGTCGACCGGGTGGGGGCGGCGCCCGGCTTCGACGAGCTGCTGGAGTCGCACCTGACGGCGTGGGACCTGCTGTGGCGGCGGGCCGAGCTGGAGGTGCCGGGCGAGGCGGGCCGCATCCTGCGGCTGCACCTCTTCCACGTCCTGCAGACCCTCTCCCCGCACACCGCCGACCTGGACGTCGGCGTCCCCGCCCGGGGACTGCACGGGGAGGCGTACCGCGGCCACGTCTTCTGGGACGAGCTGTTCGTCCTGCCCTACCTGAACCTGCACTTCCCCGAGGTCTCCCGCGCCCTGCTGCTCTACCGGCACCGCCGCCTGGAGCGGGCCCGCGCCGCCGCCCGCGCGATCGGCCGGCGCGGCGCGCTCTACCCGTGGCAGAGCGGCAGCGACGGCCGCGAGGAGACCCAGCGGCTGCACCTCAACCCCCGCTCGGGGCGCTGGCTGCCGGACCACACGCACCTGCAGCGGCACGTCGGCTCGGCGGTGGCGTACAACGTGTGGCAGTACTGCGAGGCCGCCGGCGACGCGGAGTTCCTGCACACCAAGGGCGCCGAGATGCTGCTGCAGATCGCCCGCTTCTGGGCGGACTCCGCCCGCTGGGACGAGAGCCTGAAACGGCACCGCATCCTGGGCGTGATGGGACCCGACGAGTACCACGACGCCTACCCCGGCGCCGCGTGGCCCGGCATCGACGACAACGCCTACACCAACGTCACCGCCGCCTGGGTGCTCACCCGCGCCCTGGAGGCGCTGCGCGCCCTGCCCGAGCCCCGCCGCCGCGAACTCGCCGAGCGCACCGGGCTGGACGCGGGGGAGCTGGAGCAGTGGGAGGCCGTCTCCCGCACCCTGCACGTGCCCTTCCACGACGGGGTCGTCAGCCAGTTCGAGGGCTATGGCGACCTGGCCGAGCTCGACTGGGACGGCTACCGCAAGCGCTACGACGACCTCCGCCGCCTGGACCGGATCCTGGAGTCCGAGGGCGACACCGTCAACCGCTACAAGGCCTCCAAGCAGGCCGACGTGCTCATGCTCGGCTACCTGTTCTCCCCGGCCGAACTGCCCTCCCTCTTCGCCCGGCTGGGCCACCGGCTGGAGGAGGACACCTGGCGGCGCACCGTCGACTACTACCTCGGCCGCACCAGCCACGGCTCCACCCTCAGCGGCCTCGTCCACGGCTGGATCCTGGCCCGGGCCCGGCGCGCGGAGGCGTGGGCGTTCTGCCAGGAGGCCCTGCGCGGCGACATCGCCGACCTGCAGGGCGGCACCACCGGCGAGGGCGTCCACCTCGGCGCCATGGCCGGCACCCTCGACCTCGTCCAGCGCGGCCTGACCGGCCTGGAGACCCGTGCCGGGGCGCTGTGGCTGGACCCCGTGCCGCTGCCGGAGCTGTCGTCGTCCGGCTACGGCTTCGCCCTGCGGTACCAGGGGCACTGGGGCGTCCGGCTACGGCTGGAGCACGCCCTGCTGGAGATCGCCGTGCCCTCCTCCGACCGGCTGCCCATCGACGTGCGCCTGCCCGGCCGCGCGGTCTGCGTCCAGCCGGGGGAGACGGCTCGGCTGGTGTTGCCCGGCTGACCGGCGCGGCACCGGTCCGGGCCCCTGCGGGCCGGTGCCGCGCCGACAGGGCCGGACGGCCCGTGGCCGGGCCCGTGCGGCCCCTCCTTCGGGCGCGGACCCGGCAGGACGCTGATACCAGGACGCTGATACAGGAAGCAGACCGACCGCTGGAGGTGGGTGTCATGGTGCAGCCCGTCGTCGCCGGAGTCGACGGATCCGAGGAGAGCCTGGCCGCCGCCGAATGGGCCGCCCGTGAGGCCGTACGCCGCGACCGGCCGCTGCGGCTGGTGCACGCCTGGGCCTGGCACCCGCGCCGGACGGCCGGCGAGCCGGCGAACGCCGCCCTGCGGCACCAGGCCCGGCACTGCCTTCGGCAGGCGACGGAACGCGTCCGCGCCACCTGCCCCGACCTGCGCCTCGACCACGAGGAGGCGGAGGGCCCCGCGACCGCGGCCCTGCTGAGGGCCGCCGGGAAGGCCGAGCTGCTGGTGCTCGGCTCGCGCGGGCTGAGCGGCTTCACCGGGTTCCTCGTCGGGTCGGTCGCCCTGGGCGTGGTGGCCCGGGCCGACTGCTCCGTCGTCCTGGTCCGCGCCGGCGAGGAGGCGGCGGACGAGCACCTGCCCGCGGAGGGAGGCGATCCCTCGGTGCGCACCGGCTACCGGGACGTGGTGGTCGGCCTCGACGTCACCGAACCGGGCGACGAGATCCTCGAGTTCGCCTTCGAGACGGCCCTGCTGCGGCACGCGCGGCTGCGCGTCGTGCACGCCTGGCGCGCCCCCGGCCCGCTCGCCCTGGGCCCCGGCGAGGTCGCCCTCATGGACGAGCGGGACCGGGCGCGTGAGTGGCGGGGCTTCGTCACCGCGTTCCTGCAGGTCTGGCGGGACAAGTACCCGGACGTGGAGGTCCTGGAGACCGTGGTGGCGGACAAGCCCGCCAACGCACTGATCCGGGCGGCCACCGGAGCCGGCCTCCTCGTCGTCGGCCGCCGGAGCGCCGAGCGCCCCGTCGGCCCGCGCACCGGGCCGGTCGCCCACGCCGCGATCCAGTACGTCGACTGCCCCGTGGCCGTCGTGCCGCACACCTGACGGACCCCGCCGCGCCGGCCCGCGCCGCGCGCCCCGTCGGACGGGCCACCCGGCGGGACGTGCGGCCCAAGACCGCGGCCCGGCCGGTGGCGAGCATGGCAGGCAGGAGCGACCAAGAAGGGCGGCACCGTCATGACCCTCGTCCGCACCCGTCCCGGCCACGCGGCCACCTACCTGGTCCGCGCGGCGGTCACCGCGCCCTCGCTGTACCACACCCAGCCCTGGGCCTTCGTCGCCGACACCCGGGACCGCATCCTGGAACTGCACGCGGACCGCTCCCGGCGGCTGTTGCTCACCGGCCCCTACGGCCGCGAGCTGATCATCA
The DNA here is from genome assembly GCF_014651135.1 of Streptomyces echinoruber. GTDB lineage: Bacteria > Actinomycetota > Actinomycetes > Streptomycetales > Streptomycetaceae > Streptomyces > Streptomyces echinoruber. The sequence continues at coordinate 17,792 of NZ_BMWH01000016.1, forward strand.
GCTGCGGAGCGGCCCTGTTCAACGTCCGGCTCGCCGTGCGACACCTGGGTTTCGCCCCGGTCGTCGACCTCTTCCCGCGCCCGGCGGACCCGGCCTACCTGGCCCGCGTCGCCTGGGGCGTCCACAGCGACCCCACCCCGGAGGAGCAGTACCTGTACGACGCCCTGCGCCGCCGGCACACCGTGCGCGGGCCGTTCCTGCCCGACCCGCTGCCCGCGTCGCTCCTCGACGCCCTGCTCGAGCAGGCGCGGCGGGAGGGCGCCACCCTGCGCTTCCTCGACGACCCGGTGAGCCGACGGCACCTCGCCGCCCTGGTCCGCGCCGCCGAGAGCCGGCACCGCACCGACCGCGGCCACGTCGCCGAGCAGACCCGCTGGACCTGGCGGCTCGCCGCCGCCCGCGACGACGGGGTGCGCGCCGACGCGAGCGTGCTCCACCCGGACCGCACCGACCTGGCCGGCCGCGACTACGCCGGCCTGACCGACATGTTCCCCACCCCGCCCCGCCGCTGGCCGGCCCGCACCGGCGCGGTGGCCGTCCTGGGCACCGAACGCGACGGCCGGCCGGACTGGCTGCGCACCGGCCAGGCGCTGCAGCGGGTACTGCTGCACGCCGCCGCCCACGGTGTGATGGCAGCCTTCCACACCCAGCCCCTCGAACTTCCGCGGCTGCGCGCGGACATCCGCGAGACGATCGGCGCCGGGCAGCATCCGCAGATGATCCTCCGCCTCGGGTACGTCCCGTACTCCCGCTCGACGCCCCGGCGCCCGGCGACGGAGGTGCTCACCACGCGGGCCCCCCGTTCCGCGTGAGCCGGCCGCACCGTCGCCCCCGCGGGTGCCGCCGGCCCGTGGCACGGGCGGACCCGCGGACACGGGTGGACCCGCGGGCACGGGCGGACCCGGCGGCGCCCGGTTCCTCGCGTCGCCGGAGGGCGACCCGCAACCGTGCGGGCGGTGCCCCGATGCCGTCGGCCGGACCGCTTCGGCGGCTCCCCACCCCGGCCTCCGGCGCCCGGCGTCGCCCTTGCAGAGGCTGAACGGGGCGGTGCACCGGGCCGGACGTCCCTGGTCCGGCGCCGGGGAAGCGGCCCCGGGGAAGTGACACCGGAAAGCGGCACCGGAAAGCGGCACCGGAGAGGAGGGGCAAGGGCTCAGCCGACGGCCTCGCCGCTGCCCAGCGGGACCTCCCAGCGCAGCTCGGTGCCGCAGGAACGGCCGGCCACGAGAGCGAAGGTGCCGCCGAGTTCCTCGGCGCGGCTGCGCAGGTTGGCCAGGCCGCTGCGGCGGGTGACGGCCGGGTCGACGCCGCGTCCGTCGTCGGCGACCGTCAGCCGCAGGGTGCCGCCGGCGGCCTCGACGGAGACCTCGGCGGAGGTGGCCCGGGCGTGCCGGGCGGTGTTGGACAGCGCCTCGCGCAGCACCGCCAGGAGGTGCTCGGCGTGCCGGTCGGGCACGTCGGTGTCCAGCAGGCCGGTCATCCGCAGCGCCGGGGTGAAGCCCAGGGTCTGGGCCGCCTCGTCGGTCAGCGCGACCAGCCGGCTGCGCAGACCGGTCTTGGCGCCGTCGCGGTCGCGGTGCTGCAGGCCGAAGATGGTCGACCGGATGATCTTGATGGTGTCGTCCAGGTCGTCCGCGACCCGCTGGATGCGTTCCGCGGCCTGCGGGACGCTCTGGACGCGGCCGAGGGCGGCCTGCAGGGTCAGTCCGTCGGCGAAGAGCCGCTGGATGACCTGGTCGTGCAGGTCGCGGGCGATCCGGTCGCGGTCGCCGAGCAGGGCCAGCTGCTCGGTGTCCCGGCGGTGCTCGGCGATCTGCAGCGCCAGCGCCGCCTGGTCGGCGAAGGTGAGGACCATGTCGATGGCCGCCTCGGTGAACGGCGGTCTGCCGGGGGCGTTGGCCACCTGCAGCACGCCGCGTACGCGTGCGTTGTCGCCGACGGGGACGAAGAAGGCGGGGCCGAGGGGGACGAGGGAGGCGCTGCCGCCCGCGGCGCGGGGGTCGTCGCTGAGGGCGTCGCTGATGACCGGTTCCGCGTTGGCGTACACCTTCGCCGCCAGGGTGGTGGCCGGCAGCGCCAGGCCGCGCACCCGCTCGGCCGCCTCGCCGGCCGCGGCCTCCACGACCAGCTCGCCGCCCGCGCCCACCGGCAGGGCGAGGGTGACCAGGTCGGTGCCGGTCATCTCCCGGACGGTGTCGGCCAGCGAGCGCAGGATCTCCTCCGGGGGCGCGCCGGACAGCAGGGCGCGGGTCAGCTCGGCACTGGCGGCCAGGCGCCGCTCGCGGTGCTGGCTCTCGTCGTACAGGCGGGCGTTGTCGATCGCCACGCCGGCGGCCGCGGCCAGGCTGCGCAGCACCGCCTCGTCGTCGGCGTCGAAGGGACGCCCGCCGCGCTTGTCGGTCAGGTACAGGTTGCCGAAGATCTTCTCGCGCACCTGCACCGGGGCGCCCAGGAAGGTGCGCATGGGCGGGTGGCCCGGCGGGAAGCCGACCGACTCCGGGTGGGCGCCCAGGTCCTCCAGGCGCAGCGGGCGCGGCTCGCGGATCAGCAGCCCCAGGATGCCGTGGCCCTCGGGGTAGGGGCCGATGCGCGCGATGGTCTCCTCGTCCAGGCCGGCGGTGATGAACTGCCGGATGCGGCCCTCCTCGCCCAGCACGCCCAGCGCGCCATACTCGGCGTCCACCAGGTCGGCCGCGGACTGCACGATGTGCCGCAGCAGCTCCTCCAGGTCCAGGTTGCCGCCGATCGCCACCACCGCGTCCAGCAGCGTCTGCATCCGGTCCCGGCTGCCCCGCACCCGCTCCACGTGCTCCTGCAACTCGCCGAGCAGCGCGTCCATCCGCAGCTGCGGAGCCGGGCCGCCACCCTTGCTCGCCCCGTCGCCCACCGCAGCACCCTCGTTCCGTTCCGGCCGTCCTACACAACCAGCATGCCGTACACGACCTTCACAAGGACACCGCACGAGTGCCGCCGCGGCAGCGGCGGGGGCCGGTGCCCGCGTCCCGGGCCGGCCTGCCGGCTCCCGGGACGCCGTCGGCGGGCCCGCGCCTCCCGGACGTTCCGCGGTGCCGAACGGGCCCTTAACGCAAGGACGTTCGGCCCGCGGTGGGGGCCTCGCAGCCCCTCTCCGGCCGGGCGCCGCGGCGGCACAGTGGGCAACGCGACGACAACACGACGTACACACCGACGCCGCGACACCTTCGGAAAAGCGCCGCGGCAGCCCGGAAAGGGATGAACATCATGGCAGTGCACCACCACCCACACCGGCGTATGGGCTTCCACCTGTCCTTCACCGGCAGGACCGGGACCCGTGCGGCGTCCGCCTCGGCGACCACCGCGTCGACGGCGACGGCCGGCGCGCACGCACTGGCCGGGCTGCGGCTGCTGCTCGGGTTCGTCTTCCTGTGGGCCTTCCTCGACAAGACGTTCGGCTTCGGCTACGCGACCCCATCCGGCAAGGGCTGGATCGACGGCGGCTCGCCGACCAAGGGCTTCCTCAGCTCGGTGGCGGCCGGCCCGATGGAGTCGACCTTCCACGACTGGGCCGGCCAGGGCTGGGCGGACTGGCTGTTCATGCTCGGCCTGCTCGGCATCGGCGTCGCGCTGGCCGCCGGCATCGGCCTGCGCCTCGCCGCGGCCGCCGGGACCGTGATGATGGCGCTGATGTGGATGGCGGAATGGCCACCGGCCAAGCACCTGTCCGACGGGACGGCCAGCATGTCGACGAACCCCTTCGCCGACTACCACCTGGTCTACGCCGTGGCCTTGATCGCCCTCGCCGCCGCGGGCGCCGGCGCCACCTGGGGACTGGGCCGGGTCTGGGCGCGGCTTCCGTTCGTCAGCCGCAACCGCTGGCTGCGGTGACGGCCCCGGCCCCGGCCCCGGTTCCGGTGGCGGCGTGGCGCCGGACACGCCAGGCGCCTCCGGCGCACCAAGCG
>NZ_BMWH01000016.1:21829-64097 GCF_014651135.1 Streptomyces echinoruber
ACCGGCATGTCGCGCACCGGCATGTCGCGCACCGGCATGTCGCGCACCGGCATGTCGCGCACCGGCATGTCGCGCACCGGCCGGGGCGTGCCGCCGGTATGCGCCGTACCCCCGTGCGGGACCCGGGGCCCTGCGCTCCCCCGGGCCGTCACCGCGGAAACCATGCCCGCCGGCCACGGGCGGGCGGCGCCGGCAGGTACTCTGACCTGGGTCGCTCGCTCGTCGCGGGGTGCCCTAGGCTGGTCTGTGTCTGCGGCCCGGCGACCGGCCGGGCGGCTGCGGGAAAAGGGGTGAGCGGCGGTGGCCGGCGGCGGGGAGCCGTTGCGGCACCCGGTGGAGATGCCCAGGCTGGCCTGGGACGAGGGCCTGGACCGCATCACCGAGCAGATCGGCCGGCTGGCCGTGGCGCAGCAGCGGATGCAGGGGCTGCTGGACGCGGTGCCGGCCGTCAGCCGGGAGACGGAACTCCCGGTGGTGCTGCGGCGCATCGTGACCACCGCGATGGACCTGGTCGACGCCCGCTACGGAGCCCTGGGCGTGCTCGACGAGGACGGCACCGGACTGCGGGAGTTCATCCCGCTCGGCCTGGACGACCAGGAACAGCGGGAGCCGGCCGGCGTCGGACTGCCGCACGGCCGCGGCCTGCTCGGGCACCTCATCGACCACTCCGAACCGCTGCGCCTGGAGGACCTTTCCCGGCACCCGGACTCGGTGGGCTTCCCCGCCGGCCACCCGCCGATGCGCACCCTGCTCGGGGTGGCGATCGGCGTGCGCGGGCGCGTCTACGGCAACCTGTACCTGCCGGACCGGCGCGACGGCAGACCCTTCGACGACCACGACGAGGCGGTCGTGGTGGCGCTGGCGGGCGCGGCCGGTGTGGCCATCGAGAACGCCCGCCTGCTGCAGGAGATCCGCTCGGCCGCCGAGCAGTTCCAGCGGCTGCTGCTGCTCACCCTGCCGGACCTCGCCCCGTTCACCGGCGCCGCCGTCCACCGGCCCGCCACCGCCCCCGGCCATCACCTGGGCGGGGACTGGTACGACGCGCTGCGGCTCCCGGACGGCGGCTGCGCCGCCATCATCGGCGACGTGGTGGGCCACGACCTGACGGCCGCCGCGGCCATGGCGCAGATCCGCAACATGCTCCGGGCCCTGCTCTACGACCGGCGCACCCCGCCCAGCCTGGTGCTGCACCGGCTCGACCACACGCTGCAGGCCGTCAGCGAGGTTCCGGTCACCACCGCCTGTCTCGCCCGCATGGAGCCCGCCGCGGACGGCTGGCGCCTGCACTGGTCGACCGCCGGTCACCTGCCCCCGCTCGTCGTGGCCGCCGACGGCTCCGCCCGCTCCCTGCACGTGGAGCCCGGCGTGCCGCTGGGGGTCGACCCGAGCCTGTCGCGCCCCGACCACATCCGGACGCTGGCTCCCGGGGACACGGTGCTGCTCTTCACGGACGGGCTCGTCGAACACCCCCGGCGTTCCCTGGAGCGGGGCCTGGACGCCCTGGCCCGGCTCGCCGCCGCCCACGCCGCGCAGCCCCTGGACGTGCTCTGCCGCACCCTGGCCGACCACCACCCCAGCGACGGCCACGACGACCTGGCCATCCTGGCCCTGCGCATCCCGCCCGCGGACCGCGCGACGGGCTGACCGCGGACGCGGGCGGCACCTCCGGGCGCGCCGCCCCGCGAGGGACCTTCGGCCCAGTTCGCAGGGGGAAGACCGGCCCAGTCCGGTGGGGGAAGACCGGCCCTGTCCCGCCGTCCGCCCGGCCGCCGATCATGAGGCGGCCGGACGGGCCGCCCGTCTCCCCGTGCACCGTGGCCCGTCGGCGTTCCCTGCCGAACCGAGAGGGTGGAGGTCGCGTCCCGGTGGACGTTCACGACACGCACGGCCGCACACGGCACGAAGAGGGCGGCGACCCGCCGGTGAGCGCGGACGGCCGGGCGGCCGCCCGGCCGAGGAGGGGCACCCGGCACGTCGTCGTGGACTGGCTGACCACCACCGACCACAAGAAGATCGGCACGCTCTACCTGGTGTCGGCGTTCTCCTTCTTCCTCGCCGGCGGTGTGCTGGCCCTGGTGATGCGGGCCGAACTCGCCCGGCCGGGACTGCAGTTGGTGACCAGTGAGCAGTTCAACCAGGCGTTCACGATGCACGGCTCCATCATGCTGCTGCTGTTCGCGATGCCGCTGTTCACCGGCTTCGCCAACTGGATCATGCCGCTGCAGATCGGTGCGCCGGACGTCGCCTTCCCGCGCCTGAACATGCTCGCCTACTGGCTGTTCCTGTTCGGCTCGCTGATCGCCGCCGGCGGCTTCCTCACCCCGCAGGGCGCCGCCGACTTCGGCTGGTTCCTCTACGCGCCGCTGTCGGACGCCGTGCACTCGCCCGGCGTCGGCGCCGACCTGTGGATCATGGGAGTGGCGCTGTCCGGCTTCGGCAGCATCCTCGGCGCGGTCAACTTCATCACCACGATCATCTGCATGCGCGCCCCGGGCATGACCATGTTCCGCATGCCGATCTTCACCTGGAACGTGCTGCTGACCGGCGTGCTCGTCCTGCTCGTCTTCCCGGTGCTGGCGGCCGCGCTGCTCGCCCTGGAGTGCGACCGGAAGTTCGGCAGCCACGTCTTCGACGCCGCCAACGGCGGGGCCCTGCTGTGGCAGCACCTGTTCTGGTTCTTCGGCCACCCCGAGGTCTACATCCTGGCCCTGCCGTTCTTCGGCATCATCAGCGAGGTCGTCCCGGTCTTCTCCCGCAAGCCGATGTTCGGCTACCTGGGCCTGATCGGCGCGACCATCGCCATCGCCGGCCTGTCGGTCACCGTGTGGGCGCACCACATGTACGTCACCGGCGGCGTGCTGCTGCCGTTCTTCTCCTTCATGACCCTGCTGATCGCGGTGCCCACCGGCGTGAAGTTCTTCAACTGGATCGGCACCATGTGGAGGGGCAGCCTGTCCTTCGAGACGCCGATGCTGTGGGCCACCGGCTTCCTGGTCACCTTCACCTTCGGCGGGCTCACCGGCGTCATCCTCGCCGCGCCGCCGCTGGACTTCCACGTCTCCGATTCCTACTTCGTCGTCGCGCACTTCCACTACACGCTCTTCGGCACGGTGGTGTACGCGATGTTCGCCGGATTCCACTTCTGGTGGCCCAAGTTCACCGGCAGGATCCTCGACGAGCGCCTCGGGAAGATCACCTTCTGGACGCTGACGGCGGGCTTCCACCTCACCTTCCTCGTGCAGCACTGGCTGGGCGTCGAGGGCATGCCGCGCCGGTACGCCGACTACCTGGCCGCCGACGGCTTCACCGCCCTCAACACCCTGTCCACGATCGGCTCGTTCGTGCTGGGCCTGTCGATCCTGCCGTTCCTGTACAACGTGTGGAAGACCGCCAGGTACGGCAAGCCGGTCGGCGTGGACGACCCGTGGGGCTACGGCCGCTCGCTGGAGTGGGCGACCTCCTGCCCGCCGCCGCGGCACAACTTCCTCACCCTGCCCCGCATCCGCTCCGAGTCCCCGGCGTTCGACCTGCACCACCCGGAGATCGCCGCCGCGGAACTCGCCGCCCGGGAGACCGCCGGGAGTTGAGACGGCCGCGCCGCCCGGGAGGCCGCCGGGAGCCGGGGCGACCGGTTCCTCACAGCCGCGCTGCGTGGTCCGGGACGTAGGTCTGCAGGGCGCGCGGCGGGCGCATGTACCCCGTCGACGGCGGGCGCGGCGGCAGCTCGAGGACGGGCGGCGGCACGTCGCGGTAGGGGACGGAATCCAGCAGGTGGGCGATCATGTTCAGCCGGGCCCGGCGCTTGTCGTCGCTCTCCACGACGTACCACGGCGCCTCGGGGATGTCGGTGTGCACGAACATCTCGTCCTTGGCCCGCGAGTAGGCCTCCCACCGGGTGATCGACTCCAGGTCCATCGGCGACAGCTTCCAGCGCCGCAGCGGGTCCTCCAGGCGGCGCCGGAAGCGTTCCTCCTGCACGGCGTCGCTGACGGAGAACCAGTACTTGCGCAGCAGGATGCCGTCCTCCACGAGCATCCGCTCGAAGACGGGGCACTGGCGCAGGAACAGCCGGTGCTCCTTTGGGGTGCAGAAGCCCATCACGTGCTCGACCCCGGCCCGGTTGTACCAGCTGCGGTCGAACAGCACGATCTCCCCGGCGGCCGGGAGCTGCTCGACGTACCGCTGGAAGTACCACTGGGTGCGCTCCCGCTCCGTGGGCCGGGGCAGGGCCGCGATCCGGGCGACGCGCGGGTTCAGGTGCTCGGTGACCCGCTTGATCGTGCTGCCCTTGCCGGCCGCGTCCCGGCCCTCGAAGACGATGACGAGGCGCCTGCCCTCCGCCCGCACCCACTCCTGGAGCTTCACCAGCTCCGTCTGCAGGCGCAGCAGCTCCTTCTCGTACGCCTTGCGCGGCAGTCGCGTCGCCTGCCCGCCGGTCGTGCCGTCCTCCCGGCGCGGTGCGGCGGGGCGGGTCACCGCTCGCCGGGGCGCTCTCGGAGGTCGTGTGCGACCCCCGCGGCCCAGGTGTCGATCTGCGCGAAGTCGCGGAAGTCGCCGCCCTTGCCCGACTTCACGATGCTGCGGGCGATGCGGCCCTTGGCGCCCTCGGTCAGCCGGCCGCCGAACGTGATGTGCCCGCGGGCGTCCAGCCGGTCCGCGACCCGGCGCACGCCCGGGGCCGGCGGGATGTCCCGCTCGGCCGCGGAGCGGTCCAGGGGGCCGCTGCTGAACAGCCAGACGGGGCGGTGCCGCAGGGCCCGGCGGTGGCGGCGGGCGAACCGGCGCGCGTCGCGCTGCCAGCGCCCCGCGTACAGGGAAGCGCCGAGCACCACCGCGTCGTAGGACTCGACGGTGGCGACCTCCCCGGCGGGGTGCACCTCCACGGCCAGCCCCTCCTTGGCGAGGACCTCGCCGACGTGCTGCGCGATCTCCGCGGTGGAGCCGTACTTCGACCCGTAGGCGACCAGGACCTTCTCCGTCATGGTCACGCACCTCCTCGGCGTCCGTCCGGCCGGGTGTCCGGCGCGGCAGTTCCAGGGTCGCGCCGCCCCGCCCGCCGTCCCATGGGCCGGTCGGGCACGGCGGGGGGCCCTACGGTCCTGCCGGGCGGGTCCGGAGACCAAGGAAGCGGAGACCCGTGGGGGACCGGCCGGAGATCACCGGAGACCGCCGGAGACCCGTCGAAGAAGGTCTCCCCCCGTGTCTTCCGCTGTTTTCGTCCTCGTCGGCCTGGACGGCCGCGGGCCGGCCGCGCGGCCCTGCGGCGCGCGGCCGGCCCGGTGCGGCCGGCGCGGTCCCCGGGTCAGCCCCGGCCCACCAACTCGGCCGGCTTCACCGTCTTCTCGCCCTTCTCCGTCCTCTCGCCCTTCTCCGTCTTTTCCGCCTGCTCGCCCTTCCCGGCCTTCTTCTCTCCCTTCCTCGGCGCCGTCCGGACCCGCTCTCCGGCGGCCGGCGCGGTGCCGTAGTAGGCGGTGCGCATGAGTTCCTCCAGGTCGGCCAGCATCGGCATGCGCGGGTTGGCGGGCGCGCACTGGTCCTCGTAGGCGTTGAGCGCCTGCTGGGGGAGGGCCGTCAGGAAGGTCTGCTCGTCGACGCCGAGCGCGCGGAACGACGGCTCGATGCCGACGGCGTCCCGCAGCCGCTCGACGGCGCGGGCGAGGGACTCCACGCCCTCGGCCGGCGTGGCCGCGGGCAGGCCCAGCGTGCGGGAGATGTCCTGGAAGCGCTCGGGGGCCCGGTAGTGCTCGTACTTGGGCCAGCCGGTCGGCTTGGCCGGGACGGTGCCGTTGTAGCGGATCACGTGCGGCAGCAGGATCGCGTTGGTGCGCCCGTGGGCGATGCGGAAGCGGGCGCCGAGGGTGTGCGACAGGGCGTGCACGACGCCGAGGAAGGCGTTGCCGAACGCCATGCCCGCGATCGTGCCGGCGTTGTGCATCTTCTCGCGCGCCTCCGGGCCGGCGGCGCGGTCGTTCACCGCGGCTTCGATGTGCTCGAAGACCAACCGGATCGCGTGCAGGGCCAGACCGTCGGTGAAGTCGTTGGCGTAGACGGACACGTACGCCTCGACGGCGTGCGTGAGGGCGTCGAAGCCGCTGTCGGCGGCCAGCGTTGGGGGCAGCTCGGTGGTGAGCAGCGGGTCGACGATGGCGACGCTGGGCGTGAGCGCGTAGTCGGCCAGCGGGTACTTCTTGCCGCTCGCGGAATCGGAGATGACGGCGAACGGGGTGACCTCGGCTCCGGTGCCGGACGTGGTCGGGATGCACACCAGGCGGGCCAGTTTCCCCAGCACCGGGAAGCGGAAGGCGCGCTTGCGGATGTCGGAGAACTTCTGCCGCATGTCGGCGAAGTCGACGTCCCGGCCCGCGGCCTGCTCCTCGTACAGCAGCCACATCACCTTCGCCGCGTCCATGGGGGAGCCGCCGCCGAGCGCGATGATCACGTCCGGCCGGAAGTCGCCCATGAGGCGGGCGCCCCGGCGCACCGAGTCGATGCTCGGCTCCGGCTCGACGTTGTCGATGATCTGCAGCGTCACCGGCTCCCGGCGCCGCTGCAGCACCCTGCCGACCCGGTCGACGAAGCCGAGGCGGGTCATGGTCGCGTCGGTGACGACGGTGACGCGGTGGACGTCCGGCATGGACTGCAGGTAGCGGATGGCCTGCGGCTCGAAGTAGATCTTCGGCGGCACTTTGAACCACTGCAGGTTGTTGCGCCGCGTGCTCACCCGCTTGACGTTCAGAAGCTGGGTGGCGGAGACGTTGTCCGACACCGACGTGCTGCCCCAGGAGCCGCAGCCCAGGGTGAGCGAGGGCAGCAGACCGTTGTAGATCCCGCCGATCGCGCCCTGCGAGGAGGGGGCGTTGACGATGACCCGCACGGTCTTCATGCGCCGGCCGTACGCCTCCGCCAGCTCGCGGTCCTCGGTGTGGATGACGGCGCTGTGGCCCTGGCCGTGGAAGGCGACCATGTCGGCGGCGAGGTCGAAGCCCTGCCGCTCGTCCCGCGCGCGCAGCACCGCCAGCACCGGGCAGAGCTTCTCGCGGGTCAGCGGCTCGTCCGGGCCCACCCGGTCCGCCTCCACGAGGATCACGGAGGTGCCGGCGGGCACGGCGAACCCGGCGTGCTCGGCGATCCAGGCCGGGCTCTGCCCGACGGCCGCCGCGTTGACCTTCGGCTCGCAGCCCGCGCCCGCCGCGCCGGCCAGGAACAGGAACGCCTCCAGCTTCGCCTTCTCCTCGGCGGTGGCCAGGTGGGCGTGGAGCGCGCGGAACTCCGCGAGCGCCGCGTCGTAGATCTCCTCGTCCAGGACGACCGCCTGCTCGGAGGCGCAGATCATGCCGTTGTCGAAGGACTTCGACAGCACCAGGTCGTTGACCGCCCGGCGCAGCTTCGCGCTCTTGTGCACGTAGGCGGGGACGTTGCCGGCGCCGACGCCCAGGGCGGGCTTGCCCGCCGAGTAGGCCGCCTTGACTATCGCGTTGCCGCCGGTGGCGAGGATGAGGGAGACCCCCGGGTGGTGCATCAGCGCGCGCGTGGCCTCCAGCGACGGCTCCTCGACCCACTGCACACAGTGCTCCGGTGCGCCGGCGGCGACGGCCGCGTCGCGCACGACGCGGGCCGCCTCGGCGCTGCACCGCTGCGCGGAGGGGTGGAAGGCGAAGACGACCGGGTTGCGGGTCTTCAGCGCCATCAGCGCCTTGAAGATCGTGGTCGAGGTCGGGTTGGTGACGGGCGTGATCGCGCACACCACGCCCACCGGCTCGGCGATCTCCACCATGTCCTCGACGTCGTCGCGGGCGATGACGCCGACCGTCTTCATCGAGCCCATGCTGTGCGTGACGTGCTCGCACGCGAACATGTTCTTGGCCGCCTTGTCCTCGAACAGGCCGCGCCCGGTCTCCTCCACCGCCAGCCGCGCCAGCGCGGTGTGCCGGTCCAGCGCGGCCACCGAGGCCTTCTTGACGATGTGGTCGACCTGCTCCTGGGTGAGCGCCTCGTAGTCCGCCAGCGCCTTCAGCCCGGCGGTGACCAGGCGGTCGACGGCGACGGCAGTGTCGGACGGCGCCTCGGCGCGGGCGGTGGTGGCCGGGGTCCCGGCTTCCTGTCGGGTCATGGCGGTGCGCCTCCGGTACGTCGGTGCCGCCGGCGGTCGTCCGGCGGCGCGGTGAGCAGCGCACCGGAAGGAATCCCGGTGCCGCTCCGCCTTCCACTCTGGTCCCGGGCCCCGCACCGGGGCAGGCGCCGATGGTCCCCGGCCCTGCCCGTCCGGCCCGGCCGGACAGGGCCGGGCGGCCCCTCGGCCCCGGGTGACCGGAACGTCACGGGCGGCGCGGGCCGGGAGGTCACACGGACGGCCCGGGGCCCACGTGCTCGTCGTCCGGCTGCCGCCAGCCGGGCGGTGCGCAGTCGTCGAGGCGGAAGTCCAGGCCGTTGACCACGCCCACGACGCCGTCCACCCGCCAGGCCGCGTGGACGGCCTCGGGCACCTGGCTGCGCAGCTCCACCCGGCCCCGCAGCGTGACCATGCCATCCCCGACCGACACCTGCACCGCGCCGGGCGGCAGCCCGAGGGCGACGGGCAGCACCTCGTCGGCCACCTGACGACGGATCTCGTCGTCCGTGCGCAGGAAGATCCGCAGCAGGTCGCGGCGGGTGGCGATGCCGATGAGCCGGTCCTCCTCGTCCACCACGGGCAGCCGCTCGACGTTGTGCCGCTCCATCACCCGTGCCGCGTCCGGCACCGACTGCTCCGGGTGCACGGTGACCGCGGGCGTCGACATCAGGTCCGCGGCCGTGACGGCCCGCCCCGGGCCGGGGCCGGACCGGGCGGCCTGCACGCGCACCAGGTCGGTCCCCGAGATCACGCCGATCACCTTGTCGTCGTGGTCGACGACCGGCATCCCGCTGATCCGGTGATGGTCCAGCAGCCGGACCACCTCCTTGAACGGCGTCGTCCGGCGGACCCGGACGACGTCCCTGGTCATTACCTCACCGATGGTGCGGGTTGTCACGACAGTTCCTCCTTGCCAGTACGGGCGGGAAGGGCACGGGGCCCCTCCCGCCCGCCGGGGTCGCCGGTGCGGCACCCTCAACCGCGCGGACCGCCGCGCCACGGCGGCGGCGTGGCCGACCTGCGGGCCGCGTCCCAGCGGTGCGCGGCACGGTCGGTGCGGGCACGCAGCCGGTCCTGCAGCCGGTCGGCCATCTCGCACGCGCTCGCCTCCTGCGCGTGGACGACCACCAGCTCACCGCCCAGGCGGATCTCGGCCGAGGCGGTCCACGGCTGCCGCACGTGGTGCGCCGTGGACCTGATGATCCGCACGTCACCGTCGGCGACGGGCAGACCCGCACGCCCGAGGACCGCGTCGACCTTCTCGCGGACGTAGGCGAGGGCCTCGCCGTCCACGTCTCCCGTGCTCCTGATCCGCACCACGGGGGCGCCGGTGCTGCTGACGGTCATCCGCTCCACTCCTTCTGGTCGCTCCGGCCGTTCTGGCCGTTCCGGTCGTTTCGCTCTGGTCGTTCTCCGGTGGTTCCACCAGGCTGCGGTCCGCACCCGGCCCGCTCACCTGCTGTCGCTCCCGTCGGTGCCCTCCAGCGCGGCACGGCCGGCCTCCAGGCGGGCCACCGGGACGCGGAACGGCGAGCAGGAGACGTAGTCCAGCCCGGCGGTGTGGAAGAAGTGCACGGACTCCGGGTCGCCGCCGTGCTCGCCGCACACCCCGATCGTCAGGTCGGGACGCGTCGCCCGGCCCTCGGCGACGGCGATCCCGACCAGCCGCCCCACACCGGCGCGGTCGATCGTCTCGAACGGCGAGGCGGGGAAGATCCCCTTGTCGAGGTAGTCGGAGAAGAACGCCGCCTCCACGTCGTCGCGGGAGAAGCCCCACGTGGTCTGGGTGAGGTCGTTGGTGCCGAAGGAGAAGAACTCCGCCTCCTCGGCGATCCGGCCCGCCGTGAGCGCCGCCCGGGGCAGCTCGATCATCGTGCCGACCGGGCACCGCACCGGGACCCCGGACTCCTCGGCGACCTCGGCCAGCACCCGCGCCACCTCCTCGCGCACCAGCCGCAGCTCCGTCACGTCGCCGACGAGCGGCACCATGATCTCCGCCCGCGGGTCCCCGCCGGCCCGGGTGCGCTCCACGACGGCCTCCGCGACGGCCCGCACCTGCAGGGGGAACAGGCCCGGCACGACCAGGCCCAGGCGCACCCCGCGCAGCCCGAGCATCGGGTTCTCCTCGTGCATCCGGCCCACCGCGTCCAGCAGTTCGGCGTCGTGCGGGTCGGGCCGCTCGCCGCGGGCCTCGGCGGCGGCGATGCGCACGGCCAGTTCCGTGCGGTCGGGCAGGAACTCGTGCAGCGGCGGATCCAGCAGCCGGATGGTGACCGGCAGGCCGTCCATCGCCTCCAGGATGCCGGTGAAGTCCGACCGCTGCAGCGGCAGCAGGGCGTCCAGCGCGTGGCGCCGCTCGGCGTCGGTGCGGGCCAGGATCATCTCCTCGACCAGCTTGCGCCGGTCGCCGAGGAACATGTGCTCGGTACGGCACAGGCCGATGCCCCGGGCGCCGAAGCGGCGGGCGCGGGCGGCGTCCTCGGGGGTGTCGGCGTTGGCCCGCACCTCCAGCCGCCGCACCGCGTCGGCGTGGCGCAGGGCGCGCGCCACCGCGCCGACCACCCGGTCGGAGTCCTCCTCGGCCCGCCCGCCCTCCAGATACCGCAGGACCGGGGAGTCGGCCGGCGGCACCGCGCCGGCGTACACGTCACCGGTGAAGCCGTCCACCGAGAGCAGGGCGCCCTCCTCCACCACGGTGCCGTCGGCGGTGGTGAGGCGACGCCGCTCGGTGTCGACGGCGAGCTCCTCGGCGCCGCACACGCACACCTTGCCCATGCCGCGGGCGACGACGGCCGCGTGCGAGGTCTTGCCGCCGCGGCTGGTGAGCACCGCCCGCGCGGCCACCATGCCGGGCAGGTCGTCGGGGTTGGTCTCCTGCCGGACGAGGACCACCTGCTCGCCGGCCGCGGCCCGCCGCACCGCCTCGGCGGAGTCGAACACCGCCGCGCCGGACGCGGCGCCGGGCGAGGCCGCCAGGCCGCGGGCGAGCGGCCGGCCGGTCCGGGAGGCGTCGAAGCGCGGGAACATCAGCCGCGCGAGCCCCTCCCCGCTCACCCGGGCCAGCGCCTCGTCGTCGTCGATCAGCCCCTCGTCGACGAGTTCGGCGGCGATGGCGAAGGCGGCCTCGGCGGTGCGCTTGCCCACCCGGGTCTGCAGCATCCACAGGGTGCCGCGCTCGATGGTGAGCTCGATGTCGCACAGGTCCCGGTAGTGCCGCTCCAACGTGCCCATGTGATCGAGCAGTTGACGGTAGGAGCGCGGGTCGAGGCGCTCCAGTTCGGTCAGCGGCACGGTGTTGCGGATGCCGGCGACGACGTCCTCGCCCTGCGCGTTGGGCAGGTAGTCGCCGTACAGGCCGGGGCGTCCGGTGGCCGGGTCGCGGGTGAAGGCGACGCCGCTGCCGGAGTCGGAGCCGAGGTTGCCGTACACCATGCGCTGCACGGTGACGGCGGTGCCCAGGTCGTCGGGGATGTGCTCGCGCCGCCGGTACAGGCGGGCGCGTTCGCCGTTCCAGGACTCGAAGACCGCGAGGATCGCCCGCTGCAACTGCTCGGCGGGGGACTGGGGGAAGTCCTCGCCCGTCACGTCGCGGACGAGCGTCTTGTACGCCTCCACCAGTTCGACGAGGTCGCCGGTGGACAGGTGCACGTCGTCGGGGACGCCGCGCAACTCCTTCAGCGTCGCCAGGGTCCGCTCGAACAGGGCGGCGTCGACGCCCATCACCGTGCTGCCGAACATCTGCACCAGGCGCCGGTAGGAGTCCCAGGCGAAGCGGGCGCTGCCGGAGACCCGGGCCAGGCCCTGGACCGAGTCGTCGTTGAGGCCGATGTCGAGGACGGTCTCCATCATGCCGGGCATGGAGAAGCGGGCCCCGGAGCGGACCGACACCAGCAGCGGGTCCTCCGGCTGCCCCAGCCGCCGCCCGGCGGATTGCTCCAGCGCGGCCAGGTGCCGCGAGACCTCACGCGACATGCCCTCCGGTTCCGCGCCGGTGGCGAGGTACGCCCGGCACGCCTCGGTGCTGACGACGAACCCCGGCGGGACGGGCAGGCCCAGCCGGGTCATCTCGGCCAGGTTCGCCCCCTTGCCGCCGAGCAGGCCGGCCAGGTCACGGCCGCCCTCGGTGAAGTCGTACACGTAACGGACCATGACGTGTGCTCCTCGGGTGTGTGGGCCGGTGCCTTCCACGGTCGGCGGGCCGCCGCCCGCCGGGGAGGTGCCGGCCGTCCCCGCCCGGGGGCCGGTCGGCCCCGGCCCGCGGGCCGGGCGTCCCGCCGCATCCGCCGCCGGCCGGCCACCACGCGGTCATCGGGCCGGCCGCCACGCGGTCATCGGGCGGGGCCGCCACGCGGTCATCGGGCCGGCCGCCACGCGGTCATCGGGCGGGGCCGCCACGCGGTCATCGGGCCGGGGGCGCCGCCGGCGGGCTGCGCGCCCCCGGCCCGCCCCGCACTCCGTCGGGGCCCTCGCCCCGCCCGCGCACGAGGCTCTGCCTCCCCCCGGCCCCCTCCCGTTCCTTCCGCCCCGCCCGCGCACGAGGCCCTGCCCCGGCCCCGCTCAAGCCCCCGCAAAACCTTGGGCCGAAGGGACCCGGCGTGAGGACTGGGCGGCCCATGGGCGTGGGGCGGGACCGGCGGGAGGCTGGATACGACAGGAGGGCCGCCGGGGCCCGGGCGGAGGGACGACGCCATGCTTCACAACGTCGCAGTGGGAATCGACGGCTCTGCCGAGAGCCTCGCGGCCGCGCACTGGGCGGCCCGGGAGGCACTGCGCCGGGGTGCCGGGCTGACCGTGGTGCACGCCTGGTGGCGCCGGGTGCGTCCGGGACCGGACGTCCCGGCGGCCACCGGCGAGCACGACCGGGCCGAGCAGACGCTGCGGGAGGCGGTCGACGGCGTGCGCGCGGCCCATCCGGAGCTGTCCGTCACCGGACGCCTGATCTGCGACGCCACCGTCTCCGCCCTGCTCACGGCGGCCGCCGGGACGGACCTGCTGGTGCTCGGCTCGTCCGGGCCCGGCGGCGTGGCCGGTTGCGTGACCGGCTCCGTCTCCCGGCGCGTCGCGGGCCGCTCCCCGTGCCCCGTGGTGCTGGTCGGGGCCGGGCAGGGCACCGTGAGCGAACACCTGCTCGCCACGGACGGCATCGCCCCGGACGAGATCCCCGAGATCCCCTACCGCGCGGTCCTCCTCGGCCTGGACACCGGGCACCCCTGCGACGAGCTGATCGCGTTCGCCTTCGAGGCGGCCCGCAGGCGCGGCACCGAACTGCGCGTCCTGCACGCCTGCCGGCCGCCGTCGGGCTCGGTCGCCGACACCGCCTCCGTCTCCCGGCCGTCCGGGCCGGAGCGGCCGGCCGCGGCGGAACACGCCGTCCTCGCGGCGGTGCGCCCCTGGCGTGAGAAGTACCCCGAGGTGCCCGTCACCGAGTCCGTCGTCGAGGGCCGCGCCACCACCGAACTGGTGCGCGCCGCGGCCGAGGCGGGCCTCGCCGTGGTGGGGCGCCGCACCCGCGGCGGCCGCATCGGCACCCACCTCGGCCCGGTCGCCCACGCCGTCCTGCACCACGTCCGCTGCCCCGTCGCCGTCGTACCGCACTCCTGACCCCGTGCGGCCCGGCCGCCCGCGGCCGTACCACCGGCGCCGGTACGCCGCCCCCGCGACCCGGCCGCCCCGCCCGCCCCCGTCCCCGTCCCGTCCCCTCCCGGTAGCGAAGGAACCGCCCCGATGCGCATCGTGATCTCCCTCGGCGGCAACGCCCTCCTGCACCGGGGCGACCGTCCCGACGCCGAGGTCCAGCGGGCGAACGTCGTGCGGGTCGCCACCGCGCTCGCCCCGCTCGCCCACGACCACGACCTCGTCGTCACCCACGGCAACGGCCCGCACACGGGCCCGCTCGCCGGCGACAGCACGGCGGACCCCGCCCCGGACGCCCCCTGCCCGCTGGACCTGGCCGCCGCCCGGGCCCAGGGACTGATCGGCTCCCTGCTGGCCCGCGCGCTGCGCGACGCCCTGCCCGGACGCCGGGTCGCCGCCCTGGTCACCCACACCCTGGTCCGCGCCGACGACCCCGCCTTCGACCGGCCCACCGAGCCGGTCGGGCGGGCCTATGCGAAGAAGCCGGCGCTGTCCCTGGCCCGCCGGCGCGGCTGGCACGTCGCCGAGGCCCCGGACGGCACCTGGCGCCGTGTCGTGCCCGCGCCCGGCCCGGAGCGGATCCTGGAGACCGACACCGTGCACGACCTGCTCGCCGGCGGCACGGTCGTGGTCTGCTCCGGTGGCGGGGGCGTCCCGGTGACCGCGGAGGCCGGGCTCCTGCACGGCACGGAGGCGGTCGTCGACAAGGACCTGGCCGCCGCCCAGCTCGCCGGGGACCTGAAGGCCGACTTCCTGCTCGTCCTCACCGACGTGCCCAACGTCTACGCCCGCTACGGCACCCGCGACCAGCGGCCCGTCCTGGACGCCACGCCCGCCGAACTGCGCGCGGGCCACTACGCCGCCGCCTCCATGGGGCCGAAGGCGGAGGCGGCCGCCCGGTTCGTGGAGCGCACCGGCAACCTGGCGGCGATCGGCGCCCTCGACGCCGCCTACGAGATCGTCCACGGCAGGTCGGGCACCCTCGTCCGCCCCGACCTGGCCCCCGGCTGAGACACCGCCGACGCGGGCCGAAGGTCCCGGCGCACCCGGGCCGGACGGAGCGGCCCCGTGCCCTGTCGGCTCTGCCCCGCGCCCGCCCCGCGCGACGAGCATCGACCGTGGACCACCACTCAGGGAGAGGACCCGTGATGACCGCGACGACGGTGACAGCCGACAGCCGGACCACCGAGGCCTGGCGCGGATTCGCCGGGACGGCATGGCGCGAGCGCATCGACGTCCGCGACTTCGTCCAGGCCAACTACACGCCCTACGAGGGCGACGCGTCCTTCCTGGCCGGCCCCACCGACCGCACCCGGGCGGTGTGGGAGAAGGTCGGCGCGCTGTTCCCGGAGGAGCGCCGCAAGGGCATCCACGACGTCGACGCGGCCACCCCCTCGACGATCACCTCGCACGCGCCCGGCTACATCGACCGCGACCGGGAACTGATCGTCGGCCTGCAGACCGACGCCCCGCTGAAGCGGGCGATCATGCCGAACGGCGGCCTGCGTATGGTGAAGAACGGCCTGCGGGCCTACGGCTACGAGCCCGACCCGTTCGTCACCAAGGTCTTCGGCACCTACCGCAAGACCCACAACGACGGCGTGTTCGACGCCTACACCCCCGAGATGCGCGCCGCCCGCCGGGTCGGCATCATCACCGGCCTGCCCGACGCCTACGGCCGCGGCCGCATCATCGGCGACTACCGGCGCGTCGCCCTGTACGGCACCGACCGCCTGATCGCCGCCAAGCGCGCCGAGCGCGCCCTGCTGGACGCGCGGCCCTCCACCGAGCACGTGATCCGCGACCGCGAGGAACTCGCCGAGCAGATCAGGGCGCTGGGCGAGCTGACACGGATGGCGGCGAGCTACGGCTGCGACGTCTCCCGCCCCGCCGCCACCGCGCGTGAGGCGATCCAGTGGCTCTACCTCGGTTTCCTGGCCGCCGTGAAGGAGCAGAACGGCGCCGCCATGTCGCTCGGGCGCACCTCCACCTTCCTCGACGTCTACCTCCAGCGGGACCTTCAGGAGGGCGTCCTCGACGAGACCCGCGCCCAGGAACTGGTCGACGAATTCGTCATCAAGCTGCGTATCGTCCGCTTCCTGCGCACCCCCGAGTACGACGCCCTGTTCTCCGGCGACCCGACCTGGGTGACGGAGTCCATCGGCGGCATCGGCCTGGACGGCCGCCCGCTGGTCACCCGCACCTCCTTCCGGTTCCTGCAGACGCTGTACAACCTTGGACCGGCGCCCGAACCGAACCTGACCGTGCTGTGGTCGCCGCAACTACCCGCCGGTTTCAAGGAGTTCTGCGCACAGGTCTCCATCGACACCAGCGCCGTCCAATACGAGTCGGACGACCTGATGCGGCCCCGCACCGGCGACGACACCGCCATCGCCTGCTGCGTCTCCGCCATGGCGGTGGGCAGGCAGATGCAGTTCTTCGGCGCCCGCGTCAACCTCGCCAAGGCGCTGCTGTACGCGGTCAACGGCGGCCGCGACGAGATGACCGGCGACCGGATCACCCCCGAGATGCCCCCGCTGACCGGCGAGTACCTGGACTACGAGGAGCTGTCGGCGGCCTACGACCGGGTCCTGGACTGGCTGGCCGAGACCTACGTCAACGCCCTCAACGTCATCCACTACATGCACGACAAGTACGCCTACGAGCGGCTGGAGATGGCGCTGCACGATCACCCCGTGCACCGCTTCATGGCCTGCGGCATCGCCGGCCTCTCCGTCGCCGTGGACAGCCTGTCCGCCGTCAAGTACGCACGCGTGAAGGTCGTCCGGGACGCCACCGGACTCGCCGTCGACTACGAGACGCAAGGGCAGTACCCGGCCTACGGCAACAACGACGACCGCGCCGACGCGATCGCCGCCGGCCTGGTGGAGTCGTTCATGGCGAAGGTGCGCAAGCACCCCGCCTACCGGGACGCCGAACACACCCAGTCCGTGCTGACGATCACCTCCAACGTCGTCTACGGCAAGCACACCGGCAACACCCCCGACGGCCGCCGCGCCGGAGCCCCCTTCGCGCCCGGCGCCAACCCGATGAACGGCCGCGACCGGCACGGGGTGGCCGCCTCGGCGCTGTCGGTGGCGAAGCTGCCCTACGAGCACGCCCGCGACGGCATCTCGCTGACCACCACGATCACCCCCGAGGGCCTGGGCCACGTGCCGCTGGACCGCGCGGGCAACCTGGTCGGCATCCTCGACGCCTACATGGCGGCCGGCGGGTTCCACATGAACGTCAACGTGCTGAACCGGTCGGTCCTGGAGGACGCCATGGAGCACCCCGAGAAGTACCCGGACCTGACGATCCGGGTCTCCGGGTACGCCGTCAACTTCGTCCGCCTGACCCGCGAGCAGCAGCTCGACGTGATCAGCCGCACCTTCCACGGATCGCTGTGAACGGCAGGACGGCGCACGGTGCCCCGGCCGCCGCGGGCACCGGCCGGATCCACTCCTGGGACCTGTCCACCGGCGTGGACGGTCCCGGGACCCGGTTCGTCCTCTTCGTCAGCGGCTGCCCGCTGCGCTGCCTGTACTGCGCCAACCCCGACACCTGGCACCTGCGCGACGGCCGGCCGGCCACCGTCGACGAGGTCATGGCGGAGATCGGCAAGTACCGCGCCTTCGTCACCGCGGCGGGCGGCGGGGTGACCGTCACCGGCGGCGAGCCGCTGCTGCAGCCCGGCTTCACCGGCGCCGTGCTGCGCCGCTGCAAGGAGGCCGAGCTGCATACGGCGCTGGACACCTCCGGCTTCCTCGGCGCCCGCGCCTGCGACGCACTCCTCGCCGACACCGACCTGGTGCTGCTGGACATCAAGTCCTTCGACGTCGCCACCTACCGGAAGCTGACCGGCGGCGAGCTGACCCCCACCCTCAACTTCGCCACCCGCCTGAACCGGCTCGGCAAGCGGATGTGGATCCGCTACGTCCTGGTGCCCGGCTGGACCGACGACCCCGAGGCGGTGGACGGCCTGGCCCGCTTCCTCGCGGGCCTGGACAGCGTCGAACGGGTCGACGTGCTGCCCTTCCACAAGCTCGGCGCCGCCAAGTACGACGCCCTCGGCATCCCCTTCCCGCTGCGCGACAACCCCGTCCCCGACCACGAACTGATCGAACGGGTCCGCAAGCAGTTCCGGCGACACGGCCTGGCCGCCCACTGAACACCGGCGCGTTCCTCGGATCCGCCGGCGGGACGCCTCAGCCGTGCGGCACCACGGCGACGGGGCACGGCACCTGGCGCAGCACCGCCCGCGCCACCGACCCGAGCATCCAGCCCGGGCGGGACGGGTGCCTGCGGCGCCCGATGACGGTGAGCAGGCCGTGGGCGGCGGCGGACTGCAGGGCCGCGGCCGCGGGCGCGTCCGTCACGTCCTCCGTCGTGGGGACGTGCGGGAACTTCTCCCGCCAGGGCTCCAGCGCGGCCGTCAGCCGGGCCCGCGCACCCGTCGGCGGGGGGCCGCCGGCACCGGCCGGCGCGTGCCCGGCGGCGCGGTGCGGGGCGGCGCGGTGCGGGGCGGGGGGCCGCAGGACGTGCACGGCGTGCAGGCCGGCACCGTGCACCTGCGCGCTGCCGTAGGCGAACTCCAGCAGCGGGGCGTCGCTCCCGCCCGGCTCGCGCAGACCGACCACGATCTCGCTCCGGTCCGGCGCCGCGGCGGGCCTGCGGCCGACGGTGACGACCGGGTCGCCGGCCCGGACGGCGACGACCGGGCAGGGCGCGTGGCCCAGCACGTGCAGCACCACGGACCCCAGCGGGAAACCCGCCGGGGCGTCCTGCATGTGGTTGCCCAGCACCAGCATGAACGCGCCCGGGGCATGCCGCAGCAGGGCCTGCGCGGCCGGCTCCGCCACCAGTTCCCGGGCCATCTCCAAGTCGCCGTAGCGTTGCCGCAGTTCACTCTCGGCGCGCTCCAGCACGGATCGGCCGTAGTCCCGCTCGGCGGCGGCCGCGTGGGCGAGGGGCCCGCCGGGCCGGTGCGTGGTCCAGGAGTGGAGCAGGACCAGGGGCAGGTGCCGCGCGGCGGCCTCGCCCGCGGCCCACCACGCGGCCGCCACGCTCCGCGGGGAGCCGTCCAGCCCCACGACGACGGATCCGGTCATGCCGCTCCTCCCGTCACCCGTCACCCGCCCGGCCCGGACGGCCGTGCGGAGTACTCGGCGCGCGCCGCCCCGCCCGGGCCGGTGCGCACCCGGGCGCCCTGCCGCAGCAGCTCCCGCTGGACGCGCTGGTGCGGCACCGCGCGCGGCGTGCGGCCGTCCCGCGCGGCCAGCGCCGCGCACACCCCGGCGGCCTGGCCGGTGGCCATCGCGATCGGCATGACGCGGTACGAGGAGTGCGCCACGTGGGTGCCGGAGATGCACCGGCCGGCCACCAGCAGCCGCTCGGTGCCGCGCGGCAGCAGGCAGCGCAGCGGGATGTCGTAGAACTGCCCGGGCGGCACCCGCTTCAGCAGGGTGCCGGTGCCCGCCGGGTTGTGGATGTCGACCGGGTAGGCGCCGTGCGCCACCGCGTCCGGGAAGGCGCGGGCCGCCAGGATGTCCTCGCCGGTGAGCTGGTAGTCGCCCAGGATGCGGCGGGTCTCCCGCACACCGATGTGGGTGCCGCTCTGCACGACGTAGGAGTCCTCGAAGCCGGGCACGTGCCGGCGCAGGAAGCGGTCGATCTGCTCCAGTTGGCGGCGGGCCGTCCACTCGGCCCGGGTCAGGTCCCACACGCTGGTGCCCAGCGCCCGGGTGACCCGGGTGCTGTTGACGCTGACCTCGCCCGGGTGCGGGGTGGCGAAGAACAGCACGTCCTCGCGCGGCAGTTGCAGCTCCCCGGCCTTCGTGGCCTGCTCCACCAGGTCCCACAGTCCGTGCACCCCGCGCCACTGGTCGGGGTGCTCGCGCACGTAGGCGGCGAACTCCGGGTGGGCGAAGCCGGTGACGCGGAACATCAGCGTCATCGGCTGCACCAGCCCGTCCTCCGGCCGCCCGATCTCGTACGGCGCTCCGCACGCGGCCGCCACGTCGCCGTCGCCGGTGCCGTCCACGACCACACCGGCGTCCACCGCGACGGGCCCCGACTTGGTCTCGAACACCACCCGCCAGCCGTCCTGGAGCGGCAGCGCGGTGGAGGCGAACGCGTGCAGCAGCAGCCGCACGCCCGCCTCGTCCAGCAGGTCGAGCAGGACCAGTTTGAAGACCTCCGGGTCGAACGGCACCGTGTAGCCGGTGTGCACCGAGGGCGGTATGCAGCCGCCGCGCTCGGCGAGCCGGTCCAGCAGGCGCCACAGCACGCCCGCGACCACCGGCTCGCCCTCGCCGTGGTCGGTGGGCAGCAGCCGCGTGCTGTCCCCGTCCTCGCCGAAGAGGGCCTGCCGGTGCTCGTTGTGGAACGACATCAGCGGCATCACGAGCGCCGCCGTCGCGTTGCCGCCGAGGAAGCCGTGGCGCTCCACCAGGACGACGTCGGCGCCCGCGTCGGCCGCGGCGATCGCCGCGGCGAACCCGGCGGGGCCGCCGCCGACGACCAGGACGTCGGTGCGGCCGCCGTGCCGTGCCGTGCGCGGGGGCAGGGTGACGGTGCGGGGCTGCGGGGGCTCTTCCAGGACGGGCATCGACCTTCCTCGCTGCTGGGGCTGCCGGAGTACCGGATCGGACGGACGCCGGACGGACAGCGGACGGACATCGGACGGACAGGGCCGCGGGGCGGCGCGGCGGGCCTCAGGCCCGGGCGCCCTGCTCCTGGGAGACGGGGTGCGCGTACGGCGCGCCGACGGGAAGCGGCCCGGAGCCGTCCCCGTGCGCCGCCCGCGCCGCCAGGTCGGCGTCCACGGTGTCGAGGACCGCCTCGCAGTGCACGCAGTTCTCCTCGGCGAGGGCGCGCAGCTCGCTCAGGCGGGTCTGCAGCAGCGTGCGGCGCTGCGGATACTCGTCCCACAGCCGGTCCACCTCCGCCAGCAGCAGCCCCGCCTGCTCGCGGGCCACCCCGACCAGCGCGGGCGCGCCCATCCGGCGGGCGAAGTCGAACACCTTCCCGGCGTACGGCAGCGGCAGGAACGGCAGCCCCGAGACGGCGGCGAAGATCAGGAAGTGCAGGCGCATGCCCACCGCCAGGTCCAGGTGGCGCATGAACCCGAGCACCTGCCCCGGGCTGTAGGCGCTGTTGAGGATGCGGCCCCGGTCCGGCGCGGTCATGTGGGACAGCACGGCGTGCGCGTGGCGTACGTCCTGCCGCTCCATCGGCATGAACACCACGTGCGCGTCCAGTCGGCGTACCAGGAAGTCCGCCACGTCGGCCAGCAGCGCGTGGTACCCGCCCTCGTCGAGCTTCTCCGCCGCCCGCCCGGGCTCCCGCACCGACATCCCCACCAGCCGGGTCCCGGTGGGCACGCCCTCCTCGCGCATCATGCGGTCGGTGAACGGCTCGGGCCGCAGCAGCAGCGCCGGATCGGCGGTGACGGCGATCTCCCGCTCCAGGCCCACCTCCTCCAGCACCAGCCGGGACTCCTCGTCGCGCACCACCACGTCGTCCATCCGCGCGAGCACGGTGCGCACCGCCTCCCGGTCCTCCGCCTCCCGCAGCGGGCCCGCGCCCACGGCGTGGGCGAAGGTGCGCACCCCGTGGGCCTGGGCGGCGCGCACCAGCCTGAGGTAGCGGCGCGCCTCGCCGTCGTAGAGCGTGCCGCCGCCGCCCAGCACCAGCAGGTCCAGCCCGCCGATCGCGTCCAGCAGCCGCCGCTGCGGGACGCCCTCCCAGGCGACCACCTCGTCGGCGGCCTGGTGGACGCGGGTGTGCTCGGCGTCGCGGCTGAAGACGGTGATCCGGGCCTGCGGGCGGTGCCGGCGCAGGCAGTCCAGGACGCAGGCCAGGATGGCCTCGTCACCCACGTTGAAGCCGCCGTACGAACCGAGCACGCCGATGCGCGGCTCGGACGGGCGGCCGGCGGACGCGGCCGGGGTCGTACTGGTCATCCGTGGGCTCCCGTCATGTCGCGGTCGGGTGGGCACATCAGCGGTCCTGGCCGGGTTGCCGCCGCCGCGGTGGCGGAAACACCCCCCGCGGATCGGGGCCGTACGACCGGATTACCACACCCTCGCCGCCGCCGCGCGGCAACGGGTTCGCCCACCCGCCCAGGGCAGCCGTCGGGCCCGCACCGCAGGAAGACGAACCGCAGGAAGACGAGGTGTGCGGGCACGGCATCCCCGGCACGCACCTCCCGGACGGACGGCCCGCGGGCAGGGCGACGCCGGGATGGGACGGGACGGACCGGAACCGCACGAGGAACACGAGGAAACGGACCGGAACCGAACGAAAACCGGAAAGAAACCGGAAGAAAACCGAACGAAGGGGCCCCTGGTGCGGGGCCCCTTCGTCCGAGGGCCGGGAGGATCCGGCCCGGCGGTCCGGTGTCAGGCGCGGTCGGCCTTCGGCTTGCCGCGCTGGTCCGGCGTGCCGTGCGGCGGCGGGCCGAACGGCTGCGGCGAGGTCGCCGGCGACACCGGGGAGCCTCCCGTGCCGCCGTGCGACTGCTCGGGGCGGACGGCCCCGGGATCGCCGGACGTCGGCTGCGCGCCCGCCTTGAGCTCCTCCAGCCGGGCCTGCAGCAGTTCCGTCACCGGCAGCCGGTGGGCGTGCTGCCGCTCGTAGGCCAGCAGTTCCTCCACCTGCTCGGCGGTCAGCGAGCGGATGCGGCTCTCCAGCCCGCCGAGCGGCAGGTGGTCGTAGTCGGGCAGGGGCAGAGTGCTGCGGCCGGAGTCGGCCATGGCTCTCACTTTCCTCTCTGCGACGTGCGGGGGCTTGCGTGCCGTCGGCTGCGGGGAGCCGGCCCTCAAGGGCCGCCTTCGCGGGCCGGCTCAGTGGCGGCCCGGGCTCCCGCTGCCGAACGCACCGCTGCTGCCCTCGTCCCAGCGCGGACGCGTCTGCGTCGGGCTGGTGCGGGTGCCGGAGTTGCCGTGGCCCTTGAGCCGGTGCGGGGTCAGCCGGTGACGGCCCTGGGGAACCTCGTCGGGCTCGCGGTACTCCCGCACCTCGTGCACTGGGCCGCCCTCGGGCAGCCGGGGCTGCTCCTCCGGGCGCGGCGGGGCCGGCTCGCGGCGCCGGATGCGCGCGCCGATGACGAAGGCGCCGATCAGCAGCGCCACGACGGCCAGGCCCGCCACGAACGGCCCGATGCCCACCTGCAGGTCACGGCTTGCGGCGATGTCCGTCCATGCGGTCCATGCGATGTTCATGGCTCGCGGGTACCCCTGGGCCGGCCGGTGAACCGGCTCACCGCGAGCGCGCCCGGCGGGTCTGCGAACGGTTGGCCTTGCGGATGGCGTCCAGCAGCTCCCCCTTCGACATCCGCGAGCGGCCCTCGACCCCGAGGTGCTTGGCGACGTCGTACAGGTGCTGCTTGGAGGCGTTCTCGTCGACGCCCTCGCCGCTGCGGCCGCCCTGCTGCCGCGGGCGCGCCGAGCGCGGGTCGGAGGGGCCCTTGCGGCCGCCCTCCTTGCGCTCCCAGTGGTCGCCGACCTTCTCGTACTTGTGCTTCAGGGCCCCGTAGGCCACCCGGTGCGCGCGCTCGCCCTCGCCGTACTCCTCCACCGCCGAGTCGTGCGCCTTGATCCAGGTGCGCTGGGCGTCCTCGGGGGAGCGCTCCAGTGTGGACGGCAGTTCCTGTCGTCCGGGCACGGTCCTCACCTCCGTAATCTCCGTACGTCGTGCCGTGCGATCCGCACGCATCCCGGGTAACCGGCGCCGGTGCGGGAAAACCGCGCCGGGACGCGGCACGGGCCGGGTTTGGCGCGGTCGGACCCGGCTACCCGCCCCGTGTGACTTCCACGACTTCGCAGCAGGAGCTCTTCCGCTTCCTGGAGGACCGCTTCGCGTGCGCACTGGCCTGCACGGAGTGCGCCCGGGAGTGCGCTCTGCGCGCCAGCCTCGCGGAACCGCGCGGAGACACCGACCAGGAGCGCGTACGACGCCAGGGGATCATGTGCGCCGAGGTGTGCGATGCCACCTGCCGGGTGCTGTCGGAGGAGAACAGCGTCGGCGAGGGGGTCGAGGACGCCATCCGCGCCCAGCTCGAGTACTGCCGGGCCGTCTCCCTGGAGAGCGCCCACGTCTTCGACGCCCGGTCCGGCGCGGAGGAGACCGCGGCCGCCTGCCGGGCCTGCGCCCGCGCCTGCTCGGACTTCCTCGCAACACTGAACTGAACGACACCGGACCGAACGACGCCGGACCGGACGGCACCGGACCGTAGGGTGCCGGACCGGACGGCACTGGACC
Source organism: Streptomyces echinoruber (assembly GCF_014651135.1). Classification (GTDB taxonomy): domain Bacteria; phylum Actinomycetota; class Actinomycetes; order Streptomycetales; family Streptomycetaceae; genus Streptomyces; species Streptomyces echinoruber. The sequence continues at coordinate 45,840 of NZ_BMWH01000016.1, forward strand.
GAACGGCGTCGAACCAGAGGGCGTCGGGCCGGGGCGCCCGCGCGCCGTGCCGTACGGCGGCATCCGCGTCGCCGGGTGGCCGGCCGCCCGGCCCTGGCTGCCGTGGATCACCGCGTGCTACCAAGGACCATGCCCGCACACGAGGACCCCGCCGTCCGCCGCACCTACGACGCCGTCGTGATCGGCGGCGGCCACAACGGCCTGGTCGCCGCCGCCTACCTGGCCCGCGCCGGACGCTCGGTACTGGTGCTGGAACGGCTGGAGCACACCGGTGGCGCCGCCGTGTCCACCCGGCCCTTCCCCGGCGTCGACGCCCGCCTGTCCCGCTACTCGTACCTGGTCAGCCTGCTGCCCCGGAAGATCCTCGACGATCTCGGAGTCGAGGTGACGCTGCGCCCCCGCGCCGTCTCCTCCTACACGCCCGCCGAGCGGGCCGGGCGGCCCACCGGACTGCTGGTGGGCGGCGGGGAGCAACGCACCCGGGAGGCGTTCGCCCGGCTGACCGGCTCCGACCGCGAGTACGCGGCCTGGCGCCGTTTCCACGGCGTCACCGGCCGTGTCGCGCGGCGCGTCTTCCCCACCCTCACCGAGCCGCTGCCCACCCGCGAGGAGCTGCGCCGCCGCGTCGACGACGAGGACGCCTGGCGGATGCTGTTCGAGGAGCCGATCGGTGTGGCGATCGAGGAGCACTTCGCCGACGACCTGGTGCGCGGCGTCGTCCTCACCGACGCCCTCATCGGCACCTTCGCCGACGCCCACGACCCGTCCCTGGTACAGAACCGCTGCTTCCTCTACCACGTCATCGGCGGCGGCACCGGCGCCTGGGACGTGCCGGTCGGCGGCATGGGCGCCCTCACCGACGCCCTGGCCGCCGCCGCGCGCCGCGCGGGCGCCGTGCTCGCCACCGGCCACGAGGCCGTCCGGCTGGACACCGACGGGCGCACCGCCGAGGTGACGTACCGGACCCGCGACGGGGAGGGGACCGTCGGCGCCCGGCACGTGCTGGTCAACGCCTCCCCGCACGAGCTGGCCGCGCTCACCGGCCAGGCGCCGCCCGAGCCCGTCGAGGGCGCCCAGTTGAAGGTGAACATGCTGCTGAAGCGGCTGCCGCGGCTGCGCGACCCGGCCGTGGCGGCGCGGGAGGCGTTCGCCGGCACCTTCCACATCGCCGAGGGCTACGAGCAGCTCGCCGCCGCCCACGCCCGGGCGGCCTCCGGCGACCTGCCGGCCGCGCCGCCCTGCGAGATCTACTGCCACTCCCTGACCGACCCGACCATCCTCGCCCCCGACCTGGCCGCGAGCGGCCACCACACGCTCACCCTGTTCGGCCTGCACACCCCGGCCCGGCTGTTCGCCCGTGACCACGACGCCGTCCGCGACGCACTGCTCGCGGCCACCCTGGCCCAGCTCGACGCCCACCTCGCCGAGCCGCTCGCCGACTGCCTGGCGACCGACGCCGACGGCCGCCCCTGCCTGGAGGTCAAAACCCCGCTGGATCTGGAGCGGGAGCTGCGCCTGCCCGGCGGCAACATCTTCCACCGCCCCCTGAGCTGGCCGTACGCCGACGGGCACACCGGCCGGTGGGGCGTGGAGACCCGGGACGCCAACGTGCTGCTGTGCGGGGCGGGCGCGGTGCGCGGCGGCGGCGTGAGCGGGGTGCCGGGACACAACGCGGCCATGGCCGTGCTGGAGGCGGGCACCGGCTGATCCCGGGCCCGGCCGGCCGGACCCGGGATCAGCCGTCGCGCCCGGGTGTCCTGAATGCGCGGCGCCGGACGGGGCACTCCGACAACACGGTCATCTGTACGACACGGCCGTCACCCCTCCGGGAGGGCGGCCGGCACCCCAAGGGAGGCATCCATGGCCGACCTCAGCCCCATCGATCTGCAGAAGGCCCTCCACGGCATGGGCTACCCGGCCGAGAAGAAGGACCTCGTCGAGTGTGCCCGCCGCAACCACGCCGACAAGAAGGTCGTCGAGCGCCTGGACGGCCTGAAGCAGGACCACTTCGACGGTCCGAACGAGGTCCAGAAGGCCGTCTTCAGTTAGTTGGTGACGCGGACCTTCGGCCCGTGACGCGGGCCGTGGCCCACGTGGCTCATGCGGCCCACATGGCTCATGCGGCCTACGTGGCTCATGTGGCCCGCGTGGTCAGTCGGCGGACGCCGTCCAGCCCACCGCCTCGATGCGGGCCGCGTCCGCCGGACGGGCCTCGTCGAAGAGGACCGTGCCGCCCGCCTCGGCGCGCAGCGCGTCGACGTAGGCGCCGCGGCCGACGTAGAGCCGGTCGGTGGTGTACCGCCAGCGCAGCGTGAGCGCCGCCGCGGCGGGCAGGGCGGCCGTCAGCCGGTACCAGACGCGGCCCGAGAAGCCGGTGGCGGTGCCCGCCGGGTGCTGCCGCGGCTCCCCGCCCGGCCGCCCGGTGGTGAACGGCACCGGCCGCCATCCGCCGTCGCCGGCGCGGGCCTCCAGCACCAGCACGTCCGCGTCCGGCTCGGTGTCCCACCACAGCGCGCAGCGCAGCCGGGCGCCGCCGGCGGAGGTGTCCAGCGGCGGCAGGGTGAGCGTCGCGGTGGCGGCGTTCGCCGTGCCGGAGAACCAGGCGGTGCGGCCCCGCACCGGGCGGACCGGCACGGCCCGCGCGAGGCCGGTGCCGGCCGCGACCCGGGGCGCGGAGCCGGAACGCCAGGTGCGCACCGGGTGCACCGAGTTGCCGAGGAGGACGAGGAACGCGTCGGTCGTCGGGTCCAGCACCAGGCAGGTGCCGGTGAAGCCGGTGTGCCCGGCGGTGCGCGGGGTGGCCAGGGCGCCCATGTACCAGTGCTGGTACAGCTCGAAGCCGAGGCCGTGGTCGTGGCCGGGGAAGGCGGTGTTGAGGTTGGTGAACATCAGCTCCACCGACTCGGGCCGCAGGATGCGGGCACGGCCGTGGGCGCCGCCGTTGAGCAGCGTCCGGCCCAGCACCGCCAGGTCCCACGCGGTGGAGAACACGCCGGCGTGGCCCGCGACGCCGCCGAGGGCGTGGGCGTTCTCGTCGTGCACCTCGCCCCACACCAGGCCCCGGTCCAGTCCCGACCAGGGCCTGCGGGCGTCCTCCGTGGCCGCGATCCGCGGCCGCCAGGAGGCGGGCGGGTTGTAGCGGGTGCGGTGCAGACCGAGCGGCCCGGTGATCTCCTCGTGCAGCAGGGCGTCCAGCCGCCGGCCGGTGACCCTCTCCAGCACCAGCTGGAGGGAGATCAGGTTCAGGTCCGAGTACAGGTACGCCGTGCCCGGCGGGCTGACCGGCGCCTCGTCGTAGAGGCGTTGGATCATCCCCTCGTACGTCGCCTCCTCGTACAGCGGGAGCCAGGCGCGGAACCCCGAGGTGTGCGTCAGTAATTGACGGATCGTCATGTCCTGTTTGCCGGCGCGGCCGAACTCCGGCAGGTACGAGGCGACCTCCGCCTCCAGTTCCAGCCTGCCGCGCTCGGTCTGCTGCACGGCCAGGATCGAGGTGAACAGCTTGGAGACCGAGGCGAGGTCGAAGACGGTGTCCCGGGACATCGGGATCTGCTCCTCGGGCGAGAACTCGACGCCGGTGTCGGTCGTCTCGTCGTAGGCCCGGTAGCGCACCGCCGTCCCGATCGGCTCGTGCAGGGCCACCGTGCCGCCGCGCCCGGCGAGCAGGACGGCCCCCGCGTACCAGGGGTGCTGGGGCGAGGGGCCGAGGAAGGCCCGGGCGTCGGCGACGAGTTGCCGCAGCGGACCGGGCAGGAGCCCGGCCTGCCGCGGGGTGCCGTGGCGCAGGGTGGGCCACCCGCCGCCCGCCGCGGCCGCGCGGGCCCCGGCGGCGGGCAGCGGGGCGAGCGCCAGGGCACCGCCCAGCACCAGGCCGCCCAGGTGGCGCCGGGTCAATCTGCCGGTTCCGCCGTCCTGTGCCCGCGTGCCCATCGGACCCCCTCCGCCGCGCCGTCCGGAAATACCTGAGTACCTGAAAGCTGAAAGTAACTTTCCGTGCCCGCTGTGCGGAGTGAAACTTTCCTGCCGGACGGGCGGTGTGTCAACGGGTCCGGACGCTCCGCCGGAAACCCGGCGGCACGGCGGCGGCACAGCGGCGGGACGGCGGCGGAACAACCCCGCGGGACGCCCGGCGGCGCACCGGCACCGGGCTCGCGGCTCCCGGCACCGGCCGGACGCGCCGGCGCCCGGCTGCCTTGACCTCCGCGTACACCGGGCCGAGGATCGTCTGCCATGACGCCCGGACACGGCAGCACGGTCGACGGGGTACTGCGGCGCAGCGCCCGGCGCACCCCGGCACGCGTCGCCCTGGAACACGGGGAGCGGACCTGGACGTACGCGGAGCTCGACGACGCCGTCTCCCGCGCCGCGAGCGTCCTGCGCGACCAGGGACTCGCCCCCGGCGACCGGGTCGCCGCCTACGGCCACAACTCCGACGCCTACCTGATCGCCTTCCTCGCCTGCGCCCGCGCCGGCCTGGTGCACGTGCCGGTCAACCAGCACCTCACCGGGGACGACCTCGCGTACCTCCTGCGCCAGTCCGGCAGCGCGCTCGTCCTGGCCGACCCGGCCCTGGCCGGCCGCCTCCCGGACGGCGTGCGGACGCTGCCGCTGCGGGACGCCGGCGGCTCGCTGCTCGACCGGCTGCCCGGGGCCCGGCCGTACGACGGCGACGAACCGCGCGGCGAGGACCTGGTGCAGCTCCTGTACACGTCCGGGACCACGGCGCTGCCCAAGGGCGCGATGATGACGCACCGGGCGCTGGTGCACGAATACCTGAGCGCCATCACGGCGCTCGACCTGAGCGCCGGCGACCGGCCCGCGCACGCGCTGCCGCTGTACCACTCGGCGCAGATGCACGTCTTCCTGCTGCCCTACCTCGCCGTCGGCGCCACCAACATCGTCCTCGACGCGCCCGACGGCGACCGGCTGTTCGACCTGATCGAGGCGGGCCGGGTGGACAGCCTGTTCGCCCCGCCCACCGTGTGGATCGCGCTCGCGGGCCGGCCCGACTTCGCCGACCGGGACCTGAGCGGGCTGCGCAAGGCGTACTACGGCGCCTCGGTCATGCCGGTGCCCGTGCTGGAGCGGCTGCGCGCGCGGCTGCCGGGGCTGGCGTTCTACAACTGCTTCGGGCAGAGCGAGATCGGCCCGCTGGCGATGGTGCTCGGACCCGACGAGCACCAGGGGCGGATGGACTCCTGCGGCCGTCCGGTGCTGTTCGTCGACGCGCGCGTGGTCGACGAGGACGGCCGCGACGTGCCCGACGGCACACCCGGCGAGATCGTCTACCGCTCGCCGCAGCTGTGCGAGGGCTACTGGGACAAGCCGGAGCAGACCGAGGCGGCCTTCCGCGACGGCTGGTTCCGCTCCGGCGACCTCGCGGTGCGCGACCCGCACGGCTACTACACCGTCGTCGACCGGGTGAAGGACGTCATCAACTCCGGCGGCGTCCTCGTCGCCTCCCGGCAGGTCGAGGACGCCCTCTACACGCACGAGGCGGTCGCCGAGGCCGCGGTGATCGGCCTGCCCGACGAGAAGTGGATCGAGGCGGTCACCGCGGTCGTCGTGCCGCGCGGCGAGGTCACCGAGGCCGAACTCCTCGCCCACGCCCGGAAGAGGCTGGCGCCCTTCAAGGTGCCCAAGCGGGTGCTGTTCACCGACGCGCTGCCGCGCAACGCCAGCGGCAAGATCCTCAAGCGGGAGCTGCGCGAGCGCTACGGCGGACGGGTGCCGTAGCGCCGGCGGGCGACCGCGACCGCCGCCCGCCGGCCGGCTCCCGGCAGGCCGCGGTGCTGGTCGGCTCCCGGCAGGCCGCGGCGCTACGGGCGCGGCCGCAGGTCCACGATCCGGCGGAGCTTGCCCACGGACCGCTCCAGCGTCTCCGGATCGACGATCTCGACGTCGACCGAGACGCCGATGCCGTCCTTCACGGCCGCCGCGATCGCCCGCGCCGCCGCCTCGCGCACCTCGGGCCCGGCGCCGGGGCGGGCCTCGGCGCGCACGGTGAGCGCGTCCATCCGGTCCTGGCGGGTCAGCCGGAGCTGGAAGTGGGGCGCGACGCCCGGCGTGCGCAGCACGATCTCCTCGATCTGCGTGGGGAACAGGTTCACCCCGCGCAGGATCACCATGTCGTCGCTGCGGCCGGTGACCTTCTCCATCCGGCGGAAGACCCGCGCCGTGCCCGGCAGCAGCCGGGTCAGGTCCCGCGTCCGGTAGCGGATCACCGGCATCGCCTCCTTGGTGAGGGAGGTGAACACCAGCTCGCCCCGCTCGCCCTCCGGCAGCACCTCGCCGGTGACGGGGTCGACGACCTCCGGATAGAAGTGGTCCTCCCAGATGTGCAGCCCGTCCTTGGTCTCCACGCACTCCTGCGCCACCCCCGGGCCCATCACCTCCGACAGCCCGTAGATGTCGACCGCGTCGATCCCGAACCGCTCCTCGATCTCCCGCCGCATCTCCTCCGTCCACGGCTCCGCCCCGAAGACGCCGACGCGCAGCGAGGTCGCGCGCGGGTCCACGCCCTGCCGTTCGAACTCGTCCAGCAGCGTGAGCATGTACGACGGCGTCACCATGATCACGTCCGGCCGCAGGTCCCGGATCAGCTGCACCTGGCGGGCCGTCATGCCGCCGGAGGCGGGGACCACCGTGCAGCCCAGCCGCTCGGCGCCGTAGTGGGCGCCCAGGCCGCCGGTGAACAGGCCGTAGCCGTAGGCCACGTGCACCGTGTCCCCGGGCCGCCCGCCCGCCGCCCGGATCGACCGGGCCACCACGTCCGCCCAGGTCGCCAGGTCGCGGTCGGTGTAGCCGACGACCGTGGGCCGGCCGGTGGTGCCGCTGGAGGCGTGGATGCGGCGGATGCGCTCGCGCGGCACGGCGAACATGCCGTACGGGTACGTCTCGCGCAGGTCCGCCTTGGTGGTGAACGGGAAGCGGGCCAGATCGGCCAGCGAGCGGCAGTCCTCCGGGCGCACGCCGGCCTTGTCGAAGGACTCCCGGTAGAACGGCACGTTGTCGTACGCGTGCCGCAGCGTCGCCCGCAGCCGCTCGAGCTGCAGCGCCCGCAGCCGCTCGGCGTCCAGCCGCTCGCCCTCGTCCAGCAGCTCCGTCGTGTCCGCCATGGCGCCTCTCTCCTCGCAAAACCACCATCCCGGGCGACCGATCATTCGGTCGATCCCGCAGGGATGACTTATCCGGGTCACGGGCCCCGGGGCAAGAGCCCGGCAGGCATTTTCTGGCCGCCGGGGCGAAAATTTCTGGCCGTCGGGGCGAAAAATCCCTGGCGGGCACCGCCGGGCCCGCGCCAGGATCGGCGGGTGCCGACGACCTTCACCGCCCCCGACGGGACCGTGCTCGCCTGCCACCTGCGCGGGCGGGGCGCGCCGCTCGTCGTCCTGCCCGGCGGGCCCATGCGGGCCTCGCGCTACCTCGGCGACCTCGGCGGGCTCACCGCCCACCGCCGCCTGGCCCTGCTGGACCTGCGCGGCACCGGCGACTCGGCGCTGCCGGCGGACCCGGCGACCTACCGCTGCGACCGGCTCGTCGACGATGTCGAGGCGCTCCGTGTCCACCTGGGCCTGGAGCGGATGGACGTGCTCGCGCACTCGGCGGGCGGCAGCCTGGCGCTGCTGTACGCGGCCCGCCACCCGCACCGCGTCTCCCGGCTGGCGCTGATCACCGCCACGCCGTGGGCGCTGGGCCGGCCGGCCACCGCGGCGGACCGCCTGGCCGCGGCGCGCCTGCGGGCCGGCGAGCCGTGGTTCGCCGCGGCCCTCCCGGCGTTCGAGGCGTGGCTCGCGGGCGACGGCGATGTCGACCCCGACGCCTTCGCGCCCTTCTTCTACGGCCGCTGGGACGAGGCGGCCCGTCGGCACAGCGCGGCCGGCGCCACCGAGTACAACGACGAGGCCGCCGACCGGTACGGCGCCGACGGCGCCTACGACCCGCCCGCCACCCGCGCCGCCCTGGCCCGCTGCACCGCCCCGGTCCTCGTCCTCGCCGGCGAACTCGACGGCGGCCCCCGGCCGGGTCTCGCCCGCGCCGCCGCCGAGGTCTTCCCGTACGCCGAGTTCGCGGTCCAGCCCGGCGCCGGGCACTACCCGTGGCTGGACGACCCCGAGTGGTTCGTACGGCGCCTCGTCGCCTTCCTCGACGGCGCCGCCCCGGCGCCGGCGGCCGGATGACGGCGCCGGACCCCCCCTCGGCGAAAGCCTGCCGAAGGCCCCCGTGCGCGGCCTGTCGGCGCCCCGGCCCGGTCGCTAGGCTGACCCGCGGACGACGCGACGCGAAGGAGCACGGACGTGGCCGAGAGCACCATCCAGCAGCAGCCGCTCACGGGCTGGGACAAGCCGGAGCTGGACCTCAGCAACGCCGAGTGGCGCGCCGCCGGCAAGGGCCTGGGCGATGTCCAGATCGCCTTCGTCGAGGGCTTCATCGCGATGCGCAACTCCCGCCGTCCCGGCAGCCCGTCCCTGATCTTCACGCCCGCCGAGTGGGGCGCGTTCGTGTCCGGGGCCCGCGAGGGGGAGTTCGATCTCACCTGACCCGTTCCGTCCCGCCCGGTGTTCCGGCGGGTTTTCCGGACACGCGACGAGCAGAGGCCTTTCCGGGGCCGGTCCCGCGCCGGCCTTGGAGGGGAACGTCGTGTTCCAGAGGTGAGGAACCCATGAGCACCCCGCCGGTCATCGCCGCGGTCGACGGCTCGGACGGCAGCCTGCGCGCCCTGGACTGGGCGCTGGACGCCGCCCGCCGGCGCCGGGCACCGCTGCGGGCGGTCCACGTGCGGCAGTACGCCGCGTGGGCCCAGCCCGACCTCCTCCTCACCGGGCCGCCCGAGGCGGACGCCGACCCCGTGCTCGATACGGCCCGCGCGCACCTGGAGAAACAGGGCGACCTGCCGCCGGTGGAGTACACCGGCCTGGAGGGCGCGCCCGGCGTCCTGCTGCCCGAACTGGGCGCCGCCGCGCAGTTGCTCGTGCTCGGCTCCCGGGGCCGCGGCGGCTTCGCCGGGCTGCTGCTCGGTTCCAACGGCATGACCTGCGCCCGCGACGCCGAGTGCCCCGTCGTCGTGGTGCCGCCGCCCGGCCGCGAGACGCCCGGCGGCGAGACGCCCGACGGCGAGACGCCCGACGGCGAGACGCCCGACGGTGAAACGCCCGACGGTGCCCCCGACGGGCCCGGACCCCGGATCGTCCTCGGCCTGCACGCCGACAGCCCCGACGAGGCCGCGCTCGCCTTCGCCTTCGCCGAGGCCGCCGCGCGCGGCGCCCGCCTGCACGTGGTCGCCGCCTACCCGTGGCCCGCCCTGCCCTGGCTCGCCCCCACCGAACCCGCCCCGCCGGTGATCGACCAGGACGCCGTCGAGAACGAGACCCGCACCCTCGCCGAGGGCTTCCTCGCCCCGCACCGCAAGCGGCAGCCCGAGGTCCCCGTCGACCTCGCCGTCCTGCCCGGCGACGCCGCCGGGCACCTCGTCGCCGCCTCCCGCGGCGCCGGCCTCGTCGTCGTCGGCCGCCACCGGCGGCGCCTGCTGGCCCCGGCCCGCATGATGGGCTCCGTCACCCATGCCGTCCTGCTGCACGCGGCGAGCCCGGTCGCGGTCGTGCCGCCGCTCGCGCCGGCGCCCGCGGAGGAGTAGCGGGCGCGGCGGAAGGCCGGCGACACGGCGGGGCCGGCCGCGGATCCGCCCCCGTGAACGGCGTGGGACGATCCCCCGAACGCGGGACGGCGCCCGGTCGGCGCAGGTCGTCCCCGGGACACGTACCATGGCCGCATGTCGTTCCTCCGCCGCCGCAGCGCCACCCCCGCCGGCCCCGATTTCGACGTACTGGCCATGGATCCGGGCGACTGGCCCGGCAATCTCGGCGCCGGGCTGCTGCCCGGACCCGACGGCTCCTGCCAGGGTGTGTTCCTGCGGTACGACCTGTTCGGCGGCCGCGGACCCGCCATGATCATCGGCAATCTGCCGGAGGGCTCCCCGGCGCGGGAGGTCGCCGAGGGCGAGGTGCCCTTCGAGGTGGCCCAACTGCTGCTGGCGTTGGGGAACGACGAGGAGGTCACCGTCGTCGGCACCGAGGACGTCCCGGTGCTGCAGGGCGACAACCTCCTGATCGTGCGCCGCGTCAAGCTGTCCGAGAGCCGGATCTCCTGCGTGCAGTTCGACCGCAGCGACGGCGTCCTGGTCACCATCGCCGCCTGGGACCGGCCCATCACCGACGACCTGTACGCCCTGCTGAAACCCCTCCCGGCGGAGCTGTTCCAGCAGGGCTGAGCAGGGCCGGACCAGTCCGGCCGCGGGCGGGTCCGGCTACGGGCGGGTCCGGCTAGGACGACAGCACCCGCACGTCGGCGGCGCGCACGAACGCCACCCGGTGGCCGAACTGGATCTCGTAGTACCGGTCCTGGCCGGTCACGACCCGGTGCGAGCCGGTGGCGAAGGTGACCGCGTAGTAGTACTCGCCCGGCACCTCGCCGCCGACCACGTACTTCTGCCCGGCGGGCAGCCGGTACGGCAGCGGCGACACGGCCTGCGCCGGCACGCCCGCCGGATAGGCCTCCTTCTCCGGGTAGGCGCGCCCGTACACCGGCACACCGTCCACCCCGTCCTTCGGGGTGACCACCAGGCCGGAGGCGGGCACCGCCGCCGGGTGGTCCGCCGGGTTCCTGAACCACGCCTTCTGCCCGAGGTACCAGATCGCGGTCCAGTCGTCCCAGTGGTCGGCGACCGCGTACTGCTGGCCGGTGGAGACGCGGGAGGACAGGTCGTTCACGCCCGTGGTGGGGGTCGTGCCCAGGCCGACGTCCTTGATCAGGGGCGCGTTCTCGTCGTGGTCGGCGTACAGCCGCACCTCGCTGGAGCCGTGCGCCGCGCACGGCTCGCCCTTGGCGGCGCAGTCGGTGTACCGGGGCTGGTTGGCCGCGTAGTCGGGCCGGATCGTCACCAGGCCGGCGGCCTGCCGGGGCGCGGTGGCGCGGAAGGGGTGGCCGAGCAGCTCGAAGTAGTGCCGCCAGTCCCAGTAGGGACCCGGGTCGGTGTGCATGCCGGGGACGGAGGCGGTGGTCGGGCCGGGCACGTTGTCGTGGCCGAGGATGTGCTGCCGGTCCAGCGGGATGCCGTACTTCGCCGCCAGGTAGGCCACCAGCCGGGCCGAGGCCCGGTACATCGCCTCCGTGTACCAGGCGTCCGGCGCGGCGAGGAAACCCTCGTGCTCGATGCCGACGGAGGCGGCGTTGACGTACCAGTTGCCCGCGTGCCAGGCCACGTCCTTCGCCTTGACGTGCTGGGCGATCAGGCCGTCGGTGGAGCGGACGGTGTAGTTCCACGACACGTAGGTCGGGTCCTGCACCAGGTTCAGGACACCCTCCCAGCCGCCCTCGGTGTCGTGCACGACGATGTAGCGGATGCGCTGCGAGGCCGGCCGGTCGCCCAGGTCGTGGTTGCCGTAGTCGTCGTCGCCGAACTGCTCGTAGGGCGCCGGGATCCACTCGCAGGACACCGACGCCGGGCACTCGGTGCCGTCGGCGGAGCGGTGGCGCAGGCCGGTGCGGCGCAGCTGCGCGGTGTCGGGCACGAGGCCGGGCCGCGCGGCCAGGGTGACGCGCTGACCGTCGCTGGTGGTGCGCTGCTCGCCGCTGCGGATCACGTCGTAGACGTCGTCGGCGTACGCCGCCGCGGTCGCGGCGTCGTCGGCGCCGGAGAAGCGGGCCACCGCGCCGTACCAGTCGGCCGGGTCGGCGCTCAGCGGCTCGCCCAGCTCCTTCTGGGCCGCCGCCAGCAGCGCCGCCCCGCCCGCGATGTTGGCGGCCTCGTCGGTGCGCAGCCGCTGCGCCGGCAGGCCGGTCAGCTCCGCCGCCCGCGGCAGCGTCCGCAGCCGGGCCGGCAGCTCGGAGGCGGCGGGCGGGACCGGGGCGGGCCGCAGCGGGGAGCGGGCCGTGTCGCCGCGGGCGTCCTCGGCGCCGTCGCTGTGGTGCGGGGCGGTGGCGAGCGCGGTGCGGGCGTCCGTCAGGTGCATCGGGCCGTAGCCGCCGCTGACGCTCGGCGCGCCGCCGTGCCCGTCCCAGCGGGACTGCAGGTAGGAGACGCCGAGCAGCACGCTCTGCGGCACGTGGTAGGCGGCGGCCGCGTCGGCGAAGGCCCGCTGCAGATCGCCGGGGGCGGCCCCGGTGGGCGGGGCGGCGCCGAGCAGCGGCAGCAGCAGCGCGGTGCCGGCGAGCGCGCCGGCCGTTCTGCGGATGCGTCTGCGGGTGCGTCTGCGGCCGGGTGCGGAGGTGGGGGAAGGGGCGGAATCCGGCAAGGCGGCCTCCTGTGGGGTGGGGGCGTGCGGGGACGCGGACGGGGCCGGGCTGGGTCAGTGGTACCGGTCGTCCGACGATCCGTCAATCATGTCTTCAACAAGGAGATTTCCCACGTCACACGGGCCCCGACGCCGGTTTCGCGGTGGAGGTTCACCCGCCTGCGGCGCGTCAGTGGCATAGACCAATGGGTGTGTCCGGCGACCGCCGTCCGGACCGGACACGGAACGGGCACGGAACGGATCCGGACGGAGCGCGGAACAGACCCGGCCCGAGCCAGGAACAGATCCGGCCCGAGCACGGAACGGATCCAACCCCCGACCCCGGAACAGATCAGGCCCGGCCCCGGACCGGCATGGCCCGGGGCCGGGCCGACACGGCGAAGGCCCGCGGCGCGCCTCCCCTCCGGCGCACCACGGGCCTTCGCCGCACTACGGGCGCTCACCGCACCACGGCACCACGGGCGTTCAACCGCCCGTCAGCGGGTGCCCACCGCCGCGCGTACGGCCCGCCGGGCCAGCTGCACGTCGTCGTGCAGGCGGCGCAGCAGCAGCCGCTGCTCCTCACCGGTCGCCATCGCACCCTGCGGGAGGGGCGTCGCCGGTGTCTCGCGCATGGAGCGCTGCACGGCCGTCTCGTACGTGCGGATCTCGCGGGTCAGGACGAGCATCAGGTTGACCAGGAACGCGTCCCGTGCCGCCGGGCCCGCCTGCTGCGCGAGCTGGCTGATCTGCCGCCGGGCCACCGGCGCGTCCCCGAGCACCGACCACAGGGTCGCCAGGTCGTAGCCGGGCAGGTACCAGCCCGCGTGCTCCCAGTCCACCAGCACCGGACCGGCGGGCGACAGCAGCATGTTGGACAGCAGGGCGTCGCCGTGGCAGAACTGGCCCATGCCCTGCCGGCCCGCCGCCAGCGCGATGCCGCGCAGCAGCTTCTGCAGGTCGCCCAGGTCCCGGTCGGTGAGCAGGCCCAGTTCGTGGTAGCGGGCGATGCGGGCCGCGTAGTCCAGCGGCGCGTCGAACGTGCCGGCCGGCGGCCGCCAGGAGTTGAGCCGGCAGATCGCGCCGAGCGCCGCCCGGATGTCCGCCCGCGGCGGCGCCTCCACCGGATGCCGCTGCAGTGCCGCCACCCGGCCCGGCACGCGCTCCACGACCAGCGTGCAGGTTTCCGGGTCCGCCGCGATCAGCCGGGGCACCCGGACCGGGGGCCGGTGCCGGACGAACGCGCGGTAGGCGGCTATCTCGTGCCGGTACCGCTCCACCCATACGGGGGAGTGGTCCAGTAAGCACTTGGCGACGGCCGTGCCGCGTCCGGCCGTGCCGACCAGGAGGACGGACCGCCCGCTGCGGCGCAGCACCTGCACCGGGGTGAACTCCGGGCAGATCCGGTGCACCGCGGCGATCACCGAGTGCAGCTGGGCGCCTTGGGGGCCGGACAGGTCGAGTCTCCCGCTGAGCGGTGGGGTGCCGGGACCCGCGGCGCGCCGCGCCCGGGCGGCACCGAGCGCGGGGGCCGGGGGGCGCACCGGGTCGAGGTACGGGCCGCCGGGGCCCGGACGGGGATGCGGCGGCCGGGGCGGGGCGGACACGGAGGACGATGCTGCGTACATGGACGATACAGATCCCTTCGTGTGCCTGCGTGTACGTCGTGCCTGTGAACAGGCGTGCCTGTGGGTGGAGCCGGCCCGTGGGGCCGGCGCGCCGCCCGTCCCGGACCCGCGGAAGCACCCTGGGGAATGCGCCGGGGCGACCGGGTCGGGGTGACGCGGTTCTACCTGACACCCGATCACCCCTGGCACACCATCTGGCGCACCCTGGCGAACCCTGGCGAATAGTCGCCCGGCAAGTCCGGCCGGGCTACTGTCAACTCAGCCGAGAACCTGGGGGCTTGACGTGAGCGGACGACCCAACACCCGTCTTGCGGACCTGTTCGGGATGACCGGCTGGTCCAAGGGAGAACTCGCGAGGCTGGTCAACCGGCAGGCGGCGGCCATGGGCCACCCCCAGCTGGCGACCGATACCTCACGGGTGCGGCGCTGGATCGACACGGGCGAGATCCCGCGCGATCCCGTGCCGCGGGTGCTGGCGGCTCTGTTCACCGAGCGTCTCGGCCGTGTCGTGACCATCGAGGACCTCGGTCTGGTGCGGCGCGGGCGCGCGGGGAAACGGCAGGGCGGCGGGAGCGCGGAACATCCCGACGGAGTGCCGTGGGCGCCCGAGCGGACCGCCGCGGTCCTCACCGAATTCACGGGAATGGACCTCATGCTCAACCGACGCGGCTTGGTGGGCGCGGGCGCCGCGCTCGCCGCGGGATCCGCACTCAGCAGCGCCATGCACGACTGGTTGCACACCGATCCGGCCCTCAGGGCCGACGCTCCCGTCCTCGACAAGCCCCTGCTCGCCGACCCCGCCGGGTACGACCGCTATGAGGCCGCCCCCATCGGGTCGCAGGAGATCGAGGAGCTGGAGCGCTCGGTCGAGGTGTTCCGGGCCTGGGACGCCGCCCGCGGCGGCGGCCTGCAGCGCAAGGCCGTGGTGGGCCAGCTCAACGAGGTGGGCGGGATGCTCGCCTACCGGCACCCGCCCCACCTGCAGCGGCGCCTGTGGGGCGTCGCCGCCAACCTCGCCGTCCTGGCCGGCTGGATGTCGCACGACGTCGGCCTGGAGCCCACGGCGCAGAAGTACTTCGTCATCGCCGCGCACGCGGCACGGGAGGGCGGCGACCGGCCCCGCGCCGGGGAGGCGCTCTCCCGCGCCGCCCGCCAGATGGTGCACCTGGGCCGGCCCGACGATGCACTGGACCTGATGAAGCTCGCCCAGTCCGGCTCCGGGCCGGAGGTGCTGCCCCGCACCCGGGCCATGCTCTGCACCATCGAGGCCTGGGCGCAGGCGTCCATGGGCAAGGGGCAGGCCATGCGCCGCACCCTGGGGCAGGCGGAGGAGCTGTTCGTCTCCGACCGGGGCGACGTGCCGCCGCCGAGCTGGATGCAGATGTTCGACGAGGCGGACCTGTACGGCATGCAGGCCCTCGCCTACCGCACGCTGGCCGAGTTCGAGCCGGACGCGGCCGTGCACGCCCAGCACTACGCGGAGAAGGCCCTCACCCTGCGCAGTGAGGGGCGGGACCGGTCGAAGATCTTCGACTACCTGTCCATGGCCTCCGCCTGCTTCATCGCCGACGACCCCGAACAGGCCGCCGGGTACGCCCGGCTGGCGCTGGTGTCGATGGGCTCCAACTCCTCCCGCCGCACCTGGGACCGGCTGCGTCAGATGTACCGGCTGACCGCCGAGTACGCCGACTACCCGAAGATCCGGGAGCTGCGGGAGGAGATCCAGCGGGCGCTGCCCCGGGCACCACGGAGCCGGGGCGGCACGGCGCAGACCTGACCGGGCGCGGACCCGGCCGGCCGGGGAGGCACGGGGCGGCGGCGGACCCGAAGACCGCCGGCGGGCCGTCGGCTCCGGTGTCCGCCGTCAGGCGGGTATCCGGGCGACGAGGACACAGGCACCCCGCAGGTGTGCCGTCCCGCCGCACTCCTCCACCACCGCGCGCAGACAGTCCAGCGCACTGCGCGCCGCCTCCAGGCGCGGCGCCAGGTCCAGGAGCGGGCGTACGTCGGCGGTGTCCCCGTGCCGGGGCAGCAGCCCGTCGGTGTGCAGCAGGAGCACGTCCCCCGCCTCGAGCGTCTCCTCGGCCTGCCCGTAGGTGCCGTCCGGGGTGGCGCCGAGGGGCACTCCGGACGGCACCTCGTGGGGTGTTCCGGGCGGGGCGCCCAGGACGCGGCCCGTCCCGGCCCGGAACAGCAGCGGGGCGGGGTGCCCGGCCCGCGCCCACTGCAGGGTGCGGGTGCCGGGCCGGTAGCGGCAGCACACGGCGCTGCCCAGGGCGGGTTGCAGGGTGGTGTCGAGCAGCCGGTTGAGCCACGTCATCAGCCGGCCGGGCGCGGTACCGGCCGTGGCCATGCCGCGCAGCGCGCCCAGCAGCATCGCGGTGCCGGTGGTGACGGCGACGCCGTGCCCGATGACGCCGCCGGCGCTCAGCAGCAGGTCCCCGTCGGGGAGTTCGAGCGCGTCGTACCAGTCGCCGTCGGCCGGGGTGCCGCCCGGCGCGGGCAGGTGGCGGCCCGCCAGGTCCAGGGTGCCGCGGTGCGGGAGCCGCAGGGAGCCGTGCCACGGGGGGAGCACGGCCTCCTGCGGCTCGACCGCGAGCCGGTGCCCGGTGTGCGCCGGGTGCCGCCGGGGGCGGAGCGAGTCACGGGTCTCGCTCACCTCCTCCTGGCTGCGGCGCAGTTCGCTGACGTCCCGCAGCACGGCCCACATCGAGGCGGTGCTGCCGTCGGCGTCGAGCACGGGCTCGCCCATCATGTGCACGGTGCGCACGGCACCGTCGGGCCGGACGATGCGGAACTCCCCGTCGATGCGCTTGGCATCGACCAGGCAGTCCGTGACCATCGCCGTCAGGGTGGACCGGTCCTCGTCGAGCACGACGGAGGGCAGCTCGTCGAGGGTGAGCGGGGGTGTGGCCGGGTCGCGGCCGAGGATGCGGTACAGCTCCGCCGACCAGCCGGCCTCGTCGGTCAGCAGGTTCCACTCGGCGCTGCCGACCCGGCTGAGCAGGGAGCCCTCCGGGGACTCCGGTGCCGGTGCCGTGCCGGGGGAGGCCGGCGGTGGCGGGCCCTCCCGCAGCTGCGCCAAGTGCTCGTCCAAGTCGTCGAGTTGGTGCAGCGCCAGGTCGTACAGCGCGCGCTCCCAGCGCCGTCTGGGGTCCGCCGTGTTGTCCGCTGCGTCCCGCCGTACCGCGTCCACGTGGCCCTTCAGCCGCCGCGTCTGCGAAATCAGCGCGTCGACCGGCCCGTGCCCGGGCGGTGGGGCGGCTGAGCGGTCCGCGGGACGAGGGGACGGCATGACGCACTCCGATACGGCAACGGCTGCGCAGGACACGGCCGGCGCGGGCGGGACGCTACGACTGTGGCACAGCCCGGGGCGGCCTGTAAGGGAATCGGCAACACACGATACGGGCGTGCGCACGGCATATGCCACCGTCTTCGCGGACCGTTGCGGCGGTGCGGATGACGTAGGCGTCCGCAGGCCCAAGTCGTAGGAAACGTACGCGACTTGACGAGACGCTTGAGGGTTCGGCCGTCATTCATGCGGGTGTTCGACGGTCATGTGTTCGCGGTGGTGCAGATCACAGCATCCCGGTGCCGGTGACCTGTCCTGAAAGCCGCCGTGCGGACTCGTAAGGGTATGGACATCACCATCGAGCAGACCGCCCGGGGCCGCCTGGTGACCGCTCAGCAGCGGTGCACCTCGGTGGCCGCCACCTTCCGCTACAGCTCCGCCGAGCCGCTGGCCGTGCACGTCGGCTTCCCGCCCGAGGCGTCGCTGGAGGGCGACGCCGTGACATGGACCTTCGCGCGCGATCTGCTGGAGGAGGGGCTGGAGCGGCCGGCCGGCCGCGGGGACGTGCAGCTGTGGCCGTGCGGCCCCGGCCACACGGTCGTGGAGCTCCACGCGCCGGGCGGCATCGCCATGCTCCTGTTCGCCGCACCGCTGCTGCGCCGCTTCCTGCAGCACACCTACGCCGCGGTGCCGGCCGGCCAGGAGAACCTGCAGGACGCCGTGGACCGCGGACTGGAGGCCCTGTTCGGCGGGGTGTGACCGGGGTGTGACCGGGAGGGGACCGGTGACGAGCGGGCCGGTCGGGAGGGGAGCGGGGCCGGGGGAGGGGGTGGGGGAGAGGGCGGTGCCGATACGCGGTGCCGGCCGGTCCCGCCGCGCGGCCGTGCCGCGGCCCGAGGCCGCGGGCCGTCGGCGCGCCGTCCAGGGGGTGCACCGTCGGGTGGGCCAGGTGGGTGCGCCGGGCGCGCACGGGATGATCCACCGGTGCGGAAACGGGGATTTCCCGTTTCTTGGAGAAGACTTTGCCGTTGGCCGATTCGTGACGAGCCCGCGCGGCGGGCGGCGCGCC
>NZ_BMWH01000016.1:64120-78385 GCF_014651135.1 Streptomyces echinoruber
GCCCCGGGCGCGGGCGCGCGGGGGTCCGAAAGCGCGGGCAAAGGACGGCCGAAAGTACGAGCATGATCATTCGCGTGGTGTGGCGGCCGCGTTGACCGACCCGTCCGGCGTGCCACAGGCTCGTCATATAGATGCTTTATACAACTTGTTCGGCGGGAGGCCGGACATGCCTGCGAACGCGCAGGCGGAAGTCGCCTTCCGCGGACGAGTGGACGGGAGGTAACGCATGTGCGGCATCACCGGTTGGGTCTCCTTCGACCGCGACCTGCGCGCCGAGGCCGCGGCAGTGGAGGCGATGACCGAGACGATGGCCTGCCGCGGCCCCGACGACCACGGCACCTGGGTGCAGGGCCCCGCGGCCCTCGGGCACCGCAGGCTGGCGATCATCGACCTGCCCGGCGGGCGGCAGCCGATGACCGCCAAGACCCCGGACGGCACGGTCGCCCTCGTCTACTCCGGTGAGACCTACAACTTCACCGAGCTGCGCCGCGAACTGGCCGGCCGCGGCCACCGCTTCACCACCGACTCCGACACCGAGGTCGTGCTGCGCGGCTACCTGGAGTGGGGCGAGGCCGTCGCCGAGCGGCTCAACGGCATGTACGCCTTCGCCGTGTGGGACGCCCGCCGGGAGCGGCTCGTGATGATCCGCGACCGCATGGGCATCAAGCCGTTCTACTACTACCCGACCGCCGACGGCGTCCTGTTCGGCTCCGAGCCCAAGGCGATCCTCGCCAACCCGCTGGCCCCCGCCCGGGTGCGGCTGGACGGCCTGCGCGAGCTGTTCACGTTCGTCAAGACGCCGGGCCACGCGGTGTGGGACGGCATGCGCGAGGTGGAGCCCGGCACCGTCGTCACCGTCGACCGCACCGGCCTGCGCACCCGCGCCTACTGGACGCTGGAGACCCGGCCGCACACCGACGACCGCGACACCACCATCGCCACCGTGCGCTCGCTGCTGGAGGACATCGTGCGCCGCCAGCTCGTCGCCGACGTGCCCCGCTGCACCCTGCTCTCCGGCGGCCTGGACTCCTCCGCCATGACCGCGCTCGCCGCCCGGCAACTGGCCGAGCACGGCGAGAAGGTGCGCAGCTTCGCCGTCGACTTCGTCGGGCAGGCGGACAACTTCGTCGCCGACGAACTGCGCGCCACCCCCGACACGCCGTTCGTGCACGACGTGGCGCGCACCGCGCGGACCGAACACCAGGACATCGTCCTGGACGCGCAGTCCCTCGCCGACCCGGAGGTGCGCGGCCGGGTCGTCCGCGCCCGCGACCTGCCCGCCGGCCTCGGCGACATGGACGCCTCGCTGTACCTGCTGTTCCGGGCGATCCGCGAGCACTCCACCGTCGCGCTGTCCGGCGAGTCCGCCGACGAGGTCTTCGGCGGCTACCTGCAGTTCTTCGACGAGGAGGCGCGCCGCGCCGACACCTTCCCGTGGCTGGTGCGCTTCCGCCGCGACTTCGGCGACGACGGCGAGGTACTGCGCCCCGACCTGCTGCGGAGCCTGGACCTGGAGGGCTACACCGCCGACGCCTACCGCTTGGCTGTGGCCGGTGTGCGGCGCCTGGACGGGGAGAGCGACTTCGAGTACCGGATGCGGCGCATCTGCCACCTCCACCTCACCCGCTTCGTACGCGTCCTGCTCGACCGCAAGGACCGCATGAGCATGGCAGTCGGCCTGGAGGTCCGGGTGCCGTTCTGCGACCACCGGCTCGTCGAGTACGTCTACAACACCCCCTGGGCGCTGAAGTCCTTCGACGGCCGGGAGAAGAGCCTGCTGCGCGAGGCGACCGCGGACCTGCTGCCGAGGTCCGTCTACGACCGGGTCAAGAGCCCCTACCCGTCGACGCAGGACCCCAAGTACGCGCTCGCCCTGCAGGACCAGGCCAAGGAACTGCTCGCCCGGCCCTCCCACCCGGTGTTCGACCTCGTCGACCCGGAGCGGGTCCGCCGGGTCGCCCACCGCGACACGCCCGTCATCACACAGGCGGCGCGGCACGGCCTGGAGCGGACCCTCGACCTGGCCCTGTGGCTCGACCTCTACAAGCCGGAGGTGGTGCTCGGCTGAAGGCCCAGCGCCCGGTCGGCGGCCGCCTGCGTGCGGTGCCACCACGTGGTCACCGGCTCCCACACCCGGATCACGTCCCCCGCCCCCAGCCGGGCCGCGGTGAACGTGCGCCCCGGGTCGGCGGAATCGGCGGAGACGGTCAGCGCGTCCACCCGGCGGACCTGCGGGTCCGCCGGGTCGGCGACCGTGCGGACGGTGGCGTACGCCGTGCGGCCCGGGCCCAGCCGGTACGGGCCGCTCCCGCCCGCCGGCACGGGCAGCGCGGCGCCGTCGAGGTCGCCGAAGGTGACGGTCGGGACGCGGTCGACGGTGCAGGCCCGCACGCCGCGGTTGGTGACGCGGACGCGCACCACCGAGGCGTCGGCGGGCGCGGCCGCCGCCCGCAGCGCGAGCACCCCGGCCGGGCACGGCCCGGGCGCGGCGACGGCCCGGCTCTGCGGCGCGGACAGCAGCAGGGCCGCCGCGGCGGCCGGGGCGGCGCACACGGCGGTGACGGTGCGGAGAGCGGTGGTGGTGCGGAAGCGCATGCCGGGTTCCCTCTGTCTCGGGCACGGGTGGGAGACGTGCCGGGGCACGTGTGCGGCGCCGACGGGGCGCCCACCGGTGTGACCGGTGAGGCAGGGAAGGGGTTGCGTGTCCGGCACGGGATTCACCCCTCCTCGTCCGGCGGGCAGGAGCTGCCGTCGGCCGGCAGAGAACCGTACAGCAGGAAGTCGTCGACCTTGCGGTGCACGCACGTGGAGGAGCCGTACCCGGTGTGGCCGTCGCCCCGGTTGTCGAGCACCACCGCCGACGGGCCGAGCCGGCGGGCCGTCTCCAGGGCCCAGCGGTACGGCGTGGCCGGGTCGCCGCGGGTGCCGACGAGGAGCAGCTTCGGCGTCCGCACGTCCTTGACCCGCGTGCGGATGAAGTCGGTGCCCGGGGGACGGCCGTGGCACATCAGCACCTGGGCGAGCCGGTGGCGGCCGAAGACCGGCGAAGCGTGCTCGTAGGCCGCGCGCAGCCGGCCGAGCTGCCGGGCGAGGTCGGCGGCGGCGGGCCGGTCGGGGTCGTCGGCGCAGTCCACGGCCATCAGGGCGGCCGGGAGGTTGTCCGCGGGCACGTCCTCGGGGTCGACGAGCCCGCCGTCGCCCGCCCGGTCACGGCGGGGGAGGCCGGCGCCGCCGGAGGCGAAGGCCTCGACGCCGCGCGTGTCGCCGTCGTCGACGAGCGCCGACAGGGCCCGCTCCAGCGGCGGCCACAGCCGCCTGCTGTACAGGCCCCGGCCGAGGGCGGCCACCAGGTCCTGGCCGGTGAACCGCGCGCCAAGACCGGTCGGCACCGGCTCCTCGTACAGGGAGCGCACCAGCCGGACCATCTGCTCCCCGGCCGTGCGCCGGTCCTGCCCGAGGGGGCAGGCGATGTCCTTCACGCACCAGTCCAGGAAATCGTCCAGGGCCCGCTGCTGGCCCTCGGCGCCCGCCAGCCCCTGCTCGGCGAGCGGCTCGGTGAGGGTGTCCACACCGTCCAGCGCCATCCGGCCCACCAGGTGCGGGAACTGGGCCGCGTAGACCGCGCCGAGCCGCGAACCGTAGGAGAAGCCGAGGTAGTTGAGCTTCCGGTCGCCCAGCGCCTGCCGTATGACGTCCAGGTCGCGGGCGACGTTCACGGTGCCGATGTGACGCAGGACGGGGCCGGAGTGCCGGGCGCACTCCGCGGCCGCCCTGCGCAGCTGCTCCAGCACCGTCCCCGGGTCGCGCACCGCGTCGCCGCCGGCCACGGCGCCCAGGGCGCCGCCGGGGGTGTCGCCGCAGCTGACGGGGGAGGAGCGGCCGACGCCGCGCGGGTCGAAGCCGACCACGTCGTAACCGTTCGTCAGGTCCATGAAGTCCCCGCCGTTCGCGGCGAGTTCGGCCACGCCGGGACCGCCCGGACCGCCGAAGTCCAGCACCACCGAGCCCTGCCGCTTCCCGGTCGCCCGGTAGCGGGCCACCGCCAGATCGAGCGTGGCCCGCTGCGGGTGGGCGTAGTCGAGGGGCACGGTGACCTTCCCGCACTGCAGGTCCTTCGGCATGCCGGAGCCCTCGCACGCCGCCCACTGGATCCTCTGCCGGTAGAAGCGCGACAGGTCCGGCCCGTCCCCTTCACCGGCCGCGGCGGGTCCCGCGGCCGGCACCGCCACGGCCGCCACCGAGATCACGGCCGAGGTGACGGCTCCGGTGAGGACGCGGCGCCGCACCGTGGCGGGCCGCGCCGGCTGCATGGCCTGCATCGACGCCTCCAGGACCTTCGGCCGCGGACCGGGGAACCGCGCTCCCGATCACCATAAGCGCGTCGCCGGGGCCTCGCCTCCCGGCGGGCGGACGGGAGAAGCGCCCTGTATCCTCCGCGCCCCCCTCATGCATCCTCCGCACCGGGCGGGCGCCGGGCGTGTGCGCCCCGGCAGGGCCGGGGCCGGGCGGGGGACGCCGGTCGGCGCGGGGCGCCGTCCGCGGCGGCCACCGGCGTCCCGCACGGCCGGTTGCCCGCCGCGCCCCCCACGGAGATGCCGGGAAGGGCCCGCAAGACCGGTGATGTCACATCCCGGCCCGCCCGCTACGTCGCACGGGTATGAGCACGAACGACACCACCCGATCCCAGAGCATCCTCCTCGCCGGCGCCGGCGGCGTCCTCGGCCGGCACGTCGCCCGGGCCCTGACCGAGGCGGGTCACAAGGTGACCGGTCTCGGGCGCGGGCCGGTCCACGAGATCCGGGCCGACCTGCTGGACCGCGACGCCCTGCTGCGGGCCGTCGAGGGGCACCGCTTCGACACCGTGATCCACGCCGCGACCGCCCTGCGCCGCCCGCCCCTGCGCCACCGCGACATGCACGCCACCGACGCGCTGCGCACCGACGGCACCGCGCACCTGATCGAGGCCGCGCTGGCCACCGGCGCCCGCCGCTTCGTGGCGGAGTCGATGGTGTTCGGGTACGGCTACGGGGACTTCGGCGAGCGCCCGCTCACCGAGGACGACCCCTTCGGGCCGCCCGGCGCCACCCCGGAACTGGAGCGGCACCTCGCGGCCATGCGCACCAAGGAGCGCCTCACCTTCAACACGCCCGGCCTGGAGGGCGTCGCGCTGCGCTTCGGGCTGTTCTACGGCCCCGGCGGCACCGAGGCGCTGCTGTCGCTGCTGCGCCGCAGGCAGCTGCCCGTCACCGCCGACCGCGGCCGGGTCCTGCCGTGGGTGGAGCTCACCGACGCGGCCCGCGCGGTGGTGGCCGCCGTGGAGCGCGGCCGACCGGGCCAGGCGTACAACGTCGCCGACCGCACGCCGCTCGGCTTCGGCGCCCATGTGCGCTGCGTCGCCGAGGAGTTCGGGCTGCCCCGCCCGCTCACCGTGCCGTCGTGGCTGCTGCGGCCGATGGGCTACGCGCACGTGGTGATGTCGAGCAGCCTGCGGGTGTCCACGGTGAAGGCCGAACGGGAGCTGGACTGGCGTCCGGCGTATCCCTCGGCACGGGAGGGGCTGGCGGCCCTGCACGCCGGTCGCTGACCGGGGCCCGGGGCACGTGAAAGGGCGCGGCGCACCGGTGTCTGCTCCCGGTGCGCCGCGCCCGGTGGACGAGGGCGCGGTACGCGCGGCACGCGCGGTACGCGTCCCGCGGCGGTACCGCCGCGGTCAGGCGCGGACCTTGGCGCGGTCCACCGCGGCGACGCCGACGGCGGCGAGGGCGATCTGGATCAGCCACTCGATCCAGTCCACGCCCTTGGTGTCGGCCACGCCCAGCCCCGCGGCGATCGCCGAGCCGAGCAGCGCGGCGACGATGCCCACGGCGATCGTCCACAGGACACCGATGTGCTGGCGGCCCGGTACGACCAGCCGTCCCAGCAGACCGATGATGATGCCGATGACGATGGCACTGATGATGCCGGAGATCTCCATCTCTGCCCCTCTATGTCGACATCCCCGTTGGCATCCGTGTGCCCGCCGGCGGCGCGAACACTCCGTTCGAACCGAGGCCAAGGCTCTCCGTTCCTCAGTCGGCCGCGCTTGCGGTCCGGTCGCCCGCGTCCGCGCGGCCCGTGCCCGCCCGTGTCCGTGTCCATGCACGGCCCATGCACGGTCCATGCACGGGAGAGGACGGCAGGATCGCGCCGAACCTCGGGAGTACCGGACATGTCCCCGCAGATCGGGGGCAGGCGAACGGTACGCGAGTCGGCGTTGTCGTTGCAGTCGGAGCGAGATCCGGAGGTGTCTGCCGCTATGGACGCGAAGGTGCTGGGGCGTTTCCCCGCGGGGTCTCCGCGCGGATCCTGGCCGGCGGAGGAGTTCGCGGCGGCGCGCCGCGCCGAGGGCGAACCCGCGGAGGTCGTGATGGACCTCAGGTCGGACGCCTTCCTCGTCGTGGTACCGGCCCAGGACGAGGACTGATCCCCCGCGCCGGCCGCCCCGGTGCCCGGCCGCGGGGACGGCCGGCGTGGCCGGTCCGGCCGCCGGCCCCATGGGACCGGCCCCACGGGACGCGGATCCGGACGGCGTGTGTCCTTCCGCCGGGCGCACGAGTCAGGCGCCGCCGGACGCCTCCGGCCGGGGCAGGGTGCCGCCCCGTTCCCGCGCCCGGCGCACGAACGCCTCGTGCAGGTCCCGCGCCGCCTGCGGCACCGGCTCGACGCGGCGGCGCAGCAGCATCAGCAGCACCCGCGTCGCCCCGTCGTCGGCGATCGGCCGGTGGGTGATCAGACCGCTGTGCTCCAGCGGGTCGCCGATCACGCTGAAGTCCGGCAGCACCGTCGCTCCCAGGCCCTCCGCCACCATCAGCTTGCCCATCTCCGCGCCGTCCGTGGAGTACGCGAAGCACGGCCCGTGCCGTCCCAGCAGCCGGTGCACGTACCGGTGCATCACGTAGCCGGTGCGCATACCGATCAGCGGCTCGGTCAGCAGGTCCTGTGCGGACACCGCGGCCCGGGCGGCGAGCGGGCTGTCCGGGCGGACGCACACCACGGGCCGGCCGCGCAGCAGCTCCACGGAGGAGAACGCGGCGGGCAGGTCGTCGCCCTCCAGGTGGTTGACCAGCCCCAGGTCGAACCCGCCCTCCGTCAGCGCCCGGTGAATGTCCGTCTGCTGCGCGCCGACCACCTCCACCTGGGTGTGCGGATGCGCGGCGCGGAAGGCCCGCACCGCCGGGATGAGCAGCGGCACGGTCGCCGCGTTGACCGTGCCCACCCGCACCATGCGGCTGACCCGGTGCTGCTCGCCCGCCGCGGTCCGCAGCCGGTCCACCGCCTCCAGCACCGCCACGATGTGCGGCAGCAGCTCCCGGCCCGCCGTGCTCATCGTCGCCCCGGACCGCTTGCGCTCCAGCAGATCGACGCCCAGCTCCCGTTCCAGGTTGCGCACCGTCTCGCTCAACGCCGGCTGCGACAGCCGCAGTTCCTCCGCGGCGCGGCGCAGCGAGCCGAACCGGGTGACGGCCGTTATGTATTCCAGTTGCTCGGTTCGCACCGCCGCAGAATGCGGCCGCCGTGTCGCCGCGTTCAAGGATTTTCCTGTCACGCCTTCGTGAAATTCAATGGTCCGCGATACGAGACCGGTCGGCTTTCCCTTGACGGTGGCGGATTCCGGCTGCCAGGATCGACGGCATGAAGATGCGACTGGACCTCACGCGGCGACGCCACGTCGACCTCGCCCGCGTCTCCAGCGCCTCCTGTTGCGCCGCGGCCTGATCGAGCCGATCCGCCGCGCATTTCCCGCACCCTTCGGTACCACCGTCGTACGACCGTCACCGTGCGGTCGTGAGCACCGGTGTGCCCGAAAGCACCCCTTTCCCGAATCCGGCCTTTCCCGTGCCCGTATTCGGTGTTTCCCCGCGCATTCCCCTGCCCGCGTCCGTCCGTTTTCCGCTCGCCGTCACCCGCAACAGGAGTTCCGCATGCCCGCCGTTCCGCACAAACCCGCCCAGCCGCTGAAGTTCGCCTACTGGGTCCCCAACGTCAGCGGAGGACTCGTCACCAGCCGGATCGAGCAGCGCACCGACTGGAGCTACGACTACAACCGCGACCTCGCCGTCCTCGCCGAGAACAACGGCTTCGACTACGCCCTCAGCCAGGTCCGCTACATGGCCGGCTACGGCGCCGAGTACCAGCACGAGTCGACCGGCTTCAGCCTCGCCCTGCTGCTCGCCACCCGGCGCCTGAAGGTCATCGCGGCCGTCCACCCCGGCCTGTGGCACCCCGGCGTCCTCGCCAAGTTCGGCGCCACCGCCGACCACCTCTCCGGCGGCCGCTTCGCCGTCAACGTCGTCTCCGGCTGGTTCAAGGACGAGTTCACCGCGCTCGGCGAGCCCTGGCTGGAGCACGACGAACGCTACCGCCGCTCCGAGGAGTTCATCCGCGCGCTGCGCGCCGTCTGGACCGAGGACCACGCCGAACTCGCCGGCGACTTCTACCGGATCCGCGACTTCACCCTCAAGCCCAAGCCGCTCGCCGCCCCCGGACGGCCCCACCCGGAGATCTTCCAGGGCGGCAACTCCACCGCCGCCCGCGCCATGGCCGGCCGCGTCTCCGACTGGTACTTCTCCAACGGCAGGGACTTCGACGGCGTCACCGAGCAGATCGCCGACATCCGCCGGTCCACCGCCGAGGCCGGCCGCACCCCGCCGAGGTTCGGCCTCAACGGCTTCCTCATCGCCCGGGACACCGAGGCCGAGGCCCGCGAGACCCTCCGCGAGATCGTCGCCAAGGCCGACACCGAGGCCGTCGAGGGCTTCGGCGCCGCCGTCCGGCAGGCGGGCCGCTCCACCGCCGACGGCAAGGGCATGTGGCAGGACTCCACCTTCAAGGATCTGGTCCAGTACAACGACGGCTTCCGCACCGGCCTGATCGGCACCCCCGAGCAGATCGCCGAGCGGATTATTGCCTACAAGCGGCTCGGTGTCGACCTGTTCCTCCTGGGCTTCCTGCACTACCGGGAGGAGGTCGAGTACTTCGGCCGCCGCGTGCTGCCCCTCGTGCGCGAGCTGGAGGCCCAGCTCCCCGACGGCGGCGCCCGCCCCGCCTCCGTGCCCGTCTCCGCCTGACCTGCACCCGCACCCGTAGCCGCACCTCGAACCGCGAAAGAGGCCGTACGCCCATGAGCACCGCCACGCCCACCGACTGGCAGACCCGCCCCACCCCCGCCACCCCCGCCGAGTGGATCGCCCGCGCCGCCGAGGTCGCCGCCGTCCTGGCCACCGACGCCGTCGAGCGCGACCGCGCCGGCGCCACCCCGTACGCGGAGGTCCGGCTCCTGAAGGACTCCGGCCTGGTCACCCTCCTCGGGCCCGCCGAGCACGGCGGCGGGGGACAGGACTGGACCACCGCCTACCGCGTCGTACGTGAAGTCGCCAAGGCCGACGGCTCCATCGGCCAGCTCCTCGGCTACCACTACCTGTGGAACTGGGCCGCCCGCCTGGTCGGCACCCGCGAGCAGTGGGAGCACGTCGAAGCCGAGGCCGCACGCAACCGCTGGTTCTTCGGCGGCGCCGTCAACCCGCGCGACAACGACGTCGTCGTCACCGAGGACGGCGACGACCTGGTCTTCACCGGCCACAAGACCTTCTCCACCGGCAGCAAGGTCTCCGACGTCACCGTCCTGGAAGGCGTCCTCGAGGGCACCGACCAGCACGTCTTCGCCATCGTCCCCTCCGACAGCGAGGGCCTGACCTTCCACGACGACTGGGACAACATCGGCCAGCGGCTCACCGAGAGCGGCAGCGTCACCCTCGACGGCGTGCGCACGCCCTGGTCCTCCGCGGCCGGCTACGTCGGCAAGGAGTTCCGGCCCCGCGTCTACAACACGCTCAACGTCCCCACCATCCAGCTGGTCTTCGTCAGCTTCTACCTCGGCATCGCCGCCGGCGCCCTGGAGACCGCCGCCACCTACACCCGCACCAAGTCCCGCTCCTGGCTGCACGGCGGCCACGAGCGCGCGGCCGACGAGCCGTACGTCGTCGACACCTACGGCGACCTCACCGCCAAGCTGTGGGCGGTCGAGGCCCTTGCCGACGCCGTCGCCGCCGAGGGCCAGGTGCTGCACGACGACCCGGACGCGGTCACCGAGCAGGCCCGCGGCGAGTTCGAGGTCCGCGTCGCCGCCGTCAAGGCCCGCGCCACCGACGTCGCCCTGGAGGTCACCAACCGGATCTTCGAGGTGACCGGAGCCCGCTCCACCGCCTCCGCCGAGGGCCTGGACCGCTTCTGGCGCAACGTACGCACCCGCCCACCCGTCACCCGGCCATCACCCCTGAAGGAGGCGCTTCGCGCCGCCCCTTGCGATGGCACGACCCGGTCGCCTACAAGCGCCGCGAGGTCGGCCGATGGGTCCTGGAGGGCGAACTGCCCGAGCCCACCTGGTACTCCTGACTGCCGCCCGCCCCGGGGCGCCCGCCGCGAGCGTGGGCGCCCCCTCGAGGAAGGAAGCCTCCATGGCCACCGTCCTGTCCGTCTCCGGCAGCCCCTCCGCCTCCTCCCGCACCGCCCGGCTCCTGCGCCATCTGGACGCCCGGCTGACCGCGCAGGGCCACGAGGTGGTCCCGCTCGACATCCGCACGATCCCGGCCGAGGCCCTGCTCGGCGCCGACTTCCGGCACCCGGCGATCGTCGAGGCCACCGGGCTGTTCGCGCGCGCCGACGGCGTCGTCGTCGCCACCCCCGTCTACAAGGCCTCCTACTCCGGCGTCCTCAAGGCCCTGCTCGACCTGCTGCCGCAGTACGCGCTGCTCGGCAAGACCGTGCTGCCGCTGGCCACCGGCGGCACCACCGCGCACGTCCTGGCGATCGACTACGCGCTGCGGCCGGTGCTGACCTCCATGGGCGCGAGCCACATCGTGCAGGGCTGGTTCACCCTCGACAAGGACATCACCGTCCACGAGGACGGCTCCGTGACCGTCGCGGCCGCCGCCGACGAGGCCCTCACCCAGGTCGTCGACCAGTTCGCGGCGGCCCTCGGCCGCACCCCGCTGCTGGCGGCGGCGAGCTGACCGCCATGGCCGACACCACCGCCCGCGTGATCGCCGACGACGCCGAGGCCCTCGCCGTCGCCGCCGACCTCGCCGACGCCTTCCGCACCGGTGCCTCCGCCCGGGACGCCGAGCGCCGCCTGCCGCACGCCGAGGTCGACCGGCTGTCCGCCTCCGGGCTGCTGGCGATCACCGTGCCCGCCGGGCACGGCGGCGCCGACGTACGGCAGGAGACCCTGGCGGAGGTCTTCCGGCTGCTGGCCGCGGCGGACGCCAGCCTGGCGCAGATCCCGCAGAGCCACTTCGTGTACGTCAACGTCATCCGCCGCCAGGGCACCGAGCAGCAACGGAAGTTCTTCTTCGCCGAGGTGCTCGCCGGGCGCCGGTTCGGCAACGCCCAGTCGGAGGCGGGCACCCGGCACGTGCAGGACATCCGCACCCGCCTCCGGCGGCAACCGGACGGCTCCTACGTGCTCACCGGCGTCAAGCACTACGCCACCGGCGCCCTGTACGCCGACTGGATCCCGGTGCTCGCACGCGCCGGGGACGACCGGCTGCACGTCGCCTACGTGCCGCGCGACGCGCCCGGCCTCACCGTCGTCGACGACTGGGACGGCATGGGCCAGCGCACCACCGCCAGCGGCACCGTGCGCCTGGACGGCGTGCCCGTGCCCGCCGACCGGGTGCTGCCGCACCACCTCACCTTCGAGGGCCCCCAACTGCACGGCGCCATCGCCCAGTTGCTGCACGCCGCCATCGACACCGGGATCGCCGGCGGCGCGCTCGCCGAGGCCGCGGAGTTCGTGCGGACCAAGAGCCGCCCGTGGTTCGAGAGCGTCGCCGAAGGACACGCGACGGCCGCCGACGACCCGCTGCTCATCCAGCGCTTCGGTGAACTCGCCCTGCGGCTGCGGGCGTCCGAGGCGCTGCTGAAGGAGGCCGCCCGCGCGGTGGACGCGGCCCGCGCCCACCTGACCGACGACACCGCGGCCGAGGCGTCCGTCGCCGTGGCCGCCGCCAAGGCGCACGCCGCCGGGACCGCCGTGACCCTGGCCGACGCCCTGTTCGAGGTGTCCGGCACCCGCTCGACCCTGAACTCCCTGAACCTGCACCGCCACTGGCGCGACGCGCGCACCCACACCCTGCACGACCCGGTCCGCTGGAAGATCCAGCACCTCGGCCGGTACGTGCTGAACGGGACGCGCCCGCCCCGGCACGGTCTGCTGTGACCACGTCCCGATCGGAGATCCCCCCGTGTCCCTCACCTTTCACTGGTTCCTGCCCACCAACGGCGACAGCCGCCACGTGGTCGGCGGCGGCCACGGCACCCCCGCCACCGCCTTCGGACAGGACCGGCCGCCGACGGTCGGCTATCTCGGCCAGATCGCCCGCGCCGCCGAGGACCTCGGCTTCACCGGTGTGCTCACCCCCACCGGCGCCTGGTGCGAGGACGCGTGGCTGACCACCGCGATGGTCGCCCAGCACACCGAGCGGCTGAAGTTCCTCGTCGCCTTCCGCCCCGGCCTGGTCTCGCCCACGC
This sequence comes from Streptomyces echinoruber, assembly GCF_014651135.1. GTDB lineage: Bacteria > Actinomycetota > Actinomycetes > Streptomycetales > Streptomycetaceae > Streptomyces > Streptomyces echinoruber. The sequence continues at coordinate 76,688 of NZ_BMWH01000016.1, forward strand.
TCGCCGCGCAGATGGCCTCCACCTTCCAGCGGCAGACCGGCGGACGGCTCCTGCTCAACGTCGTCACCGGCGGCGAGAGCCACGAGCAGCGCGCCTACGGCGACTTCCTCGACAAGGACGCCCGCTACCGCCGTACCGGTGAATTCCTGCAGATCGTACGGGAGTTGTGGGAGGGCAAGACCGTCGACCTGCACGGCGAGCACCTGCGGGTCGAGGACGCGAGACTGGCCCGGCTGCCCGACCCGGTGCCCGAGCTGTACTTCGGCGGCTCCTCGCCCGCCGCCGGCGAGGTCGCGGCACGGCACGTCGACGTCTACCTCACCTGGGGCGAGCCGCCCGCCCAGGTCGCCGAGAAGATCGCGTGGATCGGGAAGCCGGCCGCGCGGCACGGCCGCACCCTGCGCTTCGGCATCCGGCTGCACGTCATCACCCGCGACACCTCCGCCGCCGCCTGGGCCGAGGCCGGCCGGCTCCTGGACGGCTTCGACCCCGACACCGTACGGGCCGTGCAGGCCGGGCTCGCCCGCAGCGAGTCCGAGGGACAGCGGCGCATGCTCGCCCTGCACGGCGGCCGCCGCGACCGGCTGGAGATCCACCCCAACCTGTGGGCCGGGATCGGCCTGGTGCGCGGCGGCGCCGGCACCGCCCTGGTCGGCAGCCACGAGGAGGTCGCCGAGCGCATCAAGGAGTACCACGCCCTCGGCATCGAGGAGTTCGTCCTGTCCGGCTACCCGCACCTGGAGGAGGCGTACTGGTTCGGCGAGAACGTCCTGCCCCGGCTGGCCGCCGAGGGCCTGTGGCGGCACCCGGACGGCCGGCGCCCCGCGGCGCCGGCGCAGGTGCCGTTCGCGAGCCGGCCCGGCGTCAGGACGCCCCGGGAGCACGTGCCGTGAGCAGCGGCTGGAAGAAACCCGTCTGCCGCGGCATGCGCCACACCGGGTCCCGGAAACCCGCGCGGGCCGCCAGCCCGGCCAGGTGCTCCCGCCGCAGCGCCCAGTACGTGGCCCGGTGCACCCGCACCCGCCAGTCCTCCTCCCCGCCCGCGCCGCCCCGCGTGAGCCGGAACAGCTCCAGGTCGTAGCGCTCGCCGTCGTCGTGCCAGTGCCACACCTGGAAGACCACCGACCGCCCGGTGTCCCCGGCGGATCCGTGGAGCTGGGGAGGCGTCGCGGCGGGGCGGTCGCGCAGCAGCTCGTCGTAGGGGCGGGTACTGGCCAGCAGCAGTCCGCCGGGGCGCAGCACGCGGCGCATCTCGGCCAGGGCCGCGCCCACGTCCGCCTCGGTCAGCAGGTGCGGCAGCGCGTTGTCGGCGCAGACCACCACGTCGAAACGGCCGTCGGGGAAGGGCAGCCGGCGCATGTCGGCGGCCGCCGTGCGCAGGCGCACCCCGCGCCGGGCCGCCTCCCGGCCGGCGCGGGCGGCGGCGCGGACACTGAGGTCGGTGCCGGTGACGTGGTGCCCGCGCAGCGCCAGCCCGATCGCCTGGGTGCCGATGCCGCAGGCGCAGTCGAGCACCTCGGACCCGTCCCGGCCGATCAGCGCGTCCAGGGCGGCGCCCTGCCGGCGCACCCCGGCGTCCCAGTCCGCGTAGAGCCGGTCGTAGGCGTCGGCCAGTTCGTCGTAGAAACGCGCCACCGAACCTTCCCGCATGGGCCGAGACTACCGGCCCGGCCCCCCGCCGGCGCCCCGCGCGCCGGC
>NZ_BMWH01000016.1:78397-163690 GCF_014651135.1 Streptomyces echinoruber
CGGTGGCGGCTCCGCCCGCCTGACTACACTCACGTGGACGGGCCGCTGCCGCCACCGGCGCACCACGACGCAGTGAGGAACGCTCCCATGACCGACGCGAAGGACGCCCGCCGCCCGGCCGGCGAGCTGGAGGCGAGCGTCCTGGCCGTCCTGTGGGCCGCCGACGGGCCGCGCACCCCCGGCCAGGTGCAGCGCGGTCTCGGCGCGGGCCTGGCCCGCACCACGGTGACGACGATCCTGACCCGCCTGCACGACAAGGGCATCGTCGCCCGCCGGCGCCAGGGCCGCGGCTACGCCTACTACCCCGTCCAGGACCCGCAGGGCTTGACCGCCCGCCGTATGCACTCCGAGCTGGCGCGCGGCGGCGACCGCGAGCGCGTCCTGGCCCGGTTCGTGGAGCAGCTCAGCCCCGACGACGAGCGCATCCTGCGCGAACTGCTCGACCCGCGGTCCGGTGAACGATGACGGCCCTGCTGCTTGTGCCGCTGCTGCTGCCGTGCGCCGTGCCGCCGGCCGCCCGGCGCGCCCTGGCCCGCCTCGCCCCGGTCACCGCGCTGTGGGTGCTCACCGTCTGCGCCCTGGTGCTGGCCGCCTGCTCGCTCGCCGCACTCGGCACCTTCGTCCTGGTCGGCCTGCTCAAGCTGCCGGCCTGCGCCGCGCTCGGCGAACTCGTCCATCCCCTGCGCACGCCGTCCGACCTCGTCGTCGTGCCCGCGGCGGCGGTGTCCGTCGGCGCGCTCGCGGTGTGCGCCGTAAGCCTTGCGCGCAGTGCGCTGCGGCAGGCGCGGGCCTGGCGCGCCGCGCGCAGCGAGGCCGCGCGCGGGCCCGCCGCCGGCGACCTGTGCGTGGTGGACTCGCCGCACCCGGACGCGTACGCGCTGCCCGGCCGCCCGCACCGCATCGTCGTCACCACCGCGATGCTGCGCAGCCTCGACGCCGCCGAGCGCGAGGCGCTCTTCGCCCACGAACGCGCCCACAACCGCGGCGGCCACCACTACTTCCTCGCCGCCGCCGAACTCGCCGCCCACTGCCACCCCGCGCTGCGCCCGGTGCGCGCCGCGATCCGGCTCGCCGCCGAACGCGCCGCCGACGAGGCCGCCGCCCGCGCCGTGGGCGACCGGCGGCTGACCGCCCGCGCCATCGCCCGCGCCGCCCTGGCCGGCCGGGCCGCCCGCGGCAACCGCCCGGACGTGGCGGCGGCCGCCGCCGGCGGCCCCGTCCCGCAGCGCGTCGAGGCCCTGCTGGCCGGCCCGCGCGTTCCCCGGCCCTCCGCCGTCCGCGCCGCCGCCCTGCTGCTGGCCTGCGTCGCCGTCTCGTGTGCCGCCTCCACCACCGGCGTGGCCGAGGTGCACCACCGCGTCGAGGTCGCGCAGGGCGAAGCGCCCCGCTGAGGCCCGTTCCGGCCGCCGCACCGACCCCGGGCGGGAGCGGCTGGCGCCCGTGAAGTTTTACGTATAACCTCTCGCGTCGACCGCACCGCCGCCCCCGTCCCGGAAGGCCCGATGAGACGCATCGCCCTGGTCACCCTCGTCGTCGACGACTACGACGAGGCGATCGCCTTCTACACCGGCGCCCTCGGCTTCCGCCTCACCGAGGACACCCCGCGCCCCGACGGCTCCCGCTGGGTGGTCGTCGAACCCGGCGGGGACCGGCACGGCACCGGCCTGCTGCTGGCCCGCGCCCGGGACGGCGCCCAGCGCGCCCGGGTCGGCGACCAGACCGGCGGACGGGTCGGCTTCTTCCTGCACACCGACGACTTCGCCCGCGACCACGCCCGCATGACGGCCGCGGGCGTGGCCTTCCTGGAGGAACCGCGGCACGAGCCGTACGGCACCGTGGCCGTCTTCCGGGACCTGTACGGCAACCGCTGGGACCTGCTCCAGCCCACCCCCGACGAGCCCGACGAGGAACAGCACGCATGACCGCGCCCCGCATCGACACCGAGACCATCCGCCGGCTGCCCAAGGCGGTGCTGCACGACCACCTCGACGGCGCCCTGCGCCCCGCCACCGTCGTCGAGCTCGCGCGGGAGGCCGGCCACACCCTGCCCACCACCGACCCCGACGAGCTGGCCGCCTGGTACTACGACGCCGCCAACTCCGGTGACCTGGTGCGCTACATCGCCACCTTCGAGCACACCCTCGCCGTGCTGCAGACCCGCGAGGGCCTGCTGCGCGCCGCCGAGGAGTACGTCCTCGACCTCGCCGCCGACGGCGTCGTCTACGCCGAGGTGCGCTACGCGCCCGAGCTGATGGTCCGGGGCGGCCTGACCCTGGACGAGGTCGTCGAGACCGTCCAGGAGGGCCTCGCGGCCGGCATGGCCAAGGCGGCCGCCGCGGGCACCCCGGTCCGGGTGGGCACCCTGCTGTGCGGGATGCGGATGTTCGACCGCACCCGCGAGACGGCCGGCCTCGCCGTCGCCCACCGCGACGCCGGCGTCGTCGGCTTCGACATCGCCGGCGCCGAGGACGGCTTCCCGCCCGCCGACCACCTGGCCGCCTTCGAGTACCTGCGGCACGAGAACGTCCCGTTCACCATCCACGCCGGCGAGGCGCACGGCCTGCCCAGCATCCACCAGGCCGTGCAGGTGTGCGGCGCCCAGCGCATCGGGCACGGGGTGCGGATCGTGGACGACATCGTGGACGGCAAGCTCGGCCGCCTCGCCGGGTGGATACGCGACCGGCGCATCGCCCTGGAGATGTGCCCGACCTCCAACCTCCAGACCGGCGCCGCCGCCTCGATCGCCGAACACCCCGTCACCCTGCTGAAGGACCTGGGCTTCCGGGTCACCGTCAACACCGACAACCGCCTGGTGTCGGGGACCACGATGACGCGGGAGATGGCGCTGCTGGTCCAGGAGGCGGGCTGGACGGCCGAGGACCTGCGCACCGTCACCGTGAACGCCGTCAAGAGCGCCTTCCTCCCCTTCGACGAGCGCACCGCCCTGCTGCGCGAGGTCGTCCTGCCCGGCTACGACGCCGTGCTCTGAAGGAGCCCCTTGAGGTAGGCCGCCTGCCCGACGTGCTGCAGGTCGTCGGACAGGACGCTCACCAGCCGCACGCCCAGGCTGACCGGCGGGTCCCAGCGCTCGTCCACGATGCGCTCCAGGTCCTTCGCGCTCAGCCCGTGCAGCGCCGAGAGCGTCTGCTCGTGCACGGCGTCGTGGTAGCCGGCCAGCAGGCCGGCGCTGTCGACGCGGACCCGGGCGACCTGCGCGGGGGAGTGGCCGTAGCCCGTGTCGTCCCGGCGCAGGCCGAGCCCGAACCGCTTCTCCCAGCCCTGTGCGAGCCACACCTGCTCCAGGCCGAAGGCGTCGGCGACGTGGTCGTCCTGGACGCGGGTGAGGTGCCACAGCAGCCAGGCGACGGAGTTGGCGCCGGGCGCGGGACGGGCGTTGAGGTGCTCCGCGGTGAGGCCGTCGACGACGGCGTGGACTTCTTCCCGGATCCGGCCATAGCCGTCGATGAGGATGTCCTTCGCATGCATACCGTCCACCATGGCGCATCCGCCCGTCCCGCGCGTCCGGTGTCCGGCTTCCGCGGCGGCCGGGCGTCCGCCCGCCCGACCGGGCGGACGCGGGCGACCGGCGGGCCGAGGGCCGCCGGCTCCCGGGCGACCGGTGCGAACGCGCCTACCGGAGCCTGTCCTCCCCGATGCGCTGGCACCCGGCGCCCTCGGTCTCCAGCAGCCTCATCAGCGCCCGCGCCGCCGGGCTGGTGGCCTGCGGCGGCGGCAGCAGCGCCACCGTCTCGTACACCGCCTCGCCGGTGCCCTTCAGGGGCAGCGCGGTCAGCGACGGCCGCTTGTGCCGGAAGTGCCGCGGCACCACCGCGACGCCGAGGTCCTCGCCCACCAGGTCCAGCAGGCCGTGCACGTCGTTGACCTCCAGCGGCACCGAGCGCCGCACGCCCGCGGCGGCGAAGACCGCGTCGGTGACCCGGCGCGGCCCCCAGTCGGGGTGGAAGTCGACGAAGGGCTCCTTGCCGACGTCCCCGGGCGTGAGCGCGGCCCCGGCGCGGGCGAGCCGGTGGCCGGGATGGCACAGCACCGTCATCGGCTCGCCGGCCAGCGGCACCGAGCGCAGCTGATCGGTGTCCGCCCGCGTGCGGTAGGCGAAGGCCAGGTCGAGCCGTCCGGCGGCGACCTCCTCGGCCAGCGCGCACGACCCGGCCTGCCGCAGCCGCACCTCCACGTCCGGGTGCCGGCGCCGGAACGCCGCCAGCAGCCGCGCCACGTGCACCCCGGCGATGCACTGCTCGGTGCCCAGCGACAGCGTGCCGCGCAGCACGCCCTGCACCGCCGCCACCGCCTCGTGCGCCGCCCGCACCTGCGCCAGGATCCGCTCCGCCTCGCCCAGCAGCGCCCGCCCGGCCTCTGTCAGCGTCACCCGCCGTGTGGTGCGCACGAACAGCGGGGCCTGCAACTCCCGCTCCAGCGCCCGGATGGACGCCGACAGACCCGACTGGGACACCAGGAGCCGCTCCGCCGCGCGGGTGAAGTGCCGCTCCTCGGCGACGGCCACGAAGTGCTGGAGATGACGCAGTTCCACGACTGAGAAGCCTATGTGCTGAATCCCATCGGATTCTTCTGTTGGACCGCTGCGCCCAGGTCGCGCCAGAGTGGAGCGACGGTTTTCGGCGTTCTGGACCTGAGGGAGACGCGTTGTACACCCCGCACCCCGACCGCTACGCGGACATGCCCTACCGGCGCACCGGACGCAGCGGCCTGAAGCTCCCCGCGCTGTCGCTCGGCCTGTGGCACAACTTCGGCCCCGACCGCCCCGCCGCGGTCCAGCGCGCCATCCTGCGCCGCGCCTTCGACCTGGGCATCACCCACTTCGACCTGGCCAACAACTACGGCCCGCCGCCGGGCGCCGCCGAGTCCGCCTTCGGCGAGGCGCTGCGCTCCGACTTCGCGCGCCACCGCGACGAACTGGTGATCTCCACCAAGGCCGGCTACCTGATGTGGCCCGGCCCGTACGGCGAATGGGGCTCGCGCAAGCACCTGCTGTCCTCGCTCGACCAGAGCCTGAAGCGGATGGGCCTGGACTACGTCGACATCTTCTACTCGCACCGCCCCGACCCCGACACGCCCCTGGAGGAGACCATGGGCGCGCTGCACTCGGCGGTGCAGCAGGGCAAGGCCCTGTACGTCGGCGTCTCCAACTACTCCCCGGAGCAGACCCGGGAGGCCGCCCGCATCCTGCGCGAACTGGGCACCCCGCTGCTCATCCACCAGCCGCGCTACTCGATGCTGGACCGGCGCCCCGAGGAGGGCCTGCTGGACGTCCTCGACGAACTGCGGGTCGGCTCCATCGCCTACTCCCCGCTGGAGCAGGGCCTGCTCACCGCCCGCTACCTCGACGGCATCCCCGAGGACTCCCGCGCCGCGAGCGACAGCCCCTTCCTCACCGGTGACGCGCTCACCGAGGACCTGGTGGCCAGGCTGCGCGAGCTGAACGGCATCGCCGCCGCCCGCGGCCAGTCGCTCGCGCAGCTGGCGCTGGCCTGGGTGCTGCGCGGCGGCCGGGTCACCTCGGCCCTCGTCGGCGCGAGCAGCCCGCGGCAACTGGAGGACAGCGTCGCGGCCATCCGCAACCTCGACTTCGACGCCGAGGAACTGGCCCGCATCGACGCGATCGTCAAGCCGTAGCGCGCCGCACCGCGGGAGGAGGGCGGCGCGGCCGCCCTCCTCCCGCGTTCCGCGCGTGCGCCCGCCGGACGCGCGGTGTCGCCTTTCGGCCACGCAACGCGGTGAATATGCCAGGAGACTGGCCGGAAAGACGTGGTGACACTGATTCAGTAGTCAACATACTCAAAAGTCATGGGCGTCTCGCCGCCTCCGCACATCGTCAGGAGCCAGCCGAGCCGCCCGGGAGAGCGAGGCACGGCGAAGGCACCACCGGCGCACGACCGACGATGCGGGGGAGGGACGCGTGCACGACGAGTTCCTGTGCCATGTCACCGCGTACGGCGTCTGCGGCGGCCGCCGCATCGGCGTCCCCCTGGGCACCTACCGCGCCCCCACCCTGGCGCTGGCCCTGTGGTGGCTGCGCGACCGCGCCCTGTGGATCGCCGAGCGGCTCGACCCCCGGCCCGAGCAGGCGTACTACCCGCCCGGCGCGCTCGTCCCGGTCGCCGACACCGCCGCCGACGTGCCGACCGTGCTGCGGTCCTGGTGCGCCGACGTGGCGCAGCAGGAGCAGGTCGCCGACGAACTGGTCGCCGGGCACCTGGTGCGCATCGCCACCAGCGACGACACCACCGAGTACGAACTGCTCGCGGAGTCCGTGGACGCCCTGCGCATGCAGCGGATGGGCCCCTCCCTCGTCGTGCCCGCCTGACGCCCCCGGCCCCGCACCGCACAGGCACCCGAACGCGTGAACCGATGGCATCCGGGGCACGGCGCTACGGCCGGTCGTGCCGACCTCGCCTTCCGCGCCGTCAGGGCCGCCCCGCCGCCGAGGCCGCCGCGCCGCCGAGACCGCCGCGCCGGTCCGCGCCGGGCCGCGCCGGTCAGCGAGCCGTACGGCCGAGCCGCTCGGTCACCTCGCCGCGCCGCGGCACCGTGCGGGCCGGCAGCGCCCCCAGGAACCCGGCGGCCAGGCCCCACAGCACGGCCAGGCCCAGCGCCCGCCCCAGCTCCGGGCGCAGCAGCAGCCGCGCGGACAGCCCGCCGCCCAGGGCCGCGGCCCAGCCGTGCCGGGCCTCGGCCGGGGCAAAGGCGGCGCGCGCTCACACCGCCACGTTAAGCAGCCCCCGCCGGCCGCGCCCGCCGGGCGGCCGCGCACCGGAGGGGACAAGGGGACGCGGCGAAGGGCCGCGCCGGGGAGAAGACCTCGTGGGCGTCGAACCGCCGTCGTCGGGGACGTGACCGGAATCGCCGGGCCCGGCGGCAGGGACGGGAGGGGCGCCGGAGACCGTGGGGAGTGCGCGGCCCGGCTCGGGGTACGAGCACTGGTGCAGTAGCGACCGGCCACTCCGGCTTCGAGAGGGCTTCGAGAGAGAACAGCATGATCGACCACCTGGACGGGGCAGTGATACCGACCGGTTTCGACGTACCCGTGGAACCACTGCGGCGGGCGGCACACTTCACCGGAGAGCCCGGTTGCATCGCCGAGGCGCGGTCCTTCGCGGCGCTCTTCCTCGAACAGCTGAGGACCGAGTGGTGCGCGGAGATCGACCAGCGGGCCGACGGCGAACTGCTCCTCGTGGTGAGCGAGCTCGTGACCAACGCGGACCGGCACAGCGACGGGCCGTACATCCTCGAGCTGGAGGGCACCGACTCCGCGGTGACGGTGTGCGTCTACGACAGCAGCCCCGCCCTGCCCCGGCGTTTTCCCCCGGACCCGCGGCGGGTCGGCCGGCACGGCCTGGAGATCGTGCACGCGGTCGCCTCGCAGGTGACCGTGGAGCGGGTGCCGGTGGGCAAGCGGGTGCGCGCGGTCGTCGAGCTGAAGCGCTGATACCCGCGGACGATATCCGCGGACGGCACACGAGCCTTTCCGTCCCGTTCGTTCCCGTTCGTTCTGGTTTGTTCTGGCGCGTTCCGATCTCCGCCCCGGTTGCGCCTTCCGTGCCGGAACGCCGCACGGGTGGTGTCCCGCGTCCCGGTCTCCCGGAGCGGGGCACCACCCGTGCGGGTGCCGTGCGGCCGTGTGCGGGCGCGGCCGGGCGGACGCCGTCAGGCGCAGCCCAGCTCGCCCAGCATTCCCTCGCGCAGCCGTGTGATGATGCGCTTGATCAGGCGGGAGACGTGCATCTGCGAGCAGCCGAGCCGCTCGCCGATCTCCGCCTGGGTGGCCTCCTCCACGAACCGCATGTGGATGATCCGCCGGTCCCGCTCGCTGAGCTCGGCGACGAGCGGCGCGAGGGTCTGGAAGTCTTCGACGAGCCGGAGCCCGTCCTCCTCCACGCCGATGAAGTCGGCGAGGACCGCCTCGCCGTCCTCGGGCCCGTCCCCGGTGAGGGCGGCGTCCAGCGACGCGGAGTTGTAGCCGTTGGAGGCGATCTGTGCCTCGACGACCTCGCTCTCGGACAGGTTCATCAGGGTGGCGAGCTCGGCGGTGGTCGGCTCGCGGTCCAGGCGGCTGGAGAGCTCCTCGCGGGCCCGGGCCAGCTCCACGCGCAGTTCCTGCAGTCGCCGCGGCACGTGCACCGCCCACGTCGTGTCGCGGAAGAACCGCTTGATCTCGCCGACGATGTAGGGCAGCGCGAACGAGGTGAACTCCACCTCGCGGGTCAGCTCGAACCGGTCGATCGCCTTGATCAGGCCGATCATGCCGGTCTGGACGATGTCCTCCATGTCGTCGCCGCGGTTGCGGAACCGGCCGGCCGCGAACCGTACCAGGGACATGTTCATCTCGATGAGGGTGTTGCGCACGTACTGGTATTCGTGCGTGCCCTCCTCGAGTTCCGTCAGACGCTGGAAGAACTGGCGGGACAGCTCCCGGGCGTCCCGCGGGGCCACCGTCTTCGGGTCCACGACGCCCGGCAGCGGTCCGGCACCCGTCGGAGTGCCGGCGGTCTCCTCGACCGCCTCGGACCGGCTCACGTCAGTGGCGGCGGTGGCGGCGTCCATTACCTCTCCCACGAAAGTCACGGTGCGACCTTGTCTCGTCGACCTCTGCTCAGGCTCCACGTCGGGCTCTGCGTCCGTCCGTGCGTCACGGCCCGTGCGGGCCGCGCCACGCGCGTACCCGGGATCGCGGAAAGTATGCGTCTCACATCCGCGATGCTTCGGAACCGCTCCTCGTGCCGTCCGGCGTCCGCGCACCTCGTGGCGCGGGGACGTGCCGAGCGGATACCCCGGGTGACGCCCGTCATGCATTCCGCATCCGGCGACGGTGGAGAGCACCGGTACCGGTGGCCGCGTCCGCCCCGGGCGTCGCCCCGGGCTCCGGCGGTACGGCCGGCGCCCGGTGTTCGCGGCACTTCCGCGCCCCGCCGGAGACGTCCCGCGGCGCCGCCGTCGTTCTTCCCGCCTCCTGTGCCCTCTGCGTTCCTCCCGCCCTCCCGCGCCCTCCGCCCGGCTTCTCCCAGGGCGGAACGACGCCCCCTTCCCCGGGCGTTCGGAGCTCCTAGGCTGGGACGGTGAGCAACCAGGTGAGCAACCACGTGCCGAAGCCCGCCCGCCTCCTGTCGCCGCGCCCGCCCGCCGGGCGCCCCGACGCCTCCACCCACCCCGTGCCGCAGCGCCCCGACGCGGTCGCGCCCGCCCGCCGGGCGCCGCAGCGCCCCGACGCGGCCCCCGCGCCCCGCGAGCCGCTGTGGCGCGACCTCGTCGGAGAGGTGCTGCGCCGCGAACGCCTCGCCCAGCGGCGCACGTTGAAGGACGTCGCCGAGGCGGCGCGGATCTCCATGCCGTACCTGTCGGAGGTGGAGCGGGGCCGCAAGGAGGCCTCCTCCGAGGTCCTCGCGGCCGCCGCCCGCGCCCTCGGCCTGGGCCTGGGCGACCTGCTGGCCCGGACGCACGGGGAACTGGTGCGCGTCACCTCCCGTGCCGCGCACCAGGTCCGCCCCGTGCGCACCGCGCCGCGGGCGTCCCGCGACGGGCTGTGCCTGGCCGCCTGAGGCGCCCGGCGCGTCTCAGACGCCCACCAGCCGTCGGCTGAGCACCTCGTCGGCCAGTCCGTACGCCACCGCCTCCCGGGCGGTGAACACCTTGTCGCGGTCCATGTCCGCGCGCAGTGCGGCCACGTCGTGGTGCGTGTGCCGGGAGAGCACCTCCTCCACCTGCGCGCGGATGCGGATCATCTCCTGCGCCTGCAGCGACAGGTCGGACACCGTGCCCTGGCGCACCCCGGACGCGGGCTGGCCGAGCAGTACGCGCGCGTGCTCCAGCACGAACCGCCGGCCCGGGTCCCCGCCCGCCAGCAGCACCGCGGCCGTGGAGGCCGCCTGCCCCACACAGAACGTGGAGATCGGCGACCGCACGAACGTCATCGTGTCGTAGATCGCCATGAGCGAGGTGTACGAGCCGCCGGGCGAGTTGATGTACAGGGCGATCTCGCTCTCCGGCGCCGCCGACTCCAGGTGCAGCAGCTGCGCGATGACGGTGTTGGCCACCCCGTCGTCGATCTCGGTGCCGAGGAAGACGATCCGCTCGTTCAGCAGCCGGCTGAACACGTCGTACGACCGCTCGCCCTGCGCGGTGCGCTCCACCACGTACGGAACCGTGTACGTCCCCATCACCGCAGCCCCATCCTCGGCCGGGTGGCGGCCGGGCGGACGTCGACGAGCGACTCCACGACCCGGTCGACCATTCCGTACTCCTGCGCCTCCTCGGCGGTGAACCAGCGGTCCCGGTCGCCGTCCCGGGCGATCGTCTCCGGGCTCTGCCCGGTGTGCTCGGCGATGAGCCTCTCGATGGTCCGCTTGGTGTGCTCCAGGTTCTGCGCCTGGATCTCGATGTCGGCGGTGGTGCCGCCGATGCCCGCCGACGGCTGGTGCATCATGATCCGCGCGTGGGGCAGGGCGTAGCGCTTGCCGCGGGTGCCGCAGCTGAGCAGGAACTGGCCCATGCTGGCGGCGAAACCCAGGGCGAGGGTGGCGACGTCGTTGGGGATCAGGCGCATCGTGTCGTAGATGGCCAGGCCCGCGTGGACCGAGCCGCCGGGGCTGTTGATGAACAGGCTGATGTCGGTGCGCGGGTCCTCCGCCGACAGGATCAGCAGCTGGGCGCAGACCCGGTTGGCGGACACCTCGTCGACCTGCGTGCCCAGCAGCACGATCCGCTGCCCGAGCAGCTGCGCGGCCAGGTGGTCGTCGAACCGGGTCGGCGGGGTCTCGCCCTCCTCCGCCCGCGGCAGCAGGGCCGGCCACGGGCCCGCGGTGGGTGGGGTCATCGGTGTGCTCCTCGTGTCGTGAAAGTCGTGAAAGTCATGGGAGTTGTGGGAGGCGTAGGAGTCGTCGAAGCGGTGTGAGGGACGGCGATCGGCCGCGTGGACGCGACCGGTTGCGCGGGTGCGACCGGTTGCGCGGATGCGGCCGGTCCCTCTCGTCCCACTCTTGGCCCGCCGCCGCCCCCGGGACCCGTTTCTCTGCCCGCGGCAGATTCGCCGCGGGCGTAGCGCCCGCCCGGCCGGCGCCCCGTCCGGCCGGGCGGAAAAGGGCCGGGGCCGGGCGATGAGTTCCGGCGCGGGGCGGAGTCGGTACAGGTGACCGCTTTTTCCGCCCCACGAAGGAGGCCCCCCATGACCGACGACGGTTTCACCACGTGCCTGTGGTTCGACGGCCAGGCCGAGGAGGCCGCCCACTACTACGTGTCGGTCTTCAAGAACTCCCGCATCGGGCGCGTCACCCGCTCCACCGAGGCCGGACCGGGCCCGGCCGGCTCGGCGCTGACCGTGGAGTTCGTCGCCAACGGGCAGAAGTTCGTCGCGCTCAACGGCGGCCCGGAGTTCACCTTCAACGAGGCGATCTCCTTCCAGATCCACTGCGACGGCCAGGAGGAGGTCGACCACTACTGGGCCAGGCTCACCGAGGGCGGCGGGCAGCCCGGCCCCTGCGGCTGGCTCAAGGACCGCTACGGCGTGTCCTGGCAGGTCGTCCACAAGCGGCTGTTCGACCTGGTCGGCGACCCCGACCAGGAGAAGGCGGCCCGTGCCACCCGGGCCATGCTCGCCATGGGCAAGCTGGACATCGCCGCGCTGGAGAAGGCGCACGCGGGCGTGTGACCGGCGGGCCGGCGTGTGACCGGCGGCCGGGGCGCCGCGGCCGAGGCACCGCGGCCGGGGCGCCCCGCCCGGGGCGTCAGGAAAGGTCGTTGACCAGGACCGCGGCCCCGTCGAAACGGCCCGCCTTCAAGTCCCGCAGCGCCTGCGGCGCCTGCGAGAGCGGATAGGTGTGCGTCGTCGCCCGCACCCCGTGCCGGGCGGCCAGCGTCAGGAACTCCCGTGCGTCGGCACGGGTGTTGGAGGTGACGCTGCGCAACTCCTTCTCGTAGAACAGCTCGTCGGTGTAGTGCAGCGGCGGGATGTCGCTGAGGTGGATGCCCGCGACGGACAGCACGCCGCCGCGGTCCAGGGCGCGCAGCGCCGACGGCACCAGGTCCCCCGCCGGCGCGAACAGGATCGCGCCGTCCAGCGGCTCCGGCGGCATGTCCCGCGCGTCCCCGGCCGAGGCGGCACCCAGCTCCAGCGCCAGCCGCCGGGCGGCCGCGCCCCGCGTCAGCACGTGCACCGTGGCGCCCTCGGCGAGGGCGAGCTGCGCGCACAGGTGGGCGCTGCCCCCGAAGCCGTACAGCCCGAGCCGCCCGCCCGGCGGCAGCGACGTCCGTCGCAGCGCGCGGTAGCCGATGATGCCCGCGCACAGCAGCGGCGCGAGGGCGACGTCGGCCACGTCGCCGGGCAGGGGATGGGCGAACGCCGCCGGAACGGTCGTGTACTCGGCGTAGCCGCCGTCGGCGTCCCAGCCGGTGTGCTCGGAGGCCGGGCACAGGTTCTCCGCGCCGCGGGCGCAGTACCCGCAGGTGCCGTCGGTGCGGCGCAGCCACGCCACCCCCACCCGGTCGCCCGGCCGGAACCCGGTGACGCCCGCCCCGAGCGCCGCCACCGTGCCGACCACCTCGTGCCCCGGCGTGACGCCCGCCCGGCGCACCGGCAGGTCGCCCTCCGTCACGTGCAGGTCGGTGCGGCACACCCCGCACGCGCGCACGCGCACCAGCAGTTCGTCCTCGCCGGGCTCCGGCACCGGCCGGCGCACCAGCCGCAGGGGGTCCGCCTCGACCGGTCCCGGCTCGGTCACCGCCCAGGCCCGCATCGTCCTGCCGTCCGTCATGCCGTGCCCCGTCCGCCGTCCGTGTCCGCGTCCCGGTGCGGCCCGGGACCCCCGGGTGAGCCGGGATTCCAGTGTGGACCAGGGTGCCGGCGCGGACCGGGACGACAGCTCGGCGCGCGGTCCGGAACGGGCGTGACTAGCGTGAGGAAGCGGGTGGCCCCCCGATCCGCCGTCCGGCCCGGCGGCGCGAGACGGACGCGGGCCCCGTCCGAGCCGCCCGTCCGAGCCGCCCGACCGCCGACCGTCCGGGAAGGGACACAGCCATGGCCCCACCACCTGAGGGAACCCCCTGCTGGGTCGACGCGACGTTCCGCGACCCGGACGCGGCCCGGCGCTTCTACGGCGACGTCCTCGGCTGGAGCTTCCGCGGGGCGCGGTCGCAGCACGGCGACTACGTCCGGGCCTACGCCGACGGCAAGGCGGTCGCGGCCATCGTCCCGCCGCTGCCCGGCCAGGCCGCCCCGTCGCAGTGGTGCCTCTACCTCGCCTCCGCCGACGCGGCCGCCACCGCGCGGCGCATCCGCGACCACGGCGGCGAGGTGCTGACGGGACCGGTGAGGATCGGCGACTCCGGCACCATGTGCCTGGCCGGCGACCCCGGTGGCGTGGTCTTCGGCGTGTGGCAGGCCGGCCGCCACAAGGGCTTCGAGGCCACCGCCGGCCCGGGCGCCTACTGCTGGGCGGAGATCCTCACCCGCGAACCGGAGCGGACCGACGCGTTCTTCACCGCGGTCTTCCCCTACCACGTCCGGCGGATCGAGGACGACGCGACGGACTTCCGCGTCTTCGACCTCGGCGGCGACGGCGTCCTGGGCCGGATGCGGATGACCGACGCCTTCCCGCCCGGGACGCCGCCCTTCATCAGCGTCTACTTCACCGTCGCCGACTGCGACGACGCGGTGAGCCGGGCCACCGAGCGCGGCGGGGCGCTGCGCTTCGGGCCGGTGGACGGCCCGTTCGGCCGGGTCGCCGCGCTCGGCGACCCGCAGGGCGCGACCTTCTCGGTCATCGACGTCACCACCCGGCGCGGCGAGGCGCCCGCCATGACGGAGGTGCCGTAGCCGCGCACGGGGCCCGCGGCGGGGGAGGGGCGGAATCGTGGCATGATCGGGGCCATGCGTGAACGAGTGGTGGCCGCGTGCGACGGGGCGTCGAAGGGAAACCCCGGACCCGCGGGCTGGGCCTGGGTGATCTCCGACGACGCCGCGACACCGGCCAGGTGGGAGGCGGGGCCGCTCGGCCGCACCACCAACAACGTCGCCGAACTCACCGCTCTGGAACGGCTGCTGGCAGCGACCGACCCGGCCGTGCCGCTCGAGGTCCGCATGGACTCGCAGTACGCCATGAAGGCCGTCACCACCTGGCTGCCCGGCTGGAAGCGCAACGGGTTCCGGACGGCCGCGGGCAAGCCGGTCGCCAACCAGGAGCTCGTCGTGCGCATCGACGAGCTGCTCCAGGGCCGCTCGGTGGAGTTCCGCTACGTCCCCGCCCACCAGGTCGGCGGCGACCCGCTCAACGACTTCGCCGACCGCGCCGCCAGCCGGGCGGCCGCCGAACAGCAGCCCGCCGGCAGCGCCCTCGGCTCGCCCGAGCCCCCGCCCGCCCCCGCCTCCGGGGCACCCCGCTCCTCCCGCCGCCGCGGCGGCGCACCCGGCGCGTCGAAGTCCGGCGCGTCGCGGTCCGGCGGGGCGGGAACCGGCGCGTCGAAGGCGTCGTCGCGCACCATCAAGGCCAAGTTCCCCGGCCGCTGCGTGTGCGGCCGCTCCTACGCGGCGGGCGAGAAGATCGCCAGGAACGACACGGGCTGGGGCCACCCGGAGTGCCGCACCGCCGCGGCCGGATAGCCCCGGGCACGGAAAACGGCCTCCGGCAGGGAGGAAAACGGCCTCCGGCACGGAAACGACTCCGGGCGCACGGACGGAAACGGCCCGGGGCATGCGAAAGGGCGCCCCCGTCCGGGGGCGCCCCGCGCCACGAGTGCCGGTCAGACCACCGCGCCGCGCCAGCCCCCGGTCTCGCCGCCGCGGGACTCGATGAACTCCTTGAAGCGCTTCAGGTCGCCCTTGGTCTGGCGCTTCACGAAGCCGAGCCTGTCGCCGATCGTCTCGGCCACGCCCTCCGGTTCGAAGTCCATCTGCAGCATCACCTTGGTGTGCGCGTCGTCCAGGCGATGGAAGGTGACGACGCCGGCCTGCCGGGCCTCGCCGTCGACCGTGGTCCAGGCGACCCGCTCGTCCGGGATCTGCTCGGTGATCTCCGCGTCGAACTCGCGGCGCACACCGTTGACGCTGGTCACCCAGTGGGTGAGGGTGTCGGTGCGCTGCTCGATCCGCTCGACGCCGCCCATGAACTCGGGGAACGTCTCGAACTGCGTCCACTGGTTGTAGGCGGTGCGGACCGGCACGGCGACCTCGATGGACTCCTCCACCTGCGACATGGTTCCTCCTGTCTCGCGGCTGTTCGTCTCTTTCGGTACATGTCAGCGGGTACCGCGCGACCTGAGGGGAAAACCGCCGGGTCGCACCATCACGGGGTGCTACTCTGCGCTGTCTCTTGATCGCCATCGGTAGTTGTCAGGGGTGTGTGTGAAGGTCGCCTGTGTCGGCGGCGGGCCCGCCGGCCTGTATCTGTCGATCCTGCTGAAACTGCAGGACCCGTCCCACGACGTCACCGTCCACGAGCGCAACCCGGAGGGTTCCACCTACGGCTGGGGCGTCACCTACTGGCGGAGCCTGCTCGACAAGCTGTACGCGCACGACCCCGTCTCGGCGCGCGCCGTCGAGGAGCACTCGCTGTGCTGGACCGACGGCGTCGCCCACGTGGGCGGCCTGACCACCCGGCACCGCGGCGACCGGGGGCACGGCATCGGCCGCCACCGGCTCCTGGAGATCCTCGCCGACCGGGCCCGCGCGCTCGGCGTCCAGGTCGTGTACGAGCGTGAGACCACGCCCGGCGACCTGCCCGCCGCCGACCTCGTGGTCGCCGCCGACGGCGTGCACAGCGCGCTGCGCGGCCACCACGCCGACCACTTCGGCACCGAGGTCTCCCTCGGCCGCAACCACTACGTCTGGCTCGGCACCACCAAGGTCTTCGACGCCTTCACCTTCGCCTTCGTGGAGACCGGGCACGGCTGGATCTGGTGCTACGGATACGGCTACGGCGACCGGCGCAGCACCTGCGTCGTCGAGTGCGGCCCCGAGACCTTCACCGGCCTCGGCCTGGACCGGGCCCCCGAGGCGGAGACGCTCGCCCTGCTGGAGAAGCTGTTCGCCGGCGTCCTGGACGGCCACCCCCTGCTGGGCCGCTCCCCGGCCGGCGGCAGCTCCCCGGCCGACGGCAGCTCCCCGTGGCTGCGCTTCCGCACCCTCACCAACCGCACCTGGCACCGGGACAACCTCGTCCTGCTCGGCGACGCCGCCCACACCACGCACTACTCCATCGGCGCCGGCACCACCCTCGCCCTGGAGGACGCGATGTGCCTGGCCGGCGCGCTGCGCGAGCACGCCGCCCTGCCCGACGCGCTCGCCGCCTACGAGCGGGAGCGCCGGGCCGCCCTGCTGCCGGTGCAGAGCGCGGCCCGCTACAGCGCCCAGTGGTACGAGAACCTGCCCCGCTACATCCGCCTGCCGCCGCACCGCATGTTCGCCCTGCTCGGCCAGCGCCACTCCCCGCTGCTGCCGTACGTGCCGCCGCAGCTGTACTACGGGCTGGACAAGGCGGTGAGCCGCCTGGAGGTGCTGCGTCGGCTCAAGCGCTGGCTGGGTCCGAAGGTGGCGCGCACGGTGCACGCACGCGCCCTGGGTGAAAGGGAATTCACCCAGTAATTCATCCGGTAGGGTTACGCGCTGCGGTGAATTCCCATTCACCCGGTTTCCCCGGCGTCACCCACCGGAGTGCCCATGGAGCAGCCCGCCCCGATACCCGCCCCGCCGCCCGCCCGGACACCCGCCCCGGCATCCGCTTCCTCCGGGACATCCAGGACATCCGGGCGGTTCACCCTGCCGGTGCTGGCCTTCGCCGGCATCCTCATGGCGGTCATGCAGACGGTCGTCGTCCCCCTGCTGCCCGACCTGCCCCGGCTGACCGGCGCGTCGCCGGGCGCGGTGTCCTGGACGGTCACCGCCACCCTGCTGTCCGGGGCGGTGCTGACCCCGGTGCTCGGCCGGGCCGGCGACATGTACGGCAAGCGGCGGGTGCTGATGGCGGCGCTGGCGCTGATGACCGCGGGCGCCGTCCTGTGCGCCGTCTCCTCCGACATCGGTGTGCTCGTCGCCGCCCGCGCCCTGCAGGGCGCCGCGGCCGCCGTCGTACCGCTGTCCATCAGCATCCTGCGTGACGAACTGCCGCCCGAGCGGCGGGGATCGGCGGTGGCGTTCATGAGCGCCACCGTCGGCATCGGCGCCGCGCTCGGGCTGCCGCCGGCCGCGCTGGTGGTCCAGTACACCGACTGGCACGTCATGTTCTGGGCCACGGCCGCGCTCGGCGCCGCCGGCGTCACGGCCGTCGCCTGCGCGGTGCCCGAGTCACCGGTGCGGCAGCCCGGCCGGTTCGACGTGCCGGGCGCGCTGGGACTCGCGGCCGGGCTGGTGTGCCTGCTGCTCGGCGTCTCGCAGGGCGGCGAGTGGGGCTGGGGCAGCCCGCGGATCGCGGGTCTGTTCCTCGGTGCGGCCGTGGTGCTCGCCCTGTGGGTGCGGCAGCAGCTCAGGGCCCGCGCGCCGCTGGTCGACCTGCGGCTGGCGGCCCGCCCCCGGGTCGGCCTCGCCCATGTGGCCGCGCTGCTCACCGGGTTCGCCTTCTACGCCAACTCCCTGGTGACCGCGCAGCTGGTGCAGGCGCCGAAGGCCACCGGCTACGGGCTCGGGCTGTCCATCGTGGCGACCGGCCTGTGCCTGCTGCCCGGCGGCGTCGTCATGCTGCTCTTCTCCCCGCTGTCCGCCCGCATCTCGGCATCCCGCGGCCCGCGGGTCACGCTCGCCCTGGGTGCGGCGGTCATCGCGCTGGGGTACGCGGTGCGCATGGCCGACAGCCGCGACCTGTGGCTGATCATCGCCGGTGCGGCGGTGGTGGCGACCGGCACCACCCTCGCCTACTCGGCGCTGCCCACCCTGATCCTGTGGGCCGTGCCCGCCGGGCAGACCGCCTCCGCCAACGGCGTCAACGTCCTGATGCGCACCATCGGCCAGGCCACCTCCAGCGCCGCCGTGGCCGCCGTCCTGGTGCACCACACCCGGCCCGTCGGCGGCGCCCCGGTGCCCACGCTGCACGGCTACGTGCTGGCGTTCGCGATGGCGGGCACGGTCGCCCTCGCCGCCTGCGCGACCGCGCTGACCATCCCCGGCGAGGCCGCCCCGCCGGGCACCCGGCGGGCCCGGGGCGACACCCGGGGCACCCGGGACGAGGCGAGGGAGGGAGCATGACGGCCGTGCGCACCCCGCCCCCCGCGTCCGCGCCGGTGCGCCGGGACGCCGAGGCGACCAGGGCGGCGATCCTCAAGGCCGCCCGGTACCTCCTGGCCCGGCAGCCGCACGCCGACATCACCCTCAAGGCGGTCGCCGACCGCGCCGGGGTCAGCCCGCCGCTGGTGGTGAAGTACTTCGGCTCCAAGGACGCCCTCTTCGCCCGCGTGATGAACTTCGAGGCCGACGTGGCCGCCCTGCTGCAGGCGCCGCTCGACGGCCTCGGCCGGCACATGGTCCGGCACGTCCTGCTCAGCCAGCGCGAGCGGGGTGCCGACCCCGTCCTGCGGATCGTGTTCGCGCCGCTGCACGGCGAGCACGGCGAGGTGCTGCGCGCGAACTTCCGCAGCCAGGTCACCGAGCGCCTCGCCGCCCGCCTGACCGGCCCGGACGCGGGCCTGCGCGCCGAGCTCGCCGTCGCCGCCGTCCTCGGCCTCGGCGTGATGTACGGCATCGCCCGCGGCCCCCGCCTGCGCGCCGCCGCCGTCGAGGAGATCGCCGACCGGTACGGGCCGGTGGTGCAGGCGCACCTGACCCCCTGAGCGCGCCCGCGGCTCCCGCGCGGCACGCGCCCGGCGCGCCGCCGGCCGTGCGGGAGCCGCGGACACGCCGGCCGTGCGGGAGCCGCGGACACGCCGGCCGTGCGTGAGCCGCGGGCGCGCCGGCCGTGCGGGTCCGGCGCCGCCCGGCCTACGGGAACAGGCGGTCCAGGAAGGCGTCGCCGAACACCCGGTGCGGGTCGAGCCGCCGCAGTGTCCCGGCCGCCTCCTCCCACACGGCGCTCCTGAACGACGCGGGCACCGCCGTGCCCAGCACGTGCGCGTCGCTCCAGGCGGCCGTGTCCGTGTACGCCCAGCCCTTGGACCACTCCACCCGGGTCAGGGCGTGCGTGCCGTCGTACGTGCCGAACAGGAACTGTTCGAGCTCGCGCAGGAACCGCTCCGCGTACGGCGTGCCCGGCAGCGTCAGCACGTCCAGCCACACGGCCGTGTCCCACTCCGGCCGCCCGGCCACCGGCCGCACCGCGGACAGCAGCGGGGCGCGGGCGCCGTCGAGCCCGGCGTGCGCGGGGTCGTCGAGGCCGGTGACGCGGATCTCCACGGAGCCGTTGACGGGGAAGCGGCCGCGCGCGGCGTACGCGGCGAGCCGGTCGCGGTAGAAGGACGTGAACTCGTGCACCACCTGCTGCACCCGGGAACGGGAGGTCACCACCGCGTAGCCGTCGGCGGTCACCCGCAGGGTGGTGGGCCGGATGTACAGCAGCGTGTTCTTCGACGGCCCCCAGATGTCCGCGGACAGGGTCGCGGTCAGCCCGAGCGAGGCCGCCGCGTACTGGGCGGTGCCCAGCTCCGGCGCCAGGTACCAGGCCGCGTCGGCCGTCATCCGTCCGGCGAGGTCGGCCACCGGTCGCGGCACGTGGTCGGAGAACGGGTAGTTGTACGGCCCGGTGACGTGCCGGGAGGCGGCCGGCCGCCGCGGGGCGCGGCTCCACACCTTCAGCCACGGGCACGCGGTGAACGCGAACCAGATCGCCTCCACCCGCCCGGAGGTGTCCAGGAAGCCCGCGAAGGTGCGGCCCGAGGAGCCGGGCGCGGCGAACAGCTCGGCGGCCGGGACGTCCGTACGGCTGACGCAGCGCAGGTTCGTGTCGGCGCCGACGCGGAGCACCACCTCGGTCACCAGGCAGCGGCCGAGGTGGGCGAGGAGCGCGGCGCACTCGGCCTCGTCGCGGCGGAAGGTGCGCGGGGCGTAGACCTGCCGGTCCTCGTCCCACACCACGGCGGTCAGCTCCAGCACCAGGTTGCTGAGCGAGCCGTAGGTGTGCCCGGGCGGCCGCTGCTCGCCCGGCGCCGGTACGGCCGTGCCGTGCGCGTCGACGGCCAGCGCCCCGCCCACGGTGAGGTCGCCCGGCGCGGGCACCGCGGTCAGGCCCAGGCCGTGCTCCTCCAGGAAGGACAGCAGCGCCTCCATCGTCACGCCGGCGCCGGCCCGCACGGCGGTGGCGGACTCCAGGGCCAGGGACGTCAGGTGGGCGGAGGTGTCGACGAGCAGCACGGGGGCGTCCGCGCCGGTGCCCTCGGTGACCGTCAGCGGCGACCAGCCGTGCGAGCGGCCCCGGGCGCGCACACGTCTGCCGTTGCGCCGGGCCCAGTCGACGACGGCCGCCGCCTGCTCCGGGCCGGCCGGCGCGCAGGCCCACAGGCCGTCGGCGGTGATCTCGCCGACCCAGTTGCGGTACGCCGAGCGGTACAGGGCCACGTCCTCGGGGAAGTCCGGCAGCTCCGCCGCCGCGGCCGCGGGATCGGCGGCGAGCGCGGCGGGCACGGCCGTGAGGGCGGCGGCGGTGCGCAGGAAACCGCGGCGGGTCCACGCCGTGGGGCCGGGGTGCCATGGCGTGGACCCGGGATTCCGTGCCGTGGGGCCGGAGTCGCCCGGCAGGAAGTTGCTCCGTAAACGATCCGTCACGGCCGCCACGCTAGGGCGGGCGGCGGGCCATCGGAATCCCGCCACCGGAGACCACTCGAACGAGTGAAAGAGGGAGTGAAGGCGAGGGGGATGGGAAGGGGCGGCCGACCGGAACGGCCCGTTCCGTTCGCCGGGGCGGCGGATGACAGACTGGCCGCATGGAAGAACGAGTGATGGGCAGGTCGGGGCAGCGCGTGTCGGTCGTGGGCCTCGGCACCTGGCAGCTGGGCGCCGACTGGGGCGACGTGGACGACAAGCAGGCCCTCTCCGTGCTGGAGGCGGCGGCCGAGTCGGGGGTGACGTTCTTCGACACGGCCGACGTCTACGGCGACGGCCGCAGCGAGCAGACCATTGCGGCCTTCCTGCGCGGCAGGCCCGACCTGCGCGTCACGGTCGCCACCAAGATGGGCCGCCGGGTGGAGCAGATCCCGGAGAACTACGTCCTGGACAACTTCCGCGCCTGGAACGACCGCTCCCGGCGCAACCTCGGCGTCGACCGCATCGACCTGGTGCAACTGCACTGCCCGCCCACGCCCGTCTACTCCTCCGACGAGGTGTTCGACGCCCTCGACACCCTGGTGGAGGAGGGGCGGATCGCCGCGTACGGCGTGAGCGTGGAGACCTGCGCGGAGGCGCTGACGGCGATCGCGCGGCCGCACGTGGCCAGCGTCCAGATCATCCTCAACCCGTTCCGCATGAAGCCCCTGCTCGAGGTGCTGCCCGCGGCCCGCGAGGCGGGCGTCGGCATCATCGCCCGCGTCCCGCTCGCCTCGGGCCTGCTGTCGGGCAAGTACACCAAGGACACGGTGTTCCCCGAGAACGACCACCGCACCTTCAACCGGCACGGCGAGGCCTTCGACCAGGGCGAGACCTTCTCCGGCGTCGACTACGCCACGGGCGTGGAGGCCGCCGCCGAGTTCGCCGCGCTCGCCCCCGAGGGGTACACCCCGGCCCAGCTCGCGCTGCGCTGGATCATCCAGCAGCCGGGCGTCACCACCGTGATCCCCGGCGCCCGCTCGCCGGAGCAGGCCCGCGCCAACGCGGCCGCCGCCACGCTGCCGCCGCTGTCCGAGAAGACGCTCACGGCGATCCGGGACCTGTACGACCGGCGCATCCGCGAGCAGGTCGAACACCGCTGGTGACCCCGGCCGGAGGGCCGCCCCGGCTCAGGACCTGAGCACCAGCTGGCGCTCCTGCTCCTGGTCGCCGGCGGCGGTGCCCTCGTCGGTCACGCCGAAGGCCCGCGCCAGCGTCCGGCTCGCCGTGCGCACGGCCTCCGGCGATCCCTGGACGGTCACCGTGACCGGCGCGGACAGCCGTCCCGCCGCGCCGTCCCGCGCGGGCGGCGCCGACGGCGCGGTGCCGCCGAACGTGGCCGTGAACACGGTGGCCCGCTCGTCGGCGGGCAGCTCCTGCGCAGGTCCGAACGCGGGCTCCAGGGCGTGGACGACGGTCCGCGCGTCCGCGGCGCTGCCGCCGCTGAGCGTGACGGTGAGCGAAGTGCCGGGCATGGTCAACGGACTCCTCGGATCGATCGGTGTCGGCACCGCCGGGAACCGCCGCCCAGGGCGTCTCCCGGCGCACCCGCTTCGTGTAACCGCGGGGTGATCGCTCAAACGACGGCGGGGAGAGGGGGGAAGGCGAGGTTCCGGCGCGGGCGGCGGCTCGCCGCTCCGCGACCGGGACCGCCGCCCGTGCCGGTGCTGTCTCCCGTCGGACCGCCGCCCGTGCCGGTGCTGTCTCCCGTCGGACCGCCGCCCGTGCCGGTGCTGTCTTCGCGCCGGCCCGTCGCCCGCGCCGAAGACGTTCTCCGCGCCGCGGCCGCGCCCTCCTGCCGTCCCCGCCGTCGGCCGTGCGCCGGCCGTAAGCCGACCGTGCGGCGGCCTTGCGGCGGCCATGCGTCAGATCCGCCCGCCCGTCAGCCGGGTCAGCGGGCCCCGGGCGGCGCGCTCGGCGCGGCGGCCGGCGAGGTAGGAGGCGGTGGTGAGGGCGGTGAGCCCGGCACCGACGCCGGCGGCGACGGCCTTGCGGGCGGCCAGGACCGTCCAGGCGGTCCTGGCGGTGGCGGCGACTTGGCCGGAGGCGGAGGCGAGAGCCTGGCGGCCCGCCGCCACGGCGCGGGCGGTGCCCTGGGCGGCCCCGCCCGCCGCGTCGGCGGCGCGGCCCGCCCCGGCCCCGACGGCCGACGCGGCGTCAGCGGCCTTGCCGACGACGCCCTGTGCCGTGCCGGCGGACTTCTCGGTCACGTTCGTGTGCTTGTCCGTAGCGCTCATGGCATCCGCCTTGCCGCTCGCACGGCGGGCAAACACGCTCCGCCACCGGGCGTTTCCGTATCCGTCACCCCTGATCAACCCGGCGGCAAACGGGAACACGAGTCACCGGAACCCGCGAGAACCGCTGAGCTGGAGGAACGTTGTCGGACACGGAACACGGTGCGGAAGCGAGGGACCGGGGGCGCGACGAGACGGAGGAGGAACGGGCCGACCGCAAGTGGGGCGAGCTCATCCAGGAGGTCAGGGTCGCGCAGACCGGCGTGCAGATCCTCTTCGGTTTCCTGCTCACCGTGGTCTTCCAGTCCAAGTACGCCCAACTGCAGCCGACGGAGAAGACGATCTACATCGTGACCGTCGTCCTGGGCGCCGCCGCCACGGGGGCGCTGATCGGGCCGGTGTCCCTGCACCGCCTGGTCTCCGGGCGGCGGGTGAAGCCGCAGGCGGTCGAGTGGGCCTCCCGGCTGACCTTCGTCGGGCTGCTCCTGCTGCTGGCCACCATGACCGCCTCGCTGCTGCTGATCCTGCGGGTCGCCACGCACGACACGTACGTGCCGTGGCTGGTCGTGGGGGTGGTGCTCTGGTACCTGCTGTGCTGGTTCGTGGTCCCGATGCTGGCCCGGCGCCGGCACGGCTCCCGCTAGCGCGGCCCGGGCGCGCCCGGCCTCCCGCCCGGACGCCGGGGCGTGCCCGCACGGGGTGCGGCGGCTGCGGGGCGCGGGCGCCTCCCGCCCGGACGGCGCTTCTCGCGGGGCGCTTGCCCCGGGGCCACGGGGGTCACTTGCCCGTGAAGACCTCCGCCAGGAAGTCGTCGATTCGCACCTGCTCGCGGCCGGGCGGGACGATCTCGTGGGTCTGCCGCAGGAAGGCCGCCACCGCCGGCGCCCACGCGAACACCGCGGCGTGGTGCCGGCCCCCGCCGGGGCGGGCGTCGCCGAAGAAGTCCATCCGCAGTTCCTGCCACATGCCGGTCGACACGGGCCGGAAGCGGACGTCGCCGATGCCGACCGGGCGGGTGAGGCCGTCGGCGAGCATCTCCCGGTCGAGCCGCCACCGCGCCAGCACCCGGCCGTCATGGGTGAACACGGCGGTGACGGCGAACGGGTCCGCGGCGTCGTACTGCAGGTGGGCCAGGACGGGGAAGCGGTCGGCGGCGCCCGCCTGAAGCTGCATGACCAGGGTCTTGTGCACGAACGGGTTCACGAGAGGGCCTCCGGCGAGAACGGACTCAGAGCTCTCTGGTACCCAGGTCGCCGCCGAGGTTGCTCAGGCCGTCGAGTGATTCACGGCGCACTTCGCCGGGTGGCCCCTGCCCCGCCGCCTGCCGCTCGCCGGGTGTCGGCGGCCGGGCGTCGGCGGCCGGCGGGGTGTGCCGGTCAGCCGAAGGCGTCGCGCAGCGCGGGCAGCAGGGTCTTCTCCGACCAGTCCAGGAAGGCGTGCTGGGTCTCGCCGCCCACCTGCACCAGCGCCACCTCGGTGAACCCGGCCTCGACGTACGGGCGTACGGCTTCCACGAAGGTCTCCGGGTCGTCGCCGCACGGGATGGACTCGGCGACGTCGTCGGGCGTGACGAATTGGGTGGCCGACTCGAAGGAGTCCGGGTGCGGCAGCTCGGAGTTGACCTTCCAGCCGCTGCCGAACCAGCGGAACTGGGCGTGCGCGCGCTTGACGGCCGTGTCCCGGTCGGGGTCGTAGCACACCGGCAGCTGGCCCACGCGCGGCTTGCCCCGCCCGCCGTGCCGGTCGAACGCCTCCAGCAGGCCCGCCTTGGGCTCGGTGGCGATCACCAGGTCGCCGTACCTGCCGGCGAGGGCGCAGGACTTCTCGCCGGAGACGGCGATGCCCAGGGGCGGCGGGGTGTCGGGCAGGTCCCACAGCCGGGCCGACTCGACGTCGAAGTGGGTGCCGCGGTGGGTGACGTGGCCGCCCTCGAACAGTGCGCGGATGATGTGGACGGCCTCCTCCAGCATCTCGTGCCGCACGTCGACGGAGGGCCAGCCGCCGCCGACCACGTGCTCGTTGAGGTTCTCCCCGGAGCCGAGGCCGAGCCGGAAGCGGCCCTCGGACAGCAGGTGCAGTGTGGCCGCCTTTTGCGCCACCACCGCCGGGTGGTAGCGGAACGTCGGGCAGGTCACGTACGTCATCAGCGGGATGCGCGAGGTGGCCTGGGCGGCGGCGCCCAGCACGCTCCACGCGTAGGGGGAGTGGCCCTGCGAGCGCAGCCACGGGAAGTAGTGGTCGGAGGTCACCGAGAAGTCGTAGCCGACCTCCTCGGCCCGCACCACGTGCTCGACCAGCTCGCGGGGTCCGGCCTGCTCGGTCATCATCGTGTATCCGATTCGCACCATGCCGCCCGCGTTCCCCCCGACCCGGGGTGAAAACGGCCCGTCCGGGCGGCCCCGGCCCCGCGCGCCGCCCGGACGGACACGGGCCGGGCGGGCGGCCGGGCGTCCGCCGGGCGGATATGGAGCAGGCGGCCGGGCGGGCACGGGTCAGGCGGGCGGCCGGAACGTTTTGAGGAAGGTGGCCAGCGCCTGCCGGTTCGCCGCGGCGCCCCAGTCGCCGGCCGGGGTCGTCCAGCGCAGCGAGAAGCCGCGGTGGCCGCCGAGCAGGAAGCCCCGGCCGAAGGTGCGCGTTTGCCGGTCGCCGGTGCCGGAGAGCCACTCCATGTCGGCGGCGCTGCGGCCCAGGTACGTGGTCGCGCGGATGTCGCCCAGGCGCCGGTAGCCCGCGGTGCGCTGCAGGTCGGGTTCCACGTCCTCGCGCCAGACGGCGACCGGGTCGGGGCCCACCCGGGTGCTGTAGGTGACGGCGAGGGTGCGGGCGTCGGTGCCGCCGGGGCCGAAGACGACGCGGTAGGCGAGGTCCGAGACGCGGGAGGTGCGCAGCCGCCGGAAGCCTTTGGGCAGGGCGACGGAGAATCCCTCCGGTGCCCGCAGGACGCGGTAGCCCGCCGGCAGGGCGGCCGTGGCGGAGGCCGACGCGCGCGGCGGGGTGCCGGACGGGTCCCGGCCGGCTCCGGTGGGCGGGACGGTGACCGAGGCCGGCGGGCGGGGCGCCGGTCCCGCGGCGGAGGACCCGCCGCCCGTGCCGGGCAGCAGGTCGGCGGCGGCCAGCACGGCCACCGCCACCGCGACGAGGGCCACGGCGCCGCCCGCGACGGTGACGGCGGTCCGCCTGCTCCACACCGGGCCCGCGTGGCAGGCGGCCGCGTACGCCTCCCGCCACCGGCCGGGCGCCCCCGCCGCGCCCCCGGCGTCCCCGATGCCTCCGGTGTCCCCGCCCAGTGTCCGGGTGAGCAGGTACCACACCTCCGGCCGGGTCATCCGCTCCCGGGAGTTCTTGCGCAGCAGCCCCTGCACGGCCCGGGTCAGCCCCCCGGCGCGCAGCGGGGCCCGCAGCGGGAGCCGGTCCACGCCGCGCAGGGTGGCCTCGGGCCGGCCCCGGTCCCGGAACGGCGGGCGGCCCTCGACCATCGTGTACAGCAGCGCGCCCAGCGCCCACAGGTCGGCCGCGGGGCCGATGCGCTCGTCGCGGGCCTGCTCGGGGGAGGCGTACGACGGCGCGGTTAGCCGCGGTGCGAGGGTGGTGCCGGCCAGCCCGAAGCCGGTGACGACGATGTCGTCCGCCTCCCGCACGAACACCTGGCCGGGGCTCAGTTCGCCGTGCGTGACGCCCTCGGCGTGCGCGGCCTCCAGGACGTCGAGCAGCGCCAGCCCGATGCGCGCGGCCCGCTCGGGTTCCAACGCGCCTTCCCGGTCGAGGAGTTCGCCGAGCGGCGTGCCGTCGATCCACTCGGTGACGATCCACAGCCTCCCGTCCTCCGCCACGGCGTCCACCGCCGCCGCGACCCGTCCCGGCCGCAGCTCCGCCACGATCGCGGAGGTGCGCATCACGTGGTCCGTGATCCGCTCCTCCACCCCCGGTCCCGGCGGCAGCCCGATCTCGGTGACGAGGCAGGGGAGTTCGACCTGGATGTCCTCGGCGTACCAGCAGACGCGGTTGGTCTCGCGGTGGACCGCCTCCAGCAGCCGGTACCGTCCGCCGACCAGTTCACGGGTGCCGTCCGCGGAGACGTGCGCCTTGGCCATGGTCATCCCTCGCTGAAACCCCGGTTTCTCGTCTTTCCGGGAAGTACGGGAAGCACGACGGCATCCGTTCAACGCGCCGGCGACTCTCCGGCGCATTTTCGTTTTTTCACTGCGCGTTGGATCTTCTGTGCGAAAAGAGGGACCGTACGGCCGTGACGGCGCGGGCGCGCACCGGGCGAGGTCAGACGCCTCCCGCCGGGTGCGGCGGCGCCCGTCCGCCCGTACTCCCGAGTAACCGGCGGCGAACACGGGTGGGCGGCGCAATTCGCGTGCGGCCCGTGCGCGCATTCCCCGACGGACGTCTTGTCGGCGCACGGCTGGACGCCTTGTCGGCGCACGCCGGAACAGTGCCGGTCGCGGCCGTTCCGGCTTTTTCGAATTCCTGTCAACAGATCTTGCGCCAAAGGCCGGAGCCCGGCATCCGGCACCCGGCATCCGACCACCGGCATCCGGCGGTTCGGTGCTGCCGCGTCTTCTGCGCACCAGGCCCGGCCGGCCGTGCCCGCCGCCGATGCGAGATCGCTCACACCCGTTCCGGGGCAACCGGCCCGCGCCGCACCGCATCTTGCCGGTCGACGCGTGAGCGGCGCGCGGTCGACGCACGAGCGGTCGTGGTCGGGTGCGGTCGGTCGCGGGTGGTCGCCTGCCGGTCACCGAGGGGCGCGGGCGGGCGAAGGGTCGTCATGAATCGAGCAGGGAAAGGCATTTCCTGCTTTACATGCACATGACGCATCCGTAAGGGTTTCGCCCGGGGCCCGACCAGCCCCGTGGCGCGCGGCGCCGCGCCATGCCCCGCGGCGGCCGGCGGTGCCGGCCGCCCGTGAACGAAGGAACCCTTTCAGTGCGTAGTGCGCACATACGCAGCCTGGCGGTCGCCGTCGCGGTGACGACGGCCGCCACCGGCCTGGCCGGCACGGCCCACGCCGGCCCGGCCGGCGCCGGCCCGCACGCGGCCTCCGCCTCCGCCTCCGCCTCCGCGCCCTCGGCCGAAGACGTGGTGGCGGCCGCCCGGACCGCGGCCTTCGCCCACGCCTCGGCGACCGGCGTCACCCAAGGGGAGGAACTCCGGCCGCAGGACGTCCTGATCGACCCGGAGGGCGCCCGGCACGTCCGCTTCGTCCGCACCCACCAGGGGCTGCCGGTCCTCGGCGGCGACCTGGTCGTCCACCTCTCCCGGCAGTTGACCTACACCGGGGTCACCCGGGCCGCGGGGCACACCGTCCGGCCCGCCACCCTGCGCGCCCGGCTGACACGGCGTCAGGCGGAGCGGAAGGCCGCCGCCGCGGCCGGGGAACGGGCGGCCGGCGCCGCACTCGTCGTGGACGCCCGCGGCGGCGCCTCCGCCCTCGCCTGGCGGGTCCGCGTCGGCGGCACCGGGGCCGCCGGCTCCCGCACGGTGGTCGTCGACGCGCTCACCGGCCGGGTCCGCAGCAGCACCCCGGACAGCGACGAGTTCCTGTCCCCGAAGCTGCTGAAGACCCTGCACCGGCGCGGCGAGACCCTCGACCCCGCCACCGGCACCGCGCCCGGCACGCACAGCCTCGCCGCGGCGTCCGCCGCCCGCTACCCGGCGCCGGCCTCCGGCACCGGCCGCTCCCTCTTCGCCGGAAAGGTGAAGCTGACCACCACGCAGACCGCCCGCAGGAGCTTCCTGCTGAAGGACCCCACCCGCTGGGGCACCGAGACCCGCGACGCCAAGGGCCGCGAGCCGGAGAACTTCGCACGGGGGGCGAAGTTCACCAGCACCACCGACCAGTGGGGCGACGGCACCGTCGCCAACCGGATCAGCGCCGCCGTCGACGCCCAGTACGGCATCACCAAGACCCTGGACTTCTACCGGAAGACCTTCGGCCGCAAGGGCATGGCGAACGACGGCAAGGGCGCCCACGCCATGGTCCACTTCGGCCACAAGGTCGCCAACGCCTTCTGGGACGACCGGTGCGGCTGCATGCTCTACGGCGACGGCGACGGGGACACGTTCACAAAGCCGCTCGTCGTCCTCGACGTCACCGGCCACGAACTCACCCACGGCGTCGTCGACGCCACCGCCCGCCTGGAGCCGACCCGGGTGGACGCCGACGGCAACCAGTACGGCGAACCGGGCGCCCTGAACGAGTCCCTCGCCGACATCTTCGGCTCCGGCGTCGAGTTCGGCGCGCACAACCCCGAGAACCCGCCGAACTACCTCATTGGCGAAAAGCTCGGCCTGGCCCAGAAGTTCCTGCGCCGCCTGGACCACCCCTCCCTCGACAGGCTGGAGGGCACGGTCGACTTCTGGTCGCCGCAGGTGTACGACGCCGAGGTGCACGCCGGCTCCGGCGTCTCCTCGCACGCCTACTACCTCCTCGCCGAGGGCAGCGGCCGCCGGAGGATCGGCGCCGTCACCTACGACTCGCCCACCTACGACGGGTCCGCGGTCACGGGCATCGGACGCACCAGGGCCACGGCGATCTTCTACCGGGCCCTGACCCGCTACATGGTCTCCAGCACCGACTTCCACGGCGCGCGCGTGGCGACGCTGAAGGCGGCCAAGGACCTGTACGGGGCCGGCAGCACCGAATACCGGACCGTCGACCGGGCGTGGGCCGCGGTGAACGTCACCGCCGCCAACACGCCGGCGCCCCGGCACTGACCCCGCCCGCGCACCGGTGTTCCGGGTGCCCCGCCCGCGGGGGACCCGGACCGCGGGCACCCTGCCCCGGCCCCAGGGCCCGCGGCCGCCGGGCCGGCGCGGCGGCCTCCCCTTCCGGCGCGGCGCGTCCCGGCGGCCTGTCCCAGTGCGGCCGGCCCGGCGGCCTATCCCGGCGCGGCCCGGCCCGGCGCGTCGGGCTCCGGCGTGATCAGGCCCTCGCGGTGGGCGACGGCGACCGCCTCCGTACGGCTCGCGGCGCCCAGCTTGGTGAGGATGTGGGAGACGTGGACGCTCGCCGTCTTGGCGCTGATGAAGAGTTCCTCCCCGATCTGACGGTTGCTGCGGCCGCGGGCCAGCAGCCGCAGCACCTCCTGCTCGCGGGCCGTGAGCGCCGCCGGACTCCCCTCGGCGGGCGGCGCGTCGGCGAGCCGGCCGCGGCGCAGCAGGGCGTCCACCTGCCGCAGCAGTGGCCCGGCACCCAGCCGCTGCGCCGTGTGCCGGGCCGTGCGGGCCTGGCGGGCGGCCTCCTCCCGGCGCCCGGCGGCGAGCAGCGCCTCGGCGAGCCGCAGCCGGCAGCGCGCCTGCTCGTAGACGTCGCCGTACCCGAAGGCGTCGACCGCCCGCTGCCACGCCGCCGCGTCCGGGCCCGACACGGCCCGGTGCCACTCCGCCTCGGCCCGCGCCAGCCACGCCCGGCCCTCCGGCCCCTGCGGCATGCCCTCCTCCCCGTGCCCGGCGCACTCCCGGGCGACACCGACGAGCTCGTCCGCGGTCCGCGTCCAGTCGCGCGGCTCCCGGCCGGCCAGGCGCTCCTCGCCCGCCGCGTCCGCGACCGCGGACAGGGCCAGCGCGGCCAGCCGCACCGCGGCGTCGGGGCGGTGGCCCGCGTGCTGGGTGAGCGCCGCGACCGTCTCCCGCATCCGGCGCACGGCCTGCGCCGGATCGCCGCGCAGGGCGGCGGCGTCGGTGAGCACGATCCCCGCCACCAGCGTCGCCAGCCAGTCGAACGGCCCCGCCAGCAGGGCCCGGGCCCGGTCGGCGGCCCCGGCCTCGCCTCGCGCCAGCGCCACGTACAGGACCGGCCCGACCCAGTAACCGTCCGCCGCGGGCAGCGCGTCGGTGTCGGCCGCCGCCGCGCGCAGGCACTCGTCCCAGCGGCCCAGCGTGTACAGCACCAGCAGCCGCAGATAGCGCATCTCCAGCGGGTACGGCGACGACAGCAGCCCGGTACGCCGGGCGCGCTCCAGGCCCTCGGCCAGCCACGGCAGGCACTGCTCCAACTCGCCCGCCTCGAAGCACCCGATGGCGAGACTGAACAGCGCCCGCATCTCCACCGGCGTGTTCCCCGCCCGCCGGGCCAGCTCCCGCGCCTGCCGCAGCAGCGCGCGGTTCTCGGGGGAGCGGCGTCCGCCGCCCTCCAGGTGGGCCAGCGAGACCAGCAGATCGGCCCGGGCGTCGGGGATGCCGAGCTGCTCGGCGGCCCGCAGGGCCCGGCGGGCGATGCGCAGCGCGGTGGCGTCCTCGCCGACCTGGCGGGCCGCCAGCACGTGCGTGGCCGCCGCCCACACCCAGGTCGCCGAGGGCGGCTCGGCGGGGATCATGGCGAGCGCGTCGCTGCTGTGGGCGAACGCGGCCGAGAGGCTGTCCACGCCGAGCAGGTTGCCGGCGAGGGTGTACCGCACCCGGGCGGCCAGCTCCGAGTCGGCGTCCCGGCCGAGGGCCGCCAGCGCGTCCCGGGTGAGCGAGACCGCGCGGTGGCCGTCGCCGGCGTGCGCGGCCGCGGCGGAGGCGCGCAGCGTGAGCGTCACCCGGTCCACGCCGTCGCACGCCGGCCGCGCGGACGGCTCCACCGCCGGCCACAGGTCGAGGGCGGCCTCCAGGTGCCGCAGCTCCTCGGCGGGCGCGCCGAGGAGCCGGGCGTGGTCGGCCGCCTCCAGCGAGGCGGCCAGCGCCCGCGCCGGGTCGTGGCTCTCGCGGTAGTGGTGGGCACGCTCCGCGGCCGACTCGCCCGCGGGGCCGCGCTCCTGCAGCAGCCGGGCGAACGCGCCGTGCAGCCGGGAGCGTTCCCCCGGCAGCAGGTCCGTGTACACCGCCTCCCGGGTCAGGGCGTGCCGGAAGGCGTACGCGCCGTCGTCGCCGGGCACCAGCAGCCGGTGCTCGACGGCCTCCCGCAGGGCGGCCTCCAGTTCCTCCTCCGGAATCCCGACTGCGTCCCGCAGCAGGTCGTGCCCGACGCGGCGCCCGGCGACGGCGGCGGCACGCAGCACCTGCCGAGCGGTGCCGGACAGCTGCTCGAACCGGACCAGGAGGACGTCGGCGAGGGCGTCGGGCAGGCCGTCGGTCCGCGTGCCGGAGGCGGCGAGCAGCTCCTCGGCGTAGAAGGCGTTGCCCTCGGCGCGGTCCACGATGCGGCGGACCGTGGCCTTGGGCAGCTCGCGCTCCTGCAGCGCCCGCACCAGCCGGGCGACGTCGGCGTCGGGCAGGGGCCGCAGCTCCAGGCGCTCCACCGAGGGCAGCCGGACCAGTTCGGCCAGCAGCGGCCGCAGCGGGTGGCGGCGGTGCAGGTCGTCCGCCCGGTAGGAGGCGAACACCGCCGGGCGGTACGGGGGCGCACCCGATGCCGGCCGGTCCAGGCCGCCGCGGCTGAGCAGGAAGCGCAGCAGGTCGCGGGAGGACTGGTCGGCCCAGTGCAGGTCCTCCAGGACCAGCAGGATGGGCGCGGTGTGCGCGAGGTCGGCCAGCAGCCCGGCCACGCCCTCGAACAGCCGCAGCCGGTCGCCCGCGTCCCGTACGGCGCCGGCGCCGCCGCCCAGCAGCCGGTCCACCGCCGGGTGCGCGGCCAGGACGTCCGCGAAGCGCCCGTCGGCGGCGAGCGCGCCCAGGACCTCGGTGAACGGCAGGTACGGCAGGCCCACGTCGCCCACGTCGACGCAGTGACCGGTGAGGACGAGCGTCCCCGCCGCGGCGGCCCGCGCGGCGGTCTCGGACAGCAGCCGCGTCTTGCCGACCCCGGCGTCCCCGGAGACCAGCACCGCGCGGGCCTCGCCCCCGCGGGCGCGCTCCAGCACCCCGAAGAGGCGGGCCAGCTCGGCGTCCCGGCCGATCAGCGGCGCGGCGGAGGCGATCGTCGACACGGCATCCATCCTGGCACGGGCCACCGGCGTCCCGGCCCGTCGCCGCGTCCCGCCGCAACGGCTCGGGCGGGCCGTGCGGCTCGGGGCCGGCGACCGGGCGCGTCCGGCGCGCGTGCGCCGGCGGGCCGCCGCCCGTCCCGCGCGGCTCAGCGTGTCCGTCCGCCCGTGCCGCTCAGCGCAGCGTGTCGGCCCGTCCCGCGCCGCTCAGCGCAGCGTGTCCGCCCAGTCCGGCGGCACCCGGCCCGCGGGTCCCGGTACGGGCTGGTCCTCGGGGTGGCTGACCGGCGGGGCGAGGTCGGGGCCGGACGCGTACAACTGCGAGGTGGTGTAGTCCCAGAACCAGCCCTCGCCCGGTTCGAAGCTGCGGATCACCGGGTGCCCGGTGGCCTCGTAGTGCGCGGTGGCGTGCCGGGCGGGGGAGTCGTCGCAGCAGCCGATGTGCCCGCACCGGGCGCAGCGCCGCAGGTGGAACCACCAGCCGCCGGTCGCCTCGCACTCGGCGCAGCCGGTGCCGCTCGGCGGAACGTTCGGGTCGATACCGCTGTCGTGCGTCATGCCGGCTCCTCGAGGGGATCGGGTGCGTCGGTGCCGGCCGGGGCGGCCGTCAGCGGGAGCAGGACCTGGAAGCGGGTGTCGCCCGGCACCGATTCCACCCGCAGGGCGCCGCCGTGCTTGTCGACCACGATCCGCCGGGAGATGTCCAGGCCCAGTCCTGTGCCCTCGCCGACCGGCTTGGTGGTGAAGAACGGCTCGAAGACGCGGTCGCGGATCTCCTCGGGCACGCCGGGGCCGGTGTCGCAAAACTCCACCAGGAGCCGCTCCCCGTCCCGGGCCGTGCGCACGGTGAGCGTCCCCTCGCCGCCCGCGCCGTTGATGGCGCCGACGGCGTTGTCGATCAGGTTCGTCCACACCTGGTTCAGCTCGGCCGGGTAGCCGGGGACGCGCGGCAGCGTACGGTCGTAGTCCTTGACGACCCGGATGCGGTCGCCGATCTTCCCGGAGAGCATCAGCAGCGTGCTGTCGAGGAGTTCGTGCACGTCGGTCACCTGGTAGGGCGCCCGGTCCAGATGGGAGTACTGCTTGGCGGCGTCGACCAGCGTGGTGATCCGGGTGGTGGAGTCCTCGATCTCGTTCATCAGCAGCTCGGTCTCCACCGTGTAGTTGAGCCAGCCGATCGCGTTCGGCAGGATCTCCGGCGCGACGGACACGGCGACCTCCTCCAGCCAGTCGGTGTCCAGCCCGGCCTGCACGAAGGTGGGCGCGATCCGCCAGCCCTCGGTGATGCCGTGGTCGTCCAGCCAGTCGGCGAGCTCGTCCTCCCGGTCCGCGGCCTGCAGGGGGCTGAGCGCCGAGGTCTTGGCGACCCGTTCCACCGTGCGCTCCTGGACCTCCATCAGCTGCGCGAGGTCGTCCCGGGAGAAGGGGCCCTCGGCGATGACGGCGAGTTTGCGCCGCATCTTCGCCACCCGCTCCCGCAGGGTCGCCGTGGCCCGCACGGCCGCCGCGGCGGGGTTGTTGAGCTCGTGGGTCAGCCCGGCCGACAGGGAGCCCAGCGCCAGCAGGCGTTCCCGCTGCCCGAGGGTGCGCTGGGTGCTCTTGGAGCCGAGGAAGAGGCCCTCCAGCAGGTGGACCGCCATCGGGAACCACTCCCGCACGACGTCGGCGAAGGTGTCCGCGGGCAGCACGAAGAACCGCGTCGGCTCCGTCACGCGCAGGGAGCTGGTGTAGACCTGCGGCACCCTCTCCCCGAGGTAGGCCTGCGTGGCGCCGGCGTACACCCCGCGCTGCGAGGTCCGGTTGATCTCGACGTCGTCGCCGCCGACCCGGCGGGAGAGCACGACCGTGCCCTCCAGCATCACGTAGAAGCAGGTCGCCGGCTCACCCTCGGCGTACACCGGGCCCGGGTCGAACAGTTCCACCCGCCCCGCGGCGCACAGCCGGCCCAGCTGCTCGGACGACAGCTTCTCGAACAGGAACAGGGAGCCGATCTCCCGCGGGCTGCACGGCACCGGCCGCCCGCTCACGACTGCTCCAGGTAACGGTGGACGAGCATCACGGCCATGGCTCCCTCTCCGACGGCGGAGGCGACCCGCTTGGCGGACTCGGCGCGCGCGTCGCCCGCGACGAACACGCCGGGCACGTTGGTCTCCAGGTGGTACGGCGGCCGGTCCAGCTCCCAGCCCGCCGGCGGGCGCCCGTCGGGGGTCAGGTCCGGCCCGGCGAGGACGAACCCGCGCTCGTCGCGCAGCACCGTCCCGTCCAGCCAGTCGGTCAGCGGGGCGGCGCCGATGAACACGAACATCCACGAGGCGTCGACGCGTTCGGTCTCCCCGGTCAGGGTGTGACGCAGCGTCAGCTGCTCCAGGTGGCCGGAGCCGTGCGCGGCCGCCACGGCCGTGTGGTGGCGCACGGCGATGTTCGCCACCTCGTCGATCTGCTGGATCAGGTAGTGCGACATCGACGCCGACAGGTCCGCCCCGCGCACCAGCAGCGTCACCGACTTGGCGAACCGGGACAGGTACATCGCGGCCTGGCCGGCCGAGTTGGCGCCGCCCACGACGTACACGTCCTGCCCCTGGCAGGAGGCGGCCTCGGTGAGCGCGGAGCCGTAGAACACCCCGCACCCGGTCAGGTCGGCACAGCCCGCCGCGTCCAGTTGCCGGTACTGCACGCCGGTCGCGAGGATCACGCTGTGCGCGGCGATGGTCGAGCCGTCCGCGAACCGCACGACGCGCGCGGCGCCGCTCACCTCCAGGCCGGTGACCTCCCGCGCGGTGAGGATCTCCGCGCCGAACCGGGCCGCCTGCCGCCGCGCCCGCTCGGTGAGCTGGGCGCCGGAGACGCCGTCGGGGAAGCCGAGGTAGTTCTCGATCCGGGAGCTCTGCCCGGCCTGCCCGCCGGTCGCCGACCGCTCCACCAGCACGGTCCGCAGGCCCTCCGAGGCGCCGTAGACGGCCGCGCCGAGTCCCGCCGGGCCGCCGCCGATCACCACGAGGTCGTAGAAGCCGGCCGTCGGCGTGGTCGCCAGGCCCACCCGGGCGGCCAGTTCGGGCGCCTCGGGCTCGACCAGGGCCGTGCCGTCCGGGGTGACCACCAGCGGCAGCCGCCGTCCGTCCTGCCCGGCGGCGGCCAGCAGCCGCCGGCCCTCCGGTTCCTCCACCGAGTACCAGCGGTAGGGCACCTGGTTGCGGGCCAGGAACTCGCGCACGTCCGAGGAGCGCGCCGACCAGCGGTGCCCCACCACCTTGGTGCACGGCACCGTGCGGTGGTCGGCGGACCGCCAGGCCGTGAGCAGGTCGTCCAGGACCGGGTAGAGCTTCTCCTCCGGCGGGTCCCACGGCTTGAGCAGGTAGTGGTCGAGGTCGACAACGTTGATCGCGTCGATCGCCGCGTTGGTGTCCGCGTACGCGGTCAGCAGCACCCGGCGCGCGGCCGGGTAGACGTCCATCGCCGCTTCCAGGAACTCGATGCCGTTCATGCCCGGCATGCGGTAGTCGGCCAGGACGACGGCCACCTGGTCGCCGCGCAGCTTCAGCTCGCGCAGCGCCTGCAGCGCCGACTCGCCGGACTCCGCGCGCACGACGCGGTGCTCGCCGCCGTAGCGGCGCCTGAGATCACGGGCGACGGCCCGGGAGACCCCGGGGTCGTCGTCCACGGTCATGATGACGGTCCGCGCCGCCCCGGCGGCCTGTGTCATGACGTCCCCCACCCCGGGCGCCGGGTTTGCGGACCCGGTCCCTGCTCGTGCGTCGCCGCGCCGGTCATCGGCCCATCGTAGGCACGGCGCGGCCGCCGCGCGCGCCGGTTGGGGAACGGGGCCGTTCGGGGGCGCCGCGCGCCGGCCCAGGAAACGGCGGGTCCTCAGGGCCGTCGGGCGCCCAGGACGCAGAACTCGTTGCCCTCCGGATCCGCGAGGGTCACCCAGGGCTGCTCGCCCTGCCCGACGTCCGCGTGGCGGGCGCCGAGGGCGAGCAGGCGGTCGACCTCGGCCTCCTGGTCGTCGGGACGGAAGTCGAGGTGGAGACGGTTCTTGACCGTCTTCGCCTCGGGCACGGGCACGAAGAGCAGCCCCGGCAGCCGGTCCGGGGCCGGGCGGATCTCGACCTCGTCGGGCGCCTCGTGCACCACCACCCAGCCCAGCGCGCCGGCCCACCAGCGGCCCAGCGCGACCGGATCGGACGCGTCGACCACCACCTGCTCCCATTCCAGGCTCATGCGGTGAAGCGTAGGGGCGGAGGAGACTGAAACACAGAGGCGGGAGAGGCCGAAGCACAGGAGTGGGGGAGAGGGGAAGCGCGGGGCGGGGGAGAGGCGAGGCGCCGGGGTTGGGGAAGACTGACCCGGACACGACCACGACACCGGGAGGCACCCCGCATGACCCGCCCGATCACCGCAGGCGTCGACGGATCCGAGGAGAGCCTGGCCGCACTGGCGTGGGCGGCCCGGGAGGCGGTGCGCCGCGGACTGCCGCTGCGGGTGGTGCAGGCCTGGCGGTACCAGCCGTACGAGGCGGTCGACGTGGGGGACCGGGACACCCAGGAGCGGTGGGTGCGCCAGGCGCTGGACGGCGCGGTGCGCACCGTGGCCGAGCGCCACCCCGGCCTGGAGGTGTCCACCGACGTCCTGGCGGGCGCGGCCGTCGAGACCCTGGTCACCGCCGCCGGGGACGCCGAGCTGCTGGCGCTCGGCTCGCGCGGCCACGGGCCGGTCGTCGGCTTCCTGGTCGGCTCGGTCGGGCAGCAGGTGATCACCGAGGCGACGCGGCCCGTGGTCCTCGTGCGCGCCGGGGACGACCCCGCCGCCGAGGCCGCCGGCCGGGAGATCGTCGTCGGGCAGCACGGCGACGCGGAGGACAGCGCCGCCGCGCTGCGGTTCGCGTTCGAGACCGCGGCCGCCCGCGGCGCCACCGTGCGCGCCGTACGCGCCTGGACGCTGCCGCCGGTGTTCGCCTACAGCCCCGGCTCGCTGCACCTGCTCGACGAGGCCGGGGGCCTGGAGCCGTACGAGCGGCGGGCGCTGGCCGAGGCGCTGAAGCCGTGGCGCGAGCGGTTCCCCGGCGTGCCCGTGGTCGAGCACGTGGAGATGGGCAGCGCCGGGCAGGTGCTGCTGTCGGTGGCGCCGCGGGCCCAGCTGCTGGTCGTCGGGCGCCGCGCGCACCGCACGGCCGTCGGCGCCCGCATCGGCTCCGTCGCCCACGGCGCGCTGCACCACGCGACGTGCCCGGTGGCCGTCGTCCCGCACGACTGAGTCACGTGCGTCACGCGACCGGCGCGTCCCGTCCGGCACCGGCGCCACCCACGGGGTCCGCCTCCGCGTCGTCCCCGTCGTCCGCGCCGGTGCCGTCAGCGGGGGCCGCCTCCGCGTCGTCCCCGTCATCCCCGTCGTCCGCGTCGTCCGCGCCGGTGTGGTCGGCCGGGTCCGCGTCGGTGTCGTCGCCGGGCGGCCGCAGGGGCGCGCGCATCTTCGGCAGGATGTTCTCGACGTAGTCCGCGACGGCCGTGTCCAGGCCGATGTCGTGCTGCGCCCGCTCCGACAGGTACCAGCGGTGCTCCAGCAGCTGGTGGTACAGCTCGGCCGGGTCCATGTCGCCGCGCAGCTCGCGCGGCACCGCCCGCACGGTGGGCCGGAACACCTCCCGCACCCAGCGGTGCGCCAGCACCTCCGGGCGGGCGGCGTGGGAGTACCCCCGGCTCGAGCCGGGCCGAGAGCTCGGGGGAAGGTCGTCGGGCGCGTAGTCCTCCTGGGTCGCCATCCAGCTCTCCAGGTCGCTCAGCAGCCGCTTGGCCTGGTTCTCCTCGGTGTCCAGGCCGGTCAGCCGCAGCAGCTGCCGCTGGTGGTGGCCGGCGTCGACGACCTTCGGCACGAAGGTGACCGTGTCGCCGTTGGAGGAGTGCTCGATCTGCATCTCCGCCACGTCGAAACCGAGGTCGTTCAGCCGCCGGATGCGGCGCTCGATGTAGTGGTACTTGCCCGCCGGGTAGACGGAGGTGCGGGTCAGCTCGTTCCACAGGCTGCGGTAGCGCTCGCAGATCCCGGTGCCGAACTCGACCGGGTCCACCGACGGGTGCAGCGCCCCGGAGGCCTCCAGGTCCAGCAGCTCGCCGCTGATGTTGACGCGCGCCAGGTCGAGGTCGTACTCGCGCTGCCCGGTGCTCAGCCGCGGGTGCAGCTCGCCGGTCTCGGCGTCCACGAGATAGGCGGCGAACGCGCCCGCGTCGCGCCGGAAGAGGGTGTTGGACAGCGAGCAGTCGCCCCAGGCGAACCCGGCCAGGTGCAGGCGCACCAGCAGCACGGCGAGAGCGTCCATCAGGCGGCGCATGGTCGCCGGGCGCATGGTCGTCTCGAACATCGAGCGGTACGGCATCGAGCCGCCCAGGTGCCGGGTCACCAGCACCGGCTCCAGCGGGGCGCCGGTGCGGTCGGCGCGGCCGGTGACCACGGCGAGGGCGTCGACGGCGGGGATGCCGAGCCGGTCCAGGTCGCGCAGCAGCTCGTACTCGCGCAGTGCCGGGCGCTCCGCCAGCTCCTTGACGGCGATCACCTCCTCGCCCGCGCGGGCGTAGCGCACGACATGCCGGGAGATGCCGCGCGGCAGCGGCACCAGGTGCTCCTTCGGCCACTCCTCCAGGGGCACGTCCCACGGCAGTTCGAGCAGGAGCGCGGGGTGCTCGGGATTGGTGGCACTGATCTGCAGGGCCATGGAGGAGACCCTAGAACAGCCTCGGGAACGCCTTCTCCCGTGCCTGCTGTGCCGCACGTCGCACCGGGCCGCGGTGCAGCGGCCCGTGCCCGGGCAGCAGCAGGTCGGCGGCGAGTTTCTCGAACACCTCCAGGGAGGCCGCCGCGCGCTCGCGCTCCCGGTGGAACATGCCGGGCAGCAGCTGCGGCCCGCGCCGGCGGGAGGTGGGGTGGCCGGTGACCAGCGCGTCACCGGAGACGACCACGCCGGCCCGCGGCAGGTGGAAGGCGACGTGCCCGTCCGTGTGGCCGGGCGTGGGCACCGCGACCGGACGGCCGGGCAGGTCGAGCGGTTCGCGCACCGGGAACGGCCCGGGCGCGGCGACCGGTATGCGCGCGGTGCCGCCGGCGCGTACCGCGTGCAGTGCCCACGGCAGCACACCGGGCCGCCAGGCGTTGCGCAGCACCTGCCCGGGGGTGACCTGGTGCAGGAACTCCCGCCGCGCGTGCGGGACTTCGGCCGGGTGGAGCAGGACGGGCGTGCCGTGGGCCGCCCGCAGGTACTCGGCCGAGCCGAGGTGGTCGTTGTGGGCGTGCGTGACCAGCACGGCCCGCACCGCCTCCGGTGAACCGCCCACCGCCGCCAGGGAGTCCAGCAGCCGCCGCCGGTCACCGGGATAGCCGGTGTCGATCAGCGTCAGCTCGCCGCCCTCCGCGAGGACGACCCAGTTGACGATGCCGCCGTCCACCAGGTGGACACCGTCGGCCACTTCCCGCACGTCCGCCCCCATGATCCTCCCCACCTCCGCCTCCGCATCCGCCTTCGTATCCGCCTTCGGCGGTGCCGCGCTGCCGGGGACAGCAAACCAGACGGGGGCGCGGCGCGGGCGGCCGGGGAGAGGCCCGGCGCCCGCCGTGTCCTTGCGGGAACACATCGCCCTTCCCGCGTCGGGAACAAGTGGCCCTTTCCGCGTCGGGAACACGTCGCCCTCCCCGCTTCCGGCGCGCGCCCCTGTCGGATACACGCGTGCATCCGATACATTCGTGTATCGAATGGAGGGCGGGTGCGGACATGGCGGTCGAGGGCGGGACACGGCGCGTGACGCGGCGCCGGGTGCGCACCCGGGCGCGGCTGCTGGACGCGGCGTTCCGGGTGTTCGCCGCCAAGGGCTTCGGGCGGGTCTCCATCGAGGAGGTCTGCGAGGCCGCCGGCTACAGCCGGGGCGCCTTCTACTCCAACTTCGCCTCCCTGGACGAGCTGTTCTTCGCCCTCTACCGGGAACGGGCCGGGCTGATCGCCGAGCAGGTGGCCGGCGCGCTCGCCGTGGACGGCCCCGACCTGGACGTGCCGGCCTGCGTGGACCGGGTCACCGAGGTGCTGCTGCTCGACGTGGACTGGCTGCTGGTCAAGACGGACTTCCTGGTGCACGCCGCGCGCCGCCCCGACGTCGCCCGCACCCTGCTGGAGCACCGGGAGCGGCTGCGGCGGGCGATCGCCGGCCGGCTCGCCCGGGCCGCCGGGCCCGCGCTGCCCGCCGTGCTCGGCGGCGCCGACGGCGCCGCGCACGCCGTGGTCGCCGCCTACGACGGCGTCACCACCCAATTGCTGCTGGACCGGGACGTGGAGCACGCGCGCGCCTGGCTCGGGCAACTCCTCACCGCGCTGCTCACTGACGGCAGCACCCCCGCACAGTGAAGGGACACGGTCGCATGGACGCGGACGTCATCGTCGTCGGAGCCGGTCTCGCCGGCCTGGTCGCGGCGCACGAACTGACCAGCCGGGGCCGGAAGGTGGCCCTCGTCGACCAGGAGAACGCCGCCAACCTCGGCGGGCAGGCCCACTGGTCGTTCGGCGGGCTGTTCCTCGTCGACTCCCCGCAGCAGCGCCGGCTGGGCGTGCGGGACTCCTTCGACCTGGCCTGGAGCGACTGGCAGGGCAGCGCGCGGTTCGACCGGCTGGACGACGAGGACGCCTGGGCGGTGCGCTGGGCACGCGCCTACGTCGAGTTCGCGGCCGGCGAGAAGCGGTCCTGGCTCGCCGGGCACGGCATCGAGCTGCTGCCCACGGTCGGCTGGGCCGAGCGCGGCGACCTGCGCGCCGACGGGCACGGCAACTCCGTGCCCCGCTTCCACATCGCCTGGGGCACCGGCACCGGCGTCGTCGCACCGTTCGCGCGCTACGCCCACGACGCGGCGCGCGACGGGCTGCTCACCTTCCACCACCGCCACCGCGTCGACGAACTCGTCGTGCAGGACGGCGCCGTGCGCGGGGTGCGCGGCACCCTGCTCGCCCCGGACGACGCGCCGCGCGGCGTGGCCTCCCACCGCGACCGCGTGGGCGAGTTCGAACTCACCGCCCAGGCGGTGATCGTCACCACCGGCGGCATCGGCGCCAACCACGACC
The DNA here is from genome assembly GCF_014651135.1 of Streptomyces echinoruber. Taxonomy (GTDB): domain Bacteria; phylum Actinomycetota; class Actinomycetes; order Streptomycetales; family Streptomycetaceae; genus Streptomyces; species Streptomyces echinoruber. The sequence goes on from NZ_BMWH01000016.1 coordinate 120,308, forward strand.
TGGTGCGCCGGTACTGGCCCGAGCGGCTCGGCACCCCGCCGCGCGAGATGGTCACCGGCGTGCCCGCCTACGTCGACGGCCGCATGCTGGACATCAGCGCCGCCGCGGGCGTGCGCCTGGTCAACCGCGACCGCATGTGGCACTACACCGAGGGCGTGCGGAACTGGAACCCGATCTGGCCCGGCCACGGCATCCGCATCCTGCCCGGCCCGTCGTCGATGTGGTTCGACGCGCTCGGCCGCCGCCTGCCCGACCCCTGCCTGCCCGGCTACGACACCCTCGGCACCCTGAAGCACTTGCGCACCACCGGGGACATCGCCGGGTACGACCACTCCTGGTTCGTGCTGACCCGGCGGATCGTCGAGAAGGAGTTCGCGCTCTCGGGCTCGGAGCAGAACCCCGACATCACCGCCGGGGACCGGCGCGCCGTCCTGCGCGAGCGCCTCCTCGGCCGGGGCGCGCCCGGCCCGGTGAAGGACTTCGTGCGGCACGGCGCGGACTTCGTCGTCGCCGACACCCTCGAAAAGCTCGTCGAGAAGATGAACGCCCTCACCGACAGGCCGCTGCTGGACGCCGCCGTGCTGCGCCGCCAGATCGAGGCCCGCGACCGGCAGATCACCAACCCCTACGGCAAGGACGCCCAGGTGCAGGGCATCCGCAACGCCCGCCGCTACATCGGCGACCGCCTCGGCCGCGTCGCCGCTCCGCACCGCATCCTCGACCCGGCGGCCGGCCCGCTGATCGGCGTCAAGCTGCACATCCTCACCCGCAAGACCCTCGGCGGCATCCAGACCGACCTCGACTCGCGCGCCCTCGGGCACGACGGCCGGCCCGTCGACGGGCTGTACGCGGCGGGCGAGGTCGCCGGCTTCGGCGGGGGAGGGGTGCACGGCTACAACGCCCTGGAGGGCACCTTCCTCGGCGGCTGCCTGTTCTCCGGGCGCGCCGCCGGGCGGGCCGCGGCCGCGCAGACCGCGTGAGGCGCGGGGGGTGAGGCGCGGGGGCGTGGGGCGCGCGGGGGAGCCTCACGCCTCCAGCAGGCGGGCCAGCACGGCGGCGTGGCTGCGGCCGGGCTCCCTGGCCGCGGTCAGCAGCGTCACGGTGCCCTCCTCGGCCAACCGCCGTACGCCGTCGAGGAGTCCGGCCGCCTCGGGAGCGGCCAGCTCCGCCTCGTAGCGGCGCGCGAACTCCTCGTAGGAGCCCTGGCCCGCGTGGTACCAGCGGCGCAGCTCGGCGGACGGCGTCAGGCCCTTGGGCCACTCGTCGACGTGCGCCGCGTCCTTGGCGACGCCCCGCGGCCACAGCCGGTCGACCAGGACACGGACGCCGTCGTCCGGCTCGGGCAGGTCGTAGATGCGGCGCACGCGCACGCTCACGGGACACGTCCTTCCTCGGCGACGTCGGTGCCGGGAGCGTAACCCCGCACCGGCCGGCGGGCGGTGCGCGCGGCGGCCGGCGCGGCGCGACTTGACCTGTTCGAGGGGGAACCGGAGGCGGCACGCGCCTAGGCTGACCGGTGATCATGCCACCCCCGACCCGAGGAGCACCCGTGAGGCCACCCCGGTCGCAAGCCGCCCGCCGCCGCGCCCTGTTCGGCGCGGCCGTCCCCGTCGCCCTCGCGGCCCTGCTCGCCGCCGCCGCGCCCGGGACGGCCGGCACCCCCGGCACCCCCGGCGCGCCCGGCGCCGGCGACCCCTACTTCCCGCTCGCCGGGAACGGCGGCTACGACGTCCGCCACTACGACCTGACGCTCCGTTACGACACCGCCGTACGGCACCTGGACGGCACGGCGGTGCTCACCGCCCGCGCCACGCAGCCGCTGTCCCGCTTCGACCTCGACCTGAAGGGCCTGAAGGTCACCGGCGTCCGGGTGGACGGCGCCCCGGCCGCCTTCCGGCGCAACGGTCAGGAACTGGTCGTCACCCCGCGCACCGTGCTGCGCCCGGGGCGGGACTTCCGCGTCACCGTCGCCTACGGCGGCACCCCGAAGCCGGTCACCGACCCGGACGGCTCCCCGGACGGGTGGATCCCCACCGACGACGGCGCATTCGTCGCCGGCGAGCCGCAGGGCGCCATGACGTGGTTCCCGGCGAACAACCACCCCACGGACAAGGCGTCGTACGACTTCACGCTCACCGTCCCCGCGGGACGCACCGCCGTCGCCAACGGCGTCCTGCTCGGGCGGCGCACCGCCCACGGGCGCACCACGTTCCACTGGCGGCAGCGCGAACCCATGGCCGCCTACCTCGCCACCGCCACCATCGGCACGTTCCACATCCGGCAGTACACCACCCGCGACGGCATCCGGGTCTACGACGCCGTCGACCCCCGCGAGGCGCGCACCGCCGCCCCCGTACTGAAGAAGCTGCCGTCCGTCCTGGAGTGGGAGAGCCGGCTGTTCGGCCCCTACCCGTTCCGCTCGGCCGGCTCGATCGTCGACCACGCGCCCGACGTCGGCTACGCGCTGGAGACGCAGGGGCGGCCCCTGTACGACTCGGCGCCGGACGTGGGCACCCTCGTCCACGAGAACGCCCACCAGTGGTTCGGCGACTTTGTTTCCCCGACCCGCTGGCAGGACATCTGGCTCAACGAGGGCTTCGCCACCTACGCCGAGTGGCTCTACCGCGAGCAGCACGGCGGCGACAGCGCCCAGAAGACCTTCGACGCGCTCTACGCCCGCCCGGCGAGCGACCCGCTGTGGGCGTTCCCGCCCGGCGACCCCGGCAGCGGCGCCCACCTCTTCGACACCCCTGTCTACGCCCGCGGCGCCATGACCCTGCACGAGCTGCGCCGCGCCGTCGGCGACCGGGTGTTCCCGCGCATCCTGCGCGCCTGGGCCACCGCGCACCGTCACGGGCACGGCACCACCGCGCAGTTCACCGCGCTGGCCGAGCGGGAGTCGGGCAAGGACCTCAACAGGCTGTTCACCACGTGGTTGTACGCTCAGGGCAAGCCCAACAGGGTTTAGCAGTTGCCGACTTCCCCGGCACGTTCCTCCGCACGTTCCCCCCACACGTCACGGCCGAGAACCACGCATGAGCACACGCACCACCCCGCGTCTCGCACTGCCCGCCGCATCCCTGCTCCTGGTCTCAGGACTGCTCACCGGATGCGGCGGCGGTGCCGCGGCGACGGTGGACCACGCCGACGGCGCCCACCGCGCCGGGGCGGAAGCCGGCCTCCGCACCCACGACCGCCCCGAGCGGGCACGGCCGGGCGACCTGCCCGGCCTCGGCCCGAGGACCCGCGCCGCGATCCCGGCCGACGCCCGCCAGGTCGTCCTGGTCACCGGCCGCGGCAAGCACTCCTCCGACTCCACCGTCGTCGTCCACCGGCGCACCGACGGCGGCTGGCGGGCCGGCCCGAGCCGGCCCGCGCACAACGCGCTCAAGGGCTGGACCGACCACCACACGGCCGGCGACCTGCACTCGCCCGTCGGCGTCTACACCCTCACCGACGCCGGCGGGCTGCTGCCCGACCCCGGCAGCCGCCTGCCCTACCACCGCTCGGCGGGCTTCACCGCCCTCGGCACCGGCTTCGAGGGCGAGCCGCTGGCCGGCGCCTTCGACTACGTGGTCGCCATCAACTACAACCGCAGGCCCGGCACCTCGCCCCTGGACGGCTACCGCCCGCTCGGGGCCGGCCGCGGCGGGGGCATCTGGTTCCACGTCGACCACGGCGGACCCACCCACGGCTGCGTCACCCTGTCCGAGGAGCACATGAGGGACCTGCTCACCACCCTCGACCCGGCCCTGCACCCCGTCGTCGTCATGGGCGACGCCGCGTCCCTGGCCCGCTGACACCCGGCGCCGACCCCCGGCGCTGACCCCCGGCGCTGACCCCCGGCGCCGACACCCGGCGCCGGCACCCGGCGCCGACACCCGGCGCCGGCACCCGGCCGGGGGACGTCCGCGGGCGGATTGATTCCCCCGGCGCACCACGGGTACCCCGACCGCCTGACGGCGCAGAGGGAGGTCACGCCATGAGCGCAACGGACGACCTGCCGGTCGTACACACACTCGACGACCTTGCGGGCCTGGTGGAGCGGCGGCAGGGCCTGTACGTGCGCTGGTCGCGCGGCCCGGCCACCGACCTCGGGGACGTCTCCAGCACCGACGAGCTCACCGGCGTCCCCCTGCCCGGCCTGTCCGCCAACCCCCTCGACGTGGAGACGTGGTGGCAGGACCGGTCCGTGAAGCTGTGGGTCGCGCGGCGCCTGTACGACTACTCGCACCTGCCGCACGAGAAGGGCCCCGACGTGCGGCCCTGGGTCCTGGCGGGCCGGGAGACCGGCCGCGGCCCGGACAACGAGCCGCTGGTCGCCGACTGCGAGCCGCTGTGCTGGATCGACACCGAGGTGATCGAGGCGGCGCAGCGGGAGGTGGCCCGCCAGGAGCACGCCTGGGGGCCGCTGCGCCGCGGCGGGCGCTGACGCGCCCCGCGGCCCGGCGGCCCCCGGGTGCTCCGCGGCGGTGGTGCGGCTCTAGGCGGAGCGCCGCCGCGCCCCGGCCCGCCGTCGCTGCAGCGCCCGCCGCTCCGTCTCGTTCGTGCCTCCCCACACACCGACGGCCTGCCCCATGCCGAGCGCGAACTCCAGGCACTGCTCCGTCACCGGGCAGCGGCGGCACACCGCCTTCGCCTGCTCGGCCTGCAACAGCGCCGTCCCGCCGGTCCCGACGGGAAAGAACAGCTCCGGGTCCTCGTCACGGCACGCGGCGCGGTCTCGCCAGTTCATGAATGTCCCCTGCGATCGGAATCGTCGTGTGTGTCCTTCGCGTCTTTTTGCTCCTGATCGGGTGACCGGCCGCGGCACGGTGAAACCGCCCGGCCCGGCCGCCGGGCGCACAGGCGGGGCTGCGATAGTGACACCGGCAGAAAGATGTAACCGACAACCAGGAAGCCCGTGGACACCAGCGAGAGCACCGGTCCCCGCACCGAGGGGCACGGCACCCCGTCCGAGCACGAGACCCCGTCAGACGACGGCACCCCGTCAGACGACGGCACTCCGTCAGGTGACGGCATTCCGTCAGATGACGACACTCCGGCCGGTCCCGGCCCGGGGCACCGGGCCCCGCACCCGCCGCGCCGCGGCTGGCGCCGCTTCGCCATGGACACCCGGCCCCTGCGCCGGCCCGCCTACCGCCGGCTGTGGTCCTCCACCGTCGTCACGGCCGTCGGCAGCCAGCTCACCGCCGTCGCCGTGCCCAAGCAGATCTACGACATCACGCACTCCTCGGCGTGGGTCGGCTCGGCGAGCCTGGCCGGCCTCGTCCCGCTCGTCGTGTTCGCGCTGTGGGGCGGCGCGGTCGCCGACGCCATGGACCGCCGCCGGCTGCTGCTGATCACCAACAGCGGGATCGCCGTCACCTCGCTGCTGTTCTGGCTGCAGGCCGTCACCGGGCTGAGGTCCGTGGCCGCGCTGATGGTGCTGCTGGCGCTGCAGCAGGCCTTCTGGGGGCTGAACGCGCCCGCCCGCAACGCCTCCATCGCCCGCCTGGTCCCCGCCGGCGAACTCGCCGCGGCCAACGCCCTGGGCTCCACGGTCATGCAGACCGGGCAGGTCGTCGGCCCGCTGCTCGCCGGTGCCCTGATCCCGCTCGTCGGCCTGCCGGAGCTGTATTTGATCGACGCCCTGGCGCTGTGCGTCACCCTGTGGGCGGTCCTGCGGCTGCCGGCGCTGCCGCCGCTCGCGGGCACCGCCGTGCGGCGCGCGGGCGTGCGGCAGATCGTGGAGGGCTTCCGCTACCTCTCCGGGCACAAGGTGCTGCTGCTGTCGTTCCTCGCCGACATCGTCGCCATGGTGCTCGGCATGCCCCGCGCCCTCTTCCCGCAACTCGCCGCGCAGACGTACGCCTCCTACGGCGAGGGCCTGGCGCTGGGCCTGCTGTTCGCGGCGATACCCGTCGGCGCGGTGGCCGGCGGCCTGTTCTCCGGCACCTTCTCCCGGGCCCGGCGGCACGGCCTGATGGTGATCGGCGCGGTCGTGGCCTGGGGCGCGGCCGTCGCCGGGTCCGGCCTGAGCGGCAACCTGTGGATCGCCGCCGCCTTCCTCGCCGCCGCGGGCGTCGCCGACATGGTCTCCATGGTGTTCCGCGGCGCCATCCTGCTCTCCGCCGCCACCGACGAGATGCGCGGCCGCATGCAGGGCGTCTTCACCGTCGTCGTGGCGGGCGGCCCGCGCCTGGCCGACGTGCTGCACGGCACGGCCGGCTCCGCCTTCGGGCCGCGCGCCGCCGTCACCGGCGGCGGCCTGCTCGTCGTCGCCGTGATGCTCGCCCTGGCCGCTGCGGTGCCGGCGCTGCGGCGCTACCGCGTCTGAACCGCCGCCTCCACGGAACGCCGCCGGGCCCGGGGAGAGGTGCCCGGTTCGGGAAAGCCGCCGAGCCCCGGGAGAGCCGCCGCGCCCGGGACGCCGTCCGGGTCACAGGACGCCGCGCCGGCGCGGCAGGCCGTACTGCTCCAGCAGCTTGTTGCGGGTGGCCTCCAGGCGGTGGGCGAGGATCTCGGCGACCGTGCGCACCAGCGTCAGCCCGAGCGCCGGATCCTCCTCGCACAGCCGCAGCACGGCCTTCGCGTCGAACTCGTAGGCGCGCACGGGGCTGAAGGCGACCGCGCCGAAGTCCCACTCGTACGGCGGGAACAGCCAGGACCAGCCGAGCAGGTCACCCGAGCCGAGGCCCGCCACCGTCACCCGCCGCAGGGAGTCGACCCGCTGGTCGAGGGAGACGGCACCGGAGCGGATCACCCAGAAGCGGTCGGCCCGGCCGCCGGCCTCGAAGATCCGCGTGTCCTCCGGGAAGGTAACCTCCCGGGCGAGTTCCATGAGGCGCCGGCGCTGCGGCTGGGGGAGGGCGGTCAGCAGTCGGGTGGCTCTGGTCATGGCGCTGGGGCTCCTCGCCGGCGGTGCGTTCGGGCGTTTCCTCAAGCTCCCTATGCCCGTTTCGACCGGTGTACTCCCGGTCGGCACCCGGCCGGACGGCACCGCCCCGCGACCCGCCGCCCGCCGCACCGGCGGGCCGCGCCCGACGCCGCGCGACCGTGCCGCCGGTCGGGTCGTCGGCCCGGCTGACGGCCGGGTCGGAGGGCAGGGCGCCGCGGTTCTGCGGGCAGAGAAAAGCCCTGGCCGGACGGGGGAAACCAGCCAGGGCGGTAAACGGTGACGTACGGAGGACGGTGCCGGTCGACTCCGTCGCCACGTGTGTATGAACGATAAACCATCCAGGAGCGTCATGCGAAGCCGGAACCGGGCCACGTGACCGGTTTCACGTTCCGGCCGCCGGTGTCCGCCTCCCCGGCCGGCTTTCCGGACCCCTCACCCGGCCTCCCCCGCTCGGCCGCCCGGCCGCCCGTCGTCCGGCACCCGCCGCTCGGCCTCCCCGCTCGCCATCCGTCACTCGGCCACCCGTCACTCGGCCACCACCCGGACCGTCTTCAGCTCCGGATCCCCGGGATCCGGCAGGTGCATGCCGGCGGCCGGCCCGCTGCGCAGGTAGCGCAGCACCGGCTCGGTGAGGCGCTCGCCGGGCAGCACGGCCGGGATGCCCGGCGGATACGGCGTGATCATCTCCGCCGCGACCCGGCCCGCCGCCTCGGCCACCGGCACGTCCTCGGCCGGGCCGAAGTACGCGTCCCGCGGCAGTACGGCCTGCTCCAGGCGCAGTTCGCGCGGCGCGGGCACCTCGATGCGCGGGCCGCGCGGCAGCTCCGGCGCGGCCCGCGCCAGGTCCTTCAGCGCGGCCGTCAGCTCCCCGGCCGTCTCCCGGTCGTCGCCGTGGGTGAGCTGGGTGCTGATCCGGCGGTGGTCGGCCAGGTGCGCGTCCACGTTCCGGTGGGCGCGCAGCCAGTCCGCGGCCTGGTAACCGGTGATGCCGAGCCCGCCGACGTCCACCACGACGGGCAGCGGGTCGAGGTCGTGGGCGAGGCCGGGGCCGCAGAAGTCGGCGCGGCCGTGCACGTGCAGCCCGTCGATGTCCTCGACCGCCCGCCGCACCTCCCGCGCGAGCTCCAGCGCGGTGCCCATCAGCTCCCGGCCCCGCAGCACCATCTGGCGCCGCCAGCCGTCCATCCCGGCGAAGATCAGCACCGACGGGCTGGTGGTGCCCAGCAGGTCGGAGCGGTTCTTCAGCAGCAGCGGCGGGACCAGGTCGCCCCGCAGGTGGAAGACCGAGCCCTGCTCCAGGCCGCTGCCCATCTTGTGGATGCTCGTCACGCAGATGTCGGCGCCCGCGTCCATCGCCCAGGAGGGCAGGTCCGGGTGGAAGGGCAGGTGCGCGCCCCACGCCTCGTCCACGATCAGCGGCAGCGAGCGCCGGTGGCAGACCTCCGCGACCGCCCGCAGGTCGGCGCAGGTCCCGTACGGCGTCGGACTGGTGATCAGCGCGCCCTTGGCGTCCGGATGGGCCCGGAAGGCCTCCTCGAAGTCCTGCGCCGACGGCGGGTGCGCCAGGTGCCGCTCCGCGTCCCACCGCGGCTCCACCCACACCGGTTCGATGCCGGCCAGCACCAGGCCCGACACCACCGACTTGTGCGCGTCCCGCCCGATCAGCAGCTTCTCGTGCGGGCCCGCGACTGCGAGCATCGCCGCCTTGACGGACAGGGAGCTGCCGCACGTGGTGAAGAACGTGTGCTCGGCGTGCACCGCGTCCGCCATCAGCTCCTCGGCGCGCTCCAGCACCCGCCCCCGGGTCAGCCGGTCGTCGAGCCCGCCCGAGGCCAGTACGTCCCCGAGGAACACCGCGTCCCCCAGCACCTCCCGCACCGCCGGATCGGCTCCGCGGGCCTGTTTGTGCCCCGGCGGCGTGAACGACAGCCGTCCTCGCTCCCGGTACTCGGCGAGGGCTTCCAGAATCGGTGCGCTCGTGTGGTCGACAGCCATGGCGCGACAGGTTCCCGCCGGCGGCGCCGCCCAATCGGAGCGCGGCGCCCGTCAGGGGGCGGAACGGTGCGCCGGCGCGCCCGGTGCCGCACGCCCCGCGGGCCCGGCGGCCCGCCTACCGGTGCTCCGACCCGGGATGCCGGCCCGGGGTGAGGATCTCGTCCAGCACCCGCAGCACGGTCTCGTACGCCACCACCCGTACGGCCGCGTCGCGTGCGCCGTTCGGATCGTTTGGGGAGAGCGCGTCACGGCGCGTGCGCCACACGCGCTCCTCCTGCACCGCACAGGCCCGGGCACGCTGCATACGCCGCAACAGTTCGTCAGAGTCCACGACATCGGTCATGGAATGCGCGTACCCCGGGCGGCCGCGGTCACGTCCCCGACTCGCGGTCGCGCCGGTCCGGGGGCCGGTCGCGCCGATCCGTGGGGCCGGGCGTGCCGGCTCATGGGGCTGGTCGCGCCGGCTCACGGGGCCGGGCGTGCCGGCCCGCGTCGCGCGCCGGGTGTTTGGCGGGGCCCGCAGAGGTGAGCCGGAAAGGGAGACCCGCCCTGCGCCACCGCGGGGAACCACCGGCCGCGCGGCGCGTCGGAGCGTCGTGCCGCCGGCACCCTGCCGGGTCCGGCTCGCTCCCTCTCACCCCCCAGGAGCACAGGGATGCACAAGAAGCACAGGACCGAACCCACCCTCGAGCCCCTCGGCACGGACGGGCCGGGTACGCGCAGGCCGTGCCGGCCGGCCGAGGCGCGCTGGGCCGTCGTCCGCGCCGTCACCGAACGCTGCCGGGCCACCGCGACCCCGTACGATGCCGAGGCCCTGGCCGATGCCCAGCTCGTGGCCTCCGAGCTCACCACCAACGCGCTGCTGCACGGCGGCGGCGTCACCGACTTCCGTGTCGAGGTCGACGCGCACGGCGTGCGGGTGTGCGTCAGCGACCGCAGCGACCGGCTGCCGCACCGCAGGCCGTCGCCGGCCGGCGACAGGCGCCGGCGGCCGGGCGGGCACGGCTGGCCCCTGGTGTGCCGGCTCGCCCGGGAGGTGCGGGTGACGGCGCTGCCGACGGGCGGGAAGCGCATCACCGCCGTCGTCCCCCTGACCGGACCCCTGACCGGACCCCTGACCGGACCCCTGACCGGAATGGCGCCCGCCTGACCGGGGCGCGCCGCTTTCCGGCGTTCCGGGTGCGTCCGGGTGCGTCCGGGTGCCATGCGGGTGCCATCCGGGTGCAAGGGGAACGCGAGGGAATGCGGGAAGCGGAGTTTTATCCCCCGGGGTCAGGGCAGACGGAATCTCGTGCTTCGGACCGGAGGCGCGCCAGTGGGAGCGGTACGGCTGCCCAGGGGTCTCCAGGTCCTCCGGGCAGCCGCCCGACCCGCGGTAAGTCCCTGAAACGACCGTTCAGGAGCGAATCCGCATGCACATCGATATGTCGACAAGCCGTCCCGGTGCCCCCACCACCGCCACCGCGAAGCGGCCGCACGACGACGCCCCCGACACCGCCGCCCTCTTCAGGCGGCTGGCGGAGCTGGAGGACGGCCCGGAACGGGAAGCCGTCCGCGACCAGCTCGTCGAGGCGTGGCTGCCGATGGCCCACCGCATCGCGGGCCGGTTCCGCGACCGCGGCGAGTCGATAGAGGACCTGCGCCAGGTGGCGGCGCTGGGACTGGTGAAGGCGATCGACCGGTTCGACCCGGAGCGGGGCGCCTTCGAGAGCTACGCCGTGCCGACCATCACCGGAGAGGTCAAGCGGCACTTCCGGGACCGCATGTGGGCGCTCAGGGTGCCGCGCCGGGTGCAGGAGCTGCGCAACAAGGTGCGCCTGGCACGCCGCGAGCTGACCCAGAGCCCCGGCTCGCCCGAGCCCACGATCGCCGACATCGCCGCGCACACCGGGTTGACCGAGGAGGAGGTCAACACCGGCATGGAGGCCCTGGACAGCTTCAGCACCCTGTCCCTGGACGCCGAACTGTCGGGCGACGGCGACGGCTACAGCCTCGCCGACACGCTCGGCGTCGCGGAGTCCTCCTACGACACCGTCGTCGACCGCGAGTCGGCGAAGGAGGGGCTGCGCAGGCTTCCCGAGCGCGAACGCGCCATTCTCTACATGCGCTTTTTCGAGGACATGACACAAAGCCGCATCGCCGACCGGCTGGGCATCTCGCAGATGCACGTCTCCCGCCTGATCAGCCGCAGCTGCGCCCGCGTACGGGACGAGGTGCTGGCCGAACGCGCCGGCCGCCGGGGCGGCGGACGCCCCGCGTGCGCCTGATCCCCGGAACCACCGAGGAGTCTCCCGCCATGCTCACCCCGCACCCCGCGCTACTGCGCCGACTCGTCGACGACTACGAGGAGGCCCTCGCGGAGGAGGCCGCCGACCCGGCGTCCGGCGCCGGCACGCGCGCGCAGGACCTCGCGTACACGCTGTGCGTGTCCACCGCCACCCGGGACGTCGAAGCGGCCCTGGAGACCGCCCGCCGCATCCTCGCGGAGAGCGCCACCGCCGTGGAGCCGGCGCCGTACGTCCCCGCCCCGGCGGCCGCGGACCCGGCGCGCGCCACGATCCGCCCCCCGGCTCCGGTGTCCGCCCCCGCGGGGCCGGCCCCGGCGGCGTACCCGCGCCGCGCCGTGCCCACGGCCGCCGAGCCGGCGCGTCCGTGAGAGCGGCGGCCGCTCGCGCGTGCGGGGCGGCCCGCAGGTGACGGGAGCCGTCCCCGGCCCCGAACCGTCCGGCCGGCGTGCCCCAAGGCGCGCCGGCCTTCCGCATGCGGTGCCCGGTGCGCTCCCCGCGTCCGCGCGGGTCTGCCTCCAGGCCGACGCGCCGGGACAGGTTCTCGAAGTGCGCTCCCCGCGTCCGCGCAGGTCCGTGCGACCGGAGACGCGCGGGCGGCACCGTGTGCAGCCGCCCTGCGGCGCGGCGCCGGGCGCCGGCCGCCCCGGCCGTACCGCGCGGCCGGGGCGGCGCGTTCGTGCCGCCGTGACGCGCTCCCCGCGCCCGCGTCCCGGGCGGTGTGGCCGCGCCTCGGCGGGGCATCCGGAGTGCCGGGAGGTCGAGGACGAGATGGACACGAGTGTGACGGCCCGGACGGGAGGGCTGCGGGCCCGGCGCGCGGCGCGGGGCTCGGTGACGGAGGGCGCCGCCCGTGCCGGGCTCACCGCCCGCGGGGTGATCTACCTGCTGGTCGGTGTGCTGGCGCTGCGGATCGCCTTCGGCGACGGCTCGCGGCAGGCGGACCGCAGCGGCGCGCTCGCCGAGATCGCCGAGGGGCCGTTCGGCCGGGTCCTGCTGTGGGCGCTGGGCGCCGGGCTGGCCGGCATGGCCGTGTGGCGGCTGTCGGAGGCGGTGTTCGGGTCGATCGGTCCGGACGGGCACAAGCCGCGCAAACGGCTGCTGGCGGTCGTCCGGTGCGTGTTCTACGTCTTCGTCGCCTACTCCGTGCTGGCGTTCGCGGCGGGCTCCGGCGGCGGCAGCCGCTCCAGCGATGAGCAGTCCAAGGACGTCACCGCCCGGGCGCTGCACCTGCCCGCGGGCCAGTGGCTGGTGGGCGTGGCGGGCGCCGGCATCGTCGTGGCGGGCGTGTGGATCGGCGCGCAGGCACTCCGGCGCACCTTCCGCGACAAGCTCAAACTCGGCGAGATGCCCTCGCGTGTCCGGCGGGCCGTGGACGTCGCCGGCGTCGCGGGCGGCGCGGCCCGCGGGCTGGTGTTCGCCGCGGTCGGCGCCTTCGCCGTACGGGCCGCCGTCGCCTACCGGCCCGAGAAGGCCAAGGGCGTCGACGACACCCTGCGGTCCTTCGCCGGCACCCCGGCCGGGCCGTGGCTGCTGGCCCTGGTGGCCGCCGGGCTGGTGCTGTTCGGCGTCTTCTCCTTCGCCCTGGCCCGCTGGCGCCGGGTGTGACGGCGATGTCCGGCGGATGGCAGGTCTGACCACCGGCACGCGGGGAACAAGACCCGGATGAACCCAGACGACTTTCCGCCGGACGCCCGCGCCGTGGACCTCTACCTGGATCTGCTGCGCATCCGGATGAGCGAGGAGGACTACCGCAGACTGCTCACCGTCGTCGGCCCGATCCTGCGCGCGATCGAACAGCAGGGCCTGGGCACGGTCGACTACGCGCTCGACGGCGAGCAGGCGCAGGAGCTGCCCCAGGAGATACGCGACGAGGCCGCCCTGGTCATCGCCACCGCCGTCACCGGCCGGATGGACAACGAACTCGTCGAACTCGACATCGAGGAGACCGGACCGGTCCGCGTGGTGACCGACGCGGCCACCGCGGCCGACCCGGACCGCCTGGAGGAGGTCGCCGCCTACATCCGCGAGCGGCACCGCCAGAACGAGGAACTGCGCGGCATCGCCGAGGCCAGCGACCTGCCGACCGACCTCTGACCTTCTGACCCTCTGACCCGCTGATCCGCTGATCCGTTGACACACTGACTGACACACCGACCTGCCGGCGCACTGGTCCGCCGGTCCGCTGATCCGTCGCCCCACCGGTCCGCCGGCCCGGATTCACCGCCCCGGCGCCGCCACCGGCACGTCGAGCGGGCGCGCCAGGCCCACCACGCCCTCGTCCAGCCGCTGCAGGTGCCGCAGCACCCGGTCGGTGATCCGCCCGTAGCGCGGCACGCCGCCGCTGCCGGTCTCCAGCAGTGACGCGATGCTGGGCCCGGTCTCCACCCGGGCGTCGCCGCGCTCGCCGCCCAGGTGCGCGGTGATCACGTCGATGTTGTGCGCGATGCGCCGGCACGCGCCGCGCAGCCGCGGGTCGGCCGCGATGGACGGATGGGTGGGCAGCAGCTCGGCCGTCGCGGCCAGCGACCGCGCGTGGTAGGCGCAGGTCTCCAGCAGCGCGACGACGTACCGCGCGGTGTCGCGCCGCCCCCGCAGCGGCGTCACCGGATGCGTCAGCGGCTGGGTGGCCGACCGCAGGTCCGCCAGCGCCTGGTCCAGATCGCGCGCCAGGTCCAGCAGGCCGGCCGCCGGATTGCCGCTGAGCTGGTCCACCGCCGCGTCGGTGACCTCCGCCAGCCGCTCGAGGACCGTTGTCAAAAGCTCGTTGGTCCGGTGACCGGTGCGCACCGGCAGCACGAACGCCGCCGCCAGCACACCGCAGGCCGCGCCCAGCGCGGTCTCCTCCACGCGCAGCACCAGCACCGCCGGGGTGTAGGTGTGCAGCAGCGTGTACAGCAGGCCGAGTGCCGCGGTGACGATGAACGACATCAGCGTGTACGACAGGGGAGCGGTGCAGAACACCGCGAACACGCACACCAGCACCAGCGCGAACGCGGTCCACGTGTGGTGCCCCGCCAGCACCGCCAGCCCGAGGCCCGCCACTACGCCCAGTACGGTGCCCACCAGCCGCCGGTAGCCCTTGACCAGGATCTCGCCCGTGGAGGTGGTGTTGAGGAACACGATCCAGCAGGTCAGCACCGCCCAGTACCAGCGCTGCGCGGAGAGGAGCTCGCCGCCCGCGATGGCCGCCGCCGACCCCACCGCCACCTGCACGGCGGCCCTCGTCGTGGGCCGCCGCAATCCGGTGGGCTCCTCCCGGTCCTCCTCGCCGCCGCCGATCGCCGCGTCCTCGGCCTCCAGCTCCTCGCGCGAGCGGGCGGTCGCCGGGGAGTCGCCGGACTCGTCCTGCGGCCCCTCCAGCGCCGTACGCAGACCCATGACCGCCCGCGCGGCCTCGCCGACGCCACGGAAGACGTCCTGCACCGCGCCGGAGGCGGGCGGCAGGTTCTCCTCGTCCCGGTAGCCCAGCAGCCGGTTGCGCACCTGCGCCGGCGCGGTCCCGGCCGCCTGCCCGACGGGCTGCTCCACCAGCCGGCGCAGCGCCTGCAGCTCCCGGCGCAGCGTGTCGGTGGCCTCGTCCCGCACCGGCAGGCGACCGCCCGAGGGCACGGGCGCGCCGGGCAGGTGCAGGGTGAGGGTGTCGGCGCGCTCGGCGCTGCGCGCGGTGAGCAGCAGCAGGCCCAGCCGCTCGGCGGCGATCTCCGCCTCCGCGATCCGGCGCTGCACCAAGTGCGCCGTCGCCTCGTCGGGGGTGCCCTCCGCCAGCCGGCCCTGGATCATCATGGCCGTCTCGTGCAGCCGCGCCGTGCGCTCCCGTACGGCCTTCAGGGCGTCCTCGACCTCGTCCGGGCCCGCGTCGAGCAGCGCCGACTGCGCCGTGAGCAGCCGGGCCAGCCGGGCGCGGAAGGCCTGCCGCAGCCGCCGCAGCACCCCGGCGGGCGTGACCGGCACCAGCGCGAACCGCACCACGGCGCTGCACACGAAGGCGACGGCGAGCACGCCGTACAGCCCCGGCAGCGCGTCCGTGGCGGCGCCGACGAACAGCGAGAGGAAGTAGACCTGGAAGCCGATCATCCCGAGCGCGGTGCCGCGGTCGCCGAACCGGCGGCCGTAGACCGCGCAGAAGATCAGCGCCACGAAGAAGACGTCACCAGCGACGACCCGGGAGTTCAGCAGCGCGCCCAGCGACACCGACGCCAGCGCCACCGGCAGGCCCAGGGCGAGCGTGACCGCCTGCCGCGCGGGCTGCCGCTCACGGATGGCGAAGGTCGCCGCCATCGCCGCCATGGCACCGGCCACCAGGTGCTTCACATCGGCCCGCAGCAGCGCCAGCACGGCCGGCGTCAGCGCGACGGCGCCCGTGGTGCGCAGCCCGGCGGCCAGCCGCAGCAGGCCCGGGTCCCACGCCGCGAGGCGGTCCTGCAGCCGCGCCCGCACCGACCGTCCCGCCGCCCGCACGCCGTGTTCTCTCCCGCCGTTGGTGATCACCGTCTCCCCGGATGGCACGTCCCCGCCGGCCGCCCCGCCCCCGGTCACCGGTCCCGCCGCCGGCACCGGTGGCCGGGGGACGGGGCCGGTGACCGGCGTGTCTCACGCGGGGCGCGGCAGGGTCTGCTCGACGTGTTCCCGCACCTGCTCCGGCGTCAGGTAGGCGTCGGTGAACTCGAAGTCCTTCAGCTTGGCGGGCTTGCGGGCCTGGAAGCCAGTGCGTACGAAGTCGTCACCGGCGACCGCGTTGAGCAGCCAGTTGGTCATCACCCGGGTCTTGGCGACGTTGGTGCGCAGCGCCCCCCAGTGGTAGCCGCGCGCCACCACCTGCGCCGGCAGGCCGTGCAGCTCCACGCCCAGCGGCTTGGAGACGGCGTCCTTGCCGCCCAGGTCGACGACCAGGCCCAGGTCCTTGTGCACGTACGGCTGCATGGGCTGGTTGCGCAGGGCCGCGATGATGTTGTCGGCGGCCCTGCGGCCCTGCCGCATCGCGTGCTGCGCGGTGGGCGGGCAGACCGCCCCGTCGCCCTTGGCGAGGTCCGGTACGGCGGCCGCGTCGCCGAGCGCGAACACCCCGTCGCTGCCCGGCAGGCACATCTCCGGGGTGACCGCGAGCCGGCCCTTGACGGTCTCCGCGCCGAGCGTGGCGATCAGCGGGCTGGCGACCACGCCGGCGGTCCAGATCAGGGTGCGGGTCGGGATCACCCGGCCGTCGGTGAAGGTGACCTCCTCCGGCCCGGCCTTCTCGATCGACACGCCCAGGGAGACCTCGATGCCGCGGCGGCGCAGGACCTCCTGCGCACTGCGGCCGAGCTTCTCGCCCAGCTCCGGCATGAGCCTCGGCGCGATGTCGATCAGGTGCCACTTGATCAGGCCCGGGTCCAGCCGCGGGTAGCGCTTGACGGCGGCGTGCGTCAGCCGCTGCAGGCAGGCCGCGGTCTCGGTGCCGGCGTAGCCGCCGCCCACCACCACGAACTGCAGCCGCGCGGCCCGCTCGGCGGGGTCCTGGCTGGCGTCGGCCAGGTCGAGCTGGGAGATGACGTGGTCGCGGATGTAGGCCGCCTCCGCGAGCGTCTTCATGCCGAACGCGTGCTCCGTCAGGCCCGGGATGTCGAACGTGCGGGTCACGCTGCCCGGGGTCAGCACGATGTAGTCGTACCGCTCGTTGACGATCTTGTCGGTGATCATGCGGATGACGCAGACCTTGGCCTTCAGGTCCACGCCGATGGCGCCGCCCGGGATGATGCGCGTGCGGTACTTCTCGCTGCGGCGCAGCGAGAGCGCGATCGACTGGGGCGTCAGCACACCCGAGGCGACCTGGGGCAGCAGCGGCAGGTAGAGCTGGTAGGCGAACGGCGTCACCAGGGTGATGTCGGCCTCGCCGGGGGAGAGTTTGCGTTCCAGCCGGCGCACGCACTCCACTCCCGCGAAGCCGGCGCCGACCACCAGGATCCTGGGTCGTGTCACGGTGTTCCTTCCCTTCTGCGGCTCCAGGCGGTCTGCCTCGACCTTTCGCGTGCCCGTGGATCGCGACTTCGCACCTCGTCGATCCCGCCGCGTCCCCGCCCGGCCCGCCGTCCGGGCGACGCGGGCGGGCGAACCGCCCGCCTCCACCCTGCCCGCGGGGCGCCTGCGGCGCATCGGAGCGGAACGGTTTATTCCGGTGAGGTGGCGTGTTCCGAGGGGGTGATGTGTTCCGGCGAGACGGCGCGTTCTGGCGAGACGGTGCGATCCGGCAAGGACGGCGTACTCCGGCAAGGCGGTGCGATCCGGTGGGCGGGGGAGCGCCTCAGCCCGCCCCGCCGGCCGCGTCGCTCACGTGGCACAGCAGCAGGCACACGTCGTCGTCGCGTTCGGAGTCGGACAGGAGGGGGTCGAGGATGCCGTCCGCGGCGGCGGCGAGGTCCGCTTCCAGGGCGCCGGTGCCGAAGGCGCCGAGGGACGCGGCGAGGCGGCCGATGCCGGGATCTATGCCGTGGGCGCGGCGCTCGACGAGACCGTCGGTGTAGAGGGCCAGCGTGGAGCCGGGGGAGAGGCGGACGGCGTGGTCGCGGATCTCCTGCCGCAGCGGGATGCCGAGCATGGCGCCCGGCTTGGCGTCGAGGACCTCGACACGGCCGTCGGGCAGGCGCAGCACCGGCGGCGGATGCCCCGCCGCCGCCCAGGTGAGAGTGGGGTCGTCCGGGCGGAAGCGGGCGATGACCGCGGTGGCGTACAGGTCGGGCTGCAGGTGGTGCAGGAACGTGTGCAGCCGGGTCAGCAGCTCCCCGGGACTGCCGCCGTCCACGGCGTAGGCGCGCAGCGCGGTGCGCAGCTGGCTCATCATGACGGCCGCGTGCAGCCCGTGCCCGGTGACGTCCCCGACGACGGTGATCAGGCTCCCGTCGGGCTGCCGGAAGGCGTCGTACCAGTCGCCGCCGATGTTCAGGCCGTGCGTGGCCGGCAGGTAGCGCGCGGCCAGCCGCAGCCCGGGCGTGGCCGGCAGGTCGGTGAGCAGGGCCCGCTGCAGCGTCTCGGCGATGTCCCGGTTGTGCTCGAACCGGCGGGCGTTGTCGATGGCGATGCTGGCCCGCCGGGTCAGCTCGATCAGCATGACCGCGTCGTCCGGGGCCCAGCGGTCACCGGGCGGCGACAGCGTCAGCACCCCCAGCGGCGCCCGCCGCGTGGACAGCGGGATGCACAGCAGGGGCCGGGCGGGGTCCAGCGCGGAGGGCGGGTGGTCGTCGACCCCGGGCAGGTTGCCGGGGTGGTCCGCGGCGTACTGCGGCCGTCCGGTGCGGGCCGCGACCACGGCGGCCGCCGGATGGGAACGCTGGTCGCCCGCCGCGCCGCCGTCCGCGCGGTGCGCGCCCGCGGGCGGCTCGGCCGGCGTCGCCGCTCCGGCGGTTCCAACGGTCCCGGTGCTCTGCGCGTCCCCCGCGCTCCCCGCGGATTTCGCGGTCTTCGCCGTCTTCGCGGTCTTCGCCGGCTTCTCGTCGTCGTTGTCGAACAGCCACACGTCGACGCTGCTCGCGTACCGGGGCACCAGCAGGTCCGGCAGCCGGCGCACGATCTCGTCGTGGTTGAGCGAGGCCGTCAGCACCGCGCTGGCGTCCGCGAGGAACGTCAGCCGGCGCCGGGCCTGCTCCGCCTCGGTGCGCGCCTTGCGCTCCGCGGCGAACGCCTCCCGCTGGGCCCGCCCGGCGGCGTCCAGCTCCGCGTGCAGCGCCAGCACGCCCTGGTTGGTCTGGTGCAGCTCCTCCCGGTGGAAGGCGACCAGCTCCTCCTGCTCGCGCAGCTTGTCCAGCGTCAGCGCCGTGTCCTCGTCGGCGCCCAGCAGTGCTTCCGCCAGCACCGCCGAGTCCTCCGGGACCTCGTCGCCGTCCGCGGCGGGCGGCGCCTCGGGGCAGGCGGCCGACACCCGCCACGGAGTCTCGCCGGCGGCACCGGTGTCGCGGGCCGGCGCCACCTCGATCCGCAGCCGGCCCTCCCCGCCGGCCGACGTGGGCGCCTGGAGCTCCAGCCGCCAGGTGCCGCCCTTGGTCAGGCACTGCCGCAGGTGGGCGCTGAGGGCGGTGGTCAGCCGGGTGCGTTCCAGCGGGGGCACGCCGTGGGCGGCGGCCAGGCGCGCGGCGGCGATGCGGGCCCGTGCCGCGTCGGTGACGGTGGTGATCTGCCAAGTGCGCATCATGGGCGGTCCGGCGGGTTCGGAGTCAGGACGGCCACCGTGGTGTCGTCCCTGACCGGGCGGGCGGAGCTGCTGGCGTCGCGTATCGTCACGGCGGCGACCACGGCGGGGTCGGCCGCCGTGGGACGGCCCGCGGGGGGCGGCGTCCAGCGGCTCGGCAGCCCGTCGCTGTGCAGGATGAGCAGCCTGTCGGCCGCCCACGGCACTTCCTCCTCGGCCACGGTCGCCGGCCGGTGCACACCGACGATGCCGGGCCGGGACAGCAGCGGCCGCCAGCCGTCCCCCTCGCGCAGCCGCGCCCCTATGTTGCCGATGCCCGCGAACCGCAGCACCCCGCCGCCCTCCCCGCCGCTCTCCCTGCCGTCCTCCTCCACCTGGGCGACGGCCACGGCGGCCCCGCGCGTGTCGCGCAGCGCCTCGTCCAGCCGGCGCAGCAGCTCGGCGGGCCGCAGGTGGGCGAAGCGGTGCACGGCCCGGACCGCCGCGCCGGAGGCGCGGGCCGCGGCCGGCCCGTGCCCGAGGCCGTCGGCCAGCATCAGCGTCAGCCGTTCCCCGGCGCGCACCCACGCCCAGGCGTCACCGGAGTACTCGGCCCCGGCGAAGGGCACGTTCACCCCGCCGGCCCGCACCCCGGCCGCCGGCGGCACCCCGGACACCGCGCGCCGCCGGACCGGGACGCCGATCCGGGCCAGGGCCACCGTGCCCCGGCCCGGGACGCTGTCCAGGTGGAAGTCGTCCGCGACGCGCCGGCAGGTGCCCAGGCCGGCGCCGAGCGAGTGCGTCGTGGAGAACCCGTCGCGCAGCGCGGCGGGGAGGTCGGCGATGCCGGGGCCGTGGTCCACCGCGGCGATCTGCACCATCCGGGCCCGGTCGGCCTCCGGGTCGCCGGCCTGGCCGGGCGGCACCGGCGGCGGCACCACGTCGATGAGGACCTGGCCGCCCTCGGCGTGCTTGAGCAGGTTGGTGGCCAGTTCCGTCGCCACCAGGGCGGCCGTCGCGGTGCGCGGTTCGTCCAGCCCGGCGAGCGCGGCGGCGTCCTCCACCGCGACCCGGGCGTCGCGCACCCGGGTCGAGTCGTGCACCGGAACGTCCCACACCCGGGGCATCACATCTCCTCACGCGGATGCGGCGGCCGGAGGGCCCACGAGACCACCGTGACCGTGGTGCCCGCCCCGGGCCTGCTGTCGATGGCGAACTCGTGCACCAGGCGCCGCGCGCCGCCCAGGCCCAGGCCCAGCCCGTCACCGGTGGTGTAGCCGTCGCTGAGGGTCCGGTCCACGTCGGGGATGCCCGGACCCCGGTCCGAGAAGGCCAGCCGGAGCCCCTGCAGGTGCCCGCGGGTCACCCGCGCCGACTCCATCTGCCCGCCCCCGCCGTGCACCAGGGTGTTGCGGGCCAGTTCGCTGGCCGCGGTGACCAGCTTGGTCCGGTCCACCAGGCCGAAGCCCAGCCGGGCGGCGGCCTGGCGCACGTGCTGGCGCACCCACATCAGGTCCATGTCGGACCGGATCGGCAGGCAGGCCTCCACGCCCTCGGCCGTCCGCATCACGCACTCCCCGGGCGCGTGCCGCCGGGGCGGGGGTCCGGGCCCGGCCGGGCGAGGAGCTGCATGGCCTCCTCCGTGCTGAGAGCGGTGCGCAGACCCGGCAGGGTCAGTCCCAGCTCCACCAGGGTGATGGCGACCGCGGGCCGCATGCCCGCCACCACGGTCCGCGCCGCCAGCAGCCGGGCCTGGGCGGCGATCTCGGCCAGGACGCGTCCGAGGAAGGAGTCGACGACCTCGACCCCGGAGATGTCGATGACCACGCCCGTCGCGCGGGTGCGGGCGATGGTCTCGCCGATGTCCTGCTGCAGCTGCTCCGCCGTGCTGTCGTGCAGGTCGCCCTGGAGCGTGACCAGCAGTACGTCACCGAGCCGCAGCACCGGCACGTGCCCCTTGCCGAGGTGGGGGAACTCGTCGGTCACCGGGGCTCGGCACCCCGTGGCGCGGCGTTCACGATGCCGGCGCCCAGCCGGCCCAGGGCGTACCCGAGGGCGTCGGCGAGGCCGGCCCGCGTGACCACGGTGCCCAGGTCCAGGCCGAGGTGCACGATGGTCTGGGCGATGGCCGGGCGGATGCCCGAGACGATGCACTCGGCGCCCATCAGGCGGGCGGCCTGCACCGTCTTCATCAAGTGCTGGGCGACCAGCGAGTCCACGGTCGGCACCCCGGTGATGTCCAGGATCGCGAACCGGGCCTGCTCGGTGACGACGGCCTCCAGCAGGGTCTCCATCACGACCTGGCTGCGGGCGCTGTCCAGCGTCCCGATCAGCGGCACCGCCACGATGCCGTCCCACAGGCGGATGACCGGCGTGGCGACCTCCAGCATCTGCAGCCGCTGCCGGTCCAGCATCGCCTCGCCCTCGTTCAGGGCGGTCTCCATCACGACCAGCCGCAGGGTACCCATGAGCGCCGTCAGGGCGTTGGTGCACTCCCGCACGAAGCCGGCCGGGGCGTCGTCGGGGAAGTCGGCGACGAGCAGGTCCACCGCGGGCGGCCGCAACGCGTCGACCTCGACGGAGATCTGAGCCGGCGTCAGTCCCGCGCGGGCGCGGGCGGCACCCATGCGCCCCAACTGCTCGCGCACGGTGGTGAACCCGGCGGCCGCGGGGTTCTCCGGGCGTCCGGTGCCGGCCACTTCGGCCAGCGCCTCCACCACGGCCCTGCCCGCCTCCACCGCCTCGTCGCGCGAGACGGTGAACACGGCACGGAACAGGGACTCGTCGGCCCAGCGCTGGGCGATCTGCTCACGGCGGCGGCGCAGGAAGTCCCGGACCTCCCACGTCGGCGATCCGTGCTGTCCTTCCGCTTCGTGCTCCGGCACCTGCTGTACTCCTCGTCCGCGTTTCATCCGCGTTGCACCGCCGCTGACTTGCTGAAGACAACGAGACGGCGATGTGACCCTTGCCGGGCGACAACTGTAACCACGGCCCGACGGCGAACGACACCTGGTCCGCCGCATGCGATCCGGTTGAGCGCAAAGGCGGTTGACGGACGAGGTGACAGATGTTCGAAGAGAAAACCGCTGTTCGGCCCGGCGGTGGCCGATGCGTCACCCGGGGTCGGCACGCGGACCCCGCGCGGCGGCGTCACGGGACCTCGCGGCGCCCCCGCCCCGCCGTCCACGGCGGGGTGGTGGGGCCGCGGCGGCACCCCGGCCCGGTGCCGGGCGGGCCGCTCAGCGCTCCTGCTCCGCGTCGGCCTCCTCCGTCTCCTCCGCCGGCGCCGCCGCGTCGGACCGCGGCTGCCGCGGGCCGTGGTCTATGAGGGCCAGCGCGTCCTCGACGCTCGGCGAGACCGGGACCGTGATGCTCACGCCGGTGAGGTCCAGGACCCGTCGTACGGCCGGGGCCGGGGCGATGACGTGGACGCTGCCGGGCAGGTCCCGCACCTCCTGGTAGATCCGCAGAATGATGTTCATGCCGGACGAGTCCATGAACGGGACGCCCGACAGGTCGAGCAGGAAGTGCCGTCGGCCGTGGTGGAGCTGGTTGGCCAGATGGGCCTGGAACTCCGTGGCCGTGTCGACGTCCAGGTAGCCCTGGACCGTGATCAGGGCGACATCCTCGCGGGGCAGGGTGACCTCGACGGACAACGGGTTCTGGGCGATGGGCACGAGTACCTCCAACGAGAGCGGACGGCCAGGGCTGGTTACCCCGTCCGGCGCCGTCGACGCACCCCTCTTCCCGGCCGTCTGCCGGTGGTGCGCACGTCCGGCGCCGGCACGCGGTGCTGCGGCCGGGCCGCGGGCGACGAGGCGCGTTTCTCGCTGTGGGGCTTCTCACACAGCCCGCATCACCTGCGGATCCCGGCTGTCACCGCGCACCCGCGCCTACCCCCGAACGGCCGCACCATGCACGCCGGCGCACCGCCGCCCGCGGCAGGGCGGGGCGGAACGCCCGCGCGTCCCGTCCCGCCCCGCTGCCCGCCCGTCCGGGACCCGTGCCCGTCAAGGGTGCCCGCCCGTCCGGACCCCGTGCCCGTCAAGGTGTTCCGACCCCGTGCCCGTCGTCAGGGCAGCGGGGTGCCGCCGGTGGCGTTCAGGATCTCCGCCGTGATGAAACTCGCCCGCTGCGAGGCGAGGAAGACATACGCCGGCGCCATCTCGGCCGGCTGCGCCGGGCGCCCGAGCGGCGCCTGCTTGCCGAAGTTCTGAGTGTCCGGCAGCGTCGCCGGGATCAGCGGCGTCCACACCGGGCCCGGGGCGACGGCGTTCACCCGGATCCCGTCCTCGGCGAGCATCTGCGCCAGCCCCTGGGTGAAGGTGACGATGGCGCCCTTGGTGGTGGCGTAGTCCAGCAGGTGCGGGCTGGGCTTGTACGCCTGCACGGACGTGGTGTTGATGATCGATGAGCCGGGCCGCAGGTGCGGCAGGGCGAACTTGCACAGCCAGAACATGCCGTACAGGTTGGTGCGCATCACCCGGTCGAACTGCTCGGTCGTGATCGCGCCGATGCCCTCCGGCTGGGACATCTGGTAGGCCGCGTTGTTCACCAGCACGTCGATGCGGCCGAACGCGTCCACGGCACGCTCCACGAGGGAGCGGCACTGCTCCTCCTCGCGCACGTCGCACACCACGGGCACGGCCATGCGGCCGGCCTCCTGAACCAGCCGGGCGGTCTCCTGCGCCTCCTTCTCCTCCTCCGGGAGGTGGGTGAGGAGCACGTCGGCGCCCTCGCGCGCGAACGCGATCGCCACCGCCCGCCCGATCCCGGAGTCCCCGCCGGTGATCACCGTCCTGCGGTCGGTCAGCAGCCCGCTGCCCACGTAGGAGTCCTCCCCGTGGTCCGGCGGCGGGTCCATGGGGCCCGTCCACCCGGGGTGCTCCTGGTCCTGCTGCGGGAAGTCCGGGCGGGGATGACGCCGGGTCGGGTCCTGCTGCTCGTGGGCGTCGGTCATGGGGGCACCTCCGCGGGACGGTCGTTTTCTGCGGGCACGCCCCAAGTGCCCCGGGGCGCGCCGCGCACACCCGCCGGCCCGCCCCGGCCCGGCTATCCCACCCGGATGCCGACGATGCAGGTGTCGTCGTCCGTGTCCGACCTGCTGTACGTCAGCAGGCGGTCCAGTTGCTGGTCCAGGCTGCTGGAGGTGGTGCGGGCCGCGGTGAGCAGGTGGGTGAGGGCCTCCTCCACGGACCGGTCCCGGCGCTCCACCAGGCCGTCGGTGTACATCAGCAGGGTGTCCTCGGCGGCCAGCTGCACCTCGGCCTCCTCGTACTCCGCCTCCGGCACCGCGCCGAGCAGCATGCCCTTCACCAGCGGCAGCGGCGCGGCCTGCGTGTCGCGGATCAGCACCGGCGGCAGGTGCCCGGCCCGCGCCCAGCGCAGGACGCGCCGCGCCGGGTCGTACAGCCCGCACACCGCGGTGGCGGTGACCGCGCCGTTGAGGTGGTGCGCCACGATGTTCAGCCAGGACAGCAGCTGCCCGGGGCCCGCGCCGGTCACCGCCAGGCCGCGCAGCGCGTTGCGCAGCACGACCATGCTGGTCGCGGCCTCGATGCCGTGCCCGGCGACGTCGCCCACGCACAGCAGCACCAGGTCGTTGGGCAGCACCACGGCGTCGTACCAGTCGCCGCCCACCAGCTGCTCGGTCTCCGCCGGCCGGTAGCGCACCGCCACCTGCAGCCCCTCCACCTCCAGCGGCGCCTGGGTCGGCGGCATGATCGCGTGCTGCAGCTGCAGCGCCAGCCGGTTGCGCTCGCTGGCCTGCTGCTCGGTGTGGGCGAGCTGGTCGCGGGTGGCGGCCAGCGCCACCTCCGTCCAGTGCTGGGCGGAGATGTCCTGGTAGGCGCCGCGCACCACGAACAGCCGGCCGTCGGTGTCCAGCACCGGCTCGGCCACCACCCGCAGGTGCCGGGTGACCCCGTCGGGCCGCTGCAGCCGGAACGCCGCCGAGGCGGGCCGCCGGTGGTGCAGCAGGGTGCGCAGGAAGCGGCGGATGATGACGGCGTCGTCGGGATGGGTGTGCGCGGGCAGCTCCTCCAGCGGCACCGGCGGCGCGGTCTCGGCGCGGCCGTACAGGGCGAACAGCTGGCCGTTCCAGGTGATCTCGCCGGTGAGCAGGTTCTCCTCGAAGCCGCCGATGCGGCCCAGCCGCTGGGCGTGCTGCAGCAGGCTCGCCAGGCGCGCCGTCTCGTCCTCGATGCGCCAGATCAGCAGCACGCAGGTGCCGTGCCGGCTGATGCTGATGTCCGCGACCGCCGACAGCGGCACCTGGTCGACCAGCGCCGTCAGGTGCATGCGCTCGGCGCGGAACGGCTCCCCGGTGGCGTAGACCCGCTCGATCCGCTGGAACAGCTCGCTCTCCCCGGCGGTCATCGGGTACGTCTCCAGCAGCAGCGAGCCGTTGATCATCGCGCGCGGCCGGCCGGCCGGGTCGAGGAAGCGGCTGTTGACGTGCTGGATGCGGAAGTCGGCCAGCCGCCCGGAGTCGTCCAGGTGCGGCACCAGCACCAGCGCCGGGTCGTGCAGCCCGTCCGCCAGGTCGGTCAGCTCGGCCACGTCCGGCACCACGCGCGGCTGCGCGGCGTCGTCGTCCCGGCACAGCGCGTACGTCTCCAGGGTGTGCGCGCACAGCTCGGCCAGCGCCTCCACCTGCCGCACGACCTGCGGCGGCTGCGGCTCGAGCGGCTCGGGCCAGGCGATCTCCAGCACGCCGTGGATACGGCCGCCGGTACCGGCCGGGACCGCGACCCGGCCGCCGTCGGGGTACCGGTGGCGGCCGACGGTCGGCAGCCCGGTCCCGGCGAGCGAGGTGATCCACTGCCCGTCGCGCTCGGTCAGCCCGCGGCGCGCCACCGTCGCCACGTCCGGCGGCACGTACCGCCAGCGCGCCGCCTCCGACGGGTCGAAGCCGGCACTGCCCGCCAGGGTGAGCGACCCGTCGGAGCCGGCGGACCAGATGGCCACGGCCACCGCGCCGAGCGGCCGCAGCGCGTGCTGCAGCAGCGAGTCGGCGACGGCCTGCGTGTCGGGCGCGGCCAGCGCGCCGCTCTCGGCCGCGCGCAGCCGTACCGCGGCGGAGCCGCCGTCGGCCGGGCCGCCCCGCCGGGCGCCGGCCGCCGCGGTGGCCGCGAGGAAGGCGTCCGTCACCTCCGACATGCGGTCCCGCGCGGCCTGGTTGATGACGTCGACCGCGAACTCCAGCGGGGTCGTCCTGGCCTGCTCGGCCAGCTCCGTGAGCTGCCGCGCCGCCTGCGCCGGGCCGCAGCCCAGCCGCTCGACCAGGATGCCCTTGGCGAGCTCGATCAGCGCGCGCCCCTCGGCCTCCGCGTGCGCCGCGCGCACCTCGCGCCGCAGCCGTTCCACCGTCGCGGCCAGTCTGCCCACGGGCGACGTGGACGCGCCGGCCGCCGCCCCGGCGGCCGGTACGGCCGGGGCGGCCGGGTGCGCGGTGGGAGGTACGGCCGGGGCGGCCGGGTGCGCGGCGGGGGGACCGGCGTCGCCGGTCCTCGGGGACGGCGGGCCGGCCGCGGGGGCGGCGGCCGGGGGAGTGGCGGCCGCCGGGGGAGTGGCGGTCCCCGGGTGCGGCTCGGGACCGGCCGTGTCGGGCGGCTGCTCGGATGTGCTCACGATGCGAAGGCTCCTCGGCTGGACGGCCCGGTGGCGCCGGGTGGGCGGTGCGGGGCGTGGCCCGTCCCGCGGGCGTGCGGGACGGGCGCCGGCGCGCTCACGCGGACAGCCAGCGCCGGACGCAGGAGATGAGGTCGTGGGTGTCCACGGGCTTGGTGACGTAGTCGCTGGCTCCCGACGCCAGCGACTTCTCCCGGTCGCCCGGCATCGCCTTGGCGGTGACGGCGATGATCGGCAGGTCGGCGTACTGCGGCATCCGGCGGATCTCCGCCGTGGCCGTGTACCCGTCCATCTCCGGCATCATCACGTCCATCAGCACCAGGGCGACGTCCGGGTTCTCCAGCAGCGTGTCGATGCCCTTGCGGCCGTTCTCCGCGTGCAGCACCCGGAAGCCGTGCAGTTCCAGGATGCCGCTGAGCGCGAAGAGGTTGCGCGCGTCGTCGTCCACGACCAGCACGGTGCGGCCGGCCAGGGACTCGTCCACCGGCTGCGGCACCGGACGCTGGGTGTCGTCGGTGCGCACCAGGGACAGCACCTCGCCGGGTTCCTCGGCCGCCAGGTGCAGGGCGATGCGCTCGCGCAGCTCATCCAGGCTGGAGAGGAACTCCACCGCCGCCCCGGCGCCGGAGTCGAGCACCTCCTCCCGCGCCGTGTCCGGCCGGTGCCCGCTGTGCACCAGCACCGGCACCCCCGCCGAGGCGGAGTCGCCCTGCAGCGCCCGCAGGAACCGGGTGGCCTCGCCGTCCGCCATGTCGAGGTCGACGACCACGCAGTGGCACGGCTCGGCCGCCAGGGCGCCGGCCGCCTCCTGGGCCCCGACGGCGGTGATGACGTCGACCTCCGGCTGCGGCGTGTCGTCACGGACGTGCCGGGCCAGGTCCGCCACCACGCTCTCCGCGACCAGCGTCAGCAGGCCGCGAGGGCGCTCCTCCACCACGAGCAGGCGGCGCGGGCGCTGCCCGCCCGGCCCGGAGGCGGGCCGCTGCTCGTCCCGCTCGTCCCGTTCGCCCTGCGCGGCCTCCCCGGCGGCCTGCGGCGGAGCCGACGACGGCTCGGCCGGCTCCGCGCCGCGCCGCTCCAGGACGCGGCCCCCGCCGATCATCTCGGCGAAGTCGGGCCGGGCCACCGGCAGGTACAGCGTGAAGGTGCTGCCCACACCCGGTGTCGAGTCCACGGTGACGGCGCCGCCCAGCAGGTGGGCGATCTCCCGGGTGATGGACAGGCCGAGGCCGGTGCCGCCGTACTTGCGGCTGGTGGTGCCGTCGGCCTGCTGGAAGGCCCCGAAGATCGTCTCCAGGTGCTGCTCGGGGATGCCGATGCCGGTGTCCTTCACCCGGAACGCCACCACCGCGCCGCCGCGCACCACGCCCTGCGGCACCTCCTCGTCCGCGGCGGGCTCGATGCGCAGCTCGACGCCGCCCTGCTCGGTGAACTTCACCGCGTTGGACAGCAGGTTGCGCAGGATCTGCCGCAGCCGCGAGTCGTCGGTGAGCAGGTCGGCGGGCGCGCCGGCGACCGTGGTGACGGTGAAGTCCAGGCCCTTCTGCGTCGTCATCGGCCGGAAGGTGGCCTCGACGTAGTCGATGAGCTGCTTGAGCGGCACCCGCTCCGGCGAGACGTCCATCTTGCCCGCCTCGACCTTCGACAGGTCGAGGATGTCGTTGATGAGCTGCAGCAGGTCCGAGCCGGCCGAGTGGATGATCTGCGCGTACTCGACCTGCTTGGGGGTGAGGTTGCGGGAGGGGTTCTGCGCCAGCAGCTGGGCGAGGATGAGCAGGCTGTTGAGCGGGGTGCGCAGCTCGTGGCTCATGTTGGCCAGGAACTCCGACTTGTACTTCGAGGCCAGCGCCAACTGTTGGGCGCGCGCCTCCAGTTCCTGCCGCGCCTGCTCGATCTGCAGGTTCTTCGCCTCGATGTCCCGGTTCTGCGCCGCCAGCAGCGTCGCCTTCTCCTCCAGCTCGGCGTTGGAGCGCTGCAGTTCCTCCTGCTGCGCCTGCAACTCGGCGCTGCGGGCCTGCAGTTCGGCCGTCAGCCGCTGTGACTCGCCGAGCAGCTCGTCGGTGCGGGCGTTGGCGACGATGGTGTTGACGTTGACGCCGATGGTCTCCTTCAGCTGCTCCAGGAAGTCCCGGTGAATCGGCGTGAACGGGGTGACCGAGGCCAGTTCGATCACGCCGAGGACCTGGTCCTCGAAGAGGATCGGCAGCAGCAGCAGCGAACCGGGCACCGCCCGGCCGAGCCCGGAGGAGATGGTGACGTAGTCCGGCGGCAGCTGCTCCACCGTGATGGTGCGGCGGCTGCGCGCGGCCTGCCCGACCAGCGAGCGGCCGAAGGGGATGCGGGTGGGCCGGGTGTCGTCGTCGGGGTAGCCGTAGGAGCCGACCAGGCGCAGCTCGGGCCCGTCGTCGCCGTCCTCGGCGAGGTAGAACGCGCCGTACTGGGCGGAGACCAGCGGGGTCAGCTCGTCCATGATCAGCTCGGCGACGACCGGCAGGTCGCGGTGGCCCTGCATCAGGCTGGAGATCCGCGCCAGGTTGGTCTTGAGCCAGTCCTGCTCCTGGTTGGCCCGCGTGGTCTCGCGCAGGGACTCCACCATGGAGTTGATGTTGTCCTTGAGCTCGGCGACCTCGCCGGATGCCTCCACGGTGATCGACCGGGTCAGGTCGCCCTCGGCGACGGCGCTGGCGACCTCGGCGATGGCGCGCACCTGCCGGGTGAGGTTCCCGGCGAGCTCGTTGACGTTCTCCGTCAGCCGCTTCCAGGTGCCGGAGACGCCCTCCACCTCGGCCTGGCCGCCCAGGCGGCCCTCGGTGCCGACTTCGCGGGCGACGCGGGTGACCTCGTCGGCGAAGGCGGAGAGCTGGTCGACCATCGTGTTGATGGTCGTCTTCAGCTCCAGGATCTCGCCGCGCGCGTCGACGTCGATCTTCTTCGACAGGTCGCCCTTGGCCACCGCCGTCGTCACCAGCGCGATGTTGCGGACCTGGCCGGTGAGGTTGTTGGCCATCGAGTTGACGTTGTCGGTGAGGTCCTTCCAGGTGCCGGCCACGTTCGGCACGTGCGCCTGGCCGCCGAGGCGGCCTTCGGTGCCGACTTCGCGGGCGACGCGGGTGACCTCGTCGGCGAACGCGGACAGCGTGTCCACCATCGTGTTGATCACGTCGGCGAGCGCCGCGACCTCGCCCTTGGCCTCGACGGTGATCTTCTGCGACAGGTCGCCGCGCGCCACCGCGGTGGCGACCTGGGCGATGGAGCGCACCTGACTGGTCAGGTTCGACGCCATCACGTTGACGTTGTCGGTGAGGTCCTTCCAGGTGCCGGACACCCCGCGCACGTGGGCCTGGCCGCCGAGGCGGCCCTCGGTGCCGACTTCGCGGGCGACGCGGGTGACCTCGTCGGCGAAGGCGGAGAGCTGGTCGACCATCGTGTTGATGGTGTTCTTCAGTTCGAGGATCTCGCCGCGGGCGTCGACGGTGATCTTCTGGGAGAGGTCGCCCTTGGCCACCGCGGTCGCCACCTGGGCGACGTTGCGGACCTGGCTGGTCAGGTTGCCCGCCATGAAGTTCACCGAGTCGGTCAGGTCCCGCCAGGTGCCCTTGACGCCCTTGACGTCCGCCTGGCCGCCGAGGCGGCCCTCGGTGCCGACTTCGCGGGCGACGCGGGTGACCTCGTCGGCGAAGGCGGAGAGCTGGTCGACCATCGTGTTGATGGTGTTCTTCAGCTCGAGGATCTCGCCGCGCGCGTCGACGGTGATCTTCTGAGAGAGGTCGCCCTTGGCCACCGCCGTCGTCACCTGGGCGACGTTGCGGACCTGCGCGGTCAGGTTGCCCGCCATCAGGTTCACCGAGTCGGTCAGATCCCGCCACACGCCGGCCACGCCGGGCACCTGCGCCTGACCCCCCAGGCGGCCCTCGCTGCCGACTTCGCGGGCGACGCGGGTGACCTCGTCGGCGAAGGCGGAGAGCTGGTCGACCATCGTGTTGACGGTCTCCTTCAGCTGCAGGATCTCGCCCCGCGCGGGCACGTCGATCTTCTGGGAGAGGTCGCCCTTGGCCACCGCCGTCGCCACCTGCGCGATGTCCCGCACCTGTGTGGTGAGGTTGCCGGCCATCGCGTTGACCGAGTCGGTCAGGTCGGCCCAGGTGCCCGACACCCCCGGTACCACCGCCTGGCCGCCCAGCGTGCCCTCCGTGCCCACCTCGCGCGCCACGCGCGTGACCTCGGAGGTGAAGACCGACAGCTGGTCGACCATGCCGTTGAACACGGTGGCGATGTCGCCCATGAGGCCGTCCGCGTCCTCTGGCAGCCGTGTGCCGAAGTCGCCGTCCCGCACGGCCGTCAGGCCGGCCAGGAGCTGCCTGAGCTCCTGGTTGCCCGGCACCGCGTCGGCGACCTCGCTCGTGTCGCTGGTCATGCGTACCCTCGTCCCGCTCCCCAGGAGTCCTCGCGACATGGACGGCGAAGACTCGAAACTCCGCCGGGCCGCTGCCTGACCTCGGCTTGTCGTGCTCGCATCTTTGCAGTTCACGGACCTGCGCGATGAGAAAATACGCCGCAGGCTAACCCACGCACCACGCCGCGGACAAAGCGTCCCTCCACCGTGCGGCCGCCGCGCATCCGCGCGGTGCGAACTGCGTATGAGAAGACACGACCCAGGGTATCCGGAGGGGTTGCGCACGGCCTTCCGCGGTCCGTGCGCGGCCCTGTGCACCCCGCTGCACCCCGCGCGCGGGCGTACGCGGTCCCGCCGAGCCAGTCGCGCAGGTGCCTGGCCGGCTCTGCCCCGTGCGCGGGCGTACGCGGTTCCCGCATCCGCCGGTTCTCGCCTTGGCGTGCGGCGCCCCCGGCCCGCACACTGGCGTCCGAAGGACCCCGGCCCCGGGACACCGCGATGACCACGTTGCAGCCGCCGCCGTTCCGCCTCACCGTCGACACCGGTACCGCGTCCGCCGTCGTACGCGTCACCGGCGCCCTCGCCTACGGCACCCACGACCAGCTCGTCCGCACGGTCACGGCGCTGCTCCTGCGCGGCCGGGCCGCCCGGCACCCCGTGACCGAGCTGCGGCTGGACTTCTCCGGCCTGCGCGACATCGACTCCTTTGGCCTGTCCGCGCTGCTGCTGGTCCGGCGCCGCGCCGACGAGGCGGGCGTCGCCCTCCGCCTCGACGCGCGCCCCGCGGTCATGGACCGCCTGCTGGAGATGACGGGCACGCTGGAGTACCTCACCGCCTCCCGGTAGCCCGGGCCCGTCGGACCCCGTCCGGTGGCGGGGCGGCGACCGGGGTCCGACGGGCCTGCCCCGGTGTGTCCGGAACGCGCGCCCGCTCCCGAATGCGGCTGCCGCGGCAGGGTAGTTGCTGCTGTGGAGCCGGGCGGACGCCCACCGTGCCGCCGCGGCCGATGACCGTCGCGATCGGGGACAGACCCGGGGAGGTAAGGAGGAGCGTGGCCATCGACAGAATCTGGTCGTACGCACCGCAGGTCGCGGCTGCCGCGGAGCGGGACCTGACGGGGTACACCGTCGTCGCCGCCGACGGGACCATGGGGCACGTCGACCGGCAGGCCGACCACTTCGGGATGCGGCACCTGGTGGTCGACACGGGGGTGTGGGTCTTCGGGCGGAGCGTCCTGGTGCCGGCCGGCGTGGTGACCGGCATAGACCACGAGGCGCAGAGGATCACGGTGTCCTGCACCAGGGGCGAGGTGAAGGCGGCGCCCCGCTTCCGGATCGACAGCGAGACCATGGACCCCGCCTACCTGACCAGCGTGGGCGACTACTACCACCATCTGCCGCCGCACGAGGCGACGACGGCCTGACCCGCCCGGCCCCGCCCACCGCCCCGTGCCCGGGCGGCGGGCGAGACCGGGCGGCGCCGTCTTCCCACCCCGCGCGTTTTCGCCGGTCGCGCGCGGGGACCCGCCACCCGTGGCGGCGTACGGCGCGGAGCAGCGGGTGCGGCTGCCCGCGGTGCGGACCGGCTGGGTGACGCAGACGTTCGTCCACTGGCCCTTCCCGCCGGAGGCGGTGCGGGCCCTGCTGCCCGCGGAACTGGCCGTGGACGAGTACGGGGGAACCGTCTGGGTGGGGCTCACGCCCTTCGTCATGGCGGACGTGCGCCCGCCCGGCGTCCCCGCCGCGCTGCCCGGCCTCCCGACGTTCGCGGAGACCAACCTGCGGACCTACGTCCGGCACCGTGACGGGCGCGACGGGCTCTGGTTCCTGTCCATCGAGGTCGCCTTCCTGCCGATGCCGGCGGCCCGCGTCATCGGCGCGCCGTACCACCCGGGCACCCTCGGCGTCTCCACGGACGGGGACACCGTCTCGTACGCCGGCGCGAGGGGGAGCGGTGACGCCTCCTACCGCCTGGTCGTCCGCCGCGGCGACCCGATCGAGCCGGCGGAGCGCGACGTGTGGCTCGTCTCGCGCCGGCGGGCGTACACGCGCCGGCTCGGGATGCTCTGGGAGACGCCCGTCGACCACGAGCCGTGGCCGCCGGCCGGCGCCGCCGTCGAGGTGCTGGAGGAGACGCTGACCGCCGCGGCGGGCCTGCCCGCCCCGCTCGGCGAACCCGTGGCGCACTTCTCGGAAGGAGTCCGGCACGTACGGCTGGGACTCCCCAGGCCCTGCGGCCGGGCCCGCCGGGCGGTGGAGGGCGGATGAAGCGGATGAGGCGGGCGAGAAGGGCGAGCGGATGAGCGGGCCGCCCGGTGAAGCGGATGAGGCGGGCGAGAAGGGCGAGCGGATGAGCGGGCCGCCCGGCGCGGCCGCCCGCCGCGCCGGGCGGTTGCGCTTCGAAGGCTGGATCGCCGGTACGGGCACCTCCTCCGGGACGCGCATCGTGCTCGGGCACTGGCAGCGGTCCCCGTTCGGGCCGTTCAGCGACGTGATGATCGAGCGGGCCGGCGGGGAGCGGCTGCTGCTGGCGCCCACGCGGGAGACGGCGGACTTCGTCAGCGGCACCTACGTGTTCGACGTGGTGCGCCTGGTCCCGGTCGACGTGCGGATCACCGGCGACACCTGGACCGTCGCCGCGGGCCCCCTGGAGCTGCGCTTCACCACCGGCCGGCGCCGCCTGCTGGGCTGGCTGCTGCGCGCCGTTCCCGGTGCGCTCGCCCGCCGTCCGGCGTGGAGCGCGCTGACGGACCGGCCCGCCCGCCTGCTGCTGCCCGGTGTGCGCACCCGCGGCAGCGCCGGCGCGGGCCGCCGCGAGTGGTACGGCGCCCGGGACCTGCGGTCGATCCGCTCGGTGTCGGCGGCCTTCGAGGGCACCGATCTGGGTGGGCCGGCGCCGGTCGAACCGCCCGTGCGCTTCGGGTTCGGTTCGGTGCCGAGGCGGCCCGCCGTCACCCGGGTCACGACGACGGTGGCGCTCGGCGCGGCCTGAGGGCGCCCGGCCGGCGGCAGGCGCGGCCGGGCGCCGGCGCAGAAACCGACGGAAGGGGGCGGCCGGGGCCGGCGCGGCGCGCCGGGTTCATCGGGGCGGGGAGTTCACCAGGGCAGGAAGACGTGTATGTCCTTGCCTTGCTCGTGGGTGACCACGCTGACCTGGTCGCACAGCGTGTGGATCAGGTGCCAGCCGATGCCGCCGCCACCCCGGCTGGGGTGGAACGGCCGCGGGGCCGGCGGCGTGGTGCTGGTGTCGCGCAGCGTGACGTGCACGCCGTCGAAGGTACGGCGCAGCCGCAGCTCGAACGGTCCGGGCGCGTACTGCACCGCGTTGGCGGCCAGCTCGGTGACCACCAGCAGAATGTCGTCCCAGTGCTCCGGAGCCGCCGGAGGTGAGGAGCGCGCGAGGTCACGGAGGAAGTCCTCCGCGGCGAGGCGCGCGTCCGTCACGTTGTGCAGAGCACCCGCGAAACGGGCGGTGCGGCTCGGAATCTCCTCGGAAGTCAGGGTGTCGTCCCAACGCGGTTCGGCTGCCATGTCGCCTTCCCCGGCCCGGCGTCAGCTGGGCGTTGTCCTTTCTTTCCCTTGCGCGTTCCCTCTGGTCGGTCTGCGGTGTCCTCAGGGTTTAGTTCCCGAGGGCGCACAGCCTACGCTTCCGGACCCGGAGGGACGCCTCCCGCCGGGTCGCTCACCGAGGGACGCGCCACCGATGGTGAAGGGTTCCGCGTGGCGGCCGGTGGAAACACCCGTCGGCGCGTGCGTTTTGGACTCCGCACAGGTTTCTCACGTCCCGGGCTCCATGTCCCGGGCTCAGCCGAAGGCGGTCCAGGCCGTCCCGCCGTGCACCGCCAGCAGCGCCGCCAGGACGACCAGGTCCGCCACGCCGAGCACGAGGCCCAGCACGGCCCGGAAGCGGCGGGGCGTGCCGCGGCGCAGCGCGGTGAGGGCCAGCGCGATCGCCACCGGGCCCAGCACGAGGTTCAGCACCACCAGGCCGACCAGTCCGAGTACGAAGGAGGCCACGGCCATGCCCTCGGTGTCCCGTCGTCCGGTGCGCTCCCGCGGGGGTGCCGTCAGTCGCATCGCTCACGCCCTCCCCGCTCGACCGCGTCGGCGCCGCTCACGCGCGGTGAACACCGCCAGCCACACCACCACGGCGGCGGCGAGGACCAGGGTCACCGGCCATGGCAGATAGGCGGCCGAGCCGAGCACCACGGCCAGCAGAAGGAGTGCGGCCACCAGGAAGAGCACCGGTCACCTCCCCGATCCGGGCGTGCGCGACGAGTACGGCGTGCGCGGCATACGCGGTACGCGCGGCATATGCGGCACATACGGCGTACGCGGCACATACGGCGTACGCGGCGTACGGGAAAGCAGAGTTCGACGTTTCTCGACCATGCGGCAACTGGTTTCCCGAAGTCCGCGAGATCACGCCTGCGCGAAGCACCCGGATGCCCCCAACTCGCCGCAACGGACGGGGAATCGGCCGGCCCCGCACGGTGCTGCGGCCCTGTCGCCGGAGGAACCCGGCGACAGGGCCGCAGCGGCCGGGTTCACCGGAAGACGTCGTCGGAGTCGTCCCAGGCGGCGTCGTCCGGCACCGGGCGGCGCGGAACGCGGCCGCGCGCCCGGTACATCGCGTCGATCTCGGCGGCGTAGCGCTCCACGATGGCGTCCCGGCGCAGCTTCATCGACGGTGTCAGCAGGCCGCTGGCGACGTCGAACGGCTCCGGCAGGATCCGGAAGACGCGGATGGACTCCGCCCGGGACACGGTGCTGTTGGCGGCCGCCACGGCCCGCGCGATCTCCTCCCGCAGCGCGTTCTCCTCCCGGGCCTCCCGGCCCGGCGCGTCCCCCGGCAGCGCCAGCGCCGCCCGCCAGTGCGCCACGAACTGCGGGTCCAGGGTGATCAGTGCCCCGACGCACGGCCGGTTGTCGCCCACCACCACGGCCTGGTGGACCAGCGGGTGCATGCGCAGCCGCTGCTCCAGCGGGGCGGGCGCCACGCTCGTGCCGCCGCTGGTGATGATGACGTCCTTCTTGCGCCCGGTGATCGTCAGGTAGCCCTCGGTGTCCAGCCGCCCGAGGTCGCCGGTGGCCAGCCAGCCCCCACGCAGCGCGGCCCGGGTGGCGGCCTCGTCGCCCACGTAGCCCTGGAACACGGACGGGCCGCGCACCAGGATCTCCCCGTCGTCGGCCACCCGGATCTCGGTGCCCGGCAGGGCCTTGCCGACGGTGCCGGACTTCTCCCGGCCCAGCGGCTGCATGGTGATGCCGCCGGCGGTCTCGGTCAGCCCGTAGCCGTCGTGGACGAACACGCCGATGCCCTCGTAGAACAGGGCGAGGTCGCGGTTGAGGGGGGAGCCGCCGGACGTGCCGCGCACGACACGGCCGCCGAGCACCGCGCGCAGCCGGCGGTAGACCGTCCGCTCGTACAGGGCGTGCTGCAGCCGCAGGTCCAGGCCCGGCCCCGGGCCCCGGCCCAGCCGGCGCCGCTCCTCGGCCGCGGCGAAGTCCCGCGCCACCTGGGCCGCCTTCTCGAACAGCGTGCCGCGGCCCGCCTGCTGGGAGGTGCGCAGGAACGTCTTGTAGATCTTCTCGTAGACGGACGGGACGGCGTAGAGGTACGTAGGTTTAAAGCTGCGCAGCGCCGACGCCAGCGCCGCCTCGCTCATGTCCGGCTCGTGGCCCAGCAGGAACCGGCCGCGGATGCACAGGCCCTGGATCATCAGGCCGTAGACGTGGGAGAACGGCAGGAAGGCCAGCACCGACGGCTGCTCTCCCGGCGGTGCGGCGGTGTGCCCCCAGCCCGCCAGCAGCACGTCGCACGGCGCGGCCAGGGCGCGGTGGCTGAGCGCGCAGCCCAGCGGGCGGCCCGAGGTGCCGGAGGTGTAGGCGATCACCGCCGTCGCGTCCGGGCCGACGATCCGGCGCAGCGAGTCCACCGTGGCCGGCGACACGGCCGTGCCCTGGTCCATCAGCCGCTGCAGCGCCCCGTCGTCGATCTGCCACACGTGCCGCAGCAGCGGCAGTGCCGCGCACACCGAGCCGACGGTCATGATGCCCTGCTCGTCCTCGACGACCACGCCCACGCAGCCGGCGTCGCGCAGGATCCACTCCACCTGGTCGCGGGAGGACGCCGGGTGCACCGGCACCACCTCCGCGCCCACCGCCCACAGCGCGTGGCTGAGGACCGTCCACTCGTACCGGGTGCGCGCCATGATCGCCACGCGGTGGCCGGGCGCGATCCCGGCCGCCACGAACCCCTTGGCCGCGCCGGCCACCTCGTCGCGCAGCTGCGCCGCGGTCACCGGCTCCCACACCGGGGAGCCGGGATCGGGGCGCCGGGCGACCACCGGCAGGCCGGGGTGCGTCTCGGCGTTGCCGAAGACGCTGTCGGCGAGCCCGCCCGTCAGGGGCGGGGCGGCTGGTGGAGCGAGGGCGAAGTCGCGCATGCGCTGGCTCCTGGTGTGTACGGGCTGTGACGCCGCCGGTGAGTACCGTCGTCGACGGTGCTCGAATGTAGCCCAGGTGCAGGCGGTCGGTGACCGGAACGGCGAACTCGCCCGTCCCCTGATGATCTCGGCCGGTTCGGGGGACCCGGCCGGTATGACGCAGCACGTGAATCCCGATCCCGAACCCGAACGCAGCACCGGACTGGAACCCGGCGGGGGCGTCCCGCCCGGCGAGACCCCGCCCGCGGAGAGCAGCATGCCCGAGGCGGGGCCCCGTGAGACGCACAATCCGCCCAAGGGCTGGGCGAAGGCGCCGCTGACGCTGATCCTGCTCCTGGTGGCGGTGGTCGCGGCCTTCTTCCTGGTGTACGCCCTCGTCCTGCTGCTGTGAGCGGCCGGCCCGGCGCCTGCCGTGAGCGGGGCCGGACCGGCGCCGGACGTCACCGCCGGGTGTCACCGCTGGACGTCACCGCTGGACGTCACCGCCGGGCGTCACCGCCGGGCGTCACCGCCGGGCGTCACCGCTGGGTGCGGCGCACGCACTCCGCGACGACGTCCCGCAGGCTGCCGGTCTCCTCCAGCAGCTCCCGCTGCACCCGGGCGCCGTTGCCGTCCCGCAGCAGCGCGGCCATCGCCTCGCGGGCGTGCTCCAGGTCGCCGTGGTCGGCGAGCGCGTCCGCCACGTGGTCCAGCAGGCCGTGCAGCACCCGGTCGGCCGGCATGCGCCGCATGGTCGTCGGGTGCAGCAGCTCCCCGGTGATCCCGCAGCGGGCGGCCTGCCAGGCGGCCAGCCGCAGCAGGCTGACGCTGTGGTCGGCCGGCTCGGCGCCCGCGCGCCACTCCCGGGCGGCGGTCTCCACCAGGCCGCGGGCCAGCGTCGCGACGAGCACGGCGGTGTCGGCGTTCAGGCACACGTCGGCGACGCGGAGCTCCACCGTGGGGTAGCGCGGGGACAGGCGCGCGTCGAAGTACACCATGGCCTCGTCGAGGATGACGCCGGTGGCCACCATGTCCGCCACGCGCCGGTGGTAGCGCTCCGGCGAGCCGAACAGCTCCGTCGGCCCGGCCGAGGGCCAGCGGCCCCAGACCCGGCTGCGGTAGCTGGCGTAGCCGGAGTCACGGCCCTGCCAGAAGGGCGAGTTGGCGCTGATCGCGGTGAGCACCGGCAGCCACGGCCGGATGCGGTCGACGACGGCGACGCCCTCCTCGTCGGACTCCACGGCCACGTGCACGTGGCAGCCGAGCACCATCTGCTCCCGGGTGGCGATGCCGTACTGCTGCTCCATCCACTGGTAGCGCCGGTTCATCGCGACCGAGGGGCTCACCGGCAGCGGGGAGGAGGCCAGGGCCGCCACCGCGCAGCCGATGTCCCCGGCGTGCCGGGCCGCCTCCTTGCGGCAGCGCGCGATCTCCGCGCCGAGCGCCGCCATGTCCGCCTGCGGATGCGTGGCGAACTCCACCATCTGGCGGTAGAGCTCCTTTTCGAAGACGTCCTGCTCCGGGTCCTCCAGAGAGGCGTGGGCGAGCACCGCGGCGGACAACGCCTTGGGTTCGCCGCTCTCGGGGTCCACCAGGAGAAGCTCCTCCTCCACTCCGACGGTGCGCACGGGGTGCCGCCTTTCTGTCCGGATGCCCGCCGCGCGGGGCATCGCCGAGGTCGTACGACCCCGGTTGCCCCCTCGGAGGCGTTCGGACACCTGGTGGCTCCGGGACGTCCGCGCCGGCCGGGCGGCCGGCGTCCTCACACGGCCGGCGTCAGCCAGACGGTGGCCAGCGGCGGCAGCGTGATCCGCACATGCCCGTCCTCCGGCTTCACCGGGGCGGGGTTGATCACGTCGCTGCCGCCGTAGCGGGCCGCGTCGGTGTTGAGGACCTCGGTCCAGCCGGGCACCTCCTCGGGCACCCACAGCGGGTGGTCGTGCCGGACGACGGGGGAGAAGTTCGACACCGCCAGCAGCGGGCGGCCCTCGGCGTCGAAGCGCAGGAAGGCGAGGACGTTGTCGTCGGCGGCGTCCACCGCCACCCACCGGAAGCCCTCGGGGCCGGTGTCGCGCTGCCACAGCGCGGGCGTGGCCCGGTAGACGGTGTTGAGGTCGCGCACCAGGTCGCGCACGCCCCGGTGGTCGCCCGCCGAGTGGTAGTCGTCCTCCAGCAGCCACCACTCCGGCCCGTGTCTCTCCGACCACTCCGCGCCCTGCGCGAACTCCTGCCCCATGAACAGCAGCTGCTTGCCGGGGTGTGCCCACATGAAGCCGAGGTAGGCGCGCAGGTTGGCGCGGCGCTGCCACCAGTCGCCGGGCATCTTCGACACCAGCGAGCCCTTGCCGTGCACGACCTCGTCGTGGGAGATGGGCAGCACGTAGTTCTCGCTGTAGGCGTACACCATCGAGAAGGTCATCTCGTGGTGGTGGTACTTGCGGTGGATGGGCTCGTGGCTCATGTACTGCAGCGAGTCGTGCATCCAGCCCATGTTCCACTTCAGCCCGAACCCCAGCCCGCCGCGGTCCGTCGGCCGGGTCACCCCGTCCCACGCCGTGGACTCCTCCGCGATGGTCACCACGCCGGGGCAGCGCCGGTACACGGTCGCGTTCATCTCCTGCAGGAACGCCACCGCCGCCAGATCCTCCCGGCCGCCGTGCGCGTTGGGCTCCCACTGGCCGTCCTCGCGCGAGTAGTCCAGGTAGAGCATGGAGGCGACGGCGTCCACGCGCAGCCCGTCGATGTGGAACTCCTCGCACCAGTACACGGCGTTGGCGACGAGGAAGTTGCGCACCTCGGTGCGGGCGAAGTCGAACTCGTACGTCCCCCAGTCCGGGTGCTCCGCGCGCCCGTCGTTGCCGGGCTCGTACAGCGGGTCCCCGTCGAACCGGGCCAGTGCCCAGTCGTCCTTCGGGAAGTGCGCCGGCACCCAGTCCATGATCACGCCGATTCCGGCGCGGTGGCAGGAGTCGACGAAGTACCGGAAGTCGTCCGGCGTGCCCAGCCGCGCGGTGGGCGCGTAGTACGACGTGACCTGGTAGCCCCAGGAGGGCCCGAAGGGGTGCTCGGCGACCGGCATCAGCTCCACGTGCGTGAAGCCCAGGTCCCGGACGTAGGCGGGCAGCTCCTCGGCGAGCTGACGGTACGTCAGACCCGGCCGCCAGGACGGCAGGTGGACCTCGTACACGGAGAACGGCGCCTCGTGCACCGGGACCTCGCCGCGCCGCGCCATCCACTCCCCGTCGCCCCACTCGTGGCGGGAGACGGTCACCACCGACGCGGTCGCGGGCGGCCGTTCCGCCTGCCGTGCCATCGGGTCGGCCTTGAGGAAGCGGTGGCCGTGGCGGGAGGTGATCTCGAACTTGTACCGGGTGCCCTCGCCGATGCCCGGCAGGAACAGCTCCCACACGCCCGAGGCGCCCATCGACCGCATCGGGAACGCCGTGCCGTCCCAGTGGCAGAAGTCGCCCGCCACCCGCACGCCGCGCGCGTTGGGCGCCCACACCGTGAACCGGGTGCCGGCCACGCCCTGGTGGGTCATGGGCTCGGCGCCCAGCGCCTTCCAGAGCTGCTCGTGCCGGCCCTCCCGGATCAGGTGCAGGTCCAGCTCGCCGATCGCGGGCAGGAAGCGGTACGGGTCGTGGGTCTCGTACTCGTCCTGCCCGTACCGCACCACCAGCGTGTAGTCGGGGATCCGCGCCGACGGCAGTACGGCGGAGAAGAGCCCGTCGCCCTCCGACACCAGCGGTGTGCGCTCGCCGTCCACGACGACGCTCACCGCGTCGGCGAACGGGCGCAGCGCCCGCACCGCGATCCCGCCCCGGACCGGGTGGGCGCCGAGCAGGGCGTGCGGGTCGTGGTGGGCGCCCGCCAGCAGGCGCTCCCGGTCGGCCGCGTCCAGCGGCGGGGCGGCCCCGGAGTGCGCGGCGCCGGGCGCGGCGGGATGGGGAGGCTCGGGGAGCGAGGTGTCGGACAGGGCCACGGGTCAGTCTCCTCTCACGGCGAGGCGCTCGATCGCCGCCATCGGCACGGGCAGCCAGTCGGGTCGGTGCCGGGCCTCGTACAGCACCTCGTACACGGCCCTGTCGGTCTCATAGGCGCGCAGCAGCGCGTGCTTCTTGCGCGGGTCCCAGCCGGCCCGGGCCGCGTACCCCGCGCAGTACGCCTCCCGGCAGCGCCGCGCCCACTCCGGGCGCCACGGGCGGCGCTGGCGGGCGGCGTAGTCGAAGGAGCGCAGCATGCCCGCGATGTCCCGCACCGGGGACTGGGCGCTGCGGCGTTCGGCCAGCGGGCGGGACGGCTCGCCCTCGAAGTCGATGACGAACCACTCGCGTCCGGCCCGCAGCACCTGGCCGAGGTGCAGGTCGCCGTGGATGCGCTGGGCGGGCGGCCCGGCGTCGCAGGTGGCCAGGGCGGCGAACGCGGTGCGCAGACCGGCGGCGAACGGGCGCAGCGCCGGCACGCTGTGCGCGGCGGCCTCCAGCCGCTCGGCCATCGCCGTCGCCGTGTGCGCGGTCTCGGCGTGCGCCGCGGTGGGGAAGGCCTCGGCGAGCGCCAGGTGCACCTCGGCCGTGGCCCGGCCCAGCGCGTGCGCCTGCGCGGTGAAGTCGTCGCCGGTGGCCAGCGCGCGCAGCGCCAGCGTCCAGCCGTCGGAGGCGTCGGGCAGGAACGGCTGCAGCAGGCCCAGCGTCGCCGC
The DNA here is from genome assembly GCF_014651135.1 of Streptomyces echinoruber. GTDB lineage: Bacteria > Actinomycetota > Actinomycetes > Streptomycetales > Streptomycetaceae > Streptomyces > Streptomyces echinoruber. The sequence continues at coordinate 162,754 of NZ_BMWH01000016.1, forward strand.
CGGGCGGCGCCGGGTGCCGAACCACGCCACGGGCGCGGGGACGCGGGTGCAGCCCTGCTCGGCCAGGGCCCGCGACACCTCCAGGTCCGGGTTGACGCCGGGCTGGATGCGGCGGAACACCTTCAGGATGAACGCGTCGCCGTACACCAGTGAGGAGTTGGACTGCTCCGCGTCCAGCAGTCGCGGCACCAGGCCCGCCGGGACGTCCGCGGCCGGGTCCGTCTCGAACCGCAGGGGGCCCGCCGTGCCCGGGTGGCGCAGCCGTTCCAGCAGCAGTTGCGCGGAGCGCGGGTCGTGCAGCGCGTCGTAGACGGCGAGGCCGGCCAGCGGGCCGTCCTGGGCGCGGCCGATGAGCGCCCGGTTCAGGCGCGGCGAGAGGTGCTCGCGCACCCCGAGCAGCAGCTGGTAGCAGTCGGCCGGCGGGGGAGTGCCGGCGGGGGCGGGCACCCCCGCGTGCACGGTGGGGGTGCCGGCGTGACCGGCGTGCACCAGCAGGTGCAGGCACCCAGGGAACAGCTCCGTCAGGGACAGCAGCCTGAGGTCGGTGACCGGACCGCGGTCCTTCCCGGCGAACCAGCGCTGGCGCGGCAGCCAGGCGCGCAGCAGGGGCCCGAGCGAGGCCAGCGGCCCGGCGAGGTCCGCGCTGCTCGGGTGGAGGGGGGGTGCGGTCTTCGGCATGGTCACGCCTCCTTTCGTCGGCCCCCGCGGTCAGACGCGCCGGCCGATCCGGGATGCGACTCGGGTGAGCCGGAACCAGTAGAAGCCGTGTCCCGCGAGGGTCAGCAGGTAGGGCAGTTCACCGATGGCCGGGAAGCGCACGCCGCCGATCAGTTCGACGGGGTGGCGCCCGCTGTAGGCCCGCAGGTCGAGTTCGGTGGGCTGGGCGAAGCGGGAGAAGTTGTTGACGCACAGGACGAGGTCGTCCTCGTATTCGCGC
>NZ_BMWH01000017.1 GCF_014651135.1 Streptomyces echinoruber
CAACCGGGTCCCGCTTCGGGTTCCGACCGAGGGCGGCGGGGTCAGGATGCCGAGGAGCGCCCGGCGCGCCGCACGACCACCGCGGAGTTGAATCCGCCCTTCCCCCGCGCCAGCACCAGGGCGGAGTCGACACGCCGGTGGCGCGGCGTCTCGCGCACCAGATCGATCCCGTAGTCCGGCGGGACGTCGGCCACGTGGTAGGTCGGCGGCACGACCCCGTCCCGGATCGCGTAGAGCGCCGCGGCGATGTCCAGCGGTCCTCCGCCGGAGTAGAGGCGACCGGTCAGGGTCTTCGGGGCGGTGACGGGGACCGCGTGCGGGCCGAACAGGCCGGTGATCGCCTCCGCTTCGATCCGGTCCAGTTCGGCGACGCCCGCGGCGTCCGCGAAGACCACGTCGATCTCGTCGGGTCGCACGCGGGCGTCGTCCAGCGCGAGTTCGGCGGCCCGGCGCAGCCCCGGCGGCCTCCCCGACCCGGGCCGCGGGTCGAAGGTCGCCGCGTAACCGGCGATCTCGCCGTAGACATGGGGCACTGCCCTGCGGTCCGCCTCCTCCGCGTCCTCCAGGACTAGGATGGCGCCGCCCTCGCCGGGCACGTATCCGCTCGCCCGCGTGTCGAAGGGCCGGTACGCCCGCCGCGGGTCGTCCTGTCTGCTCAGTCGGCCGCTGGCCACGTGCGACACCCAGCCCCAGGGATCGAACGACGACTCGACACCGCCGGTGACCGACAGCGCGGTCCCCCGCCGCAAGGTGCGGCGCGCGTGGCCCACCGCGTCCAGGCCGCCCGCCTGCTCGGCGACGAGCACCGCGCCCGGCCCGCGCATGCCGTGGCGAATGGAGATCTGCCCCGTGTTCACCGCGTAGAACCAGGCGAACGACTCATACACGCTGACGAATCGGGAGCCCTTGGTCCAGAGTTTGTTGATCTCGGTGTGGGTGAACTCGAATCCGCCGGTGGCGTTGGAGGTGACGACGCCCATCCCGTACTCCGGCAGCTGCCCGGGATCGACTCCGGCATCGGCGAGTGCCATCTCCGCGGCGACCAGGGCCAGTCTGGTGACCCGGTCGGTCTGCGGCAGCAGCCGCCCGGGCAGGTGCCGTTCGGCCTCGAAGCCGCGAATCTGGCCGGCGAGCCGCACCGGATACCGTGACGGGTCGAACCGGTCCAGCGTGGTGATGCCGCTGTGCCCCTCGAGTGTGGCCTTCCAGAACGCGTCGCCGCCTGCTCCGTTGGGGGCCATCACCCCGATCCCGGTGACGACTGCGGGCGGCCTCATCGGGCCTCTCCCTCACGCCGGAGAACCATGGCGCTCTGGAATCCGCCGAAGCCGCTGCCGACGCTGAGCACGGTGTCCACCCGCCGCTGCCTCGCGGTGAGCGGTACGTAGTCCAGGTCGCACTCCGGATCCGGTTCGTGCAGGTTGGCGGTGGGCGGCACGAAACCGTGCCGGATGGCCAGCGCGCAGGCCACGATCTCGATGGAACCGATCGCGCCCAGCGAGTGCCCGACCATGGACTTGATGGAACTCACCGGTGTCTCGTAGGCGTGGGCGCCGAGCGTGCGTTTGAACGCGGCGGTCTCGTGCCGGTCGTTCTGCTTGGTCCCGGAGCCGTGCGCGTTGACGTAGTCGACGGCGGTCGGGTCGATGCGGGACTCGTCGAGTGCCGCGGTGATCGCCGCCGCCATCTCCCGCCCGTCGGGCTTCAGCCCGGTCATGTGGTAGGCGTTGCAGCGCGTGGCATAGCCGGTGATCTCCGCGTGGACACGGGCGCCGCGGCGCCGCGCGTGCTCGCGCTCCTCCAGGACGAGCATGGCCGACCCCTCGGCGAGGACGAAGCCGTCACGGGTCCGATCGAACGGGCGGGAGGCGTGCTCGGGGTCGTCGTTGCGCGGGGTGGTGGCCTTGATCGCGTCGAAGCAGGACACCGCGATCGGTGATATCGGCGCGTCGGCGGCCCCGGTGATCATCACGTCGGCGCTGCCCTCGGCGACCAGTTGGTAGGCGTGTCCCACCGAGTCCAGGCCGGAGGTGCACCCCGAGGACACGATGGTGGCCGGCCCTTCCGCGCCCACCTCCCACGCCACCTCCGCCGACAGCGAACTGGGCACGAAGTAGTCGAACATGTGCGGTGACAGGTAGTCGGGGTCGACCAGCCATTCCCGGCCGGTGTCCGAGAGCACGAGGTACTCGCGTTCCAGGCTGGTGGTGGCACCGACGGCGGTGCCGACGCTGACGCCGATCCTGCCGGGGTCCATCTCCTCGAACACCAGGCCGCTGTCGGCCAGGCACTCGCGGGTGGAGAGGATGGCGAGCTGTGTCGCCCGGTCCATGCGGCGGCTCTGGCGGTGCGTCAGTCCGGCCGCCTCCGGGTCGAAATCGCACTCCGCGGCCACCTGCGAACGGAACGGCGACGGATCGAAGAAGGAAATGCGCCGGGTGGCGGTACGGCCGGAAGTCAGCAGGTCCACGAATTCCTTCGTGCCTGCCCCACCGGGCGCCATTACCCCGATACCCGTGATCACGACACGCCGGTTCATGACGAGTCTCCCCTATATCAGACATGGACATGCCAGAAAGTCAGATGGTCCCTCACTCCGCCGCAGCACTCCGCCGCAGCGCAAACCCGTGCACGAGGTCGCCCAGGCGGAGGTCAGACCGTGGTGACGACCTCGTGGTACTCCAGCCGCGGAAGCCTGGCGAACCAGGCGTTCTCGGCGGGCCTGCCCATGTTGACGACCGTGAGGACCGTGGCGGTGCGCTGCTCCGGCGCCCCGAAGAACTCCCGGTCGACCCCTTCGGCGTCGAATCCCACGATCGGGCCGGCAGCCAGCCCTGCGGCGCGCACGCCGAGGATGAAGTATGCGATCTGCAACGTGGCGTTGAAGCGTGCCGACTCCTCGCGCACCGTGCGATCGGCGTACAGCTCGCGGGCCTGCGGCCGGTGCGGGAAGAGACGCGGCAGGTGCTCGTGGAAGCGGTAGTCCGCGGCGAGCAGCGCCACCAGCGGAGCGGCGCTCACCTTGGCGGCATTGCTGCCCGCCATGTGCCGCAGCAGCCGCTGCCGCGCCTCGGCCGACCGCACCAGCACGATCCGCAGCGGCTGCTGGTTCATCGACGTCGGGGCGTACTTGACCAGGTCGTAGATGGCCTTGACCTGCTCGTCGGTCACCGGCTCCGACGTGAAGGTGTTCGCCGTCCTGGCCTCGCGGAACAACAGGTCCTGCGCCGCCGCGTCCAGCGCCAGGAGCCGTGCCGCCGTCGTTGCGGTCACTCCGGACCCTCCACGATGGCGACCACACGGGTCCAGCCCGCGCCGGCGCCGGCGATGGACACCGGGAAGCAGGCCACCGTGAACCCGGTGGAGCCGGGCAGCGTCCCGAGGCCGGCGAGTTTCTCCAGCTGGAGGTACTCCCGGGTGCGCCCGTAGACGTGCGCGGGCCACAGGACCGAGCTGTCGCCGGTGCGCCGGTACTCCTCGACCATCTCGCGCATCGGCCGGTCCAGCCCCCAGGCGTCGATGCCGATCACCCGCACGCCCCGTTCCACCAGGTAGGCGGTGGCCTTGCCGCTCAGCCCGGGATAGGAGGTCAGGTACTCCGCCGTCCCCCACAGCGAGTCGGCACCGGTCCACAGCAGCACGACGTCCCCGGGCGCGGGTTCGTGACCGGCGGCGTCGATGGCGCCGATCAGCTGGTCGACGGTGATCTCCCGGCCCGCGGGCACATGGCGCACGTCGAGCCGCAGACCCGGTCCGTAGCACCACTCCAGGGGCACCTGGTCGATGCTCTTGGCCGGCGCTCCCCCGCTGAGGGGTCCGTAGTGCAGCGGCGCGTCCATGTGCGTTCCGGTGTGCGTGGTCAGGGTGACCGTCTCGTTGGAGATCGCCATGCTGTCCGGGAAGTCCTCCGGGCTCAGCCCCAGGACCGTGGCGCCGGTACGGTGGTCGAGGAGCTCCACGGTCACCGGCGTCGCCTCGCTCGGTGTCGACCGGGTGGCCACGCTCAGGTCCAGAAAGCGGCGCATCACGCGGCCGCCGCCCGGTCCGCACGGCGCTCGGCCTCACTCTTCACGGCGTTCAGGTCCGCCACGCTGTTGCGCTCCACTGCCGCCTGGAGCATGGCATCCGCCTCCTCGAGGGAAAACCGGCCCGCGGCCTTGCCGTCCACCGGCTGCCGTGCGGCGAAGTCGTGAGTCAGCACGAGCTGGGTACGGCCGGCGTCGAGCGGGAAGGCCCGCCACTCGCCGCCCATGCGCTCGACGATCGGGGCGGTCTCCAACTGGCGGTAGGCGATGACGTGGCGCTGCGGGTCGATGTCCCGGCGCGACACCCACGACTGGACCTCGCCGCCGACGTCGACGTGCAGCCGGGCCACCTGGTGCGTCGGCGACTCCTCCAGCAGGTGGACCTCACGGGTCGGCGGAAAGATGCGGGAGTAGCCCTCGACATCGACGAGAACACCCCACACCAGGTCGACGGGGGCCTCGACGGTCACGGTGTGTTCCGCGTGATGGGACATGGCTGGTCCTCTCGGTCGCCGGGTCAGGAGGGGAGGTCGCTCGACGGCGTCAGCGCCTCGTGGTTGGCGTAGGCCGCCTCGAACCGCAGCCGCCTCTTCCAGTCGGTGACGAAGTCGTACACCTCCGGCAGTTCGGAGAACTTCTGGAGCGAGTCCAGGTCGTCGCAGGTGAACTGGGCAATCGAGGCCGCCGTCATACCGCGGGCGCGGTCGTCGGCGGGCAGCCACAGGTGCGGCTTGTGGTCGAAGCCCTTAATCAGCCCCGTCTTCAGCACCAGTTGGCGCATGGCGTCGAAGAACTCCGCGCGCTGCTCCTCGGCGACGTCGTCCGGGAAGCGGTAGATCAGCGTGTGTACGATCACGTCTTCTCCCTTTGGTTCCATGGCGGTTCACGATGTCTTCGGGCGTGATGTGCGTCCGGGGGCCGGGACCGTCCCGATCAGATCGTCTGGACGGACGCCTCACGGACCGCGGCCAGCAGCGAACGAGGCGTGTCGAGCGTGGCGATCAGGTCCTCGGGCAAGGAGACACCGAATTCCTGCTCGATGCGCGCGGCGGTTTCCAGTAATGCCAGCGAGTCGTAGCCGAGATCAGTGAACGAGGTATCGGCGATGTCGACCCGGGGGTCGAGGAAGTCGCCTTCTCCCGCGCACTCGGCCAGTATTCGCCGTAGATCTTCCAGGGTCATCTGCACCTCTCACTTGCAGGAACGTGTTCGCGTTCTCCACCTATTCGAGCCTCGCCGGTCAAGCTCAAAACTCACTCAAGGAGTGTTTTCCATGCGCCGGACGGCGGCCCGGTAGGTATGCAATGCCCCAGCCGCTCGGGGCGGCAGCAGCGGGACGACCTCGCAATGGCCCTGACGTACTCGGTGGTGGCGCCGGGCCAACATCGAAAGTCCTTGTCCGGGCCCGGTTTCGACAAGGAGGAAATCACGGCTTTTCAGCATGGCGTCGAGGGCCGGCCAGAACTGCACCGGTGTGGCGAGCTGCCGGGCCCAGAACGCCGGATCCGTCGCCTCCTGACGGCTCACGCGCGCGCCGGTGCGCGTCGACCAGACGGGCACCTTCGGCGGCCGCAGCTCGATCGTGGCAAAGGCCCGCTCGAACCGCTCGGCCGCGTGCGCCATGGCAGGGCTGTGGAACGGCTGCCGCGCCGCGACCCGCCGACAGGGCACGCCGTGGCGGCGCAGCCTCTCCTCGACGGAGGTGAGCCGCGGTTCGGAGCCGGCGAGCACGGTCTGCCGCGGCCCGTTCCGGGCGCCCACGACGACGCTGTCCGGGCGCTCCCCGGGGTCGAGATAGGGCCGCAGTTCCTCGACCGACGCGGCCGCGGCGAGCATGCCGCCGGCGGGCACGTCGGCCGTGGCAGCGGCCCGCTCCCGCATCAGCCGGGCCGCGTCCCGCAGACCGAACACCCCGGCCAGCGCGGCGGCCGCCAGTTCCCCGACACTGTGCCCGAGCAGCGCAGTGAGGCGGATGCCCTGGCACTCCACGCTGCGACCGAGCGCGTAGCCGATGGCGAACAGCAGTGGCTGGGCGCGGGAGGCGTCGTCGATCACGAGGTCGGGTGGATCGGCGAGCCACTGGTCGCGCAGCGCGGCGCCCTCATCGCCCAGGTACGTGAAGAACTCGTCCAGGACGGCGGTGAACACCGCCTCCCGCCCGTACAGTTCGACCGCCATCCCGCGGTGCTGCGCACCCTGGCCCGGCAGGAGCAGCGCGACCGGCCGGCGCTCCGGCCCGCCCGGCCTCACCCGCGCCAAAGCGCCGGCGTGTCACCGGCCGACGCGGTCCCGTGTCCGGTCGCCCACCGCGCCCCGGTGCGGGCCGACAGCCTCACGCGTCCGCCCTCCGACCGGCCGTGTGCCCGAGCAGTTCGTTGACGCGGCCGAGGAGAAGCCGCGGGGTTTTCAATTCGTCGATCTCCTCGTCCACGATGGACACGGAAAGGTCGTCCTGAATCCGGGTGACCAGCTCGTACAGGGCGAGCGAATCCAGACCGAGATCCATGAACGAGACGTCGAGCGACGCCTTGTCCACGACATCCGCGTTTCCGGTTCCGACGCAAGCGGCGACCGTCTGCCGCAGGTCGGCGAGAGAGAATTCCTTCATGACGGGCTCCCGAAAAGGATGCTGTCGCACTCCGACGTCCTGAGACAGTGCTGTCCGATCCTCAAGGAGGATTCAAGGACCACTGAACGGCGTGGCGCCGAAGCCTTTGACGATGCTTGAGCCGGCGGCGCCACGCTGGCGCCCGGAAGGCGGGAGGAGACCGCCAAGAATCCGAGGAGGAACTCGTGGGCGCTGGCCGACTCGGCTCCAACCCGACCGGGCACAGCAGGATCACCGGAGTGGGCGCTTATCGCCCGCGGCGGGTGGTGTCCAATCGGGAGGTGTGTGCGCTGATCGACTCGTCGGAGGAATGGATCGAGACCAGGTCGGGAATCCGCACCCGGCGGTTCGCCGCGGAGGACGAGACGCTCCGTGCGATGGCCGCGGCGGCGGGCCGCCGGGCCCTGACGCACGCGGGGATCGGTGGCGAACAACTCGACTGCGTCGTCCTGGCGAGCATGTCCCATCTGGTGCAGACACCGCCACTGGCGGTCGCGGTCGCCCACGAGTTGCAAGCGGTGAACTCCGCCGCTTTCGACCTCTCCGCGGCGTGCGCCGGTTTCTGCCACGCGCTGGCGGTGGCGAGCGACATGGTGCGCGCCGGGGACGCACGGCACGTCCTGGTGATCGGTGCCGAGCGCATGACCGACATGGTCGATCCACACGACCGGAACACGGCGTTCATGTTCGCCGACGGCGCCGGTGCGGTCGTGGTCGGTCCCTCCGCCGACCCGGGCATCGGGCCCGTAGTGCGGGGCGCGGACGGCGCCTTCCTCGACGCCCTGCGGATGAACACGTCCTGGGCCGCGTTCCGGGACGATCCGACACTGGACCGGCCCATGATGAAGATGGACGGGCGCCGGGTGTTCCGTTGGGCGGTCGACCGCGTGGTGGAGGCCGGCAGGCGGGCCCTGAAGGATGCCAGTGTCTCGGCCGACGACCTGGTCGCCTTCATACCGCATCAGGCGAACTCGCGGATGATCGACGTCCTGGCCGACCGGCTGGCCCTCCCGGAGCACGTGGCCGTGGCACGGGACGTGGTGACGGCGGGCAACACCTCAGCGGCGTCGATCCCGCTGGCCATGGAGCGGCTGCTGGTCGACGGCGAGGCGCCGGCCGGCGGACCGGCCCTGCTGATCGGGTTCGGTGCGGGCCTGAACTACGCGGGCCAGGTCGTGCTGCTGCCGGACGCCCCCACGGCCCCCACCCGCGACGAGGCGCCGACGACGGCCGGGCGGTAGGTGCGGACCGTCCGGTGCGCGGCGGCCGGTCCCCGGAGCGCGGACAGCGTCGCCGACTGCCCGGGCTCCGAGGGCCGGCCGCGTTCCGGCACCGTGGGCGCACCGACGGGCGGCCGGACTCGCGGTCCGCGGCGGACGACCGCGCGGCATGCGTCCGTCCGAGCCCCGGTTCCGGCCCCGCTGGGCGGGCGGGGCGGACCGGTCACAGGCGGCGCGACAGGCGTGGTGCGCGCAGCCTTGGGACGCGCCGTTGGGCCGCACGCGCCCGCAGTCCGGCCGCCCGTCGTCTCGCGTCCCCGCCGTTCCGCCGCCCCCTTCGCCTGGCGTCTCACGCGATGCCGGGGACGGCAGGGCGGCGGCCGGGTGCACGGGTCACCCGCCCCAGACGTGGCGCGCGAAGTGGTCGCTGTTGCGGTCGAAGCGCAGTGCCGCGTGCGACGCCACGGCGAAGACGTCACGCCACGAGCGCTGCAGGGGATTCGTCTCCGTCTGTGCCCCGGTCCCACCGGCCCGGAACAGCCGGTCCACGACCGACACGGCCAATTCGGCCGCCACGGCCGCGTCCCTGGCGTTGCGTACGGCGAGTCCGTGCGTCACCGCGCCCAAGTCCGCGGCCTGCCCGGCCCGCTCCAGCAGCAGCCGCGCGATGTCGGCCTCCGCCGCCGAGCGGGTCAGTGTCTCCCGCGAGCGCGGGTCGTGCGCGGCGGGCCGGCCGTGGCCGCCCCGGTCGCCGGCCGGCTGCGACCAGCGTCGCAGCGCTCCGTGGGCCGCGCCCACCGCAGGCGCCGCGAAGAGCGGCGCCGCCACGGCGAGCAGGGGCACCTCGTGGCACGGGGACTCGGGGTTGCCGCCCTGCCCGTTCATCAGTGCACCGTCGTCGAAGGACCGGTGCCGCGGCACACGCACGTCGTCCAGCACCACGGCGTTGCTGCCGGTGCCGCGCATTCCGACGGTGAACCAGACGTCCTTGATCCGGTAGTCGCGCCGCGGCACCGCGAAGAACCGCCGCACCGGCCGGCCGTCCACGGGCATCGTCCCGCACAGCAGGGCCCAGTCGGCGTGGTCGACGCCGCTGAGGAAACGCCACTCGCCGGTCAGCCGCCAGCCCGCCGGGTCCCGCCGAACGTCTCCGGAGGGAACGAAGGCCGCGGCCATGGGCACGTCCGGACCGCCGTCCCAGATCTCCCGCTGGGCCTCCTCGGGGAGGTATCCGGCCATCCTGGCCGACGTCGCGAAGATCATCCCGCACCACGCGGCGGAGGTGCACTCCTCGGCCACCGTCAGCAGCGCGTCGATCAGGTCGCCGAACCGCCCTGCCGGGCCGCCGTGCCGGATGGGGACGAAGTGGCGGGCGAAGCCGGCGGCGAGCAATGCCTCGACCACTTCCTTCGGCAGACTCCGGTCCCGTTCGGCATCCGCGGCGTACCGTGCCGCGACCTCGGCCACCTCGGCGGACGACAGCAGGAGGCTGTTCGTCCCGGCGGCTACTGGGTGCGTCACATCAGTCTCCTTCGGTGCGCGGCCGTGGCCTGGTTTCCTCACGAGTCGAGCGGTGCCCCGAACCACTTCCCGAGCGCGGCGGTCAGCCGGCCGGCGTCGAACCGACTGCCGGTGCGCAGCACCCAGGCCACGCAGCCGTCGGGCCGCAGCAGCAGGGCCTCGACGTCGCCGATGCCGTCGGCACGCTCCCCGCAGGCGGTCACCACGTCGACGCGTCCGGCCCAGCCGGCGGCCGTCTCCGCGATCTCGCCGCGGCCCCGCAAGTCGATCAGCAGACCGCGCGCCGCCTGCATCGCTTCGGTCACGCTGCCTTCCGGTCCGTCGCCCCGCACCGCCGGCAGCAGGTTCGGCAGCAGGGTGCCGACGAGGCGGTCGGTGTCGCCCAGGTCGTAGCGGATGTCGAAGCCGGCCAGCATCCGGCCGAGGAACCGGTCCACCTCGGGCAGGTCCATGAGGTCGGAGAACAGCTCGCGCAGTGCCGCGCTGTGCGGGTCGGGACGCATCAGCGCCGTCTGCGCCCGGGTGTTGTGCAACAGCCGGGCGCCGACGGGGTGCCGTTCGGCGGAGTAGGTGTCCAGCAGCCCGGGCGGGGCGTGGCCCAGTACCTCGGCGGCAAGCTTCCAGCCCAGGTTGACCGCGTCGACGATGCCCACGTTCAGGCCCTGGCCGCCGAAGGGCGCGTGCACGTGGGCGGCGTCCCCGGCGAGGAGCACACGGCCCATCCGGTACGCCGACGCCTGGTAAGCGTGGTCGGTGAAGTACCCGCCCGCAGTCATCGCGGTGATGGGCACGTCGGTGCCGCTGACCCTTCGCACGCTCTCCCGCAGCTCGGTGGTGGTGAGCGGCCGGTCGGGGTCCTCGGGAGGTCCGTCGAACTCGAGGGTGGCGACCCGGTTGACGCCCAGCCCGTAGACGAGCACCCCGCCGGGTCCGTACTCGAATCCCGGGGTGAGCGCCGACGGGTCGGCCAGTTCCACCACACCGCGACGCCCGGTGACCGTGGCCGGAGTGCCCACGAAGGCGAACCCGGTGAGCCGGCGCACGGCGCTGCCACCGCCGTCGCATCCGACCGCGTACCGTCCGCGCACCGCGCGCCTGCCGCCCGGCGTTTCGGCCGTCACGACCACTCCGCCGGAGTCCTGACGGACCTCGACGACCTCGTGCTCACGCCGTACGTCGACACCGAGGTCCTCCGCCCTCCGGAGCAGGATCTCCACCAGAACGGGCTGCTCGACCCGCATCCGGCGGCGTCCGACGCCCTCGTAGCGACTGGAGTCGATCTTGTCCAGTCCGGCGAAGTGCTCCTTGGGGCTCGCCGTCCCGTCTTCCTCTTCCGGGTGGGGGGCCGCAGCCGCCATCTCGGCGTAGCGCCTGAGCGTGTCCTGTTCAGCGGCGAGGAGTTCCTTGCCGAAGCCGCGCCGCTGCAGTGCCTCCACAGCCAGCGGCCCGATGGAGCCCGCCCTGATCGCCGGGTCCGGCCGTTCGAGACGGTCCAGCACCACGACGGAGACACCGGCCGTGCGCAGCTCGCAGGCGAGCATCAACCCCACGGGGCCGGCGCCGACCACTACGACGTCGGGTTCGAGACGCGTCATCTCCCACTCCCATCGGCGACGGCAGCCGACGCGGGTGTCGGCATCCGGCGTGCCCGAATCTCGTCCGGCCGGCTCAAGCCGGGCTCAAGGCCCGTCAAGGGGGCGGGAGCGGGGGCCTCTTGAGCAATGGCTGAGGCAGTCGGCCCAGCCTGGCGGACCACTCCATCCAGAAAGGGGCCCTGCCTCAGATGATCACACACACGCTGGTGTACCGGTTCTCCGAGCCGCTGGAGGAGGAGACCCGGCAGCGGTTCTTCGCCGAGGCCCGCGAGGTGGCGCTCGGCACGGGACTGGTACGGGCCTTCGACCACCAGCCGCAGCTCGTCACGCTGGACGGCCGTCCGCCCCGGGCCGTGATAGCGCAGCTCGCCTTCGACGACGTCGACGCGCTGCGGTCGTACGCGGGCGCGCCGGCCGTGCGCGCGTTCATCGAGCACTGGAAGTCGGAGCTGAGCTGGGAGATCGACACGATCAGCCACCACCCGCTGCGCCTTTCCGTGGGGCACTGAGCGGAAGGCGGCCGCTCCTCCTCGGGTCCGGTGCCCGGGCCGCCGGGTCCGGGCACCGGGCCCGGCGGTCAGTCGAGCTGCGGCACCACGTCCGAGGCGATCAGTTCGAGCTGGTCGAGGTCGGTGATGTCGAAAAGTTGCAGGTACAGGCGTGTGATCCCGGTCGACTCGCGCCACCGGCCGATCTTTTCCACCACCTCTCCGACGGTGCCCACGAGCCCGTTCGCCAGCATCTCGTCGAAGGCCGGCCCGAGCGTGGGCCGGCGACGCGCCACCTCCAGGTCGTCGCGGCCGACGGCGATGGTGTGGGCGGCCGAGCGCACCAGGCCGGACGGGTCCCGTCCGATCGAGCGGCAGGCCTCCTCGACCCGGCGGAAACGTGCCAGCGCCTCCTGGGGCGAGGTGAAGTTGGCGTTGAACTCCGCGGCGTACCGGGCGGCCAGATACGGGGTCCGCTTCCGGCCCGCCCCGCCGATGACCACCGGGGGGCCGGGGTGCTGCGCGGGTTTTGGCAGTGCCGGCGCGTCGAGCAGTGTGTAGTGCTTTCCGGCGAAGGAGAAGCGCTCACCGGGCGGCGTTGCCCACAGGCCGGTGATGACCTCCAACTGCTCCGTCAGCGCGTCGAAGCGTTCCGCGGGACCGGGGAACGGGATCCCGTACGCACGGTGCTCCGCCTCGAACCACCCGGCGCCCACGCCGAACTCGACCCGTCCCCCCGACATCCGGTCGACCTGGGCGACGGCGATCGCGAGTGGCCCCGGCAGCCGGAAGGTTGCCGCCGTCACCAGGGTTCCGAGCCGGATGCGGGAGGTCTCACGCGCGAGGGCGGCGAGGGTCACCCACGCGTCGCTCGGCCCCGGCAGACCCGCGCCGCCGTCGACCGGGAGGAAGTGGTCGGACCGGAAGAAGCCGTCGTAACCGGCCGACTCCGCGATCCGGGCCGCCCGCAGCAGATCGTCGTGGTCGGCGCCCTGCTGCGGTTCCGTGGTGATCCGCAACTCCATTGCCCAGCACCCCATTTCAGAGATCGGTTTGCGCAGAGCACCCTCGTTCGCCTCGGGAGAGGCGCCTGCCCGCCACGGCGCCCCACGCGTTGAACGGCGCACGCATGTGTGATCTCGGCCACATTTTCGGCCTGTGGTTCGTCCCACGCCCCGGCCCTCTGCACCGGTCCCCGCAGGGGCTCCCGGGCAGCCTCACGGGCACCGGGAACGGGATCGGCACCGCTGCGGAGAAGTACCCGGAGAGCCCCCGGAACCCAGCAGCCGCATATCGGCAAATCGGTCATGAGAGGACAGAATGCGACCATGGCCAGTCAGGACCGGTTGCTCTTTTGAACGAGTGATGCGCGGGGTACGCTACGGGCCAGCGGTCCGGATAACAAGAAGAACCACGGGGGCGTCAGATGGCGAGAAAGGAGCGGGTGGACGCCGCCCGTAATCGGCAGGCCATTCTCATCGCAGCGAGCGCCTTGTTCGACCGGCCCAACTCCGCTGAAGTGTCGATGCAGGAGATCGCGGCTGCCGCCGGCGTGGGGAAAGGAACGGTTTTCCGCCACTTCGGCGACCGTACCAGTCTTATTCAGGCCGTTCTGCTGCCGCGGGTCGCGACGCTGCGATCCGCCGTGGAGTCAGGGCCCCCGCCGTTGGGTCCAGGAGGCAACCCCGATGCGGCCCTGGCGTCACTTGTCGAGGCCCTCTTCGACTTTTCCTGGACGAACCGCCCGCTGATCCGCGCACTTGAAGTGCGCGGACCGCACGCCTACTACACCAACGAAGCCAGCCGATTCTGGATCGCCGAACTCACCAGGAGACTCGCCACGGCCGCCCCGGGAACCGACGTAGAATTCCGGGCACATGCCGTGTTCACCGCACTCAGGGCCGATGTCATTGAATACCTGGTGGAAAGGTGCGGGATGACGCAGAATCGAATCCGGGAAGGCCTGGTCGGCCTCTCGGGCCTGCCAGGCTCGCCGCCCGCCGGAAGACCATGAGCGGCCCAGCAGGGAAACAGACAAGAACGGCCGGCTCAACTCCACCGGAATAAAATCGATTGATCATTCATGACCTGAGCCGTACGCTGCCGGGCCATGCCGCGGGAGTCCCAGAAACGCCGAACGATGCCCTGCGCGGGGCAGGCACGAAAAGCCTTGACGAAAACTTTACGGAAGAGGTTTCGGATACGACCCGTCGTCGACGAGGTGACTGTTCAACGCTGATGTTGTCGTCCGCGTCGCCTTCGGAAGCACAGCGCCGTGCCCTGAGCAACCCGACGAACTGCACCGACTGGACAGGGGATGATTCCATGATCACCATACTGGGCAACTTGTCGATGACAGGGAGGAAAGGCGGCAACGCGGCCCCCAGCGCACCCAAGGAGCGCAAGGTGCTCGCGCTTCTCCTCTTCAACTACGCCCGGCCCGTCCCCATTCACCTGTTCATCGACGAGTTATGGGCCGACAACCCGCCGAAGCGGGCCCGCACAGCGCTGCAGACCTACGTACTCAATCTGCGCACCCGGCTCGCCTGCGGCTTGGGAATTCCCTCGGGCCGGGTCCGCGACGAGATACTCGTCACCCGCAGCGAAGGCTACCAGTTCCAACTCGAAGGGCACCCCTTCGACCTCCATGAATTCCTTCGCCTCGTCGATCTCGGTGAGAAGTCCGTAGCCGACGGAGACGACGCGAGGGCGATCGAGGCACTGACGAAGGCGGAAGGACTCTGGACCGGCCCGGTACTTCCGGACGTCGAACACGGACTTCCGCTCCAGTCCGAGATCGCGCGCCTGGAGCAGCGCCGCACCGTCGCCCGGGAAATCAGGATCGAAAGTGAACTGCGGCTCGGCCGGCACCGCGAGCTGGTGAGCGAACTGTCGATGCTGGCGCTGCGGCATCCCTATCATGAGCGCTACCACGAGTACCTGATGTTCTGCCTGAACCGGCTGGGACATCGCGTTCAGGCACTGGAGGTCTTCCGACGCCTGCGGTACTCCCTGGTGGACGAGCTGGGTCTGGAACCGTCCGAAAGGATCCAGAACCTCCAGCGGGAGATCCTGGAATCACGCTGCGCAAGCTACGCGGCTCTGCCGTAACCGGGCACCGCACTTGGACGTGGCCCGCAGAGTAGTCCTTCCCGCGGGCCACGTCCACAGCCGCTTACGAAACACGGGGAACGAGCCCGCCGACGGGTGTGCAGAGCCGACGGAAAGTGTTCCTTGAGCGGGCCCAGAGCATGGCCGCTTAGCGTCGGGGCAGCTTTCGATGAATTGCCGACTCCTCGACAAAGGGCGTATGCGCAGCCATGCGAATCCTCATCTGCACCTATTCCACGGCCAGTGACATCTTCGCGACCGTCCCGCTGGCCTGGGCGCTGCGGTCCGCGGGTCACGAGGTCCTCTACGCGGGGGGCGGCGACGGAATGCGGGAGTGCGCCAAGGCGGGCTTTCCCTACGTCGACCTGGCCCCGGACGTCGACCTGACCGAACCGTTCCGGCGCAGAGCCGAACAGACCGGCACCTCCGGGCAGTTGGTCTGGTACCGCTCCGGGGTGATCGAGGAGGCCGACGTCAGCTCCGCGGTGACGTTGTTCGGAGAGCTCTCCGACCTCGTGGCCCCCGGCGCGGTGTCACTGGCCCGGCGGTGGCGGCCGGAACTCGTCGTGTCCACCGACATCCAGGGCTCGGGCCCGCTGATCGCGAGCCTCCTCTCGGTGCCCCTCGTACCCCTGAGCCATCTCCTCGCGCTCGTGCCCGACATGGTCGAGCGGCTGCGCGGCGCGATGGCCGCCACGTACGACCACTACGGTGTCTCGGGGGCGCCCCGGCTGGTGCAGCCGGTCAGGACGACACCACTCAGCATGAACCCGCAGCGCTCCGACCACCTGCCGATGCGCCACATCCCCTACAACGGCTCCTATCTGGACGTCGGTTCCCTGCCCGACTGGCTGATGCGGGAACCGCGACGGCACCGGGTGCTGCTCACACTCGGCACGTTCGTGCCGAAGTACGGCGGGCTCGCCGTCCTGCCGGAGCTGATGGACCAACTGGAGTCCGTGGACGCCGAGTTCGTGCTCGCACTCGGCGACGTGGACCAGGAGCAGATCCCGCCCGTCCCGTCCAACGTCCGGCTGGAGGGCTGGCTGCCGCTGAACGCCGTGCTCGGCTCGTGCAGCACGGTCGTCCACCACGGCGGCTCCGGCACCACTCTGGCCGCGCTGTGCGCCGGCGTCCCCCAGATCATCCTGGCGCACGGCGCCGACCAGCACTTCAACGCGCACGTGGTGGCCCGGCGCGGGCTGGGTGTCGCCGCCGACAGGACACAACTGACCGCGGAGCTCATCGCCCGCGCCCTTGCGTCCCCGGAACTGGCCCGGACCGCCGCCGAGGTGCAGGAGGAGATCCAGGCCATGCCGACGCCGCGGGAGACCGCCGCGTTGCTCGAGGACATCGTCAAGTAGCCGCGCTCCGGAACCCGGGACGCCCCGGCTGACGGGGCCGTCCCGCCGGTTCCGCCGATCGAGCCAAGAACTCCCCTCCCCCTTTCCTGCCGCATCATGAGGAGATCCCTGTGACTGTTCTGGTAACCGGTGGCCGTGGACATGTCGGTCGCAGTGTCGCGAAGAGGCTGCTGGCCGCGGGCGAGAAGGTGCGCGTCGGCAGTTCCGACCCGGCGAACACCTCCTTCGACGGCACCGCCGAGATCGTCGAAGTCGACCTGGCGCGCCCGCGGACGCTCGCCGACGCGCTCGACGGCGTCTCCAAGGTCTTCCTGTACGCCAAGCCGGAGACCGCCGGCGCGCAGGTGGAGATCCTGGAGGACGCCGGGATCGAGCACGTGACCTTCCTGTCGACGCGGTCGCTGACCTTCCTGGACGCGGACACCAACCCGATCGCGCAGTTGCACGTCCAGGTAGAGCGGGCGCTGGGCCAGTCGTCGCTTCCGTGGACGTTCCTGCGGGCCGGGACGTTCTCCACCAACACCCTGCAGTGGGCCGAGTCGATCCGCACCGACGGGGTGGTGCACGCGCCGTATCCGGAGGCCTACGCGGCGCCCATTCACGAGGACGACATCGCCGACGTGGCAGTGCTCACCCTCACCGAGGACGGGCACGCCGGCGTCGCCTACGCCTTGAGCGGGCCGGCGCCGGTCACCCAGCGGGAGCAGGTCGTCCTGATCGGCGAGGCCATCGGTCGGCCGATCAGGTTCGAGGAACTCCAGCCCGAGCAGTACCGCGAGACGCTGAGCCGCTGGGGCCGCAGCCAGGTCGTCGACCAGCTGCTGCGGTACCTGGAGATGTGGAACAAGCGGCCGGTGCCGGTGATCGACCAGCGTCAGCAGCTGCTCGGCAGCCCCGGCCGGTCCTACCGGCAGTGGGCCCTCGACCACGCCGACGACTTCCGCTGAGCCCGTCAGGACGGCTGGACGATGAAAGGGATCATCCTCGCCGGAGGCACCGGCAGTCGGCTGCACCCCTTGACGATGGCCATGTCGAAGCAGCTCCTGCCGGTCTACGACAAGCCCATGATCTACTACCCGCTGTCGACGCTGATGCTCGGCGGCGTGCGGGAGATCCTCGTGATCTCGACGCCGACGCACCTGCCTCTCTTCCGGCAGGTGCTCGGCGACGGGTCCGAACTCGGCCTCGACCTGAGGTACGCCGAGCAGCCGCAGCCGGCAGGCATCGCCGACGCGTTCCGGATCGGTGCCCGTTTCCTCGGCGCCGATCCGGTGACCCTCATCCTGGGGGACAACATCTTCTACGGCCAGGGTCTGTCCGAGCTGCTGCAGACGAGCATGCGGGACCTGATCGGCTGCACCCTCTTCAGTCACACGGTGCGCGACCCGCAGCGGTACGGGGTGGCCGAGTTCGACGCGGAGGGGCGCCTGGTGGACATCGAGGAGAAGCCGGCTCGGCCGAAGAGCTCCGAGGCGATCACCGGACTGTACCTCTACACCAATGACGTCGTGGAGATCGCGCGTGGCCTCGCTCCCTCGGCGCGGGGCGAGCTGGAGATCACAGACGTCAACCGGGTCTACATCTCCGAGGGCCGGGCACGGCTGAGGTCCTTCGGGCGCGGCTTCGCCTGGCTGGACGCCGGGACGCACGACGGCCTGCTCAACGCCGCCCAGTTCGTGCAGGTGCTGGAGCACCGGCAGGGTGTGCGCATCGCGTGCCTGGAGGAGATCGCGTTACGGATGGGGTTCATCGACGCGGACTCCTGCTACGCGCTGGGCCGCAAGCAACAGAACTCCGGATACGGCCAGTACGTCATGACCGCGGCGCAGGCCGGCTGAGGGGAGGCAGGAACGGATGTCGCGACAGCTGCGGATCCTGGTGACCGGGGGTGCCGGGTTCATCGGATCGCACTATGTACGCCGGCTCGTCCGCGGTGCCTATCCGGCCTTCGCCGGGGCCGCCGTGGTCGTCCTGGACAAGCTCACCTACGCGGGAACCGAGGCCGCGCTGGAACCGGTCGCCGGCGACGAGCGGCTCCGGCTGGTCATCGGCGACATCTGCGACGCGGACCTGCTCGACGACCTGCTGCCGGGGACCGACGTGGTGGTGCACTTCGCCGCCGAGTCCCACGTGGACCGCTCCATCACCGGAGCGGCGGAGTTCGTGCGGACCAACGTCGAGGGCACGCACACGCTGCTGCGAGCCTGCCGGAACGCGGGTGTCGGCAGGTTCGTCCAGGTGTCGACGGACGAGGTGTACGGATCGATCGCCGAGGGTTCCTGGCGCGAGGACCAGCCGCTGGACCCCAGCTCACCGTACTCCGCGTCGAAGGCGAGCGCGGACCTGCTCGCCCTGGCCTACCACCGGACGTACGGCCTGCCCGTCTGCGTCACCCGCTGCTCCAACAATTACGGGCCGTACCAGTTCCCGGAGAAGATGATCCCGCTCTTCGTCACCAACCTGCTCGACGGCGGCACGGTGCCGCTGTACGGCAGTGGCCACAACGTCCGCGAGTGGCTGCACGTCGACGACCACTGCCGCGGTGTCCAGCTGGTCGCGGAGGCCGGCCGGCCCGGCACCGTCTACCACGTCGGCGGCGGGACGGAGCTGACCAACCGCGAGCTCACCTCCCTGCTGCTGCGGGAGCTGGGGGCCGACTGGCAGGACGCGGTCAGGCCAGCCCCCGACCGGCCCGGGCACGACCTGCGGTACTCGATCGACGACACGAGGATCCGGACGGAGCTCGGCTACCGGCCCCGGATCGACTTCCGTACCGGCCTGGCCGACACGGTGCGCTGGTACGCCGAGAACCGTTCCTGGTGGGAACCGCTGAAGATCCGTGCGGCAGTCGGCGGTGCGGTCACCGCCCCGGCCCGGGGGGCATGATGAGGAAGGCGATCTGGGTACCGGGGGGCCGCGGCCAGGTCGGTACCGAACTGGCCCGTGTGTGCCCGCCGGAGAACGTCCTCGTGGCGCCGACGTCGCACCAGGTGGACATCACCGACCCGAAGGCCACGACGGCCGCACTCGGCAGGTTCGCCGCCGCGGCCCGCGAGTTCGGTCTGCCGCCCGTGGTGGTCAACGCCGCCGCCTACACCGACGCGGACGCCGCCGAGAGCGACGAGCGGCGGGCGTTCCGGGTGAACGCCCTGGGTGCGGGACACCTGGCGGCGGCGTGTCGGGAACACGGTGTGCCGCTCATCTACCTGTCCACCGACTACGTCTTCGACGGCACGGCGGCCGAGCCGTACGAGGCGTCGGCCCTTGCGAACCCGCTCAATGCCTACGGCCGCACCAAACTCGCGGGCGAGCGGGCCGTCCTCAACTCCGGCGCCGAGGCCTGGGTGGTCCGGACAGCGTGGGTGTACTCGACCCACAGCGTCAACTTCGTCCGCACCATGGCCCGGCTGGAACGGGAACGCGACGAGGTGGCGGTGGTCGACGACCAGACCGGCTCCCCCACCTCGGCGGCCGACCTGGCGTCGGGCTTGCTGTCGCTGGCCGGGCGCGTCGCCGAGGGCGCCGGCCCGGCCGAGCGGGTGCTGCACTACGTCAACACTGGCCGAGCGAGCTGGTACGAGTTGGCGCGGACGGTCTTCGGGCTTCTCGGTGCCGATCCCCGGCGGGTGCGGCCGTGCACGTCGGCCGAGTTCGGGCGTCCCGCGCGCAGACCCGCCTACTCGGTGCTGAGCGTCCGTGCGTGGGCCGCGTCCGGACTGCCTGCGCCGCGGCCGTGGCAGGCGGCCCTGCCGGAGGTCACCGCGGCCCTGCGCGCGGAGCGCGCCGGCGAGGGACGGGCCGTCCAGCGGGCCTGACCGACAGCGGCCCCTCCGACGCGGACCTCGCCCTGTGGCCCGGCCGCGCCGCCCTTCCTGTGGCCGGGTGGTGCGGCCGGGCCACACCCACGCCAGGCGGCCGGCACGGCGGACGGGCGCCGGGGGCGGTGTGCGTCAGGCGACCGCGGCGGCCCGGCGCAGCCGGTCGTAGTGCGCGAGGCAGTCCTCGTACCGGGGCAGCCGGCCCTCGGCGAGGGCCCGGGCCAGGGACGGTGCCGACCGGTCCTTGTCGGACAGGATCAGCTTCAGGCCCTCGGGCAGGGGTAGGCCGAGGTCCGGGTCCGTCGGGTCGATGCCGTGCTCGGCGGCCGGGTTGTAGCCGGTGGAGGTCAGGTAGGTGAGCGTGGTGCCGGGTTCCAGCGCGACCACCGCGTGGGCCAGCCCTTCGGCCAGGTAGACCGCGTGGTAACCGGTCGCATCGAGCCGTACGGTGTCGTACGCGCCGAAGGTCGGGGAGCCGACCCGGACGTCGACGACGAAGTCCAGCAGCGACCCCTGCGTGCAGAAGGCGTACTTGGCCTGCCCCGGCGGAACGTCGGCGTAGTGCGGGCCCCGTACCGCTCCCCGGTGCGACACCGCGTGGCTGACCTGCACGAATCTGGGAGTGTACCCGAGCACGCCAGCCAGCACGGCGGCCTGGAACGGGGCGCAGTAGACACCGCGCCGGTCGGGGAACGTCGGGGGGACGAGTTCGTAGGCGTCCTGCACTGCGAGCTTGCGCACCTGCATGGTCTTCGGCTCCGGGGGCGAGGCGCGGCCGCACGTTGTGATGTCCGGCGGCCCGGGACGGGAGTGCACCACGGCGCTCGAGAGGTGCGCCGTGGTGCACGGGGAGGGTGGTTCAGCCGACGGGGCAGTTGTGGTAGGCCGCGATCAGCCAGTGGCCGTCCCGCCGTGTCAGGACCCAGGTGGCCACGCGTTCGTCGCCTTCGGCGACGCCGTCGTTGCCGGCAAGGACGATGCCGATGTCGCTGTTGACGACAGCCGTATCGGCGCCGACCTTACGGATCAGCCTCGGCACGTTGTGCGGGCGGCTGCCGACCAGCGGACCGGCGAACGCGTCGGACATGAACTTGCGGATGTCCTCCCGCCCGTTGAGGAACACCCCCGTCATGACCAGCGTCGCGTCCTCGGTGTAGAGGTCGGCGACGGCGTCCGGGTCGTTGGCCGTCCACGTCTGCTGCAGACGGTCCAGGACGTCGTGGACCGCGCTCTCGATCTCCGTGCGGGCGGCATCGGTGCTCGTCATGCGTTTCCTCCGGATTCTGCGGGACGGATGGACAGGGAGTGCCGGAAGACGTGGAGCGGGTCCCACCGGCTCTTGACGCGCTGCAGCCGCGGATAGTTGTCCTTGTAGTACAGGTAGTGCCAGGGCACTCCGGACGTGTTCCAGTGGGGGTCGGCGAGGTCCGTGTCCGGGTAGTTGATGTACGTGCCGTCGCTGACCTCGCCGGGCACCGGAACTCCGCCGGTGTCCGCGTAGATGTCGCGGTAGAAGCGGCGCAGCCAGTCCAGGTTCTCCGCGTCGTGCGCCGGGTCGGTCCAGGTGGCGGTGTAGACCGCCTTCAGGATCGAGTCCCGCTGGGCCAGTGCGGTCGCCGCCGGGGCCACCGCGTTGACCTTCCCGCCGTACGAGACCAGCCACAGCCTGCCGATCTCCAGGTGGGGCCGCGGCTCGGTCAGATGGTCGTACAGGACGTCGATCTGCCGGTCGGTGTACCCGCGCCGCAGGTAGCCGGCCTTCCCCTTGTACCGGGCGTACTCGGAGCCCCGCTGGGAGTCGGCGTCCACGTCGTGCGGGATGACGGCGTGCAGCCACGGTGCCGGCTCGCCGACCTGGCGGATGCCTCCGACTCCTTCGGCGAGGCTGTCCAGGTACCCGTCCATCAGAGCCCGTGTGTCGGGCCGGCTGCCGTCCAGCATCGCGAAGACCAGCACGTCGGCCGGTGTGTCCTGCTCTCCCCGGCAGGTGATCATCAGGGTGGAGTGCAAGGTCCGGGCGGGGCTGTCGGGGTCGCTGTTGGCCTCGTGCCAGGCGGCGTGGTTGTGCATCAGCCGCCGGAACGCGTCCCGCGGCAGATCGGTCCAGGACCACATGATCGCGCCGCTGAGCAGGGACGCCGGGGGTTTGGGCAGCAGGGCCGCCGGATCGTCGCCCTCCGCCCCGGGTGAGCGCAGCCAGTACCGGGTGACCACTCCGAAGTTGCCCCCACCGCCGCCGGTGTGCGCCCACCACAGGTCGTGGTTCGGGTCCTCGGGATCGCGGGTGGCCACCACCGCCCGGGCGGAGCCGGTGCCGTCCACCACCACGACCTCCACCGCGTGGAGGTAGTCCACCACTGAGCCGAGGCTGCGGGAGAGCGCTCCGTAACCGCCGCCCTGGATGTGGCCGCCGACGCAGACGGAGTGGCACCAGCCGCCCGGAATGGTGACTCCCCAATTGAGGTAGAGAAGGCGGAACACCTCCCCCAATGTCGCACCCGACTCCACGGCGAAGGCCCGGACTTCCGGGTCGTAGTAGACGGCGTTCATTCCCGCCATGTCGATGACCACGCCGTCCGGGTGTTCACCCACGGAATTCTCCATGGAGTGCCCGCCGCTGCGTACGGAAATCGGCCGTCCGGCCCGGACCGCCTCGTTCACCGCGGCCACCACCTGGTCGGTGGTCCAGGCCAGCTGGAAGTACGCCGGCCGCTGGTCGAACCGCTCGTTGCGGCGGCGCAACGCCAGGTCGTCGTAGCGCGGGTCGCCGGGCCGGACGGTGACGGGAGGCGGTGTCGCGCCGCTTTGGGGCGGCGTCCTTGCCGGAGAGGCAGGACTCATTGTGTCTGCCATGAGAAGTCTTCCTCTTGTTCAGGACTCGGCCGGTCGCACGTGGTCCTGTCGCTGACCACGGTCGAGCGCCGCGCTCCTCACTTGCTCAAGGAACACTCACCACGCCACTGGCTGCTTCGTAACCGTCAGCAGCCTTGCAAGCAAGTGGAGTTGCTATGCTCCGACGCCGTCGGTGAAATCTTTTCAGGAGGAAGTCCATGCAGGGTAACTACCGGGCGGTCACCTTTTCCGAATACGGCGGTCCCGAGGTGCTGCAGGTGGTGGAGCGTCCTCTTCCCGCCCCGAAAGCGGGCGAGGTCCGGGTGGCCGTGCGTGCGGCGGGAGTCAACCCCCTGGACTGGAAGGTCCGCAGCGGTGCTGCGGCGTCTTTCTTACCGGTCGAGTTCCCGGTGGTGCCGGGCGGGGACGTGGCGGGGGTGGTCGACGCGGTCGGGCCCGGCGTCACCGAATTCGCCGTGGGTGACGAGGTGCTCGGCTCGATCGGTTTCGGCGGCTACGCCGAGGCGGTGGTCGTCGGTGCCGGGATGCTCACCAAGAAGCCCGCCCCGGTGCCGTGGGAGACGGCCGCGGCTCTTCCGGTCGCCGCCAACACCGCCCTGTACGCCCTGGACGAGCTGAAGCTGCGGGAGGGCGAGACGATCGTGATCGACGGCGCCGCGGGCGGTGTGGGGACGGTGGCCGTCCAGTTGGCCGCGCTCCGGGGCGCCCGGGTCGTCGGAACCGCGCGGGAGGCCAATCACGCGTACCTGCGCTCGCTCGGCGCCGTCGCGGTGGAGTACGGAGCGGGGCTCGCGGACCGCATCCGGTCCGTCGCCCCGCAGGGCGTCGACGCGGTACTCGATGCCTCCGGCCGCGGTTCGCTGCCCGCACTCATCGAGGTGGCCGGCGGTGCGGACCGCGTGGTCACGATCGCCGACTTCTCCGCCGCCGGACTGGGGGTGCGCATGATCTCCGCGGACGCGGAGGGCGCCGCCCGGCGGATCGGCGCCGCGGCGGCGCTGGCAGCCCAGGGCAGGCTGACCGTGCCGATCGCGGCCACGTACTGCCTGGAAGAGGCTGCCCAGGCGCATCGGGTCAGCGAGCAGGGCCACGTCCGGGGCAAGCTCGTCATCCTCCCGCACGGCAAAGCGAACTGATCAGCCCCTGCGGCGGCGCGGACCCCCGGCCGGCTGCCCCGGCCAGACCCTGGCCCGGGCAGCCCACGGCCCCACCGCCTCCCCGCTCGTGCCGGGAGCCCGTGGCCGGGGCGGCGGCCGTGCGGCCCGTCCGGGCCGGCAGCGTCCGCCGGCGAGGTGAGCGGCCCGCATCCCCGGTGAGCCCCAGCCCGGCCAAAGCGGCCGGATTCGCCCGGCTCCGGAGGTGCCGCCGGCCAGCGGCGGCGGCGCCGGCCGGTCCGGGTGGACGGCGTTCAGGCGCACGACCACCAGCGTCACGTTGTCGCTGCCGTCCGGTATCAGGTGGTCCAGCAGGTGCGCGCAGGCCTCCTCAGGGGCCGCGGGCGCCTCGGCGGTCACGACGGCGAGGGTGCGCAAGGAGTGCTGGAGGTCCTCGTGGCGGCGCTCGATCAGTCCGTTCGTGACGAGGAGGACCAGTGGCCCGGGCGCGGCGTCGATCTTCCGGGTCGGCAGGTACGACAGGCCGAGCCCGAGAAGGGTGCCGTGTTCGCCCTGGCCGTGCTGGGCGCCGGAGCGACGGCGGGCGGCCTGCTGCTGTTCTCGCTGCGGCCCAGATCCGGGATCGGGCGTGCGAGGCCCGGCCCCGGCCCGCCGACCTGCTGAGCGGGGCGGCCGTACTCGTCCGTGACCGCCCGCTCCGGCCGGTCACCTGGGCCAGCGGCGTGGGGCAACTGGGCGTCGGGGCGCTGCCCGTCGTGAGCGTGCTGCTCGCCCGCCGGTACGACGATCCCTGGGCGACGAGCGGCCCGATGACCGCGTTCGCCTGGCGGAAACGCTCGCCGTCCGGGCGAGCCGGTCGACGCTCCTGCGGCTGATACGCCGTCTGCCGGAGCCCGGAGTGCACACGCCGCGGGTGCTCGGGGTGGACGAGTTCGCCCTGCGCAAGGGACACGACTACGGCACGATCCTGGTGGGCATCGACACGCGCCGTCCCATCGATCTGCTGCCCGGCCGGGTCACGGCGACGGCGGCCGCCTGGCTCGCCGACCACCCCGGCGTCGAGGTGATATGCCGTGACCGGTCCACCGCATACGCCGAGGCCAAACGACTCGGCGCCCTGGACGTGATGCACGTCGCGGACCGGTGGCATGTCTGGAAGAACCTGGCGGAGGCCGTCGAGAAGACGGTCATCCAGCACCGCGCCCTTTTGCGCGAGCCGGAGAACACCGCCCCGGTCCGCGCCGCCGAGCCCCTGGGGAGCCCGGAGCCTGCACCGCGCTCCCCGGACGAACCACGGCAGTCGGGCCGTCTGTCCGACCGGGTACGCGAACAGCACGCGGCCGTCCATGCCCTGCTGGGTGAAGGCCTCGGTCGGCGGCCGATCGCCCGCCGACCGGGCCTGGCCCGCAACACGGTCCGCCGCCTCGCGCATGCGGCCACCGCGGACGAGCTCCTGGTCGGACGGTGGACCGTCCGGGCCAGCATCCTCGCCCCCTGCAAGTCCTGCCTCCATCAGCGGTGGGCGGAGGGCTGCACCGTCGTCCGCCGGCTGTTCGAGGAAGTCCGCGCCTTCGCCGAGTTGATGAACGACCGTCGGGGTGGGGACCTCGGTCAGTGGAGGGAGCGCGTGCAGGCTGACGACGTGCCCGCCCCGCACGGCTTCGTCACCGGTCTCGGCCAGGACCTCGACGCCGTCGTCGCCGGGCTCAGTCTCCGCTACAGCTCCGGCACCGTCGAAGGCCACAACAACAAGATCAAGATGATCAAGCGGCAGATGTTCGGCCGCGCCGACTTCGACCTGCTCCGCAAACGGGTCCTCCTCGCGGCGTGAGGCCTTTCGTGATCGCGGTTGTGGTGACCCTCCGTGGCTCTGGCACGGAAAGTTGACCAGAACCACGATTCAAGCGACGCCGACAGCCGGTCACGGGCAAGAAGATGGGGAGCCGGGTGCGCCGGACCAGGTCCCTGCGCTCCGCCCTGTGGAGAGCCAAGTCGTCAAGGCCGGCCACCGCGCGGAACCTGCCCGGCCGGCCACGGTCGACGCCGCGCCACGGGACGTGCCCCAACGCTGCGCCCGCCCGGCCGGCCTGCGGCGCGCCCGCGAGCGCGGGTGCGTACGACATCGGAGGCCTCCTCCCGGCGCGGTGGGGAAGCCGTCGAGGGGTCGGATACCCGGGCTCGACGTGGTCGCGTGGGCGAACGACAGCTCCAGGAACGTGTCCAGTTCCTTGCGCGCCCGGTCGGCGTGTGGGCCCGTGAAGATCTCCGCGGCGTGCAGCGTGCCGGGAAGGACGACCACCTCGGCGCTCGGGAAGCTCGCCGCGACCTCGCGCAGGCGGCGGGCGTCGGCCGGCGGGTCGTCGGCCGTGCCGAGGAGGAACAGCCGGCCGTCGTAGGGCTTCGAGGCGGAGGGCGCGTAGCCGCCGAGCGAGGCGAGGGGGCTGATGCCCGCCACTCCGACCGGGCGTTCGGCGCCGCTCGTCTTCGGTGCCAGACCCAGCATCACGTTGCCGCCCATGCAGCCGCCGACCCGGGCGACCCGGTCGGCGCCCTGGGCGCGCAGCAGGCGGGTGGCGTGGGAGACGGTGCGTCGCCGGTCGGCGCCCCAGTCGAGGCCGGCGACGCGGTAACCGGCCGCGGCCAGGCGTTTCGCCTCGGCGGCCCACTCGCAGACATCGCCCCAGGAGATGGGGGCGAGGACGACACCACGGGGCCGGAGCCCAGGGTGACGATGCGGGAGCGGGAGGCACCGGGCTGGAGGTGAGCGGTGGCGCCGCTGCCGGCGAAGCAGGCCGGTGCGGCGGTCTTGGACAGGCGGAGGTCCGGCACGGCGGTCGCCTTTCCGGGTGCGGGTGCGGGTGCGGGGCTGCGGCTCCCGGTGGAGCCGTCGGGCGCGCAGGCTCCCACAGCGGTCAGGGCCAAGGTGGCCATCAGTACGCGACGTGCGTGTCGGGCACTCGTACAAGAAACACCAACAAGGAAGCATTATGCAAAGGTACCCAGAAAGCTAAAATGTGAACTGGCCCCGCGGGTGAGGCGGCTGCCGAGGTCCGAGCGTTTTCGGCCTCCCCGTATCTTTACCTTGAGCAAAACCGTGAAAGAAGGTGGTGCCAGTGGAGCCCGACCACGTTGACGAGATCATCTCGGCCTGGCGCGTCGAGATGCCGGAGATCGCCGGCCTCCCCCTCGAACTCGCCAAGCGCACCGCCTTGCTGATGTCGGCCTTCGATCTGGCCGCCGCCGCCGCGCTGGACAAACTGCACCTCACCCAGGCCGAGTACGGCGTGCTCGCGACCCTGCGCCGGGTCGGCGCGCCGTACCGGCTCAAACCGACCGATCTGACGCAGGCACTGCTGCTGTCCTCCGGAGGCACCAGCAACGTGATCAAGCGGCTGGTGGCCGCCGGGTACGTGAGCCGGCAGGCCGACGCCGAGGACGGGCGGAGCAGCTGGGTCGAACTCACCCCGCTGGGTGTCAAGACGGCCGAAGAGGCGGTGCGGGCCACCACCGCGGCCCACACCCGCCTCGTCTCCCGGATGCCCGACGCCACCGCCCGGGCCCTGAGCGAACACCTGCGCGTCGCCCTCGCCGCCGTCGAGGAGGGCGTCCTCGTCCACCGGTGAGCCCAGCGGTGGCGGGCCCGGCCTCGGGACGGCCGGGCCCGCCGCAGCCGGTGCTCACCTCCTCGGCGCCGGCTCCCGCAGTCGGTCGCGTACCGCTGCCGCGCGTTCCAGCAGGCGGGGCAGACCAGGGTGCAGAAGCCTGCCGTCGCGCTTCACCACACGGCCGGCGACGAGCACCGTCTCCACATCACCCGGGCCCATGGCCGAGACCACCGTCCCCACGGCGTCGTACACCGGAGCCACCCCTGGCCGGTCGGCGCGCAGCACCACCACGTCCGCCTGCTTGCCCGGGGTGAGCGACCCCGTCCGGCGGCCGAGGCCCAGGACCTCCGCACCGGCGATCGTGGCGTACTCCAGCAGGTCCCGGGTCGTGGGCAGGGCGGCCTGCCCGTCCGGCCCCTCCGTCAGACCCTGCAGGGCCGCCAGGCGCGCCACCTGGAAACCCGTGCGCATCGGGCCGAACAGGTCGGCCGCGGCGGCCACTTCGACGTCCGTGCTCAGACCGGGCCGCAGACCCGCCGCGGCCGCCGCTCCGAAGGGCGGCAGACCGTGGCCCATGGTCATCTCGATCGCCGGCGCGATCGAGAGCGCCGCCCCGCTGTCGCGCATCAGCCGCAGTTCGCCCTCCTCCAGGCCCGTGCCGTGGATGAAGACGGTGCCGGGCCTGAGCACGCCCAGCCGGTGCAGCCGGGAGACCGGCCGGCCGCCCCGCACGTGCGGGGCGGCCGGAACGGCCAGGTCCCGGGCCAGGGACCAGATCCGCCGGCCGTCGCCGTCCCCGCCGCCGTCGGCGTTGATGGCCATCGTCACCAGGGCGTCATCCGTGCCGAGACGAGTCTCGCGGACACGGCGGGCGTCCTGCGCCGGGCCCATCCCGTAGGCGAAGACACAGCGCACGCCCGAGGACTCCAGGGCGTCGAGGAGGGCGTCGGTGTGCTCGGGAGTGGGCTTGCCGACGTTCGAGATGTCCTGGACCGTGGTCACGCCGGCGTCGAGGGCCGCCAACGCGCTGAGCGCGTTGCCGACGTACAGGTCGTCCGGGGTGAGCCGGGGGCCCAGGGCACCGAGGACGGTCTCGAAGTGCTCCCCGAGCGTCTGGTCGGCTCCGCAGCCGCGCAGCACCGCCTGCCACATGTGCCGGTGCGTGTCGACGAAACCGGGCAGCACCAGGCGGCCACGGGCGTCGATGCGGTCGTCGGCGTCCGCGTCACCGGCGTCCGGGCCGACGGACCGGATGACGTCGTCCTCCACCAGCACGTCGGCGCACGGCAGTTCCCCGATCGCCGGGTCCATGCTCAGGACGTGCCCGCCGGCGATGAGGGTATGGCGTCCGCTCATGCCCGGCCCCAGCCCTGCGGAGGGTCGTGGCGGCCGGTGCGCAGGATCCAGTACTCGCTGTTGCGGGTGCACAGCCGTTCGGATCCGACGGTGCCGAAGGTGAGGACGTTGGTTTCGATCAGGGTGATCCAGTGGTCCCCGTCCGGATGGGCGGCCGGGGCGCGCAGGGTGACCCACATTTCGACGGCCGCCCGGTCGCCGGTGACGACGGGGTGCCCTGCCGGTGGCCGATGTCGGACTGCCCCGAGGTGACGTCACGCCAGTAGCGGCCGATCGCGTCCCGGCCCCGGTAGGTCTGGGACTCGTCGCCGGGCACCGCCTCGTACAGGGCGTCGGGGGCGAAGAGACGTACGGCGGCCGCGGCGTCCTTGGTGCGCCACGCCTCCAGGTAGGCGGTGGTCCACCGGGACACGAAGGCGCGGGTGAGCGCCTGGCTCCCGGGCTGCTCGCCGGACGGGGCGGCGACCGCCCGCCCGGCGAGAGCCGGTGGCGCCGTCAGCAGCGGTACGGCGGCGGCACCGGCGCGGAACAGGGAACGGCGGGCGGGACGGAGAGTCATACGCGCTCGGCTTCCAGTCGGAGGGACGGCGCCATCGCGGGCCGCGTCCCGACGCCCAGGGCGTCGAGGACGTGCCGGGTGGCCGCCGTGGTGTTCAGGGAATAGAAGTGAAGGGCCGGAACGCCCTCGTCCAGCAGCCGCGCACACAGTCGTACGGCGGCGTCCAGGCCGGCGGCGCGGAACGCCGCGGGGTCGTCGGCGTACCGCAGCAGGACCCGCGCCTGCTCGGGCTCGCCGCACACCCCGCACACCCCGGACAGCTCGACCGCCTTGCGCAGCACCTTGGGGGTGGTCATCGGCAGGACGCCGGGCAGCAGCGGCACGTCACAGCCCTGTCCGTCGAGCCGGTCCCGCAGCCGCAGGAACGCCTCCACGTCGAAGAAGAGCTGCGCCACCGCGAAGTCCGCGCCGGCCCGGATCTTGCGCACCAGGTGTGCGAGGTCCGAGGCGGCGTCGGGCGAGCGCGGATGCCCGTGCGGAAAGGCGGCCACGCCGACGCAGAAGTCGCCGAGGGTCCGGGCCGGCGCCACCAGTTCGGCGGCGTGGGTGAGGCCCTGCGGATGGGCGATCCACTCGCCGCCCGGGTCACCGGGCGGGTCACCGCGGACCAGCAGCAGGTTGCGTACGCCGGTCGCCGCGTACCACGACAGAGCGTGCCGCAGTTCGGCGACCGAGTGGCCCACCGCCGCCAGGTGGGCCACCGTGCACAGGGTGGTCTGCTCGCGCAGCCGGGCCGTGGTCTGCACCGTGCGCTCCCGGGTACTGCCGCCGGCGCCGTACGTCACCGACGCGAACACCGGGGCGAGTGGCTCCAGTTCCCTCACGCACCGCCACAGCCGCCGCTCGCCCGCCGGGTCGCGCGGCGGGAAGAACTCCACCGAGAACGACGGCCCGGGTCGCCGCAGGGCCGACGCGACGGTGACGTCACGGCCACCGCCGCCGCCCCTCGGGAGGCCGCCGGTCACCGTCCCGCCCCCGCGAGGGCACGCTCCCGTACCGACCCGTAACTCGCCTCGTAGTCCTGGCTGCCGACCGACTCCAAAGCGGTGGCGGCCAGCGCGCAGCCGGTTCTCACCGCCTCCGTGTCGTCGCGGCCGCGCGCGTGTTCGGCGAGGAAACCCGCCCGGAAGGCGTCGCCCGCCCCCGTGGGGTCGGCCACTCGCGCGACGGGAACGGCGGGCACGGTCACGGCGGGGGCGGCGTGCCGCTCGATCCGGGCGCCGTCGGCCCCGAGCGTGACGACCCACGCGCCGACCCGGCGCAGCACGTCCTGCCCGCTCAGGCCGGTGCGCCGCAACAGCAGCGCCTGCTCGTAGGCGTTCGTGAACAGATAGCGCGCGCCCTCGAACAGGCCGGGGATCGCGTCCGGTTCGAGGCGGGCCAGCTGCTGGGACGGGTCCGCCGCGAACGGCATGCCGTGGCGGCGGCACGCCTCGGCGTGCCGGACCATGGCGGCCGCGTCCTCGGTGACCGTGTGCCCGAGGTCCGCGCAGAGCCGGGCGGCCTGCAGGACGGCCTCGGCACACGCGGTGTGCAGGGGACCGGTGCCGGCGCGCGTGGTGAAGGCGATGCGCAGCCGGCGCGGGGCTTCGCGACGGCGTCGCGGAACGGGCCGGGCGGCGGTGGCGCCGGGTAGGGATCGCCAGGGGCGGGACCGGCGATCAGGTCCAGGGCCGCCGCGCTGTCCCGTACCGAGCGGCTGACCACATGCTCACCGGCGCGCCCGTTCATGAGGTCGCCCACCTGGGGGCCGAGCGGGGTGCGGGCCCGGGTGGGCTTGAGGCCGAAGACTCCGCAGCACGCGGCCGGGATACGGATGGAACCCCCGGCGTCGTTGGCGTGGGCGAGCGGCACCAGGCCTGCCGCAACGGCCGCCGCGGCACCGCCGCTGGACCCGCCGGCGGACCTGCCGAGGTCCCACGGGTTGCGCGTGGGACCGTGCCGACGGGGTTCGGTCGTGGGCAGGACACCGAACTCGGCCGAGTTGCTCCGGCCAAGAATGAGCAGTCCGCCGGCCTTGAACCGCTCGACCAGCGTACTGTCCTGGTCGGGGACGAAGCCCGCCAGCAGACCGGACCCCTGCGTGGCCTCCAGTCCGGCGCAGGCTGCCCCCAGGTCCTTGAGCAGGAAGGGCACGCCGGCCAGTGGCCCCGGTGGCTCCGATCCGGTGAGCGCTCTGCGGAACTCCGGGGCACCGGCCTGCTTCCGGGCCCGTTCGTAGTCGGTGATGGGCACCGCGCCGACCGTGGCGTTCGCCGCCTCGATCCGTCCGATCGCGGCCTCGACCAGTTCGTCCGCACCGATCTGCCCCGTCCGGACCATATCGGCTTGGGCGTGCGCGTCGAGCCATGCCAGTTCCTGCCAGTCGGTCATCCCCATGTCCCCCCACACACAGGCTTCGACTGCGAGGTCGTGCCCGCTGGTCAGGCGGACGCGCCCTCGAAGTCCACGGCCTGACGCCCGGCCAGGAAGACGTGCGTGGTCTCGGCGATGCGACGGCCCAGAGCCTCGGCGGTGCGCAGGTCGCCGGCGCCCGGCGTGACGTCGGGTCCCTCGTCGTTGTTGGCCTGGGACATGGCACCGAGCCAGCAGCCGAGCCGGTTGATGTCCTCCGGGCTGCCGGCCGAGGTGTTCCAGCCGCCGTACTCGGCGAGGCCGACCCAGATCATGCCGTGCTGGGCGGCGAACAGGGCGATGTCGAACAGCGTGTTGAGCTTGTCGCCGGACATGTTGCCGCTGTTGGTGAAGCCACCGGCGATCTTGTTCTTCCAGCGGAGGTTGTCCCCCCAGACCTTGCTCGTGGCCTCGATGAAGGCACGGAAGACGGCACTGCTGCCGCCCATGTAGGTGGGCGTCCCGAAGATGATCGCGTCGGCCTCCTGGAGCGTCTCCTACAGCTCGTCGGTCAGCTCCGCGAGCGAGACGAGCGTGACCTGGGTGTCCGGCACCTTCTCCGCCCCGGCCACGACGGCAGCCGCCTGCTTCGCCGTGTGCCCGTAACCGCTGTGGTACGCCACAGCCACCTTGACCTGCATGAAATCCCCCTTGGCGACAGCGCCCGGAGCGGCGAATTACTTATACGTAAAGCATCCAGAAAAGCTTTGACGGAAGAGACTCTACTCAGGTGCCGAGCCGGAAGGCAAGCCGCTTCGGACAGCCGACGCGTCGCGCTCCGCACCTGGTCCTTTCTTTGCGGGGCCACCCCTGCGCGGGCGGGGACCACACGCTGGAGGACGAGGACGGCCACACCTACCGCGGACTACCCCCGCCCGCGCGAGGCCCTGACCTGCATGCGTGGCGATCGCCCTCGGCTGCATGTGGCTGCGCTCCTTCGCCTTCATCGGAGGGAGAGGAAGCGGGGGGCGGCGGCGGGTCCCCGTCCGGCGCCCTGATGCGAGACCGGGTCGGGGGCCGCCGACGGCCGGGGCCTCGGCGGCCTCGCCCGCGCGGTCCTGGCCCCACGGAACGCGCACGGTCCTGGCCCCACGGAACGCGCACGGTCCTGGCCCCACGGAACGCGCACGGTCCTGGCCCCACGGAACGCGCACGGTCCTGGCCCCACGGAACGCGCGCGGTCCTGGCCCCGCGGAACGACCGGGCGCGCCCGTCGGCGCGCCCGTGGTGATGCGCCTCGCGCGGACCGTACCTGCGGTCAAGCGCCGCCGGGGCCGTTCGGAGGTGTTGCGGTGGCGGCCGCCGAGGTCGGCGCACAGGCTGGAACGGACATGGACGTACCGCCGTCCGCCGTGCGGCGGCAGGCTCCGGGAGGACCGTGTGACCGCTTCGTCGCCCGCCAACGACGCACCGCCGGCCCGGTACGACGATCTGAGGGCCTTGGTGATCAACTGCACCCTCAAGCGTTCACCGGAGACCAGCAACACCCAGGGCCTGATCGACCGCAGCACCGCCATCATGGACGCCCAGGGGGTGCGCGTCGACGTCGTACGGGCCGTGGACCACGACATCGCCACCGGGGTGTGGCCCGACATGCGGGAGCACGGCTGGGAGACGGACGCCTGGCCGGACCTGTACCGGCAGGTCATGGCCGCCGACATCCTCGTCCTCGCCGGGCCCATCTGGCTGGGCGACAACAGCTCCGTGATGAAACAGGTGATCGAACGCCTCTATGCCTGCTCCAGCCTGCTCAACGAAGCCGGACAGTACGCCTACTACGGGCGTGTCGGGGGCTGCCTGATCACCGGCAACGAGGACGGCGTCAAGCACTGCGCCATGAACGTGCTCTACAGCTTGCAGCACCTCGGGTACACGATCCCTCCGCAGGCGGACGCCGGATGGATCGGCGAGGCGGGGCCGGGCCCCTCCTACCTCGATCCCGGCTCGGGCGGTCCGGAGAACGACTTCACCAACCGCAACACCACCTTCATGACCTGGAACCTGCTGCATCTGGCCCGGGCGCTGAAAGACCTCGGCGGCATTCCGGCCTACGGCAACCAGCGCACCGCCTGGGACGCCGGCTGTCGCCACGACTACGAGAACCCCGAACACCGGTAGGACAACCCCCGATTGGGGCAGCCGTTTCCGCCCCGGTCCCGCCCTCACCGAACGATTCACAGTCCCGCAAGGGCCGCAGGAGGCGGTCGTGCCGCCGGGGTGGGCGGCACGACCGTGGTGCGGGTGTCGCGTGGCGGGTGTCAGGCCCAGGGGGAGGTGACGACCCAGCTCGTGTCGTCGGCCCAGGCGGTGGTGTTGTCCCAGTCGTGGGAGCCGCCGTGACCGGCGATGTAGACGCCGTAGTCGTAGTGGCGTACGAAGTCGCTCGGGTAGTTGGCGGACCGGAGCGAGATGCCCTGGCCGTTGTGGCTCGCCTGCGGGCAGAAGGTGGCGTCCTGCTGGGACAGTGCGCTGCCGTCGAGGGTGTCGACGCGCAGCCGGAAGTCGTAGTGGCGCAGGTACTGCCCCGGCTTGTCGGCGGACTCGAAGGAGACGCAGGAGGCGTCGCCCAGGCCCGGGCGCACGATCCAGGTGGCGGCGGCCTTGTCGGCGGAGGAGCTGGACGAGGAGATCGCCGCGATGGCGGCGTTGCTGTCGGAACTGTTGTGCCGGAGGTAGTCGTTGGTGCAGCAGGCGGTGGTGGCCCGCAGCGAGACCCTGGAGCCCACGGTGGGGGCGCCCGCCAGGGTGGACGGGGCGTACCCGGCCGCGTCGATGTTTGCCTGTACGGCGTTCTCGGTCGCGTCCGACGGGTAGCCGGAGGTCATGACGCCCTCGTAGAAGGTGCCGGCGGAGCTGTTGCTGTTGTCGCCGCCGATGCCGAGGATGATGGCCCCTTCCTTGTGCATGGGGTGGTAGCCCGAGACGTTGGGGCGCGGTCCGTCGTAGTAGGTGGACAGGCCGCCGGACTGTGCGTTGCCGGCCCGGATCGCCCAATGGTTCGGTCCGCCCTTGACGACGGCGGTGAGGAACCGGTGGCTGACGCTGGGGTCGTTGGCGTTGTAGCCGCGGTTGACTCCGGAGAACAGGCCGTTCTCCAGGTCGGCCATGACCCAGGGGCCGTTGCCGGTGCCGTAGCCCCAGACCTTGATGTTGCCGAAGTAGACGGTCTCCATGTGGCCGTTGCCGGTGTCCCGGCTGCTGGTTTCGGCGTTGCCGTAGTCGAAGCAGCAACCGCCGTTGTAGTGGGTGCCGTCGAGGATCGCGTACATGCCCTCCGGCTGGTCCCCGGTCGCGATGCCGTTGGTGTGGTTGTTGCGGTATCCGGTGCCGGGGGCGATGAAGACGCCGTACGCCTTGTGGCCGCCCACGGTGACCGGTGCGGCGGATGCTTCCGCGAGGTTGTCGTACCCGCCCTCGGCGGGGCCGGAGAAGCCGCCGGGCGGTGCCTGGGTGAGGTGGTTGCCGCGGCCGGACTGGTCGTAGATGACGGTGATGAGGCAGCTCGTCCCCGCGCAGAAGGAGTCCTGCGCGGCGGCGTCGGCATATCCGCCCGCGCCGAGCACGCCGATGTCGCGGGTGGAGCCGTCCGATGCGCGCTTGACCTGGTAGAGACGTCCGTTGTACGCGGAGTACAGGGCGCGGGTCGTGCTGTGCGCGGCCACGCAGGGCGTGCCGCCGGCGGCGTACAGGTCGCAGGGCAGCGAGCCGGCGGCCGCGGCGCCGCTGCCGGCGGCGGCCCGACCGCCGAGCATGGCCGTGGCCATGGCCAGCACGAGTACCGGCAGAGCGAGCAGCCTGACCCGCTTTAAGCGGGCCGCTGTCACAGACATGGGGTTCTCCTGAGGATGAGTGAGGTCGGCGGCGTCCCGCCGCCGGGGCCGGACGAATCCGCCAAGGTCATGTGCATGCCATTCGGGAAGTTCCGGAGTGGGGCGAAGTCCGCCGTGCGCGTCCAAGGCCGCCAGAGAGGCTCCCAATGTTCGATGTTTCGAACGTTGGTCGTAGTGACGGACGAGCTTTGATGATAGGAAGCGCCCGAAGGGTGTCAACACATTGCGCACGTCCGATACTTCGACCACTGAAGTCCGAGGCCGGCGGACTGGACACCGCGCCGATGGCGGCGGCGCCGGCCCGGGAGGCAGGAGGGGACCGGCCGCACGCGTAGCCGGAAGGACGGGCCTCAGCGGCCCCGGTCCAGGGAGCGCCACACGTGGTGCGCCCACGCGAGCGCGTCCGCCGACTCGTGGGTGCAGAACACCGCGGCGGCGGAACCGTCCCGCGCCACCGTGTAGCCGTAGAGCTCGTGCCGGGGCCGGTCGTGATCGTCCGGGGTCAGCCAGAAGGCGTGGCGCAGGCCGTCGGGCAGGTGCTCGGTCAGCCGCTGCGCGGGCGGGGCCTCGGGGCCGCCCTGGAGGAGAGCGGCCAGGAAGTCCTCGGGGGCGCGGCCGGGGCTGTCGTCCCGGAAGACAGTGGCCGCCACGCTGCGGTCGGGGCCCGCGAACTGATGCACCCCGTCGGCGACGCGGCCGGCGAGTCCCGCGGAGCGCTCCACGGACCACTCGTCGTCCAGGGGGGTGCGCACGGCGACGGGCAACTGGTGGGGGAAGCGGCTCAGGACGTGGTCGCGGTCCCAGGTCTCGGTGAGAAGCCGGCGCGCCGTCCCGTCGTGGCCTTCGACGACGTACGGCAGCTCGTCGTCGTGTGCGACCCGGGCGGTGACGGGCGCTCCCAGGATGCTCTCGCCCCAGGGGCGGACCGCGTTCGCGAGCCCGCCTCGCACCACCAGCTCCGCGTACGCCGGGTCCTCCCACACGGCTGCGGCGCGCCGGAGGGTGTCCTCGTCGGTCTCCACCCACACGCCCAGGACGAGCTCGATCCCGCCCGTCAGCGCGAGGGGCAGCAGGCAGCGGATGAAGGACCCGATGCCTTCCACACGCAGCAGGGCGGAGGGCCCGAGGGTGTGCCGAGCCTCTTCCGGCGCGGTGAGCGCCGCGTCCGGCAGGCCGAAGCGGACGTCGATGCGCTGCTCGTCGGCGAGCGGCTCACCGCAGCAGGAACAGGAGGCGGATGGGGTGCTCATGCCGACACCCTAAAGCGTGGGGCAGGAGGCCGTGATCACGCGGCCGGGGTGGTGTCCGGGCGTGTGCGGCCGTGCGGTGACAGCCACCGCACGGCCGGGGTCGGCGTCCACGACGACCTGTGCGTCCGCAGAGAGACGACCTGTACGTCCGCGGAGGGTCGGCAGACGCACGCCCGCGGCAACCGCCTTCCTTCGCATCCTCGGCGTCACGGACGCGCACGCCACTCCGTGAGAAAGCGGCGCGGCCCGCAAGGTGCGAGCCGCGCCGCCAGGATCCTCGAAGCGCGCCCTCTCCCCGTCCCCGCGCCGCAGAGCTCCCCCCTCGGCCACGGCCTTCCGGACGGTCCGGGTTGCGGCACCGTCCGCCGGGGGCGCCCGGTGCGGTGACGGCGGCGCCCGCCGTCAGGCCTCCGCCTCGGCCTTCACTCCGGCCAGTGTCGTCTCGATGCCCGTGCGCAGCAGGGCGAGGCGGCCGTCGACGATCTGTTCCTCGCGCTCCGGATAGCGCTCGATCACCTCGTGCAGCGGGCCGCGGGCGGAGCCGAAGCGCATGCCGTGCCGCAGGCGGGTGCCGGAGCCGTCCGCGAGCGGCTCCAGGGTGTACGCCCAGATGGCCAGCGGCTCGCCGTGCCGGCGGTCGTTGTAGTGGACCACCTCCCACTCGAAGACACGCGGCTCCGACATCTGGGCGATACGGCTGACGGTGCGCCACTCGCCCAGCCCGTCGTTGCGGTTGCGGCCGGAGAAGCAGGCGCCGACCGCGGGCCCCGTGGCCCCGCCCAGCCACTCCACCTCCTGCAGCTCCGGGCTGTGGCGGGCCGAGGTGGAGATGTCCGAGACCAGTTCCCCCACCCGTTCCGGGGCGCGGCGATCTCCGTCGCGCACTCCACGTGGGGACCATCGGCAAGACGCATCGCTTCGTTCGCCAGGACAGCGTCGATCGGTTTTCCGGTTGACCGGTTCGGCCGGCCGGGTGGCCGGCGTTGGTTCGGATGGTTGGCCGGTCGGCCGGTTCGGGTGGCCGACCGGTTCGGGTGGCCGGTTGGGGGATTCGTGTCTGTCGTTCGTCGGTGACCGGTGCGCGATCAGGCTGCCACGACCGCGGTCGCGATCACACCGTCCATTACGCGCCACCGGCCCGAAACCGCCGTGAACGCGCCCGGCCGCGTCACGGTGGCGGTAACGCGCCCGGAGGAGCCGTCGCCGTCCACCCGGCAGCGGGGCACCGACGGGTACCCGAGGGCGTGCGATGCGCGCCGGGCGCACACCCGCACTCCGGCGCAGTCCCGTCGCCGTTCGTCGCCCGCGTTCGCCATGAGCCGCGCCTCGGCCGGAAGCAGCGCGTACCGTCAGCGCTCCTCCCCGTCCCTGAACGCCTCCGCCGTCACGGTCACTCCGCCGTCACGGTCACGGACGAGGAACAGGACCGCGTGCTCGGCCGGTTCGCCCGGGCCGGGGCCGCGGTGCGCACGACCGACGAGGTCCTGTCCGGGCTGCCCGCTGGTGGCTGACGGCGGTCGGCCGGACCACGTACACCGCCCGGTCTTCCACGTCCGGCGGCAGCCGCCCGTCGAGCTCCCTGCGGTACCGCTCGGCCAGTTCGGCGAAGAACGCGCCGGAGGAGTCGTCGTCGACCCGCTCGACGACTCCGCGGATCTCCGGGTGGCGGTACGGCTCGTCCGGGTCGTTGACGCAGGCCGCGACCCGTGGATCGGCCGTCACGTCGCGGAACTTGAAGCGGGTCCTGATGCCGGTGAAACGGAGACGGGTGCCGTCCCAGGAGCACCACAGGGGATTCACCTGCGGTCCGCCGTCCGGCCGGATCGTCGCCGGATGGACGAAGAGCGGCCGTTCCAGCAGATCGCGGTGGCTTTCGGGGATCGGACTCCTCACGTGCCTTCGCTGTCATGCCCTTCGGGGCGTACGACGGCCCGTCGGAGCGGTACGGCGGCCGTCCCGGCGCCCGGTCACGTCCTCCTCCTGCCCGGCTTCGGTGCGAGTCCGGCCGCGGCGAGCTGGGTCCTTATGCGCTTGCGGGCCCGGTGCAGCCGGCTCATCACGGTCCCCTCCGGTACGCCGAGCACCTCGGCGGCCTCCGCGTAGCTCAGTCCGCCGATGTCCACCAGCCGTACGACCTCGCGATGCTTGTCGGGCAGGGCGGCCAGTGCGGCGCCGACCGCCTCGTCGAAGCCCTTGCCGACCACCACCTCCTCCGGCGAGGCCGCCGCCCCGGCGGACGGCACACGGTCGAGGTCGGTGTCCGGGTCGTCGAGGAGGTGGGGCCTGCGGCGGCGGTGCCGGTTGATCTCCACCCGGCGCATGATGGTCAGCAACCAGGCGCGCGGATGCTTGCCGTCGAACCGGTCGATCGCCCGGTAGGCGCGCAGCAGCGTGTCCTGCACCAGGTCGTCGGCGTCGGCGGGTTGCGCGGTCAGTGTCATCGCCACCCGCAGCAGCACCTCCACCTCGGGCAGCACGAACTCCGCGAACGCCTTGTCCCGCACCTTCGACGGCTCGGCCACGCTCTCTCTCCCACGGGCTGGAATCCCCCAGGCCAACCGGAGCATTCCACGGAACGAGGTACGCCATAACGCGGGTTTTCGGCGCGGGACGGAGCCGGGTGCCCCCAGACCGTGCCGATACCGATCGCGGGCGGAGTGCCGCGCGAGGCCGCACCCCGGGCGGCCGCGCCGCGCGGCCGAGGTTTGGATACGCCGTTTCGGTGACGGCACCGCCCGCACCGCCCCGCCTGCCGGTGGCTGACCGGGCCGCCGGCAGGCGGGGCGGGCCGTCATACCCGGAATCCCGCGACGATCCAGCCGATTGAGCCAATCCGGCTGATCCGGCCGATCCGGCCGATCCGGCTGATCCGGCCGATCCGGCCGATCCGGCCGATCCGGCTCAGCAGCGAGGCCGGCGGCCTCACGGTTCTCCCGGCCGTCCGCCGAAAGGGTGAAACAACTCGCCCGCCCCTTTTGCGGACGGCCGGCCGGAGAGCAGGGTCCGGATCCGGGCAGCCGGCAGGGAGCGTTCATCCGCCAGGTGCGCGATCGCCCCCGTCGCCCGGGTCCGAGCCGGTGTGCAGCAGGGACTCGGCGAACGTGTACAGCCGCTCCACCGCCCGCGGGTCGGGCTGCTGCTGCCGGGCGAGTGCGCTCTTGATCTCGCGGTACAGATCAGCCTCCAGCCCGCAGTCGCGGCAGCCGTTCAGGTGCGAGGTCACCCGGCGGGCGGTGGCTTCGTCCACCTCCCCGTCCAGATACGCCTGCAGGGCGCGGCTCGACCGGGCGCAGCTCATCCTCCGCTCCGACGCCTCCCGCCGCCTCGGCCACAGCCTCATCGCCCACCTCGCCTCGATCCCGGACCGGCCGCCGCGTCGACGCCGTCCCCCGCTGAAGGACGGCTTCGGCACCCGCGCATACGGACGGCACACGGACGGCGCTCGTTCGGGCACGCGCGCTCGGAAACCGGACCGCCCGCACCGTGCGCCAGAGCGTCCGCGCCGTGCGTCGGGTGGTCGACGGCCCGGCGTACCGCGCGTACCGCCCTACAGGTGGTGTCGACGCCCGGTGACGGTCGTTCCCCGCACAGGGAACCCGCTCGCGGCACCTCGGCATTCCCCTCGCCCCCTCCGACAGCCCCCTCCGACAGCCCCCTCCGACAGCCCCCTCCGAAACGGCACGCGCCGGCGCGAGGCGGCGGCCGCGGTGCCGAAAGCCCGCCCCGGGCAACGGAACGGGCGCGGAGTTCACGTACGCGCCCGTGACGGGCTGCGCGAGCCGCCCGCTCCTGCCGTCCCCGCGGCCTCAGACCCCGGTGGTGCGCCTCTCTTCCCCGTCCTCGTCGCTCTGCAGCAGTCCCTCGGCGAACTTGCGCAGTCGCTTGACCGCGTCGGGGTCCGGCTCCGACCGGCGGGCGAGCGCGCCCTTGATCCTCCGGTAGGTCTCGGCCTCCGGTCCGCAGCGGCCGCAGTCCTCCAGATGGGCCGCCATCCGACGGGCGGTCACCTCGTCGGTCTCCCCGTCCAGGTACGCCTGCAGGACCCGGGCCGCCTTCATGCAGGTCATCCCGCGTTGGGCGGGCCGTCCGCGCTTTCCCCAGATGCTCACCGTTCACCTCGTCCCGGCACCAGCCCGGCCGCCGCCAGCCGGACGCGGATGCGCCTGCGCGCCCGGCGCAGCCGACTCGTCACGGTCGCCTCGCGCAGGCCCAGCAGACCGGCCGCCTCCGCGTACGACAGACCGTCGACGTCCACCAGGCGGACCACCTGCCGGTACCTGGCCGGCAGAGCCGCCAGCGCGCCGTCCACGGCCTCGTGGAACGCCGGCCCGGCCACGGGCGGTTCCCCGGGACGCCCCGGAACGCCCGCCGGCGCCCGGCCGGGGCCGCTCTCCCGGCCGCTCGGCGGTGGTGATCCGCCGTCACGACGCCGGTCGGCGCAGGCCTGGTGCATCAGCGTCAGCAGCCAGATGCGCGGCTGCCGCTCGTCGAGCCGGTCGCACATCCGGTACGCCCGCAGCAGGGTGTCCCGCACCAGCTCCTCGGCCTGGTCCGGCCGCGCGGTCAACGTCCTCGCCGCCCGCAGCAGCGTCTCCGTCTCGGGCAGCACGCACCGCGCGTACTTCTTGTCCCGCTCCGTCCGGGCGCACGGCAGCCGCTCCTCCACAATGACGGACACCCTTCGCTCCTGAGTCCGCATTCCCTTTCCGTACGGACCGCGGCGAACGTGGTCGAAATACCCTTCGTTCACTCTAGGCGGTTTCCGCCTCAGCGGCATTCCAGGCCCGGCCGGGCGGGGTGCGTGCCGCCCGGGGCGGGGCCGCGGACCGTCACGGCCCGTCCGGCTCCGGTGCCGGGTCGGGCGCGGCCGGGCGGAAGCCCCACTCGAAGGCCTTGGCGACCGCCTCGAGCTGGGACCGGGCCTCCAGTTTCTCGAGGATCCCGCGGACGTGGGTGCGTACGGTGGCGTAGCTGATGGTCAGGCGGTCGGCGATGGCCCGGTTGTCCAGCCCCTGGGTCATGAGGGCGAGGATCTCCTTTTCCCGGGCGGTGAGCCTGCCCAGTCGTTCCGCCTGCTGGTCGGAGGCGCGGGTGGTCTCGCGATGGCGGGCGAGGACCTCCATGAGGGTGCGGGCGGGGATGAGGATCTCGCCCGCGGCCGCCGCGCGGATCGCCGTGGCGATCTCGTCGCCGCCCGCCGACTTGAGCAGGTATCCGCTCGCGCCCGCCTCGGCCGCGGCCAGCAGGGCGGCGTCGCTGGTGTCGGCGCTGAGGAAGACGGCCACGACGGCGGGGTCGAGGGCGCGGATGCGGGCTGCGGCCTCGGCGCCGGTGCCGTCGGGGAGCCGGTAGTCGATCAGCGCCACCTGCGGGGAGAGCTGTTCCGTCATGGGCACGGCTTCGGCGACGGAGTCGGCCCAGCCGACCACGGTCAGGTCGTCGTACTCGTCGAGCAGGGCCCACAACCCCTCCGCGACCGCCCGGTGGTCCTCGACGAGCAGCACCTTGATGAGGTCGGGTTCGGGCTTCATGGCTCCGGGTCCTCCGGCGCGGAGGCACCGTCCTCCTCCGCCCCGGCTTCCGGGGCCGCCGGCGGCGCCTCCACGAGCGGCACCCAGAACTCGACCGTGGTGCCCGTTCCCGGCTCGCTCTCCACCCGGCTCCAGCCTCCCGCCATCTGGGCGCGTTCGTGGATGAGGATGAGGCCGAGGTGGCCGGGGCGGGACTCGACCTCGCGCGGGTTGTAGCCCACGCCGTCGTCGACGATCCGCATCAGGCAGCCCCCTTCGACGCCGAGCAGTTGGACGCGCACCGTCGTGGCCCGGGCGTGCTTGCGCACGTTCATCAGGGCTTCCTGCGCGGTCCGGTAGATCAGCACCATGGTGTCGACCGGCAGGGTGGCCTCCAGCTGGTCCTCGAACTTGTAGCGGGTGCCGGTCTCGGCGCGCATCCGGTCGAGGAGGGTCTTCAGGGCGGTGGCCAGGCTGCCGTGCTCCAGGCTGGAGGGCCGCAGGTCGAAGATGAGCTGCCGCAGGCGGCTGAGCGAGAGTTTCAGGGTCTCGTCCAGCCGGTCCATCACCTGCAGGTCCTTCGGGTCCGTCAGCCGTCTGCGCAGCTGCTGCAGGCGCAGCGCGGCCGCGGTGATGACCTGGATGGTGTCGTCGTGGATGTCGGCCGCGATGCGTCTGCGTTCCTCCTCCTGCACATGGATGAGGTGGCTGAGCAGTGCCTGCCGGTCCCGGTCGGTGCCCTCCAGGAGTTCCAGGCTGCGCTCGAGGACGAACTGGGCGCGCTGTATCTCGGTGATGTCCCGGACGGTCAGCACGGTGAACACGCCCTCGGCGGTACGCAGCGGGGTGACGCTCACGTCGGCCGGGAACTGCTTGGAGTCGTGGCGCCGGCCGACCAGTTCCACACTGCGTCCCGTCGGCTCCTGGCGCGGGCCGGCCCAGTCGCGCGGCGAGACGGTCAACGGCTGGTCGGGCAGCAGTACTTCGAGGTGCGTGCCCAGCAACTGCTCACGGCTGTAGCCGAACATGGTTTCGGCGCGGGGGCTGGCCTGACGGATGCGGCCCTCCGCGTCCACGATCATCATCGCGTCGGGAGACGACTCGACGAGCTGGCGCAGCCGGTCACCGGTCACGCCCGCTTCGCTCAGATCCGTCACGTACACCACGTAGCGGGGGCG
This sequence comes from Streptomyces echinoruber, assembly GCF_014651135.1. Lineage (GTDB taxonomy): Bacteria > Actinomycetota > Actinomycetes > Streptomycetales > Streptomycetaceae > Streptomyces > Streptomyces echinoruber. Next base: position 43,401 of record NZ_BMWH01000017.1, read on the forward strand.
CCCGCCCCGCAGCCGGCCGCCGCCGACGCGGGCCGGGAACTCCGAGCCGTCCCGGCGCAGACCCGGTGTCGCGGGCGCGAGTTCCCGTCCGGTGACCTCCGCTCCGGGGCCCGGGTGTTCGGGCAGCAGGTCCCGCAGCCGCTTGCCGCGCAGTTCGGCCGTGCTGTAGCCGAACATGTGCCGGGCCGGCGCGTTGGCGAGTTCGATCCGGCCCTGCGCCCCGATGACGAGCACGCCGCAGGGGGCCCGTTCGAGCACGTCCAGGCAGGCCTTCTCGTCGATGCGTGCGGGCGCGGTTCCCGCCCTGGGCACCGGCGGCCTGGGGAGGTGCCGCAGCGGTTCCAGGCAGGCTTCGGCGAGCTCGGCCGAGATGCTGAACTGGTCACGGGCGGCACGGGCGATCGCCTCCAGGATCTCCTCCGCGGGCGCGCCCTTGACCAGGTAGCCGACGGCTCCGGAGGCGAGCACGTCGGTCACGGTCTCGCGGTCCGCGTACGCGGACAGGGCCAGGACCCTCGTGTCCGGTGCGCGTTCGCGGAGGGTGCGTATGGTGGCGGGGGCGTCGCCCCTGGGCATCTGCACGTCCAGGACCAGCACCCGCGGGTGGGTCTGGCTCACCACCGCGACCGTCTGCGCGTGGTCGACGGCCAGCCCCACCATCTGGAAGGCGGGGTGGGACCGGACCAGGTCCGCGAGCGCCTCGCGGACCTCGGCGTCGTTGTCGGCCACCATGACGGTGATGCGGTGGTTCATGGCTGTCCGCTCCTTCCGAACACGGTGTCCGGCAGGTGGCGGGTGCCGAACTGGTCGCGCCGGCAGGCTCCGAGCGACGGCATGACGGCGGCGACCGGGGCGATCAGGACGTCGTAGTGATCGCCGATCCGGTCGCAGACGGCGATCGCCATCACCGCGTCCCACACCGCGGCCCAGAACGCCCAGTCGTGCCTTTGGTGGCTCAGCGCCGTGTCCAGGGCCGCCCGGCGGGCCGCCGAGGCCGCCACCAGGATGCGGTAGCGCTCCTCTTCGGTGGTGGTACGCCGTACCTCGGCCCATGCCTCGGCGCGGGTCTGGCTGGAGGTCTGCCGCCACAGGCCGGCCACCCGGTCGATCTGCTGCGCCGACAGGTCCTCGATGCGGGTGAGGAACCGCAGGACCCCTCGGGTGTTGGGCCCGAAGACGACACTCATGGTGCTCTCCTTCCGTGTCTGTCGCTCCGCCGGCTTCGGGCCCCTCGTTCGTCCCGTCCGGCCTACTGGCCCTGCCCCTGCTGTCCTTGCTGTCCTTGGTTCTGCTGGCCTCCTTGCTTGGCCGCGTTGACGGATGTCTTGGCCTGGCCGCCGCTCTTGCTGCCGATGAGCTGGAAGGTCACGCCTCCCTCGTCCGCCTTGGTGATCTGGTAGGAGCCCACGGCATCGGCCGCGCCCTTGTCGTTGACCTGGAAGGTCGTGATCTTCCTCGCGTCGCCGTTCGGACCGCCGACGTAGAGGGTGACGTTCTCCCTCGCGGCGAACCCGGTGACGTAGAAGCTCACCGTCGTACCGGCCTTGGCGGAGTACGTGCTGGGCTCGGCGGCCGGCGAGTAGGGCATCACCTGGAAGCCGGACCGGGCCACGGCGCGGGTCTGGTCGCCGATCGCGGTGAGGCTCTGCCTGCCCTTCAGGCCGAAGGGCACGCTGAAGGACACGGCTCCGACCTTGCCGTTGGCGTCCGCGTTGGTGGTGAAGGCCGGGATTCCGCCGACGCTGTTGATGTAGTAGAGGATGCGCTCGCCGGGGGCGAACCCGCCGGCGGAGACAGTGATCCGCTGTCCGGCCTTCAGGGCGTAGGGCGACGACTTGATCGACGGGTACAGGCCCAGGACCTGGAAGGGCGCGCTGGCCGTGGTCCGGCTCTTCTTGCCGACCAGGATCAGGGTGCTGGGGCCGGTGGGGGCCACGCCGACCTTGATGTCCGCGCGGCCGATGCCGCCGGAACCGTCGGCGGTCAAGGTGGCGTCCGGCTTGCCGCCGGCGCGGCCCCAGTAGACGTCGATGGGTTCCCCGGCCTGGAAGCCGCGGACGCTCAGCGACACCGAGTCGCCGGGTTTGCCCACCTGCTTGTTGACCTTCACGGAGCCGATCACGCCGCCCGAGACGAGCTGGGCCTCGGCCGCCTTGTCGCCGTCGTGCTGCTGCGCGACCACGACGGCGCCCCTGCTGACCTCCTCGGGCACGGTGATCTGGGCGTTGATCGACCCCCACCGGTCGGTCTTCGCCGTGGCGATGCTCTTTCCCTCGGTCTGCTTGGCCGAGGTCTTCAGGAACAGGTCCACGGTGGACTTGGCGTCGAAGCCCGCGCCTTCGACGGTGGCCTTGCCGCCGGGCGCGACCAGGCCGGGGTTGATCACGATGATCGGCCCGGCCTCCCTCGGGACCTTCTGTCCTCCCAGCCTGACCGTCTTCGTCTTCTGGGAGGGCGTGTCGAGCTCCTTGGGCTCGCCTTTCCTGTTGTGGGACTTGGAGTTGTCTCCGGTGGTGTTGAGCGCCCCGCCGAAACCGCCGCTCTTCGCGACGACTTGGACGAGGGAGCCCACGACCAGGAGCGCCACGGCGATCATCAGGAGCTTTTTCCAGGTGAACCGCCTCTTCGTTCCTCCGGTTCCTTCGGGAGGAATACGCTCGGTTCCCTCAGGGCTATCCGGTGTTCCCTTTTCCCTGCCCTCGGGGTTTTCGGGCATGACGTTCACCTCCTCGGCCCGGGACTAACCGACCCGGTAGATCTGCAGCTTGATGTCGCCCTGACTGGTCTCCCAGACCTTCCTGGAGTTCTTCAGCGCGGTCAGGATCCAGTTCTCGCGCCCGTCGCCGTTGTTGCCGTCCATGGCCTGCCGCATCTTGTTGGACATGATGATGTAGTCGATGTTCCGCCAGTTCTTGGCGAAGAGTTTGTCGCGCACGTCGGGGTCGGACGAGGCGTTCCAGTGGGAATGCGCGAACGGGTAGAAGGGGGGCACGTCGTGGAGTTCGCTCCACAGGTCGTCGTCCATGATGATCCGCGCGTTCGCCGGGACGTTCTTCCGTATCCAGGCGACCTGCCGCTCCTGCATGCGGGTCAGGTTCAGCTTCGGCTGGTACTGGTCCGCGATCGCCACCCGCCCCTCGTCGTTGACCGTCAGCAGGTAGCCGGTGGCCGGGAGGAGCAGCACCACGGCACCGAATGCGGCGGGCAACGCCTTGCGCAGCCCTGGACGGAAGCGGCGCAGCAGCCGGTCCGCCGTCATGCCGATGGTCGCGGCGAACAGCGGGATCAGGGGGGTGATGTAGAAGTCCAGCAGCACGCTGCCGCGCACCAGGTAGAGGCTGTAGGCGAAGGCGAGGGTGCCGATGATCAGGAAGCCCGGGTTCCGCCCGCGGTCCCGGACGCCCCAGTACAGGGCGGCCAGTACGGAGAGCAGGCCGAGGATCAGGAACACCCCGTCCCGGGGGAGCCAGCTGGCGTACAGGAGGCTGCCATGGCCGACCAGGGAGCCCTGGTTGCGGTTGATCTGCCACCACAGGGTGTAGAGCAGGGACACGTGGTCGGCCGGCGGGTTGTTCAGGTCGAAGTCGAGGCCACTGGGCATGAGCTCGTTCTTCAGCACCGCGTACAGGACGTAGCCGCCGACCGGGACCGCCAGCGCGAACGGCCACAGCGACTTGGCGAATCGGCGCTGGGCGGAACCCCTCGTCCTGCGGTGCAGCAGATACACCAGGGTGGGCACGAAGAAGACCGCGTTCTCCTTGGTGATCAGCGCCATCCCCAGTGCGGCCCCGGCGCCCAGCGCGTGGCGGATCCTCATGTCGCGGCAGAGCAGCAGGTACAGGCTCAGCAGCACCCAGAACATCATGAGGTTGTCCAGCAGGACCTGCCGCTGGTAGTAGACGGCGATCGGCGAGACGTTGTAGAAGAACGAGGTCACGGAGGCGGCCAGGAGGCTGCCGGTCAGCCGCCGGACGATCTCGAAGAGCAGGACGACGCCGGCCAGGTGGACCAGCAGCATCAGGAACCGGCCGGTGTTGATCGCGTTGCCGAACGTCTCGAACTGGTTCGGCAACGGGAAGGCCCAGCCGGCGAGCTGGATCCAGCCGCCGGGCGCGTGGTCGTAGTCGTAGGTGTACGGCGACAGGCTGGTCTGCCGCACCAGCGACCACGCGCGCTGCATGTAGATGCCCTCGTCGGTGAGGTACAGCGGGTACTGGAACAGGTGCCAGCCGTGCGTGACGAGCCCCATGAGCACGGCGGCGCCCAGCGCGATCCGTCCGCGCCGCCCCAGCGGGCGGAACCGGCCCAGTGTGACGACCGGTTGCGGGGCGCGCCCAGCGGGTGCCGGGGCCTGCCCGGTGGCCTGTGCGGCGGGTGCGCGTCTTTCGTCGGGGACCACGACCAACTGGGGCCTGGCCGCATCCCGTCCCGGTTCATGCGACATGGGAGTCCGCCTCCGGTGGTTCGGCCCGGTGGGCGCCGACGTGCTGGGTCTTCTCCCAGTCGCTGCGGCCGGTCATCTGGCGTCGCATGGCGCGGAGCGCGGCGTAGGAGAGGACGAGTTGGTACGGGTACCAGGCGACGGCCATCCGCAGGACGGCTTTCGGTGTCGCCTGCAGTCCGTGGGCGTCGGTGAACTCGTACAGGCCCACGGCCTGCGTCACGAAGTGCGCCGCCAGCATCAGCACGGGCAGCCAGGAGATGAGCGCCACCAGCACCGGGACCTTCAAAAAGAGCATCATGCCGAGGGAGACCAGCAGGTACAGGCCCAGCAGCGCCTGCCCGTGCGGGAACGCCAGGACGTAGAAGGCGAGCCAGCGCTGCTTGCGGGTGGGCATCTGCTTCCAGGTCCCTTTGCGCAGGGTCTGCATGAACCCCTGGCTCCACCGGGTGCGCTGCCGGACGAAGTGGCCGAGCGTGGGCGGGGTCTCCTCCTTGGTGACGTAGCGGTCGTCGTAGACCACGCGCACCCGCTCCCCCGCGGCGGACACCCGCAGCCCCAGGTCCGCGTCCTCGGTGAGGTTGTGGTCGTCCCAGCCGCCCAGGCGCACCAGCAACTCGCGCCGGAAGAACACCGTGTTGCCGCCGAGCGGGATGGCCCCCTCGAGGGCGTGGTAGTGCAGACGGCTCTTGAACCAGAAGAAATACTCCAGGACGTTCAGGGCGGAGTACCAGGTGGACTGATAGTTCATCAGCTGCACGCCGGCCTGGACGACGTTGACCCGGTCCTGGATCATCACCGTGTTGACCAGGGCGAAGATCGCGGGGTGGATGTCGTCCTCGGCGTCGAAGATGGTCACCACGTCGTGGCTCGTGTGCGGCAGGGCCGCGTTGAGGCCGTGGGGCTTGTTGACGGGCTGGTCGTCGAAGACGACGACCCCGACGTTGTGCACCCCCTCCCGGCCGAGTTCGGCGATCTTCTCCTCGGCCCTGGCGATCGTGCCGGTGTCGTCCGCCGAGCAGATCACGAAGACCTCCAGCAGCTCGGCCGGATAGTCGGCGCGCACCACCCGCTCGATGGTGGTCTGGATGACGTCCTCTTCGTGCCGGGCCGGCAGCAGCACGCTGAAGGACAGCCGGGGCGGCAGGAACTCCTCCGGCGCCCGGGCCCTCTCCTCGGCGTCCTTCTGGTCCCAGGTGTAGAGCATCAGGTACAGGACGTGGGCCGACTGCACCGTGAGCAGGACGGAGATCAGAACCAGTCCGGTGTGCAGGAGGAGGGTCATCGGATCCTCCCCCCGGTCCCGTCCCACACCCACAGGGCGCTGGAGGCGTAGTTGACGGCGAAGGCGGCGCCGATGGCGAGCAGGTTCGCCGCCACGAGCTGGACCCCGCCGTGCACCAGGGTCCACAGGACGAGCACATTGACCGCGAGGCCGGTGAGCATGGACACGTTGAACTTCCCGAATCCCCTGAGTGACGGTGTGCGCGCGGCGAAGGTCCACCAGTCGTTGAGCAGGTAGTTGTGGACCACGGCGAGCTCGACGGCCAGGACGGAGGCCGCGACGAGCGGCATCCGCAGCACGCCGTGGAGGACGTACAGCACCGCCGTGTTCACGGCCGTGCCCGCACCGCCGACCACCGCGAACCGCAGGATCCGGCTCGCCGGCAGCGCTCTGGTCCGATCGCGCCGGGCCGTGGACACGGCGGGTTTCACGGCAGGCCGCGGGGACGGTTCCGTCTCCCCTCGCGGTTCGCCGGTGTGCACGGGTACCGTCCGGAAACAGCGCATCTGTGCCCTCCAAGCGGGAGACGCCCCGGCTCCGCTCGGCGGGACATCACACACCAGCCTGCGCTCCTGAGCAGGCGCGGGCATCACATAAACGGGTGAGCGAAGCCGCCCCCTTCTGGGGATCTCTCCCTCCCCCATTCGGGGGTCCGCCACGATCGGCCCGAAGGCCGGGGGAGCGGTTTTCCTCCCCCGAAGGGGGGAGCTCCCTCTCCCCCGTCGGCGGGTGCTGCGCCGCTCTCCGCCTGCGGACCATGGAGCGCGCAGGAGTGTCCCGGCCCGGTCCTCCGGAGGGGAGGGCCGGGCCGGGGCGGCCGGGCCGTCCTGTTTCCGTCAGCCCGGTCTCGTGGCCCACCAGCACCGGAGGTAGGTGCGTCGCCATGGCCGATCGTTCAGCGTCGGGTTGTTCAACGCCGGGTTCCAGACTCGCCGCGCGCGCCGGAGCTGCCGTCGCGGCGCTGGCACTGGCCGTCGGCCTCTCGAGCGCGGCCGCTCCGGCGGGCCTCTCGGGCACGGCCGCTCCGGCGGACTCCGGGACGCTCCGCGAGTCCGAATGGGCGTTGACCGCCCTGAAGGCGGAGCAGGCCTGGGAGACCACCAGGGGGGAGGGCGTGACGGTCGCGGTGATCGGCACCGGCGTCGACGCCTCCCATCCCGACCTGGCGGGCCGTGTCGTCGGCGGCAAGGACGCCGACGGCGCGCACGACGAGGGCTCCGCCGCGGTCCAGGGCACCCACGCGGCGGGCGTGATCGCCGGAACCGGCCGCAACTACGACGGCCACGGCCTGCTCGGGCTCGCTCCGCAGGCGCACGTACTCCCCTTCCGGGTCTACCGCGACAACACGGCCCCGACCGCCGCGACCGCCCAATCGATCACGGACGCCGCGCGCCGGGGAGCCGACGTCATCGACGTCACTGTCGCCTTCCTCCGCCCCAGCGACGACCTCAGGAGAGCCGTCGAGTTCGCGGCCGACCGGAACGCCCTGGTCGTGGCCGGCGCGGGCGACACCGGCCGGACGAACGACGCGCAGACCTATCCGGCCGCCTATCCGGGGGTCCTCTCGGTCGCCGCCGTCGACAAGAAGGGCGCGCTCTGGCCGGGCTCCCACCACGGCAAGGACGTGGACCTGGCCGCGCCGGGCGTCGACATCCTGACCACCGCCAGGAACCACGACTACTGGACCGGCTCCGGCACCGCGCTCGCGGCGTCCTGGGTGGCGGGCTCGGCCGCGCTGCTGCGCTCCGAGCACCCGAAGTGGACCGTCGAGCAGGTCACCCGGGCACTGACCGGGACGGCCGCCGGGCACGGCAAGGCACGCTGGAACGCGCGGTACGGCTGGGGGGCCGTCGCCCCCGCGGCGGCGCTGGCGCAGCGCGCCGTCCCGTCCGGCTCCGTGCCCGCGCCGCCGAACGAGCGGGCGGCGGACACCGACAGCCGCACGTCCTCCGACACCGGGCCGGCGCTGGTCGTCCTGGCCGTGACCGCGGCGATGTTCGTCCTGGCCGTCATCGCCTGGTTCCTGATCCGGCGCAGCGTCACCCCGTCGGACGACGACTGACGGCGGGCCGGTTGACCAGCCACGCTCCCGAGCGCACGCGCCCCGAAACACCCGTCCCGGCGCGCACGCAGCCACGTCCGCAAGGGGTGCGGCTGGCGGCTCTGCTGGCCGCCCTCGGCCTCCTCGTGGCGGTCGCCGCGGCGACGGCCGTCCCGTTCCCCCCGCACCCGGGCACCGGCGCCGCCCCGCCTCCCGCCCCGCCAAAGCCGCGTTTCCCCGCCGTGACCCGTCTCTACACCGCCTCCGACACCCCGGCCGCCCGCTGGGTGCGCGCACACGCCCGGGATCCCCGGGCAGCGGTCATCCGAAAGCGCATCGCCGCCCGGCCGCAGGGGGCCTGGTTCACCAACCCGGATCCGTCGAAGGTGGCGGGCGAGGTGCGCGCCGTGGTCGACGCGGCCCGGGTCCAGGGCGCGATGCCGGTCCTGGTCGCCTACGCCGTGCACCGCCGCGACTGCTCCGGACACAGCGACGGCGGCACCGGCGATCTGGCCCCCTACCGTGACTGGATCGAGAACTTCGCCCGGGGAATCGGCTCGGCAAAGGCGCTGGTGGTCCTCGAACCCGACGCCCTCGCACTCGCCGACTGCCTCAACTCCCGGGAGCGGCGGATCCGCTTCGCGGCCCTGTCCTACGCGGGCCGCATGCTCCGCCACCACGCCCCGCGCTCCTCGGTCTACTACGACGCGGGCCACTCCGGGTGGCAGCCCGCCCGGACCATGGCCGACCGGCTCAGGCGCGCCGGGGCCACCCGCTACGCGGACGGCATCGCGCTGAACGTGTCGAACTTCAACCGGACCCGTGACGAGATCGACTACGGCCGCTCGGTCCTCCGTGAGCTGGGCAGCGCCCGCCTGACCATGGTGATCGACACCAGCCGCAACGGCGCCGGTCCGGCCCGGGGCCACCGCGCCTGCGATCCGTCGGGCCGGCGCCTGGGACGGGCCCCGACGACCGACACCGGCGTGCGCGGCGTCGATGCCTACCTGTGGGTGAAGCCGCCGGGCCAGACCGACGGCTGCGCGGCGGCCGCGGGGACCTTCGACGCACGGTACGCCTACCTGCTCGCTCGGTGACGAGACGAAACCACCCATCCTCTCTTCGCGCACATAAGGAATACAAGTAACCAAACGGCCGAATTCGGTCTACTTCAATTGAAGTAGACCGAATTCGGCCGTTTGGCGTGCGCGGAGTTCGGTCTTTCGGTGTGTGCGGAATTCAGCCGTTTGGCGCGCGCGGGATTCAGTCTTTTGGCGTGCGCGGGATTCAGTCTTTTGGCGTGCGCGGGATTCGGCCTTTTGGTGTGCACGAAATTAGCTCGGCCGTACGAAGATTCGGCCAGGACTCTTTTCCTAGCCTCGTGGGCAACGCGACAGAAAGTCCGAAGGAGCCCACCGCCCATGAAAAGAGTTCTCATCGTGGAGCCTCATCCGCAGGTACGGGGAGCCCTTTCCGAACTCGTGGAGGACGAGCCCGGATGCGAACTGGCGGGGGCATTCACCACCATCGCCGAGGCGATGCCGCTGGTCAGTGAGCTGATGCCGGACGTGGTCCTGGTCGACGCGGACGCGTCGGACCGGCAGTCCCGCCGAATCGGCGAACTCCTTCCCACGGCTTTGCTGGTCTTTCTTTCCGCGGCCGCAGAGCCATGCAAGGAGTGCCCGGAACCACCGGCAGAAACGCCCTGCATCAGCATTCTCAAGACCGACGCACCCGAATTCCTCAGGAGTCTCACCTCATGAATTCCCCGCTGGGAAACAACACCGGTTCGACCACTCCCGTGTCCGAATCCGCGACCGAAGAGAAGAAGCGGAACCGCAGTCGGCGGCGGCTGGTGCTCGGTGTCGCGGCGGCGGCCGTCGCGGTCGCAGCCGCCGGTGGAGTCGCCACCGCGTTTACAGTGGACTCTGTGAGCGGCTCCAAGAACACCACCGCTCCCGGGGTGCACGGCCCGCTGCACACCAAGGGCGGCGACATCGTCGACGCCGACGGCAAGAAGGTGGTGCTGACCGGCGTCAACTGGTTCGGCCTGGAAACCGGCACGTTCGCACCGCACGGGCTGTGGACCCGCAACCTCGACTCCATGATCGAGCAGATGGTCGACACCGGGTTCAACACCCTCCGGCTGCCGTACTCCAACGAGCTCTTCGACGCCAAGAGCAAGCCCAACGGCATCGACTACAAGAAGAACCCCGAGCTCAAGGGCCTCAACGGCCTGCAGATCATGGACAAGGTCGTCAAGAGCGCCACCGATCACGGGATGATGGTCATCCTCGACCAGCACCGCCCGGACCAGTACGGCCAGAGCGACCTCTGGTACACCGAGAAGCTCCCCGAGAGCAAGTGGCTGTCCGACTGGAAGATGCTGGCCGAGCGCTACAAGGACAACGACAAGGTCATCGGCGCCGACCTGCACAACGAACCGCGCGGCCGGGCCACCTGGGGCGACGGCAACCCCAAGACCGACTGGAGGATGGCCGCCGAGAAGGCCGGCAACACCATCCACTCGGTCAACCCGAACTGGCTGATCTTCGTCGAGGGCAACGACACGTACAAGAACGAGTCCACCTGGTGGGGCGGCGAGCTGCGGGGCGCCAAGGACCACCCGGTCAAGCTCAAGGAGTCCGACAAGGTCGTGTACTCCGCGCACGACTACGGGCCCGGCGTGTACAACCAGAACTGGTTCATGGACAAGAGCTTCCCGAACAACATGCCCGCCTTCTGGGACAAGCACTGGGGCTTCCTGAAGAAGACCAACACCGCTCCCGTGCTGCTCGGTGAGTTCGGCGGCAAGAAGAGCACGGGCAACAACACCGAGGCCGTCTGGCAGAAGAGCCTGATGCGGTACCTGAAGAAGAACGGCATCAGCTACACCTACTGGTGCTGGAACCCCGACTCGGGCGACACCGGCGGCGTTCTGAAGAACGACTGGAAGACGGTCGACCCGGGCAAGAAGGCGCTGCTCTCCATCTACCAGGAGCCGCTGCCGGGGGCGAGGACGGCACAGTCCTCGCAGTAGTCCCCGCACCCCCGGGCGGACAGGCAGAGGCCGCGGGCATCGTGCCCGCGGCCTCTCGGCCGTACGCGCCCGCTTCCGCCCTGCCGATCACCCGGGCCGCGTCGAAAGGGACACGTCACAACACGTCAAAAAGGGCCCCTCCGCGCCCGCCGGTCCGTCGTCGATTCGCCGGTAGCGGTGGATGTCGGACCGCTCGGGCCGCTCGGACCGCTCGGACCGCTCGGGCCGCTCGGACCGCTCGGACCGGTCAGCCGCTCCCGTACGGCGGTACGGCGACGTCCGTGGCCCGCTCCCGGGGACCGTCCGGCGCGGTGAACCCGGTGATCGGCGGCATCGGTGCCGACGCGTCCAGCAGGCCGGACCCGAAGACCTGGCCGTACGCCCCGGCCCGCCGGCTCCGGCCGTGCTCCTCGATCACCGCACGGGCCGACCGCGCGGATCACCGCGTGGGCCGCCTTCCGGGCGGGTGCCCGCGGGAGGGTGCCCGCACGGCGGCGCCGGGCTCGCCGGCCGGGCCGATCACGGTCTCGGCCGGCAGCGCACCCCGTCCGGGCGGATCCGCCCGGCGCGTTCCCGGTGGGTGGGGTCCGTCACGCCGACCACCGGTACTCGTCCACCGCGACGAGACCGCGGGCGAGCTCACCGGACGACACGAGCCCCAGCCGCAGGGCGTGGGCGACCGCCTGGGTCCGGCTGTGCACGCCGAGCTTGTCGAAGATGTGACTGACGTACGTCTTCACGGTCTGCTGCCCTATGCCCAGCTCGCGCGCGATCTCCTTGTTGGCCTTGCCGCGCGCCAGCATGACCAGTACCTCCGACTCACGCTCGGTGAGACGCTCCGGCCCGCTCGCGCCGTTGACCTGGTCCACCAGACGGGCGACCGCGGCGCTGGAGACGTACGTCCTCCCGGCCGCCGCGGCCTTCACCGCGTGCCGCAGCTCGTCGGCCTCCGCGTTCTTCAGCAGGAAACCCGTCGCGCCCGCCCGTACCGCCGCCATCACCGTGCCCCCGTCGAGCGCGCTCGTCAGCGCCACGACCCTGACCTCGGGCAGCTCCTCGCGGATCTGCTCCGTGGCCTCGATGCCGTCCATGACGGGCAGCGTCAGGTCCATCAGCACCACGTCCGGGCTCAGTTCCCGGGCCAACCGCACGGCCTCCCGGCCGTTGGTCGTCTCACCGGCCACCGCGATGTCACCGTCAAGGCTCAAAAAGTCACGCAGGCCCTGCCGGACCACCGCATGGTCCTCCGCGATCAGAACATGCACTGCCACTGATGATCTCCGTTGTCGAGCACCGGCTCACGGCGTCACCACGACTGCTTCGCGCTACGTGCCCGCGGCCGACGCGGTCGGCGTCGTCCCAGCGTTCCTTCCGCTGCCCAGGCAGCCCCAGACAGCAAGGAACTTTTTAGAACCTTCAGGACATACCGGGAACCCGAGGTGGCCCGCGCTCATTCCACACCCGGGGATGCGAGGCGGCCGTCGCCGCGGCGGGGCTCGCCTGCCGCGACACGGGAGACACGGGGGCACGGGCTGAGGGGCCCCACGCCGCCACACCGGCTGAACCCGGCGCAGCCCGGCGCCGTCCTCCGCGCCCACGGGCCCTCGGCGCCCCGCCGGCCGCGGCCACCGCGGGGGCCGGCCACGGCACGGGATCGGCCCGCGGGCGTTCCCGGAGCTCCCCGCCCCATACGGTCAGGCGCTCGGCGAAGCGCTCGCAGCGCGGCAGGGCCAGCAGCACCAGCGCCCCGGCGGCCCAGCCGCCCAGGGCATCGCTGAACCAGTGGTACCCCTGGTAGACGGTGGTCAGCCCGACCACCAGCGCGGCCAGCGCGGCCAGCGATCCCGCCGCCCCGCGGCGACGCGGGGCGAGGTAGGCCAGCGTCCCCCAGACGACGACGCTGTTGGCCGTGTGCCCGGACGGGAACATGTCGCCGCCCCGGAAGAACTCGCCGGATCCGACGGCATGCGCGTAGTCGGGCCCCAGGCGCCCGGTGCCGAGTTTGACCGCGCCGACGCTCACGTTGAGCAGCGCCAGCGCCGTCAGGAAGACCAGCAGCGGGCGCGGGTCACGGCTTTGCCGGAAACGCCATACCAGCCACGCCACCGCCACGGTCGCCGTCGGGCCCCGCTGCCCCGCGACCACGAGGACGTCCAGGAACCCCGCCGGCTGCGGCCATTGCCGGTACGGCCGCCACAGGGCCACGCGCCAGTCGAACTCCAGCAGGGGCGACCGGGTGAGCACCGCCACGAAGACGGCCGCGTACGCCCCGACCACCAGCGCGAAGAGAACCGTCGTGCGCCCGCCGCCCCCCGGCCGTCGGCGCTCACGCCGGACGAAACGGCACGGCGGAGCGGTTCCACGCGCTCCGGGGAGGAACACGGCCCGCCTCGGGGGAAGGGGCATGATGCCCATGTCGCACTCCCGGCCCCTCGGGAACTCCGACCGCGCGACCCGGAAGGGAATCCGGACGCGGCGTGACGGCACACGCAGGGAAACCCGGCCTCATCTGCCAAAAATTCCCTTTTTGTCAAATATATCCGCGCGTGCTCGTGGTGACGACACGGCGGATCTTGCTCAGCCTTCACGCGAGAAGCGTCGCCGCCTCGGCGGGCCTCCTCCCGCACCACGTCCGCGTCCCCACCGGCCTGCTCCGCCGGTCCCCACCGGACTGCTCCGCCGACGTCCGGCGGCCTGCTGCGTCGGCGTCCGGCGGCCTGCTGCGTCGGCGTCCCGGCCGTATCTTGCGCTCCAACGGCGCGAATCCGCCGCGCAGATACTCCCTTCCCGCCCTTCCCGCCTTTTCCGCGCAGGCGGCTCCGGCCCGCGGAAGCACTGGCCTGTCCAGGCATGCGGGCACGCGGGCACGCGGTGCGTCCGGACCGGCCTCCCGGCCTCCCGGCCGCCCGGCGACGCGGCCGTCGCGGTCCGGGAGGATCCCGGGGCCGGTCGCCGCCGTGGCCGCCGGGACTCCGGTCCGGGGGCGGGCCGTTCAGCCCGCGCCGAGGCCGTCCGGTGCCGTCAGGGCCACGCCCACGCCGGTCAGCGCGCCGACCGGGTCGGGGTCGGCGGTGCCGCGCGGCCACCAGTCGTCCCGGCCGGGCTCCGACTCGTACGCGTACCACAGGCCGTCGCGGCCCAGGCGGAGCTGGACGTGGCCACGGGGGTGAGTGAGGCGGTTGCGCCAGGGCCGGAAGGCCGGGAGGTCGGCCGCGAGCAGCTGCGGGCGGGCGCGGTCGAAGCGTCCCGCCGGCGGGTCCCACGGCTCCTCCAGCACCGCGAGCCCCTCGCGTCCGCCCTGCCGCCACGCGGCGACCGCACGGGCCAGGTCGGCCGGGGTGCGTCCGGCGGCGGAGGCGAGCGCGGCGTACAGCGCGCGGCTCGCGGCGGTGAGCCCGGAGCCGGGGCGGGCGGCGGCCAGGCGTACCGCGTCCTGCCACAGCGTCAGACCGCCGGCCGGGTCGTGGCCGGTGGCGAGCAGCGCGTGGGCGCGGGCGGCGGCGTCCGTGGCGAGCTGGTCCAGCGCCAGCGGGTCGGGGCCGCCGGGGGCCGCGGGGTAGACCGGGGGCTGCCCGGGGTGCGGGGGCACCGGCAACGGCGGCGGCAGCGGCGGGCGTTCACCTCGGGCCACGGCGTCGCTCGCCCGGACGCCCGGCAGCGGCGCCGGCTCCCGCTCCCCGGCGGCGCGGGCCGCGCGCGTCGCGCTCCGCCGGGACAGCGCGTCGAGCAGTTCCCGCTCGCCCCGGCCGCGCAGCAGGAGCAGCACGAAGGGGTCGGCGTCGAGCAGGCGGGCGGTCTGGTAGCACAGCGCCGCCGCGTGCTTGCAGGGGTGGCCGCGGTCCGGGCAGCTGCACCGGGGGTCGAGGTCGCCGGGGGCGGGCAGCAGCGGCACGCCGGTCTCGGCCAGCGCGTGCGGCAGCTCCCGGTCGAGCAGCGCCGCGATGTGTCCCGGCCGCTCGGCCGCCGCGTCCAGGAACCGCCCCCACTCGGCGTCGTCGAACGTCCGCAGCCGCACCTGCGTGCGGTACGGCCGCGGGCGGCTGCCCCGCACGTACGCCAGCACCAGGCCCGGGGTGACCGTGATGGCGTCCACGTTGCCCTGCTCGGCGTACACCCGGCCCCGCGCCAGCCGCGCCGCGTCCAGCGCGCCCTCCTCCAGGGCGGTCACCCACGCGTTGCCCCACCAGGTCGCGGCGAAGCGGCCGCCGTCGTCGGGGGCGCCGGGCGGGAAGGCGGGGAAGGTGCGGCGCAGTTCGCCGTCGCGGCGGGGGGAGGCCATGGTCGGGGGGACCCGGAAGGCGGAGGCGGCCGAGGGGGTGGGCGAGGAGGAGGTGGCGGCGGCGGGCGGGTCGGTGGCGCGGGCGGCCGGTGCTTCGCCGCGGGGAGCCGAACTGCCGTGTTCCTCCCGGTAGTTGCCGGTCGGCGGATCGGCCGCGGAGCCCTCCGGGGCGCTCGTCGGTGCGGGCTTGCGGGAGGCGTCGGCCAGCAGCTCCTTGACGTTGCGCGCCCGGATGCCGGCGACCCGGCCGCGTGCGCCCGGTCGCTGCCGGGTCCCGGCCGGCGGGCGGTCCCCGCCGGGCGGGGCCGCGGCGGGAACCGTCCCGGTCCGCGCCCGGCGGATGCGCGCCATCCGCAGAGCCTCCCTGGCGGCGTCCGCCGGACGGGGGGCACCGGCGGGGCGGGGTGCGGCGCGGGCCGTCGTCCCGGGGGCCGGTTCCCGGTCCGCGGCACCGGCCGGCTCGCCGGCCTCTTCGGCGGGGCGGGCCGGTGCCGGCTCCGCGTCGTCCGCGGGGCCGCCGCTCCGGTCCGGCCGCTCGGCGGCCGCGCGCCGCAGCGCCGCGCGGGCGGCGTCGGCCGGTCCGGGCGGGCGGGAGGGCGTCCGGGACGCTGCGGGCTCGCGGTCCGGCCTCTCCTGCGGTGCCGCTTCCGCCGGGGCGTCGCCGCAGGACCGTGCGTACGGCTCTCGCCGGTCCCCGGCGCCCCGGCTGCCGACGGGCTCCTCCCCCGGCGGCTCGGCCCCGGCGCCGTGCCGCACGCCCCGCTCGCCCGGGGCTCCCGCCACGTCCGGGTCCCGTTCCTCCCTCTGCCGCTCCCCCTGCTCCCGCTCCTCCTTCGCTCTCTTCTCCCCTTCCTCCTTCTCCTGTTCCTCCTTCAGCCGCGCCTCCCGCAGTGCCCGGCGTGCAGCGGCGGCGGGCCCGGTCGCGTCCGGCTCGTGTGGCGGCTCCGGCGCGGGTGGCACCTGCGGGCGGCGCGCGCCGCCCTCCTCCGCGGCGCGCGCGTCTTCCGCGGCGGGCCCGGCCGCCCGCTCCTGCCACTCCCGCACGTCCCTCACGCCTCCCTCCGCAGCCGCACCAGGTCGGCCAGCTCACGGTCGGTCAGCTCCGTGAGGGCGGACTCGCCGGAGTCGAGGATCGCGTCGGCCAGGGCGCGCTTGGACTGGAGCATCTCGGCGATGCGGTCCTCGACGGTGCCCTCGGTGATGAGGCGGTGGACCTGGACGGGCTGGGTCTGGCCGATGCGGTAGGCGCGGTCGGTGGCCTGTTCCTCGACGGCCGGGTTCCACCAGCGGTCCACGTGCACGACGTGGCCGGCGCGGGTGAGGTTGAGGCCGGTGCCGGCGGCCTTGAGGGACAGGACCAGGACGGGGGTGGCGCCGCTTTGGAAGCGGTCCACCATGCGGTCGCGCTCGGCGACCGGCGTGCCCCCGTGGAGCAGGTCCACGGGGACCGCGCGGGCGGTGAGGTGGGCGGTGAGGAGGCGGGCCATGCCCACGTACTGGGTGAAGACCAGCGCGGAGCCGTCCTCGGCGAGCAGGGTGTCCAGCAGCTCGTCGAGCAGGGCGAGTTTGCCGGAGCGGGCGGCGAGGGTGGCCGGGTCCGGGGTCTGCTTCAGAAACAGCGCGGGGTGGTCGCAGATCTGCTTGAGGGCGGTCAGCAGCTTCAGCACCAGGCCGCGGCGGACCATGCCCCGCGCGTCCCGGATGTCGTGCAGCGACTCGCGCACCACCGCCTCGTACAGCGCGGCCTGCTCGCGGGTGAGCGGCACCGGGTGGTCGGTCTCCGTCTTGGGCGGCAGTTCGGGCACGATGCCCGGGTCGGACTTGCGGCGGCGCAGCAGGAACGGGCGGACCAGGCGGGCGAGGCGCCGCGCCGCCTCCTCGTCGCCGTTCTCCACCGCCCGGGCGTGGCGGGCGCGGAAGGACTTCAAGGGGCCGAGCAGACCGGGGGTGGTCCAGTCGAGGATGGCCCACAGCTCGGACAGGTTGTTCTCGACCGGGGTGCCGGTGAGCGCGACGCGGGCGGGGGCCGGGACGGTGCGCAGCGCGCGGGCGGTCGCCGAGTAGGGGTTCTTGACGTGCTGCGCCTCGTCGGCGACGACCAGGCCCCAGGGCTGCTCGGCGAGCTGGGCGGCCGCGGTGCGCAGGGTGCCGTACGTGGTGAGGACGAAGCCGCCGTCGAGGCCGTCGAGGGTGCGGTCGGGGCCGTGGAAGCGGCGGACGGGGACGCCGGGGGCGAAGCGGGCGATCTCGCGCTGCCAGTTGCCGAGCAGGGAGGCGGGGCAGACGACGAGGGTCGGCTCACGGCGGGCGCGCTTGAGGTGCAGGGCGATGACGGTGACGGTCTTGCCCAGGCCCATGTCGTCGGCGAGGCAGCCGCCGAGGCCGAGGGAGGTCATGAGGTCGAGCCAGGCCAGGCCGCGCAGTTGGTAGTCGCGCAGGGTGGCGTGCAGGCCGGGGGGCGGCTGGGCGGGGCGTGGGCCGGCGGTGAGCCGGTCGCGCAGGGCGGCGAGCGCGCCGACCGGGACGGCCTCGACGCTCTCGCCGTCGACCTCGGCGCTGCCGGTGAGGGCGACGGCGAGCGCGTCGACGGGGTCGAGCAGGCCGAGGTGGCGCTTGCGGGCCTTGCGGACGAGGGCGGGGTCGACCAGCACCCAGCGGTCCCGCAGCCGGACGACGGGCCGGTGGGCCTCGGCCAGGACGTCCATCTCGGCCTCGGTCAGCGGCTCCCCGCCGAGCGCCACCTGCCAGCGGAACTGGAGCAGTTCCCCGCTGTTGAAGAAGCCGGTGCCGTCCGTGGCCGAGCCGGGCGCGGGGCGGACCACGGCGCTCGCGGTGAGGTCCCGCGCCAGGTCGCGGGGCCAGTGCACGGCGACCCCGGCCGCCGCCAGCCGGGTCGCCGCGGCTCCGAGGAGGTCGGCCAGCTCCTCCTCCGTCAGGGCCATGACGTCGGGCACCTCCTGCTCGGCGAGCCGGGCCAGCGGGGGCCAGACGCGGGCCGCGCGCCGCAGCGCCAGGGTCGCGTCGACGCGCGCCCGCGGGCCGAGGACGTCGTCGGCCTCGCCCGCCCACAGGGCGGCGGCGTCGGTGACGAGGGTGGGGTCGGCGAGGCTGTGCACCTGGACCACGGCGGCCCCGGCGATCCCGGTGGTCTCCTCGCCGTCGAACCCGCCGAACCCGTCGAAGAGGTCGGAGGCCGACAGGTCCAGGCGCAGTGAGATCCGCACCCCGGCGTCCATGCCGGCGGCGACCTCCGCGGCCCAGTCGCGGGCGCGGGGCAGGTGCTGCGGGGCGCGGTCGGCGAAGGGCCGGCCGGCCGCGTGCGGCGCGGCCGGGGTGCGGGGCAGGGTGTCGGCGACCGCGTCCAGGAAGGACCGCACCAGCGCCTCGGGCTCGGGCAGCCGCAGCGGGCCGGTGCCGGGCAGCGGCACCGCGTGGCCCTCGTACGGCAGGGCGGCGGCGATGGCGCGCAGGTGGGCGATGTCGTCGGGGTCGAGGGGGCCGGCGCGCCAGGCGTCGTGGCCGGTGGCGGTCAGGCCGGGCAGCAGCCGGCCGCGGGCGGTGAGGGTGAGCGCGTGCAGCGCGGCGGCGCCCCAGCAGGCGGTGGCCGGGTGGGCGGCCGGGTCGTGCCGCGCGGCCAGCAGCAGCGGCAGCGCCTCCTCCAGGGGCAGGGTCAGCGCGGGCGCGGGTCTGCGGCGCACCCCGGTCGCGCCGTGCGGGCGGACGACCGTCAGCTCCGTGGCACCGCGTGGGCCCCGGCCGTCGCGCCAGACCGCGCCGTCCGGGTCCCACAGGGCGATGCGGCCCTCGCGCGGGAGGGAACCGGGCAGGAAGACGGCGGCGAGGCGCACCGAGAGGTCCCCCTCGGTGTCCTTCGCCGTGCGCTCGGCCACCGCGACCGTGCCGCTCATACGTCCTGTCACCTCCCGCCCGCGTGTCGGACCAGACGTCTCCGACTGTACGGGCGGGGTCTGACAATCGGCCGCGGCGAGCCGCCGGGGCGGCCGGGACGGGTGGCCCGGGAAGGGGTGGCCCGGGAAGGGGCGGGGCGTCCGGGGCCCGCGCGGTGCGGCGCAGGCCGGGGCGGGCCGGACCCCGGCCGGAGCGGGCCGGCCGGAGCGGGCCGGCCGGAACGGGTCAGGGAACCGTCCGGGAGACGACGTAGACGAACGGGTTGCGCGGGTCGGCCAGGCTGACCACGACGTCCTGGGTGGGTGCCGGGTCCTTCTGCTCGTGGACCAGGCCGTACCAGGGGCCGGGGCCGGTGAACCGCCAGCCGGTGACGCGCCGGTCGCGGGCGCCGATGGTGATGTCGCCCTTCTTCAGCGCGGCGCGGCTGGTGCCCATCTGCCTCAGGAAGACGTCCAGGTTCCGGTTGGGGGTCTGGAACTGCACGTACAGGCGGCTGGTCTTCCAGTTGTTCGTCTCGTAGTAGGCGACCTTGCCCGAGGGGTGCGGGATCGGCACCTGGTACAGGCGGCGCTGCACCTTGGACGGCCAGCCGCGGGTGAGGCCGGTCGCCGAGTACTTCTCCTCCTTGTCCTTGCCGCTGTCGCGGCTCTGGTTGGCGGAGATCACCAGGTAGCCCGCCGGGATGCCGATGAGCAGCACGATGATCAGCAGGGTGAGCGCCCGGCGGCGGATCATGTGCCGGCGGTCCTCGGCCGGCGGGGGCGGCGGCTGGTCCGGCGGTGTGCTCTGGCGGGGCAGCGAGGCGGTCACAGCGGCTCCCCCGCCGCCGCCCGGCGCACCGCCTGCGCGTACCGCTCGTAGCGTTCGTAGCGCTCCACCCGGCGCCGCTTGGCGCGGCGGAAGCGGCGGGCGACCAGGCGGGCGAGGTCGGCGGCGCCGACCATGCCGGCCTCGGGGCCGAGCTGGGCGCGCACGATGCGGGCCTCGGGGCGGTAGCCGCGGCCGGTCAGGTGCCGTTTGAAGGCGTCCCGGGCGGGACCGATCAGCAGGTCGTCGGCCGCGGACACGCCGCCGCCGATGACGAAGCAGGACGGGTCCAGGGCGGCGGCGAGGTTGGCGATGCCGACGCCGAGCCACTGGCCGATGTCCTGCAGCAGCTCGACGCACATCGCGTCGCCCTCGCGGGCCAGCTCGGTGATCATCGGGCCGGTGATGTCGGAGATGTTGCCCTTGACGTGCTCGATGATCCCGTACGCCACCGGGGAGTCGGCGGCGGCCAGTTCGCGCGCCTCCCTGACCAGCGCGTTGCCGGAGCTGTACTGCTCCCAGCAGCCGCGGTTGCCGCACGGGCAGCGGTGGCCGCCGGGCACCACCTGCATGTGCCCGAACTCGCCGGCGACGCCGTACTTGCCGCGCTTGACCTGGCCGTCCTCCAGGATCGCGCCGCCGATGCCGGTGCCCAGCGTGATCATGACGAGGTGGTCCTCGCCGCGGCCGGCGCCGAAGCGCCACTCGGCCCAGGCGGCGGCGTTGGCGTCGTTGTCGACCAGGACCGGCACGGACAGCCGCTCGGAGAGCCGGTCGCGCAGCGGCTCGTTGCGCCAGGACAGGTGGGGCGCGAACAGCACGCGGTTGCGGTCGGCGTCGACCCAGCCGGCCGCGCCGATGCCGACGGCGTGCACGTCGTGCCGGTCGGACAGGTCCAGGACCAGTTCGACGATCGTGTCCTCGACGACCTTCGGGCTCTTGGACCTGTCCGGGGTCTCCGTGCGGAGCTTCTCCAGGATGTTGCCGTCGGCGTCGACGACGCCCGCCATCACCTTCGTACCGCCGATGTCGATGCCCACCGTCGGCACGCGGGGTGCGGTCAGGTGGGAGCGGCGCTCCCGGGTGCCGACGGTCCGGAGCACGGGGCGGCGGGAGCCGAGGGGGGCGGTGAGGTCGCGGTAGGTGCTCATCGGGCCTGATTCTGCCGTACGGGTCCACGGGGCGCCGTGCGGGGGAGCGGAGGGGCGGTGCCGCCGGCCGGCGCCGGCGTCCGCGCGGCGGCGGCGTCGGGCGGGTGCGCGGTGGCGCCGCCGGGCGGCCGGGCGCCCGCGTCGGCCGGCCGTGCCGCCGCGCCGGTGTTCTCCGGCTCGCGGCGCAGGTCCTCGAGCCCGTCGCCGCCGGCTGTCCGGCGCGCCGGCTCCTCCGAGGTGGTCTCGTCCCGCGTGGGGCTGCCCGCCCTCGTGCCCCGCTGCAGCGGTACGAAACGGTCGCCCACGAGGGGGCGGGGTGCGCGGGTTGTGGGTGATGAACACAACACCCAGGGCCCGCTCCCGTGCCGGGGCCACGTACCTGGGGACGGTCCCGGCTGCTTCATGCCGGGCGCGCCCGCAGGTCGCATTGTCCGGACAAGCAGTTCCACGGTGGCTCCCGCAGTGGATTCCGCGGCGGGTCCCGCGGTGGTTCCCGCAGCTGTCCCGTGGTGGTCGCCGCGGCGGGTCCCGCGGGGCGTCAGGACCGGACGAGGAGCTGGAACTCGAAGGAGTAGCGCGAGGGGCGGTAGGTGTGCGTGCCGTACTCGACCGGGCGGCCGGTGTCGTCGAAGGTCGTGCGCTGCATGGTGAGCAGCGGGGCGCCCTCGGGCTCGCCGAGCCGCTCCGCCTCGTCGGCGGTGGCGGCGCGGGCGCCGATGGACTGGCGGGCGCTGTGCAGGGTGATCCCGGCGGCGCGCATCATCCGGTACAGGCCGGTGGCCTCGAGCTGGTCGGTGTTCAGGTCGAGCAGGCCGGGCGGCAGGAAGTTGCACAGGTACGCCATCGGCTCGCCGTGCGCCAGGCGCAGCCGCTCCACCCGGTGCACGTCACTGCCCTCGGGCACGCCGAGCGCGACCGCCACCTCGGGGGACGCGGCGACGACGGTGTTGACGAGGACCCTGGTGGCGGGGCGCTGCCCGGCCGCCTCCAGGTCGTCGTAGAGGCTGCTGAGTTCCAGCGGGCGCTTGACCTGGCTGTGCACCACCTGTGTGCCCACGCCGCGGCGGCGCACCAGCAGGCCTTTGTCGACGAGGGACTGGATGGCCTGGCGGACCGTGGGCCGGGAGAGTCCGAGCCGCGCCGCGAGCTCGATCTCGTTGCCGAGCAGGCTGCCGGGGGTGAGCACGCCGTGCTCGATGGCGGCCTCGAGCTGCTGGGCCAGCTGGAAGTACAGCGGCACCGGGGAGCTGCGGTCCACCCTGAGGTCCAGCGACACAGTCGGGTCCACTTCTGGTTTCGGCACGGGCCGAGCGTAGCCCCAGCCGTTGTTGACGGGAAGTCGTGTAGTCCGATTGTCCGGACATACGCATTGACAGGGTACGGTGCCGACCCGCACTTTGTTTCCATGCGCATCGGGGTCATCGGGACAGGCCGCATCGGCACCCTTCATGCGACCACTCTCGCCCGCCATCGCGATGTGGGCTCCCTGATCCTCACGGACACGGAGCCGGCGCGGGCGCAGGAGCTGGCGCACCGTCTGGGCGAGACAGCGGCGCCGGGGGTGGACGAGATCTTCCGCTGGGGCGTGGACGCCGTGGTCATCACCACCGCGACACAGGCGCACGCCGAGCTCATCGGGCGCGCGGCCCGCTCCGGTCTGCCGGTGTTCTGCGAGAAGCCCATCGCCCTGGACCTGCCGGGCACACTGCACGCGCTCGCGGAGGTCGCGGCGGCCGGCACGGTGCTGCAGATGGGTTTCCAGCGCCGGTTCGACGTCGGGTACGCCGGCGCGCGCGAGGCGGTGCGCTCCGGGCGGCTGGGCCGGCTGCACACCGTGCGCGCGATGACCTCGGACCAGGCGCCGCCCCCGGCCGCGTACCTGCCGCTGTCCGGCGGGCTGTACCGGGACGCCCTCGTCCACGACTTCGACGCGCTGCGCTGGGTGACCGGCCGGGAGGTCGTCGAGGTGTACGCCACCGGCTCCGACGCGGGCCCGCCCGTCTTCCGCGAGGCCGGCGACATCGACACCGCCGCCGCGGTCCTCACCCTCGACGGCGGCGTCCTCGCCACGGCCACCGCGACCCGGCTCAACGGCGCCGGCTACGACGTACGCATGGAACTCGCCGGGGAACTGGACCAGATCGCCGTCGGCCTGGACGACCGCACGCCGATCGCCTCCACGGAGCCGACCGGCCCCCCGGCCGCCGACAAGCCCTGGACCGGCTTCCTGGAGCGCTTCGGCCCCGCCTACGAGGCGGAGCTGTCCGCCTTCGTCGAGGTCGTCCGCGGCGAGCGCGCCAACCCCTGCGACGGCCGCGAGGCCCTGCAGGCCCTGCGCATCGCCGAGGCCTGCGAACTGTCCCGCCGCGAGCGCCGGCCGGTGGCCCTGGCGGAGATCCCGGGGGCGGACGCGGTGGAGGGGTTGAGCGCCGCCGGGTGAGCCCCGACCGGGGCGTCAGGGGAGAGCGGAAGCCGCCGGGCGCGGACGAGGTGGTGCCCGGGCAGGCGAGGGGTCCTGCCGACGGACGAGGCGGCGCCCGTCCGGGGCGTGATTCCCGCCGGGTGTCCGCCGCGGGGCGCCCCCGCGGGCACCCGGGCGAGTGGCCCGGCAGCAGTCGGCCGGGGCGGGAGCCGGAGGCCCGGCCCGCCGCGGGCGGGGCCCCCGGTGACCGGCCGGCCGACCGGCTGCCCGGCCCACCGGCTGACCGACCGGCCGATCCACCGGTGCGCCGGCCGACCGGCCGGCCGGCGCCGGGTCCGCTCCCGCGGCGGTCAGCAGCCGAAGTCGATCAGGTCGAACGTGGCGTAGTGGTCGGCCGTGTAGTAGTCCTCCTGGTATTCCTCACCGGTGACGATGCGGCGGGCGCCGCGGGTGGAGGAGCCGGGGGTGACGACTGTGTACTCGTGGTAGTAGCCGGTCGGCTGCGAGGGCAGCACGCCCTCGCGGTTCTGGAAGACGCTGCCGTCCTGCGCGTAGGGGAAGGGACCGCCCTGCTCGATCAGGTCGAGCGTGTCGTACGCCTGGGAGGGCAGGTCGCTGTAGCAGATGCTGCCGACCGAGGTGGCGGCGGCGTCCGCGGTGGTGGCGGAGACGGTGCCGCCGACGAGGAGGGCGGACAGGAGGGCGGCTGCGGCGCCGATCCGGGTGGCGCGTGGGGGGATTCTCATGGCCCTCATGATGACGCGCGTAGAGCATGGCATGTCAATGTCAACAACGGAGATTTTGTCCACCAAATCGGTTGGTTTTCCCGGAAGTTAATCTGCCGCGCCCCGCCTTCACGCCGCCCTCACACACCCCGCTCCCACCCGACCGCCGGCCCGGCCGCCGACCCGACCACTGCCCCGACCACTGCCCCGACCACCGCCCCGTTCGCGCTCCTCCGGAAGGCTCGCGGGAGCCGTACCGGAGGCCGCCCGCGGTGGCGTACGACCGGACCGGCCGGACCCCCGGAACGATCCGCCGCGCGGCCGACCTGACTGACTCCCCCGCCATCTGACGGACTGTTCACCGCCTCCCCCGCCCCCTCGCCGGCCTTTCGCACACTTCCAGTGCGTCACCGGCCGGCGACGCGCCCGGCGCACCGTCCGGTCACCGCCGACGCGCCGCCCGGTCACCGCCGGCGCACCGCGGTGCGCCACCGGCGGAACACCACGAAGCCCCGAAGAGAGGTTCGCCCGATGGCCCGCAGTGTCCTTCCCATGCCCTCCGGTTCCGATCCGGAGTGGCAGACGGAGCTGCTCGATCTCGACGCCTACCTGGCCCGTGTCGGCTACGACGGGCCGCGTACCCCGACCCTGGAGACCCTGCGCGCGCTGCACCGCGCCCACGCCGACGCCATCAGTTGGGAGATCGTGGACTCGGCCGTCGGCCGGCGGATCTCCCTCGACATCGAGAGCGTCCAGGACAAGATCGTGCGCCGCGGGCAGGGCGGCTGCTGCCTGGAGAGCAACCTGCTGTTCGCCGCCGCGCTGGACCGGCTCGGCTTCCCGCTGGTGCGCCACCTCGCCCGGGTCCGCCGCGGTTCGCGGGCCGTCCGCACCCGCTCCCACGTCGTGCTGCTGGTGGAGGTCGACGGCGACATCTGGTTCGCCGACCCCGGCTTCGGCGACGAGAGCCCGCTGGAACCGCTGCCGTTCCGGCACGACGGCTCGGTGACCGTCGGCGAGTGGACCTGGCGGCTGCAGCAGGACGGCGAGGAGTGGCTGCTGCAGAGCCTGCACGCGGACGGCTGGTTCGACGTCTACGCCTGGTGGCTGGAGCCGCAGCACTTCATCGACTTCGACATGGTCAACCACTTCTCCTACGCCGACCCGCGCTCCGTGTTCATGCCGCCGGGCGGGCTCAGCCACCTGATCGCCCAGCGCGGTGACGAGAAGACCCGGCTGGTGCTGAAGAACACGGTGCTGACCACGCAGTACCCCGACGGCCGGGTGGAGCACGCCGAACTGACCCCGGACGAGGTGGTCGAGACGCTGCAGGACGCCTTCCGGATCACCCTGCGGCCCGAGGACGCCGAGTTCCTGCGCAAGCGCTTCGTGGAGGAGCCCGCCGAGCAGCCCGCCCAGTGACCGCCTCCGCCCGAGGCGGCCGAGACCTCTTCGAGGCAGTCAAGGAGACAACGCCATGTCCCGGATCCCCCGACGCCGCAGCGGTCTGTACCTCGGCGTGGTCGCCGAGCACGCGGCGGCCCGGCACGGCGGCACGCCGCTGACGCTCGACCACGACCTGGACGTCTTCCCCGGCGCGGGCCGGGAGCTGACGGTGGCTCGGCTGGCCGACTTCGTCGACGACGTGGCCGCCCGGCTGTGGGCCGCCGGGGTCCGCCCCGGCCACCACGTCGCCGTCCACAAGACCTCGAACTTCGACATCTACATCCTGGCCAGCGCCGCCTCCCGCATCGGCGCCGTGCCGGTGATGCTCTCCCCGGCCCTGCCGGGGGCGAGCGTCACCGCGCTGCTGCGGCGGCTGGAGCGGCCGTACCTGCTGACCGACACCGCCAAGCTCGACGGTCCGCTGGCGGACGCCCCGCTGGCCGAGCTGACCGAGCGGGTGGTGCTGGCGGCGGGCCACCGCGAGGGCGCGGTGTCGCTGGCCGAGCTGGCGGGCGCGCCGCGCCGGGCCCCGGTCTTCAACGGCCCGGACGAGCCGGCCCTGATGACCCACACCTCGGGCACCACGGGCCTGCCGAAGCTGGTGGTGCACTCGGCGCGCACGCTGCGCGGCCGGTTCCGGCCGCAGAACCGGCTCTTCTCGCTGATCCGCAAGCGGGAGACGGTGGCGGTGCACGTGTCGTTCGTGCACTCGCGGATGTTCCTGGCGATGGCGGTGGTGCTGCCGCGCGCCTTCCCGGTGCTGATCATGGAGGACGGCAGCGCGCAGAACGCCGCCGAACTGTTCGCGCGGCTGCGCCCCGGATTCCTGGAGACCCACCCCAACTCCTTCATGGAGTGGGAGGAGGTCGCCGACGACCCGCGCCGCCCGTTCGCCAACGTCAAGTACTTCAGCAGCACCTTCGACGCGATCCACCCGGGCACCATGGACCGGCTGCTGAAGGCGTCCGACCGGCGGGGCGCGCTGTTCTTCCAGATCTACGGCCAGAGCGAGTGCGGCCCGCTGGTCGGCCGCGGCTACACCCGGCGCGGCGCGCACAAGGCCGACGGCCGCTGCCTGGGCTACGCGATGCCGGGCATCACCAGGTTCCGGCTGGTCGGCCGCGACGGCAAGCGCCCCTCCAAGGCCCACCCCGGCTACATCGACGTCCGCACGCCGGGCCGGGCGGTGACCTACCACGGCGAGCAGGAGCGGTTCCTGAAGCAGGTGCACGGCGCCTGGTGGCGGGGCATGGACATCGGCTACCGCAGCAGGTGGGGCTGCCTGCACCTGCTGGACCGCGAGGTCGACCACATCCCCGGCGTGCACAGCACCCTGGAGGTGGAGGACGCCGTCCTGGCCAGGCTGCCCGAGCTGACCGAACTGGTGCTGGTGCCCGGCCCCCGGCGGGAGCCGGTGCCCGTGGTGTGCACCCGCGGGGACGCGCCGCTGGACCCGGACCGCTGGCGGGCGGCCACCGCGGGCTTCCCGCAGCTCGCGCCGCCGGTGCACCTGCCGCTGAGCGAGCTGCCGCGCACCGCCACCATGAAGGTGCAGCGGATCGAGCTGGCGCGCCGGCTGAAGGAGAAGGCGTGACCGCGCGGACCGCGGTGCGGGCCGACGTCGACGTCCTGGTCGTCGGGGCCGGCCCCACCGGACTGCTGGCCGCCTGCGAACTGCTCCGGCGCGGGGTGCGGGTGCGGATCGTGGACCGGGCCGAGCGGCCCATGACGGCGCCCAAGGCGCTGTCGCTGTGGCCGCGCGCCCTGGACATCCTGGAGGACCTCGGCATCGGCGAGGAGATACGGCGGGCGTCGAACCGGATCAACGCCTTCAGCTACTTCTCCGACGGCCGCCCGCTGGCCACCTTCGACTTCGCCGAGGACCTGGCCTCGCGGACCCTGCCGCAGCCGGTGACGGAGAGCCTGCTCACCGCCCGGCTGCGCGAGCTGGGCGGCAAGGTGGAGCACGGGGTGCGGCTGCTGTGCCTGGACGGGGTGTCCTTCGACGGGCCGATCGACGCCACGGACGGGGTGACGGCGCTGCTGGAGCACCCCGACGGCCGGGTGGAGCGCACCCGTGTGCCGTGGGTCGTCGGCGCGGACGGGGCGGGCAGCGCGGTGCGCGGCCAGCTCGGCATCGGCTTCGAGGGCAGCACGTACGAGATGGCGTTCGCGCTGGTCGACGCGCACGTCGAGGGCGACCTGCCCGGTGACCGGGTGCTGTACTACCAGGCGCCCACCGGCACCCTGGTCGTCGTGCCGATGCCCGGCGGGGTCCACCGCTTCCTGTCGGTGATGCCCCGGGGCGGCGGCGAGGTGACGGTGCCGATGATGCAGCGGATCGTCGACGAGCGCGGGCCGCGCGGGGTGCGGATCACCGAGCCGGTGTGGCACACGGTGTTCCGGGTGCACGCCCGCCGCGCGCGGGAGTTCCGGCGCGGGCGGGTGTTCCTGACGGGCGACGCGGCCCATGTGCACAGCCCGGCCGGCGGGCAGGGCATGAACAACGGGCTCCAGGACGCGCACAACCTGGCCTGGAAGCTGGCCGCGGTGGTGCACGGCACCTCCCCGGTCTCGCTGCTGCTGTCCTACGGGCCCGAGCGCGCCGAGGCGACCCGTCGCATCGTGCGCGACACCGACGTGCAGACCAGGGCCTGGATGGCGGGCAACCGGGTCCAGCGCGTCGCGCGGGACGCCGCGTTCCGGCTGCTGGAGCGCACCGGCGCGGTGTCCAGGTACTACGCGCCGGTGATGGCGGGGCGGCGGCTGGCCTACCGGCCGGAGCGGCAGACGCAGTCGCCCTCCGGACGGCTGCCCTGCGGTGCCCGGCCCGGCCGGGTGCTGGCCCGCCGCCCGGCGCTGGCGCACGGCATCGTCGGCCCGCAGGCGGATCCGAACGCCTGGACGCTGGTGCTCACCGGACCTGACGGACTCTTCGCTGGGGCGCCCTGGGCGCGGCACCACCCGCGGTTGAGGGTGGTGCGGCTGACCGGCGGGCAGGCCGGGCCGCTCACCGGCTGCCGGCGGGCGGGGTACCACCTGGTCCGGCCGGACGGCCACGTGGCGGCGCACGGGCACGCGCGGGACACCGACCGGCTGCGCGCCGAACTGGCCGCGGCCTTCGGCCCGGAGCGTCCCGGCCGTCCCTGAGGCGGCCGCCGGCACCCGCTCCGGCGCACCGGCGCGCAGCCGCACACCGCCGGTGCACACCGCCCGGCGCACGCCGCCCGCCGTACACCTGACGCACCCGACGTTCCAAGGGAGTTCGCACATGGGTACCACCGTCGCCATCGCCTACCACTCCGGAAACGGGCACACCGCGGTTCTCGCCGAGGCGGTGCGCGACGGTGCCGTGGAGGCGGGCGCCGACGCCGTGCTGATCGCCGTGGACACGATCACCGCCGAGCAGTGGGCGGTACTGGACGCGGCGGACGCCATCGTCTTCGGCGCGCCGACCTACATGGGCACCGCGTCCGCCGCCTTCCACGTCTTCGCCCAGGCCACGTCGAAGCGGTGGGCGGACCGCGCCTGGCAGGACAAGCTGGCCTCGGGCTTCACCGTGGCCGGCGCGATGAACGGGGACAAGCTGCACACACTCCAGTACTTCTCCATCCTCGCCTCGCAGCACGGCATGCACTGGATCAACCTGGACCTGACCCCGGGCTGGTGCTCCTCGACCGGCTCCGAGCACGACCTCAACCGGCTCGGCATCACCCTCGGCACCGGCGCCCAGGCCAACACCGACCAGGGCCCGGAGGCGGTCACCAAGGCGGACGCGGAGACCGCCCGGCACCTCGGGCGGCGGGTCGCGCTGACCGCCCGGGCCTTCGCGGGGGTGGCGCGGTGAACCACGGCGGAGTCACCGCCCTGGTCGTCGTCGGCAACGAGCTGCTCAGCCACGGGGTGCGCTCCATGCTGCGCAGCGTCCCGGGGGTGGGCTCGGTGTGGGCCTGCCCCGGGGCGGCGGAGGCGCTGCCCCTGCTGCCCGCGCAGCGCCCCGGCCTCGTGGTGTGCCTCGCCGCGGACGAGGGCACCCCCGCGCTGGTGCGGGCCGCCGCCCGGCAGGGGGCCAGGACGCTGCTGCTGCTGGACGGTCCCGATCTGGACGCCGTCGACGAGGACACCGCGCTGGCCGCGGACGGCTTCCTCATCCGGGAGGAGGTCACCGTGGACCGGCTGCGGGAGGCCGTGCACCGCGTCAACGCCGGCGACCTGCCGCTGCCCGCGGGTGTGGCCCGGCGGCTGATGACCCGGTCCCGGCACGCCCCGCCACCGCCCCGGATTTCCAGGCGCATTTCCATCACCCCGCGCGAGGAGGAAGTGCTGCACCTGCTCGCCGAAGGTCTCAGCAACAAACAGATAGCCCGCCGGATCGGCATCACCGAACACGGCATCAAACGCCATGTGACCAATCTTCTGGCGAAACTCAACGCACCGAACCGCACCCTGGCAGTGGCGCTCGCCCTCCAGGAAGGGCTGATCGGAAACTGATCGGAGACCGATCGTCCGCGCAGGTGGGGCGCACATCGCCGCTCGCGGGGGCTGCCTGCGCAGGCCGCCCGCGGGGCTCTTCGCGAAACCTGCGGGAGCTGTTCCGGAAAAGAGGACGGATACCCGTGGAAGGCGCGCCGTAAAAGCGGCCCGTCTTCCACGGGTATCCGTCTTGTCCCGCCCGCCCGCGCTTTCCTCCGCATTTCCCGACCCTACCCGTTCGGGTACCCCGACCGGGCACCCCACAGGTGCAGCACCGCTTTTCCCCTTTTCCGGGAATCTGGTGGTGCGGCGAGGAAATCCGGGCCCTTTCCCACGAGGACGGGTCGGAGTGCCGAAGGCCCATGAGGTTCGGCCGCTGCACGGGGCAGGGGCGGCGGCTCGCACACGAGCCGCCCCCGGCCCCCACCCCACGACACCCCACCCGATCCGCACAGGAGTCGCGTTCAGATGGAACTCACCGAGCACACCGCGCACGGCGTCGGCATCCGGTCCGTCGGCGGCCGGGTCCCCGACCGGATCGTCACCAACGCCGACCTGGAGCAGATGCTGGACACCACCGACGAGTGGATCAGCAAGAACATCGGCATCAGGGAGCGGCGCTGGTCCGCCTCGGGCGAGTGGACCTCCGACCTCGGCGCCGCCGCCCTGCTGGACGCCTGCGACCGCGCGGCCGTCAGCCCGGACTCGCTCGACCTGGTCATCTGCGGCACCTACACCCCGGACCACATGATCCCGGCCGCCGCGGTCGGCATCATGCGCAAGGCCGGCATCCAGGGCGTGCCCGGCTTCGACGTCAACAGCGGCGGCTGCCCCGGCGGGGTCTTCGCGCTGGACGTGGGGGCCAAGTTCGTGAAGTCCGGCGACTACCGCCGGGTCGCGGTCGTCCTCTCCGACGTCAACACCAAGCTGTTCGACCCCGAGGACCGCACGGTGGGCGTCATCTTCGGCGACGGCGCCGCCTGCTACCTGCTGGAGCCGACCGTGTCGGGCACCGGCGTCGGCTCCGCGCTGCTGTCCAGCGACCCGAGCTCGTACCACACCGCCTACGTCAAGCGGGAGTTGCGGACCTGGGCGGACGGCAGCCCCAAGCAGTCCGCGTTCGGCGACAACTTCTCCTACATGCACGGCCGTTCGGTCCGCGACTTCGCCCTGGAGCACATCCCGGGCTTCGTCGGGCAGCTGGTGAAGGCCGAGGGCCTGACCCTCGAGGACATCGACCTGATCATCTTCCACCAGGCCAACTACCACATGATCCACGCCCTGATGGAGAAGGTCGGCCTGCCCGCGGAGCGCACCTTCACCACCGTCGAGCGCTACGGCAACACCTCCGGCGCGGGCGTGCCGCTGGCGCTGCGCGACGCGCTGGACGCGGGCCGCATCAAGCCGGGCGACAACGTCGTGCTCATCTCCTTCGGGGCCGGCATGAGCCACGGCGGCACCGTGGTGCGCTGGACCGCCCCGGACGACTTCCTGCTGGGCGCCTGAGATGACCGTCACCGCGACGACCGCCGGACTCCCGCCCGCCGTGCGGGAGTTCGGCACGATCCGGGTCACCCGCCGGGGCGGGGTGGCGCACGTCCTGCTCAACCGGCCCGAGCGGCGCAACGCCATCGACCTGACGCTCGCCCGCGAACTGCACGAAGCCGTCCACCTGCCGGAGGTGGCCACCGCCCGGTGCGTGCTGCTCACCGGGGCCGGCCCGCACTTCTGCGTCGGCGGCGACCTGAAGAGCTTCCGCGAGCAGCACGACGTCCCGGGCCACCTGCTGGAGGTGACCAGCCATCTGCACGCGGCACTGGCCCGCCTGGTCGCCAACGACGCCCCGCTGGTGGTGGCCGCCGGCGGACACGTGGCGGGCGCCGGACTCGGCCTGGCCTGCCTCGGCGACGTCCTGCTGACCGAGGAGGGCGCCACCTTCCGCTCCGCGTACGCGGCGATCGGCCTCACCCCCGACGCCGCCACCAGCCACCAGCTCCCCCAGCTGATCGGGCTGCGCCGGGCCCAGCGGATGACGCTACTCGGCCATGTCCTGGAGGCCGAGGAGGCCGTCGCGTGGGGGCTGTGCACCGAGGTGGTGCCGGCGGGGCGGCTCGCCGAGCGGGCCCGGCAGGTGGCCGAGCGGCTCGCCGCCGGTCCGACCCGGGCCCTGGGCGAGACCGGCCGGCTGCTGCGGGCGGCGGCGCGGCGGGCGCTGGCCGAGCACCTGGAGGACGAGTCGACCACGCTGCGGGCGGCCGCGGCGACGGCGGACGCGAGGGAGGGCATGGCGGCCTTCGCGGAACGCCGCCCGGCCGCGTTCCGGCGCCGCTGAGGGGTTCCGGGGCCGCTGAGGGACGGGGGCGACGGGGGCGACGGGACAGCGGCACAACGGGACGACGGGCGACGGGACGACGGGGCACGGACGCACCGGGACACTCGCGGGGACCGGCGGGGCACGGGCGCGGGGACGCAGGCACGCGACGCAGGCACGCAGGGAGGACAGAGGTGGAGATCGCAGGGAACGTCGCCCTCGTCACGGGCGGCACCTCGGGGCTGGGACTGGCCCTGGCCCGCAGGCTGCTCCGGGCGGGCGCCGACGTGGTGCTGACCGGGCGGTCCGCGGAGCGCGGCGCGAAGGCGGTGGCGGAACTCGGCCGGGACGTCGGCTTCGTGCCGGGCGACGTGTCCGACGAGGACGCCGTCGCCGCCGCGGTCGCCGAGGCGGTACGGCGGGGACGGCTGGGCATCGCCGTCAACTGCGCCGGCAGCGCCCGCACCGGGCTGGTGCTGGGCCGCCGGGGCCCGCTGCCCGCCGCCGAGTTCGAGGAGGTGGTGCGGGTCAACCTGCTCGGCGCCTTCAACGTCGTACGGCTCGCGGCCGAGGCGATGGCCCGCAACGAGCCGCAGGACGGCGACCGCGGGGTCCTGGTGTGCACCGCGTCGATCGCCGCCTACGACGGCATGCCCGGCCAGGCGGCGTACGCGGCCTCCAAGGCGGGCGTCACCGGGATGACCCTCCCGCTCGCCCGGGACCTGGCCCGGCACGCGATCCGGGTGGTGACCGTGGCGCCGGGGCTGTTCGAGACGCCGATGCTGGCCGGGCTGCGGGACGGGATGCGTGCCTCGCTGATCCGGCAGACCCCGCATCCGGGCCGGCTGGGCAGGCCGGACGAGTTCGCCGCCCTGGTCGCCCACGTGGTGGAGAACCCCATGATCAACGGCGAGGTGATCCGTCTGGACGGAGCGGTGCGGCTGGGCCTGGGATGACTCCCGGCCGACTGCGCCTGGAACGGTCCCCGGCCGACCGGGTCCGGAACGGTCCCCGGCCGACCGGGTCCGGAACGGTCCCCGGCCGACCGGGCCTGGAATGGCCCCGGCCCGGCCGTACGCACGCGCCGCCGCCCTGCGCGCCGGATCGGCGTGGAGGGCGGCGGGCCACGGAGGCGGGGTGCGCGGGAGCACGCGGGGAGGGTGCGCCGCGCCGGGGCTCAGGTCGCGGTCGGAGTGGGGCTCAGGCCGCGGTCGGGGTCGCGGCGTCGCGCAGCTCCACGGTGAAACCGTTGCGCCAGCTGGGGTACCGCGGCGTCCAGTCGAGCAGGCGCTTGGCGCGGGAGTTGTCCGCGCCGCGCAGCTGCGTCATGAAGGCGACGCCCCAGCCGCCGACGGCCATGCGGGCCAGCGCCGCGGGCGCGCCCTTGGGCCGCTTGGCGCCGAGGATGTCCGCCAGCTCCGGCAGCCAGACGTGCATCGGGGCGGGCTCGTCGTCGACGATGTTGAGCACCCCGGTGTAGTCGGAGTCCAGGGCGGCCACGACCGCGGAGGCGGCGTCCCGGGTGTGGGTGAAGGAGAAGGTGGCGGTGCCGCCGCCGACCAGCGGCACCTTGCCGCCGCGCACCTGCTGCACGAAGGAGCCGTCGGGGGCGTAGATCGTGCCGGGGCCGTAGAGGTGGCCGAAGCGCAGGACGGCGCCCTGGGCGCTCAGGGTCTGCCGCTCCAGGTCACGCAGTGCGGCGAGCACCGGCACGAACTGCTTGGGCGGGTTCTGCCACAGCGGCGCCTCCTCGTCGGCGGGGCCGCTGCCGCTGGGGTCGTAGGCGTAGGCGAGGCCCTGGGCCACCACGCGGCGCACGCCGACGTCGCGGGCGGCTTCGAGCAGGTTGCGGGTGCCCTCCGTGCGGAGCCGGTTGGTCAGCTCGAAGTCCTTGGCCAGCCGGCGCGGGTTGATCGCCGGGGGGATGGCCGTGAGCATGTTGACGATCGCGTGCGGGGCGGCGGAGCGCACGGCGGACGCGACGGCGGCGCGGTCGAGAGCGTCGCCCGTGACGACTGCGGCACCGAGCCGCTCGGCGGCGTTCGCGCTGCGGCCCGGCCGGGAGAGCACGACCACGTCGTGGCCCGCAGAGCGCAGCAGCGGCACCAGCTGCCGGCCGATCACGCCGGTCCCTCCGGCGACGAGAACTCGCATGACTACTCCAGGAATCAGGCCCCGGCTGCCCGGGGAGGGTTGGTGAAAGCACGACGGGTCGGGGAACCGCCGCCGTGACATCCGATCGATGTGACGCCGGTCACATTTCTCGACGGGGTGGACGACCGGCCGCGCAGGGGGCGGAACGCCGGACCGGACGCGCCGGGGACCGGGCCCCGCGGACCGGGGACGCCCCACCCGACCGGCGCGCCGTGCGACCGGCGCGCCGTGCGGCGTTCTCCGCAGGCACCGGGTCGGCGGCCGGCGGGTGCGACGCGGGCGGGGCCGGTGGTGGAGAGGAGCCGCCGGGCCCAAGGGGCGTCCGGGCGTCCCGGAGCCCTCGGCGGAACGCGGTCATGACCCGCCGCCCTCCCGGCCGCGCCTAGCAGCAGCGCTGGTCCTGCGCGACCAGAATGCCGGCGGCCACGCGGTGCGCGGCGCCGCCGGTGGGCCCCGCCGCGGCGCCGAGGCCCACCGCGGGCACGGCGAAGATCAGCACAGCGCCGAACACGGCTCCGAGGATGCGCGCAGACAGCCTCTCGACCATGGTTCCGATCCTTTCCTGTCCGGTCGGCCGAGTAATTTGACAGAGGTAGTCAATTAAAACCAACACAGTCAGTCAACAGGACATGACACAGTATCCGGGCCGCTACCGGGGCAGCACGAAGGAACAGGTGTCCGCCCGCCAAGCAGGGTCGGACTTCGGTCAACAAGGAGGCGGCCACATTGACAAGCCAGTAAAGTATCGGTAAACAGGGTAGTCGTACCGTGCCCCTTACCCACTCCATGCTTGTGATCAAGGGCATGGCAGCACGCCCCCTGGAGAAACATGAAACCCTCACCGAGCGAAGCCGGCGGCATCGGGCGGCGACTGCGGGAGCAACGCCAGCGACGCGGTCTGAACCAGCAGGACCTGGCGTCCGAGGACATCTCCGTCAGTTACGTCTCCCTCATCGAGACCGGCAAGCGGATCCCCTCCCCCGCCGTCCTGGAGACGCTCGCCGCCCGGGTCGGCTGCTCCGTCGAGTACCTGCGCACCGGACGCGACGACGCGAGGGTCAAGGAGCTGCAACTGAAGATCGCCTTCGCCGACATCGCCCTGCGCAACGGGTCGAACGGCGAGGCGCTCCAGTCCTACAGCGAGGTGCTGGCCTCCGCCCCGCTCCTCGACGAGCAGTCGCTGCGCCGGGCCAAACTCGGCCAAGCCATGGCGATGGAGAAGCTGGGCCGGGTCGAGGCGGCGCTGCAACTGCTGCACGGCCTCTTCGAGGCGCCGGAGACGGTGGCGGGTTCGGCGGAGTGGTCCCAGCTGGCCATCGCCCTGTGCCGGTGCTACCGGGCGGCGGGCGACCTCGACATGAGCATCGAGATCGGCGAGAAGGCCCTCCGCACGCTGGACTCGCTCGGCCTGTCGGTCACCGACGACCACGTCCAGCTCGGCACCACGCTGCTGGGCTGCTACGAGATGCGCGGCGATCTGACCCGCGCCCACCTGCTCGCCAAGCGGCTGATCGAGACCGCGGACGCCACGGGCTCCCGGGTGGCGCGTGGCTCGGTCTACTGGAACGCCGGCCTGGTCGCGCACTCCCGCGGGCAGACCAGCGAGGCCCTCGCCCTCATCGAACGGGCCCTGGTGCTCATGGCGGAGACCGACAACGTACGCCACCAGGCCATGCTCAAGGGGGCGTACGGCACGCTGCTGCTGGACACCGACCCGCCGGACCCGCAGCGGGCGCTGAAGTTCCTGGAGGAGGCCCGCGACGACCTCGGCGACGTCGGCACCAGCCTGGAGCGCGCGCTCGCCGAACTCGGCGTGGCCCGCGCCACCCTGCGCTGCGGCCGGGCGGAGGAGGCCGTGGACCTGGCGGAACGGGCGCTGGGGCTGTTCGGTGTCCAGGAGTCCACGGAGGTCGCCGAGACCCGGCTCGTCCTGGGCGAGGCGTACTTCGCGGCGGGCCGGCCCGACCGGGGCGAGGCCGCCCTGCAGGGCGTGGCACGCCAGCTGGGCCAGCTCCCGCCGAGCCGCAAGGCCGCCAAACTGTGGCGCCTGCTGGGCGACTTCTGGCAGCGCCAGGGCCGTACGGCGGACGCGCTCAGCGCCTACCAGCGGGCCCTGTCCGACGTGGGCCTGCGCCCGCAGCCGGTCCCCGAGCAGGCGCTGACCGAACAGCACCGCTGAGTCCGGCGACACGGCGGAGCACACCCGCGGAAGGGGCCGGGCGCGCCCGTCGGCTCCCGGCCCCTTCCGTCGCTCTCGCCTCCCTCTCGTCCCCGCTTCGCTTCCCCTTCGCCCTTCTTCGGTCTCGTCCTTCTTCCTCGGTCCTTTCTCGGTCCTTCCTCGTTCCGTTCGTTGCGGCGCTCAGTGCGGGCCGGGCGCGGCGGTGCCCGCGGGCCGGCCGCGGCGGGCCAGCTCGGTGATGACCGCGCGGGCGAACAGGTGGCAGTGGTCGCCGGTGCGGGCGGTGACCAGGTCGCCGTCGACGACGACGTCCCGGTCGACGTAGACACCGCCCATGTTGCGCAGGTCGCCGAGCAGGTTGTTGTGCACGACGGCACGGCGGCCGCGCACCACCGACGGGACCGGGGCCGCCAGCCACATGCCGTGGCAGATGATGCCCTTGACGAGGGACGGCTCGGCGAACGCCCGTTGCAGCAGGCGCGCGGCCGGCGGCAGGACGGCGGGGTCTTCGGTGTAGCGCAGCCGGTCGGCCACCATGCCGGAGGGCACGATCAGCGCGGCGTACTCCCGCAGCGCCGCCCCGTCGAGGTCCTCCAGGGACTCCGTGACCTCGAACGGCAGCCGGTGTTCGTGGCCGTGGAAGACGAGGCGGTCGTGGCCCCACAGCCGAGTGAGGAAGTGGACCTCGGCGCCCTCCTCGGCGAACCGCCACCGGTAGTAGGAGATCTCGGGTTCGTAGAAGTCGCTCTCCATCAGGACGGCGATCCTCTGTCCGGTCAACTGCCCGGTCGGCTGCACGGCACCGTTCCTCCGTTCGGCGTCCTCGGCTGGCTGGGTGTGCTCGGTGGGTGCTCGGTGGGTGCTCGGTGCGTGCGCCGTCCGGGGCCGGCCGTCCGCCGAGGACGACGGCGCAGGACCGGTCCGGGCACGGCCTCGCGTGTGGGTGCGTACGGGGGAATCGGGCCGTGGTCAGCCCTTGAGGATGTCCGCCGCCGCCTGCTCGCCGGAGCGGACGGCACCCTCCATGTGGCCGTTCCAGAAGGTCGCGGTCTCCGCGCCGGCCCAGTGGATGACGCCGGCGGGCCGGCGGATCGCGGTGCCGAAGCGGGTCAGCACGCCGGGCGCGGTGAAGCCGGGCGCGCCGCCGCGCGAGAACTCCTCGGCGTCCCAGCGGCCGAGGACGAACTCGGTGGGCGTGGCGGCCTTCGCGCCGAAGTAGTGCACCAGGTCGTCCAGGACGGCCTGCTTGACGGTGGCGTCGCTCCGCTCCTCCACCGCCCGTGCCTGGTCGCCGTCGAGGAAGGCCAGCAGGGCGCCGTAGGAGCCGTCGGGCGGCGAGTTGTCGAAGGTGGAGCGGGTGGTGCCGGTCAGCGAGGCCACCTGCCCGTTGAGGCCCGCGTCCCGCCAGAACGGCTTGTCGTACACGGCGATCGCCTTGGCGATGGAGGACAGCGGGAAGCGTTGGGTGAGCTGGTCGCGGGTGGCGGGCAGCGCGGGGCTGTAGGCGATGCGCCCGGCCAGCGTGGGCGGGAGGGCGACGACGACCGAACTCGCGGCGACGGACAGGCCGTCGGCGACGACGAGGGCCCTGCCGCCGGACTGGACGATCCGCCGGACCGGCGCCTTGAGCACGAGCCGGCTGCCGAGCTGCACGGCCATCTTGGTGGCGATCTGGTACGGGCCGCCGACGAACCGCGAGTCACGGGCGCCGCCGAGCGTGCTGGTGAGGCGGGTGAGGTTGCCGGGATTGGTCTCGTTGCCGGAGACCGCGATGTAGAAGAGGACCCACAGCAGGGAGATGTCCCGGGACTCGGCGGACAGGGCTCCGTTGGAGATCAGGTGCAGGATGGTGCGCGCGGTGTCGTTGGAGACGTTGCCCTCGATCCAGCTGTGGAACGTCTGCGCGTCCAGCTCCTCGGCCTTGGCGGCGGTCCAGGGGGCGTCGACGGGGACGGTGGAGGCCAGCGTGTCGAGCTGGTACATCGCCTGGCCGAGGGCCTGGTAGGACTCGTCGTCCATGGGCGGCAGGGCTCCGCTGTAGCGGATCGCGGTGCCGTCGGCCGTGTAGTAGACGCTGTCGCCGGTGTTGTAGCCGGTGAAGGTCCGCACGCCCAGCTCGGCGGCCAGTGCCTGGAGCCGGGTCTGGGTCGGTCCGGTGAACTGCGCGCCGCGTTCCATCGTGCCGCCGTTGGCTAGGCTCACGTCGTGCACCCGGCCGCCGACCCGGTCGCGGGCCTCCAGCACCATGACCTTCTTGCCGCCGGCCACCAGCTTGCGGGCCGCGGCCAGTCCGGCGAGTCCCGCGCCCACGACGACCGTGTCGACGACGACGTCGGCGGCGTCGGCGGCTTGGGCGGCCCGGGCCTGCGCCGGGGTGGCCACCGCGGCGGTCGCGGCGCCGGCGCCGAGCGCGACGCCGGCGCCCAGCAGGCTTCTTCGGTTGAGCTGTTGTCTCACGGGATCCCCCTTCGATCAGGTGCGACCGGCGCGATCGGTACGGCCGGTGCGGCAGGTGCGGCAGGTGCGATCGGTGTGATCGGCTTCGGCCGAGTGCGACAGGATCGCGACGGAACGGCGGAACGGACGACGCGGCCCTCATGTCGATGCGCGCCCATATTCGTCAACTCGGCACCGCTTCGGGGAA
This sequence comes from Streptomyces echinoruber, assembly GCF_014651135.1. Lineage (GTDB taxonomy): Bacteria > Actinomycetota > Actinomycetes > Streptomycetales > Streptomycetaceae > Streptomyces > Streptomyces echinoruber. Next base: position 82,708 of record NZ_BMWH01000017.1, read on the forward strand.
ATGTCCGAGTGCTGCTCCGGTACTGCGTCAAGTTCCGTGGACAGCAATATGCGTTGCGGATACAACGGCAGGGTCGCCGGAATTCTCAGAAGGGAAACAGGATGACCGCATTCCGCCATGAGCCCGTCCTGGTGCGAGGGTCCGAGGCCGAGGCGCTCACCCACGCCACCGGTGCGGCGTATCTGCTGACGGACGCGGAGCGCACGGCGGGTGCGCTCGGCTGCCACCGGGTGGAGCTGGCGCCGGGCTCCGACGGTTCCGCGCCGCACTACCACGCCAAGTCGTCGGAGATGTTCTACGTGCTCGCGGGCAGGGCGCAGTTCCTCAACGACGACAGGGTGATCGAGGCGGCGCAGGGCGACCTGGTGATCGTGCCCCCGCACATGCCGCACGCCTTCGCCGCCGCGCCGGGTTTCCCGGCCGAACTGCTGATCACCATCGCGCCGGGCGTGGACCGCTTCGACTACTTCCGGCTGCTGGGCCGGATCGTCAACGGTCAGGCCGCGTACGAGGAACTGCTCGCCGTCGAGGCCGAATTCGACAGCCACTCGGTGCAGAGCGAGGTGTGGGCGAAGGTCCGCGCGGAGGGCCGGGCGGCCTGATCCGGAACGTTTCGTTTCCGTCCGGCGTGCTGTCCGCACCCGGCCGTACGGCACACGGAAAACCCCGCGGAAGGCCGCGGGGTTTTCCCTTTCTCCCGCCGGTGGGTACGGCGGGAGAACGGAAGGAAAACACGGAGGTGCCGTGCAGGGGAACCGCGGAGGAAAAGCACGGACGAGAAGCGCGGAAGACGGGGAAGACGCGGAAGAGACGGACGGACGAGAAGCGAGGAGAGGACCGGAGGGTGCCTCCGGGCGGGGCTCAGTTCACCGTGCCGGCACGGCGGCGGCCGCCCGTGAAGGCCCCGCGGGAGCGCGGTGCGCAGAGCATCGGCTGCGGGGCCGGGCGGCGGGCGGTTCCGGCCGCGCGGCGGGCGGTTCCGGCCGCGCGGCGGGCGGTGAGCCGTTCCAGGACCTGGTAGCCGTGGGCGGCGGAGGCCAGGGTCACGTGGTGGTGCCAGCCGCGGAAGGACCGGCCCTCGAAGTCGGCGAGCCCGCACTCCTCGCGCAGCCGGCCGAGGTCGTAGCGGGAGCGCCAGCTCAGTTTCGCGGTGGAGACCAGGTCGGGCAGCCGGCGCGAGCCGAGGTTGGTCACCCAGTAGGCGCGCGGCTGCGGGCGACCGGCCGGCCATTCGACGAGGAGCTGGCGGGGGCGGCGGAAGCGGCGTTCGGCCTGCCGTGCGGCCGGCCCGCCGGGGCCCGCCGGGACCTGCACGGCGAGGAACTGGGACTGCCGGGTGCGGCTCTCCACGCCCTCCCGCCAGGCGAGGGTGACCCGGGCGCTGCGCCGGCCGACGGTGTGCATCAGGTCGCAGGCGGCGGCCAGGTGCATCACGGGGCCGTTGCCCGACGGGGTGGCCAGCAGCGGGGCGCCGCCGGAGATCTGGATCAGGTAGCCGAGGCCGCGGGCCTCCAGCCCCTCCAGCAGGGGCAGCACGTCGGGTTCGTGGCGCCAGTCGGCGAGCACCGGGGCGGGTTTGAGGTCCCAGTCCTGGACCATCTCGTCCAGGCTGTCCAGGACGTGGCGCCAGCGCGGCCGGTGGCGCTCGGCCTGCGGCACCCGGGCGGCGCCGCGCCGCCGCTCGTCGTCGTCCCAGAGCGGCGGCATCAGCAGCCGCCAGTTGACGGGCACGCTGCCCTCCTCGGTGGTGAGGGAGACCGCCAGCGCCAGTTGGCAGTTGCAGGTACGGCCCTCGGTGGGCACGTACTGCCGGGCCACCCCCACCGAGTGGCTGCCGTTCTTGGGGAAGACCACCTCGTCCACCACCCAGGCCTCCAGGTCGGCGGCGAGGAGCATCTGCTCCGCCAGGCGTTTGCGGACGTCGGCGCACTCCCACGGGCTCTGGCTGACGAACTGCTGCAGCGACTGGGAGGCACGACGCCCCAGGACGTGCTCGGAGATGCGGGCCGGCGTCTTGCGGCCACTGGCGTCGAGCAGTCCGCGCACGTAGACCTCGCCCCAGCGGCGTTGGTCGGAGCGTGCGAAGGGAGAAAAGAGATACGCGCAGTACTCGGCGAGACCGTCCGTCCGGACCCGCTCCCGCACGCCGTTCGGGTCAGCGTTCGAAGACATGGATCCCCCTGCCTGAGGCACCCCAGCTTGTTAACACACTATAGTTGATTACAGTAAAGTTGTTAGTAAATCAAGTGTTCCGCGAAGTCCCGGACAGAGCGGCTGGGTGACAGGGCGACACGAACGGTGCCGGGTCGTGTGGTTGACAAGCAGTTTGACAGGCGGACGGAGGGTGCGGCACGCGGCCGGGCCCGGCACCCTGTGCGGGTGCCGGGCCCGGTCATGTGCGGACCGGCCCCGGGGGGAGCCGCCGCGGTCGGGGGAGGACGCGGCGGCGGACACGCGCCGCGAGGAAGGGGGGAGCGGCGGCGTGGACGGGGCCGGCCGGGCTGGACGGGAAGACCTCACCCGGTCCAGCGGTCGGAGCGGGGCGCCAGGTCGTAGGCCGTCCAGAAGTACGTGTCGACCGCGTGCTGGTCGCTCGTGTAGACCCGGACCTCCGCGATCCGCGCGTCGCGCACCCGGTAGCGGGCGCAGTCGAAGACGTCGAGGAGGACTTCGCGGGACTCGCCGCGCACCCGGTGCACCTCGAGCACGGTGTCGTCGCCCCAGGCGTCGGCCCGGACCAGCTCCACGCTGACGCCGGTGGCGCTGAGCCCGGCGAACAGGGAGATCACCTCGTCCGGGCCCTGCCTGACCCCGCCCGTGGGGTTGTGCCCCGGCCGGGTCCACACCACGTCCGGGGCGAACACCTCCCGCTGGAGGAAGTCCAGCTCGCCCGACCCGAACAGCTCGTACATCCGCCGCACCAGGGCGACGTTGTTCCTGGCCCGCTCACCGTCACGGCGCACGAGGTCTCTCCTTCCGGCAGCGCAGGGCCGGCCGCGCGGCCGTGGGACGGGCCACGGAGCACCGCCGGACACCGGTGAAGCCGTCCCTGCCGCGCCCCGCGAGAACCTGCCGTTGCCCGGCCCGTACTTCGCGAGGTCGGTGACGGGACCGCCGCGCGCGCCCGAGACTTCCTGGTGGCGAGCGCGTGGCGCGGCGACGCACGCCACCGGGTGGATCCCGGGTGGTTCCCGGATGGGTCCCGGGTGGATCCCGGCGCGCCGCCGCGGCGGGTACGCCGGTGCGCGAACGGCCGTCACCGGCCCCGCCCGTGCCACCGCGGGCCGCCGCGCCGCACGGGCCCTTCCCGTCGGCCGCTCCCCCGGGCCGGCGGCCCCTCCCGGCCGTCCCGGCCGCTCGCCGGGCGCCGCGGACCGCCGGGCCCGTCCCGTTCGCCGTCCACCACGTTCCCAGCAGGGCCCGCAGCACCGGAGGCGCCGGCCGGCGGCCCCCGGATCGACGACCGGAGGAAGGAATGGCGACGTTCGATCTCCCCGAGGACCCGATCACCCCCTTCGACGACGAGTTCGCGGTCGAGCTGCCCGTGCACGACACCGTGCTCGGCGAGGCCGCCCCGCGGGGCGACAGCCCGGCGGTCGTCGACGGCACGACCGGCCGCGCGGTCGGCTACCGGGAGCTGGCCGGCACCACGCGCCGGCTCGCCGCCGGCCTGGCCGGGGCGGGCGTCGAGCAGGGCGACGTCGTGGCGCTGCTCGGCACCAACTTGACGGCCTATCCGCTGGTGCTGCACGCCTGCTCGCGCGCCGGCGCGGTCGTCTACGTCATGGACGGCCGCACCACCGAGACGGCGCTGCGTGCCCAGCTCGCCGAGAGCGGCGCCCGGTGGCTGATCGCCTCGCGCGCGCTGCTGCCGGCCGCGCTGCGGGTGTGCCGCGGCCTCGCCCCCGGGATCCGCCCCGTCGAGGGCGTCTTCACCCTGGAGCCGGCCGACGGCCGGCGCTGTGTGCTCGACCTGGCGGCCACCGCGGCGCCGGAGCCGGCGGTGGACATCGACCCGGCCGGTGACATCGCCGTGGTGCACCCCTCGGCCGGCTCCCGGCGGTGCGTCCGGCTGACCCACTCCGACCTCGCCGCCGACCTCGCCCTGCTGGCCTCGGACCACCCGCTGGACGCCGGCGAGCGGGTCCTGGCCGGGGTGCCGTTCGCCGACCGGGAGGGCCTGTCCTTCCTGGCGCTGCACGCGCTGCGCTCGGGCGCCGCCGTGGTGGTGATGCCGGAGCTGATGAACATCCCGGACCTGCTGGACGCCGTCCGCGTGCACCGGGTGGAGACGGTGTTCGTGACGCAGACCGTGCTCTACGGCCTGGTCGCCGCGGCGCCCGACGACCCCTCGGAGCTGGGTGTCCTGCGGCGCGTGGTGGTCACCGGTCCGGAGCTGGGAGCGGCCACGGAGGAGACCTGCGCGGCCCTGCTGGGCGTACGGAGGATCGAGTACCTCGGCCGCCGGGAGTACGCGGCGGCCCTGCCCGGGCCGCCCCTGCTGTGACCTCCCGCGCCGTCGCCCCCGCACGGCAGTGCCCCCGCCGGCCGGCGGGGGCACTGCCGTGTCCGGGTGGCCCGGGCCGCCCGGGTTGGCCGGGCGGCCCGGGCGCGGCAGGCGAAGCCGCGCCGTAAGCGGGCGGTGCCGGGCGCGGGTGCTCGCGGCAGGTCGCGGTGGGAGGGGTGAGGCGGGGCGGCGGGGACGGCGGGGCGGGACCGGCCGCCGGTCACCCGGCGGCGCAGCGCGCGTGCCGCTCCGTCAGGAAGGCGTCGGTGGCCGCGAGCGCCCGGGTCACCTCCGGCGGGGCGTCGCCCACGATGACGAAGTCGACGTGCAGGCCGGTCTTGGTGCGCTGGAACAGCAGCTCGTTGATGGGCTCGCGGGCGATGTCGGTGACCCGGCACATGTCGAACTCCACCCGTTCGGGCTCGTCCGCCAGCGCCTCGGCCAGCGTGCGCCGCAGCTTCTCCAGGCTGTCCCGGCCCAGGACGCCCTCGCAGGTGATGCGTGCCGTGCGGCCCTCGCGGCCGCCGGAGATGCGCACCGGCACGTCGGCCGGCTCGATCTCCACCCGCACCCTGAGCCGCCGGGGCGCGGGCGGGAGCCGCACGGTGAGGTTCTTGGCGTCGAAGTCCTCGTGCGGCTCACCGTCGATCCACACCCTGGACAGCCGCACGGAGTCCTCGGGCAGCAGGTCGGGCGCGACCCGCAGGGTGCGGTCGGGCAGTGCCCCGGGCAGCGGCCGGAAGTGCAGGGTGAGCGGGTTGCCGCCGAGCAGCAGGTTGCCGTAGGCGGCGGCCAGGTAGCACAGCTCCAGCGCGTGGTAGCCGGCCATGGAGTGGCTGCCCTTGAGCCGTTCGGTGCCGAGCAGGTACGGGATGCCGTTGGCGAGCACGTTGAAGTAGACGCCGCCGTCCTGGTAGTCGAGGAAGTGGGCGTTGTAGAAGGACGCCGCCTCCCGGGCCAGGCGCCGGTGCTCCGCGTCGCCGGTGACGCCGGCCAGGATCAGGTAGGCGAGGATCGCCTGCTCCTGCTGCCACCAGGCCTTGCGGTCGTGCCAGACGAAGCGGTGGTCGCCGAAGCGGGGGTCGGGGCGCCGCTCCACCACGTCGTACCAGCCGCCGCGCTGGCGGTCGCTGCCGACGGCCGGCATGCGCCGGGCGATCCGCTCGGCGAGCGCGCGGTACTCGGGCTTGGGCACGAGGCTGTGGATGCGCATCAGGTTCCAGGCGATCTTCAGGTTGTGGCCGACCACCGCGCGGTCCTGCTGCCAGCCCCAGGTGCGGTCCGGGCTCCAGTCCTCGTGGAAGCGCTCCTGGACGAACGGGCTGCCGGACTCGTCCGGGAAGTGCCGCACGATCGTGTCGGCGGTCTCCTCCAGCATGTCGGCGAAGTCCGCCCGGCCGGTGGCCAGGTAGGCGTTGATCAGGTACGCGGGGGCGTGGTCGCCGATCGAGTTCCAGTTCTTGCGGGCCCGGTTGTGGCCGAGGGTGTCGGCGCGCGGGTCCATGGTCACCGGGTCCAGGTGGGAGAAGTAGCCGCCGCGGACGTAGTCCTTGAAGTGGCGGCGGAACAGCTCCACGGTGCGGTCGATGTCCTCGGCGATCCGCGGGTCGCCGGTGATCCGGTAGGTCTGGGTGGGGCCGGCCAGCGCGTAGATCTGCTCGTACATGGGGATCGCGTCGACGTCGTCGCCGAACTCGGAGGCGAACACCTTGCGCCGGCCGGAGTCGGTGATGTCGATGCCGTGGTACCAGTAGACGATGCCCTCGCGGTCGTCGGTCACCCGCATGTGCTCGCGCAGGTACTCGGTGCCGGACTCGGCGGCCTCCAGGTAGCGGTCCTCGCCGGTGAGCAGGTAGGCGGTGGCCAGCGCGTAGACCAGGCGGGAGATGGTGTCCGCCTCCTGGCGCACGTTCTCTCCGGCGAACTCCGGCAGGTGGGTCCCGCACAGCGTCAGCCGGGTGCGGAAGCGGCGCCAGTCGGGGATGCCGTCGGGGAACTGGCCGCGCAGGTAGAAGTCGGCTATCTCGCGCGCCTGCCGGATCCACCAGTCGGGATCCTCGAAGACGTAACTGCCGCGCCGCCGCTCGGGGAAGGTCAGGGTGCGCGCCTCGATGCGCATGCCGCCGGTCCACTCGTAGAAGATGCCGTGGACGAAGACGTAGCGGCCCTCGACGAGCATGTCCAGGGTGGCGGCGCTGGTGTCCCGGGGCGGCTCCCCGAGGTTGCGGACGATCTGCGAGCCGAGCAGTCCGTCGAGGTGGACGGTGAACTCGCGCCCGTCGGTGGTCCGCAGGCCGAACCGCTCGTGCGCGGGCTCGTGGACGGTGATGTAGCCGGCGACGCTGTCACTGTAGGAACGGCGGGTCTCGGGCGCCCTCATGAGTGTGTTCCTCCCTGGTCAGGGCGTGTCATGAGCAGTACGACGCTGTGTCCGTGGGCGTGCAGGACGCGGCCTTGGACGGGGACCTCCGCGCCGGGCGCGAGGACGTCCTCGCCGGCCGGCCGGGCCGTGTCCACGACGCGGAACCAGCGGTGGCCGGCGATGTGCGGCAGCTCGAAGTCGAGCCCCCGGCGGTGCATGTTGAGGACGACGTGCACATCCGGCTGCCCGTGGAAGCCGGCCAGGGTCAGCGACAGCACCCGCGCGTGCGGGTCGTCCCAGCCCGGCCGGTGCAGCCGGGTGCCGTGCCAGGAGACGTCGGGGACGCCGCGCTCGTTGGTCCGGCCGCTGAAGAACTCGGGGGCGCGCAGGGCCGGGAAGCGCCGGCGCACCGCGATCATTCCGCGGAAGAAGCCGCGGACCTCGGTCTCCTTGTCCGCCTGGTCCCAGTCCAGCCAGGAGACGGCGTTGTCCTGGCAGTGGGCGTGGTTGTTGCCGCGCTGGCTGTTGCGGAACTCGTCGCCCGCCAGGATCATCGGCACGCCGCGGCTGATCAGCAGCACGGCGGCGAAGTTCTTGATCTGGCGCACCCGCAGCCGCTCCACCTCCGCGGCGTCCGTGGGCCCCTCGACCCCGCAGTTCCAGCTGTGGTTCTCGTGCGCCCCGTCGGCGTTGGCCTCGCCGTTGCCGTCGTTGTGCTTGTGGTCGTAGCTGACCAGGTCGTTGAGGGTGAAGCCGTCGTGGCAGGTGACGAAGTTGACGCTGCTGGTGGGCCGTTCGTGCGCGCCGCGGAACAGGTCGGGCGAGCCGCCGATACGGGAGGCGACGGCGCCGACCAGGCCGCCGTCGCCCCGCACGAAGCGGCGTACGTCGTCCCGGAACGGCCCGTTCCACTGCGCCCAGCGGCGGCCCGGGAAGCGGCCCACCTGGTACAGGCCGCCGCCGTCCCGGGGTTCGGCGATGAGCTTCACCTCGGCGAGCGCGCCGGACAGCTCGATGCCCCGCAGCACGGGCGGCGCGGCCATCCCGAAGCCGCCGGGACCGCGGTGGAGTTCCGAGGCCCGGTCGAAGCGGAAGCCGTCGACGTGGTACTCGCGGACCCAGAACTCCAGGCAGTCGACGATGAACCCGGCGACCGCGGGATGGTTGGCGTTGAGCGCGTTGCCGCGGCCGGTGAAGTCCATGTAGGGACGGCGGTCCCGCGGCCACAGGTGGTAGTAGGCGTCGTTGGCCTGGCCGCGGAAGCTGATCGTCGGGCCGTGCTCGCCGCCCTCCGCGGTGTGGTGGAACACCACGTCGAGGATGACCTCGATGCCGGCCCGGTGCAGCGCCTTGACCATGTCGCGGAACTCGGTGGCGTGATGGCGGCAGGGGTCGGAGCAGTAGCCGGAGTGCGGCGCGAAGAAGCCGAAGGGGTCGTAGCCCCAGTAGGCGCGCAGCGGCTCGCCGTCCGGGCCGGTGCGCAGCACCTGCCGTTCGTCGAAGTCGAAGACCGGCATCAGCTCCACCGCCGTGATGCCGAGGTCGGTCAGGTACGGGATCTTCTCCACGACGCCCGCGTAGGTGCCGGGCCGCCGCACGCGGGAGGTGGGGGACGCGGTCAGGCCGCGGACGTGCATCTCGTAGACGACGGTGTCGGACAGCGGGGTGCGCGGGGGCGCGTCGTCCTCCCAGTCGTAGTCGTCCATGTCGACGACCACGCTGCGCATCGCGTGGGCGCAGTTGTCCCCCGGTCCGATGGCGCGCACCCGGTCCCACAGCGTGTTGACGTTGGCGCGGGCCCGCGGGTCGAGCAGGACCTTGCGGAAGTCGAAGCGGGTGCCCGGGTCCCGGGTGCGGTCGGGGCCGTCGACCCGGTAGGCGTAGATCTGCCCGGGGCGCAGGCCCGCCACGTGGCAGTGCCAGAAAGGGCGGCTGCGGTGGACGGCCGGGTCCAGCTCGATCACCCGGCTCGGCTGCGGGTCCTCGGCCGTGTCGAAGAGCAGCAGCTGCACGCGGTCGGCGTGCTCGGAGAAGAGGGAGAAGTTCACGCCCGCCTCGTCCGGGGTCGCGCCCGGCGGCTGCGGATGGCCGGCCGTCACCCGGCCGGCGCTGCGGAAGGGTGGAGTCTGCATGGCGTTCGGGAGTGGTTTCTGTCGTCGGGTCGGCCACCGGGAGGGGGCCACCCCACGGGAACGTGCGATTGCCCGGGGGCGGCCCGAGGGGGGAACGGGCGTCCGGGGGCGCTCCACGGGGACGCGCGGTCCCGGCGGCGGCACGACGGGGCACGGACACGGGGCACGCCCCCGCAAGGATGCGAGGCCCAGGGCGGGTGGCCGCGCCGGTGTCGCCGGCCGCCGTCCGGGACGCGCGGATCCCGCCGTCGGTCACCCGGGGACCCGTGGTCCCGCGAGGGTCGCGGCACGGGGACGCGCGGTCCCGGAGCTCATCCCACCGGGGCCCGGCCCCGCCACGGCACGGACGGGACGCGCCGCGGGCCGGGCCGCCCGGCGCGGCGGGCGGGGCGCGGCGGGCCGGATGCCGCCGGGCGCCTTCCGGGCACCGCGGTCGGGGCGCTGCCGCGCGCCGGGGCGGCCGGGCGGGCCGTGCCGCCCGCCGTCCGGTGTCCCGAGCCGTCGCGGGCGGGCACGGGGACGCGCCCGCCGCGTTCCGACGGTCTGCCGACGACCAGCCGACCGAACCGGCCGCAGCCGCCGATCACCACCACCGGGCTGTCCATCGGGTCCATCGGGTCCTCCTCTTCCTCCTCGCCGTGGGGACGCGCCGTGGAGGAGGCGCGTCGTCGTGGAGGAGAGCGCCTCCCGGCGAGTCGTCGGGCCCGTGGAACCTGCCGTGGATCCTGTCGGGCCTTCCCGCTTCGCCCAGCTCTCCTGACGAGATGGAAGCCCGGAAGTCCACCGCCAGTCAAACGACTTGTCAAATCCATCGAGACCTTGTCAACTCGCCGTGCGGACCGTGCTCGACGGCCTCCGACGCGGCCGCACGACACCCGGCCGAAGGCGCGGGAGCGGGCCCGCCCGGCCTCGTCGCGGGGCCACCTCGGGGCTGCCTCAGGGCCGCCGCGAAGCTGCCTCGGGGCCGCCGCGGGGCCGCTCAGAACGAGCCGGGTCCGGGTCCGGGCCGCGGGCCCAGGTCGCCGAGGCCGGGATCCGGCTCGCCGACCGGCCCCAGCCGCCGCCGGACGGAGACCGGCAGCCAGCCGCGCTCGCGCGCGGTGCGCAGGAGGACCGGGTCGACGCCCACCGGGCGGGGGTTGCCGACGACGGCGAGCATGTCCAGGCCGTCGGCGTGGTCGGCGTACCCGAAGCAGCGGGCGGCCTCACTGCCGAGCAGGATCATGGTCTCCACGACGGCCTGGGCCAGCGCGCGGCTCCGCGGCGCCCGGTCCAGGGTGGGCCGGCCGTCCGGGAGCGCGGGTTCGACGCACAACACCCTCGGCATGCCGAGGAGTTCCGCGACCGGCCGGACGCACGGGGCGAACGAAGTGGAGACCAGGACGAGTTCGTCACCGGCCAACCGGTGTCTGCGCAGCAGTTCCGGCAGCACGCTGTCGGCCCAGGCGGCGGACACCCCGCGGCCGGCCGCCCAGACGCGACCGGCCTCCAGCAGTTCCTCCCGGCACTCCTCCGCCTCGGCCCGGGTCAGTAAGCGGGGATCGCCGCGGTTGTCCGTCACCGCGCCCTGCCGACCCTGCCAGAAGCGCACGAAATCGGTCACGCTCGGGGCCATTCCGAGCGTGACGTCCAGGAAGAAGAACGCCGTACGCCTGGCATTCATGGCGATTTCCCCCGCCTCAAGCCCGCCGCGGCGGGCACGCGCCCCCGGCGGGCCGCCACCCGCGCAGACCGGAGCGGTTACTTTTCGCCGGAGCGTAAGAAGAATCGACTACGGCTGTCAACCAACTGCGGGCGACCGGGAAGGGCCGTTTCGGCGGAGGCCACCTGGGGATTCCCTCGGGCGCCGGTCGCCCGTACACGCACGGTGATTGGCCGGAATTCAGCCACGTCTGAACGTCGTTGACGCTTTCCCTCCCTCTTCGCTCCCTCCTCGGCCGGGTGCCGGTCACCGGCGCGGTGGTCCGGCCACCACCGCGCGGCGGGGCGCGGTGGCGCCGCCACCGCCGTGCCCGCCCGTGGTTGCCGGACCACCACGAGGTCCGCCAGTGGTGTGTCCGGATCACCTGGAGCGCGACACGACGTGCCGCGCACTGTGGACCCGGCTCAACCGAGCGACCTCATGACCGAGATGGGATTCCGATGAGCGGCACCGAACTCGCAACCACGTTGTTCGCCACGCTCCCCCGCAGTGACCAGCGCAGGAAGGGCGAGGAGTACATCCGCGGCCTGCTTGCGACCAAGGGGCGCAAGTCGATCCGCAACATGGCCGCACCGGTGGGCGGTTCGGCCCGTGAGCAGAGCCTGCACCATTTCGTGTCCAACTCGACCTGGCACTGGATGCCGGTGCGCAGGGCGCTGGCGCGGTACGTGGTGCGTTCCGCGCTGCCCGAGGCGTACGTGGTGCACACCATGGTCATCCCGAAGGCGGGCGGCAACTCGGTGGGCGTGTACCGGTGCTACGTCCCGCAGTTCGGCCAGATCCGCGGCGTGCAGCGGGCCGTGGGAGTGTGGGCCGCCGCGCAGGCAACGAGCGTTCCGGTCAATTGGCGGCTGCACATTCCGCAGGACTGGCTGGAGAACGGGATACGCCGGCGACAGGCAGCGATCCCGGACGACGTACGGGAGGAAACCCCGGAGGAGTCCGCGGCGGCGGCCCTGCTCGCCACCCGCGACTGGGGACTGCCCGCCCGCCCCGCGGTACTGGACGCCCGCGGCATGGACGTCCCGGCCCTGGTGCGGCGCCTGCGCTCGGCCGGGGTGCCCTACCTCGTCCGGATCGACGGGGTGCTGCGGCTGGCGCCGGCCGATCCGGCGCGTTTCGGCCGCGGCGTGGCCGAGGCGCTGCCCGCGCGGCAGATCATGGCCGCGGCCGGGCTGCTGCGCCGGCCCGTGGTGTGGCGGGACCACGGGCCGGGCCACGCGCTGCGCACCGCGCCGGTGGCGACGGTGCGCGTGCGCGGCACCGGCCGGGCGGCCGGCCCGCGCGGCACGGACGACCTGCTGCTGCTCGGGGTCGGGGACGGCGGCCGGCCCTGGCCGGCCGAGCTGTGGCTGACCGACCTGACGGAGGCGGGCCCGGTGGCCCTGCTGCGGCTGAGCAGGCTGCTGGACCGGGTGGAGCGGGACTTCCGGGACATCTCCGAGCGGGTGGGCATCCGGGACTACGCGGGCCGCTCGTACTGCGGCTGGCACCGCCACACCACCCTCGCCTCGGCGGCGCACGCGCTGGCCGCGCTCGGCGGGATGGACGAGGGCCGGTTCCGCGCGGAGGAGAACCTGCGGCAGGCGTCCTGACCGCCGCGCACCGCCAGCAGGATGCGTCCCGCCGGCGGGACGCACCCCATGCGCCTGCCGGCCGGCGGCCGCGCGGGCCTCACCGGCCGCCCGCCGGTTCGCCGGAGAGCTGTTCGCGGACCCGGAACAGCCGCAGGGCGAGCTGGAGTTCGAGCGCGCGGGCGGGCTGCTGCCAGTCGGGGCCGAGGAGTTCGCCGATCCGTTCCAGGCGGCGGGCCACGGTGTTGGGGTGGACGTGCAGCCGCCGCGCGGCGTACGTGGGGCTGCCGCCCGCCGCGAAGAAGGCCTCCAGCGTCGGCGTGAGCTCCGACAGCCGCTGCTCGTCGTAGGTCAGCAGCGGGCCGAGCACCGAGCCGATGTAGCCCTGGGCGTCCCGGCTGTCGGACAGCAGCAGGCCCAGGAAACCGAGTTCGCCCACCGACCCGGCCCGGCCCACGGCCCCGAGCGCGATCATCGCCTCCAGGCAGCGCACGGCCTCCTGGTAGCCGTGCCGCACGGCGCCGGGGTCGGTGACGGGGCCGGCCCCCGCGACCGTCACCGGGTGGCGCAGCAGCGGCCCGAGTTCGGCGGAGACGGCGCGGGCCGCGTCGCCGGGATCGCTGCCGGGCAGCAGGAAGACGGCCGTGCCGTGCCGCAGGCACTTCAGGCCGTTGCGGCGGTAGGCGTAGGAGGCCGCCCACACCGAGGCACGGCCCGTGCTGTCCTCCTCCGGCCGGGCGACGACGACCACGTGCGGCCCGGCCAGGTCGAGGCCGAGCCGCCGGGCGCGGGCCCGGACCTTCTGCGCGGACAGGTCCGGATGGGCGAGCAGGTCGTCCAGCAGGTCGTCGCGGACCTGCCCCTCGGCGATGGCGGCGCGGCTGTTGTGCAGGAGCAGCAGGACCGCCATGGCCTGGGTGGCGCAGCCGAGCAGCTGGGCGCCGTCGTCGGAGAGCGGCCCGTTGAGACGCACCAGCAGGGTGCCGAGGCCGACGGTGCCGGTGCAGATCGGCGCGGCCCACAGACCGGGGCCGACGGGGACCGGCCGGCAGGAGCCGTGCGCCTCCAGCGCGCCGGTCTCGGCCTGCTCCCAGGCCGTCTCGGGCAGTTCGCCGGTGGTCGCCAGGGGCACGCCGTCGGTGCCGCAGACCCGTACGGCGCCGTCGACGAGCTTGCTGGTCTCCTCGGCCAGCTCGCCCAGTTCGGCACCGCCCAGCACGAGGCGGAGCAGCCGGGCGTGGGCGTCGCCGGACTCGCGCAGGGCGGCGGCCCGGTCCAGGACCCGGGCGCGTTCCACGGCGGTGCCCGCCAGGTCGCCGTAGGCGCTCATCAGGGCGACCTCGTCGGCGGTGAAGCCGCGGACGCGGCGGGCGGCGACGTGCAGGACGCCGAAGGGGCGGGTCTGCCGGTTGAGGGGCACCGCCAGCATGGTGTGCAGCCCCTCGGCGCGGACCACCTCGTCGACGGCCGTGCTGTGTTCGACCCGTTCGTCGGTGAGGTAGTCGGCGGTCCACAGCGGGACCGGGTCGGTCATCGCCAGGCCGGCCGGGCTCCGGCCCAGCGGCAGCGTCAGCCCCGCCTCGAGCCGGGCGATCCGTCCGTCGACGGCACGCACCCGGACCTGCGCGGCCTCCTCGTCGGGGTAGCAGACGTAGGCCAGGTCCAGCCCGAGCAGCAGGCGGGCCCGGCGGGCGACCGACTGCAGCAGGACGTCCTCGGGCTGGTGCGCGGCGGCCAGGTCGCGCACCGCCTCCAGCAGCGCGGCCAGGCCGGTCTCCCGCCGCCGGTGCCGCTCCCAGCGCGAGGTGATGCTCAGGCCCAGGCGGGCGGCCCGTTCCACGCCGGCCAGTTCCGCGCCCTCGGCCCCGCGCCGCCTGGCGTCCTCCACGAGGAAGCTGAACCGGTCGGCCGGGGCACCCGCCGCCAGCAGTTCCAGTACGGCGGAACTGGTGTCCCGCACCATCGGCTCCTGCGACACGCTGCCTCCCCCTTTGCATGTGTGCCCGGCCGGTCACCGCCCGCCGGCCGGGGCCCGCAGGCGGAGCGCCACGGCCGCCCGGAGCGCCTCCCAGGCGCGCACCCGATGTTTCTCGCCATGCTCGGCGAGGGTCCGGGCGACCGATTCGCAGCGTAGGCCGGTCCGCAGCACGGCGTCCAACACGCCCAGACCGGCGTCGAGCCGGCCGTCGAGGGTGTCGCCGCGGGGCCGCTCGCCGCGGTCGGCGGCGGCCAGGGCGCGCACCGGAAGCGCCACCGCGGTGTGCCAGCCGACCAGGCGGGCGGCGTATCGTGCCTGCTCGGGGGCGTAGGGTCCGTCGACCGTCCACATCAGGCGCTGGGGGCGGGCGCCGGCCGCGGCCAGCGCGCTCCAGCGGGCGCCGCCCAGTTCCTCGTCGTAGGCGCCGTACAGGACGCGGGCCACGGCGAGGGCGGCCTCACCGCGCAGGTCCCCGGCGAGCGGTGCGTTCGAGGCGCCCAGCAGGGCGTCGACCTCGGCCTGAATACGGTGCACCGGGAAGGACGCCACCGAGGTGATGTCACCCAGCGGCCGCCCGGCCCGCCGGGCCCGTTCCAGCCCGGTGAGGTAGGCGTCGACGACCTCGCGGTAGCGGCCGACGCCGTAGATCTCGGTGACGTGCACGCCGATGCCGCGCCCGGTGCACTCCCGGATCGCGGCCAGTCCGGCGGCGGTGGCCGGGACCTTCACCAGGGCGTTGGGCCGGGCGACGGCGGCCCGGACGCGGACCGCCTCGGCGACGGTGGCCGCGGCGTCGTGGGCCAGGCGCGGGTCGAGGTCCACCGAGACCAGGCCCTCGCGGTGGCCGGTGGCCCGGTAGGTGGCGGCCAGGCCGTCGCAGGCCAGGCGGACGTCCAGGTCGCGCAGGGCCCGCAGGGCCTCGTCGACGGCGCTGCCGCGGGCGGCCAGCCGGGCCAGCTGACCCTGGTAGGAGGCGTCCCCGGCGAGGGCGGCGGCGAGCAGGTCGGGCCGGGTGGTGACGCCGCGCAGGCCCCGCGTCACGAGGTCCACCAGGCGGCCCGAGCGCAGGAGTCCCCGGTGGAACCCGTTCAGCCACGGGGAGACGCCCTCGTGGACGAGACGGCGCAGGTTTCCGTCCGGCATGGCCCCCTCCCGACGCGGTCGACGAGTCGATGGAGCAGCCTGCCCCGCCGCGGGCACTGCCGCGAGTGCAGCCGCATACTCCGTCAACTCCCCCGCGCACGAATGCACTTCGGGTGGCCTCGCGACCTGATGGACCGGGCGGCCACCTGACGTACTCGCCGGTGCGTCATTGGCCGGTTCCCGACGGTCTCACACCCTTTGTCGCACAGGAGCACCCGCAAGACACCACCCCTTGGAGAACCACCCCTTGGAGACGAACGTGGACGTTGATCTGCCCGGTGTCCGGTCGCGGCCCGCACGACAGCAGCCGGACTGGGGCGGGAACGAGGAGATCCGGCCGGTCAGGGAGGAGTTGGCGCGCAGCCCGGCGCTGGTCGGCGTGTCCGACGTGCTGGCGCTGCGGGACCTGCTGGCCCGGGTCGCCGCCGGCCGGGCCCATGTCGTACAGGCGGGGGACTGCGCCGAGGACCCCGCCGAGTGCACCGCGGGCTACGTCGCCCGCAAGGCGGGGTTGCTGGACGTGCTCGCCGGCCACCTGAAGATGATCACCCACAGGCCCGTGGTCCGGGTGGGCCGGATGGCGGGCCAGTTCGCCAAGCCGCGCTCGAGGCCCACCGAGGTGATCGGGGGCCGCGAACTCCCCGTCTACCGGGGGCACATGGTCAACGACCCCGAGCCCGACCCGGAGCTGCGCCGACCCGACCCGCGCCGGCTGCTGACCTGCTACGCCGCGGCCCGGGAGGCGGCGGGCCACCTGGGCTGGATCGGCGGAAGGCGGCCGTCCGAGATCTGCCCGCCCGTCTTCACCAGCCACGAAGCCCTGCTGCTCGACTACGAACTTCCCCTGGTGCGGCGGGAACCCGCGGGCCGGCTGCTGCTCACCTCGACCCACTGGCCCTGGATCGGCGAGCGCACCCGGCAGCCGGACGGCGCGCACGTCGCCCTGCTGTCGCAGGTGGTCAACCCGGTGGCCTGCAAGGTCGGCCCGGACATGACGGTGCGTGAACTGCTCGCGCTGTGCGAGCGGCTGGATCCCGACCGGGAGCCGGGGCGGCTGACCCTCATCGCCCGGATGGGCGCCGACCTGGTCGCCGAACGGCTGCCGGCACTGGTGTGGGCGGTGCGGGTGGCGGGCCACCCGGTCATCTGGCTGACCGACCCGATGCACGGCAACACGGTGCCGGCGCCCGACGGTCTCAAGACCCGCTTCCTGGAGGCGATCGTGCGCGAGGTGGAGGCGTTCCAGTGCGCGGTGCGCTCCTCCGGGGGGATCGCCGGCGGGCTGCACCTGGAGACCACCCCCGACCACGTCACCGAGTGCGTCGCCGGACCGGCCGACATCGGCCACGTCGGCGACAAGTACACGAGCTTCTGCGACCCCCGGCTGAACCCGGTGCAGGCCGCGTCGGTGGTCTCGGCCTGGCGCGGATGACGCGGAAGTCGCGGAGGCCGCCGCGGAGGACGCGGATGACACGGATGATGCGGAGGCCCCGGAGGAGACGGACGACGCGGGTGACGCGAAGACGCAGGGACCGCGGAGACGCGGAGACGCAGAGACGCGGAGAAACGGACCGATCGCGGATGAACCGACCAAGGAGGTTGTGCACATGCGACAAGAGCAGCAGCAGTCCGAGCGGCCGGCCGGGCCCGTCGCCCTGGTCACGGGTGCCGCGGGCGGCATCGGCGCCGCCGTCTGCCGGACCCTGGCCGAGGAGGGTGCCCGGGTGGCGGCGGTCGACCGGGAGGCCGGGGCGCTGCGGGAGACCGTGGAGAAGCTGACCGCCGACGGACTGCACGCCGAGGCCTTTTGCGCGGACGTCTCCGACAGCGCGCAGGTGGACGCGGCCGTGGACGCCGTGGAGCAGCGGCTGGGCCCGGTGGAGTGGCTGGTCAACGCGGCCGGGGTGCTGCGCCTGGGCGAGGTGGTGGACTTCACCGGCGAGGACTGGCGCACCACCTTCGCCGTCAACGTCGACGGGGTCTTCCACGTCAGCCGGGCGGTGGTGCGGCGGATGGTCCCGCGCGGCCGGGGCGCGCTGGTCACGGTCGCCTCGAACGCGGCGGTGACGCCGCGCACCCAGATGGCCGCGTACGCGGCGTCGAAGGCGGCGGCCACCATGTTCACCCGCAGTCTGGGCCTGGAGGTGGCGCGGCACGGCATCCGCTGCAACGTGGTGGCGCCCGGCTCCACCGACACCCCGATGCTCAGTTCGATGTGGCACGACGAGTCCGGTCCGCGCGCCACCGTCGAGGGCAGCCCGGAGGCCTTCCGCGTCGGCATCCCGCTGGGCCGCATCGCCCGGCCCTCGCAGATCGCGGACGCGGTGTCCTTCCTGCTCTCCGACCGGGCCGCGCACATCACCCTGCACCTGCTCACCGTCGACGGCGGCGCGTCGCTCGGCGCCTGAGACCGCCCGTACCGAAGGGACTTCCCATGGCAGGCATACCGACGATCGAGCCGTACGCGATGCCGACGCCCGGCGAGCTGCCCCGCAACGTCGCCGACTGGACGCCGGATCCGCGGCGGGCGGTGCTCCTCGTCCACGACATGCAGCGCTACTTCCTCGAGCCGCTGCCCGAGCACGGGCCGCGCGGGGAACTGGTGCGCAACGCCGCCCTGGTGCGGGAGCGCTGCGCGCGGCTCGGCGTGCCCGTGGCCTACACCGCCCAGCCGGGCGGCATGACGCCCGAACAGCGCGGCCTGCTGGCCGACTTCTGGGGGCCGGGGATGCGGGTGGACCCGGCCGACCGGGAGGTGGTGGACGAGCTCGCGCCCCGTGCGGGCGACTGGCTGCTCACCAAGTGGCGCTACAGCGCCTTCTTCCGCACCGACCTGCTGGCCCGGCTGCGGGCCGCGGGCCGCGACCAGCTGGTCGTCTGCGGTGTGTACGCGCACGTCGGTGTGCTGATCACCGCCACCGAGGCGTTCTCGCACGACCTGCAGACCTTCGTCGTCGCCGACGCGGTCGCCGACTTCTCGGCCGGGGACCACCGCGCCGCCCTGCACTACGCGGCCCGGCGCTGCGCCGTCGTCATCCCCGCCAAGGAGGTTTTCGCATGACGGGCCCCTCCTCCGACCTGCTCGGCCGCGTCCTGGCCGGGCGGGTCCCGGCCTACGCCCTGCTGCACCGTCCGGCCGTCACCGGCCGCGGGACCCTGGAGGTCCTGGCCGGCGAGGTGAGCGAGCCGGAGACGCTGGCCGGCATCCCGCTGCCCGAGGACTCCCCCGGCGGCCACGAGGTGCTGGTGCTGGTGCCCTACCGGCAGCTCAGGGAGCGCGGCTACGCCTGCGCCGACGACGGCACCCCGCTGGTCGCGCTGACCGTCACCGACCAGGCCACAGTGCCGGTCCCGGAGGCCCTGCGGCGGATCCCGGACGTCCCGATCCACCTGGCCGGCGGCCGTTTCGACGTCGACGACGCGACCTACGCGGCGACCGTGCGGCGCGTCGTCAACGAGGAGATCGGCACCGGCGAGGGCGCCAACTTCGTCATCAGGCGCTCCTTCACCGCCGACATCACCGGCTACTCCCCCGCCGGCGCCCTGACCCTCTTCCGGCGGCTGATGGAGCAGGAGTCGGGCGCCTACTGGACCTTCCTGGTGCACACCGGCGGCCGCACCCTGGTCGGCGCCAGCCCGGAGCGGCACATCAGCGTGCACGGCGGCACGGCGGTGATGAACCCGATCAGCGGCACCTACCGCTACCCGGCGGCGGGCCCCTCCCTGCCCGACGTCATGGACTTCCTCGCCGACCGCAAGGAGGCCGACGAGCTGTACATGGTCGTCGACGAGGAACTGAAGATGATGGCCCGCATCTGCGACAGCGGCGTCCGCGTCCGGGGCCCCTACCTGCGGGAGATGGCCCGGCTGGCGCACACCGAGTACTTCGTCGAGGGCGAGACCGGCCGCGATCCCCGCGAGGTGCTGCGCGAGACGCTGTTCGCGCCGACCGTGACCGGCTCCCCGCTGGAGAGCGCCGCCCGCGTGATCAGCCGGCACGAGCCGAAGGGCCGCGGCTACTACAGCGGCGTGCTCGCCCTGATCGGGCGGGACGCCTCCGGCGGGCGCACCCTGGACTCCTCGATCCTGATCCGTACGGCCGACATCGACGCCGCCGGCCGGCTGAGCATCGGCGTCGGCGCCACGCTGGTGCGCCACTCCGACCCCGACTCCGAGGTGGCCGAGACCCGGGCCAAGGCCGCGGGCCTGCTCGCGGCCCTGGGCGCGGAGCGGCCGGCCCGGTTCGCCGACCACCCCAGCGTGCGCGGCGCGCTGGCCGCCCGCAACGAGACGATCGCCGGGTTCTGGCTGGCCGAGGCGGACCGTACGGCGGTGGCCGCGGCGACCGGGCGCGAGGTGCTCATCGTCGACGCGGAGGACACGTTCACCGCGATGCTCGCCCACCAACTGCGCTCGCTGGGCCTGTCGGTGACGGTGCGCCGCTTCGACGAACCGTACGACACGGACGCCTGCGACCTGGTGGTGATGGGACCGGGTCCGGGCGATCCGCGGGACGTGCGGCACCCCAAGATCGCGCACCTGCGCTCGGCCGTGCGGGCGCTGCTGGCCGGGCGCCGGCCGTTCCTGGCGGTGTGCCTGAGCCACCAGGTGCTCAGCCGGGAGCTCGGCCTGGCACTGACCCGGCGAGCGGTGCCCAACCAGGGCGTGCAGCGGGAGATCGACCTGTTCGGACGGCGCGAGCGGGTGGGTTTCTACAACACGTTCACCGCCCGCAGCACGGAGGACAAGGTGGAGGTTCCCGAGGTGGGCGTGGTCGAGGTGTGCCGCGACCCCGGTTCGCGCGAGGTGCACGCGCTGCGCGGACCCGGCTTCGCCTCCGTCCAGTTCCACCCGGAGTCCCTGCTGACGCAGAACGGCCCGGCGATCCTGGCCCACCTCCTCCAGGACGTCCTGCGCACCTCCTGACCCCGGCCCCCGAAGGCCCCAGCCCCGTTCCCCCCGGGGGCCGGGGCCTTGCCCTGCCCGCGCAACCGCCCCGCCCGGGCGGGGCGAGCCCCCACCGCCCGGCTCGTACCCCCCACCACCGGCACCACCGCTCGCCTCGAGATCACGCCGGAGACGCCGGAGTCCCGCGTTCTGGATTCCGGCGGCCTTCCACCGTCCCCGCGATGAGGAACAGCCCTTCGGGCCACTGTTCCGCACGACCTCCTACGCGGTCGCCCACGCCCACAAAGCGGCGGGCCGCAACGGCCGTCACGGCATCCGGGAGCTGTGCGACGTCCGCCCGCGAAGGCAGGCGGGCCTCTGCGCGGCCGCCCTCACCGACCGCGGCGGCACGGCCGCGCGGAAATCGGCCGGCAGGCCCCGGGAGGAACCCCCGCCCGTGAAATATGCCGAAAACATGCCGACTGGCCCCGTTCCCCTCCTCGTCGTCGACGTCGAGGGGAACGGGGCCCACCCGCCCGGCTTAGTCGAGGTCGCGCTCTTTCCCGTCGAAGGCGGTCGCGTGCACCCCGATCGGGCCCGTTGGCCGGCCGTCGCGCCGGAGGCGCGTGCTCAAGGCCGGACTCCGTTCTGCCAGGGGGTCGGGAGGTAGGGCGGGGGCGGCGTGGTCGCGCCGAAGTCGCGGGCGCCGTGCATCCAGGCGACGTGGTCGTGCAGGTCGTCCGCGGTGAGCGCGCGGAGCATCGCGTTGCGGGCGCGGGCCTCGGCGCCCGCGGGGTGCCAGAGCCGGACGCTCTCGCGGGCGGCGAGCTGGATCGCGGCGGTGCGCTCGCGCCGGTCGGCGTTGTACTTCTCCAGGCGCTGGGCCACGTCGTCGGCGCAGGCGTCCTGGAGCAGGTCGCCGAGGTGCACGGCGTCCTCCAGGGCCTGGCAGGCGCCCTGGGCCGCATAGTGGATCATGGGGTGGGCGGCGTCGCCGAGGAGGGTGACGCGGCCGTCGGTCCAGCCGGCGACCGGGTCGCGGTCCACCAGCATCCAGGAGCGCCAGCCGTCGCCGAGTTCCACCAGCCGCTGCACGTCCGGCCCGAGCGCGGTGAACTGCCGCCGCACGTGGTCGTTGTCGGCGGGCACCCCGGAGAACGCCTCGGTGCCTCCGTCGTGCCGGCTGCCCGCGAGGTTGAGGTACCTGCCGCCGGCGATGGGGTAGTGCACGAAGTGGCAGCCGGGACCGGTCCACCACACCACGGAGGTGTCCCGGCGCAGGGCGCGCGGCACCCGGTCCATCGGGATGACGGCGCGGTGGACGGTGATGCCGGAGACCCGCGGTGCGCCGTCCCCGACGAGCTGCCGGCGCACCGCGGAGTGCATGCCGTCGGCGCCGATCAGCGCATCGCCGGTGATCCGCTCGCCGGAGGCGAGGACGGCGGTGGCGCCGGCGGCGTCGCGCTCGTAGCCCTGGACGGTGCTGCCGCCGCGCAGTGCGACGGCGTCGTGGGCGCGGCAGGCGCGCAGCAGCAGGGAGTGCAGCTCGGCGCGGTGCACGACGACGTAGGGGTTGCCGAAGCGGCGCCGGTAGGTCTCGGTGAGCGGCAGGCTGGTGACGTGCTCGCCGGTCACCCCGTCCATGAAGCGCAGTTCGTCCATGCGCACGGCCACGGCGCGCGCCTCGTCGCCGACGCCGAGCCGGTCCAGGGCGTGCAGGCCGTTGGGTGCCAGCTGGATGCCGGCGCCGATCTCGGCGAACTCGGGGGCGCGTTCCAGGACCAGGACGCGGTGGCCGCGGCGGGCCAGGCTGAGGGCGGCGGCGAGACCGCCGATGCCACCGCCGGTGATGACTGCCCTGATCATCGCGTCAACCGCCCTGCCGCGCGGTGAGGACGCGCGCGAGTTCCAGGCGCTTGATCTTGGTGGTGGCGGTCTGCGGCAGGTCGGCCAGCCGCCACTGCACGGGGTCGGCCATCGGCGGCAGGTCCGCGACGGCGGCCCGCCAGGCCCGCCGGTCCAGCGGCACGTCGTCCTTGGTGCACACCACGGGTACGGCGGTGCCGTCGGGGCCGGGGATGATGATGACCTCGGCCAGTTCCTCCAGCCGCGCGAAGAGCTTGTCCTCGGCGGCGAGCGTGGAGCCGAAGCCCTCGATGACGTCGACCTCGCGGTCCAGCAGGTGCAGGCAGCCCCACTTGGTGCGGTAGCCGACGTCGCCCATGCGCCACCAGCCGCCCTCAGAGAGCTGCTTGTCGTAGCGCTCCTGCTCGCCGAGGTAGGTGACGATCCGCCCGTCGCTGCGCACCTCGATGAAGCCGGGGTTGTCCGCGGACGGCGGCCGCCCGTCGCGGCTGACCACGCGGACGTCGGTCATGCCGGGGAAGGGCATGCCCACGCAGCGGCCGTCGGCGTCGGGCGGGCGCCGCCTGCTGAAGGAGCGGACCACGGCCGGGCCGATCTCGCTCTGCCCGTACAGCTGCCCGAAGACGGGGGCCCGGCGGCCGGTGGCGGCCAGCAGCCGCCGCACGGTGCGCGGGTGGAGGGCGTCGAAGGTGCTGCTGTAGAGCTTGACGTTGGACAGCGGGCGGCGCGGGTCCTCCGCCAGCGCCTCCCACTTCATGAAGGAGTTGGGGTGCGCCTCGATGACGCCCGGCCTGAGCGCGGCGAAGACGTCCGCGACGTGCGCCGGGTCGGAGTCGGCGAGCACCACCATGGGGAAGCCGCGCAGCAGCGCGATCGCCAGCGCCGTGAACAGCCGGGAGTGCACGAAGGACACGTGGATCGCGATCGTCTCCCGGCGCGGGACCACCGGGTTGACGGCGGCCGCCTGGGGCCGGTAGCGGGCCTGCAGGGTGCGGCCGGTGTGCACCGCGAGCTTGGGGATGCCGGTGGTGCCGGAGGTGTGCGTGATGAGCGTCGGGTGCTCCGGCGGCATGGTGACCGGGGCGACCCGCTCGACACCGGCGAACTCGGCCAGCGGGGTGCCGGAGGGGTGGCTGCCGGAGACCAGCAGCACCGGGGAGGCGAGCCCGGCGGCGGAGGCGGGCAGTTCCTGCTCCAGTTTGGCCTGGTCGGTGACGAGGCAGGGCCGGTCGGTGCGGCGCAGCAGTTCCTTGACGGTGGCGCCGTCCAGCTTCGGCGACAGCAGCACCGGTACGGCGCCGATGCGGGCCGCGGCGCAGGCCAGCAGGGTGATGTCGAATCCGTCGGACTTGTACACCACCACCCGGTCGCCCGGCCTGACCCGGGCCGCCCACAGCCGGGAGGCGAAGTCGTCGACGAGGTCGGCGACCTCGGCGACCGTGGCGCGGCGGCCCAGGTGCGGGGCGATGTCGAGGTCGTGGTCGAGGATCAGTACGTTCGCCGGGTGCCGGGCGGCCGCTCGCTCGAAGAGCGTCCCGAGCCGGATTCCCCGGTTTCCAATGCGTTGCAGCAGCACGTGCTCGCCCTTCCCTGAACAGGTTCCAAGGCGCGGGAATTCAGCCCCGGAAATCGCCTTCGACGACGTTCCTGATGCGCTCGACCGTGGCCGCCAGATCCTTTTCCAGCTTGGCGCCCCAGTCGGCGAAGAACCTCTGCTTCTCCTGCGCGGTCATCTGTGCGGTGATGCCGCGGATTCCCTCCGTGGCCCGGCCCATCCGGAAGTGGTGCACCAGGCGGCTGCCGCTGCCCTCGGCCCGGATGTCGAAGGTCCAGACGCTGTCCTGGGTCCGGCCGGCGGAGTCCTGGACGGCCCAGGAGAAGGTGACTCCGGGCTCGGCGGCGACGATCTCGGAGCGGGTGCTCCAGGAGCCGCGGACGACCGGCGCCCAGGCGACGACGTCCTCCGCGCGGTGGTTGTCGCCGCGGAACACGGCGCCGACGGTGCCGGGTTCGCCCGCCACCCATTCCCCGCCGACGCATTCCTCGCTCCATTCGCCGCTGCGGGTGAGGTCGCTGACGACCGCGTAGACCTGGGCGGGGGTGGCGGCGATGTGCACGTCGGCCGCGACACGGAACAGGGGCTTTTCGGTGGTGTGTTCGCTCACGTCTGGTCACTCCCGATGGTGGTCCGCCGATGCCGGGAATGCTGCGCCGCGGTCGAGGGCGGGGAAAAGGCGACCGGTGAGAGAACGTCAAGTCCCCGCGGTGTTCCGCCGGCGACCTGACACAGCACCGGCGCGGGCCGCGACCACGGCCCGCGCCGGCTGGAAGAATGCGTGCCCATGCGTGCCGCTTACGTCGAACGGCTCGGCCCGGCCGACGCGATCCGCTTCGGGCGGCTGCCCGATCCCGAGCCCGGCCCCGGTGAGGTGCTGGTGAGGGTGCTGGCCACCACGGTCAATCCGGTGGACACCTTCGTCCGCTCGGGCCTGTTCCGCACGCCGTTGCCCTTTCCGTTCGTGATCGGCCGCGACCTGGTGGGCACGGTCGTCACCGCCGGCGCGGGTTTCGCCGCGGGCGAGACGGTGTGGTGCAACAGCCTCGGCCACGCGGGGCGGCAGGGCGCCGCCGCCGAGCTGGCCGCGGTGCCGGCCGACCGGCTCTACCGGCTGCCGCCGGGGGTGGCCGCAGAGGAGGCGGTGGCCGTGGTCCACCCGGCCGCCACCGCGTATCTGGCCCTGTTCACCCACGGCGGGCTGCGCGCGGGCGAGACCGTGCTGGTGGCCGGGGCGGGCGGCAACGTGGGCGGTGCGCTGGTGGTGCTCGCCGCACGGGCCGGCGCCCGGGTGCTGGCCACGGCGTCCCCGCGCGACCACGACCACGTGCGGTCCCTGGGCGCCGCGGAGGTGGTGGACTACCGCGCCCCGGACCTCGCCGAGCGGCTGGCCCGGTCCGCGCCGTCCGGCGTCGACGTCCACGTCGACACCTCCGGCCGCAACGACCTCAGGTCCGCCGTCGGCCTGCTCGCCCACCGCGGCCGGATCGTGCTGCTGGCGGGCGCCAGGGACGAGCCGGTGCTGCCGGTGGGCCCGCTGTACATGAAGGACGGCTCGCTGCGGGGGTTCGCCCTCTCGCACGCCACGGTCGCGGAACTCGCCGAGGCGGCCGGGACGATCAACGAGGCGCTGGCGGCGGGCGCGCTGCGTCCGCGGGCGCTGGAGCAGGTGCCGCTGAGCGAGGCGGCGGAGGTCCACCGGCGGATGGAGCGCGGCGAGCTGCGCGGGCGCCGGGTGGTGCTGCGGCCCTGACCCCCGGCCGGGTCCGGCAGGTGCGTGGCGGGGCCGCGTGCGGCGGATCCGCGTGCGGCGTGTCCGCGTGCGGTGTGCCTGCGTGCGGTGTGCCTGCGTGCGGTGGTCCGCGTCCGCCCGGGCGGGGCGGGCGCGAACACGCCAGTGGTCCGGGAGCCGGGGTCCGGGAGCCGGGGAGGACCCAGGAGCCGGGGAGGACTCAGCAGCCAAGGGGGACGGGGCGCGTCGCCGTCCCCGCCGGGAGGCGGCGGCTCAGCCGACGTGGGTGGAGAACAGTCCGCCGGTCGGGCCCTGCTTGTCGCCGCCCTGGGCCTTCCTCAGGGCGTTGGCGAGGCTCTCCAGGGTGAGGGACTGCAGGATGACGCGGCCGCTGCCCTCCAGGGTGGCCAGGGACAGGCCCTCGCCGCCGAAGACGGCGTTCATCAGGCCCTGGCGGTTGAGGCCGCCGATGCGCTGGACGCCGTACCGGATGCCCTCCTCGAAGGCGACGACGCAGCCGGTGTCGACCTCGATCCGGCCGCCGAAGTCGGCCGGATCGAGGTCGATGAAGTTGCCGGCGCCCGCGATGATCACCGTGCCGTGCCCGGTGAACTTCTCCAGGACGAAGCCCTCACCGCCGCTCGTGCCGGTGCGGCCGCCGACGAAGGCGATGCCGAAGTCGACGGTGGACTCGGCGGCGACGAAGGCATCCTTCTCCGCGAACCACGCGCGTGTGCCGTCCAGTTCCAGGGCGCGCATCTCGCCGGGCAGGACGCCCGCGAAGCCGACGGTGCCCTGGCCGCCCTGGGCGGTGAAGTACTGGAACGCCGGCGACTCGCCCGCCAGTACCCGCTGCCCGACCTGCATGGCCGTCCCCATGGCCTGCCGCAGGAAGCCGCCCATGCCGCCGCCCGACCCGTCCCGGGCCTGCTGCCCGTCTCCGTTCGACGGCGTCGACAGGCGGGTCTCCATCGTCACGTTCGACGTCTTGAACAGGAACTTTCCGGCCTCGCAGTACACGGTCTGGCCCGGCTGCAGGGTGACGACCGCCATCTGCATGGCGTTGCCGACGATCTCTTGCTGAAGGGTCACACCGGATGAACGCGGGAGTGGACCGGCGGGTTCCGCCGGCGGGCGGAGGCCACGGACGGGCGGAGGCTGCGGGTGGGGTGCGCCGGAGCCGTACGGTCGGCACGCGCACCGCACGCACCAGATGCACCATGCGCACCACGCGCACCGGGGCGTCGGCCACCCCTCCGCCGTCACCCGCCCGGCCCTCACGCCGACCCCCCGCCTCCCGTGTCACCCGCCCAGCTCCCGGTGGCGGGCCGCCAGTGCTGCCGCGCCCGCCTTCGTGAGCGAGCCGAACAGGCGCAGCCGGGAGATGCCCCCGTCGGGGAAGACGTCCACGCGCGCGTGCGTGCCGACGGCGGGCGTGTCGAGGACGAAGCGGTGGCCGGTGTCGGGCTGGAGGCGGGTGCGGGGCAGGATCTCGCGCCACCCGCCCCCCTCGCTCTCCGCGCCCTCCTCGCCCTCCGCATCCTCTTCCTCTGCGTCCCGCACGGAGACCGAGGCCCAGCCGGCGGCGTTGCCCTTGAGGCAGGCGGTGTCGATCTCCAGGGCGCGGATCTCGGACTGGGCGGCCAGGCGGTAGCGGATCCAGTCGTGGCCGGTGTCGCGGCGGCGCCGGGTCTCCCAGCCGTCGTCCATCCTGTGGGAGCGGCCGGGCCGGATGGTGTGGACGGCGGGCGAGTAGAAGAGGTCGGAGGCGTCCTCGACGCACCCGCCGTTCTCCAGGGCCACGACGTCGAAGGTGCCCAGCGCGGCCAGCCAGGCCGGGTCGGGGGCGACCTCGCCGTACACGCGCAGGCGCGCGACGCCCCCGTCGGGGTGCTGGTTGAGGCGCAGGTGGGTGAAGCGCCGCTCGACGGCGACCTCGAAGCCGTTGGCGGCGTGGCCGCCGACCTCGGTGCGCGGGACGAGCGTCGTCCACTCCACGCCGTCGCCGAGCAGGTCCCACGGCGAGGGGGTGCCCGGCACCGAGGCGGCCCGGATTGACACCGCCTGCGGGTGGTTGCCGCGGAAGTGCGCGGTGTCGACGACGATGCCGCGCACGACGCCGGGCGCGCCGAGGCGGATCAGCGCCCAGTCGTGGTCCTCGGGGGCGGGCCAGGGGTGCCCGGCGCCCGTGCCGCGGCGGCGCCGGGTCTCCCAGCCGTCCATGACCTTGCCCTTGTGGCCGAAGCGCTCCGGTTCGAACACGGCGGGTCCGGGCACGAGCAGGTTCTCGCGCTCGGCGAAGAACTCGTCGTTGGCGGCGACGACGGCGGCGCCCAGCCGGCGGTCGGCGAGGTCGGCGTGATGGGTGAAGGGGAAGTCGGCGGTGCGGTAGTCCGCGTACGGGTCACCGCCGCGGTAGGGGTGCGCGGCGCCGGTGAAGCGGGGAATCTCCGTCACGGTGATCAGGGGTTCCTTTCCGGTCGGCCGGAGCGTGCGGGGCGGTGTCCCGGTGCGGCGGGAGGGCGGTGCGCGCGCCCGGTGGGACCGCCGTGCCGCACGCGCGCACGGGTCACGCGAGCCCGGATCATGCGGGCACAGGTCACGCGGGCCGGGTGAGCAGTCGTCCCTTCGGCTCGGTGAACTCGCCGTCGGCGTAGACGCGTTCGCCGCGCAGCCAGGTGGATCTGACCACGCCGCTGAGGGTGCGGCCGGCGTAGGCGGTGACGGGGTTGCGGTGCTGCAGGGCGGCCGGGTCCACGGTGAAGGTCTCGTCGGGCGCGAGGACGGCGAAGTCGGCGTCGCGGCCGGGCGCTATGGCGCCCTTGCGGCCGTCGAGGCCGACGAGGGCCGCCGTCCGCGCGGACATCCAGCGCGCGACGTCCTCCAGGGTGTGGCCGCGCCGCCGGGCCTCGGTCCACACGGCCGCGAGGCCGAGCTGGAGGCCGGAGATGCCGCCCCAGGCGGTGGCGAAGTCGCCGGTCTTCAGGTCGGGGGTGGAGGGCGAGTGGTCGGTGACGACGCAGTCGATCGTGCCGTCGGCGAGCGCCTGCCACAGCAGGTCCCGGTTGGCGGCCTCGCGGATCGGCGGGCAGCACTTGAACTCGCCGGCGCCGTCCGGCACCTCCTCCGCGGTGAGGGTCAGGTAGTGCGGGCAGGTCTCCACGGTGAGCCGGACGCCCTCGGCGCGGGCGGCGGCGATCAGCGGCAGCGCGTCGCTCGAGGACAGGTGCAGCACGTGCACGCGCGCGTGGAGGCGTCTCGCCCGGTCGATCAGGTGCGCGACGGCCGAGTCCTCGGCGCCGCGCGGGCGGGAGGCGAGGAAGTCGGCGTACCGGGGGCCGCCGCGCTGCGGGGCGGCGGCGAGGTGGTGCGGGTCCTCGGCGTGCACGACGAGCAGCCCGTCGAAGGAGGCGGTCTCGGCCATGGAGCGGGCCAGGGCGTCCTGGTCGAGGTGCGGGAACTCCTCCACCCCGGACGGCGACAGGAACGCCTTGAACCCGAAGACGCCGGCCTCGTGCAGCGGCCGCAGGTCGGCCGTGTTGTCCGGGAGGGCGCCGCCCCAGAAGCCGACGTCGACGTGCACCCGGCCGGCGGCGGTCTTCCGCTTGACGCGCAGGTTGTCGACGGTGGTGGTGGGCGGCAGGGAGTTCAGCGGCATGTCGACGAGGGTCGTGACGCCGCCGGCCGCCGCGGCGCGCGTGGCGGTCCGAAAGCCCTCCCATTCGGTGCGGCCGGGGTCGTTGACGTGCACGTGGGTGTCGACCAGGCCGGGCAGTACGACGTGGTCGCCGACGTCCTCCAGGCGGGCGCCGGGCGGTACGTCGGCGTCGTACGGCAGGAGTGCGGTGATGGTGCCGCCGGTGACCGCGACGGAGGCGGCGCGCGTCCCCTCCGGGGTGATGACGCGCGTCGAACGCAGCACCAGTTCAGCGTCGGGCACCCGGAGCTCCCCTCGCCACGTTTCCTCGGTTTCCGAGGTTTCCTCGGTTCTTCGATTCTTCGGTTCTTCGGTTCCTTCAACGTTCTGTTGAGCGGAGTCTCCACTCCCCCCATGCCACCGTCAAGGGCACACTGCTGTAGGTATCCCGACGAATCCGGCCTGGACGCTTCCATGAAGCGGAATTAGGATTCCGCTCAGCAGAAGCAAGGTCCGCGCGGCCGGTCCGCACCGACCGGTCCACGGCGACCGGGCCGCACCGGCCGGTCCGCGCGCCCGGGGAGCCGGTCGACCGCCGGATACGCTTGCCCTCCCCGCCCGTCCGAAAGGAACGCCCCGTGCCGACCTCCAGCGCCCGCACCACCGGCTCCGCCCGGCCCGCAGCCGGCGGGGTCCAGTCCCTGGAGCGCGCCTTCGGCCTGCTGGAGCGCATGGCGGACGCGGGCGGCGAGGTCGGCCTGAGCGAGCTGTCGGCGAGCAGCGGGCTGCCGCTGCCCACCATCCACCGCCTGATGCGCACCCTGGTGGCCTGCGGCTACGTACGCCAGCAGCCCAACCGCCGCTACGCGCTCGGCCCGCGCCTGATCCGCCTCGGCGAGTCCGCCTCTCGCCTGCTGGGCGCCTGGGCCCGGCCGCACCTGGCCCGCCTGGTGGAGGAGACCGGCGAGACGGCGAACATGGCGCTGCTGGACGGCGACGAGGCCGTGTACGTGGCGCAGGTGCCGTCCAAGCACTCCATGCGCATGTTCACGGAGGTGGGCCGGCGGGTCCTGCCCCACTCCACGGGCGTCGGCAAGGCGCTGCTGGCGGCCTTCCCGGACGAGGAGGTGCGCGCCCTGCTCGCCCGCACCGGCATGCCCGCCGCGACCGAGAAGACCATCACCACGCCGGAGGGCTTCCTCGCGGCCCTGGAGGACGTGCGCCGGCTCGGGTACGCCGTCGACGACAACGAGCAGGAGATAGGGGTCCGCTGCCTCGCGGTGCCGGTGCCCGGCTCCCCCACCCCGGCCGCCCTCTCCATCTCCGGGCCCGCGGGACGGGTCACCGAGGCGGCGACGGCGCGGATCGTGCCGGTGCTGCTGGAGGTCGCGCGGGAACTGTCGGAGACACTGGCGAGCTCATCCGGCCCGGCGGGCTGAGTCCCGCGGGAGACGGGACGGACCGCTCCGGTCGACGGACCGGCAGACCGGCAGACCGACGGATCTACAGACCAACGAGCCGACGACCGACCACGCACCGGCTGCTCCCACCCACCGGACCCGCCCACGGCTCCCGCCCACCGGCCGTCCGCAAGCCCCGCCCACCGCGAGCCCCGCCCACCGGGCCGCCCGCGCGTCACCCGCTCGCGCCCCCGTCCATCGCCCCCCGCCGCCGCTCCCCGAACAGCTCCACCGCCGCCCGCACCCGCGTCAGTCCCTGTGCGAGCGCGCT
The DNA here is from genome assembly GCF_014651135.1 of Streptomyces echinoruber. Lineage (GTDB taxonomy): Bacteria > Actinomycetota > Actinomycetes > Streptomycetales > Streptomycetaceae > Streptomyces > Streptomyces echinoruber. Next base: position 113,514 of record NZ_BMWH01000017.1, read on the forward strand.
GACGGAGCCGATCGCGCCGGCGAGGAGGAGCAGGGACCGGTGCAGCCGGTCGGTCTCCGGGACGCCTCCCACGGTCATCGCGGCGAGCGCGGCGAGTTCCTCCTCCGCGATGGGCCGGTCGGGTAACTCGGCCGGATACGCGGCCAGTTGGCGGCGCAACCGGGACACGGCGACGCGCAGTTCCGTCACTCTCGGGTCCTCGCCGCTGCCGGCCACCGGTCTCTGCCCCAAGCTTCGCACCACAGCTCCCCCTCGCACGCCGTCGTGCGCGGCTTCTCCGTTCGCGAGCGCCCCCTGCGCCTCCCGTGCGCCGGGGACGCGGGCCAGTAAACGCCACCGAGTGCGCCCGCGCCACCGTACGGGGCGAAATTCGGCGCCCCGGCCCCACCCGTGACCCGGACACGCGCCCCGGCCGCCTGTCGTCCCGTCCGTCCACCCGCCTGTCCGGCCGCCCGCCTGTCTGCCCGCCCGCCCGGCGGGGCGGCGGCGGGCGCGGCCGTCCGGTATGCAGGAGCCATGACGCAGACGAAGCGTGGCCCCACGGCACCCCCGGCCCCCGGCCCCGCGCCCCGGACGAACCACGACCCCGCGCCCCGGACGAACCACGACCCCGCGCGGACGGACTCCGACCCCGCCCCACGGACGGACTCCGGCCCCGTGCCCCGGTCGGACCGTGAGGAAGGGCAGGTCGCCGGGCTGCTGCTGGCCGCCGGCGGGGGGCGGCGGCTCGGCGGGCGGCCCAAGGCGCTGCTCACCCACCGGGGCCGGCCGCTCGTGGAGCACGCGGTGCGGGTGCTGCGGGCGGGCGGCTGCGCGCGCGTGCACGTGGTGCTGGGGGCGCGGGCCGGTGTCGTACGGGAGCGGGCGGACCTGAGCGGCTGCACGGTGGTGGACAACCCGGAGTGGGCGCAGGGCATGGGCTCCTCCCTGCGCGCCGGGCTCGCCTCGCTGGCCGGGACGGGCGCGCGGGCGGCGCTGGTGCTGCTGGTCGACCAGCCCGGCATCGGACCGGAGGCGGTAACCCGGATCCGGGCCGCGTACGCGTCACCGGAGTCGCTCGCCATGGCGTCCTACGGCGGAGTGCGTGGGCACCCGGTCCTGCTCGGCGCCGCCCACTGGTCGGGCGTCGCGGCGACCGCGACGGGCGACCGGGGGGCCCGGGCCTACCTGAAGGCGCACGAGGCGGCGATCCGGTGGGTGGAGTGCGCGGACGTGGCGCAGCCGTACGACATCGACACGGAAGCCGACCTGACGCACCTGCGGTGAGGGCCGCCGCGGGAGGGGCCATACCGCCTCGACGGAAAGGCCGGAGCGCCCCGGCGGAAGGGATGGAACGCCCCGACGGAAGGGCCGCGGCGCCCGGCAGGAGGAACCGCGGACGCCTCGGTTCCAGAGCCTGCCGCGGCTCCAGAACCTGCCGCGGCTCAGAGCCTCCCGGCGTCAACAAACCATTGAACTTCCACCATGAGGAAATTAGCATCCGTTTTCCAGAAGCCCGTCCAAGGGAGTGACAGCCGATGTCCGCATCAGCGCCGTCCCCGCCGGTCGTCGTCGACGCCGAGCCCCTGCCGCGGCAGGAGGAGGTCCTCACCGACGCGGCGCTCGCCTTCGTGGCCGAGCTGCACCGGCGGTTCACACCGCGCCGCGACGAGCTCCTCGCCCGCCGTGCCGAGCGGCGCGCCGAGATCGCCCGCACCGCCACCCTCGACTTCCTGCCGGAGACGGCCGCGATCCGCGCCGACGACTCCTGGCGGGTCGCGCCCTGCCCGCCCGCGCTGCAGGACCGCCGGGTGGAGATCACCGGCCCCACCGACCGCAAGATGACGATCAACGCGCTCAATTCGGGCGCGCGGGTGTGGCTGGCGGACTTCGAGGACGCCTCCTCCCCCACCTGGCACAACGTGGTCCTCGGCCAGCTCAATCTGATCGACGCCTACACCCGGAACATCGACTTCACGGACCCCGCCTCCGGCAAGTCGTACGCGCTGCGCCCCGCCGAGGAGCTGGCGACGGTCGTCGTGCGTCCGCGCGGCTGGCACCTGGACGAGCGTCACCTCCGCGACGCCGACGGCCGCCGGATCCCCGGCGCCCTCGTCGACTTCGGCCTGTACTTCTTCCACAACGCCCGGCGCCTGCTCGACCTCGGCATGGGCCCGTACTTCTACCTGCCGAAGCTGGAGTCGCACCTGGAGGCCCGCCTCTGGAACGACGTGTTCGTCTTCGCCCAGGACCACCTCGGCATCCCGCAGGGCACCGTCCGCGCGACCGTCCTCATCGAGACGATCACGGCCGCGTTCGAGATGGAGGAGATCCTCTACGAACTGCGCGACCACGCCTCGGGGTTGAACGCCGGCCGCTGGGACTACCTGTTCTCGATCATCAAGAACTTCCGTGACGCGGGACCGGAGTTCGTGCTGCCGGACCGCAACGCGGTCACGATGACCGCCCCGTTCATGCGGGCCTACACCGAACTCCTCGTCCGCACCTGCCACCGGCGCGGCGCGCACGCGATCGGCGGCATGGCGGCGTTCATCCCCTCCCGCAGGGACCCCGAGGTCAACAGGGTCGCCTTCGAGAAGGTCCGCGCCGACAAGGACCGGGAGGCGGGCGACGGCTTCGACGGCTCCTGGGTGGCCCACCCCGACCTGGTCCCGATCGCCATGGAGTCCTTCGACAAGGTCCTCGGCGACCGCCCGCACCAGAAGGACCGCCTGCGCGAGGACGTCGAGGTCGAGGCCGCCGACCTGCTCGCCGTCGGCTCCCTCGACGCCAAGCCGACGTACGCGGGCCTGGTCAACGCCGTCCAGGTCGGCATCCGCTACATCGAGGCCTGGCTGCGCGGCCTGGGCGCCGTCGCCATCTTCCACCTCATGGAGGACGCGGCCACCGCCGAGATCTCCCGCTCCCAGGTCTGGCAGTGGATCAACGCCGGCGTCGTCCTCGACAACGGCGAGCGGGTCACCGCGGACCTCGCCCGCAGGGTCGCCGCCGACGACCTCGCGCACCTGCGCGCCGAACTGGGCGAGGATGCCTTCGCGGCCGGCCGCTGGCGGCAGGCGCACGACCTGTTCCTCACGGTCGCCCTCGACGAGGAGTACACCGACTTCCTCACGCTGCCGGCCTACGAGCGGCTCGAGGGCTGAGCGGGCCCCTCACCGGCCCGGGGTGACCCCCCGGGCCCGGGATGCCCCCACCGGCCCGGGGTGAGCGCCCCGGGCCGGTGGGGTCACCGCCGTCGTTCCAGGTGCACCGACCAGTCCTGTTCCGCCGCCGGCTTGCCGTGCAGGTCGGGGACCTGCTTGAGCCAGTCCGGGCGGCCCTGCCGAGTGCGTGCGGCGCGCCGGGCGTTCTCGGCGTCGAGTTCCCGGCGGCTGGGGAAGTCGGTGGGCAGCCAGGCGGACGAGGCCCGCGCCCGCGCGTGGAGGTAGCGGACGTAGGCCTCGCGCACGTCGTCGGGCGTGGCGAAGCCGGGCTCGCCGGCCAGCCACCGGTCGGGGACGGCGGCGGTGACCTCGCGCAGCAGCCGTTCGGTGACGCGGGGCGCGAGGGCGGCGTCGGCGGCGCGGACGTCCGGGCCGCAGGGGCCGAGGGCGTGGTGCCGGAAGTCGTAGGTCTTCTCCGGGGCCGAGGTGTCCCAGCGGTGGTGGAAGAGGAGGGCCGCGCCGTGGTCGATGAGCCACAGGCGCGGGGGCGCGACGCCGAGCGTCGGCCAGACCATCAGGTTGGAGCTGTGGACGGTGCGGTCCACGTTGACCGTGAGGGCGTCCAGCCATACGACGCGGCCGGCCTCCACCGGGTCCACGCGGAAGGCGCGGGCGACCTCGGGGGTGAAGTCGCGGGCGCCCGGCAGGTAATCCATGCCCAGGTTCACGCCCGCGCTGGCGTTCAGCAGGTCGCGTACCTCCTGGTGCGGCTCGTGCGCGCCCAGGGCCGGGTCGAAGCGGGTGAGCACCAGCTCGGGGACGCGCAGGCCCAGCGCGCGGGCCAGCTCGCCCACGATCACCTCGGCGACCAGCGCCTTGCGCCCCTGCGCGGAACCGGTGAACTTCACCACGTACGTGCCCAGGTCGTCCGCCTCGACCACGCCGGGCACGGAGCCGCCGGACCTCAGCGGCGCGATGTAGCGGGTCGCGGTGACCTCTCTCAGCATTTCCCCATGCCGTTCGCCTCTCTGGCCTCAGAACCCGCGCCCGGCTTCGGAGGTGCGAAGGAGCGGGAACCGCCCGGCATCAGCCCCGGGGAGAATCCGGGGAGTTTCGCCTGGCATGCGGGTCCCCCCTGCCTTCCGGGCAGTCCGTCGACGGCGGTGCGCCCCTCGCTTCCGGCCTCCGGCCTCCGGCACGAAGTGAGCATGGTAACCGAAGGTGACTGCCGACGGGGAGTGCCCGAGGCACCGCGCCGAGGCCACGACGGACTCTCCCGTCTCCGGCATGATCGAGGCGCGGATATGCCGTAGCACGGGGCAGCCGTCCTTGTCGTCCGTGCCGTCCGCACCCTTCTGATCTGCGTGAACACCGGGTGGAAGAGACTCACCGACCGCCTGCTCACCGTAGGGGCGGCGCATCGGTTCCCTGATGCGTCACCCGTCGGTGTGCGGGGTTGTCGTGGGGGGTTCCACGGGCAGTTCCACGGTGACGAGGAGTCCGCCGGCGGAGCGCGGGGTGAGGGTGAGGGTGCCGTCGTGTGCGCGGGTGATGGTCTTGACGATGGCCAGGCCGAGGCCGACGCCCGCGTGGTCGGTGTGCAGGCGCTCGGTGCCGCGCCGGAAGGGCTCGGTGAGTGTCGAGACCAGTTCCGGAGTGAGCTTCTCGCCGGTGTTCTCGACAGTGAGCACCACGGTCTTGGGGCGGACGCCGGTGTTGACCCACACGGTGCCCTGTTCGGGCAGGTTGTGGACGATCGCGTTGTGCACGAGGTTCGTGGTCAGCTGCAGCAGGAGCGCCTGCGATCCGATCGTGGGGGTGATGTCGCCGGAGGTCTCGAGGGTGACGCCGTGCTTTTCCGCGAGGGGGAGGAGCGTTTCGGTGGCCTCTTCCACGAGCAGGGACAGGTCGACGGGTTCCCGGGTGAAGGACCTTTGCTCGGCGCGGCTGAGCAGGAGCAGTGCTTCGGTGAGGTGGATCGCCCGGGTGTTGACGGCGTGGAGGCGGTCGATGACCTCACCGGCGTCGTGGTGCGGATCGGTGCGGGCCACGTCGAGGAGCGCCTTCGAGATCGCCAGCGGGGTGCGCAACTCGTGAGAGGCGTTGGCCGCGAATCTCCGCTGTTCGGCGACGTGTGCTTCGAGCCGTGCGAGCATCGCGTCGAAGGCGTCGGCGAGTTCGCGGAACTCGTCCTTGCGGCCCGGTAGCCGGATCCGGTGGGAAAGCGACCCGCTCGTGGCCCTGCGTGTGGCGTCCGTGATGCGGGTCAGGGGGGCGAGCATGCGGCCGGCGAGGATCCACCCTCCCCCGAGGCCGAACACCAGCAGGAACGCCAGCACCGCGGCTGCTCTCGGAGCGAAAACGCGCAGGAGGTTGGACCGGATGGGAAAAACACCGTGCAGGGGGGTGTCGGCGGAGACGATGAGCGCACGGTCGGGGACGTAACGCAGGAGGAACACCCACACCGCCGCGAGCAGCAGGATGCCGGCCGGCATCAGGAATCCGGCGTAGCTGAGGGTGAGTTTGAGGCGAACGCTCAACCCGGGTGCTCTATCCATGCTCACCTCCCTTCCCTCCGGCGCCTGCTCCCGTGTCGATGCGGTAGCCGACGCCCGGCACGGTGGCGATGATCCAGGGTTCGCCGAGGCGCTTGCGCAGTGCCGAGACGGTGATGCGCACGGCGTTGGTGAACGGGTCGGCGTTCGCGTCCCACGCGCGTTCCAGAAGTTCTTCGGCGCTGACGACACCGCCTTCGGCGGCGACGAGGACGTCGAGCACGGCGAACTGCTTCCTGGTCAACGCCACGTAGCGGCCGTTCCGGTAGACCTCGCGGCGGAACGGGTCCAGCCGCAGACCCGCGATCTCCCGCACGGGCGGCCTGTGGTGGGCACGTCTGCGGTCGAGTGCTCTGAGCCTGAGCGCGAGTTCCCGGAGTTCGAAGGGTTTCGTGAGGTAGTCGTCGGCGCCGAGCGCGAACCCGGAGGCCTTGTCGTCGAGCCGGTCGGCCGCGGTGAGCATGAGGATCGGCATGCCGCTGCCGGAGGCGACGATGCGCCGGGCGATCTCGTCACCGGACGGTCCGGGAATGTCCCGGTCGAGGACGGCGATGTCGTAGGTGTTGATGCTCAGCAGCTCCACAGCGGTGTCGCCGTCACCGGCGATGTCGGCCGCGATCGCTTCCAGGCGCAGGCCGTCGCGGACGGCTTCCGCCAGATAAGGTTCGTCCTCGACGATCAGCACGCGCATACCGCCGATGCTACGAGCCGGCGCATATCGCCGGCGTATCGAAAACCGCATACGTGCCGGCAACACCGCGCCGCCTTCACTGGCGGCATGCTTCGAACCCCACCCTCAGCACGAACAACGTCCCGCCGGGTTCGCCGGCCCCTTGCCCCCGGTCTGATGGTCGTCGCAGCGGTGATCACCGCGGCCTTCGGCTACCAGGTGCCGAATTCATCGGCCTCCTCGGCCTGCCCGGCCTCCTCGGCCTGCTCGGCCCCACCGTCCTCCCCCGCCCAGGACCCGAGGATGCAGCGGTGACCGGCAGCGAGCGAGGACGGACGATGACGCGGGTGGACACGGCGGAGACCGGGCAGGGCCAGGGCGGCGCCGGCCACCCGGACACCGGCTCCGGCACCCGGCGCGCGGGCATCCGGTGGGCGGGCATCCGGTGGGCGGGCGTCCTGCGGGCGGGCATCCGGCGGGCGATCCGCATCGGCTCCCGACCGGGGCCGTGGAAGCGCGGCCCGGTGCTCGCGGCGCCGGCACTGCTGCTGGGCCTGCTCATGCTGCTGCACGCGAAGATCCCGAACCGGGTCGGGAATCTCGGCAGTCTGGTGGAGACCTTCCTGCCGTGGTTCGGCCTGTTCGTCCCGGTGCTGCTGGCCGGGGCGCTGTGGCGCCGTTCCGCCTCCGCGGTGGCCGCGCTGCTGCTGCCGGTCGCGGTGTGGCTGCACCTCTTCGGCGGGCTGCTCGGCGACAAGTCCCACCCGGGCGGCGACCTCACCGTGGTCAGCCACAACGTCGGCGCCGGCAACCCCGACCCGGCCGGCACCGCCCGCGACCTGATCGCCTCCGGTGCGGACGTGCTGGCGCTGGAGGAGCTGACCCGGCAGGCCAGGGGCACGTACGAGAAGGAGCTGGCGAAGGCGTACCCGTACCACACGGTGCTGGGCACGGTCGGGCTGTGGAGCAAGCTGCCGCTGTCGGACACCCGGCCGGTCGACGTCAAGATGGACTACGGGCCGCTGGCGGACACCAAGCCGGCCGCGGTCAAGATGACCTACAACCGCGCGCTGCGCACCACGGTGGCCACGGACCGGGGGCCGCTGGCGGTGTATGTGGCCCACCTGGGGTCCGCGCGGGTGACTCCCAGGACGGGCTTTTGGACGGACTCGCGGGACAGGGGCGCGCAGGCGCTCGGCGAGGCCGTCGCCGCCGAGCGGAACGAGCGGGTGGTGCTGCTCGGCGACCTGAACGGCACCCTGGACGACCGCGCGTTCGCCGGCATCACCTCGCGGCTGCGCTCGGCCCAGGACGCGGCCGGGGACGGCTTCGGCTTCAGCTGGCCGGCGAAGTTCCCGGTGGTGCGGATCGACCAGATCCTGGTCCGCGGCGTGAAACCGGAGAGCTCGTGGACGCTGCCGGCCACGGGCAGTGACCACCTGCCGGTGGCGGCCAGGATCCGCTGGTGAACACCGCGCGCGGGCCGGGTACGGCAGCCCGAGCCCGCCCGCGTGCCGGTCAGGGTTTCCCGGTGGCCGGCGAGTCCCCGGTGAGCAGCGGGTTCGGCATCCGCCGGTACCGCGCGGCCGCGCCGTCCGCGCGTGTCCAGCGCAGCAGCAGGTTGGTCTTGCCGGGCACGGCGGGGGCGGTGAGGAGGGCGGTGGCCTCCGGGATGCCGTGCCGGGCCAGTTCGCGGCGGACGGCGGGCCACGGGTCGGTGCCGGGGTGGCGTTCGGCGAGCAGGGCGGCGACCTCGCTGAGGTGGTTGACGACCAGGCAGTACACCAGCCGCTCCCACCCGGCGGCGCGCGGCACCTCCGGCAGCAGCTTGACGCCCTCCGCGTCCCGGAACAGCGCCTGCACCGGCAGCCCGGCGGCGTCGACGGCGACCAGGCAGTTCTGCAGGTGCGCCTCGACGACGACGCCGTGGCGGGCGAAGGCGTGCAGCACGGGCGGGACGACGTGCCGCAGGTACGCCTCCCACCAGTCGTCCGGGTCGATGGGGCCGTCGAGCGGGCTGCCGTCGAAGCCCTCCACGAGGCCGGCGGCGAGCAGCGGCGTCGCACCGGGCACGAGGTGGCCGCCGAAGCCGTCGCGGACCAGCACGGCGAGCTCCTCGAAGGCGAACCGGGCGGTGCGGTAGCCGCGGTCGCTCAGCCAGGCCGCGGGCCCGTCCAGGGCGGCGAACGCGGCCCGCGCGGCGCCGTCGGTGCGGCGCAGCCGCGTCAGGTCGCGGCGCCACAGGCGGCGGACGTCGTTGGTGATGCGCACGTCCAGGCTGAACTTGACGAACAGGTCCCGCTCGGGGACGTACAGCGTGCGCACCGCGGCCGTGGGCCACGCGGTGACGCCGGTGGTGCCGAGCCGGACCAGGCGGCCGTCGGCGAAGGCGGGCGCGAGGGCGTCGGCGGCGAGGTCGAGCTGCCAGGGGTGGGCGGGCAGCAGCCGGTAGCCGGGCGGGGCCTGGCCGAGCGCGTCCAGCGCCGAGGTGTCGCCCTCCTCGGCGACCGCGTCCTTGCGCACCCCGAGCAGCGCCAGCGGGAAGCGGGCGTGCGCCTCCGGCGCGTACGGCAGCCAGCTCGCGACCGGTCCGCCGCCGCGCGCCTTGGGCGCCGGGTGGCAGGGGTGGCCGGTGAGCAGGGACTGCTCGGAGCGCAGGTAGGGGTCGTCGGGCGGGACGGCGTGCCGGCGGGCGGCAAGCAGGGCGGCCACGGCGTCCCGGCTGTCGATCATCTCGGCGGGCAGCTCGTCGTTGCCGACGCCGGTGTGCCGGCGCAGTTCGTCGGCGGTGAGCTTGACCAGCTCCGTGTGGTCGAGGCGCCGCCAGCGGCCGGCCCCGTACACCTCCGGCTCGGCGGGCCGCCGGCCGTCGCGCACCCGCAGCAGCCGGTCGCTGCCGGGCAGCCGGTAGGTGCGGCGCCCGCCGGTGTGCCCGAGCGGCTCGGCCACCTCCCGCAGCAGGCAGGCGAGCAGGGGCGCGGTCGCGTAGGCGTCGGCGCGTTCGGCGACGCCGTCGCCGGGGAGCATGAAAGACACGCGTTCCCTTCGTTCGTCCACGTCCCTGGGGGTTGCCTCCCTGGGGTGACCGCGCCACCGCGGTGCGCGCGGTCAGCGGTCAGTGATCGGCGGTCGGTGATCAATGATCAATGATCGGTGGTCAGTGATCGGCGGTCGGTGATCAGTAATCAGTATGTCCGTATCCGTCTCGCACCCGTATCCGTCTCGTCGCACCTGTTGTCGTCACGCCCCATCCGTACCCGAGGAGCCCGATCGTGCACCGCGTTCCTGCCCTTCCCGCCCTGCCCGCCGGAGCCGCCGGAGCCGGCGCCGAGGCCGGGCTCGCCGAGGAGCTGGCCGCCGTCCGCCCGGATCTGCTCGCGCGGTACGCGGCCGAGCTGCCCGGCGCGCGGGCGGCCGTGCTGACCCGCCTGTGGCGGGCGCTGGCGCACGAGCCGCTGCCGTGGATCACCGGCCGCGAACGGACCCGCGACGGCCTCCTGTTGCGGCTGCGCGACGGGCGGCGGCTGCACGGCCCCGCCGCCGACCCGTACGCGACGGGGCCGTACGCCCCCGTCGTCCACCTGGAGGGCGTGCCCCACGGCGATCCGGCCCGCCTGATGGCGGACCTCGCCGTGCCGTACGCGGACGCCTTCGCCGCGGAACTCGGGCACAGCGCCGCCTCCCTGGCCCTGTCCCGGGCCGGTCAGCCGGTTCCCCCGCCGCATGCCCCGAAGGAGCGGCCGGCGGACGGGTGGCGGACCGGGCGGGACAACGGCTGGGAGGCGGAGCAGCGGGTGGTCGACGGCCACCCCTTCCACCCCGGCTGCCGCTCCCGGCCCGGCTTCTCGGCGGCCGAGCAGCTCGCCTACGCGCCGGAGCACCGGCCCGTGGTGACCCTGCGGCCGTTCGCCGTCCCCGAGGAGATCTGCCTGGTGACCGGCGCGTGGCCGGCGGAGCTGCGGGACGGGCGGCGGATCCTGCTGCCGGTGCACCCGTGGCAGGCGGAGCACGTACTGAAGCAGCCGCACGGCCCCCGCGGCGGGGCACGGCCGTACGACGACGCCTGCGCACGGCCGCGGGGCGAGGAACAGCCGTACCGCGCACGGCCGTACGACGGGGAGCCGCCGCCGTACGAGGAGCGGGCCGGCGGGATCCCCGCCCATCCGCTGATGTCGCTGCGCACCCTCGCGGTGCCCGGCGGACCGCATGTGAAGACGGCGCTCAGCGCGCGGCTGACGTCGTCGGTGCGGGACATCTCGGTGTACTCGGTGACGGTGTCCGCGGCCCTGTCGGCGTTCGCGGAGCACCTGGTGGACCGGCTGGACGGGCTGCTGCACGTCACCCGCACCCTGGGCGCGGCCACCGCCCACTCCCCCGACCTGGCGGCCGTGCTGCGCGAGTCCCCGCAGGTCCACGCCGGCCCCGGGGAGCACGTGCTGCCGGTCGCCGCCCTGGCCACGACCTCCTTGCCCGCCTCCCCCGCCTGGCTGGCGGACCTCGCCCGGCTCGCGCTGGGTGTCGGGCTGCGGCTGCTGGAGCTGGGGGTGGCCCTGGAGGCGCACGGGCAGAACCTGCTGGTGGTGCTGTCCGCGTCGGGCGCCCCGCTGCGGCTGGTCTACCGCGACCTCGCCGACATCCGCATCAGCCCGGCCCGCCTGGCCCGGCACGGCATCCCGGCGCCGCCGATCACGGGTCGGCTGGTCACGGACGACGTCACGGCGCTGCGGCGCAAGCTGTTCGGGTCGCTGGTCGCGGGCGCGCTGGCCGGTGTGGCGGGGTCGGGGCCGCGGCTGCGGGCGGCACTGGCGGCGGCCGTACGGGACCTGCCGCGCGGCCCGGACCTGGCGGCGCTGTGTGCGGAGCCGCTGCCGGCGAAGGCGCTCACGCTGATGCGGCTGTCGCCGGACAGGCAGGGGGACTTGTGGGCGCTGCTGCCCAACCCGCTGTCCGGGGCGGGGTGACGGGCTCCCGCCGCCCGCCGTCACAGCGGGTCTCCGGCCGAATGCCCGCGGCAGGCCCCCGGCCGAGCGTCCGCGGCACGCTCCCGCCCGCCGTCGCGGCACGCTCCCGGCCGGGTGTCATGGCCGGCTCGCGGTTGCCGTTTTGAAGCCGGGCCGGTGAGATCAATAAGATCCGCCGATGATCACAAGACAACGGCTGGCGGCAGGAGTCTGCGCCCTCCTCGCCGCGCTCGCGGCCGGGATCGCCGTACCCGCCCCGGCGGTCGCCGGCGAGACCGACGGCGAGGCGGCCCCGAAGGTCGAACTCGTCCTGGACGTCAGCGGATCCATGCGCACCCGCGACATCGACGGCGGCTCGCGGATGGCCGCGGCCAAGCAGGCGTTCAACGAGGTGCTCGACGCCACCCCGAAGGAGGTCGAGCTCGGCATCCGCACCCTGGGCGCCACCTACCGCGGCAACGACCGGCAGGAGGGCTGCAAGGACACCCAGCGGCTCTACCCGGTCGGCCCGCTGGACCGCACCGAGGCCAAGACGGCGGTGGCGACCCTCACGCCCACCGGCTGGACTCCGATCGGCCCCGCCCTGCTGAAGGCGGCCGACGACCTCGGCGGCGGCAGCGGCACCCGCCGCATCGTGCTGATCAGCGACGGCGAGGACACCTGTCAGCCCCTCGACCCGTGCGAGGTCGCGCGCGAGATCGCGGCCAAGGGCATCGGCCTGACCATCGACACCCTCGGCCTGGTGCCGGACGCCAAGACCCGCGACCAGCTCAGCTGCATCGCGGACGCCACCGGCGGCACCTACACCTCCGTCCGGCACAAGGACGAACTCTCCGACCGGGTCGGCCAGTTGGTCGACCGCACCGCCGACCCGGTGGTGACCCCCGTGGCCACCGAGGGCGCCGGCACGTGCGCGCAGGCGCCGGTGCTGAAGTCCGGCCTGTACACCGACCGCGTCGCCTTCGGGCAGCAGCGCTGGTACCGCGTCGACGTGCGGCCCGGCCAGGAGCTGCGCGCCTCCGCGAGCGTCGCCGCCGACCGCGCCGTGAACCCCGGCTACGGCCTGCTGCTGCGCGCGGTCACGCTGCACGGCCGGGAGATCGTACGCGGCGAGGCGGCGGGCACCGGCCGCACGGACGCCGTCTCCACCGGGCTGCGCTACCCGAAGCCCGAGCGCGACGGGGACGACGAGAACGACGGGGACGACGCCCAGGCCGCGACGGAGACGGTGTGCCTGCAGGTCACCCACTCGTTCTCCGCGGCCCCCGGCGTGAAGACCACGCCCGGCCTGCCCCTGGAGCTGACGGTCGACGTCGTCTCCGGCCCCGACCCGGCGCACGACGTGGCCGCCTTCGGCCTCGGCCGCGGCTGGTGGCTGCTGGGCGTGCTGGTGGTGGCCGGCTTCCTGGCCGGCGTGCTGTGGGGCTGGCTGTCGCGCTGGCGGATCGCGGTGTGGAGGACCAACTGATGCGTATCGCACACATACTGGGCGCGGCGGCGCTCGCGCTCGGCCTGGCCGCCGGGCCCGCGGCCGCTGACTCGCCCTCCCCGAGCCCGTCGCAGAGCGGCTCGGCCCCCACCCTGGCGGGCACCTCCTTCCGCACCGCCACGGAGATCGAGCAGGGGCAGCGGGCCACGGCGAGCGGCGCCACCGGCGACTACATGTACTGGTCGTTCCCGGCCGACGCCGGGCAGCGCCCCACCGTGCACGCGACGGTGCGGCTGCCGCGGTCGCACGCGGCCCAGACCTGGCAGATCGACGTGTACGACGGGCTGCGGCGCCGCCAGGCCTGCCAGTACGGCGCCCAGACCCGCACCGCGGCGGCCGGTGCGGCCTCCGTCGACCTGGCGTGCGTCCTGCGCACCGTGCGCGCCTGGTCGGAGCCGTGGGCCAACGACCCGCTGCCGGGCACGTACTACATCCGCCTGACCGCCGTCGGTCTGACCGACGCCGACCTCGGCCTGCCCGTCGACGCCGAGGTGCGCGTCGACGCCAAGGACATCGGCGGCGCGGCGGCGGTGGACGGCTCGCTGGCGCGGCCCCTGGTGCCGGGCATCGCGGCCTCCTCGCGGACGGACGGCACGGACGAGAAGGACGCGTCGGCGTCCTCGGCCGTCCTGTCCGCGGTCGAACCGGACGGCGGCTGGTCCTCCGGCTGGTGGTCCGACCGGTGGGTGTGGACCGCGGTGGGCGGTGTGCTGGCCGCGCTCGCGGGTGTCGGCGGGTACGCGCTGACGCGGGGGTCGGGACGGCCGTCGCGGGTGCCGCCGGGCGCCTGACGCTCCGTCATTTCAGGGTGGAGGCCCGCCGATCGGCGGGCCTTTCGCCTGTGTCCCCGCGGCACCTGCCCGCCACGCCGACGGCACCTGCCTGTATCCGGCGGTACCTGCCCGCCGTGCCGCGGCACCTGCCCACCGGCCGGCGATGCCTGCCCGCGCCCGGCAGCACCCGCACATCACCGACACCGCCCGCACGCCACCGGCACCGCCCGCACCGCCCTACGCCCTCAGCAGCGCCTTGGCGAGCGGTCCCTCGCCGGTCACCCGGATCCGCCCGTCCCGCACCGCTTCTGCCAGGCCGAGGTCGCCGCGGCTGACGGCGGCGCAGGTGCCGGCGTCGAGGGCGAGCCGGACGTCGGGTTCGGCGGGCGCGGGCCCGTCGCCGTAGACGGCGCCGTCGGGGCCCGCCCCGTCGCCGACGTACAGGTGGAAGTCGCCCTCCTCCAGCCGTACTTCGACCAGTCCGTCCTCCTGTGCCGCCGCCCGCAGGGCGCGCAGCAGCGGCAGCGCGAACCAGTGGGCACGCACCGCGTCGGTGGGCCGCCGCTCCCCCAGCTCGGGTCCGCCCCAGGCGCCGAGGGCCTGCAGCACCGGCAGCAACTCCCTTCCTCGCGGGGTGAGTTCGTAGACGTAGGCGGCGCCCGGCGGAGGCAGCCGGCGCCGTGTGGTCAGTCCGTCGCGCTCCATGTCCCGCAGCCGCGAGGCGAGGACGTCCGTGCTGACACCGGGCAGGTCGGCGTGCAGGTCGGTGTAGCGGCGGGGGCCGGCGAGGAGTTCGCGGACGATCAGCAGGGTCCAGCGGTCGCCGACGAGGTCGAGCGCCCGGGCGGCGGAGCAGTACTGGTCGTAGCTGCGGCGAGTGCGGGGTGACATGCGACGCAGTCTAGACACGTTGTTGGACTTTCCAAGCTCGTACTTGGTAAAACCAAGCAACACCACTCACCGGAGGGGAAGCGGCGCATGGAATTCCGGCAGTCGAGCAAGCTCAGCGAGGTCTGTTACGAGATCCGCGGCCCGGTGATCGAGCACGCCAACGCGCTGGAGGAGGCCGGGCACAGCGTGCTGCGCCTGAACACCGGCAACCCGGCGCTGTTCGGCTTCGAGGCGCCGGAGGAGATCCTCCAGGACATGATCCGCATGCTGCCGCAGGCCCACGGCTACACGGACTCGCGCGGCATCCTCCCCGCCCGCCGCGCGGTCGCCCAGCGCTACCAGACCCTCGGCCTGGACGTCGACGTCGACGACGTGTACCTGGGCAACGGCGTCTCGGAGCTGGTCTCCATGGCCGTACAGGCCCTGGTGGAGGACGGCGACGAAATCCTCATCCCCGCACCGGACTTCCCCCTCTGGACGGCGGTGACGACGCTCGCGGGCGGCAAGGCGGTCCACTACCTGTGCGACGAGCAGGCGGACTGGAACCCGGACCTGGACGACCTGGCGTCGAAGATCACCGACCGCACCAAGGCGGTGGTGATCATCAACCCGAACAACCCCACTGGCGCGGTCTATCCGAAGGAGGTCCTGGAGGGCATCCTCGACCTCGCCCGCCGGCACGGCCTGATGGTCTTCGCCGACGAGATCTACGACCAGATCCTCTACGACGACGCCGCGCACCACTCCACCGCCGCGCTCGCCCCCGACCTGGTGGTGCTGACCTTCTGCGGCCTGTCGAAGACGTACCGGGTGGCGGGCTTCCGCTCCGGCTGGCTGGTGGTCACCGGTCCCAAGCAGCACGCGAAGGACTACCTGGAGGGCCTGACCATGCTGGCCTCCATGCGCCTGTGCGCCAACGCGCCCGCCCAGTACGCCATCCAGGCCGCGCTCGGCGGCCGCCAGTCCATCCGCGACCTGACCGCGCCCGGCGGCCGCCTGCACGAACAGCGCGACGTCGCCTGGCGGAAGCTCAACGAGATCCCCGGCGTGACCTGCGTCAAGCCCAAGGGCGCCCTGTACGCCTTCCCGCGCCTCGACCCCAAGGTCCACAGGATCCACGACGACGAAAAGTTCGTCCTGGACCTGCTGCTGCGCGAGAAGATCCAGGTGGTGCAGGGCACCGGCTTCAACTGGCCCGCCCCCGACCACTTCCGCATCCTCACCCTCCCGCACGCCGACGTCCTGGACGCGGCGATCAGCCGGATCGGACGGTTCCTGAGCGGCTACCGGCAGTAGCTACCGGCGGCAGCGGTCGGCTCCTCCGGCCGCGTGCGGCGTGCTCCCGCGTGCGGCATGCTCCCGCGTGCGGCGTGCTCCTGCCCGCGCCGTGCTCCTGCCCGCGCCGTGCTCCCGCCCGGGGACTGTCGGAGCCCCGGCGTAGCCTTCGGAGCGAGGGTGCCGGTGACCGGGTGCGAGAGAGGGGCCACGCCGTGACGCGACCGCCGACCGCCGCGCTGCGGCGGGTGATCGACGCCGCCGATCCCGTGACGGGACGGCTGAAGGGGACCGAGGCGCAGCTCGCGGCGCTGGTGAAGCGGGGGCTGGCCTTCCGGCATCCGCGGCCGCCGCACGACCACTTCCTGACGCCGGCCGGGCACCGGATACGGGAGGCGGCGCCCGAGGAGCCCCCGCGGCCCCCGGCCTCCTCGCCCGCCGGGGTGTTCGCGGCGCGGGTCGGCGGCGAGGAACGGGCCGACGACTCCCCGCGCCGGGCCCGCGAGGTGCACAGCGCCTGGCAGGGGCTGCTGGAGCTGCGGCGGATGACGAACGCGGACGGGGCCGTGGACCGGCCCTGCGGCTGGGAGCGGACGCATCTGGTGCAGGCCGCGGCGCTCGCGCTGGAGGCGGCCGGGCACCGGCCGGCGACCGGGGCGCCGCCGGGCCGGGCGCAGCCGGCGGGCCGGGAGGCGGCGCAGGACGACGGCTACCGGGTGCGGGCGACCCCGCAGCCGGAGGCGGTCGCCGTGTACGGGCCGGACGCGGAGGCGCTGCGGGAGTTCGCGGCCACACTGGAGCGGGCGGGATGGCAGACCGGGGAGCACACGGAGCCGCGGACGCGCAGGCGCTATCTGCTCGCTTCGCCCCGCCGGGTGTGAGGTACATGCCAAGATCGGATCGCAAGGGCCGGTGCGAGCACGCGAGAAGGGGCTGTCTGTCGTGAGCGAACCGTTTTCCGTCCGGGTGACCGTCCGGGGCTACGAGACCGACGTGCAGGGCCACCTCAACCAGGCGGTCTACCTCAACTACGCCGAGCACGCCCGCTGGTCGCTGCTGCAGGCGGCCGGGGTGAGCCAGCACGGGCTGGTCTCCCAGGGCGTGGGCCCGGTCGCCCTGGAGACCACCATCCGCTACCGGCGCGAGCTGCTGGCGGGCGACGAGGTGGACGTGACCTGCGCCTTCGAGTGGGGCGAGGGCAAGACGTTCCGCATCCTGCAGGAGATCCGCCGGGCGGACGACGGCGCGGTGGCGGCCGAGATCACCGCCGTCGGCGGCCTGCTGGACCTCAAGGAGCGCCGGCTGGTCACGGACCCGCAGGAGCGCTTCAAAGAACTCGCCGAGGACCCGGGCCTGTTCGGCCTGTAGCCGGCCCGGGCGCCGGAGCCCGCTCCCGGCGTCTTCGGGCTGGGACCTGCTCCCGGCGCCTTCAGGGCAGGGACCTGCTCCCGGCGCCTTCGGGGCCGACGGGCGTCTCGCCGCGGCCCGCCCCGCCCGCCCCGGCCGGATCCGCCGGGCTCCCGGCCGCGGGGCCGGGCCGCCCGCGCATTCGGGTGCGCACCGCCCGTCCGGCTGGGATGCTGCGTCCCCATGACCACGCGACGTGTCAAGCCCAGCCTGTACATCTCCCTCGCGGCGCCGCCCCACCCATCACGCCCTCGACGACGCGGTCGAACAGGCCGAGCTGCCGGCCAACCTCGTGGCGTGGCCGGGCGTTTCCGGGCCGGGACAGGTGCCCGGCTGAAGGCGACGTGGTGCGGGGCGGCCGGGCCGTGCGCGGGCGGGGGCACGGGATGTTCCGCGTCCCCGCCCGCCCGGATCCGGATCGGTACGCGGCGTCGGTCCCCCGCCTCCGCCCGACGCGTCACGCCGTGGACGCCGCGATCCGCGCCAGCCGCCGCGCCTGCTCGCGCGTGGAGCGGGCGATGGCGTCCTCGTCCGCGGACAGCAGCCGCCCGTCCTCGACGATCTGGCGGCCGTTGACGAACGAGGCGGTGACGGGTGCCGGGGCGCCCAGGACGAGGGCGGCCACCGGGTCGGCGATCGAGGAGTGGGCGAGCGTGTCCATGCGCCACAGCACCAGGTCGGCCAGCTTGCCCGGTTCCAGGGAGCCGATCTCCCGTGCGCGGCCCAGCACTTGGGCGCCTCCGTGGGTGCCGAGCCGCAGGACCTGGCGGGCGCCGAGAGCGGCCTCGCGGTGGGGGCCGAGGCGGTTGATCAGGAGGGCGTTGCGCAGTTCGGTGTGGAGTTCGCCGGACTCGTTGGAGGCAGTGCCGTCGACGCCGAGGCCGACGGGGACACCGACGGCGAGCAGGTCCGGCACACGTGCGATGCCGGCCGCCAGCCGCGCGTTGGACGACGGGCAGTGGGCGACGCCCGTCCCGGTGCGGGCGAAGGCGGCGATGTCGTCGTCGGTCATGTGGACGCAGTGCGCCATCCACACGTCCTCGCCGAGCCAGCCCGTGGACTCGAAGTAGGCGGTGGGGCCCATGCCGAACAGCTCGCGGCAGAACTTCTCCTCCTCCACCGTCTCCGAGCCGTGCGTGTGCAGCCGCACGCCCTTGCGGCGGGCCAACTCGGCTCCCTCACGGAGCAGTTCGGTGGAGACGGAGAACGGGGAGCAGGGGGCGACGGCCACCTGGGTCATGGCGCCGAAGGACGCGTCGTGGTGGGCGTCGATCGTGGCCTCGGTGGCGGCCAGCGCGCCTTCGAGGCTCTCCACGGCGAAGTCGGGGGGCAGGCCGCCGTCCTTCTCGCCGCGATCCATGGAGCCGCGGGCGAGGGTGAAGCGGACGCCGATCTCGCGGGCGGCGCGGACGATCACGCCGGACAGGTCGCCGCAGCCGCGCGGGAAGACGTAGTGGTGGTCCGTCGTCGTGGTGACGCCGCCGCGGGCCATCATCGCGAGCGAGCCCTGCGCGGCCGCGTACACCATCTCCTCGTCGATGCGCGCCCACACCGGGTACAGCGCGACGAGCCAGTCGAACAGGTTGTGGTCGGTGGCCAGTCCCCGGGTGAGCCACTGGTAGAAGTGGTGGTGGGTGTTGACCAGGCCCGGGGTGGCGAGGTGGCCGGAGGCGTCGATGCGGCGCACGACGTTCTCCACGTCCCGCGGGGCCCGGCCCGCGCCGACCGCCTCGATGCGGTCGTCCGCCAGGACCAGGTGCCCGGAGGCGTACTCGGTGCCGTCCGCGTCCACGGTCGCGATCGCGCAGTTCTCGATGACGGTGCGCCGGGTCATCGTTCGTCCTCCACTGTCACTTTCCGTGTTCGCGTCACAGGTGAGTGAGGTCGACGGGGATCCGCGCCTCGCGGCCGTCCCGCAGGATCGTCGCCTCGATCAGGCCGTAGGGGCGGTCGGCGGCGAAGTACACCTCGTTGTCGTTCTTCAGCCCGAACGGCTCCAGGTCGACGAGGAAGTGGTGCCGGTTGGGCAGGGAGAGGCGGATCTCGTCCACCTCGCCGCGGTGCTCGATGACGCGTGCGCCCATGCGGTACAGCGTCTGCTGCAGCGACAGCGAGTACGTCTCGGCGAACGCCTGCAGCAGGTGCCGCTTCGTCTCCGCGTAGGACTCCTCCCAGTCGGGCACCGGCTGCTCCTCGCCGGTCCAGCCGAACCGCCAGCGGGCGCGGACCGAGGTCGCCAGGATCCGGTCGCGGGCCTCCGGGAGCGTCGTGTACTTGTCCTTGACGTAGCCCCGGAACTCGGAGTCGGTGGAGTTCAGCACCGTCAGGTCCTTCAGGCCGGAGACCACCTCCCAGGACGAGCCGTCGTAGGTGATCTGCGCCAGGCGGGTCTCCTGGCCCCTGCGGACGAAGGAGTGCGCGCCCCGCCCGGAGTGCTCGATGCGCTCCCAGGCGTACTCCTCGATGCGGACGCGGGCCCGGTGGATCGGCGGCTGGGAGGTGACGAAGTGGCGGGCGAGGTGGATGCCGAACTGCTCGGCGGACGCGATGCCGTACTCCTTGGCGAACGCGTACACCGTGTTCTTGGCGGTGTCGGTCGGCAGGACGTTGGCGTTGGAGCCGGAGTAGTGGACCTCGTCCATGTCGCCGCTCAGCGACACCGAGACGCCGAGGTCCTTGATGTGGTGGGTGGCGCCGTCCCGGGTGATCCTGACGACTCGGGTCTCGGCCTTGCCGTACTGGTTCTGGCCCAGGACTGCGGGGCGGGCGGGGCCGGGGTCGACTGCCATGGCGCTAGCTCCCTCGGTAGACGGAGTAGCCGAACGGGCTGAGCAGCAGCGGCACGTGGTAGTGCTCGCCGGGTGCGACGGCGAACGTCACCGTCACCTCCGGGAAGAACACCGCCCCGGCACCGCCGCCCCGGTCCGCGGGGGCGTCCTGCCGCGCGTCGGCCTGCCTGGTCACGAAGTACGGCTCCACGGCGAAGTCGAGCCGTACGTGGGTGGTGTCCTCCGGCAGGGCCGGGAGGTCCTTGCACCGCCCGTCCGCGTCGGTCGTGGAGCCGCCGAGGTCCCGCCAGTCCGCGGTGCGCCCGGCGCGGGCGGCGAGGCGGACGGCGACGCCGGCGGCGGGGCGGCCGGCACTGGTGTCCAGGAGGTGCGTGGACACGGAGGCGGGGGTGCCGGTGGTCATGCGGTTTCCTCTTCCAGTTCCTCTTCCAGCAGACGGGCGAGACGGATCCGGTTGATCCTGCCCAGCTCGGTGCGGACGATCTCACGTTCCCGTTCCGGCGTGTTGCCGATCCGTTCCCGCAGCGCGTCGCGCATCTGCTCGCCGCTGCGGCCGGTGGCGCAGATCAGGAAGACGTGGCCGAATCTCTCCTGGTAGGCGAGGTTCAGCTCCCGCATCTCCGCCCTCAGCTCCGCCGGGGCGCCGGCCATGCCGCGCTGCTCCCGCGCCGACGCGGGATCGCCGGGCTCCGGCCGGCCGATGGGCGGGTGCCCCGCCAGCGCCTCCTCCAGGTCGGCGGGCGTCAGCCACGCGGTCGCGGCGTCGCTCGCGGCGTACAGCTCCCGCGCGGAGGCGTACGGCCGTGCGGCCAGCAGCCGCTCCCCCCACGCCCGGCTCGCGCACACCTCGTGCAGCGCGGCGCGGGCCGCCGCCTCCGCCAGGGCGTTGAAGCGGGCCAGGCCCGGCGGCGGGGAAGTCGAGGTCACGCGTGCCTCCGTCATGGCCTGGTGCGGAACGGGCTGCCGCCAGCTAACGCCTTCCGGGACGGAGAGGTCAACAGTTTGTTGAGGATTTCGGGTGATGTGGGTGGCACGGGTGGCACGGGTGCGGGGCGCCGACTCGATCCGGCCACGTCCGACCCGGCCGGCCCGGACGCGATCCGGAAGCGATCCGGAAGCGATCCGGACCCGAATCGGATCCGACCCGGACCCGGTTCGGCTCCGGTCCGGCGACGAGCCGCGGTCACCCCCGGGGCCGCTCGGGCCCCTTCTCGCGGTTCACCGGCTCCTTCTCGCGGTTCAGGTAGTTGTAGACGGTGAAGCGGCTCACGCCGAGGGCGCTCGCCACCGTCTCCACACCGTGGCGGACGGAGAACGCGCCGCGGGCCTCCAGCGTGCGCACGATCTGCTGCTTGGCCTTGCGGTCGAGCTCGGCGAGGGGCTTGCCCTGCTTGCGCTCCAGGGCGGCGAGGAGGTGGTCGAGGGAGTCGGCGAGCTGCGGCAGGCGTACGGCGACGACGTCGGCGCCCTCCCAGGCGAGGACGACGTCCTCGGGGCCGGCCTCGTCCGGTGGGACCAGCTCGCCGCCGATCGCGTCGACCAGCGGCTTCACGGCCGCGATGAACGGCTCGTCCCCGGCGCCGCTCACGCCTCCTCCCCGATGACGTTCTCTCCGGTGACGTTTTCTCCGATGACGTTGACCTGCAGCGAGATCCGGGTGGCACCGGCCTGCAGGGTCTGGCGCAGCAGGGTGTCCACGGCGGTGAGCACCGCGTCCGCCCCGCCCTCGGCGGAGGTGCCGAACGGCCCGACGTCCACCGTGTCCAGGTCGCCCGTCTCGACGACCTGGCGGGCCACGAGCGCGTGCGCGGGCACCTCGTCCAGGTCGAAGGGCTCGGTCGTGAACTCCACTCTCAGTCGCACTGTGCCCCTGAACACCTCTCTGGCCTGCGCTTCTGCCCGGGCCGCCCGTCGCAAGGGCGCATCAGGCACGACGGGGCGCGCCGACTGGCCGCTCGGCGGCCGCGATGGGCCGCAGGCCGCTCGATCCCACCGCGACGGAGCCCGTCCGCCCGCCACGAGGCGACCCTAGCCGACCCGGATGCCCCTCCGCCCTGCTCCGGTGCCCCGAAATCCGGCGGGCCGGCGAGGAGGCGGGGGTCCGCGGCGGTGGATCCCGGCCAGGGGTCCGCGCCGGCCTGCCGGGGCGGTTGCTCCCCGGGCAGCCGGATGCCGTCCTCGATGAGGGTGGCGCCCACCTCCGGCCCGGAGCCCGCGGCCCGCCCCTGACACGTCGTGGGTGTCGGCGCCCGCGCCCCGGTGCCGGGTGCGGCACCGCGCCCGTACGCCACCGGGCGTAGGACGTCTACGCCACCCTCAAATCAACCTCTGAACCCGCCCCCGGGGGCTTCAACTCCCCCCGGCCATGGGCACATTCTCATCACACGGGCCCGCCGGCACGGGGGCGGCGGGCCCGGCGAACGGGGGAAGCACGGGGGAACCTCACGGGGGACGAACGGGGGAAAGCACGGGGGAACACGGGGGAAATACGGGGGAAGCAGAAGGGGCGGCCCGGCCTTCCGGTCGGACCGTCCCTTCTCTTTGCCGTTCCCTCTCCCTCCTCCCGGGACCGGGACTTGGGCGCCCTGACGGCGGCGGGTGCGCGGCCCGGCCCGGTGGCGAGCCTGCGGGCCTGTTCGGGGGCGGCACGTCCGAAAGGCATGCGGGCGTGGCGGTGAAGGCCGCCGAGGGACGGACAGGCGGGCCCCGGCAGGAGCACGATGGGCCCATGACCGAGAGGGTTCCGGTGCGCTGCCCGGCCTGCCGACGCGTGCACGCGTACGCGGCGCCGTCCTACCCGTGCCCCTGCGGGCACCCCGTCGCTCCGCGCCTCGACCGAGGGGCGGAGCCCGTGGTCGTCGTCCGCCCGGTGTGGGAGGAGCAGTGGATCACCGTCCGCTGCCCGGCGTGCGACCGTGCGGGCGAGTGGCCGCATCCGGAGCTGGGCTGCCCGTGCGGGGCCCTGCTGCGCGTCCGGCCCGCGCGGGCCGACGGCCACACGGCCACGGCGGACGTCCCCGGGCACGCGACCGCGGCGGACGTCCCCGGGCACGCGGCCGCGGCGCGGGCCGCCGCCGAGACCGCTCCGGTGACCGCGGCGCGGGCCGCCGCGCCGCGTCCCGCCTTCCGCTCCGTCGCCATCCGCACCGCCCGCGACGCGGTCACCGCCACCGTGCTGTACCTGCGCCGGCTCGGCCACCGCGACATCCGGCGTGCCGACCAGCGGCCCGCCGCCGGCGTCTGCCTGGCCGCGCGCGGTCTGCTCGCCCTGGTCGACCCGCGCATGCTCCCGGCCTGCGCGCGGGACGTGGAGTGCCTGTGGCTCACGGCGATGACGGAGTCCGCCGACTGCGCCTACTTCTCCCTGACCGGGTACACCGACGACGCCCACGTCCGCGCCGGCGCGCTCGGCGTCGCCTTGTTCGTCCTCGCCCTCTCCGGCGTCCCGCGGCCGGTGAACACCCCCGCCGACGCCCTCGCCGCCGGTGCGGACGGTCCGGCCCCCGGATGAGGGCCGGCGGCCGGGCGCGCGCCGGTCAGGGGCCCGCGGCGCCGCCGCCCGCCGCGTCCCCGCCCGTGCGGGGCGACCGCCGCTGGAGGCGGTCGATCATCCGGGACGCCTCGGCCTTGGTGAGGTCCGCGGGCACGTCCTCGCCGGCCTCCCGGGCCAGTGTGCGCAGGTAGCTCAGCTGCGGGCCGGTCGCGGGCTCGTCCCCGGTGACCCACTCCTCGACGTCCTTCTGCGGCTGGAGGCCGTCCTGCTCCGGGCTCTGTTCGCTCATGTCCCGCCGAGTACCCGGCGCACCCGGCCTCGCACGGCCGTCCCGGCGCGCGGCGTGGTGAAGTCCCCGATCGGGGGAAACCGGGGGAGGACGAGGCAAACGATCTTCCCCGGTACGGGCTGGTACAGGCTGGTACGGACCGGTACGGGAGGGGCTGGTACGGGAGGGAGACCAGACGGCCGCGCGAAGACCCCACGCAGAGACCCGAGTACGGCGAGACCCCGAGTACGGCCTGATACGGCCGAGCACCACTGAGTACGGCCGAGCACACCGGAGAGGAGCACGTCCCGTGGCCGCACCTGCCCGCCCTCCGCGCCCGCCGGGCACCCGGCGGGCCTTCGACCTGCGCGCCACAGCCCTGTTCTTCGCGCTGGCCGCCCTCCTCGTGGTCCTCGCCGGCTCCCTCGCCCGCGCGGCGGCCGGCGTCCTGGAGCGGCGGCCGGTGTGGGCGGTCGCCGTGGGGTGCGCCGCCGCCGCGGGCGCCCTGGCCCTGCGGCGGCGGCGCCGGCGGTCCTTTTCCCCGGCGCACGCCGCGCGCGAGGCGGTCGAGGCGCTCGACGAGGCGGCCCGGACCGCGCTGGACGAACTGGACTCCCCGCCGCCCGCGCCCGCGGCGGCGTGGGCCCCGGCCGGTCGGGAGCGCGCCGGGACGGAGCCCACGCTCCTCCTCGAACCCGGCGAACCCGGTGGATCCGGCGCACCCGGCGCGGCGGCCGACGGGCCCGGCACCGGCTACGAGGCCCTGGAGCCGGAGGAGTTCGAGCAGGCGGTGGCCGCCCTGTGCGCGCGGGACGGCTGCTCGGACGTCGCCGTCGTCGGCGGCGCGGGCGACCTGGGCGCCGACGTCGTGGCGACGGCCCCGGACGGGCGGCGGGTCGTCCTGCAGTGCAAGCGCTACGACCCCGCGCACCGCGTGGGCTCCCAGGACCTGCAGCGCTTCGGCGGCACCTGCTTCACCGTCCACGAGGCCGACCTCGCCGTCCTGGTCACCACGAGCGAGCCGACCGCGCCCGCCGCCGAGTACGCCGAGCAGTGCGGGATCGTGTGCGTGGACGGCCGGGCCCTGCGCGCCTGGAGCGACGGCACCGGCCCGGCACCGTGGGAGATCCGGCCTCCCGGCCCCGTGCCGCGGTAGGCCCGGCCTCCCGTGGCCCCGTGCCACGGTGAGCCGGTTCGGCGCCACGGGAGACCGGCCGCGCCGGCGGGCCCGGCGCCGGTGGGCCGCCGTAGGCCAACCACCGTGGGCCAACCCCCGTAGGCCAACAGCCATGGGCCAACCCCCGTAGGCCAACAGCCATGGGCCAGCCCTCGTAGGCCAACTCCCGTAGACCAACGGCCGTGGGCCAACCACCGCGGGCCAACTCCTGTGGGCCAACTCCTGTGGGCCAACCGCCGTGGGCCAACCGCCATGGGCCAACCCTCGTAGACCAACCGCCGTGGGCCAACCGCCGTGGGTCAACCGCCGTGGGCCAACCCTCGTAGGCCAACGCCGTGGGCCAACCCTCATAGGCCAACCCCCGTGGCTCACCCCCCGTAGACCCGCCGCAGTTCCACCTTCCGCACCTTCCCGGACACCGTCATCGGGAAGGTGTCGAGGACCTCCACCCGGCTCGGGATCTTGTAGTGGGCGAGCCGGCCCTCGCAGAAGGCCCGGACGTCCTGCAGGGTCGGCGGGTCGGCCGGGTCGCGCGGGATGACGCAGGCCAGGACCTCCTCGCCGTACTTCTCGTGCGGGACGCCGACGACCTGGACGTCCCGGATCTTCGGGTGGGCGTAGAGGAACTCCTCGATCTCGCGCGGGTAGATGTTCTCGCCGCCGCGGATGATCATGTCCTTGATACGGCCGACGATCTCGACGTAGCCGTCCTCGCGCATCACGGCCAGGTCCCCGGTGTGCATCCAGCGCCCGGGGTCGATGGCCTCGGCGGTCTTCTCGGGCTCGTTCCAGTAGCCGAGCATCACGCTGTAGCCGCGGGTGCACAGCTCGCCGGCGCGGCCCCGTGGCAGGGTCACGCCCGTCGCCGGGTCGACGACCTTGACCTCGATGTGCGGCAGGACCCGGCCGACGGTGCCGGTGCGGTGCTCCAGGTCGTCGTCCATGCGGGTCTGCAGTGACACCGGGGAGGTCTCGGTCATGCCGTAGCAGATGGAGACCTGCTCCATGTGCATCTCGGCGACGACGCGTTTCATCACCTCCACCGGGCAGGGCGAGCCCGCCATGATGCCGGTGCGCAGCGAGGTGAGGTCGTAGGTCGCGAAGTCGGGCAGGTTCAGTTCGGCGATGAACATGGTCGGCACGCCGTACAGGGAGGTGCACCGCTCCTGCTGCACCGCCCGCAGCGTGGCCGCCGGGTCGAAGGACGGCGCGGGGATGACGATGCAGGCGCCGTGGGAGGTGGCCCCCAGGTTTCCCATGACCATGCCGAAGCAGTGGTAGAAGGGCACCGGCAGGCACACCCGGTCCTGTTCCGTGTAGCCGATGGTGCGGCCCACCCAGTAGCCGTTGTTGAGGATGTTGTGGTGGGAGAGTGTGGCTCCTTTCGGGAAGCCGGTGGTGCCCGAGGTGTACTGGATGTTGACCGGGTCGTCGCAGCTCAACTGGTCCTGGATCGCCGCCAGTTGTTCCTGCGGCACCGTGGCGGCCGCCGCGGTGAGCGCGTCCCAGGACGGGTCGCCGATGTAGACGGTCTCGCGCAGTTCGGGGCAGTTGCCGCGCACTTGGTCGACCAGCGCCCGGTAGTCGCTGCTCTTGTGTGCGAGGGAGGCGACGAGCAGCGAGATGCCGGACTGGTTGAGCACGTACTCCAGCTCGTGCGCCCGGTAGGCCGGGTTGATGTTCACCATGATCGCGCCGATGCGGGCGGTGGCGTACTGGACGAGGACCCACTCGGGGCAGTTGATCGCCCAGATGCCGACCCGGTCGCCCTTGGCGATCCCCTTGGCGAGCAGTCCGCGGGCCACCTCGTCGACCGCGGCGCCGAATTCGGCGTATGTCCACCGCCGCCCGGACGGCACGTCGACGAGCGCCTCGCGTTCGGGGTGCGCGGCGATCGCCCGGTCGAGGCCGGCGCCGATGGTGTCGCCCAGCAGCGGCGTCTCGCTGGTGCCGTGGCTGTAGGAGAGGGTGGTCACCGGAAGTCCTCCTCGCGGTACTCGGTCGCCGAGCCCCGGGCGGTGGCCTCGCGCAGCTCGACGCGGCGGATCTTGCCGGACACGGTCTTGGGCAGGGGGGCGAACTCGATGCGGCGGATGCGCTTGTAGGGGGCGAGCACCTCGCGGGAGTGCTCGAAGAGCACCTTGGCGGTGTCCGGTCCGGGCTCCCAGCCCTCCGCCAGCACCACGTACGCCTTCGGCACCGACAGCCGCACCTCGTCCGGCGCGGGCACGACGGCCGCCTCGGCGACGGCCTCGTGCTCCAGCAGGGCGCTCTCCAGCTCGAAGGGCGAGATGCGGTAGTCGGAGGACTTGAAGACGTCGTCGCTGCGGCCGGTGAAGGTGATGTAGCCGTCCTCGTCGCGGGAGCCGATGTCGCCGGTGCGGTAGTAGCCGCCCGCCATCGCCTCCGCGGTGCGGTCCGCGTCGCCGTGGTAGCCGGCCATCAGGCCCACGGGCCGCTGGGACAGGTCGAGCGCGATCTCGCCCTCCGCGGCGCCGGGCTCGCCGGTGACCGGGTCGAGCAGTTCGACGCGGTAGCCGGGGCTGGGGCGGCCCATGGAGCCGGGCTTGAGCGGCTGGCCGGGGGTGTTGGCGACCTGTACGGCGGTCTCGGTCTGCCCGAAGCCGTCCCGGATGGTCACCCCCCAGGCGCGCCGCACCTGCTCGATCACCTCGGGGTTGAGCGGTTCCCCGGCGGCGACCACCTCGCGCGGGGGCCGCCGCAGCTGGGTCAGGTCGGCCTGGATGAGCATGCGCCACACCGTCGGCGGGGCGCAGAACGTGGTCACGCCCACGCGGTCCATCTCGGCCATGAGCCGGGCCGGGTCGAAGCGGGTGTAGTGGTGCACGAAGACCGTGGCCTCCGCGTTCCACGGCGCGAACAGGCTGGACCAGGCGTGCTTGGCCCAGCCCGGGGAGGAGATGTTCAGGTGCACGTCGCCGGGCTGCAGGCCGATCCAGTACATGGTCGCCAGGTGCCCGATCGGGTAGGAGGCGTGGGTGTGCTCCACCAGCTTCGGCAGCGAGGTCGTGCCGGAGGTGAAGTACAGCATCAGCGGGTCGTCGGCGAGGGTCGGCCCGTCCGGCAGGAACCGCGCGTCGGCGGCGTAGGCGTCCTCGTACGGCTCCCAGTTGCCCTCCGGCACCCCGCCCACCGCGATGCGCGTGTAGGTGCCGGGCACGTCGGCGAACTTGCCGGCGTCCCCGGCGCGCGCGATCACGTGCTTCACGCGGCCCCGTTCGACGCGGTCGCGCAGGTCGGCGGGGCCGAGCAGCGGGGTGGCCGGGATGACCACGGCGCGCAGTTTCATCGCGGCCAGCGCCGTCTCCCACAGCTCGACCTGGTTGCCGAGCATGACCAGGACCCGGTCCTCCGGTTCGACGCCGCGCTCGCGCAGCCGGTTGGCGACCCGGCTGGAGCGCTCCGCCATCTCGGCGAAGGACAGGCGCCGCTCGCTGCCGTCCTCCTCCACGATGTGCAGGGCGGTGCGGTCGTTGCCCTCGGCGATGACGTCGAACCAGTCGAGGGCCCAGTTGAAGTGCTCGGGCCGGGGCCAGGTGAAGCCCTCGTAGGCCGCCGTGTAGTCCTCGCGGTGCTCCAGCAGGAAGTCCCGCGCGCTGCGGAAGAGCTCGGTCGCCGTCGTCATCTGTCCTCCTCGCTGTTCTGGTCGCTCGCTCCGGGCGCTCACAGCCGTTCCGGGCGCGCGACCGTGCCCGGCCCCTCGGGCCGGTGCGCGCTCACGCGTCCGGAACCGGCGCGCCCCACGGCTGGCTCCCGCGGTGCCGGACCATTGCCGGGCGGCTCCCGCACATCGTGTAATCCGTGATGCAGGTCTCACTACCCCCGAACGGGGGTGTACGCCTGTGGCAGGACCCCCGAACGGGGGTGTCGCCGCGGGAAAGGCCCCGTGCCCGGGCCCGGACCGCGCGGAGGGCTCACCCGCACGGGGGCGCCACCGCGGGGCCGGGCCGCGGACCGGGGACTCCCCCGCGGGAAGGGCCGCGACGAAGGGGCAGACAAGTGACGGCAGAGGCGGCCGTGGCGGTCGACATACGGAACGCGCTGGTACGGCTGCAGCGGACGACGGGACTCCCCGTCGCGTTCGGCGGCCTGGTCGACCCCGGCCGGCACCAGGTGCGCATCAGCGAGCTGAGCGGGACGGCGACGCCGGCGCTGCGCGCGCTCACGGTGGCCTCGGGCAACGGCCTGGGCGGCAAGGCGGTGGCCCTGGCCCGGCCGTGCGCGGTGACGGACTACTCCTCCTCCCGGCAGATCAGCCACGAGTACGACGCCCCGGTGGCCGCGGAGGGGCTGCGGTCGATCCTGGCGGTGCCGATCGTGGTGCGGCGCCGGGTGCGCGGCGTGCTCTACGGCGCCCTGCGCACCGTCCAGCCGCTGGGCGACCGCACCCTCACCGCGGCCGTGGAGGCGGCGCGGGACGTCGAGCAGGCGCTGGTGGTCCGGGAGGAGGCGCGGGAGCTGCTGGGCGCGGTGCGGCCGGAGCCCGTCCAAGGCGGCGCGGCGGGGCCGGCCTGGGAGCAGGTGCGGGAGGCGCACGCGGCGCTGCGGGCCCTGGTCCCCCGGATCACCGACCCGGACCTGCGGGCCGAACTCCTCGGCGTGTGCGGGCTGTTGGCCACGGGGGTGCCGACCGGGCGGGTGTCGCTGGCGCCCCGGGAGGTGGACGTGCTGGCGTGTGTGGCCGAGGGGGCGACGAACGCCGGCGTGGCCGAGCGGCTGGGGCTGCGCCCGGAGACGGTGAAGGCCTACCTGCGGTCGGCCATGCGCAAGCTCGGCGCGCACACCCGCGGCGAGGCGGTGGTCGCCGCCCGCCGGGCGGGGGTGCTGCCGTGAGGGGTGGCTGTCGTAGGCGTAGGGGACGGCTGTCGTAAGGGGCAGCCGTCGTAAGGTGCGGCTGTCGTGGGCGGGTTGTTCGGGCAGGCGGCCGGGAGTTGCCGGCGCGCCCGCGATGCCCCGGCCCGGCCCTCACGGCCCCCC
The DNA here is from genome assembly GCF_014651135.1 of Streptomyces echinoruber. GTDB lineage: Bacteria > Actinomycetota > Actinomycetes > Streptomycetales > Streptomycetaceae > Streptomyces > Streptomyces echinoruber. The sequence goes on from NZ_BMWH01000017.1 coordinate 143,403, forward strand.
TGGCCCGGCATCCGCGGCCGTTCCTGCCCGGCCCTTACGCCTGCCCCCTGCCGCCCCCCTGCGGCCGCCCTCACGGCCGTTCCTGCCCGGCCCCCACGGCCGCCCCGGCGGCACCGCCCATTCCCTCCCCGCCCCGGTGAATTTCCGCCGCCGCGCCGCTCCCGGCCCTTTTCGGACTTACCGCCCGCCCGATTTCCGGCACCGGTGCCTAAACTTTGGCCAGAACACGACACAGGAGGGGAGCGGTGACCGTGCGACGGGAGTTCCAGGAGCCGGCGAGCTACCGCTCCGACCTGGTCATCGGCCGGGAGCAGCCGTACGCGACGGCGCGCGCGCAGCTCGGCCGGGGCGGCAGCGTGCTCCTGCACGGTCCGGCCGGAATAGGAAAGTCGACATTGCTGCGGGCATTGGCCGCGGAATACGGCGCCACGGCCCGCACCGTGTTGCGCTGCTCGGCGACCGAGTCCGAATCGCACCTGCCGTTCCTGGCGCTCGCCGACCTCTTCGGCCTGGTCCTGGACCGGGTGTCCGGCCGGCTGCCCGCGGCGCAGCGCACGGCGCTGGAGTCCGCGCTCACCGGCCGCGGCGACTCCACCCTGCACAGCGACGGCCTCGCGCTGCGCCTGGCGGTGCTGTCGGCGCTGCGCGCGCTGGCCGCCGACGGCCCGGTGCTGGTGGTCGCCGACGACCTGCAGTGGCTGGACGCGGCCAGCGCGGAGCTGCTCGGCTTCGCCGCCCGCCGCCTGGGCGACACCCCGGTGCGGCTGCTGTGCGCGGTGCGCACCGAGGGCGAGGAGTACGACCGTCACCTGCGCGCCTGCCCGCCGGACACGCTCGCCGTCCGCCTCGGCCCGCTCACCCGCGCGCAGGTCTCCGAGCTGCTCACCCACCGCGGCTACACCGGCCTGCCCCGCTCCACCGTCCGCGACATCCACCGCACCAGCGGCGGCAACCCGCTCTTCGCCCTGGAACTGGGCCGCGCCCTCGCCGAGAGCCCCACCGCGCCCCGCCCCGGCGAGCCGCTGCCGGTGCCGACCTCGCTGCGGGCGCTGGTGCTCAGCCGGCTGGAGATGCTGTCCGCCGAGGCGCGCCGCACGCTGCTGGTGGCCAGCGCCGGCGCGCGCCCCACGCTGGCGCTGCTGCACGCGGCGGGCCGCGCCGACGCCGAGGCCGAGTGCGCGCGGGCCGCCGAGCTGGGCCTGCTGGTCACCGACCCGGACGAGCCGGCCCTGCGGTTCGCGCACCCGCTGATCTCGGCGGCGCTGTACGCGGAGGCGCCCGCGCAGGAGCGGCGCGCGGCGCACGCGGCGCTGTCCACGGCGGCCTCCGACCCGATCGAGCGGGCCCGTCACCTGGCCCTGGCCACCACCGGCACCGACCCGGAGGTGGCCGCCCGGCTCGCCGAGGCCGCCGCGCTGGCCCGGGACCGCGGCGCCCCCTCGGTGGCGGCCTCCCTCGGGCTGCTGGCCGCCCGGCACACCCCGCCGGACGGCGTGCCCGGCCCGGAGGAACACCGGCTGCAGGCCGCCGAGGACGCGATCACCGCGGGCGAGGTGGACCTGGCGCGGGACATCGCGCGCGAGGTGCTGGCCCGGACGACCGATCCGGCGGAGCGGGTGCGGGCCTGGATCGTGGTGATCGACACCGCGGGTCAGGCCATGACGGAGGTCGACTCGGTCTTCCCGCAGGCCCTGGCCGACGCCGGCGACGACCCGCGGCTGCTCGCCCTCATCCACTACCAGCTCGCCTGGCGGGCGCTGCTGGTGCAGGGCGACTTCGCCGAGGCGCGGGAGGAGGCCGCGCACGCGGCGCGGCTGGCGGCGCGCGGCGGCGACCGCCGCACCGAGCTGATGGCGCTGTCCTTCCAGGCGCAGACCGAGACCCTGATGGGCCACCCGGACGCCCCGGCGACCATCAAGCGCGCGTTGCGGGAGCCGCAGGACCCGGAGGTGGCGTGCCACCACAACGGCGCCGGCTCGGCCCGCTTCCGCTGGCTGATCATGAGCGACCGGCTGGCCGAGGCCCGCACCACGATCACCGGGCTGCTGCGCGAGGTGCGGCGGCGCGGCTCGGTGGAGAGCGAGGTGCACTTCCTGCGCGGCCTGGCCGAGACCGAGCTGCGCTCCGGGCACTGCTCGCGCGCCCTGGACCTGGCCCGGGAGAGCCTCGGGCTGGCCCGTGACACCGGCATCGGCGAGGGCGCCTCCGCCATGCTCACCTCGCTGGCGGAGGCCTCCGGCGGGGACACCGGCCGGGCGCTGGCGCTGGCCCGGGAGGCGGCGGAGCACGCCGAGGAGGACGGCGACCAGATGTACCTGTCGCGGGCCCTGGGCGCCCTGGGGTACGCCCAGTTGGTGGCCGGGGACGCGCGGGCGGCCGTGGCGTCGCTGCGGCGGGTGCGGGAGCTGGAGCGGAGCCTGGGCATCACCGATCCGGCGCGCGGCCGCTGGCACGGGGACCTGGCCGAGGCGCTGGTCGCGATCGGGGAGCCGGCCGAGGCGCAGGACGTCATCGACACCACGCGCGAGCACGCGCTGCGGCTGGGCCGGGAGAGCGTGCTGGCCGTGCTGGACCGGTCGGAGGCGCTGGTGCTCGCGGCGCGCGGCGAGGTGGAGGCGGCCGCGGGCCGGCTGGCGTCCGTGCGGGACCGGCTCGGCAAGCTCGGCTACGGCCTGGAGGAGGCGCGGGCCGCGTTCGCGCTGGCCCGGCTGCGCTTCGGCGGGGCCGGGGCGGCGGCGTTCGAGGAGGCGGCGCGGCTGTTCCGGCGGTGCCGGGCGCTGCCGTGGCTGCGGGCCGTCGAGGCGGCCGCGGCCGGGACCGCGGCGGAGCACGCCGAGGCGCGGCCCGCCGCTCCCGCCGCGCTGGAGGGGCTGGCGGCGATGGAGCGGCGGGTCGCCGCGCTCGTCATGGAGGGCGCCACCAACCGGGAGATCGCCGCGCGGCTGTTCATCAGCGTCAAGACGGTCGAGGCGACCCTGACCCGCGTCTACCGCAAACTCGGGATCCGTTCGCGGGTGGACATCGTCAGACTGGCGGCGGGCCGCCCGCCGGCGTAGCCGCCCGGCGGGTCGCCCGGTGATGTGGCCGCCCGGCGGGTCGCCCGGTGGTGTAGCCGCCCGGTGGGCCGTCCGCGCGGCCACCGAGGGTTTTCCCTCCCCCAACTCCCTTAGGGGCTTCCCTCATTGGGAGCCGCCGGACGCCGTCCTAGCGTGAGGGCGTGCCGCTCGCCCGGGCACACGGGGAGTCCGTCCCGGAATCCCCGTGCACCACCCCCACCCGCGCGCCCCCACCGGCAACCCCCTTGCGAGGAGACGCATGTCCGGCCTGACCCGCGCCAGACGGGCCGCCGCCCGCACCGCCGCGGCCGCTGCCGCCCGCGCGGCCGGCGCCGCCGTCCGCGTCCCGGGCCGGGCGACGACCTGTACGACCGGCGGCCTCGCCGGCCGGCCGCGGACCGCGACCGCGCCCCTCGTCCCCGGCTCCCACCCCGGCAAGGCCCGCCGCGGGCCCTGCCACGGCTCCGGCTCCGCCGCGAGCGACACGATCTGCCCCGGACACCCGTCCGGTGGCGTGGACACCTGCCAGGGCGACAGCGGCGGCCCCCTCCTCAGCGGGGGCGTCCTGGCAGGGATCACTTCCCGGGGCGGGAACCGCGCCGGGGCGGGGCGCCCGGAGGCGCGCACCCGGCCCGCCGGGCCGGCCGCGTTCCCCGGCCGCGTGCGCGCACGGGGCGTCGTGCGCACACGGGGCGTCTCCCATCCCGGAAGACCTGCCTGAGGACCCCGAGGACCCCTCAGGTGCATGCCGGGGGGGGCGCTGCGAGCCTCCACGAGCGGCCCGCAGCGCCCCCTCTCCATGCCGCCCCGCTCCCTCTCTGTCCCCTCCTGGTCTCCCTGCTCCCTCCTGGCCTCCCTGTCTCTTCTGGCCTCCCTGCGCCCCGCGCCGTCCCCACTCCCGGGGGCGTTCGTCCCGTACGCCCTGCTCGGCAGCCTGCCCGGTGATCGCCGCACGCCCCACCCGGCAGGCCGCCGACGCAGCCCCGGCCCCGGGAGGCAGCCGCGACGCCCCGGCGACGCGCCCGGCGTGAGGAGAGTCCCGGCCCGTGAGGCGACGGCACGGGACCCGTGCCGTCGTACCCGGACACCCGGGCGTCCGCCCGTGACCGGACCGCGCGGGCGGGCCTCAGACCGCGTGGGAGACCGGGGCCATGTGATCGGTGAACCAGTCACGCGCCAGATCGGTGACCTGCTCCAGGGCACCGGGCTCCTCGAAGAGGTGGGTCGCGCCGGGGACGACCGCGAGCCGGTTCTCACACCGCAGCCGAGCCTGCGCGTCGCGGTTGAGGTCGAGCACCACCCGGTCCAGGCCCCCGACGATCAGCAGCGTGGGCGCCGTCACCGCCGGCAGCCGCGGTCCGGCCAGGTCGGGCCGGCCGCCCCGCGAGACGACCGCGGCGACCCGCGCGCCGGGCTCGCCGGCCGCCCACAGCGCGGCGGCCGCGCCGGTGCTGGCGCCGAAGTACCCGACGGGCAGCCCCTCGTACTCGGGCCGTCCGCGCAGCCAGCCGGTGGCGTCCGCCAGACGCCGGGCCAGCAGGCCCGTGTCGAAGACGTTGGCCCGGTCGTCTCCCTCCTCCTCGGTGAGCAGGTCGAACAGCAGGGTGCCCAGCCCCGCCCGGTTCAGCCCGGCGGCGACGAACCGGTTGCGCGGGCTGTTCCGGCTGCTGCCGCTGCCGTGTGCGAACAGCACCACTCCGACCGCGTCCCCGGGTACGGTCAACTGCCCGCGCAGCACTACCGCACCGGCCCGCACGTCCACCTCCCGGTCCTCGGGAGCGGTGTGACGCGGCTCGGGCCGGCGGGGGCCCGCCAGGCGGGCGGCCGCCTCTTCCAGACAGGCGACGACCTCGTCGTCGTCGGTCTGGGAGAAGTCGGCGTAGAACTGGCCGATCGCGGAGAAGCCCCGCGGGGTGTACGGGGACACCAGTTCGTCGGCGTCCTCACCCAGCCGGGCGGTCCAGCCGTGCGGTGCCACGGGGACCGCCAGCACGACCCGTGCGGCCCCTTGGGCGCGGGCGATCCGGCAGGCGGCGCGCGCCGTCGATCCCGTGGCCACCCCGTCGTCGACCACCAGCACCGTGCGGCCCTCGAGCCCGACCGGTTCCCGGTCGCCCCGATAGCGCCGGGCGCGGCTCTCCAGCACCGTCCGCTCACGGGCCTCGACCTCGGCCAGTTCCTCCGGGGTGACATGCGCCGTGCGCACCACGTCGTCGTTGATCACGCGCACACCGCCCTCACCGATCGCTCCCATCCCCAGCTCCGGCTGGAACGGCACGCCCAGCTTGCGCACCAGGCAGAGATCCAGCGGGGCGCCCAGGGCCCTCGCGACCTCCGCGGCGACCGGAACCCCGCCCCGGGGCAGACCGAGCACCACCACCTCGGCCCCCTTGAAGTGCGCCAGCCGAGCGGCCAGCTGTCGTCCCGCGTCACGACGATCCAGGAAGAACACGATCCGACCTCCTCACCCCGGAGGAACGCGGTGGGCGACGCCTGCGCCCCGTACTTCCATCCTCACCCCCGCGAAGAACCGATGCGCACCGCTGCGCACCGCACCCCGGGCTCGCCTCGCATGCGGGGAGGCGGAGAGCGGGGAGAGCGGGGAGAGCGGAGAGCTGGGAGAGAGGAACGGCCTGCGTGAGGGCGGAACGGGCGCTCGGGCGCGCGGGCGCTCGGACACGCGGACACGCGGACACGCGGACGCCCGGGATGTCAGGGACGTCAGGGACGTCAGGGACAAAGCACGGCGCCGGGCTGCGCGGTCCGCCTCCGCCGGCCGGCGCGGCTCAGGAGGGGAAGCCGTACCGTCCCCGCAGGCGGACGAAATGCGCGGGCGTGAGCATCCGCCGGCGCTCCAGCCCCGTCGCGGTGCGCAGGAAGGACACGACCTGCTCCCGGCCGTCCGGCCCGACGGGCTGTACCAGGCGGCCGCCGCGGCGCAGTTGCCCGGCCGGCGGCGCGGGAACCTCCGGGAACGCGGCGGACACGACGATCGCGTCGTACGGGGCGCGGTCCGGCACGCCTCCGCTGCCGTCCCGTCCAGGAGGCGGCCGCGCGCCTGCCGCTGTCCGCGCCGGCCGGCGGAGCCCCGCTGCCCGGGAGGGCGCGGGCACGGCCCCCGGTCGTGATCCACCGCTCGGGCAACCGCTCCCGGCAGGCTGCGGAACTGCTCGCGGCCCGCGGCGCACGTGCCGCGCCGACGGCGGCCTTCGCCGTGGTCGCGGGAGCGGCCGCCCTGCGCATGCCGCGGTCCCGGACGGCCGCGAAGGTCTCCGGGCACACGCTTCAGCGGGCCTTCGCCCTGGTGCTGCTCGCCGTGGCCGTCTTCATGCCGATCGACGCCGTGGTGACGTGAGGAGGCCACGACCCGTGGTCACGCGAGGGACAGGAACAGCTTCTCCAGCCGGGCGCGCATCGCTTCGCTGTCCTCGCCGTTGCGCCGACCGGTCTCGACGTCCGACGCGCACTGCTGCAGGCCGGTCGCGATGATCGCGAATCCCGCCCGGTCGAGGGCGCGTGAGGCCGCGGCGAGCTGCGTGACGACGTCCTCGCAGTCACGCCCCTCCTCGATCATCCGGATCACACCGGCGATCTGCCCCTGCGCGCGGCGCAGCCGGTTCAGCACGGCCTTCAGGTCCGCACCCTCGAACGCCAGTTCCACAACCACTCCTCGAAAATACCCCTGGGGGTAGTGTACGTCCCGGTTCGGGACACCGTCGACCACAAGGATCACACCTGCCACGACCCACTCGCCCACCCCCGTCGCCCTCGGCGCCGGCCAAGCCCGCGCCCGGCTGTACGAGTTCGCCGTCATCGACGTGCGCACGTCCGCCGAGTACACCTCCGGCCACCCGCCCGGCGCCCTGACCATCCCCTTGGACCACCTGCGACGGGCCCTGCCGGAAATCCGGCACGCGGCCGAGCGCGGCGACCTGCTCGCGGTGTGCGCCTCCGGCGCCCGCCCGGAGAACGCCTGTGAGACCCGAGCCGGCTGGAGCGCGGAGCGCCGGGCCCGGTTCACGGCGGGCGCCCTGGCGTTCCTCGGCCTCGTCCTCGCCCCAACTCCCGCACGGCACTCGACGCGCGACACCCGGCGCCCGGCACCCGGCACCCGGCACCCGGCACTCGGCCGGGCGGCAGAGCGGGCACCACGGGAACGGTCCGGAGCGGTCCGGAACGCCCCGGGAGCGGCGCGGGAGTCGAGAGGGACTCGAGAGGAACTCCCCGGGCCGGTACGGAGGTCAGGAGTCAGGAGGAGGAAGAGTCCTTCCGCGGCGGCCCGGCGGTCCCGGTGCCGCGCTCGGCCAGGCCGGCGTGCAGCAGGAGCAGGCGGGCCAGGTCGCGCGCCTCCTCGGCGGTGAGCGACGCCCACGCCCCCGGCTCGCCGCCCCGGCCCCGGCCCACATCCAGGGCGACCCGGCTGATGGGCCGCCCCGCGGGCACGAGCCGCAGGCACCGCACGGCGATCCTGCGCCCGCACCTGGTCACGAGAGAGGTGTCCAGAGAGGTGTCCTCGGTCGCGGAAGGCCGGTCACGTTCCGCCGTCGCCATCGTTCTCACGCTCCTCCACCGGATCGGTGACGGTCCCCGACGAGCGTCGCCTTCTGGAGACCTGATACCCAGCCGGGTATCAGGAACAGCACCGCGCAAGGCCGCGTTGTTCCCGCCCGCACGCCCGTGGCGACTCTTCCGCGCTGCGATCGCCCCGGTCGGGCCGGGAGGCCGGGCCCCACCGTGCGAACGGGGCGCCCGGCCGGCCCCGGGCGTTGGGACCCGGGTTCGCGGGCACTCGATCGGTACGGGTAGGTATGGGCACGTCACAGGCGGCACCGACCCGGCCGGCCCGGCCGATCCGGCCCGGCCCCGGGAAGGCCCGTCCGCCTGCGGTCCGGCGGTGGCCGGGGCAGAAAGGGAGAAGTTGAGCGGAGCAAACCGATCGGGCGGATCGAGCGGATCGAGCGGACCGTCCCTGCGGGCGGTGGGCTGGGCGCGGGCCCTGCCGGTGAGCAGCGGGGTGAAGGCGGCCCGGGACTGGGCGCGGGCGCATCTGAGGACATTGGGATGGACCGACCGCGCGCCGGAGACGGTCGACGCGGTGCTGCTGACCGTCTCCGAACTCGTCACCAACGCGCACGTCCACGCGCACAGCACCGCCCAACTGGTGCTGACCTGGGACAGTCGCTGCCTGCACGTGACCGTGCACGACTCCTCGGCCGAGCTGCCGCAGCCGCGCCGGCCGAGCACCGAACGCACCGGCGGGCGCGGCATGCTGCTCGTCGACGTACTGGCCGACGAGTGGCAGGCCCGCCCCTGCCCCGACGGCAAGATCGTCCACGCTTGTTTCAGACTTCCCCAGCCGGAGGCGGGCGGCCCCGGCTGACGCCGGGCGCGGCCGTCCCCCGCACGGCCCGGCCCGGCACACCGCTCCCCCTCCCCGGCCGGCACGGCACGGGGGGAGGGAGAGAGCGGGGGCGGACGGTGCGGCGGCTTCGACCGTGAGCGAGTCGACGGACCGTCAGGAGGCGTCAAAGATCGGGCAGTTCGGCACCCGCCGTCCGTTGTTCGGGCGGTCCCGCACGCTCCGTCCGTTGCTCGGGCGGTCCGCCGGCCGTGCCTCAGAAGGCCGTGAAGACCTGGTCGACGGGGCGCCGCGGAGTGGCCGTTCCCTGCGGGCCGTAGCCCAGACGGAGCACCATCTGCACCTGGCCCGTCCCCGAGACGGGAGGCCGGGAGAACTGCCGCAGGTCGCGGCTCTCCAGGGCGTGCGAGGTCAAAGCGGTGGCCAGGCCGGCGAGTGTCGCGCACAGCAGGACGCGCTCCAGTGCCTGGCCGGCCGACAGCCAGTCCCGCGGCTGGTCGCCGCGGGTGCTCAGCAGCGCCAGCTGCGGGGCGTGCTCGAACACGGTGGCGCCCCGGTCGGCCGTGGGCCGGCGGCCGGCGAAGTCGCGCCAGGGTGCCTTGCCGCCGAGTTCGCGCGGCCCGAAGGCGTACTCGGGCACGCCGTCCACGGCGGTGTTCGCCTCCGGACCGAGCCGGGTCCAGCTCTCCAGCTCCTGCCGGCCCGCCGCGTCCAAGGCGTCGCGGCTCTCCGCGTCGCGCGCCAGCTCCATCAGGAAGGCGGCGTGCCACGCGGCGGCGAAGGCCAGCTCCGCGCCCTCGTGTGCGGCCGCCTCGCGCAGTTCCTGCCGCACCGGGTCGGGGACCTGCCGGTCGGTGAACGGATGGCGGCTGGTGTGCCGCCGCGGGATCGCGGGGTGCAGGCGCGCCAGCTCCGCGTCCGGGCCGCGGCCTTCGGCGGCGGGTTCGAGGCGGACCGCGGCCAGCAGCCGGGGATCGCCCGGATCGGGCAGCAGCCGGACGTCGGGGACGAGACCCCGGTGGACGGCGGCCACCCGCAGGTTCAGCAGGGCCGCGCCGCACCCGATGTACAGGGCCCGGTGGTCGGGGTCGGTGCGGGGCATGGCCCGCCCCAGGTCGGCCCGCAGCTCCACGACGCCGTCGGCCGTGACGTAGCGGAACGTCCAGGGCTGCGCGTTGTGCAGGGAGGGGGCGAGGACCGCGTCGGCGACCAGCGCCTTCACCGTCCGGACGTCGGGGTACCGCACGGACATGGGAGCACCTCCTCGGGTGCTGGGCACCGGATCCGGCCGTGTCTGTGCGGTACCCCGGGGCGGGGTCCGCAACAGCCTGGCGCCTCACCGGTGCGCGGTCGGGGGCACCGTGTCCTCGATCATGGCGTGGCCGTCCTTCGGGGAGTTCCAGTACGCCGTGAGCCGGCCGGGGCCCGGGCGTTTCGCCCGGTAGGGAACCGTCACGTCGAACGTACCCCGTGTCCCGGTGCCGGACGACGCCGTGACGAGGACGTCGGCCGCGGTACGCCCGGAAGTGTGCCCGGAGGTGTGCCCGGACAGGTCGACGGTCGCCACGCGGTCGCCAGGGACGACACCGGCAGCACGGCCGTGGCCGGTACCAGGGGGCGGTGAGGCGGACGCGGGGCAGATGCCTTGGTGTTCATGACAGCCTCCTCCGACCCCTCCAGCCAACACCTTTGGCCGGACGTCTCCCAGTGCCGGACGGTGCACGGCGGGAGGGCCGTCCGGTCCCTTCCGGCAGGGCCGTCCGGCCGCATCCGGCCGCGCCTCGTGATGCCGGTGCGCGCGTCAGGGCCGACAGGCCCGGCCGCGGCGGGAAGTCGGGCCCGGTCGGCCCGGCCATGCCTTCCGGTCGGCCCATGTCAGGACGCCCGTGGCGCTGCGACCGTCGAAAGGAGCGGAGGAGGCGGGGTCCCATGAACGGCAGCGAGGCCAGGAGGAACGGCAGCGGGCGTACGAGGGTGCGGCTGTGGCGGTGGCGGAGCAATCCGCTGCGGCGGCGCGACGACGTGGTCGAAGCGTGGATCGTGCTGGTGATGTGGCTGGTCGTCGTGGTGGGTGGCGCCCTCGTCGGCCTGGTGACGAGCCACGCCGCCGACGAGATGTTCGCCCGCCGGCGCGCCGAACGCCACCCCGTGCGGGCCGTGCTCGTCACCGACGCGCCGTACGACGGCACCGCCAGGGGCGGGACGAGCGTACGGACCCTGACCGCGGTGCGCTGGACCGCCGACGACGGCACCGCCCGCACGGGCCGGACGCTGGTGGACAGCGGTCTGCTCGCGGGCTCCCGGGTCACCGTCTGGCTGGACCGTCACGGGGCCCTGACCACCGAGCCCACGCCTGTCGGTGTGGCGACCGCCGAGTCGGCCCTGTTCGGCGGGGCGGCCGCGCTCGCGCTCTCCGGCGCCGCTCTCGCGACCGCGTCCCTCGCCCGCCGGCACCTCGACCGGCGGCGGCTCGCGCAGTGGGGCAAGGAGTGGGAGGCGATCGGCCCGCGGTGGGACCAGAAGACCGGCTGAGACGCTGGGGCGCTGGGGCGCTGGGGCGCTGGGACGTTGAGCCGCTGAGCCGTTGAGACGCCGACGGGGCGCCGAGTCGACGCGGCGCCCCGGATCCGTACGGCTTCGTACGGCACCGTCGCCTCCGGCCGCCCGGTCCGCCGCGCGCAGGCTCGGCTCACGGTGGTCTCAGGCTGCCGACGGGCCCGCGGCCGCGCGCGGCGTGGGCGAGGCGTGCCCTGCGGGCCCGGTGCTCCTCGGGTGTCAGGACGCGCTCGTCGGGACGACCTCGCGCTGCGGTACACCGAGCACGACCTTGAGCGCGCCCGTCTCGGCGGCGCGGCCGAAGACGTCGTACGCCTCTTCCATGCGGTCGAGCGGGAAGGTGTGGGTGACCAGGTGCGAGGTGGGCAGCCGGCCGGCGGCCGCCATCCGCAGCAGGGTGGGCGTGGAACGGGTGTCGACCAGGCCGGTGGTGAGGGTCAGGTTCTTGATCCAGAGGTCTTCCAGGTGCAGCGTCGCGGGTTTGCCGTGCACCCCGACGTTGGCCACGTGGCCGCCGGGCCGCACCATCCGCGTGCACAGTTCGAAGGTCTCCGGGACACCGACCGCCTCGATGACCACGTCCGCGCCGAGCCCTCCGGTGAGGTCCGCGACCAGTTGCTCGGGGGCCTCGCGGGCGTCGGCCACGGCCTCGGCGCCGAGCTTGCGGGCGGCCTCCAGCCGGGCGGGGGACATGTCCACGGCGATGACGCGCTCCGGCGCGAGCAGGTGGGCCGTGGCGATCGCGGCCAGTCCCACGGGCCCGGCGCCGACCACGGCGACCGTGTCCCCGGGGCGGACGTGCCCGTTGAGGACACCCACCTCGTAGGCGGTCGGGAAGATGTCGGCCAGCAGGACGGCGTCCTCGTCGGCGACCGCCGCGGGCAGCGGGTACACGGAGAGGTCGGCGTACGGCACCCGGACGTACTCCGCCTGGGTGCCGTCGACGAGGTGGCCGAGGATCCAGCCCCCGCCGCCCAGGCACTGGCCGTAGGCGCTCTCGCGGCAGTAGCGGCACCGTCCGCAGGCGCTGATGCAGGACACCAGGACCCGGTCTCCCGGCCGCACGGACCGTACGTCGCCGCCGGTCTCGACGATCTCGCCGACCGCCTCGTGGCCAAGCACCGTGCCGGGGCGCACCTCGGGCACGTCGCCCTTGAGGATGTGCAGGTCGGTGCCGCAGATGGTGACGGCGTCGACCCGCACGATCGCGTCGGTGGGTTCCCTGAGGCCCGGGTCGGGGACTTCCTCCCAGGCGGACTGGCCGGGGCCGCGGAAGACGTAGCCTTTCATGCCGATACCTCACCCTCTTGCCGGCATCCGCGGGATCGTCTGACAACTCCCGTGGTTCCAGCTTGTCCGGGGCGCCGGGAACGCGCATGGGCCGGTCGGCCCTGGCCTTCTCCTGGTCGGCCCCCGCCGCCTCCGTCAGGCTGGACGGTGGGAGAACACCCGCCTTCCGGGACGCCTCCCGTGGTGCGCCTCCCCCGGTGCGCCTCCCCGGTGAGTCCCGCCCGGTGTGCCCGATCCGGTGAGTGCCGTCCGGCGCATCCGGCCCGGTGAACCCGGTCGGGAGCATCCGACTCGGTGGATCCGGCCCGGTGAATTCGGTCCGGTGAGCAGGGGTCGAGGAATCCGAGGAAGGAGACCGTCATGAAACGGGTCGTCGTCGCCCGTGCCGACGGGCCGGCCGGCAGCTCCGCCGCGGTCGAGTGGGCCACGCGGGAGGCCCGGCGGCGCGGTCTGCCGCTGCGCGTGGTCCACGGCTCGGCCCCGCCGGACGAGCCGCGGGACGCCGAGATCGTCGTGGTCGGCACGGGGGCCGGCGACGGCGGGGGCGACACGGAGGGCACGTACGCACCGTACGACGCGTACGGTGCGTACGGCACGGGCGGCGCGTACAGCGCGTACGGCGCCGTGCCGCACCGGGCCGTGCTCGCCGTCGTCGGTGCCTCCACCCGTCCGGTGGTGGTCGTGCCGTCCGGTCCCGGCCGCTTCGAGCACCACCGGGACGAGGTCACGCTCGGCGTCGACGCCCGCGACCCGGCGGCCGAGGCCGTCGGCTTCGCCTTCGGGGCCGCCCGGGTGCGGTGCTCGCGGCTGCGCGCGGTGCACGCCTGGTCGCTTCCCGCCCGTGCCGCCGGACTGCCCTTCTCCGCACCGGAGGAGGACCGTGCCACGTGGGAGGACCACGAGGTGCAGCTGCTGGCCGACGCGCTGCGGCCGTGGCGCGCGCGGTACCCGCGGGTGCCGGTGGTGGAGGACGTCGTCCTGCTCACGCCGGTGCAGGCCCTGCTCCGCCCCTGTCCGAGCAGTGCCCTGGTGGTCGTGGGACGGCGCGCCGGCCGGCCGGCGGGGTCCGTGGTGCGCGCCCTGGTCGGGGAGGCGCGGTGCCCGGTGGCCGTCGTCGCGTCACCACCTCGGCCATAGTCGGCCCAGCCGCAGCCGCTTCGGCCACAGTTGGCCCGGCCACGGTCGGCCCGGCCCCGGCCGACACCGCCGCCCGGATCCACGACGGCAGCCCCTCCTCCACCGGCAGCCCCTCCTCCACCGTCGGCCACGTCGCCGACTTCCACGGCGCCTGCACCGACGCCCTGGGCGACATCGGCCGTGGACGGCTGACCGACGCCCTGCGCCGCCACTACCGCACTCCCGGGCTGCGCCGTGACCTGGCCCGCTCGGGCCGCCGCCCGGCCGCGGCGGCGGACACGCGGCCGGCGCGCGGAGTGCCGCACGCGGAATGGCACGCGCGGAGTCCCCCGGCTGGCGCGGTACCGCCGGGACGGGCAGCGTGGATGCGTGAACCGGGCGGCGTGGACGCCGTGAACGGGGAGACACGGACAGACACGGGGAGACGTCGACTGCCGAGCGAGGTGACCATGCAATCCACTGAGGCGGAACGGCGGGTGGTCGTGGGTGTGGACGGGTCCCCGTCGTCGTACGAGGCGCTGCGCTGGGCGGCACGGTACGCCCAGCGGGTCGGCGGTGTCGTGGAGGCCGTGCACGCCTGGGACACCCCGTCGGCCGTCGGGTGGAGCGGGCCGGCGATCGATCCGGAGTTCGACCTGGAGCAGGCCCGGGAGCGCTTCGCGGAGGAACTGCGCACCGTCTTCCCGGACGAGTCCCCCGCCGAGCTGCGGCAGCGGCTGGTCGAGGGCGATCCCTCGGAGGTGCTGATCCGGGCGTCGGAGGGGGCCGAGATCCTGGTCGTGGGCCGGCGCGGGCGAGGCGGCTTCGCCCGGGCGATGCTGGGGTCGGTCAGCCAGCGCTGTGCCCAGCACGCGGCCTGCCCGGTCGTCGTGGTGCGGCAGGAGCGGGATTCCTCCCACTGATCGCCGTGCGTGCCGGGGCGGGCGTCCAGGAGGGCCGCCCGCCCCGGCCACCGCCGCGGGCCGGGTCAGCCGGTCCGGGGCCGCGGCGCCGACGGCCGGCGCCGGACCCGGCGGGCACGTCGGACGCAGCGGGCACGTCGGATGCGGCGGGCGCGGCGGATGCGGCGGGCGCGGCGGATGCGGCGGGCATGGCGCCGGCCGTGTCCGCCGCGGTGGGCGGCACCACCGGCCGGGGCCGGCGCCGCGAGGGCGTAGTCGGCCAGGAGGCCGGCCACGCCGAGGGTGCAGTCGAGGCAGACCGCGGTGGCCTGCGAGACGCCTCCGCCGGTGGCGATCAGGATGATGGCGGTCACGAGGACGGCCAGGAAGGTCATGTAGTGGCGGTGCAGCACCGCCCTCAAGGTGATCGGCACGGGCCCCACCTCTCTCGGGTTGTTCCTACTGGGTGCCGGTCATCCGATCACCTCTCCGTGCCGCGGGTCCACGCATTCCCGGCTCCTCCGATCCCCGCCGAAGGGCACCGCACCGGCGGGAAAACATTCGGACTTCTTCGGTGAACTTCGGTAAAGCCCGGCGGTTTCGGCGGGTCCGGTGGGAGGCTCCCCGTCGTCCGGCCGACATCCGGGGCCGGAGGCCGGCGACCGGAGCCGAGGGGGAGACATGGGCACCCGACCGCACACCGTTTCCACCGCCCGTGCAGCGGTTCGCCGCCGAGCTGCGCCGGCTGCGCATCACGGCCGGCGAGCCGCAGATCAAGACGATCGCCGCACGGGCGCAGTGCAGTCCGGCGACCGTCTCCGAGGTGCTCAACGGGCGCCGCCTGGCCAGTGAGTCGGTCATCCGGCGTCTCGTCGACGCCCTGGGGGGCGACTGGGGGCGGTGGCGGCAGTTGTGGCGGGAGGCGAAGACGGAACTCGACGCGCTGCAGCGGGGCGTGCCGGACGTGCGGCGGGAGCCGGGGACTTCGGGCGCCGTACCGGACCTCGGCCGTGTCCTCGCCGGGAGTTCGCGGGTGGAGATGGTGTGCTACCCGGACCCGCCCGCCTTCTACCGGGCCGCCGCCGACGGCATCCGCGCGGCCCGGCGGGAGATCCGCCTCACCTATGTGCGCCTGCATCCCCCCGGGCAGTGGGGAGCCGCCGAGGCGTCCGCCTACTACGACACGGTTCTGCAGTGGGCCCGGGATCACTCCGCCGAGTGCGGCAGCGTACGGCGCATCATCGGCGTCCCCGAGCACGGGGGCGTGCCCAAGGCCGCCAGTCTGCAGTGGCTGAAGGAGCACCAGGCCGAGGCCCGGGACGTGTACGCCTACGAGGCCCGGGTGATGCCGTGGAGCGCGGCCTGCGCCTGGCACAACATGGGCGTCATGGACGACTCCGCCACCTACTTGTCCTTCTCCGGTGCCGGACGCCAGCAGTTGACGGGCTTCCGTGTCGAAGGGGCGCGGTTCGCGGGGTATTTCACGGACTCCTTCGACCAGGCGTGGGGGGCGCTGGAACCGCTGGACGCCTATCTGGCCCGGCACGGGTGAACTCCCCCTTCGCGCACGCCCGGTACGTCGTCGGAGGTCTCACAGCGCGGTCGGCGGCCGGCGCGAGTGGCGTTCGCGGGAAGGCCGATGGTCGCGCAACCGGGGCGCGGGGCGGACCGCCCTGAGCGATTCCGCGGTGGCCGGGCCGCCCGGGCCGCGGCCGGCCGGGCGGCGCCGGGGCGGTCGCAGGGCGACGGGAAGTTCCGGCGGTTCGGCGGGTTCGACCCCGACGGATTCAACGGGCTCGACGGATTCAACGGGCTCGACGGATTCAACGGGCTCGACGGGCTCGACAGATTCGACGGGTCCGGCGGATCCGGCGGCGACGGCGGGCTCGGCGGGGACCGGGGCGGGGCGGCCCGGCGAGGTGAAGCGGAATCCCACGCCGCGGACCGTGACGATCCACCGGTCGTCGCCCAACTTCCGGCGCAGACTGGCCACATGGGTGTCCACCGTGCGGCTGCGCCGGTTGCGGGCGTCGCCCCAGACCTGCGCCATGATCTCCTCCCGTGAGACCACGGTGCCCGCGTGCGACACCAGCAGGTGGAGGAGGTCGAACTCCTTCTCCGTGAGGCAGAGGAGCCGCTCGCCGACGCGGGCGTTCCGGGCGACCGCGTCCACCGTGACCGGTGAACCGTCGCTCCCGGGTGCCGTGTCACGGGACCGCGCGGAACGCGCCCGGCGCGTGACCGCCTCCATGCGGGCGACCAGTTCGCGGAACCCGAAGGGTTTGTCGAGGCAGTCGTCGGCACCCGCGCGCAGCGCGCGGACGCGGGTGGCCTCCGTGCGGTCGGCGCTGACCGCCACCACGGGCACACCGGCGACGGCCCGGATGTCGCGGCACAGGCGCAGCCCCAGCAGGTCGGGGACGCCGAGGTCCAGCAGCACGACGTCGGCCTGCCGGCAGGAGCGCAGCGCCTCGGCTCCCGTGGTCACGTGGTCCACCGCGAACCCCTGCCGTCGCAGGCCGACGGTCAGGCACCGGGCGAGTTCACGGTCGCTTTCGACGAGGAGTACGCGCACGGGGATCCACCTTCCATCGGGACCGGCGGTCCGGAACTGTGGGGGGACTGTGGGGGGCGAAGAAAAGACCATGTGGTTTCCCGGCGGTTGCGCGCCGGTTGCCGACGGATTTTTTCTCCGGTCGAGAAGATATACGATGCCCCGCACGGATTACAGAAGCACCTTGCACTCCTATGACCTTCCGCTGTCCTCCCCTTTCAGATTTTGCAGTCCTCTGACGTAGCTTTGCCGGGCTCTTTCGCAGCCTTGACGAGGCGGACCGCGCCGGTGAAGCTCTGAGGCACCGGCCGACTTCTCCGGCCGCCGGACCGGAATTCCCCGGGCGGTATCCCCCACGGTATTTCGCAGAGGAAGCACCCGGACATGACATCCACCGCGTTCGTCTTCCCCGGCCAGGGCTCGCAGCGCGTCGGCATGGGCGCCGACTTCGTCCGCAGACGCCCCGACCTGGTCGACACCTACTACCGCGCGGCCGACGATCTGCTGGGTTTTCCGCTGTCCCGGCTGTGTCACGAAGGGCCCGCCGAGGCCCTGCGCGACACCGCGGTCACGCAGCCGGCGGTCTTCCTGACCAGCATCGTCGTCCTCGACGTGCTGCGCACCCACGACGTCGAACCCGACGTCGTCGCCGGGCACAGCCTCGGCGAGTACGCGGCCGCCGTGTGCGCCGGCGTGCTGTCCTGGCAGGACGCCCTGCGCCTGGTGCGACTGCGCGGACGGCTCATGGCCGGGGTCAACGAGCGGATGCCGGGGGCCATGGCGGCCGTGGTGGGCCTGGACCTGCCCACCGTGCGGGACCTGTGCGCCCGGGCGGCCGCCGAGACGGGCCAGGTGGTCGAGGTGGCCAACGACAACGAGCCCGCCCAGACCGTGGTCTCGGGCCAGGCGGCGGCCGTGCGGGCGGTGGCCGAGGCGGCGCGGCGGGCGGGTGCCCGGCGCGTCGTTCCGCTCGGGGTGGGCGCACCGTTCCACTGCTCGCTCATGCGGGACATCGAGGCGGAGTTCGCCGAGGCGCTGGCCGCGGTGGACTTCCGCGACCCCTCGGTGCCCCTGGTCTCCAGCGTCACCGCCACCGCGCTGACCAGCGCCGAGGAGATCGTCTCGGCACTGCGCAGGCAGCTCACGGCACCCGTGCGGTGGACCGGCACGGTGCGCACGCTGGCCGGGCGGGGGGTACGGCGGTACGTCGAGGTCGGGCCGGGGCGCGTGCTCGGCGGCCTGTGCCGCAGGACCGAGCCGACCGCCCGCACGTTCACCACCGGAACCGTCGGCGAACTCGCCGCCACCGTGGACGCCCTCGGCCCGGCCGGCACCGAACCGGCCGAGACCGAGACCGACACCGGCACCGGCACCGGCACCGAGACCGGCACCGAGACCGCCTCGGCGGGCACGGCGGCGGCCTCCCTCTGACGCCCGCCCGTCTCCACCCGCCCGTCTCCGCACACCCGCTCCGCACGCCCGCACGGAACCTCCTCGCCCCAGGCGTACCCGGTGCTTGCTCCAGGCGTGCTCACCCGCAGACGTACGTACCGACGCGCCCCACACGGCCGCGGTGTGCGCTCTGCGTCCCCCACCCGCTCCTGACTCGACCGCCCGCCCCGTCCGGGACCCCGCGCGCCCGGCGGGCGGGATCGGCCTCACGGTCTTCTGGAGGTATTCGCGTCATGCTGCGCAAGGTGCTCATCGCCAATCGTGGCGAAATCGCTGTCCGCGTGGCCCGGGCCTGCCGCGACG
>NZ_BMWH01000018.1 GCF_014651135.1 Streptomyces echinoruber
TGTGTTAAGCACGCCGCCAGCGTTCGTCCTGAGCCAGGATCAAACTCTCCGTGAATGCCTTCCCCGATCGATCCGGGGCAACCACCACGAGAGCGGAACCAGGAGGGAGGAATCGTCCCCCCGGCTCCCAGCGTCCTCGCTGTGTGTGTTTCAAAGGAACCTCGCCACCAGACCCGGCACACAGGCCGGTCCGGCGGACGGGGCATCAACATATCTGGCGTTGACTTTTGGCACGCTGTTGAGTTCTCAAGGAACAACCGCTTCCTTCGTACTCACCCCGGACCCCTCGGTCCCGGGCTTTCCTCCGGGCGTTTCCCTTCGGTGTTTCCGACTCTATCAGATCTTTCCGATCCGATTTCCTCGGCGCCTTCCGGGTTTCCGCTTCCGCGTTTCCCTTCCGGCGGTCCCGACTTTATCAGAACTTCCGGGCCGGTTTGGCCGGCCGTTCTTTCCCGAGTCCGTCGGGGCGGCTTCTTCGGAATCGGCACTGGGCTCGCTCCGAGGAAGCGACAGATGTGAGGTCGCCCGCTGGGGTACACCCACCTCCAGGCAACTGCTCAAATCTACCTCCCCACCCGACCCGTGTCAACGGTGCCTCGTGGGGCGAAGAGGAGATTAGCAGCCGACGGCCCCCGGACGCACATCAGGCGGCCGTCGGCGCCGTGGCACTGCGCTCAACCTCGTCGACGTCGCCCGTGTCCCCGGCCCGGGCGGCTCGGCCGCCCAGGACGTAGACGTAGGCGAGGAAGGCGAGCTCGGCCAGGACACCGATGCCGATGCGGGCCCAGGTGGGCAGGCCGGAGGGAGTGACGAAGCCCTCGATGGCGCCGGAGACGAACAGGACGAGGGCGAGGCCGATGGCCATGCCGACCGCGACGCGGCCCTCCTCGGCGAGGGCGGTGCGGCGGGGGCGCGGGCCGGGGTCGATGAGGGTCCAGCCGAGGCGCAGACCCGTGCCCGCGGCGACGAAGACGGCGGTCAGTTCGAGCAGGCCGTGGGGAAGGACGAGGCCGAGGAAGGTGTCGAGGCGGCCGGCGGCGGACATGAGGCCGAGGCCGATGCCGAGGTTGAGCACGTTCTGGAAGAGGATCCACAGGACCGGCAGGCCGAGGAAGACGCCGAGGACCAGGCACATCGCGGCGGCCCGGGCGTTGTTCGTCCAGACCTGGGCGGCGAAGGCGGCCGCCGGATGGCTGGAGTAGTAGGTCTCGTACTCACCGCCGGGGCGGGTGAGCTGCCGCAGCTCGGTGGGGGCGGCGATGGCGGACTGCACCTCGGGGTGGGTGCCGATCCACCAGCCGAAGAGTGCGGCGATCGCGGTGGACAGCAGGGCGGTGGGTATCCACCAGCGGCGAGTGCGGTAGACGGCGGCGGGGAAACCGTGGGTGAGGAAGCGGGCGACGTCGCGCCACGAGGCGCGTCGGGTGCCGGTCACGGTGCTGCGCGCGCGGGCCACGAGCTGGCTGAGCCGTCCGGTCAGCTGGGGGTCGGGGGCGCTGGACTGGATGAGGGAGAGGTGGGTGGCGGTGCGCTGGTAGAGGGCGATGAGTTCGTCGGCCTCCGCGCCGGTGAGCCGGCGCCGGTGGAGCAGGGTGTCGAGGCGGTCCCACTCGGCTCGGTGGGCGGAGACGAAGACGTCCAGGTCCATCGTGTGCCTGCTCCTCGGCAGCTCGCCGGCTGCGCGTCGTAAGGGTCGGGAAAGGGTCTGCTGCCGTACTGCGGCGCGTGTGGCCCTCAGCTTGGCAGACTGGCCGTTCTCGGAGCAGGCCAGGGAAGGGCGGCGCAGGTGAGTGAGCTGGTCACGGGTGAGGCGGTGGCGCTGGAACTGCGCCCGGCGAGGCTGCCCAGCAGGGCGCTGGCCGTGTTGCTCGATCTGGCGGTGACGGTCGTCGTCTATGTCGCCGTGACCGTGGCTCTGGTGGCGGCGACCGCGTCCCTGGACGAGGCGGCGCAGATGGCGCTGCTGATCGCGTCGTTCCTGCTGGTGCTGGTGGGTGGGCCGATCGCGGTGGAGACGCTCAGCCACGGGCGGTCGCTGGGGAAGGTGGCGTGCGGGCTGCGGGTGGTGCGGGACGACGGCGGGCCGATCCGGTTCCGGCACGCGCTGGTGCGGGGGGCGCTGGGCGTGGTGGAGCTTCTGCTGACGTTCGGGGTCGTGGCCTGTATCGCTTCGCTGGTCTCGCCCCGGGGGCGGCGGCTCGGGGACGTGTTCGCGGGCACGCTCGTGGTGCGTGAGCGGGTGCCCGCGGGTCAGGCGGGTTTCGTGCCTCCGCCGCCGCCATGGCTGGCCGGGCGGTTCTCCGGGCTCGACCTGTCGGCGGTGCCCGACGGTCTGTGGCTCGCCGTCCGGCAGTACCTGACCCGTATGCGTCAGCTGGATCCGCAGGTCGGCTCGGCGATGGCGGAACGTCTCGCCACGGATCTCGCGGCGCGTACGGGGACGCCCCCGCCGTACGGCGTGCCGCCGGCCATGTATCTGGCGGCGGTGCTGCACGAGCGGCAGGCGCGGGAGGCGCGGCGAGCCTTCGGTGGCGGGGCGGTGTCGGGCGGCGAAGTCGCCGGGGTCTTCGGCGGTGGCGTGGCGCCCGGTGCCGCGCCCGGTGCCGCGCCCGGTGCCGCGCCCGGTGGGGTCGCGGGACACGTCGGCGACGTGCCTCCGGCGCCGACGTACCAGTCGCCCCGGACGCCGGGTGGGGCGGCCGGTACGGCGGGTACGGCGGCCTCCGAGCCGGATGTGCCGGCGCCCGCGTCCGGGGCGTCACCGGCTCCCGTCCGCGACGCCGGGTCCGAGCGGCCCGCCGCCGCCGAGGCCGAGCGGCCGGCCACCGGGTTCGTGCCGCCGACCTGAGAACGGGGCGCCAGCCCGAAGGGCGGGCCGTCGGCCGGACAGGCGGGCCGGTCGGGCGGGCAGGCGGGGGTCAGGGAAAGACGGACGGTGGGGATTCGAGGTCCTCGAGTTCGAGGCCGGGGGCGGCCAGGACCACGTCCCCGGCGAGGTGCACGGTGTGCTGCTCGCCCGTGTCCAGGGCTGTGACCTGGTACTCGTCCACGATCAGGGGGCCGCTGTCAGTGGCGTGTGCTTCTCTGGTCACCAGCGCCCAGGACTGGTCCACGGTGCGCGGGGCGAGGACTGGGTCCGTGAAGGCGACGAGGCGGACGCGGGTCGCGGGAGAGGAAGGGGTGAGGCGCAGGAGACGGGCGGTGGCGATGAGGAAGGCGGGGGATGTGCCGGTGAAGGCGTGGGCGCGCACGTTGCCTTCGGTGGCATGGGTGCCGGTGGGGTCGGTGCGGACCCAGGTGACGCCGTCGAGGGCGGCGCCGCGCACCTGCCAGCTTCCCGCGTGGAGTTCGAGGCGCAGGGGGCGGCCGAGGTCGTCCAGGGTGAGGTCGACCGAGCCGCGGTGTTCGCCGGCGGGAGTGGTCAGCAGGGACGTGTAGCGCCAGCCGCTGGGGCCGGGGGCGCACTGGAAATGCTCTTCTGCGAGGGGGGTGTGATCGTGCGGATCGTGGAGTGAATAGCGGCCGCGGGGCATGGGGGTCCTGGGTCGTGACGAGGCTGTCCGGCCTGCCGGGGCGGTGACGGCGCGGTTGTCGGCGCGGGCCGGCGGAGTGCCCGTCCGCGCCGGTTGCCGGATCGGTCAAAGGGGCAGGCCCCCGCCACGGGGGTGCGGGGGCCTGCCTCGGAGACCGCCGGCCGGAGACTGCTGGGCGAAGGCTGTCGAGCGAGCCGGTGCCGGGGAGCGGGAGGGCGCCGGGTGCGGCCGTGGAGCCGCGGGCGTGCCCACCCGCTCCCGCGGGCGGCGGCTCGGGCCGGGTCAGTAGCGGTAGTGGTCCGGCTTGTAGGGGCCGTCGACGTCGACGCCGATGTAGGCGGCCTGCTCCGGGCGCAGCTTGGTCAGCTTGACGCCGAGGGCGTCCAGGTGGAGGCGGGCGACCTTCTCGTCCAGGTGCTTGGGCAGCGTGTAGACGCCGGTCGGGTAGGCGTCGGGCTTGGTGTACAGCTCGATCTGGGCGATGGTCTGGTTCGCGAAGGAGTTGGACATCACGAACGACGGGTGACCGGTGGCGTTGCCCAGGTTGAGCAGGCGGCCCTCGGACAGGACGATGATCTTCTTGCCGTCGGGGAAGGTCCAGGTGTGGACCTGCGGCTTGATCTCCTCCTTGACGATGCCGGGCACCTTCGCCAGGCCGGCCATGTCGATCTCGTTGTCGAAGTGGCCGATGTTGCCGACGATCGCCTGGTGCTTCATCTTGGCCATGTCGCTGGCCATGATGATGTCGCGGTTGCCGGTGGCGGTGATGAAGATGTCCGCCTTGTCGACGACCTCGTCGAGGGTGGTGACCTCGTAGCCGTCCATCGCGGCCTGCAGCGCGCAGATCGGGTCGATCTCGGTGATGATCACCCGGGCCCCCTGGCCGCGCAGCGACTCGGCGCAGCCCTTGCCCACGTCGCCGTAGCCGCACACGACGGCGGTCTTGCCGCCGATGAGGACGTCGGTGGCGCGGTTGATGCCGTCGATCAGCGAGTGGCGGCAGCCGTACTTGTTGTCGAACTTCGACTTGGTGACGGAGTCGTTGACGTTGATCGCCGGGAAGAGGAGGGTGCCCTCGCGCTGCATCTCGTACAGGCGGTGGACGCCGGTCGTGGTCTCCTCCGTCACGCCGCGGATCTCCGAGGCGAGCTGGGTCCACTTCTGCGGGTTCTCGGCCAGGGTGCGGGTCAGCAGCTCGAGGATGACCCGGTGTTCCTCGGACTCGGCGGTGTCCGGCGAGGGGACCTCGCCCGCCTTCTCGTACTCGACGCCCTTGTGGACCAGCAGGGTGGCGTCACCGCCGTCGTCGAGGATCATGTTCGGACCGCCGGTGGGGCTGTCCGGCCAGGTGAGGGCCTGCTCGGTGCACCACCAGTACTCCTCGAGCGTCTCGCCCTTCCAGGCGAAGACCGGGACGCCCTGCGGGTTGTCGGGGGTGCCGTGGGGGCCGACGGCGATGGCGGCCGCGGCGTGGTCCTGGGTGGAGAAGATGTTGCAGGAGGCCCAGCGGACCTGCGCGCCCAGCGCGACCAGGGTCTCGATGAGCACCGCCGTCTGCACCGTCATGTGCAGCGAGCCGGTGATGCGCGCACCCTTCAGCGGCTGCACCTCGGCGTACTCCTTGCGGATCGCCATGAGGCCGGGCATCTCGTGCTCGGCCAGGGTGATCTCCTTGCGGCCGAACTCGGCCAGGGACAGGTCGGCGACCTTGAAGTCCTGTCGGTTGTCGACAGTGGTCATATGAGGCTGCTCCTCGGATGGGTCGAGGTGTGTTCGGCTGGCTGGTCTGCGCGGCGGTGGGCACACGGGTGCCCGTGAGGACACCGAGGTGCCCGAAGAGGGCACAGGCATGCCCACGTGCGCGCAGCGCAGTCCGTCGGAGGCCCTCTCTCCCTCGGCCGGTCCGTCCGGGACCGCCCGACCGCCATCAGCAGCGACGTCTGGCTCCGTCCCAAGCTACACCGGACGGCTCGGGTGTCCCCAGTCCGCCGGCGAACACAGCGAACACGGCGAACACATCGAGCCGATCACGGGCGTCCGGTCGCGGGTCGGCGCCGTGGCCGGGACGGCGTGGCCGGGACGGGCCGGTGCCCCGGTCAGTGGCCGGCGGCGTGCGGAGCCGGGCCGGGGCCGCCCGGGGTGGCCTCGGGGTCGGGGCCCTTGGCGGCCTCGGTCTCGCTGTAGATGTCGGGCTCGAGGTAGATCACGCGGGCGATGGGCACGGCGGCGCGGACGCGGGCCTCGGCGTCGTTGATGGCGGCGGCGACCTCGGCGGCCGTGTCGTCGTGCCGGACGGCGATCTTGGCGGCTATCAGCAGCTCCTCGGGGCCGAGGTGGAGGGTGCGCATGTGGATGATGCCGGTGACCGTGCGGCCGTCGACGAGGGCGGCCTCGATCCTGCCGATCTCCTCGGCGCCGGCGGCCTCGCCCAGCAGCAGCGACTTCGTCTCGGCGGCCAGGACCAGGGCGATCAGCACCAGCAGGACGCCGATCATGACGGTGCCGATGCCGTCCCAGATCCCGTCGCCGGTCAGCAGCGACAGGCCGACGCCGAAGAGGGCGAGCAGCAGGCCGATCAGGGCGCCGAAGTCCTCCAGCAGGACGACCGGCAGCTCGGGGGCCTTGGCGCGGCGGACGAACTGCGCCCAGGACAGCGAGCCGCGCAGCTCGTTGGACTCCTTGATGGCCGTACGGAAGGAGAAACCCTCGGCGAGGATCGCGAAGACCAGGACTCCGACCGGCCAGTACCAGTGCTCCAGCTCGTGCGGGTGCCGGATCTTCTCGTAGCCCTCGTAGATGGCGAACATGCCGCCGATCGTGAACAGCACGATCGAGACGAGGAAGGCGTAGATGAACCGCTCGCGGCCGTAGCCGAAGGGGTGCTGCGGGGTGGCTTCGCGCCGGGCGCGCTTGCCGCCGACGAGGAGCAGGAACTGGTTGCCGGAGTCGGCTATCGAGTGGACGCCCTCGGCGAGCATCGACGACGAACCGCTGAAGGCGAACGCGACGAACTTGGATGCCGCGATCGCGAGGTTGGCGCCGAGTGCCGCCACGATCGCCTTGGTGCCGCCTGACGCGCTCATGTGTCCGCGTTGTCCCTTCGCCCTCGTTCGTGGGCCGCCGCCCGGGGCCGTGCCCGCCCGGCGGCTTTGCCCGTCCTTTGCCGGTGGGCCATTGTTGCAGCCCGGTCCGGCGGCGGTACGCCCGGTCACCACCACCGCCGTATCCCGGGCGACCGTCACCGCCGTACCTCGGGCGACCGCCACCGCCGGACCTCGGGCGGCCGCCGCCGTACGTCAGGTGACCGCCACCGGGGCGGTCATGCGCGTCAGACGACGACCGTGGCCCGGAAGACCGTGCCGGCGCCGGAGACGCCGGCCTTCTCGTCCGCCGGGACGAACACGGACCGGCCCGGGGTGAGCTCGTACTCGCCCGCCCGCACGGTGCCGGCGGTGCACAGCAGGATCTGCGGGGTGGGCAGGGTCAGGTCGCGGGCGGGGGCGCCCTCGGACAGGACGTGGCGGGAGAGGCGGAACTCGTCGATCGGGGTCTCGTAGACCTCCTCGCCGTCCGGGGAGGCCTCCGGGCGCAGCACGCCCGGGTCGCCCGGCTCGAAGCGGACGACGCGCAGCAGTTCGGGCACGTCGACGTGCTTCGGGGTCAGGCCGCAGCGCAGCACATTGTCGGAGTTGGCCATGATCTCCACGCCGAGGCCGCCGAGGTAGGCGTGCGGGACGCCGGCGCCGAGGAACAGGGCCTCGCCGGGCCGCAGCCGGACGTGGTGGAGCAGCATCGCGGCCAGCACGCCCGGGTCGCCCGGGTAGTGGCGGGCGAGGGCGGCGTACGGCTCGTAGGGGCCGCCGAGGCGGGCGCAGGCGGCCGCGGCCTCGGTGACGCTGCGGGCCGTCTCCGCGCGGTCGGCGGTGAGCAGCGCGGTGAGCACCTCGCGCAGCGCCGCGTCCTCGGGGTGGGCGCGCAGCAGGTCGACGTAGGGCTTGAGGGAGCCGACGCCGAGGCCCTCGAACAGGTCGGCGGCCCGGGCCGGGGCGCGGAAGCCGCACAGGCCGTCGAACTCGGTGAGCGCGCAGATGAGTTCGGGCTTGTGGTTGGCGTCCTTGTAGTTGCGGTGCGGGGCGTTCACGGGGATGCCGCGGCGTTCCTCGTCCGCGTAGCCCGCCCGGGCCTGGTCCAGGTCCGGGTGGACCTGGAGGGAGAGCGGGGCGGCCGCGGCGAGGATCTTCAGCAGGAACGGCAGCCGCGGGCCGAACTTCGCCACCGCCGGTGCGCCCAGCTCGCGCTCGGGGTCCGCCTCGATGACCTCCAGCAGCGTGCCGCGGGGCGTGCGCGAGGGCGCGCCCGGGTGGGCGCCCATCCACATCTCGGCCTGCGGTTCGCCGCTCGGCTCGACGCCGAGCAGGTGCGGGATGGCGGTCGGGGAACCCCAGGCGTAGGGGCGGATGGTGTTGTCGAGGGGGTCCATGCGGGGTGGGGTTCTTTCTGCGGGTCGTCGTTACGGCCGGGCCGGCCTCGGGACCGGACCGGTCACGGGGCCGGGCCGGTCACGGGGCCGGGCTGATCTCGGGACCGGGCCGACCTCGGGACCGGGACCAGGACCGGAACCGGGACCGGCGTGCTGCCCGGGCTCTCCGTCCGGGAGCCGCCGCCCGATGGCGGGGCCGGTGGCCGGGCCCGGCGATGGCGGTCGGGTCTATGTCACGTCGTCGAGGCGAGGGACAGGTAAACGGCGGCGAAATCCGTGGTGGCGATCAGTTCCGCCAGCGTCTCGATCTCGTCACCCGGCTCCGGCTCCAGTTCGCTGATCGGCGTGTCGTGGCTCAGGGCCAGGTCGCGGGCGGCGGGCGCGGCGGTGATGCCCCCGATCGGGCGGTCGCGCAGCAGCACCACACGCGCGTGCAGCGCGGGCGGCTCCTCCACGCGGTCGCGGAAGAAGTCGTCCGGGTCGGCGCGGGCGGCGAGCGGGCCGGCCAGCAGGGCGCTGTGCGCGGCGAGCGCCTCGGGCAGTTCCGCCACCATCGCCGGTGCGCCCGACAACTCCGCCAGCGCGGCGGCGAACCGGCGGCCGGCCGGACCGGCCGAGGTGCCCTCCGTCCAGACGAGCGGCAGCGCGTCGGCGAGTTCGGCGGCCAGCGTCTTGGCCGGGTTGCTGTAGGTCGCGATCGCCGGGCCGCAGCGCTCGGCGACGTGGTCCAGCCGGTCGGCGACCTTCTCCAGGGCGTCCCGCGGGGCCGCGAGCAGGCCGATCTTGTCCAGGAGCACCAGCAACGGTGTCAGCAGCGCCCACAGCACGCCGGGGGACGAGGCCGCGAGGGGCTCCTCCTGGTCGTACGGAGCCGTGGCCATCGGTACGAACAGGCCGTGGGCGCCCGTGACCGCCTCCTGGAGCGGGGTGCGGACGGGGGCCACGGCGACGACGCTGCAACCGCGGCGGTAGGCCTGCTCGGCCAGCAGCGACAGGCTCGGTTCCGTGCCGTCCGGGGTGGCGATCAGCAGCAGATCCACGGCGCCGACCCAGCCCGGGAGCTCCCAGCGCAGGGCGCCGGCGGCCGGGGCGACCCCGGTCGGGGCCAGGCGGATGACGGGGCTGCCGGCGCCGGCGAGGGTGCCGAGGAGGTCGGCGGCGTGGGTGGCGGCGGCTCCGGGGCCGGCGATCAGGACGGCGCGGGGGCGGCCGTCGGGCTTGAGGTCGGTGACGCCCGCCTCCGCGGCGTGCCGAACGGCGGTGCGGACGCGGGCACCGGCCTCGGCGGCGCCGCGCAGCAGGCCTCGGCGGTCGGCTCGGGCGAGGGCCTCGGGGTCGTCGAGCAGCGGTTCGTCGAGCATGCGGCAGCCTCCGATCGGCTCCGGTCGCCGGGTGGTCCCGGCAGGGGGTTACGCGGGGCGGCGGGCCTCGTCGACGAGGAGGACGGGGATGCCGTCGCGGACCGGGTACGCCAGGCCGCAGTCCCGGCCCGTGCAGATCAGCTCGTCGCCCTGCTCCTCGAGGGGGGCGTGGCAGGCGGGGCAGGCGAGGATCTCCAGGAGGCCGGCTTCGAGCGGCATGGGGGTTCCCTTCGGGGACGACGGTACGGGTGTGGAGTGACGTGCCTGGTCAGGGTACCGCCGGGGAGGACGGGAGTGGGCTTCCCGTCCGCCCGGCTCGACCGGTCGCGGAGTGGCCGCGAAGTGACCGCGGAGTGGCCGCGCAGCGGCTGTGGAGCCGCTGCGGAACGGCCGTCACGGGCTTCCGCCCAAGCCCCCGAGTGGGGCTCCGCCCGGACCGGCGAGGGCCCGGGCCCGGCGAGGGCTCCGCCCCGCGCCCCGGGCATCGCCCGGAGGCCGGTGCACGGCAGCCCCCGCCGGAGCCCCTGGAGCCCCCGGGGCCCCTGGAGTCTCCGGAGCAGAGACCTCGCCGGAGCGGAGACCTCGCCGGAGCGGAAGCGTCAGCCGCGGATGATGCCCAGCACCTCGTCCCTGATCCTGGTCACGGTCTCCTCGTCACGCGCCTCCGCGTTGAGGCGCAGCAGGGGCTCGGTGTTGGAGGGGCGGACGTTGAACCACCAGTCGGCGGCGGTGACGGTGAGGCCGTCGAGTTCGTCGAGGGTGACGCCCTCCCGGCCCTCGAAGGCGGCCTTGAGGGCGGCGAGGCGGCCGGCCTGGTCGTCGACGGTGGAGTTGATCTCGCCGGAGGCGGCGTAGCGGTCGTACTGCGCGACGAGGGCGGACAGCGGGCCGTCCTGGCCGCCGAGGGCGGCGAGGACGTGGAGGGCGGCGAGCATGCCGGTGTCGGCGTTCCAGAAGTCGCGGAAGTAGTAGTGGGCGGAGTGCTCGCCGCCGAAGATGGCGCCGGTGCGGGCCATCTCGGCCTTGATGAAGGAGTGGCCGACGCGGGTGCGGACGGGGGTGCCGCCGTTCTCCTTCACCACCTCCGGCACGGACCAGGAGGTGATGAGGTTGTGGATGATCGTGCCCTTGCCGCCGTGCTTGGCGAGCTCGCGGGAGGCGACGAGGGCGGTGATCGCGGACGGCGGGACGGGGGCGCCGTTCTCGTCGACGACGAAGCAGCGGTCGGCGTCGCCGTCGAAGGCGATGCCGATGTCGGCGCCCTCCTCGCGGACCCGCTTCTGCAGGTCGACGATGTTGGCGGGGTCGAGGGGGTTGGCCTCGTGGTGGGGGAAGGTGCCGTCCAGTTCGAAGTACATCGGGACGAGTTCGATGGGCAGGCCGGCCAGGACGGTGGGCACCGTGTGGCCGCCCATGCCGTTGCCCGCGTCCACGACGACCTTCAGGGGGCGGATGGAGGTCAGGTCGACGAGGGAGCGCAGGTGGGCCGCGTAGTCCTGCAGCGTGTCGCGCTGCGTGATGGTTCCCGGCGTCTCCACCGGCTGCGGCGCCCCCTCGTCGAGCCACCGCTCGACCAGGGCGCGGATGTCGGCCAGCCCCGAGTCCTGGCCGACCGGGGCGGCTCCGGCGCGGCACATCTTGATGCCGTTGTACTTCGCCGGATTGTGCGAGGCGGTGAACATCGCGCCCGGCAGGTTCAGAGCGCCCGACGCGTAGTACAGCTGGTCGGTCGAGCACAGCCCGATCTCGGTGACGTCGGCGCCCCGCGCGGCCGCGCCGCGCCCGAAGGCGCGCGCCAGGCCCGGCGACGAGGGCCGCATGTCGTGTCCGATCACGATCGCGTCCGCACCGGTCACCTGGGCGAACGCGGCCCCGAAGAGCTCGGCCAGCGACTCGTCCCACTGGTCGGGGACCACTCCGCGGACGTCGTACGCCTTCACGATCTGAGACAGATCAGCAGCCACGGCCAACCCTCCTGGAAGTCCTGTCGGTCACCTCAAACTACCCGTCCCGGCCGGCCGTGGACGGTGTGCCCCGACGGCGTCCCCGGGCCGGTCCGGCAGCCGGATCACTCGTGCCCGCGAGTCGCCGGGCCCATACGCACAGGTCGTCCAGGAGCGGGCCCCGGTCGCCCGCGCGGGTCGCGAGGACGACGCGGGCGGGTTCGACGCCGTCCAGGGATCCAGGGGCACCGTGGTCAGATCGGGGCGGGGCTGTCCGGAGCGGACAGCCGCCGGGGCGATGGCCACGGCCTCGCCGACGGGGGCGAGTCGGGCACGGTTCGACTGTAGTCGCCGCCGGCCCGCGCCGATACCGGTGCGGGCCGGCGGCCGCAGGGTGAGCTGCGGTGATGCCGGAGGCGTATCGCGTGGTGCGGAACAGGTCCCGGACCGGCGGCGCCCGCCGCGCGCACCGTGGAACCACCGTTTCCGGTCCGGGACTTCACGTCCCGGCCTCCTCCCGTCCTCCTGCCGAGGCGAGTCGTCCTGCGTGTGTTCGCCACCGGTGCCACCGGTTTCGCCGGCAGTGCCGTCGTCCGCGAACCGCCGGACGCCGTCGACGACGCGGGGTGCCGTTGCGGAAGATCGCCGAAGTGTGCGGGCGATCGCCGAGGTGATCGGGAGATCGCCGAGGTGATCGAGCGGCGCCTGGGCCTGCCGGTCACCGGCCTGCCGGTCACCGGCCTGCCGCCCGAGGAGGCCCGCGCCCGCTTCGGCCGGCCGGCGCACTTCGTCCTGGGCGACCGCCCGGCGTCCGGTGCACTGACCCGGGAACGGCCGGGCCGGCGCCCGCGGCAGCCGGGGCTGCCCGCGGATCTGGACCGGGACCACTGCTTCCAGGACTACTGCTTCCAGGACCACTGCTTCGCGGAGTGCGCCGGAGTTACGGGTCCCGGTTCAGCCCGGGGGCGGGTGGGGCGGTCAGTTGTCCGGCGAGCGCAGCACCCGCAGGTGGCCGCGGCGGGCGACCTCCATGGGGTCGGCGGCGCGGCCGCCGCCACCGGCCTGGGCCGCGCGCTGCTGCGGGCGGGCCGCCTCGCGCACGGCGTTGGCGAGCGCCTCCAGGTCGTCGCCGCTGGGCCGGGCGGGGGCGGAGCCGTCGAGGAGCCGTACGACCTCCCAGCCGCGGGGTGCGGTGAGGCGCTCGGAGTGCTCGGCGCACAGGTCGTAGCAGTGGGGTTCGGCGTAGGTGGCGAGAGGGCCGAGAACCGCCGTCGAGTCGGCGTAGACGTACGTCAGCGTCGCGACGGCGGGGCGGCCGCAGGCGGTGCGCGAACAGCGACGTACAGGGCTCACGACGTTGGACGGTACCGCACTCTTGAGCGGGCCGCGACGACTCTTCACCAGGTCACTCCACCGTGTCGTGCTGTGAAACGCCCCACACCGTTCCCGGGCCTGCCTCGCTGACCTGCGCGGACGCCGGACTTCGTGGGGAAGCGGGGATTCCGGTCCGGTCATCAGTTGGTACAAACAACGCCAATTGGCTTGAGATCAACGGTCTTGGAGAGATACGGAATCGAGTCCGACCCTTGCTGGAACGGTCATGTGCCGACATCCCGCGACACCGCCCGAGGGCCGGGCGCACGGCCCCGCCGAGGACTACCCTTCACCAGTGATGGACAACCGTGTACCGCCCCGTGCCGCCGGCCCCGGGCCCCGTCGTCGTGATCGTCACGGGCGGGGCATGCGCGGACCGATCGCGCCGCCGCAGGTGCCGCTCGCCGCCAGCCGCGCGGAGGCGTTCGCCGACCTGGTTCAGGACTCCGTGGAACGGCTGGAGAGGCGCTGGCCGCAACTCGCCGACATCGACTTCCTCGTCCTGGAGGTGCCGCGGCTGGACGGGACCGGCGGGTGGAGCGACGAGGCGGTGCCGCTGGGCGGCACGGTGCCCGCGCGCGACGGGCGGCCGGCGCGGGTCGTGGTCTACCGGCGGCCCGTGGAGATCCGCACCAAGGGGCGCGACGAGCGGGCCGCGCTCGTGCACGAGGTCGTCGTCGAGCAGGTGGCGGAGCTGCTCGGGCTGACCCCCGAGACGGTGGATCCCCGCTACGGGGAGGACTGAGCACCCCACCGTACGCAGTGGCCGGCCCACCGTACGCGGTGGCCTGCCCACGCGTATCGGGACCGACCCACGTACGTTGCCCCACGCACGCCGGGACCGACCCACGCACGCCGGGACCGACCCACGCACGTCGGGACCGCCCCAAGCACGCCGGGTCGGCCCGTGCACACCGGGACCGGCCCCGCGCCCCAGCGACCGCCGGCCCCGGCGACCGCCACCACCGCTACCTCTGCAGCACCGACAGATCCTCCTCGGCCTTGGGCACCGTCACCGTCCCCCGGTCGTCCGGGAGCGTCTGGACGGTGAACGCGGGCACGCCGCCCTCGGTGACGGCGAGGGTACGGGCGGCGTAGACGGGGACGCCGGAGAGGTGCTCGACGGTGAGGGCGTAGGTGCCTTTCAGACCGGCCGGGACGGGCGGGGTGAGGTCCTCGGTCGTGCCGGCCTTGATCGTGTACGTCTTCGACACCGGCGTGCCGCCCTCGCTGCCCGCGGAGGCGGTGACCTTGACGGTGGCGGTTCCTCCCCCGGTGCCCGGGTCCGGGTTCAGGGCGGCGAGGGAGAGGGTGGAGCCCTTGGCGCTGTTGCCGGCGGACGTCGCACGGGTGCCGACGGCGCGGGTGGCGGGGATGAAGGCGGTCTCCTGCTTGCCGGCCTTGCCGCGCACGACGCGCAGGGCGGCGACGACGGGCACGGACCGGTCGGTGGGCGTGAGCACGAGGGAGCCGGCCTCGCCCCGGGTGATGTCGCCGAGGTCGACGGCGGTGGTGGTGCCGCCCTTGACGTGCAGCGTCTCGTGCCCGGCGGGGGTGATCGGGCCGGACGGCGAGGCGAGGCGGACCTTGAGGTCGGCGTCGGCGTCGGCCGGGGTGAAGGCGATGAGGCGGACGGACGTGGCGTCCTTGGGGATGCCCGGCAGCACCAGGCTGCTCGCCGGGTCGGCGGAGGCGGCCAGCCAGTCGCCGCCGAGCCTGTCGTCCAGGGACTGCACGGCGGCGCCGACCCGGCCGCTGCGCGCGCTGACGTGCACGGTGAGGTCGTCCTGCTGCTCGTCGGTGAGGGTGGACAGCAGGATCCGCTCGGCGGCGTGCGGGGCGACGGTGATGCCGTCGCCCAGCGTGGACTTCAGCGCGCCGTCCTTGCCGTAGAGCTTGACGTCGACGACGGCGGCGGAGTCGTCGGGGTTGGTCAGGTGCAGGTAGTCGCTGCGGCCGGCGGCCGTGCCGGCGCCCGGGAACCAGAACTCGGTGTCCGGCGCGGCGCAGGTGACGCCGAGCAGCCCGCGTCCGGTGCCGGCGGCGGTGTCGGTGGTCTCCTGCACGGTCCAGCCGGGCGCGAGCCTCCCGTCGGCGGTGCCGATGAGGGCGGGCGCGTCCCCGCCGGAGGTGTCGTCGGTGACCGGCGTACCGGGCTGCTTCGGCTGGAGGGCGGGCACGGCGGCCGTCCTGCCGCCGCTCTCCCCGCTCCCCTTGCCGTCCTTGCCGTCCTTGCCGGCTCCGGTGTCGCCCGCGCCGCTCCCGCCCGTCTCGGTGCCCGTCTCGGTGGCGGCCCGGAGCCGGGCGGTGCCGCCGCTGCCGGTGCCGCGGGTGACGGGGGTGAACGACGTGTACGAGGTGTCGGCGATGTCGGAGGTGCTGGGGGCCGGGCAGACCAGACTGGTGCGCTCCACGGGCAGGCGGGCCGCGGCCTGCCCGGTGTCGTCGCCGGAGGCCGCCGGGGTGGTCAGCGCGGCGAGGCCGGTCACCGCGGCGAGCGCGGCCGCGGCGGCGAGGACGGACAGGGTGGTGCGGTTCACTGCTGGCTCCCGTCGGGGTGCTCACCGCCGCTGCCGTGGGGGTGCGGCTGCGCCGGGTCGTACGCGGTGTCGTAGCCCTGCTGGTAGGTCTGGTCGTAGGGGGTGGCCTGCGGCGTTCCGCCCCCGTACGCGTACGGGTCGTACTGGCCGCCCTGGTCGTACGGGCCGCCCTGGTAGGGGTCGGCCTGGTACGTCCCGCCATACGGGTCCGCCGGGTGGTAGCCGGCGGGCGCGTCCCGGTACTGCTCCTGGTACTGCCCACCGCCGTAGGGCGCGTACGCGGCGTCCGGGTGGCCGGCCGGGTCGGGCCACTGGTCGTAGGCGGGCTGATGCGGGACGACGGCAGGGGCGGGTTCCGGGTCCCCGGCGGGCTCTGGGCCCCCGGCAGGCTCCGGGTCCCCGGCGGGTGCCTCGGCCTCCGCCTGGGCGCGCAGGCGGCGGGCGCGGCGGCCTTCGCCCGCGACGGCCTGGGCGGGCAGGGGCTGCTGCTCGGGCAGGTCGTCGTCGACGTCGCGG
Organism: Streptomyces echinoruber; assembly: GCF_014651135.1. Classification (GTDB taxonomy): domain Bacteria; phylum Actinomycetota; class Actinomycetes; order Streptomycetales; family Streptomycetaceae; genus Streptomyces; species Streptomyces echinoruber. The sequence goes on from NZ_BMWH01000018.1 coordinate 15,748, forward strand.
CGCCGGCCGGGCAGGGCCAGGACGACGAGGACGACGGCGAGCGCGCCCTGGAGCCACAGCCAGGCGGTGTGGCCGACGGGGTCGTCGTAGGTGACGTCCAGCTTCCCGCCGGAGGCGGGCAGTTCGAAGCCCTGCGCCCACCCGTCGACGGTGGTGGGAGTGAGCGGTCTGCCGTCCAGGGTGGCCGTCCAGCCCTCGGCGGCGGCGTCGGCCAGGCGCAGGACGCGGCCGGTGCCGCCGGCGGGGACGGTGGTGTGGATGTCGACGGGGCCGGCGGCGACGGGCCGGGGCCGGCCGCCCTTGGTGACGATGGCGGCGCGGGAGACCTCGCGTTCCACGCGCCACAGGGCGGTGCCGTCCTGCTGGCTGAGCCGGGTCAGGCCGGGCGTGGCGTCCAGGACGCGGCTGATCTCGCGGGGGGCGCCCTTGTGGAGGAGGACGTAGCGCACGGCGAAGCCGCCGAGCTGCGCGGCCTGGTCGGCGCCGGAGCCGGCCACCAGGTGGGCGACGACCTGGTCGAGCCGGGTGTTGTCGCCGCTCGCGGCGGCGAGTTCGGCGTCGCCCATGCGGGTGCCGGAGCCGCGGACGAGCATGTAGTCGACGCGGGCGGTGGATTCGCCGTCCAGGACGAGGGTGCGGGCCCGGTCGCGGGTGCTGCTGTCCTCGGCGACGAACGCGGGCACCTGGGCCGGGTCGCGCCGCTCCAGCGGTCCGTCGGCGCCGCGGATCATCCAGCCGGCGGCGGCGAGCAGCGGGCCGGCGGCGCAGGCGAGGGCGATCAGCGCGGCGACGGGCTGGCGCCAGCCGAAGCTCTGCTCGGCCACGCGCGCGCGTGCCCCGTCGGCGCCGAGGACGGCGGCGGCCAGCAGGGCGAGGCCGTAGACGAGGGTGGCGGGGCCGGCCCAGGCGGAGCGGTTGGCCAGGACCGCGAAGACGTAGCCGACCAGGGTGATCACCCAGGCCGTGCGGATGGCCGTGCGGCGTTCGGAACGCAGTAGGGCGGCGAGCGCGGCCAGGACGATGCCGATGAGCGTCAGCCCGTGCACCGTGCCGGGGCCGCCCGGGCCGGCGCCGAGCAGGTCGAGGGCGGAGGCGGGCGGCGTGCGCAGGTCGAGCCCGGCCTCGGTGAAGAAGCCGAACGGCAGCAGCGTCAGCGACCAGGGCGCGAGCACCAGCAGCGGCGTGCCCACCTGGGCCAGCAGGCGCAGCCCGTGCGCGGCGAGGTCGCGGCGGCGCACGGCGAGCAGGGCGAGGCCGAGGACCAGCGCGACGGGCCACACGATGGGCGTGAACGCGGTGGTGACGGTCAGCAGCAGCGCGTACGCCCAGGTGGCCCGCCAACTGCCGGGGTTTCCGGAGGGGCCGGCCAGGCCGCTCGCCGCCACGCCCGCGCGTGCCAGCAGCGGCAGCAGCACAGCCAGGACGGCGGTGCCGATCCGGCCGCCGGCCAGCGCGCCGGTGACGGCGGGCAGGAAGGCGTAGCCGACGGCCGCCCACGCGCGCAGCAGCCGCGAGGGGACGAGCGGGCGGGAGGCGAAGTAGGCGGTGCAGCCGGCCAGCGGCACCGAGAACACCAGCAGCAGCGTGACGGCGAGTCCGGTGGAGCCGAACAGCAGGGAGGCCAGCAGCGCGACCAGCGCCAGGTACGGCGGCGCGGACGCGGTGCCGCCGGCGCCCACCGGGTGCCAGGCGTCCAGGTAGCGCGCCCACAGGTCGCCGGAGCCGGCCGGGGCGGGCAGCAGGGCGCCGCCGGCGAGGGCGCCGCCGGCGAGCAGGCCGCGGCAGGCGACGAGGGAGATCGCCAGCAGCGTCAGGAAGAGCACCGGGCCGGGTTTGCGGGCGATGCGCTTGAGGCGGGCGAACTGCTCGATCTCCAGGAAGTCGGCGTCGTCGCCGCCGGGTCCGGACTCCAGGGCGCCGCCGTGCCGTCCGGCGGAGGACACCTCGGGGTCGGAGCGGCCGACGAGGTTGCCCGCGACCTGCTCGACGGTGGCGCGCACGGTGGCGCCGGGCGGCGGGAACAGCGGCCGCAGCTCGGCCCGTTCGACCTGAGGGCGGCCGCGGCGGCGCCGTCCGGCGACGATCCGCCCGGGCCGCAGCAGCACGGCCAGCAGGCCGCTGATCTCGTCGAGGGCCTGTCCGGGCACCTTGCCCACGAGGTAGGCGACGGTCCGCAGCAGCGTGCCGAGCACGACCCGCAGCAGCACCCAGGGCAGCGCGGCGGTACGGGTGTTGACGAGGAGGGTGTAGACGGCGCCGGCCTTGTCCACCTTGTGCGGGGAGGCGGAGGTGCGGCCCGCGCAGTCGACGGTGCGCCGCTCGCGGGAGGCGGCCTCGGCATGCCGTACGACGGCCTCGGGGGCGACGAGGACGCGGTGGCCGGCCGCCTGGGCGCGCCAGCACAGGTCGACGTCGTCGCGCATGAGGGGCAGGTGCCGGTCGAATCCGCCGAGTTGGTCGAAGACGTCGCGGCGGATCAGCATGCCGGCGGTGGACACCGCCAGCACCGGGCGGACGTGGTCGTGCTGCCCCTGGTCCTGCTCGCGGCGTTCCAGACCGGTCCAGCGGCGGCCGGAGTTGGCGATGGTGACGCCGACTTCCAGCAGTTGCCGCCGGTCGTACCAGCCGCGCAGTTTGGGGCCGACGACGGCGACCTCGCGGCCCATCTCGTGCTCGTGCTCGACCACGCGCAGCAGTTCGGCGAGGGCGCCGGGCTCGGGGGCGCAGTCGTCGTGCAGCAGCCACAGCCACTGCACCGGCTCCCCGTAGGGGAGTTCGGGCAGGTCGTAGGCGTCGTCGCGCCAGGTGCGGGTGACGGGGTCCCAGCCGCTGGGCCGCTTCAGGTACGGCAGTTCGTCCGGGGTGAGGACGGGCGCGATGCGGCCGGCCTCGTCGACGGCCTGGCCGAAGCCGGTGCGCCGGGCCAGGTGCAGGACGCGGTCGGGGCCGAGGGCGTCGGTGAGCAACTGGGCGGAGTCGTCCGCGCTGCCGGTGTCGGCGGCCACGGCGTACTGCACGGGGCGCTCCTGGCCGAGCAGCCCGGCGAGCGCGTCGGGCAGCCAGCGGGCGCCGTCGTGGGCGACGAGCACCGCGGTGACGACGTGGCGCGGGAACTCGGGCGGGCGGGTCGGGTCGGACACCGCTGGGCGGGTCGGGTCGGACGCCGACGAACGGGAGGGGTCGGACACCGCTGTCGCGGCGGCGTCGTGATGGCCTGCCGTATGGCTGTGCACGGACATCGAGGTACGGGCCCCGGTTCGGTGGACTGCGGTTGGACGCCCGTGGCTCGTGGGGGCCGCGGGACGTCTCGGACGAGCGACCACACTATCGGCTGGCCACGACGGCGGCCCGCCGCCTGTGGACAACCCCGGGCGACGGGCTGTTGGTGAACGCCGTGCGGGTGAGCGCCGTACTGAAGGCCGATGAGAAACGAAGAGCCGGACGGCGGTTCAGACGGCGGCCTTCTTCAGGCGACGGCGCTCCCGCTCGGACAGGCCGCCCCAGATGCCGAAGCGCTCGTCGTTGGCGAGGGCGTACTCCAGGCACTCGGAGCGCACCTCGCAGGCGAGGCAGACCTTCTTGGCCTCGCGGGTCGAGCCGCCCTTCTCCGGGAAGAAGGACTCCGGGTCGGTCTGGGCGCACAGCGCGCGCTCCTGCCAGCCGAGTTCCTCGTCCGCGTCGTCGACCAGCAGTTGCTGCAGCAGCTCGGTCATGTGCGCCCCTCGTCTGTCTTTCCGCGTCCCCGTGATGCAGCCGTTACCGATACCGGCTGAACGACACGAGTGAAATTACAAGTGTGGTGCTCCGGGCGAGTCAAGCCGAGATCTGCTATTGGGCCCCTTATTCACTCTGCGGAACCAAGGCCATGCGGAAAGTGTGCTAATCGGCATAAACCCTGACACGCAGACGAGGCCCGGGAGGGAGTCCGCCCCCGCGCAGCGCCTGCGCCGAGCCTGCACCGAGGAGGACGCCCCGGACTTCGATCCCGTTCCGACCCGCAGGCCGAAGCGAACCGGATCACAGTCGGATCACGGGATCGCAACGACGCTTGCGTACCCGGTTGAGCCCCCGTGTGTCCCGGTCGAGGCGAGAACAAACCTTTCAGCCGGCAGATGAACCGGATGAGGTGAACCACATCCCACATACCGGGCGCCAAGTTGACAGAGAGGGTGTGAACCGATTGCCTTGTGGGCATGCTCGCGAACTCGGCACTCACCCCGACCCGCACCGCCGGGTCCCTCGGTGCCGCCCGCGCTCGCTGTAGCTGTCGCTGTTCCGGCTGTTGAGCCCCACCCCGCTCCGGCCGACCCTTCCGCCCTTCTGAGCCTCATCCGGGCATCCCTCAGGGCACCCGCACACCCTCTGCCTTCTTCATCCGCCTCCCCGACGTCTCCGCCGAGGAACCACCCCCCATGAACAGCGACAGCGACCTCCAGATCGCCGGCGACATCCTCGAAGTCCCCCACCTGCTGCAGAAGCCGCGCCCGCACCCGGCCACCGTCGCCGAGTTCGTCGGGCTGGCCCGCTCCCTCGCCGCCGACCGCGCCCAGTGGGCCCGCCTGGTGCGCTACGACGCCACCACCCGCTGGTACCACCGGCTGCGCACCGGCCCCGGCTACGAGGTGTGGCTGCTGTCCTGGCTGCCCGGCCAGGGCACCGGGCTGCACGACCACGGCCGCTCCTCCGGCGTCCTGACGGTGCTCGAGGGCACCCTCACCGAGCGGACCGGGCGGGGCACGCGCGCGCTGCGCGCGGGAGCGCAGCGCGTCTTCGCCCCCGGGTACGTCCACGAGGTCGTCAACGACACGCTGGAGCCCGCCGTCAGCCTGCACGTGTACTTCCCCGGCCTGACCGAGATGCCGATGCACGACGGACACACGGCGCACACGGCGCACGCGGCCCACTGCGCGACCGCCACCTGACGAACGCCCGCCGGATCCCGCGCCGCGCTGTCGGTCCCGCCTGCAAGACTTGCTCCATGCGGATTGTGGTTCTGGCAGGCGGCATCGGTGGTGCCCGCTTCCTGCGCGGCCTGAAGCGGGCGGCACCGGACGCGGACGTCACGGTCATCGGCAACACCGGCGACGACATCCACCTCTTCGGGCTGAAGGTCTGCCCGGACCTCGACACGGTGATGTACACCCTCGGCGGCGGCATCAACGAGGAGCAGGGCTGGGGTCGGGCCGACGAGACCTTCCACGTCAAGGAGGAGCTGACCGCGTACGGCGCCGGGCCGTCGTGGTTCGGGCTGGGCGACCGGGACTTCGCCACGCACATCGTGCGCACCCAGATGATCCAGGCCGGCTACCCGCTGAGCGCGGTCACCGAGGCGCTGTGCGACCGGTGGAAGCCGGGCGTGCGGCTCATCCCGATGACCGACGACCGGGTCGAGACGCACGTGGCCGTCACCCTCGACGGAGAGCGCAAGGCGATCCACTTCCAGGAGTACTGGGTGCGGCTGCGCGCCTCCGTGCCCGCCGAGGCGATCGTGCCGGTCGGCGCGGAGCAGGCCAAGCCCGCGCCGGGCGTCCTGGAGGCCATCGCCGAGGCGGACGTCGTGCTCTTCCCGCCGTCCAACCCGGTCGTCTCCATCGGCACCATCCTCGCCGTGCCCGGCATCCGGGAGGCCATCGCGGACGCCGACGTGCCGGTCGTGGGCCTGTCCCCCATCGTCGGGGGCGCGCCGGTGCGCGGCATGGCGGACAAGGTGCTCGCCGCGGTCGGCGTGGAGGCCACCGCCGCCGCGGTGGCCGAGCACTACGGTTCGGGGCTGCTGGACGGCTGGCTCGTCGACACCGTCGACGCCGACGCGGTCGAGCGGGTCGAGGCCGCGGGCATCCGCTGCCGGGCGGTGCCGTTGATGATGACCGACGCCGAGGCGGCCGCGGCCATGGCGCGGGAGGCGCTGGCGCTGGCCGAGGAGGTGCGCGAGGCGTGAGCGGGACGGCTCCGCAGTACCGGGAGGAGTACCGGGAGGAGCACCGGGAGTACCGGGTCTGGGCGGTGGCCGGGCTGCCGGAGGTGCAGCCGGGTGACGACCTCGCCAAGCTGATCGCCGCGGCCGAGCCCGGCCTCGCCGACGGGGACGTCCTCCTCGTCACCTCCAAGATCGTCTCCAAGGCGGAGGGCCGGATCGTCGCGGCGGCCGACCGGGAGGCCGCGATCGACGCCGAGACCGTCCGGGTGGTGGCCCGGCGCGGGCCGCTGCGGATCGTGGAGAACCGGCAGGGCCTGGTCATGGCGGCCGCCGGCGTCGACGCCTCCAACACGCCCGCCGGCACCGTCCTGCTCCTCCCCGAGGACCCCGACGCCTCCGCGCGGACCCTGCGCGAGGGGCTGCGCGAGGCCCTCGGCGTCGACGTCGGCGTCCTCGTCACCGACACCTTCGGGCGCCCCTGGCGCGCGGGGCTCACGGACGTCGCGATCGGCGCGGCCGGGGTGCGCGTCCTGGACGACCTGCGCGGCGGCACCGACGCGCACGGCAACCCGCTCAGCGCCACCGTCGTCGCCACCGCCGACGAACTCGCCGCCGCCGGCGACCTCGTCAAGGGCAAGGCCGCCGGGCTGCCCGTCGCCGTGGTGCGCGGCCTGCGCCACCTCGTGGCCGAGGACGACGGCCCGGGGGCGCGGGCCATGGTGCGCGAGGCGCGCGACGACATGTTCCGGCTCGGCACGTCGGAGGCCGTACGGCTGGCGGTCACCCAGCGGCGCACCGTGCGGGCCTTCACCGACGAGCCCGTCGACCCCGGTGCGGTGCGGCGGGCGGTCGCCGCGGCCGTCACCGCGCCCGCGCCGCACCACACGACGCCGTGGCGCTTCGTGCTGCTGGAGTCCCCCGAGTCGCGCACCCGGCTGCTCGACGCCATGCGCGACGCCTGGATCGCCGACCTGCGGCGGGACGGCAAGAGCGAGGAGTCCATCGCCCGGCGCGTCCGCCGCGGCGACGTCCTGCGCAACGCGCCCTACCTGGTGGTGCCCTGCCTCGTCATGGACGGCGCCCACCACTACGGCGACACGCGGCGCGACGGCGCCGAGCGGGAGATGTTCGTCGTCGCCGCCGGAGCGGGCGTGCAGAACTTCCTGGTCGCGCTCGCCGGGGAGCGGCTGGGCTCGGCGTGGGTGTCGTCGACGATGTTCTGCCGGGACGTGGTGCGCGAGGTCCTCGGCCTGCCCGCCGACTGGGACCCGATGGGTGCGGTCGCGGTCGGTCATCCGGCCGGGGAGCCCCGGCCACGGCCGGAGCGGGACGCGGGGGCGTTCATCGAGGTGCGGTGAAACGGCCCCCGGCCCGGCACCGGGGGGCGCGGCCGGAGACGTGTACGGAGCCGCGGCCGGGACCGTCGTACGAGGGCGCGGCCCGGACCGTCGTACGAGGGCGCGGCCCGGACCGTCGTACGAGGGCGCGGCCGGAGCCGTCGCGTGACCGCGTAGTCTCGTACGGCCGCCCCCGGTCCGGTCCCGGATCCCGGACGAGACGACCGGACGAGACGACCGGACGGGCCGGCAGGACGTACGTCTCCGGCGACTTCGAGGACACCGTCTCGTGGCAGGGCGTTTCGCACCCCGGCCCGCGCGTACGGCGGTACGCGGCGGGTACGCCGGCGTGCCCGCGCAGGTGCGCTCGGGCGGACGGGTGCGCGTCTGGGCGCCCAACGGGCCGCTCGACCTCGGGCTGGTGCTCGCCCCGCTGCGGCGCGGGCCCGCCGACCCGACGTTCCGGGCGCTGCCGGACGGTTCCGTGTGGCGGGCCAGCCTGACGCCGTGCGGGCCGGGAACGCTGCGGGTGCAGCGGTACGACGGCGGGCGGGTGCGCGGCGAGGCGTGGGGGCCGGGGGCCGAGTGGCTGCTGGAGCACCTGCCCGAGCTGTGCGGGGCCGCCGACGATCCGTCCGCGTTCACGCCGCGGCACAAGCTGCTGGCGCTGGTGTGGCGGCGGCGGCCGGGGCTGCGGCTGACCCGGACCGGGCTGGTGCTGGAGTCGCTGATCCCGTCGATCCTGGAGCAGAAGGTGACCACCGCCGAGGCGTACGCGGCGTGGCGGACGCTGGTGCGGAGGTTCGGGGAGCCGGCGCCGGGGCCCGTGCCCGGGCGGATGCACGTCATGCCCGCGCCGCGGACGTGGGCGCTGATCCCGTCGTGGGAGTGGCACCGGGCCGGGGTCGACGACAAGCGGGCGTCGACCGTGCTGCGGGCCGTGCGGGTCGCCGCACGGCTGGAGGAGGCGGTGGGGCTGGCGCCGGAGGCCGCGCGGGCGCGGCTGGAGGTCGTGCCGGGCATCGGGCCGTGGACGTCCGCGGAGGTGGTGCAGCGCAGCCACGGGGCCCCGGACGCGGTGACCGTGGGGGACCTGCATCTGCCGGGGATCGTGGGGTGGGCGCTGGCCGGGAACCGGGACGCCGACGACTCCGTCATGCTGCGGCTGCTCGAACCGTACGCCGGGCAGCGGCACCGGGCGGCGCGGCTGATCCTGCTCAGCGGCAGGGTGCCGCCGCGCCGCGCGCCGCGGAGAGCGCGCGGCGACATCGGGCGGTGGTGAGGACGCCGGGACCGCGCGGATGGCCGTTCCGGGGGGCCGTCCCCACGGCCCGGCCACCGAGTCCCGGCGGTTCCGGGCACCGGGTCCCGCCGACTCCGGCCGCCGGGCTCTACTGGTCCGAGGAGAACCGCACCGCCCCCGCCGGAATCCTCGCGTCGCACCACACCCGCACCCCGTCCCTCAGTTCGTTGTCGGGGCCGATCACCGCGCCGTCGCCGATGACCGTGCCGGTGAGGACGCTGCGCCGGCCGACGCGGGCGTCGGTGCCGATGAGGGAGTCGGTGATGACGGCGTGGGGTTCGATGACGGCGCCGGGGAGGATGGTGCTGCCGAAGACGCGGGCGCCCTCGGCGACGAAGGCGCCCTCGCCGACGACGGTGCCGCCGGTGAGCTTGGCGTCGGGGGCGACGGTGGCCGTGGGCAGGACGAGGCGGTCGCCGCAGCGGCCGGGAACCGCCGGGGAGGGGGCGCGGCCCAGCACCAGGTCGGCGGAGCCGCGGACGAAGGCGGCCGGGGTGCCCAGGTCCAGCCAGTAGGTCGAGTCGACCATGCCCTGCAGGTGGGCGCCCGCCGACAGCAGCTCCGGGAAGGTCTCGCGTTCCACCGAGACCGGACGGCCGGCCGGGATCGTGTCGATGACCGAGCGGCGGAAGACGTAGGCGCCCGCGTTGATCTGGTCGGTGACGATCTCCTCGGGGGTCTGGGGCTTCTCCAGGAAGGCCGTCACGCGGCCCGTCCCGTCCGTGGGGACCAGGCCGTACGCCCGCGGGTCGGCCACCTTCGTCAGGTGCAGGGAGACGTCCGCGCCACTGGAGCGGTGGGTGCGCACGAGGGCCCGGATGTCGAGCCCGGTGAGGATGTCGCCGTTGAAGACGAGGACCGGGTCGTCGGGGGCGGAGTGCAGACGGGCGGCGGCGTTGCGGATGGCGCCGCCGGTGCCCAGGGGCTCCTCCTCGGTGACGTACTCCAGATGCAGGCCGAGGGAGGAACCGTCGCCGAAGTACGGCTCGAACACCTCGGCCAGGTAGGACGTGGCGAGCACGATGTGCTCGACGCCCGCCGCTTTGGCCCGCGCCAGCTGGTGCGTCAGGAATGGCACCCCGGCCGCCCGCACCATCGGCTTGGGCGTGCGCACGGTGAGCGGGCGCAGCCGCGTGCCCTTGCCGCCGACCAGGAGGATCGCTTCTGTCACCTGTCGTCTCTGCTTCCTGCCGGGACCGGCCGAACGTCCTTCGGCCGGCCAGTGTATGCAGACCCTTGTTTGCACACGTTCCGGACGCTGCGCGCCGCTTTTCGGTTGTATCAGTTGCTTGTATCGGTTGGTTGCATTGGTGGTACCGGCCCGGTTGCCCGATGACACCAGCCCGGTTGCCCGGTGGTACCGGCCCGGTTGACTCCGGTTCGCCCGTCAGCGGCCCTGGTAGCGCGCCGCCGCCGTGCGGACGGTGCCGAGTTTGCCGTAGAGCAGCCGTCCGGGACACTCCGTGGCGTATCCGTCGCGATGACCGGAAATCACGTTCAGCCGTACGCTCTTTCCTTTTCGGTACAGGTTGCCACCGCCGGACGTCAGATATGTCTTGCCGCGGGGATTCATCCCGTGCAGGCCGAGCTTCCACGCGGTCAGCCGGGCGATGGCCGTGACCGCCGCGGCCGGCGGCTTGACGGAGGCGAACGAGCCGATGACCGCGATCCCCGTGGTGTTGCTGTTGAACCCGAGGGTGTGGGCGCCCATGACCGGCTTCGCCACGCCGCCGGCCCGGCCCTCGTAGATGTTTCCGCACTTGTCGATCAGGAAGTTGTAGCCGATGTCCCGCCACCCCATGCTCCGGACGTGGTAGCGGTAGATACTGCGGATGACCGACGGGGCTTGCGCGCAGGTGTAGTTGTTGCCCGAGGCGGTGTGGTGCACGAAGGCCGCCTTCACTTTCTTGGTGTAGACGAAGCCCTTCTCGCGCAGGGACTCGTCCGCGCCCCAGCCGCGGCGGGTGACGATGCGCGGCCGCGGGCCGATGTACGGCTGCGCGCGCTGCGCCGGCGTCAGTTCGTCGCCCCTGAGGGCCAGCAGCTCGCGCTCGGTCGCCTTCCGGCCGAGCGCGGGGATGACGGTGGCGCCGAGCGGGGCGAGGGCGGTGTTGGCGGCGGACGCGGCGACGGTCCCGGTGGTCATCGTGCCGGTGTGCGGGGCCTCCGGGCCGGCGGCGCTGTCGGTGGCGTCGGTGGCGGGTTCGTCGCCCGGGTCGACGAGTTCCAGGCTCAGCCCGGAGGGCAGGACGGCCGTGTCGTCGCCCCCGTCGCCGTCCTCCTCCCCCTCGTCTCCGTCGTCCCCGTCGCGCGCGAGCCGCCCCGCGGCGGCGGCCGCGGTGCCGTACGGCCGCTCCCCGTACCTCCCGGCGTCCGGCCACGGCGCCCGCCGCGCCGTCCCCCGCACCCCCTTCCCCGCCGTCTCCCCCGTCGTCTCCCCCGCCGTCTCCCCCGCCGCCTCTCCCACCGTCTCCGCGGCCCGCGCGTCCGCCTGCACGCGCACCTCCACGCCGTCCGAGTCCCCGACCCACAGCGGGGCCGTGGCGCCGCGCACGCGGTGCGAGGCGCGTTCGGCGGTGCCGGGGTCGGCGGCGTGGTCGAAGCTGTGCGTCTCGACGTCCTGCCAGGCGGACCAGGCGCCGGTGGCGGTGGCGCGGGTGCGGACCCGGACGCGTCCGCGCAGTGCGCTGTCCGGGTCGTCCCAGACGACGCCGAGCAGGGAGAAGCGGTGGACGTTCCGGCGGTACAGGCCCGCCGCGGGGGCGGAGCCGGCCGCCCCCCGGCTGCGGGCGAGGGGCGTCAGGGGCAGGGACTGGGTGCTGCCGGGAACGACGGCCGCCTCGGCAGCCGCCGCGGGTCTCGCTACCGCCGCGGGTCTAGCGGCCGGGGCGGACCGGGCGGTCGCCGGGGCCGCGGGCAGGGCGAACGGGAGGGCGAGGGCCGCCGCGCAGGTGACGCCGAGCGAGGTGACGGCCCGGGCCGGGCCGACGGCCGGGGAGGACGAGGAAGCAAGGAATCCGCGCATGCCCCTCATCCTGGACATAGTCATACAAACCTGTCCAACACGGAGTTGACGCCACGTCGGGTGACATTGCTCCGAACCGGTGGCGCGAAGAGCCGCCCGCGCTGCGTGCGCGGCCGTGCGCCGCGTACGCTTGCGTGAGTGAACGCCACCGACCGCACCCCCGCCGACCTGCTGCGTTCCGCGCTCGCCGCGGATCCGGGCCGCCCCCTGGTGACCTTCTACGACGACGCCACGGGCGAACGCGTCGAGTTGTCCGTGGCCACCTTCGCCAATTGGGTGGCCAAGACCGCCAACCTCCTGCAGGGCGACCTCGCCGCCTCCCCCGGCGACCGGGTCGCGCTGCTGCTGCCCGCGCACTGGCAGACGGCGGTGTGGCTGCTGGCGTGCTCCTCCGTCGGCGCCGTCGCCGACGTGGCCGGCGACCCGGCCGCGGCCGACGTGGTGGTCAGCGGCCCCGACACGCTGGACGCGGCGCGCGCCTGCCGCGGCGAGCGCGTGGCCCTCGCCCTGCGACCGCTCGGCGGGCGCTTCCCGCAGCCGCCGGACGGCTTCGTCGACTACGCCGTCGAAGTCCCCGGCCAGGGCGACCTCTTCACGCCGTACGCCCCCGTCGACCCCGAGGAGCCCGCGCTGATCGTGGCCGGGGCGGAGTACACGGGCGCGGAGGTGGTGGAGCGGGCGCGCGGCGACGCGCCGGAGCTCGGCCTGACCGGTCCCGGCTCCCGCATCCTCTCCGCGCTCCCCTACGACACCTGGCACGGACTCAGCGCCGGCCTGTTCGCGCCGCTCGCCGTGGGCGGGTCGGTCGTGCTGTGCCGGCACCTGGAGCGGCTGGGGGAGGACGCGGTGGCCAAGCGGGTGGAGAGCGAACGGGTCACGGCCACGGCGCGGTAGCGCTCCCGGGGGGCTGAGGGCTCGACAGCACTTCCCGGAGGCTCGGCATCGCTCCCCTGGGACTCGGCACCACTCCCCGGGCACTCGCCACCACTCCGGGACCGCGCCCGGCGCCCCTCCGGCCCCCGCCCGCCCCGGCGCACCCGGCGGCCCCCGATCCGACGGCCCCGGGCCCGCGCACCCTCTCCCCGCACCGGTCCGCACGACACCCTCACCGAATCCGTACGGCTCCCGTCCGCCGGGCCATTCCGCCGCAAAGGCCCGCCCGTACGAGCGGCCGTACGATTACGGCGCGTACCGGGGCGGGCACGGAAAGGTCATGGGAAGGCACGTCGGCACCCCGCCGCCGCTTCCGGTGTTCCGCCGGAAACGGTCCACCCGGGGCGTCCGCGGGTAAAGCAGGGGCCAAGACAACGAACAAACGTCTTAAGAAATGGGCGAATTGCCCGCTTGTAGGGACGTGGAATTTGTCACCGGCGTCGCTTAACGCTGAACTGGGCGGATAGTGTGAGCGATCCGGTGCATCCGGCCGCGAGGTCCGCCGCGAGGTCGTGCACTGGCTGACCGTGTGACCAAAGCGCCTTTGAGGGGGAAGGCGCGGCGTGGCCCCTACGGAGGATTCGGACGACCGTGGACGCGCAAGGCCGTGGGCGGGCGGAGAACATCGACCCCGCAGACCAGTGGGTGCTCAATCCGAACACCGGCGAATACGAACTGCGACTGACCCCTTCCGCACCGCAGTCACCGGTCCCCGGTCCCCGCCGGGCCGCACCCGGCGGCACCGCGGGCAGCCGGACGACGACCGCCCCCTCCCGGCGCACCCGTGAGGCGCCCGGCCGTGACGTTCCGCCACCGCGCCGACGCCGTCCGGACCCCGACGAACCGCTGCCGGGGCGGCGGGGGCGGCGGCCGGTGAAGAAGAAGTCGCGGGCGAAGAAGGCGCTGCTGTGGACCGGCGGCACGATGGCCTTCGTCGTCCTGACGGCCGCGACGGCCGGCTACCTCTACCTGAAGCACCTCAACGACAACATCACGTCGGTCTCCGACGACGGCGCGAGCACCGGTGGCTTCCAGAAGGACAAGGCCATCAACATCCTGCTCATCGGCACCGACAAACGCACCGGCAAGGGCAACGACGGCTACGGCGACTCCGGCAGCGTCGGCCACGCCGACACCACGATCCTGCTGCACGTGTCCAAGGACCGCTCCAACGCGACCGCGCTGAGCATCCCGCGCGACCTGATCGTCGACATTCCGGACTGCCCCACCAAGCAGGCGGACGGCACCACCAGGGTCATCCGCGGCACGGACAACGTCCGCTTCAACACCAGCCTGGGCCAGGACGGCCGTACCCCCTCCTGCACCATGCGCACGGTCACCGAGCTGACCGGCATCACCCCGGACGACTTCATGGTCGCCGACTTCAACGCGGTCAAGACGCTGACCACGGCGGTCGGCGGCGTCGAGGTGTGCCTGGGCAAGGACATCAACGACCCGGACTCGCACCTGAAGCTGTCCAAGGGCAGGCACACGATCGAGGGCGAGCAGGCGCTGGCGTTCGTGCGCACCCGGCACTCCGTGGGCTTCGGCGGCGACCTGAGCCGCATCCAGATCCAGCAGCAGTTCCTCAGCGCGCTGATGCGCAAGCTGAAGTCGAACGACACCCTCACCAACCCGTCGAAGATGCTCAAGCTCGCGGAGGCGGGCACCAAGGCGCTGACCGTCGACTCCAAGCTCGACAGCATCGGCAAGCTGAAGGACCTGGGGATGGAGCTGGGCAAGCTCAACGTCAAGAACCTCACCTTCACGACGGTCCCGGTGGTCGACAACCCGGCGGAGAAGGTGCACGCGACGGTGGTGCTGAAGAACCCGTCGGCCCAGCAGGTCTTCCAGATGATCAGGGACGACGTGTCCTTCACGGAGGTCAAGAAGAAGGAGAAGGCGGCGAAGGACGCCGCCGCCGACCGCCTCAAGGGCACCCAGGCCCCCGCCTCCGAGGTCCGGGTGCGGATCCTCAACGGCGGAGCCCCCGCCGGCAGCGCACAGGAAACTCTTACCTGGCTGCAGAATGATGAGGGCGTGACCAAGTCCGAGAACGCGGGCAACGCTCCCGGCGAGGCCGGTAGGACGACGCTGGAGTACGCGCCCGACCAGGCGGCCCAGGCGCGCCGGCTGGCCGCCATCATGGGACTGCCCGGTTCGGCGCTCAAGCCGGGCAAGAGCGTGACCAACTCCCAGGGCCTTCCCGCGATGACGCTGACGCTGGGCAAGGACTTCAAGGGGGCGGGCGTCCCGCTGACCCCGCCGACGAAGGCTCCGTCGGACGTCCGCAAGACCACGGCGGACAAGGTCGAGTGCGCCAAGTAGGCCGCGCCGGATAACCCTATGGGCCTTTCGCGCGTCTAACAGGGTGCGCGAAGGCGTGTTCGGTGGCGGAAAGGACCTGTCCCGGGACAGGCCCCAGGGTGGGGAGGCAGGGGAGTTGACGCAGAGCCGGGTGCGGGAGGAGGTTCCCGCGGTGAAGAACGCCGTGTCCCTGATACCGCGGGACGAACAGGGCGAACGCGACGAGAAGGAAGGCGACGGCAGACCGGCCGGCGGCACGCACGGCGGCCAGGGCCGGCCCGGTGCCGCGCGGCCGCGCCGGCGCCGGGTGCTGCGCTGGTCGGCGACGGTCCTGGCGGTGGTGATACTGGGCACCGCGGGCGCCGGCTACCTCTACTACCAGCACCTCAACGGCAACATCAGGAAGGACGACCTCAACCTCGGCGACGCCAAGGACCGCGCGGCCGAGACCCAGGCGAACGCGGCCGGTCAGAAGCCGCTGAACATCCTGCTGATCGGGTCCGACGCGCGGGACACCAAGGAGAACCAGGAACTCGGCGGCGCCCGCGAGACGTTCGGCGGCACGCCCCTGGCGGACGTGCAGATGCTCGTCCACGTCTCCGCGGACCGCAGCAACATGTCGGTCATCAGCATGCCGCGCGACACGCTGGTGCAGATCCCCAAGTGCACCGCTCCCGACGGCAAGGTCTACCCGGCGACGACGGGCCGGCTGATGACCAACGAGTCGCTGGGACGCGGCGGTCCGGGCTGTACGGTGGCGACGTGGGAGAAGCTGACGGACATCCACATCGACCACTTCATGATGATCGACTTCTCGGGTGTGGTGTCGATGGCGGACGCCGTCGGCGGCGTACCCGTGTGCGTGGACGCCAACGTCTACTCCCACACCTCCTCCGGCCACGGCTCGGGCCTGAAGCTGAAGAAGGGCACCACCTACATCAAGGGCAAGCAGGCCCTGCAGTGGCTGCGCACCCGGTACGGCTTCGAGGACGGCAGCGACCTGGCCCGCGCCAAGGCGCAGCACCAGTACATGAACGCGATGGTCCGCCAGCTGCGCGCCAACGCCACCCTCAGCAAACCGAACGAGCTGCGCGCTCTCGCCGAGGCGGCCACCCGGGCGCTCACCGTCGACAAGGGCCTGGACAGCGTCAAGAAGCTCTACGACCTGGCCACCGAACTGCGCAAGGTGCCCCCGCGGCGCATCACGATGACGACGATGCCCAACCGGTACGTCGGCGAGCGCGTCGAGCCCACCGAGGACGCCCAGACCCTGTTCCGGCTGGTCCGCGAGGACATCGCCCTCGACGGCAAGGACAAGAAGAAGAAGGCCCCCGTCAAGCAGGTCGCGGCGAGCACGGACCCGGCCGCGCCCGACGACCGGATCGGCGTCGTGGTGCAGAACGGCACCCGCACCGACACCCTGGGCCCGGTCGGCGGCCGCGCGGCCGCCGTGGCCCGGTTGCTGGCCGGCAAGGGCTTCACCCGGGCCTTCGCGGACACCTCGGCGGCGACCGCCCAGGAGACCACCGTGGTGCGCTACCCGAGCGCCGACCTGGCGGGCGACGCCCAGCGGGTGGCCAAGGCCCTGGGAATCCCGGCGAGTTCGGTGCAGCGCTCCACGGACGTCTCCGGCGTCACCCTCGTCGTGGGCGCGGACTGGCGCTCCGGCACCGCCTACCGGGCACCGAAGAAGGCCGCCGACAAGACCCCCGCGTCGGCACAGGCGATCAACGGTGCCGACACCAGCCAGTGCATGCACGTCAACCCGGACTTCACCTGGTAGGGGTCCGGGCCTCCCGGCGCTCGATGCCCGTCTTCCGGGCCTCCCGGCGCTCCGCGTCCGTCTTCCGCGCCTCCCGGCGCTCCGTGTCCGTCTTCCGCGCCTCCCGGCGCTCCGCGTCCGGTCAGCCGCCGTCGGCGGCGGTGACCGCGGGCCGCCGGGAGGCGATGACCTTCTTCGCCAGGGACCGGGGGCTGGTCAGGAAGCCCCATCCCCAGGACATGTGCATGGTGGCGAGGGCGACGGGGATCTGCAGGCGGGACCTCCACGGCAGGCCGCGGCCCGCCGGTATCGAGCCCAGGAGGATGGCGGCGAGGTAGCCGCCGGGGACGACCAGGCCCCACGGGGTGAGGACGGCGCCCACGACCAGCCCGGCGGCGATGGCGCACAGAGCGGTCGGCGGGGCCAGGTAGCGCAGGTTGATGGAACCGGCGTGGTAGCGGGCGACCACGTGCCGCCAACGGCCGTAGTCCTTGTACTGCTTGGCCAGGGCGCGGACGGTGGGGCGGGGGCGGTAGGACACCTTCAGCTCGGGCGAGAACCAGATCAGGCCGCCCGCCTCACGGATGCGGAAGTTCAGCTCCCAGTCCTGGGCACGGATGAACTCCTCGTTGTAGCCGCCCTGTTGCTCCAGCGCCTCGCGGCGGAAGACCCCGAGGTACACCGTCTCGGCGGGGCCGGCCTCGCCGCCGGTGTGGAAGGCGGCGTTGCCCACGCCTATCTTCGAGGTCATGGCGGCGGCGACGGCCTTCTCCCAGGCGGTCTCGCCCTCGGCGTGCATGATGCCGCCGACGTTCTGCGCGCCGGTCTCCTCCAGCAGCCGCACGGCCGTGGCGATGTAGTTCGGCGACAGCATGCCGTGGCCGTCGACCCGGACCACCACCGGGTGGCGGGAGGCCTTGATCGCGGCGTTCAGCGCGGCCGGGGTGCGGCCGGAGGGGTTGGGCACCGTGTGCACGCGCGGATCCTCGCGGACCAGCTCGGCCGCGATCTCGTCCGTGCGGTCCGTGGACGGACCGAGGGCGATCACGACCTCCAGCTCGCCGTCGTACTCCTGCGCGAGGATCGCGTGGACGGCCTGACGCAGATGCCGCTCCTCGTTGAGGACGGGCATGATCACGGACACGGCGGGGTGCCGCACGTCGGACTTGGCGTTCATCGGTGCTCACGTTACCGCGAACGGGCGACACCGGTGCGCGCCGCCGGGGCCGCTGCCCCGGTCAGCAGATCGTATGGGCCTACGGTGCTCACGGATCCCACGTACGGCTTCGGGCCCCAGCCGGCCCCAGCGGAGGTTTCCATGCCCAGCACGCCGCCCCGCTCCCCCGCCCGGTCCGGTGCCGGCCGCCCCCGCCCCCGCGGCGGCCGGCCGGCACCGGACCGGACGCACCGGCCGCCGTGGCCCCCCGCGCCGCGCCGCCGGCCGCGCTGGGCGATGCGCGCGATGGCCACGCTGTCGGCGGTGGCGCTGGCCTCGGCCGGGATCGGGCACCTGGTGATCAGCAGCCTGGACGCGACCATCACCCGCGTCGACCCGTTCAAGGACATGAAGAACCGGCCCCGGGCCGGTCACGGCATGAACGTGCTGCTGGTGGGCACCGACGGCCGGGACAGGGTGAGCGAGGCGCTGCGGCGCCGGTACCGGCTGGGCGGCCAGCCCTGCCACTGCACCGACACGATGATGATCGTGCACATCTCCGAGGACCGGCAGCGCGCCAGCGTCGTCAGCCTGCCCCGCGACTCCTACGCCGAGGCGCCCGCGCACACCGACCCCGCCACCGGCCGCCCGCACGGACCGCACCCGCTGAAACTCAACGCGGCCTACGCCGAGGGCGGCCCGCAGCTGACCGTGCGGACCGTGGAGGACATGACCCATCTGAAGATCGACCACTACCTGGAGGTCGACTTCACCAGCTTCATGCGCACCGTCGACGTCCTCGGCGGCGTGCAGGTGTGCACCACCCACCCGCTGAAGGACGGCTACACCGGCCTCGACCTGCCCGCCGGCACCCACACCCTGACGGGCGGGCAGGCCCTGCAGTACGTGCGGGCCCGGCACGTCGACGCGGCCTCCGACCTCGGCCGCATGGAACGCCAGCAGCGCTTCCTCGCCGCGCTCGTCGACCGGGCGACCTCCTCCGGGGTGCTGCTGAACCCGCTGAAGTTCCGCGACGTCACCCGGGCCGTGCTCGGCTCGGTCCGCGCCGACCGGGGCTTCGGCACCGGTGAACTGCTCGATCTCGGGCGGGCGATGCGCGACTTCTCCCCGCGCTCCTCGGAGTTCGCCACCGTCCCCGTCGCGCAGATGGGAGTCGTCAAGGGCATCGGCTCGACGCTCAAGTGGGACCAGGAGGGGGCGGCGCGGCTGTTCGCCGCCCTGCGCGAGGACCGCCCGCTGGCCGGGCGGCGCGTCTCCGAGCCGGACAGCGGACCGGACCGTGCGCCGGACCGCGGGCCGCGTCCGGTGCCGGTGGAGGTGGCACCGGGGCAGATCCGGGTCCAGGTGGAGAACGGCACAAGGATCAAGGGACTCGGGCGGCGCGTGGACGCCGCGCTCGCCGGCGCCGGCTTCCGCACCACCGGCCGGCCCGTCGACGCCGCCGAGCGCACCGCCCGGCACACCGTCGTCGCCCACGACCCCCGCTGGGACCGCTCCGCCCGCTCCCTCGCGGCCGCCCTGCCGGGCAGCGAACTGCGCGCGGTGCCGGGGCAGGGGCCGGTGCTGCGGGTGATCGCCGGGGCGGACTTCCACGACGTCCGCGAGGTCCGCGCCGAGACCCCGGTGCGGACGGAACCGACCGTGGTGCGGGGCGACCAGGTGGTGTGCCCGGCACCGTGAGCGGGGCGGGGGGAGGCTGGGGAGATACGGGGACGGGGCGGGGGGCCGAGGGAGACCGCTCGCCGGGTTCACCGGGCACACCGGGCACACCTGACATACCGGGCACCTCGGCTGCCCGCGCGAGGCCCGTCGGGCTGCTCCTGCCGCCGGGCTACTCCTCGTAACCCTCGGAGAGCCTGCGCTCCCGGAGCTCCATGATGGCCCGGCGGCGGGCCAGGCGGTGGGTGCGGCGGATCTGGGCCTCCTGGTAGCGGCGCTTGTCCTGTTCGGTCTCGGGGATGACCGGCGGGACGGGGCGCGGCCTGCCGTCGGCGTCCACGGCCGCGAAGACGAGGTAGGCGGAGCCGACGTGGGTGGGCGGGGTGGACTCGTTCCAGCGTTCGGCCAGGACCCGGACGCCGACCTCCATGGACGTGCGGCCGGTCCAGTTGACCTGCGCCTTGACGTGGACGAGGTCGCCGACGCGGACCGGCTCCAGGAACACCATCTCGTCCATGGACGCGGTGACCGCGGGACCGCCGCTGTGCCGGCCGGCGACGGCGCCCGCCGCGTCGTCGACCAGCTTCATGATCACGCCACCGTGCACCGTGCCCAGCAGGTTGGTGTCGTTGTGGGTCATGATGTGACTGAGGGTGGTCCGGGACGCCGAGGTCGGCTTGCCGGGAAGCCCGGGGTCCTCCGGGGTCTTCGGCGCGCCGCCGGCCGCCGGACCGGCCGGGGCGCCCGGGGTGTCCGGGGTGTCGGAAGTCTCCTGCTCCGAGACGGGGGCCTGCTTCGTCATGACCTCCACCTTATGCCGAGGCGCCGTTCGCGGACTTTGTGTCGGATTCGCAACAGGGCGGCCCTGATTTTCCGACGCCCCTTGTGAAGGACACCGGCGCGCCCGGCACACTGGGGCCCATGAACGAGTGGCCCGAGGGATGGTCCGACGACGGACGCGGCACCCGGTACGGACGCGGCAGCGCACAGCCCCAGCCGGAGGGCGCCCGCGTGATGCGCCAGGTGCGGCACGGCCAGGCCGGTCACGGCGGCTACGCCGGTCCCGGCGCGCCGGCGGCGCAGTACGGCGGCAGGGTGCCGCGGCAGCAGCCGTCGTACGTCGACGGCCAGGGCCACGGCGGCGGCTACGGCGATGACGGAGGGTACGACAGCGGCTACAACACCGGCCAGGTCTACGGCGGGTCCGGCGCGGGCGGCGGCGGTGTGCGGCCGCGCCCGAACTGGGGGCGCCGCATCAAGTGGACCGCGATCACGGTCGCCGGCGCGCTGGTGGTCACCGCCGTGGGCACGTACTTCTGGGCCGACTCCAAGCTGCACCGCGACGTCGACCTGTCCACGGTCATCGACCGCCCGGCGACGGGCGAGGGCACCAACTACCTGATCGTCGGCTCCGACAGCCGCGCCGGCCTGTCCGACGAGCAGAAGAAGAAGCTGCACACCGGGTCCGCGGAGGGCAAGCGCACGGACTCGATGATGATCCTGCACGTCGGCGACAACGGCGACACGCTGATCTCGCTGCCGCGCGACTCGGACGTAGTGATCCCCACGTACAAGGGGTCGGCGTCCGGCAAGGTCTACCAGGGCAGAGGCCGGCACACCAAGCTCAACGCCGCCTACGCCGAGGACGGGCCGACCCTTCTGGTCCGTACGATCGAGTACAACACCGGCCTGCACATCGACCATTACGTCGAGATCGGCTTCGCCGGGTTCGCGAACATCGTGGACGCGGTCGGCGGCGTCGAGATCACCATCGACAAGCCGTTCAAGGACAAGTACTCCGGCGCCGACTTCAAGGCGGGCAAGCAGAAGCTGAACGGCGAGCAGGCCCTGGCCTTCGTCCGCACCCGGCACGCGTTCGCCGCCAGCGACCTGCAACGCACCAAGAACCAGCAGAAGTTCCTCTCCGCGCTGGCCCACCAGGTGGCCACCCCGTCGACGGTCCTGAACCCCTTCAAGCTCTACCCGACGATGGGCGCGGGCCTCGACTCCCTCATCGTCGACAAGGACATGTCCCTGTGGGACCTGGCCTCCATGTTCTGGGCGATGAAGGGCGTCAGCGGCGGCGAGGGCACGTCCATGAACATGCCGATCGCGGGCAACGCCCCCAACGGCAACCTGCAGTGGGACATGGCGAAGGTCAAGACCCTGGTCAACGAACTGAAGAACGACGAGAAGGTCACCGTCTCCGGCAACTGAGGCCGCTGAGGAACGAAAAGCGCCGAGGGCACCCCGGAGGGTGTCCCCGGCGCCGGCTCGTGCGGGTCCCCAACCGCGGACCGCCTACGGCAGGTTGCGCGCCATCACGATGCGCTGGACCTGGTTGGTGCCCTCATAAATCTGGGTGATCTTGGCGTCGCGCATCATCCGCTCCACCGGGTAGTCGCGGGTGTAGCCGTAGCCGCCGAGGAGCTGGACCGCGTCGGTGGTGACCTCCATCGCGACGTCGGAGGCGAAGCACTTGGCCGCCGCGCCGTGGAAGGTGAGGTCGGGGTCGTTGCGCTCGGACTTGGCGGCGGCCGCGTAGGTGAGCTGGCGGGCGGCCTCGATCTTCATGGCCATGTCGGCGAGCATGAACTGGATGCCCTGGAAGTCGGCGATGGGCTTGCCGAACTGCTTGCGCTCGCGGACGTAGTTCTTGGCGTAGTCCAGGGCGCCCTGGGCGATGCCGAGGGCCTGGGCGGCGATGGTGATGCGGGTGTGGTCCAGGGTCCGCATGGCCGTGGCGAAGCCGGTGCCCTCCTCGCCGATCATGCGGTCGGCGGGGATGCGGACGTTGTCGAGGTAGACCTCGCGGGTCGGGGAGCCCTTGATGCCGAGCTTCTTCTCGGGGGCGCCGAAGGAGACGCCCGGGTCGGACTTCTCGACGACGAACGCCGAGATGCCCTTGGAGCGCTTCTCCGGGTCCGTCACCGCCATGACCGTGTAGTACTCGCTCACGCCCGCGTTGGTGATCCAGCGCTTGACGCCGTTGAGCACCCAGTGGTCGCCGTCGCGCACCGCCCGCGTCTTCATGCCGGCCGCGTCGGAGCCGGCCTCGGGCTCGGAGAGGCAGTACGAGAACATCGCGTCGCCCTTGGCGAGCGGGCCCAGGTACTTCTTCTTCAGCTCCTCCGAGCCGGCGAGGATCACCGGCAGGGAGCCCAGCTTGTTGACCGCCGGGATCAGGGAGGAGGAGGCGCAGACGCGGGCGACCTCCTCGATGACGATGACGGTGGCCAGCGCGTCGGCGCCCGCGCCGCCGTACTCCTCGGGTACGTGCACGGCGTGCAGGTCGTTGGCGACGAGGGCGTCGAGGGCCTCCTGCGGGAAGCGGGCCTCCTCGTCCACCGCGGCGGCGTACGGCGCGATCTTCGCCTCGGCCAGCGAGCGGACGGCGTCGCGGAGCATGTCGTGCTCCTCGGACGGGCGGTACAGGTCGAAGTCAGCCGATCCGGCCAAGGTCTCTCACGCTCCAAAGACGCTCGTGACGTGTGATGAAAGGGTACTGCGGACGCTAACTACCGTTAAGTAACTCAAATTTTAGGGCGCCTCCTTCATGAGCGGCACGTGAGTTAGGCGACAGCGGGAGGCTTCCCCGTCAGGGGCCCCGGCCACGCCCCCGTTATGCTCGGGCCCGCAGCGACGCCGTACCCGTCGACGCCGTACCCGTCTTCGTCCCGAGCAGGAGCAGTCATGGCCCTCAAGATCACCGTGATCGGCACCGGTTACCTCGGCGCCACGCACGCGGCGGCCATGGCGGAGCTGGGGTTCGAGGTGCTGGGCCTCGACGTGGTCCCCGAGAAGATCGAGACGCTGCGGCGCGGTGAGGCACCCCTGTACGAGCCGGGGCTGGACGAGTTGCTGCGCCGGCACGTCGCCGGCCTGGAGGGCTCCAGCGGGCGGCTGCGGTTCACCACCGACTGGGCGGAGGTCGCCGCCTTCGGCGATGTGCACTTCGTGTGCGTGAACACGCCGCAGAAGCACGGCGAGTACGCCTGCGACATGAGCTACGTGGACGCCGCGATCACCTCGCTCGCCCCGCACCTGACCGGTCCCGCCCTGGTCGTCGGCAAGTCGACCGTGCCGGTCGGCTCCGCGGACCGGCTGGCCCGGGTGCTGGCGGAGCTGGCGCCGGCCGGACAGGACGCGGAGCTGGCCTGGAACCCGGAGTTCCTGCGCGAGGGTTACGCCGTCGAGGACACGCTGCACCCCGACCGCATCGTCATCGGCGTGCGCAGCGAGCGTGCGGAGAAGCTGCTGCGCGAGGTGTACGCCACGCCCATCGCCGAGGGCTCCCCGCTGGTCGTGACCGACTTCCCGACGGCCGAGCTGGTGAAGACGGCCGCGAACTCCTTCCTCGCCACCAAGATTTCCTTCATCAACGCGATGGCGGAGGTGTGCGAGGCCGCGGGCGGTGACGTGGCCAAGCTGGCGGAGGCCATCGGGTACGACGACCGGATCGGCAGGAAGTTCCTGCGCGCCGGCATCGGTTTCGGCGGCGGCTGCCTGCCCAAGGACATCCGGGCGTTCATGGCGCGCGCCGGCGAGCTGGGCGCGGACCAGGCGCTGACGTTCCTGCGCGAGATCGACTCGATCAACATGCGGCAGCGGGCCCGGATGGTGGAGCTGGCGCGGCACGCCCTGGGCGGCGGGCCGTTCCTCGGCAAGCGGGTCGCGGTGCTCGGCGCCACCTTCAAGCCGGACTCCGACGACGTGCGCGACTCGCCCGCCCTGAACGTCGCCGGGCAGATCCACCTGCAGGGCGGCCAGGTCACGGTGTACGACCCGAAGGGCATGGAGAACGCCCGCCGGGTCTTCCCCACCCTCGGCTACGCCGACTCGGCGCTGGAGGCGGTGCGCGGCGCCGACGTGGTGCTGCACCTGACCGAGTGGCGCGAGTTCCGCGAGCTGGACCCGGAGGAGCTCGGCGAGGTGGTCGCCGCCCGGGTCGTCCTGGACGGGCGCAACGCGCTCGACGCGGAGCGCTGGCGCCGGGCCGGCTGGACCTACCGGGCGATGGGCCGCCCGACCGCCTGACGCTTCGTCAGCATCCGTTCCGTTACGGCTGTTTGGCGCGGTAGCGGCGCATCTTCGCGCGCGCCCCGCACACCGACATCGAGCACCAGCGGCGGCGGCCGGCCGGGCTGCGGTCGTAGTACGCCCAGTGGCAGGCCGGCGCCTCGCACGCCTTCAGCCGGGTCCAGGTGCCCCGTCCGGCCGCCTCGGCGACGGCCAGCGCGACCCGGGCGAGCAGCGGTCCGTCGTCGACCGCGGCGAGGCGTGCCGTGCCGTCCGCCGGGTCGACGGCGACGTACAGCGGCGCGCGGGCCAGCAGCTCGCCGAGCGGGGTCACCGCGCGGTGCGGCGGGTGGCCGGCGTGCGCCAGCAGGGCCGCGCGCAGCGACTCGCGCAGCTCCCGCGCCTGCGGCAGCTCCGCCTCCGTGACGCCGAGGCGCGCCCGGCCCTCGGCCGTGTCCAGCGCGTCGGCGCCCGCCTCGATGTCCAGCGTGTTCACGAGGGACTCGACCAGGGCCAGACCCCCGGGCGCGGGCGCTTGCTCACTCATGGCAGCGACGGTACCGCGCACGTCCCCTTGCGGTGTTACCGGTGATGCGGGAGCATGCGGTAACGGTTACCGGTTGCCCGCCCTTACGGGTAACCACCCCCTCGAGGAGGAGGAACGTCATGGCTCTCGCCAGGCTCGGTGTCGTCGTCCTGGACTGTCCCGACCCCCGTGCGCTCGCCGGGTTCTACGCCGAGGTGCTGGGCGGCACGGTGGAGGAGGACCCCAAGGACGCCGGCTGGGTGGACCTGAAGGTGCCGGGCGGCCCATCGCTGGCCTTCCAGGCGGCCCCCGGGTACGTGCCGCCGCGGTGGCCGGCGGCCGACCACTCGCAGCAGTTCCACCTGGACCTGACCGTCGACGACCTGGACGCGGCGGAGCAGGGCGTCCTGGCGCTCGGTGCCCGGCCGCTGGACGCCGAGGACCGCTCGCGCAGCTTCCGTGTGTACGCGGACCCGGCGGGGCACCCGTTCTGCCTGTGCGCCTGCTGACCGACCGGAGGTTTCCCATGGCACCCGTGGCCCGTCTGCGCAACGTGGTCGTCGACTGCCCCGACCCGCGGGCACTGGCCGCCTTCTACGCCGAGGTCGGCGGCGGCACCCCGCAGGCCGAGGACGACGACTGGGTCGTCCTGCACCTCCCCGGCGGGCCGCGGCTGACCTTCCAGCGGGCGCCCGGCCACACCCCGCCGGAGTGGCCGCGCGCCGACCGCAACGGGCAGCAGTTCCACCTCGACTTCGACGCCGGGTCGACGTGGGAGGAGATGGACGCGGCGCACGAGCGGGTGCTGGCGCTGGGCGCGCGGCCGCTGGACCTGGAGGACGCCGAGACGAAGGACTTCCGGGTCTACGCCGACCCGGCGGGCCACCCGTTCTGCCTCTGCCGGATCGAGCACGGCTGAGGCCGTCCGGACCGGCGCGCCCGACGCCTGCCCGGGGTGGGCGCGCCGCTGAACCCGGTGCGCGACCGGTACTTCATGTACGTGGGCGGGGCGACCGGCTACACCGACTACCCAGCCCTGGAGGATCAGCGGCCGTCCAGTTCCTCGATGGTCGCGGTGGACGGTGCGCGCGTGGACTGAAGGTCGCGGGCCATGTCCTCCGCGGCGCGCAGCACCCGGACCGCGTTCTTCCAGGTCAGCTTGGCCAGGTCGGCGCGGGACCAGCCGCGGTCGAGCAGCTCGGCGAGCAGGTGGGGGTAGCCGGAGACGTCGTCGAGGCCGGCGGGGGTGAAGGCCGTGCCGTCGTAGTCGCCGCCGATGCCGAGGTGGTCGATGCCGGCGACCTCGCGCATGTGGTCGAGGTGGTCGGCGACGGTCGCGGCCGTGGCGACCGGGCGCGGGTGGCGCTCCTCGAAGGCGCGGTGGACCTTCATCGCCTCCGGGGTGGTGTCCAGGGGGTGGAAGCCGTGGGCGCGCAGGTGCTCGTCGGCGGCCGCCGTCCAGTCGACGGCGGCCTGCAGGACGAACTTCGGCACGAACGTCACCATGGCCACGCCCCCGTTGGCGGGCAGGCGCTCCAGCACGTCGTCGGGGATGTTGCGGGGGTGGTCGCACACCGCGCGCGCCGAGGAGTGGGAGAAGATCACCGGCGCCGACGTGGCGTCCAGCGCGTCGTGCATCGTCGTCGCCGCGACGTGCGAGAGGTCGACGAGCATGCCGAGGCGGTTCATCTCCCGCACCACCTCGCGGCCGAACGCGGACAGGCCGCCCACGCCGGGCTTGTCCGTCGCGGAGTCCGCCCACGGCACGTTGTCGTTGTGGGTGAGCGTCAGGTAGCGCACGCCGAGCGCGTACAGCGCCCGCAGCGCGCCCAGCGAGCAGGCGATGGAGTGGCCGCCCTCGGCGCCCATGAGGGAGGCGATCCGGCCCTCCCGGCGGGCCGCCTCCAGGTCGTCGGCGCCGAACGCGGCCCGCAGGTCGGCCGGGTGGCGGTCGACGAGCCGCCGTACGCAGTCGATCTGCTCCAGCGTCGCCGTCACCGGGTCCGGCAGGTCGGTGCGCACGTACACCGACCAGAACTGCGCCCCGACCCCGCCCGCGCGCAGCCGCGGCAGGTCGGTGTGCAGGTGGGCGTGTTGCGGTACGGCGATGTCGCGGGCGTCGAGGTTGTAGCGCACCTGCTCGCGCAGCGCCCAGGGCAGGTCGTTGTGGCCGTCGACGACCGGGAACTCCCGCAGCAGTTCCCGGGCCTGCTCCAGTGAGGTCATCGTCACTTCCCGCCGGCGAAGCCGAAGCCGCCGTTCGCGCCTTCGACCTTCGCCCGCAGTCGCCGCCCCTTCTCGGTGGCCTGGTCGTTCAGCTCCTGCTGGAACTCCCGCATCCGGCCCAGCAGTTCCTCGTCGTGCGCGGCGAGCATGCGGGCCGCCAGCAGCCCGGCGTTGCGGGCCCCGGCCACCGAGACCGTGGCGACCGGCACACCGGCCGGCATCTGCACGATGGACAGCAGGCTGTCCATGCCGTCGAGGTACTTCAGCGGCACCGGCACACCGATCACCGGCAGCGGGGTCACCGACGCCAGCATGCCGGGCAGGTGGGCGGCCCCGCCGGCCCCGGCGATGATCACCTTCAGCCCGCGCTCGGCGGCCTGCTCGCCGTACGCGATCATCTCGCGGGGCATCCGGTGCGCGGAGACGACGTCGACCTCGTAGGGGATCTCGAACTCGTCGAGCGCCTGGGCGGCGGCCTCCATGACGGGCCAGTCGGAGTCCGAACCCATGACGATGCCCACCAGGGGAAGGGGGCGCGCGCCGGCGCTCGATGAGGGGCCGTGGTCGGGCGACGGGTGGGCGGGGCTCATTCGGTGATCGTGCCTCTCAGATAGCCGGCAGCGTGACGGGCGCGCTCCAGCACGTCGTCCAGGTCGTCGCCGTAGGTGTTGACGTGGCCCACCTTGCGGCCGGGCTTCACGTCCTTGCCGTACATGTGGATCTTGAGCTGGGGGTCGCGGGCCATGCAGTGCAGGTACGCGGGGTACATGTCGGGGAAGTCCCCGCCCAGCACGTTGACCATGACCGTCCACTTCGCGCGCGGGCGCGGGTCGCCCAGCGGCAGGTCGAGGACCGCGCGCAGGTGGTTGGCGAACTGGCTGGTGACCGCGCCGTCCATGGACCAGTGGCCGGAGTTGTGCGGGCGCATGGCCAGCTCGTTGACCAGGATGCGGCCGTCGCGGGTCTGGAACAGCTCCACGGCCAGGTGGCCGACGACGTCGAGCTCCTTGGCGATGGTCAGGGCCATCTCCGTCGCCTGCAGGGCGAGGTGCTCCTCCAGGTCCGGCGCCGGGGCGATCACCGTGTCGCAGACGCCGTTGACCTGCCGGGACTCCACGACCGGGTAGGCGACGGCCTGGCCGTGCGGGGAGCGCACGACGTTGGCGGCCAGCTCCCGCACGAAGTCGACCTTCTCCTCGGCGAGGACGGGGACGCCCGCCTTGAAGGGGTCGGCGGCCTCCTCGGCGGAGTTCACCACCCACACGCCCTTGCCGTCGTAGCCGCCGCGCACGGTCTTCAGCACGACCGGGAAGCCTTCGCCCTCGGCGGCGAACGCGGCCACGTCGGCCGGGTCGGAGACGATGCGGTGGCGCGGGCAGGGGATGCCGATCGCGTCCAGCTTCGCCCGCATCACGCCCTTGTCCTGGGCGTGCACCAGCGCGTCCGGGCCCGGGCGCACCACGACGCCGTCCGCCTGGAGCGCCCGCAGGTGCTCGGTGGGGACGTGCTCGTGGTCGAAGGTGACCACGTCGCAGCCCCGCGCGAAGGCGCGCAGCGTGTCCAGGTCGCGGTAGTCGCCGACGACGACGTTGTTCACGACCTGCGCCGCGGAGTCCTGAGGAGTGTCACTGAGGAGCTTGAACCTGATGCCCAGCGGGATGCCCGCCTCGTGCGTCATACGAGCGAGCTGGCCACCGCCGACCATGCCGACTACCGGGAACGTCACGCTCCTAGAGTACCCAGCGCCGCCGGGAGGGGTCCGACCCGGCCACGGCGGCCGGAATCACGCCCCCCGCGGGGGGGCGGCGCCCTGGTACCCGCCTGCTTCCGTCCGGTCTCTTTCCCACCGCTTTCCGGCCTCTTTCCGACCTATTGCCGACCTCTCGGGTCGTACCCGGGCACAAGCGGGGGCCGCTGGTTAGCATGACGGAGTTGACGAACCCTACGGACGGGGGCCTGCACGACCATGGAACGTGGTTCCTCGGGACCTCATGCGGCGCCCCCGGCGCCCCGCGGTGCCCTGCGCCGGCGGATCGGCCTGCTGTGGCGGGAGGTCGCCAAGTTCGGCGCGGTGGGCGGGGCCGGCCTGCTGGTCAACATGCTGGTGTTCAACCTGGTCCGGCACGTGACCGACCTGCAGGTGGTGCGGGCGAGCGTCATCGCGACGGTCGTGGCGATCGCCTTCAACTACCTCGGCTTCCGCTACTTCACCTACCGGGACCGCGACCGCAGCGGGCGCACCCGGGAGATGGTCCTGTTCCTGCTGTTCAGCGCGGCCGGGCTGGTCATCGAGAACGGGGTGCTGTACCTCGCGACGTACGGCTTCGGCTGGGACAGCCCGCTGCAGAGCAACATCTTCAAGTTCCTCGGCATCGGCGTCGCCACGCTGTTCCGGTTCTGGTCCTACCGCACGTGGGTGTTCCGGGCGCTGCCGGCCCGGCAGGCGGTGGCGGACGCGGAGTCGTTCCTCGGGAAGGAGCCGGGCGGACGACGCCGGCAGCGGGCGATGCGCTGACCCCGGCCGGCCCGCCGGACGCGCGGGCTCATCTGACCGTCGGCCTCATCTGACCGTCGGCCTCATCTGGCCGTCGGGCTCACCTGACCGTCGGCTGCTCCCCCTCCGGCGCCCGCCTGGGCGGGGTGCGGGAGAGGAACAGGCCGAAGACCGGGGGCTTGGCCTGCAGGAGTTCCAGGCGCCCGCCGTCCGCCTCGGCGAGGTCCCGGGCGACGGCGAGGCCGATGCCGGTGGAGTTGCGGCCGCTGATCGTGCGCTCGAAGATCCGCGCGCCCAGGTCGGGCGGAACGCCCGGACCCTCGTCCGTCACCTCCACGACGGCCTGGTTGCCGGTGACGCGGGTGCGCAGCGCGACCGTGCCGCCGCCGTGCATCAGCGAGTTCTCGATCAGCGCGGCCAGCACCTGGGCCACCGCGCCGGGCGTGCCCACGGCCTGCAGGCCGCGCTTGCCGGAGCTGACGATGGCCCGGCCCGCGCTGCGGTAGGCGGGGCGCCACTCGGCGATCTGCTGCTGGATGACGTCGTCGAGGTCGAAGGTGACGGCGGAGCCGTTGCGCGGGTCGCGGGAGTTGGTCAGCAGCCGCTCGACGACGTCCGTGAGGCGCTCCACCTGCGTCAGCGCGATGGTGGCCTCCTCCTTCACGGTGTCCAGGTCCTCGGTGAGGGTGATCTCCTCCAGGCGCATGGACAGCGCGGTCAGGGGGGTGCGCAGCTGGTGGGAGGCGTCGGCGGCCAGGCGCCGCTCGGCGGTGAGCATGCGCGCGATGCGTTCGGCGGAGGAGTCCAGGACGTCCGCGACCCGGTCCAGCTCCGGCACGCCGTAGCGCTTGTGCCGGGGGCGCGGGTCACCGGAGCCGAGGCGTTCGGCGGTCTCGGCGAGGTCGGTCAGCGGGGAGGCGAGCCGGTTGGCCTGGCGGATGGCGAGGAGCACGGCCGCGACCACGGCGAGCAGCGCCACCAGCGCGATGATCAGCAGCGTACGGCCGACCTCGCGGGTGACCGTGGAGCGCGGTTCCTCGACGACGACCGTCTCGCCGCGCTCGCCCCGCGCGGTGCCCCGGATGACCTCGCCGTCCGGTTCGGCGCCGACCGCGACGGTCCGCTCGCCGGGGATGCGGATCACCGCGTAGCGGTCCTCGGTGAGCTGCTCCCGGAAGACCTGGGCGTCGACCGGCTCGTCGCCCACCAGCCGGCTGTCCACGATGCTGGCCAGCCGGGCCGCCTCCAGGGTGACCCGCTCCTGGGCGGTGTTGCTGATGGTGCGGCTCTCCACGATGACGAGGGAGACGCCGAAGACGGCGATCACGACGAGCACCACGGCGAGCGTGGACTGGATCAGTCGACGGCGCATGTCCCTCTTACGGTCCGCTCAGGTGCCCGGCTGCGGGTCCGGTGGCCCGGCCGCGGGCGGTTTCAGTTCTTCTCGAAGCGGAAGCCCACGCCGCGCACGGTGGAGATGTAGCGCGGGTTGGCGGCGTCGTCGCCGAGCTTCTTGCGCAGCCAGGAGATGTGCATGTCGAGGGTCTTGGTCGACGACCACCACGTGGTGTCCCAGACCTCGCGCATCAACTGGTCGCGGGTGACGACCCGGCCGGCGTCCCGCACCAGCACCCGCAGCAGGTCGAACTCCTTGGCCGTGAGCTGCAGTTCCTCGTCGCCCATCCACGCGCGGTGCGACTCGACGTCGATGCGCACGCCGTGCGTGGCGGGCGGCTGCTGCGGTTCGGCGGCGCCGCGCCGCAGCAGGGCCCGGACGCGGGCGAGCAGTTCGGCGAGCCGGAAGGGCTTGGTGACGTAGTCGTCGGCACCCGCGTCCAGGCCGACCACGGTGTCGACCTCGTCGGCCCGCGCCGTGAGGATCAGGATCGGAACGGTGTGCCCGTCGGCACGCAGCCGCCGGGCGACCTCCAGGCCGTCCATGCCGGGCAGGCCGAGGTCCAGCACGACCAGGTCGACGCCGCCCTGCATCCCGGCGTCGAGCGCGGCGGGTCCGTCCTCACGCACCTCGACCTCGTACCCCTCCCGGCGCAGGGCGCGGGCCAGCGGTTCCGAGATGGACGCATCGTCCTCGGCGAGCAGTACACGGGTCATGAGGTGATGGTAGTCCGCCGCGGACGAATGCCGAGGTGTGATGCGGGTGGGTGATTCTTACCTTCGCGCCACCCGGCGCGCACGCCCCCGCGGGCCCGGCCGGCGGCTCCCGCGGGGCTTGGCTAGCGGGGCTCCCCGCAGGCCCGGTCTGCGGCTCCCCGCAGGCTCGGTCCGCGGCTCCCTGCGGGCTCGCCCGGCTGTCCCCGCAGGCCCGGTCAGTACCAGGGCACCGGAGATGTCATCCTGGTGTTGACCATGGAAAGCTTCGCCGCGGCTCCTTCTTACCTTGTGATCCGCGTCTCAATTGCTTCCAAACCCACCCGTATCCTGCCCTATGGTGAATAAAAACTTGTGAGCACCGCGCGGACCTTTGGCGGCCGTTCGACGCCGAAGGTCCCTTTTGTGTGCGGGCTGGTTCTCTCCCAGCCCTCGAATGGAATGCCCCGTGGCGGTCGGCGCCCTCGCCCAGCGACGCGCGGAGACGGATGCCCGGCCGACCTCCCCCCACCGGGCGCGCGACCCACCCCGCCGCGCGTCCCGACCAGCAAGGAACGACCATGGCGACCAGCCTGACGAAGGACTCGGTCCGGCCGGACACTCCCGGTTCCGGAAAGACCTTCTTCGGCCACCCCCGCGGCTTGGCCACTCTCTTCATGACCGAGATGTGGGAGCGCTTCTCCTACTACGGCATGAAGGCTCTCCTCCCGCTGTACCTGGTGGCACCGGGCGGCCTGCACATGAGCGGCACCGCCGCGACCGCCATCTACTCGGTGTACCTGTCCCTGGTGTACCTGCTCACCCTGCCGGGCGGCTGGTTCGCCGACCGTGTCCTCGGTCCCCGCCGGACGGTCGCCGTGGCGGGCACGGTCATCATGCTCGGCCACCTGACGCTGGCCCTGCCCACCGCCGGCACCTTCTTCGCCGGCCTCGGCCTCGTCGCCATCGGCTCCGGCCTGCTGAAGGCCAACATCTCCACGATGGTCGGCCACCTCTACGACGGCCCGCAGGACCCGCGCCGGGACGGCGGCTTCACGCTGTTCTACATCGGCATCAACCTGGGCGCCTTCGCCGCTCCGCTGGTCATCGGCACCGTCGGCGAGAACTACAACTGGCACCTGGGCTTCGCGCTCGCCGCGCTGGGCATGGCCCTGGGCCTCGGCCAGTTCCTGCTCGGCACCCGCCACCTGAGCTCCCGCTCGGACGTCGTGCCGACCCCGCTGTCCGCCGCGGAGAAGACGGCGGTGCTGCGCAAGTCCGCGCTGTGGGCGGCCGTCGCCGCGGTCTTCTACACGATCGTCGCCTTCTCCGGCGTCTACACCCTGAACTGGGTGCTGGTCCCGATCACCGTGGCCGGCCTGGTCATCCCCGTGCTGGTCATCGCCCGCATCAAGCGGGACAAGGAGCTCAACGGCGCCGAGCAGGCCAAGATGACGGCGTACATCTGGTTCTTCGTGGCCGCGGCCGCGTTCTGGATGATCTACGACCAGGGCGGCTCGACCGTGTCGCTGTTCGCCGAGAAGTCGGCCGACAACAGCGTCCTCGGCTGGGAGTTCCCGGTCTCCTGGTACCAGTCCGTCAACCCGGTCATGATCATGGCGCTGGCCCCGGTCTTCGCCTGGCTGTGGGTGGCGCTGGCGCGGCGCGGCAAGGAGCCGAGCACCGCGGTGAAGTTCGCGCTGGGCCTGCTGCTGATCGGCGTGTCCTTCTTCCTCTTCCTCGCGCCGCTGTCCATCGCCGACGGCGGGCACAAGGCGGCCGCGCTGTGGCTGGTGGCGATCTACTTCGTGCAGACCGTCGGCGAGCTGACGCTCTCCCCGGTCGGCCTGTCCGTCACCACCAAGATGGCGCCCGCCAAGTACGCCTCCCAGATGATGGGCGTCTGGTTCCTCGCCGTCACCGCCGGTGACGCCACCACCGGCCTGCTCTCCATCGCCGGCGTCGACCTCAACAAGACGGGCATCGTCGCCCTCGAGGCCGTCCTCGCCGTCGTCGCGGGCGGCGCGGTGTGGCTGTACCGGCGCAAGGTGAAGGAGCTCATGGGCGACGTGCACTGATCCGCACCACGTGCGCCGACGTGCGCCGACGTCCTCGTACGTCCGCGCCAAGGGCCGCCGCACCCCGGGGTGCGGCGGCCCTTCGGCGTACGGGCCCGGTCACCTCGCCTCCGGCGGCGCGCCGGACGGGACCGTGGAGGTACGGCCGGGACGGGCCGTGGGGGTACGGCCGGGCCCCGGCGGGAGACCCCGGCGGGAGAGTCGACGGGATGACCGGGACGACCGGGACGACCCGGAGGGCGGGAGAACCGGCGGAACGACCGGAGGGAACCGGCGGGAAGGCCGGAACCCGATGGGAGACAGATGGGAAGACCGGTGAGGAAACCCGGCGAGGAAGGCAGGCGGGGAAAAACCGGCGGGAAAGGAAAGCGTGGCGTGCGCCGGAGCGTTACCGGTGCGGCGGGGCGCGGTGAGCGCGTGGAAGCGGCACGGTGGGCACGGGGTGGCAGCGCGGTGGACGCGTGGTGGCAGCGCGGTCGGCGCGGCAGCCGGTCCGGGGAAGCGGCGCGGCCGGCCCGAGGAAACAGCGCGGCCGGCCCGAGGAAACAGCGCGGCCGGCCCGAGGAAACAGCGCGGCCGGCGCGAGGAAACAGCGCGGCCGGCGCGAGGAAGCGGCGTGGTCGGCCGTTACGCGGGTGCGCCCAGTTCCGCCCACACCGTCTTGCCGGTGACGCCGGGGGTGCGGACCACGCCCCAGTCCAGGCACAGCCGCTGCACGATGAACATGCCGTGGCCGCCGGGCCGCCCGGCGCGGTGCGGGGTGCGCGGGGCGGGCTGGCCGGTGCCGCGGTCGGTCACCTCGATGCGGATGACCTTGTTGTCGCAGGTGAGCCCCAGCGCGTCCGGGCCGCCGGCGTGCAGGCAGGCGTTGGTGACGAGTTCGGAGACGACGAGCAGGACGTCCTCGGCGGCCGCCCGCTGGTCCGCGCCGGCCGCGGGCAGCCAGCCCCAGTCGTAGAGCGCCTGGCGGGTGAAGTCACGGGCGAGGGGAACGACCCCGCTCTCGTCGTCGAAGCTGAGCCGGCGCACCTGACGCCCTCGCCCTTCCGGCACCGCGGCCTCCCCCCCGGAGCCGCCTTCCGGGCGCTCCGCACCACCACTGCGACCACTTTCACGCGGCGCACCGGCCGGTCGTGCCGCGCCGCCTTCCACCGTCACGTCCGGCGTCCCGGCACCGCGCGTCGCCCCGGCACCGCGCGCCGCCCCGCCGGCGGTCTCCTCCGGCGTGCCCCCGGTGCCGCCCGGCACTTCCGCGGTCTCCTTGGGCGCGGTCGCACCCGGCGCCGCGGCCAGGGCGGCGCCCGCCGCGGGCACCGGGGCCGCGCCGGGCTGCCCGGAGGTCCCTGCGCCGGGCACTCCGCCGTCGGGCGTCCCGGCCGCCGCCGCGCCCGCCCCGGACGCCCTGGAAGCGCCGCTGGGCTCCGGGCGGCGGTCGCCCGGCGAGTAGGGCCGGGTGGTGCTCATCAGCGCTTCACCTCACCGATTCACCAGTTCACGATCGAACGTCACTGTCAGGAACACCGTCGGTGCGCCGAGGGGCGGTGTCCCTGCCGCCGGTCGGGCCGACATGCTCAGCATGTCTCCTGCCCGACCGTTCGGGGGGAACACCCCCGGATTGCGCCCCCGTGCATCCATACATCCGTATGGCCGGAACGGCACCCCGGGACCGGCGGGAACCCGCGGGCCGTGGGCGCCGCAAAAGCCCCGGAAACCGCAGAGCGAAACCCCCGAAACCCCCGAAACCCCCGAAAGCCCCGGAGAGCCGGGGAAGCCGTACGCCGGGGAAGCCGTACGAGGCCGTGGGCGCCGGGAGCGTCGCGCGCCGCCGGGCGGGCGCCTCGCACCGGGGCGGCACCGGGACTCGCCAGGACTCACCGGGACTCATCCGGTCTCGTCGGCCAGGGCGTCCTCAAGGGTGTCGTGGACGGTGAAGACGGCTTCCGCCCCCGTGATCTCGAACACCCGCGCCACCACCGGCTGCATGCCCACCAGGGTCACTCCGCCCCCCAGGGACTCGGCCTTCAGGCGCGCTCCGAGCAGTACGTTCAGCCCGGTGGAGTCGCAGAACTCCAGACGCGAGCAGTCCACGACGAGCCGCGCCTGCCCCTTGGCGAGGCAGTCGTCCAGTGGTTCGCGCAACAGGTCGGCGGTGTGGTGGTCCAGCTCACCCGCCGGGGTCACGACGACACTGGATCCCTCTTGCCGCACCTCCACCAGAAGCCGGCCCGACTGTGCGCTGCCGACCGTCCCGCGGTCCATGCCGTCTCTCTCCCGAGGTCGTGGCTGCTGACTGACGCCCTCGAACACTACGCCTTCCGTTCGCGCTCCGACAGCCGAACATCCCCCAGGAAACGGGCATAGGCGCCCAGAGCGCACTTGCCACCGGCTCAGGGAAGCGGGTAGGGCTAGTAGGGACCCGTACCCGACACGGCCGGCTTTGGAGGCGCCGCACACCGCAGTGCACGCACTGGCTTCGGCAGCCATATGCCGAGAACGATGGAGGACATCATGTCATCCCGGCTCGACGCATCGCATACCCAGAGGGATACCCGCCGGGAAGCGTCGACACCCTTTCCGCACCGTCCGGATCCCTTCGAGCTGCAGGACGAGCTGCAGGACGCAGACGACACAGGCGCCGAGCGGGACCTTGCCGAGGACGGCATCCTCGCCGGCCTCCCGGAGATCCCCCCGTACGACGAAGTGGCCCCCGACGACGCGCGGGCCCTTTCCAAGACCCTCTTCCAGCGGCTGGAGGTACTCGAGGAGGGCACCCACGAGTACTCCTACGTCCGCAACACCCTCGTCGAACTCAATCTCGCCCTCGTCAAGTTCGCGGCCTCCCGCTTCCGCTCCCGCAGCGAGCCCATGGAGGACATCGTCCAGGTCGGCACCATCGGCCTGATCAAGGCGATCGACCGCTTCGAACTCTCCCGCGGTGTGGAGTTCCCCACCTTCGCGATGCCCACCATCATCGGGGAGATCAAGCGCTTCTTCCGCGACACCTCCTGGTCGGTGCGCGTCCCGCGCCGGCTGCAGGAGCTGCGCCTGGACCTGGCCAAGGCCGGTGACGAACTGGCGCAGCAGCTGGACCGCGCCCCGACCGTCGCGGAGCTGGCCGAGCGCCTGGGCATCACCGGCGACGAGGTCGTCGAGGGCATGGCGGCGGCCAACGCCTACACCGCCAGCTCCCTGGACGCGCAGCCCGACGAGGACGACTCCGAGGGCGCGCTCGCCGACCGCATCGGCTACGAGGACCACGGTCTGGAAGGCATCGAGTACATCGAGTCGCTCAAGCCGCTCATCGCCGGCCTGTCGCCGCGCGACCGCAGGATCCTCTCCCTGCGTTTCGTGGCGGGCATGACCCAGTCGGAGATCGGCGAGGAGCTCGGCATCTCCCAGATGCACGTCTCCCGTCTGCTGTCGCGGACGCTGATCCGGCTGCGCAAGGGGCTGACGGTCGAGGAGTGATCCCCGTCCCGTTCCTGCCGGTTTCTCCGGACCGGCGGGGGCGGCCCGGTGTTCTTCCGGGCCGCCCCCGGCCGTTTCTTTCTCAACCGTCTCGGGGTTACCGGTAGAAACTCTTTTCTCACCGGCCACTTTCCCCCACCATGGTCCCTCCTCCCGCCGGTCTGTCAGGAAGCGGCGAACGGCGTCAACGGAGACGGCACCTCAGGAGGAGGCAAGGGGGAACATGGCTCACGCCGAGGGGTCCGACAACGGTGTCGGCACCGGACGCGGCAGCGGCATGCACGCGGAAGCACCCGACGTGCGCCTGATCGAACTGCTGCGCGCCCGCAC
The DNA here is from genome assembly GCF_014651135.1 of Streptomyces echinoruber. GTDB lineage: Bacteria > Actinomycetota > Actinomycetes > Streptomycetales > Streptomycetaceae > Streptomyces > Streptomyces echinoruber. The sequence continues at coordinate 53,397 of NZ_BMWH01000018.1, forward strand.
GCCCACCGTCTATCCGGCGCTGCGGGAACTGCGGTTAAGGCACCGGTCCGCGGTGCTGGCGCTGGCCCGCACATGCGCGACGAGCGAGGCGACGGCACGGCAGCTGGCGGCGCAGGTGTTCACCATGGCCGCCCGCCGCGCCGCGCGCGGCACCGAGCCGCGGGTGCCCGTCCGGCTGGACCTGCTGCTGCTCACGGTGCGGCTGGCCGCGGCGTGGGCGAAGGACCCGCGGACGGCCGGCGGCCTGGATCCGGCGCTGCTGCTGGTGCTGAACGCGGCCGGCCCGGCCGGCCCCGTCCCGCCGCTGCTCGCCGCGTTCGAGTCCCTGCCCACCCGGGACCAGGGCCTGATCTGGTACGGCGTGGTGGACCGGGAGCCGGAGGAGCGCACGGCCACCTTCCTCGGCCTGACCCGCGCGGATGTCCTCTTCGGCACCGAGCCGGCGCTGCAGGCACTGGCCCAGGCCTGCCTGCGGATCCGGCTCGCCGCCTCCGACGACCCGCGCTGCGGCGACTTCCGCCGGCTGATCGAGGAGGCGGTACGGCCGGACGCGCCCCGGCACAGCACCGACCTGCACGCGCACATGGCGCACTGCCCGCACTGCACCGCCGCCCACGCGGAGCTGTCCGCCCTGCGGGACGACCCGCGCACCACGCTCGCCGAGGGCCTGCTGCCGTGGGGCGGTGCCTCCTACACCCGGCAGACCACCGCCGCCGCGCCGGAACCGCCCGGCCAAGTGGCGCGGGCCGCCGTCCGCCTGGGCCGCGCCGCCCGCCGCGGCGCGGGCGGCACCCGGGCCTGGCCGCCGCCCCGGCGCTACGTGATCGCCTCGACCGCCGTGGGCGTGGTCGTCCCGCTCGTGCTGTGCCTGCTGCTCACCGGGGGCTCGCGCGACCAGCGCGCGGCGGCCCCGGCGGCGCCCGCGCCCGGCACCCCGTCGGTCACGGTCACCGAGACGCTGCCCCCGCCGACGTCCCGGCCGCCGTCCCCCTCCCCCACGTCCGCCTCCCCGTCGCCGACGCGCACCTCCGCCCCGCCGCGCCGCACGGCCCGCCCGCGCCCCACGCCCACGCCCACGCCCTCCCCGGTGCGCCCGCCCGGCGGCACCTCCGCCCAGGTGGTGAACGTCGCCACGGGCCGCTGCCTGGACGTGGCCGGTGACTTCGACAACGGCACCGACGTGCGCACCGCGCCCTGCTCCTCCTCCCCCACCCAGCGCTGGCGCGTCGACTCCGTGCGCGGGGTGCTGGTCTCCTCCGCCGACCCGGACTTCTGCCTGGACAGCCGCGGTGACGTGGACAAGGGCGTGGGGATCTGGCAGTGCTCCTCACTGAACGGCGACCACGCGGTGAACCTGCAGTTCGTGGTGGACGACGACGGGGTCGTCCGGCCCGCGATCGCCATCGAGACGGCGCTGACCCCGGACGAGGACGGGGACGGGCTGTCGCTGGAGCCGCTGACCGGGGGCGCGGGGCAGCGGTGGCGGGCCGGACGGGCGTGAGCACGCCCGGGTGACGAAGCCGGTCGGCCGGCCCCCCGCCCGCTTATACGACTTATACGACGCGCTCGCCGCCCTGCCAGACTTGCGTGACCAGGGGCACGCCCGGACGGTAGGCGAGGTGGACGTGGCTGGGGGCGTCCAGGACGAGGAGGTCGGCCCGGGCGCCGGGGGCGAGGCGGCCGACGTCGGTGCGGCGCAGGGCCGCGGCACCGCCGGCCGTGGCCGACCAGACCGCCTCGTCCGGCGTCATGCCCATGTCCCGCACGGCGAGCGCGATGCAGAACGGCATCGACGAGGTGAACGACGACCCCGGGTTGCAGTCGGTGGACAGGGCCACGGTGACGCCCGCGTCGAGCAGGCGGCGGGCGTCGGGCCACTCGGCGCGGGTGGAGAACTCGGCGCCGGGCAGGAGGGTGGCGACGGTGCGGCTGTTCGCCAGCGCGTCCACGTCCGCGTCCGTCAGGTGGGTGCAGTGGTCGGCGCTGGCCGCGTCGAGTTCGACGGCGAGCCGGACGCCGGGGCCGTGGGTGAGCTGGTTGGCGTGGATGCGGAGCTGCAGGCCCCGCTGTCTGCCCGCGGTGAGGATGGCGCGGGCCTGGTCGCCGTCGAAGGCGCCCTTCTCGCAGAAGACGTCGATCCAGCGGGCGTGCGGCGCGCAGGCGTCGAGCATCGCTCCGGTGACGAGGTCCACGTAGCCGGCCGGGTCGTCGGCGTACTCGGGGGGGACCACGTGCGCGCCGAGGTAGGTGACTTCCTCGGTGTGGCGGGCGGCCAGGCGCAGGGCGCGGGCCTCGTCCTCGACGGTGAGGCCGTAGCCGGACTTCGTCTCCAGCGTGGTGGTGCCCTGGCGGAGGGCCTCGTGCCGGTAGCGCAGGAGGTTGGCCTCCAGTTCCGCGTCGGTGGCGGCGCGGGTGGCGGCGACGGTGGTGCGGATGCCGCCCGCGGTGTAGGGGCGGCCGGACATACGGGCGTGGAACTCCTCGGTGCGGTCGCCGGCGAAGACCAGGTGGGAGTGGGAGTCGACGAAGCCCGGGAGCACCGCCCGGCCCTGGACGTCGACCCGATTGTCAGTGGCGGGTGCTTTCCTGGAGGAACCGGTCCACACGACGCGGTCGCCTTCGACGACGACGGCCGCGTCCCGGACCAGACCGAGGGGGGAACTTCCCCCACTCTCGAACGTGCTCGAGCGGGGGGACCCCCAGCCGAGGGAGGGGTCGTTGGTGACCAGCGTGGCGATGTTGGTGATGAGGGTGCTGGTGCTGCTGCTCATGGCGTCCTCGGGGGTGGCCGGGGCGGGGAGGGGGGTCAGGCCCGCAGGGCCTCGATGGCGTCGGCCAGGGCCCGCGGCACGTCGGGCACGAGGGTGTGCGCCCCGTCCCGCACGACGTGCCGCCCGCCCACGACCGTGTGCCGCACGTCCGCGGCCGTCGCGGCGAATACGGCCGTCTCGGCGCCGAGATGCGGCGGGGCGCCCGCGGTCCTGACCGAGTCCAGCGCGATCGTCGTGAAGTCGGCGAGGGCACCGGCCCGGAGGGTGCCCGCCTCCGTCCAGCCGAGCGCGGCGTGCCCGGCCTCGGTGGCCGCGTACAGCAGGTCGGACGCCGTCCAGTGGCCGCGGGTGCGGGTGCGCAACCGCTCGTCGAGTTCCATGGCGCGGGCCTCTTCGAGCAGGTCGATCACGGCGTGGCTGTCGGAGCCCAGACACAGAGAGGAGCCGGCCCGCTGCAGGGCGGCGGCGGGTCCGATGCCGTCGGCCAGGTCGCGTTCGGTGGTCGGGCACATGCAGGTGCCGGTGCCGGAGGTGCCGATCAGGGCGATGTCCTCGTCCGTCAGGTGTGTGTTGTGCACGCCCGTGGTGAGCGGGCCCAGCACCCCGTGGTCGGCGAGGAGCTGCGTGGGCGTGCGGCCGTGGGCGGCACGGCAGGCGTCGTTCTCCGCGGTCTGCTCGGACAGGTGCACGTGCAGCGGGGCCCGCCGGTCCCGCGCCCACCGCGCCACCGTCGCCAGCTGCGGCGCGGGCACCGCCCGCACGGAGTGGATCGCGGCGCCGATCCGCGCGTGGTCCCGTTCCTTGAGAAGTGCACAGCGTTCCGCCCAGTTCTCCGCGGTGCCGTCCGAGAAGCGGAGCTGGTGGCGGGTGGGCGGCTCGCCGAAGCCGGAGGACAAGTAGCAGGTGTCGAGGAGGGTGATGCGGATGCCGGCTTCGGCGGCGGCCGCGATCAGGGCCTCGCCCATCGCGTTGGGGTCGGCGTAGCGCGTGCCGTCCGGGGCGTGGTGGACGTAGTGGAACTCGCCGACGGCGGTGATGCCGGCGAGGGCCATCTCGGCGTACACCGCGCGGGCGAGGGCGTGGTAGGTGTCCGGGGTCAGCCGGCGGGCCGTCGCGTACATCACCTCGCGCCAGGTCCAGAAGGTGCCGGAGCCGACCTGGACGGTGCCGCGCAGCGCGCGGTGGAAGGCGTGGCTGTGGGCGTTCGCGAGCCCGGGGACCGTCAGCCCCCGGAGGGGTTCGGCCCCCGGCGGCGGGGCGGGCGTGTCCGTGCGGACGGCCGTGATCCGCCCGTCGGCGGTCTCCAGGGCGACGCCCGGTACGACGCCCCGGTCCTCGAGCCAGGCGTACTCCAGCCAGTAGGTCCGCGGCGGTGTTCCTGTCGTGGTCCCGGTCACCTGCAGGCCAGTCCTTCCAGTACGTCGGCGAGGGCGAGCACCCCGGCCACGCAGTCGTCCTCGGTGGCGTGCTCGGCCGGGGAGTGCGAGACGCCGGTGGGGTTGCGCACGAACAGCATGGCGGTGGGGACGCGTCCGGCGAGGATGCCGGCGTCGTGCCCGGCGCCGGTGCCGAGGACGGGGACCTTCAGACCGGTGTCCTTGCCGAGGATGCGGGCGAGGCGGTCGCGCAGGGCGTGGTCGAACTCGACCACCGGCGTGAAGGACTCGCGGACCACCTCCAGGGCGACGCCGTGGGCGTCGGCGTGCGCGCGGGCCGCCTTCTCGATGCCGGTGACCACGGTGTCGAGGGTGTCCTGCTCGGGGGCGCGGGAGTCGAGCCAGCCGCGCACCAGACGGGGCACGGCGTTGACGCCGTTGGGGGCGACGGAGACCTTGCCGAAGGTGGCGACGGCTCCGGCGCGTTCGGCCTCGCGGCGGGCGGCGAGGACGGTCTCGGCGTAGGGCAGCATCGGGTCGCGGCGGTCGGTCAGCCGGGTGGTGCCGGCGTGGTTGGCCTCGCCGCGGAAGTCGAACCGCCAGCGTCCGTGCGGCCAGATGGCGGAGGCGACGCCCACCGGGTCGCCGGTCAGGTCCAGCGCGCGGCCCTGCTCGACGTGGAGTTCGACGAACGCGCCGATGCGGGCGAGCCGTTCGGGGTCGGGGCCGATGGCGTCGGGGTCGTACCCGGCGGCCGCCATGGCCTGCGGCAGGGTCGTGCCGTCGGCGTCGGTGAGGCGGCGGGCCTGCTCGGCGGTGAGCAGGCCGGCCGTCAGGCGGGAGCCGACGCAGGCGAGGCCGAAGCGGGCGCCCTCCTCGTCGCCGAAGTTGACGATGCCCACCGGGCGGGTGAACTCCGCTGTGCGGGCGCGCAGTTCGTCGAGCGCGGCGAACGCGGAGACCACGCCCAGCGGCCCGTCGAAGGCGCCGCCGTCCGGCACGGAGTCGAGGTGGGAGCCGGTGACGACGGCGTTCCCGGCGGCGGGGTCGCCGAGCCAGGCCCACTGGTTGCCGTTGCGGTCGACCTCGTAGGTCAGGCCCCGCTTCTCGGCCTGTTCCCGGAACCAGGCCCGGCACTCGGCGTCGGCCCCGGTCCAGGCGAAGCGGCGGTAGCCGCCGGTGGCGGAGCTGCGGCCGACGGGGAGCAGCTCCGCCCACATGCTGTGGAATGTCACGCCCGGTCACCCTCGCGCATGGGGATGCGGACGCCGCGCTCCCGGGCGACCCGCTCGGCGGTGTCGTAGCCGGCGTCGACGTGCCGGATGACGCCCATGCCGGGGTCGTTGGTCAGTACGCGGCGGATCTTCTCCCCGGCGAGCGGGGTGCCGTCGGCGACGGTGACCTGCCCGGCGTGGATCGAGCGGCCGATGCCGACGCCGCCGCCGTGGTGGAGGGAGACCCAGGAGGCGCCGGAGGCGACGTTGACCATGGCGTTGAGCAGCGGCCAGTCGGCGATGGCGTCGGAGCCGTCGAGCATGGCCTCGGTCTCGCGGTAGGGGGAGGCGACGGAGCCGCAGTCGAGGTGGTCGCGGCCGATGACGACGGGCGCCTTGAGCTCGCCGCTGGCGACCATGTCGTTGAAGCGTTCGCCGGCCTTGTCGCGTTCGCCGTAGCCGAGCCAGCAGATGCGCGCGGGCAGGCCCTGGAAGTGGACCTTCTCGCCGGCCATGCGGATCCAGCGGGCGAGGGACTCGTTCTCGGGGAACAGCTCCAGCACGGCCCGGTCGGTGGCGGCGATGTCGGCGGGGTCGCCGGACAGGGCGGCCCAGCGGAAGGGGCCCTTGCCCTCGCAGAAGAGGGGGCGGATGTAGGCGGGGACGAAGCCGGGGAAGGCGAACGCCCGCTCGTAGCCGGCGAGTTGGGCCTCGCCGCGGAGGGAGTTGCCGTAGTCGAAGACCTCGGCTCCGGCGTCCTGGAAGCCGACCATGGCCTCGACGTGCCGGGCCATGGACTCGCGGGCGCGGGTGGTGAAGCCGGCCGGGTCCTTGGCGGCGAGGTCGGCCATGTCCTCGAAGGCGACGCCGAGCGGCAGGTAGCTGAGCGGGTCGTGGGCGGAGGTCTGGTCGGTGACGACGTCGACGGGGGCGCCCAGGGCGAGCAGGTGCGGGACGATTTCGGCGGCGTTGCCCAGGATGCCGATGGACAGCGGGCGGCGGGCGTTGCGGGCCTCCTCCGCCAGCCGCAGGGCGTGGTCGAGGTCGTCGGCCCTGACGTCGAGGTAGCGGTGCTCGATGCGGCGGTCGATGGCCCGCGGGTCGCAGTCGACGCAGAGCGCGACGCCGCCGTTCATGGTGACGGCCAGCGGCTGGGCGCCGCCCATGCCGCCGAGGCCGGCGGTGAGGGTGATCGTACCGGCGAGGGAGCCGCCGAACCTCTTCGCGGCGACGGCGGCGAAGGTCTCGTAGGTGCCCTGGAGGATGCCCTGGGTGCCGATGTAGATCCAGGAGCCGGCGGTCATCTGGCCGTACATGGTCAGGCCGAGGGCCTCCAGGCGGCGGAACTCCTCCCAGGTGGCCCAGTCGCCGACCAGGTTGGAGTTGGCGATGAGGACGCGCGGGGCCCACTCGTGGGTCTGCAGGACGCCGACGGGCCGGCCCGACTGGACGAGCATCGTCTCGTCGGCCTTGAGGGTCTTCAGCGTGCGGACCATGGCGTCGAAGGAGGCCCAGTCGCGGGCCGCCTTGCCGGTGCCGCCGTAGACGACGAGCTTGTCGGGGTGCTCGGCGACCTCGGGGTCGAGGTTGTTCTGCAGCATCCGCAGGGCGGCCTCCTGCTGCCATCCCAGGGCGCTCAGTTCCGTGCCGCGCGGTGCTCGGACGGGGCGGGGTCCTGACATGGGGTGCCTCCTCGCGGATGGGGTCCGGCGGATCCGCGGCGAACCGTTCGGCGGGTTCCCGGCGGGTTGCTGCGGCGGGACTGTTGCACTGGATATTCACATCCTGGCTTTATGAATAGAGCTAGTCAATAGCGGTGGGCCGCCCGTGGGCGTGCCGGGGGATGTTCGGCCGGATGCGGAGCAGATGCAGACCGGATGCGGAGCGGATGTGGAGCGGATGCGGAGCGGGGTGCCCGGCAGAGTGGGGTGCCCGGTACTCGAGGCGGGCGCCCGGGCGTCGCAGCGACGGACGGGGACGACGTGAGCCACGCACGCGACGGACACCAGCCCGGGCGGTCTTGAGCGCCGGGCCTCTCCGAGAACAGGGCCTCTCTGAGCGCCAGGCCTTTCTGAGAACCGGGCGGCCACACCCGCGCCGCCGCCACCACCGGCGCGTCCCGTCCGCCCTGCTCACGCCGCCGGACCGGGCAAGGCAGGGCAGCAGGTGACGGGCCGGGCAGGACCCCCAGCCGACCCACCCTAGACTGCCGCGCGCACGTTCCGCCGGAAAATGCCGGAACCTCCACGCGCCGCGCACACCTTCCGTAGTTTCGGGGTCACACAGAAGAACCGCGGGCGGGGAGGGGAAGCACGGTGCCCGGAATCGACGAGTGCTTGCTGGACGCCATGCGGCTGCCCGGGGCCCTGGGTGCGGCGCTGGTGGACTGGACCAGCGGACTGGCCCTGGGCACCGTGGGCGAGGCGCCGGGCGGCGACCACGAGACGACCGCGGCCGAGGCGGCGGAGCTGGCCCGGCTGGCGGCCGAGCACCGGGCGTTCGCGGCCGGTGACGGCGAGGCGGGCGGGCCGCCGGACCCGCCGGTGGAGGACGTGATCGTCAGCAACCGGGACAGCTACCACCTGCTGCGGTTCGTGCCGGCGTCGTTCGACCACACCGTCTTCCTGCACCTGTGGCTGGCCCGCACGGACGGCAACCTGGCCCTGGCCCGGATACGGCTGGGCGAGATGGCCGCACGGCTGGTGCTGGGATGACCGTGGTGACGACGCCTCCCCCGCCCCGCCTGCCCGTCCGGCGCAAGGCGCGACAGGACGCCCGCGGCGCCCTGTCGCCGATGCTGACCCGGCTGGCCGACGAGGGCGCGACCGGCGTCCTGGTGCGCGAGCGGGGCACGCTGCACCTGGTCGAAGGCCGGGTGGTGGACGCCGAGAGCCCGTACGCCCCGGGCATCGACGTACTCCTCACGGCGGGCGGCGCGCTGAACGCGGCGGCCTGGCAGGAGGCGTACGCCGCGACCGGCGGCCCGGCCGGGGCGGCGCGCCGGCTGGTCGACTCCGGCCGGCTGAGCGCGGGGGCGCTGGAGCTGTGCCACCTGGGCGCGCTGTTCGACGCCGCGTACTTCGCGCTGGCGCCGAGCAGCACCCCGGGCCGGTTCCGCTACGGCACCACCGCCCCGCCCGCCGTGCCGCGCGGCATGCCGGTGGCGGTCGTGGAACGCGAGACGCTGCGCCGCCGGGCCCTGCTGCACGGCGTGTGGCCGCACGCCGCGGTCGACGACGCGCCGCTGGTGCGCACCGGCGCCCCGGCGGGCCCCGCGCTGCCGCCCCGCCGCCGCGCGGTGCTGGACCGGGTGGACGGCTCCCGTACGGCCCCGGCCATCGCGCGGGAGCTGGGCCGCCGGGCGTTCGCCACGCTGCTGGACGTCCGGCGCCTGGCGGCGGCCGGACTGGTCGCGCCCGCCCCGGCCGATCCGGCCGACCCGAAGGCGCCGCCCCGGTCCGGGGCCACCGATCCCTACGTCGCGTTGCTGAAGAGGGTCAGGGATGCGCTGGAGGCCCTTTGAACGGCAGCAGACCCGCGCCGAGAGGAGACACCACCTGATGGCAGCCGAGGCCGACGTCCTGGAGGAGTTACGGCTGTTGCGCGCCCGCGTGCCGCAGCTCACCGGCGCCCTCGCGGCCGGTGTGGACGGCCTGGTCATCGCGCACGACGTGCCGGGCATCGACCCGGACGGGCTGGCCGCGCTGACCGCCGCCGCGCTCGGCGTCGCCCTGCGCCTGGCGGACGCCACCGGCCGCGGCGGCTTCCGCGAGGCGCTGGTGCGCGGCACGCGCGGCTACGTCGCCACGTATGCGGCGGGCAGCACCGCCGTGCTGACCCTGGTCGCGCCCGACCGCGTCAACGTCGGCCGCCTCCACCTGGAGGGCCGCCGGGCCGGCGCCCGCATCGGCGAACTCGTCGACGCCGCCGAGGCTCCCCCGGTCTCCCGCGCGGTCCCCCGCGCCCGGCCGGCGCGCACGCCCCGTACCGCCGATCCGTCCACGACCCAGCCCACGACCCAGCCCACGACCCAGCCCACGACCCAGCCCACGACCCAGCCCACGACCCAGCCCACGCCCCAGCCCATGACCCCGCCCATGACCCCGCCCACGACTGCGCGCACCACCAAGCGCCCCACCACCGAAACCACCCTGGAAAGCTGACCGAAAGGACACCGCCATGGCCAACACCGAGACCGCGCTGAAGGAAGCACTCGCCTCGATCGAGGGCGCCACGGGCGTCGCGCTCGTCGACTACACCAGCGGCATGGCGCTGGGCACGATGGGCGGCAGCAAGAGCTTCGACCTCAACGTCGCCGCCGCCGGCAACACCGACGTGATCCGCGCCAAGATGCGCACGATGGAGCACCTGGGCCTGAAGGCCGAGATCGAGGACATCCTGATCACGCTGACCGACCAGTACCACCTGATCCGGCTGCTCACCGGCCGCGGCGGCAACGGCCTCTTCCTCTACCTCGTGCTGGACAGCAAGCGGGCCAACCTGGCGATGGCCCGCCACCAGCTGAAGAAGATCGAGGAGGAGCTGGAGGTGTGACCGCCGGCCCTCACACCAGCGCGGCGGTGCGGCGCCGGGAACCGCCCGGGGCCGCGTCGCCCGCCGCGATGCCGGTGCTGCGGTAGCCCCGGACGGCCTTGCCGGCCGGGCCGCCGCCGGCCCGCAGCCAGTCGACCCGCACCCACAGCAGCACGTCCTCGGCCTTCTCCCGCCGCCCGATCCACGCCGCCTTCACCCACAGCCCGACCCCGGCACCGGCCATCAGCAGGCCGCCCGCGGCGGGCGCGGCGAAGGAGCCGGCCGCGGCGGCGAGGAAGGCGAGCAGCAGCCACCAGCGGTGCCCGCGGCGCCAGGTGCGGACGGTGACCGCCCGGTCCTGCAGCACGTCGTACTTGCCGGCCCGCGTCGCGGACCGCGCCAGGGCGGCGTACCGTCCGCGGCGCGCCAGCGCCACGACGGCGGCGGTGACGAGGAACAGCGCGGCCCCCGCCAGCAGTCCGATCCGGCGGCCGGTCACGCCCGGCACCGCCAGGCCGAGTCCCGCCGCGACCACCCCGAGCCACCACAGCGGCGCGGCCCCGGCCCGTACCACGACGGCCACCCGCGCCAGCCCCTGACCTCCGCGTGCCACGTTCAGCCTCCCGTCCCACGTCTGTGCGACTTCTTCGGTTGGTTGTTCGGGTCCTCAGGGTCCTCAGGTTCTTGGGGAGATCCTGCGGACGGCACGTTAGCGACACAAGGTGAGACGAGTCTGAGAAGAGAAGAAGCGCCGACGGGGCACCCGGGCCGGGGACGCCGGGAAGACCCCGCAGGGGCGTGCCGGTGCCCGAAGGGAAGTCAGTCCACCAAGGAACGTCGGTCTCCGAAGGGACACCAGTCCCCCGAAGGGACACCGGTCCCCGAAGGGGCATCAGTCCACGAACAGCCCGCGCTCGGCCGCCTTCGCGTCGAACTCCTCCAACCGCGCCTGCGCGTCCGGCAGTTCGTCGCACATCGCCTCCAGCAGCACCCGGCCCAGCAGCATGGGCGCGCAGGCGGTGTCGAAAGACAGCGCGGTGCCGACGGCGGCGGGCAGCAGCACGTCGGAGTGCCGGGCGACCGGCGCGAACGCGGAGTCGGCGACGGTGACCACGGTCAGCCCCGCCTGCCTGGCGTGGTCGAGGGCCGCGACGACCTCGCGCGGGTGCCGGGGCAGCGCGAAGCACAGCAGCGCGCTCGCCCCGGCCCGCACGGCCCCGTCGATGCGGTCGTGCAGCATGCTGCCGCCCTCGTGCAGCAGCCGCACGTCCGGGTGGACCTTGGCGGCGAAGTACGCGAAGCCGTACGCCTGGGCGGCCGCCGCGCGCAGCCCGAGCACCGGCAGCGGACGGCTGCCGGCGAGGACGCGGCCCGCCCTGCGCACCGGTGCGGGGTCGGCGAGCGCCTCCGCCAGTTGCCGGAGGTTGTCGATCTCGCTCTCGACGGCCTGCTGGTACTCGTTGGAGGAGCCGGTGTCGGCCGCGGCGGGCTCGGCGGGCGCGACCTCCCGCAGGTGGCGGCGCAGCGCCGGGTAGCCGTCGAAGCCGAGCGCGACGGCGAAGCGGGTCACGGAGGGCTGGCTGACACCGGCGAGTTCGGCGAGCTCGACGCTGGAGAGGAACGGCACGTCGGCGGCGCGCCGCACCATGCTGTGCGCGATGCGCCGCTGGGTCGGGGTGAGCCGGTGCCCCTCGAACAGCGCCTGCAGCCGCGCGGCAGGGCTGTCGTTCGCGCTCATGCCGTCCTTCTCCCTCCGGTCCCTCCCGTTGCCCGTACGGCGCAACGACCGTACGCCGACGGCGAGTCGAACCGCTGCCGCTCCCGCTATTCACACACCGATACGTATGCATACCGTTATACAGCCCGCGGGGCCCGCAGGCCCCCTCTCCGAGAGGGGGGCTAACCCCAGTGCGGGCCGGGGCGGGGCTGCCTAGCGTGGCCGTATGACCGGAATGGACGCGCGGGACACCGAGCTGAAGAAGGAACTGGACGCCACCCTGCACGCCCGCAGGGAACTGGGCGACGAGTACGAGTCCGCGCTGGTCGAGTCCTTCCTGGAGAAGGTGGACCAGCGCATCGACGCCGCGGTGGAGCGGCGGGTGCGGCGGCAGTTCGCCGAGCAGCAGGTGGTGACCGCCCGGGACTCCCGTTCCCCGGCCGCCACCGACTCCTGGGGCGAGCGCTTCGGCTTCGGCATCGTCTCGCTGATCCTGGCGGTCCCGCTCTCCGCGATCGGCGGCGGCGTCGCCCACCTGCCCGGCCTGCTCGCGGCCTGGGCGGGCATCGTCGGCGTCAACGCCTTCCAGGCCGCCCGCGCCCACCCGGGCCTGTTCCGCCGGAACCGCCCGGAGCGGGGCGAGGACTTCTCCGGCTGACGCGACGGAGGACTTCTCCGGCTGGCGCGGCGGAGGACTTCTTCGGCTGGCGCGGCGGCGGGGGCGGGGCGCGCCGCCTCCCCGGGAGACCCGATTCCCCGGAAGCTCGGGCTCTCCGGAAGCCCCGGGCTCCCCAAACACCCCCCGAAAAGACCTGCGCGGGGACCGCCGCACCCCCGTTGCCGGGGGGCGGGACGACGGCGGTCCCCGCGGGGGACGCGGGCCGGGTCAGGGCCGGGCTTGCGCGTCCATGGCGCCCCTTGGAGGTCCGGGAGCCGCTCCGGAGGTCCTTCGGCGCCGTTCCGTGTGCCGGCCGGGCGCGGGGAGCCTCCCCTGGTGCCGCGCGCCTGGGAGGTGCCCCGTCGTCCTGCCGACACCCACCACTGTGCCGGGCGCGTGTTAAGCGGGTGCTGCGCGGACGTGACGCCCTCGTACCGCTTCCGTGACGGCGTCTCGTCCGCCGGTCACCGCACGTTCGCCGGCGACGCGGCGGTTCACCGCACGGTCCCCGGCGACGCGGCGGTTCACCGGACGTTCGCCGTCACTTCCCCGGCTTGGCCAGGAAGGCCAGCAGGTCCTGCCGGGTGACCACCCCGGTGGGCTTGCCCTCCACCAGGACGATGGCCGCGTCCGCCCGGCCGAGCACCGCCATGAGGTCCTCGACCGGCTCCCCGGAGCCGACCTGCGGCAGCGGCGCCGACATGTGCTTCTCCAGCGGGTCCTCCAGCGAGGCCCGCTTGCTGAACAGCGCGTCCAGCAGCTCCCGTTCCACGACCGATCCCACGACCTCGGCCGCCATCACGTCCGGGTGGCCGGCGCCCGGCTTGACGACGGGCATCTGCGAGACGCCGTACTCGCGCAGCACCTCGATGGCCTGGCCGACGGTCTCGTCCGGGTGCATGTGGACCAGGGAGGGGATGCCGCCGTCCTTGTCGTTCAGGACGTCGCCGACGCGGGCGCTGGGGCCGGCGTCCTCCAGGAAGCCGTAGTCGGCCATCCACTCGTCGTTGAAGATCTTGCTGAGGTAGCCGCGCCCGCCGTCCGGCAGCAGGACGACCACGACGTCGTCCTCGCCGAGCCGCTCGGCGACCCGCAGCGCGGCGACGACGGCCATGCCGCAGGAACCGCCGACGAGCAGCCCCTCCTCCCGCGCCAGCCGCCGGGTCATCTGGAAGGAGTCCTTGTCGGACACGGCGACGATCTCGTCGGCGACGGTGCGGTCGTAGGCGGTGGGCCAGAAGTCCTCACCGACGCCCTCCACGAGGTACGGCCGCCCGGAGCCGCCGGAGTAGACCGAGCCCTCGGGGTCGGCGCCGATGACCTTGACCCGGCCGTCGCTGACCTCCTTGAGGTAGCGGCCGGTGCCGGAGATGGTGCCGCCGGTGCCGATGCCGGCGACGAAGTGCGTGATCCGCCCCTCGGTCTGCTCCCACAGCTCGGGACCGGTGGAGTGGTAGTGGGAGAGGGGGTTCTCGGGGTTGGAGTACTGGTCCGGCTTCCAGGCGCCCGGCGTCTCCCGCACCAGCCGGTCGGAGACGTTGTAGTAGGAGTCGGGGTGCTCCGGCGCCACGGCCGTCGGGCACACGACCACCTCGGCCCCGTAGGCCCGCAGCACGTTGATCTTGTCGGTGGACACCTTGTCGGGGCAGACGAAGATGCACCGGTAGCCCTTCTGCTGCGCCACGATGGCCAGACCCACGCCCGTGTTGCCGCTGGTCGGCTCGACGATCGTCCCGCCCGGCTTGAGCTCGCCACTCCGCTCGGCCGCCTCGATCATGCGCAGGGCGATGCGGTCCTTCACCGAACCGCCGGGGTTGAAGTACTCCACCTTGGCCAGGACGGTCGCCCTGATGCCCTGGGTCACGCTGTTGAGCCTCACCAGCGGGGTGTTGCCGACGAGACTGATCATCGAGTCGTGGATCTGCACCGTTTTCTCCGGTTGCTGCACAGGATGCGGTCGTGATGGTCCCGCCAGCCTAAATCCCGCGACCCCACCGACGGGTCGTTCACCCTCCGTGGAGATTGGACGACCGTCGGTACGGGGCAAGCACTGGGTACGGGTACGAGGAGGTGGCTGCGGCGCATGACGAGCATGTCGAGGGCGAGGGCGGCCCGGCGGATCGCGACCGGCGCGGCGTACGGCGGCGGCGGGATCGGCCTGGTCGGCGTGGCGGCCATGGGCCTGCTGCTGGCCGAGGCGCAGATGGCCAGGCGGCACGTGGGCATCGGGGCGATCTCCCACGTGCCCCACGCGGACGGGCTGTACGGCAGCGGCTACGCCGTCCCCGGGGAGCCGCCGCTGCGGATGGTGCTGCTCGGCGACTCCACCGCCGCCGGCCAGGGCGTGCGCCGGGCCGGGCAGACCCCGGGCGCCCTGCTGGCCTCCGGCCTGGCCGCGGTCGCCGAACGCCCCGTGGAGCTGCGCAACGTCGCCCTGCCCGGCGCCCGGTCCGACGACCTGGACCGCCAGGTCGCGCTGGTCCTGGCGGATCCGGCCCGGGTGCCCGACATCTGCGTCGTCATGATCGGCGCCAACGACGTCACCCACCGCATGCCGCCGACTCGTTCGGTACGGCACCTGTCGGCGGCGGTACGGCGGCTGCGCACCGCCGGCGCCGAGGTGGTCGTCGGCACCTGCCCCGACCTCGGCACGCTCCAGCCGGTCCAGCAGCCCCTGCGCTGGCTGGCCCGCCGGGCGTCCCGGCACCTGGCGGCCGCCCAGACGATCGGCGTGGTGGAGCAGGGCGGGCGCACGGTGTCGCTGGGCGACCTGCTCGGCCCCGAGTTCGCGGCCAACCCCCGCGAGCTCTTCGGCCCCGACCACTACCACCCCTCCGCCGAGGGCTACGCCACCGCCGCGATGGCCGTCCTGCCGACGGTGTGCGCGGCGCTGGGCCTGTGGCCGGCGGAGGAGGAGCGCCCCGACGCGGCCCGGCACGAGGGCTTCCTGCCGGTCGCCCGCGCGGCGGCGGAGGCGGCGTCCGAGGCCGGCACGGAGGTGACGGCCGCGATGCCGAGCGGCCCGCGCGGCCCCTGGGCCCTGCTGAAGCGCCGCCGCCGCAGGCGGCTGCCGGAACCGGAGCCGGCCCGGGTGACTCCGCCGGGCTGAGGGGGCACCCGGTCACCGCCGGCCGGCGGGCGCGGGCCGGGCGGCCGCCGACGGGGCGCGCGGTCCCGCGGGCTCCCGGGGTCGCGCGGCGGCGCCTCCTCGGTCGGCCGGTGCCCGGCCGGGCATCGGCCGAAGACCGGCCGGGCGCCGGCTGAAGACCTGCCGGGCATCGACCCGGGCATCGACCGAAAACCGGCCGAAGATCGACCGAAGTCCGACCGAGGGCCGACCGAGGACCAAAGCAAGCGCTTAGTAAATTGCGGCCAGTGTCACACCCCGATCCCCGTGACCTCGCCCATACGGACCGGTAACTTCCCACCCAGTTGCCGACCGTCACAGACCCGGCCCACAGAACCGATCCCGCCCAGGAGCCGTCATGCCCGAAGCCGTCATCGTCTCCGCCGCCCGCTCCCCCATCGGCCGCGCCAACAAGGGCTCCCTGAAGGACCTGCGCCCGGACGACCTGGCCGCCACCATCGTCCGCGCGGCCCTGGACAAGGTCCCCGAGCTGGACCCGAAGGACATCGACGACCTGATGCTCGGCTGTGGCCTGCCCGGCGGCGAGCAGGGCCACAACCTGGGCCGGATCGTCGCCGTGCAGCTGGGCATGGACCACCTGCCGGCCTGCACGGTCACCCGCTACTGCGCGTCCTCCCTGCAGACCACCCGCATGGCGCTGCACGCCATCAAGGCGGGCGAGGGCGATGTGTTCGTCTCGGCCGGCGTGGAGACCGTCTCCCGCTACGCCAAGGGCAACTCGGACAGCCTTCCGGACACCCACAACCCCCTCTTCGCGGAAGCCGAGGCCCGCACCGCGGCCGTCGCCCAGTCCGAGGGCTCCACCTGGCACGACCCGCGTGAGGACGGCCTGCTGCCCGACCCGTACATCGCGATGGGCCAGACCGCGGAGAACCTGGCCCGCCTGCGCGGCATCACCCGCGAAGAGATGGACGAGTTCGGCGTCCGCTCGCAGAACCTCGCCGAGGAGGCCATCAAGAACGGCTTCTGGGCGCGCGAGATCACCCCGGTCACCCTCCCGGACGGCACGGTGGTCAGCAAGGACGACGGCCCGCGCCCCGGCGTGACGATGGAGGGCGTCGCCGGCCTGAAGCCGGTCTTCCGTCCCGACGGCCTGGTCACCGCCGGCAACTGCTGTCCGCTCAACGACGGCGCCGCGGCGCTCGTCATCATGTCGGACACCAAGGCCCGGGAACTCGGCCTGACCCCGCTCGCCCGCATCGTCGCCACCGGCGTCTCCGGCCTCTCCCCGGAGATCATGGGCCTGGGCCCGGTGGAGGCCTCGCGGCGGGCGCTGCAGCGGGCCGGCCTGACCATCGACGACATCGACCTCGTCGAGATCAACGAGGCGTTCGCCGCCCAGGTGATCCCCTCCTACCGCGACCTGGGCATCCCGCTGGAGAAGCTGAACGTCAACGGCGGCGCGATCGCTGTCGGCCACCCCTTCGGCATGACCGGCGCCCGCATCACCACCACGCTCATCAACTCCCTGCAGTGGCACGACAAGCAGTTCGGCCTGGAGACGATGTGCGTCGGCGGCGGCCAGGGCATGGCGATGATCATCGAGCGCCTCAGCTGAGCCCTTCGAGCCCTCCGCTCCCTCCGAGTTCTCGGGTCTCTCGGGTGTCTCAGATCTCTGGGGTCTCTCCGGCCCCTCCGGCCCCTCCGAGTCCTCCGACCCCGCCGAGTCCTCCGACCCCGCCGAGTCCTCGCATCGTCACCACCCTTCCGTGATCGCCATAGCACACACGGTCACCCGATGGCCCGGAATCCGGGAAACCCCTGGACTCCGGGCCGTCTTGTGATCCAATCTCCCCCAGGATGTGACCTATCTCCCTTCCCGTGGGAGTTTCCGCAGGTCACGTCCGCGCACCGGGAGCCCCCGGAACCACAGAGCTGTCCGGTTCGTGACATTACGCACTGACAGCAGGTCAGTTCACCCTTCAAGCTGATGTAGGAAATCGGGGGTCGACTTTGAACCCGGGAGTACGTCAGTGAGCGCCATGCCGATCGCCCTGCTGCTCACCACCGCCGCCACCGGCGCCGTGGGAGTCGCTGTCCTGCGCAACATCATGGTGCTGCGCCGCCAGGTCGCCGCTCTGCACGCGGAGCTGGCCGAGGGCCGGGCCGCCCTGTTGCGCGGCGCGGTACCCGCCGCCCGCACCACGTCCGACGCCGAGCGGATACGCGCGGCCGTCGCCGAGGCGCTCGCCGAGGAACGCGAGCGGGAGCTGGCCGAGGCGCGTGCCTTCTGGGCCGCGCAGGAGGCCCGTGACGCGTCCGACGCGCCGTCCCTGCTGAGCCTGGCCGACCAGGACCTGTTCCTGCCCCGGCAGGCCGACTTCGCCGGTCTGGAGCCGGTCTCCGAGACCGGTACGGAGAACGAGGAGAACGCCGGGGAGTCCGCGGAGCCGGCCGCGGCACGCCGCCGTCACCCCTCCCACCCCGACTTCGTGCCGGGCCCGTCGCCGGCGGTGAGCGACCACGAGAGCACGGTGGCCCGCCTGGAGCACCTGGCGGAGGCGCGCATACCGCTGACCGACGTGCGCCCGGGCCCGCTGGGCACCCTCGACGTCTACGCCTTCGCCGACGGCACCACGCTGTACATGACGCCGGGCCACCGCGAGACGACCGAACGCCTGGCCGCCGCCCTGCGCGCGGGCGAGAGCCCGGTCCTGCTGGGCGGCTCGGGCATCTCCGGCGCCTACACCCTCACGTTCGCGTGCGGCGAGGAGAAGGTGTACGTGCTGGCGGACCGGGTGATCGCCTCCCTCTGACCCTCCCGGCCATCCCCGGCCCTCCTTCCCCGGCCTTTCCCTCCCCCGGGTCTTCCTTCCTCCCGGCCTTCCCTTCCCCGGCCTTCCCTTCCCCGGCCGGACCGGCGGCCGCCGCGGGCGGCCGCCCGCGGCGGCGCACGGCGCTCGCGCCTCCGCGCGCCTGTTGCGCGCCGGTTCACACCCCAGCCCGCTGCTGCGCCTCCTCCACCAGCCGCACGGCCTCCTTCACCTCGGCCTCGCTCGTGAGGACGAGGGCCAGGTCGTGCCCGGCCACCATCACCTGATCCGCCGCGGCGAACATCCCGGCGTCCGGCATCTCCCGGGGCTGCCTGCCGGGTTCCTCCACGAGCTGCGCCCGCCGCGCCAGCTCCCGGGCCAGCGCCAGCGCCTCCGCGGCGGCGCCGCGCTGCAGCCGGCTCTGCGGCGCGGCCCGCAGCCGGTCGGCGAACTGCTCCACGGCACGGTTCAGGGGCGTCGTATCAACCATGTCGGCCACGGCGTGAGCGTACGCGTCCCAGCAGGACTGTTGCCAACGGGCGAACGGTCAGGCACGGTGACGTGAAGGACCGGCTTCGTCGAACGCGTCCGGAGGCGCCGATGTCCCAACTCTTCTCCGAGGAGACCCATCGCAACCTGCTCGCCCGCATTCCCCACTGCACCGGTCGTGAAGTCTCCGACTGGCTGCGCACCGTCGAGGAAGGACCCGCTCTCGGCTTCGAGGACAAGGTCAGCTGGCTCCGTCACGAACACAACCTCGCCTACGGCCACGCCAAGGCGATCATCCACGAGTACGACCTGAGGCGCGCCGCGCGCAAGCTGCGCTGACCGGCAGGCGACAGCGGAAAGGGCCCCGGGAGAACCCGGGGCCCTTTCCGCTGTCGCCTTCTCGACCGCTCCCGGTCGCCGGCCGCGGTCAGCCGTTCTCAGCCGTTCTCAGTCGTTGCTGTTGAGGATGGCCACGAGTCGCAGGAACTCGAAGTAGATCCACACCAGCGTCATGGTGAGGCCGAAGGCCGCCAGCCACGCCTCCTCGCGCGGGGCGCCGTAGGCGACACCGTCCTCGACCTGCTTGAAGTCCAGGGCGAGGAAGCAGGCGCCGAGGATGACGCCGACGACGCCGAAGAAGACGCCGAGCGCGCCGCTGCGGAGGCCGAGGCCGTCGCCGCCGCCGAACACGGCGAACAGCAGGTTCACCGTCATCAGCAGCACGAAGCCGAGCGCGGCCGCCATCACGAAGCCGTAGAAGCGGCGGTTGACGCGGATCCAGCCCGCCTTGTACGCCACGAGGACCGCGGCGAACACCGCCATCGTGCCCAGCACGGCCTGCATGGCCGCGCCGGAGGCGAAGTGGGTGTCGACGATGCTGGAGACGACGCCGAGGAAGACGCCCTCCAGCGCCGCGTACGACAGGATCAGCGCGGGCGCGGGCCGGCGCTTGAAGGCCTGGACGAACGCCAGCACCATCGCCACCAGCGCGGCGCCGATCCCGATGCCGTACGACCGGCCGATGGTGGCCTCGTCGACCGGCAGCAGCGCCCAGGACAGGGCGGCGGTGAGGACCAGCACGCCGAGGGTGGTGGCCGTGCGCACGACGACGTCGTCCATCGTCATCCGGCCCGCGGTGGTGACCGGGGCCTGCGGCGGCGCGCCGTAGAGGTCCTGCGGGGCGTACGGGTTCTGCGCGTAGGGGTTGCCACTCGGCTGGGCGTACGGGTTGCCCTGCGCGTACGGGTTGCCCTGCGTGCCGACAGCGGGTCCCCCGGCCTGCGGCGCGGTGTTGAAGCCCGCGTAGCCGTTGTCGCGGCTGAACCCCCGTCGCGAGAAGACCGGGTTTCTGCTCCTCATCTCACTCCTCCATGGCCACCCTGCGTAGCCTTGGCTCAAGAGTAATGGAAAGGCAAAGGATTGACCCTAGTGCTTGAGGAGGATCTTTCCCTCGTCCTGCTGCGCAACACGCTACGCAAGGCGGCGATTCCCGGCCACGGAGGTATCCGCTTCATGACCGATCCGGTACACGCCGGTCGAGTCAGTCGAACGGGAAGCCGGTGCAGCCCTCGGCGAGGCAGCCCTCGGCGAGGTCGATCGCGGCGGCGCGGCAGCCGGCGACGCGCTCCAGGCGGGCCAGTTGCAGACGGTCGTCGAAGGGGGTGGCGTCGGGGGCGCGTCGTCAAGTCGTAACTGAGTAACTGAACCGCCCGTCCGGCGGCCCTCGCCCAGCGGTCCTCACCCAGCGGTCCTCGCCCAGCAGTCCTCACCCAGCGGTCCTCGCCTAGCGGCCCTCGGCGGCGCGGCGCTCCAGCAGCCGGCGTTCGCGCGCGTTGCGGGTGAGGGACGCGGCCCGGGCGAACTCCGCGCGGGCCTCCCGCGTACGGCCCAGGCGGGCCAGCAGGTCGCCCCGCACGCTGGGCAGCAGGTGGTAGTCGCGCAGCGCCGTCCCGGCGGCGAGGGCGTCGACGATCTCCAGGGCGGGCCCGGGCCCCTCGGTCATGGACACGGCGACGGCGCGGTTGAGTTCGACCACCGGGGACGGGGCGCGGACGGCGAGCAGGCCGTAGAGGGCGGCGATGCGCCGCCAGTCGGTGTCCTCCCAGGAGTGCGCGAGCGCGTGGCAGGCGGCGATGGCGGCCTGGAGGGCGTACCGGCCGGGTGCGCCGGTGGCGGTGGCGTCGGCGCGTTCCAGGGCGGCGACACCGCGCGCGATCAGCAGCCGGTTCCAGCGGCGGCGGTCCTGGTCCTTCAGCAGCACCGGCTCGCCGTCGGGGCCGGTGCGGGCGGCGGTGCGGGACGCCTGGAACTCCAGCAGCGCGGCCAGCGCGTGCACCTCGGGCTCCTTCGGCATCAGCGCGCACAGTTGCCGGGCCAGGCGCAGCGCGTCCTCGCACAGCGCCGGGCGCAGCCAGTCGTCGCCGGAGGTGGCGGAGTACCCCTCGTTGAAGATGAGGTAGACGACGTCCAGGACGGAGCCGAGACGGGCCTCGCGGTCCGGGCCGTACGGCACCTCGAAGGCGACGTTCTTCGCCGCCAGCGTGCGTTTGGCGCGCACGATCCGCTGGGCCACGGTCGCCTCCGGCACGAGGAACGCCCGGGCGGTCTCGGCGGTGGTCAGGCCGCCGAGCAGGCGCAGCGTGAGAGCGGTGCGGGCCTCGGCGGACAGCACCGGGTGGCAGGTGGTGAAGACCAGCCGCAGCAGGTCGTCGTCGATGTCGTCGGGGCCGGACGGCTCCTCGGGCGGCGCCGCGGTCTCGAGGTCCCGCCCGATCTCCGCCAGCTTGCGGGCGTAGCGCTCCCGGCGGCGGACCAGGTCCACGGCGCGGTTGCGGGCCGCGGTCAGGAGCCAGGCGCCCGGACTGTCCGGCACCCCGTCCCGCGGCCACTGCTCCAGCGCCGCGACGAGCGCGTCCTGCGCCAGTTCCTCGGCGATGCCGACGTCGCGGACGATGCGGGCGACGGCGGCGACGACGCGCGGGAACTCCAGGCGGAAGACGGTCTCGACGGTTCCGGCCGGGTCGACGGAGGGCTGCGGGCTCACAACCCCCCATTCGACACCCGGACCGGCGTACGGCCAAGCGGATCCGGCGCCCGGAGCCCCGGACGCCGGGGAAGCCGGTCGGCGGGCGGCGTCCGGTGCGGGCGGCCACGCGGTGCGCGGCGCGCAGTGCGCGCGATCGCCGGGCGCCGGGCGCCGGGCGCCGGAAGGGCCTCGGGGCGGAGCCGGCCGGGCCTTCCGGCAACGCGGCAACCCGGCAACGCGGCGAGCACGGTGCGGGCCACGCGTCGGCGTGCCGGGCGCCCGTCGTGCGCGGGGGCTCAGGGCAGGTAGCCGCTGACGCGGTCGCCGGGGCGCCGGGCGCCCGCCGGGCGCGGGGGCTCAGCCCTCGGCGATCTCCCGCACCTCGCAGGTGACCGTCCAGAACTCCTCGTGCACCTTCAGGAACCGCTTGGTCCACTCGATCGCCTCGGCCCTGTCCTTGCACTGCATGAGCGCGTAGCCGCCGATGACCTCCTTGGACTCGGTGAACGGCCCGTCGGTGACGGAGATCTCGCCGCCCTCGTAGCGGACGCGGGTGCCCTGCGCGGACGGCGTCAGCCCGGCGGTGTCGAGCATCACCCCGGCCTTGGTCATCTCCTCGAGCAGGGCGTCCATGCGCTGCATCAGCTCGGGGCTCGGGCCCTCGGCGGGCGCGTTGTTCTCGTCGATCCGCACGAGGGACAGGTAGCGGGGCATGGTGCCTCCTCCGGTCGGTGGGCGGGGCCTCTCCCCGCCTCTCACCCCATGCGTCGAACGGGAACCCGCGGGATCGACACCACCGGGAGAATTTCTCCGGAGATTTTCCGCGGGGGTCCTCGGACAGGCCGGCGCCCCGACACGAAGACCTCCGCGACAGCGGGCCGGGGCAGGCCGTGCCGTGTGGAGGCCGGGTCCTCCTCGTCGGCGTCCTCCTCGTCGGCGTCCTCCGCTCCGCCGTCCTCGACGAGGACGCCCCGGTCGGGAGAAGGCCGCTCGGGCCCGGTCGGCCTAGACCCTCTGCAGGTCGAGCAGTTCGGTGAGGAAGTCGGCGTTCGCGGCGAGGTCGTGGCCGAGCACCACCGAGTGGTGCGGGAGCTCCGCCAGGCGGTGCGCCACCTCGTGCCTGACCTCCTCCAGACCGCCGCCGTCGACCCGGGCGAGCTCGAAGATGTCCGGGTAGCGGTCCTCCGTCCTGCCGCTCATGAAGTCTCCGTCCCCCAGCCCTCGGGCCGCGTCCTCCTCGACGGCCGGGACAGCACCCGGCTCGATCCGCGGGAACACCAGCGCGCCCGCCTCGCCCTCGGTCGCCAGCGGCACGCCGAACCAGGCCGGGAACTGGTCGGGGAAGACCTGCGCCTTGAGCTCCCGGCCGCCCTCCCACAGCGGCTCGCGGCGGCCGGCGAGGATCGCCTCCGTGACCCGCCCGTCCTGCGTCGGGTGCAGCGCCTCCCCGGCCTCCAGCCGCTCGCGGGCGACGTCGAACCAGCCGAGCGCGTCGAGGAGGCCGAGGCCGAGCGCGGCGGCCGACGGCCACGGCAGCACATCGACGCCGCCGTGGTCGTCGGGGCGGACGAAGACGCGGTCGTTGGCGAGGAGCCCGAGGCCGTGCCGGGACGCGAGGGTGAGGGCCGTCGCCGTCTTGCCCGCCCCCTTCCGTCCGAACGTCAGGACGACCCGGCTCTCGTGCACGACCGCGGAGGCGTGCAGCACCGCCCAGCCGTCGCGGAGCAGCATGCCGCGCATCAGCTCGCGGGCGAGGCGGGCGGTCGCCGTGGCGACGGGTTCGGTGTCGCATCCGGTGATCGTCAGGCTCGCCCCGGCCGGCTCGGACCGGTAGGCCAGTGCTTCCTGCGGGGAGACGGCCCGGATCACCCCGGCGGCCTCGTCACGGGCGAGGAGTGTCTGTGCCCTGGCGTAGGTGGTGCTCGTGTGCGGGGCCTGCGTGACGGCGAGGGAGGCCTCCGCGTACGCCGCGGGGTCGACCTCGGCGAGGACGAGCGGGCCCGTGCACACGCTCTGCGGCGGCGTCTCGGCCGCTTTCCACCACTGGCCGACGTATCGGGCCGACCAGTCGGTGACGGCACGGTCGGCGGAGA
Source organism: Streptomyces echinoruber (assembly GCF_014651135.1). GTDB lineage: Bacteria > Actinomycetota > Actinomycetes > Streptomycetales > Streptomycetaceae > Streptomyces > Streptomyces echinoruber. The sequence continues at coordinate 77,174 of NZ_BMWH01000018.1, forward strand.
CGACGCTCACCGCGGCGCCTGCGGCCTCCAGGCGGACGGCATGGCTGGTCATCGGGTTCCTCCTGACGGAAGCGGTCGGGACGGGACACCGCGCACCTCGTGGTAGGCGGCGCGGAGCTTGGTGCGGGCGGCCTCCAGCTGCCGGTCCTCGCCGTCGTCCAGCGGAGGCATGCACGGCAGGGGGGCGCGGAGGAGGGGGGCGGCCGGAGCGTCATCACCGTCGGTCCGTCGCCTCGGGCGTCAGCGGCTGCACTGCGGGAAGTGCGATCGGCACGAGCTCGCCGGTCTCCCGCAGTGGGGATGGATGGCCCAGAGGGCACGGCAGTTCAAGGCGAGATCTTCCATGTGGACGGCGGCCGTGCGGTCGTCCGGGCCGGGTCCCTGGTCGAGGGTGTGCCGCACGCGGCTGAGGAGCCACCGTGCCGTTTCCCGGTCGGTGGTGTCATGCCGCTGAGCGGTGTTCGCCGTCTCCACCCGGGGGGCCAGAACCTCGACATACCCGCGCAGACGTGCCGTCAGGACGTCAACGCGGTCCCGGTCCGGCACGTGCAGAGGCATTCGGCTCGTCAACTCCAGGGCCTCGTTCCAGTCCTGCCGCATCCGCTCGGTGTCATGCGCGGGGACCTCGTTCACCGCTGCCCGCTTCCCGCCCGGACAGGCTCGCTCGCCGTCTCCAGGACGCGCAGCCGGCCGAAGTCCACGAGCTGAGCGACCGCATCGGGACGGCACAGGTCACCGGGCCTGTCCATCGGCACCGACCAGTAGGAGCGGGCCGTCGGGTGGTGCACGTCGCAATCGGGGTGCGGTACACCGACATAGGTGTTCCGGCCGAAGCAGTCCGTTTGCGGCTTGGACCAGCGGTGGCAGGTACTCGTCGGCACCAGGCAGTAGAACCAGGCGGCCGTCTGGTCCGCGAAGACGGGACCGCCGTGCAACGCCCTGGTCAGGTATGCGCTCACGCCCTCGCGGTCCTCGGTGCCGGCGGCGGCGAACACGATCGGTGCGGGGATGCGGATCGTGGTGAACAGGCCGCCGCAGCGCAGCAAAGCCACGCCTTGCCGAGCCCATTCATCGCAGGCCGTGTCCCGGCTGTCCGCGGCCCGCAGCAGCCAGTGCGCCACGGACAGGTCGCCATCGGACCGCAGGTGCACCACCGCTCCCGAGGACGTCCCGGCCGGCTCGCACGTCTCCTCTCTCACCGCCGCACCTCCTGTCCTGCCACCTTCGAGCCATCGGCTCCCCGAACGGAGTACACGCGCAACCGTCTCCCTCTACGCTCGAAACTGCGACGCTTCGACCGTAGAAAGAGCAGGTCGGAGCCAGAAGTGACGGCGAGTACAGGTAATTCGAGTTCGACCCTCCGGGATGGACGCCCCATGCGGCCTGGCCCTCGACAAACCCTGACGAGCAGTACGGGAATGCCCATGCGCCTCCGCGCCGGCCTGATCTCCGGGTACGTCCTGCGCGTCATAAGGGAGCAGCAGGGACACACCCAGGAGGAGTCCGCCGAGCATCTGCAGGTGAGCCCGGACACCATCGCCGGATGGGAGACCGGGCGCCGGCCCCTGACCGCCGTACCGGTCGGGCAGATGCTGCGGCACCGGCACCGGCTGATGCAGCTGGGCACCCCCGCCGCCCTCCTCCAAACCCTCGACCGCGCGCTGGAGGCCGACGTCCTCCTCGCCGCCGTCCTCGACGAGGACGCCCCGGTCGAGGGGAGTCCGCTCGGCACGATGGTCATGCAGCGCGACCTGGGCGAGGTGCTGGCCTGGCCGCTCAACGGGGTACCGCCGCAGTCCGTGCGCGCTCTTCCCCGGCCTGCTCGCCCGCGCCGCGGTCCCGCGCCGTCCGGGCCCGAGCTGACCCACGACGAGCGCCGCGCGTTCTTCACACGGATGCGCCGCACCGTCGAGCAGGCCCGAGGCCGGGAACATTTCCTCCTGCGCCGCCAGGCCCTTTACCTCTCCGGCTACGACCGTGCCCCGGAGGCCGCCGAGTGGCTCGCCCACCAGCAGCGCACCGAACGCCCCGACGACTGGCTCACTCGCTGGCTCACCGCCCGCTCGGTCGCGGCCGTCGCCGCCCGCCAGGGCGACCGCGACCGCATGACCCACTTCATCGACACCGCCCTCCAGGACGACGACGCCGGCGAGGCCGCCAACCTGAACTACTGGGCGTACTGGGTCGGCGAGATGCGGTGCCTCGAGCTCTCGGACGACTTCATCGCCGACCGCACACTCCGCCCGTGGCCCGGCGACAAGCTCCTCACGCACCTCGTCCAGGGCATCACGCCCGAGCACGGATACATGGACCTCAACATCCACAGCGTGTGGTCACTGCTCCAGGTACGGCCCAACCTGCTGCGCTCCGGAGCAGCCGCCCGGGCCCTGCGCGACCGGCTTCCGATCATGTTGGATGGCCGGGAGCTCTCGCCACGCGGCAGGCGGGAGCTGGAGAGCATCCGCTACGCGATCCGCCTCGCCGAGGCGTGAGAGGAGACCGAAGGTGTCCGACGACCTGACTGCGGTGGCGAACTTCCTGTTCGAGGCCGGGACGCTCAAGCACACCGCGCGCACCGGCTGGTGGATGGCGGGCGTACGCACCCCCGAAACGGTCGCCGAGCACTCCTGGCGCACCAGCCTGATCGCCTCCCTCATCGCCAGGCTGGAGGGCGCCGATCCGGCCCGGGCCGCGCTCCTCGCCGTCTGGCACGACTCGCAGGAGACCCGCACCGGCGACGTCAACCACCTCGGCAAGAAGTACACCGGCGGTGAGGCCGACCCGCGCGAGATCACCGCGGACCAGGTTGCGGGCATGCCCGAGATCCTGGCCCGGACCGTGACCGAGCTCGTCGCCGAGTACGAGGCGAAGGAATCCCCGGAAGCCCGCTGCGCCCGCGACGCCGACAAGCTGGAGTGCATGCTCCAGGGCATCGAGTACCGGGCGCAGGGTTATGAGAACGCACAGCGCTGGATCGACAACAGTCGCGGCCGGATCGTCACCAGGAGCGGCCAGGCCCTCGCGGATGCCGTCCTGGCGACCGGATCGCTCGACTGGCTCCGCGCCGCCCTCGGCGAGCGCTGAGCACCACCGGATCCGAGGGGAGGCGGAGCGGGTGACGCCGGCGGTGCGTCCCGAGCCGGAGGCCGCTCCGGCGCGCTCCGCTTACCTCTCCTGGGGTTACCGGCGGATCGGCGTCTCCCACCCGTGGGACGACGCCCCTCTGTACGACTGCATGGTGCGTCCGCTGCGCTGACCCCGCTCGGGCGCGGTCGGCCTGCCCGGTTCACGGCAGGCCCTCGCAAAGAGAGACGGCACCTTCCAGGTGGTCGCACTGGGCAGGTGCCGTATCGGACGAGGTGCCCGGAACCGGACTTGAACCGGTACGCCCGCGAGGGGCAGCGAGGTTTAAGCTCGCCGTGTCTGCATTCCACCATCCGGGCAGGCCATGGCTCCGCATCGAGGTAACGAGCCTATCCGGATGCATCCTCCGAACAGCGGCCAGGCGGACCGATGTTGTCTTATTTTATTGATGTCTGAGGGAGCATCAGCAGTAGGGACGAGCCATCCGCACTTGCCAGTAGCCTTGCGTGCGAGGCGCTTCCGCGCATGCGGAATGACGGAATTTCACCTCCCGAACAAGGACGCTCCACCCGTTCTCGATCAGGTGCTCGACCAGGTGCTCGACCAGGTACTCGGCCAGGTACTCGGCCAGGTGCGCGACCAGGTACTGGGCCGGCTCTGCGCCCGCCCTCGGCCGGCCCTTCTCAGGGTGGCCGTCCTACCCAGGTAGGACACGGCCGTCGGCGGTCAGACCGTGGTCGCCCCCCGGAACCGGAACAGCGGCTGACTACAGGGGGCCCGGGCGGCGGTGAGGATGGACGGCGTCCCAGAGACCGGACGTGCCCACATTCCCGGAAACCGTCGTCCCACAGGAGCGCCCCACGTGACCACCGCACCCGCCGCCGGCCGCACCACCGCCGTGGCCGCGCGCGCCACGGAACTGTCGAAGATCTACGGGCAGGGCGAGACCCAGGTGGTCGCCCTGGACCGGGTCTCGGTCGACTTCGTGCAGGCCGAGTTCACCGCGATCATGGGTCCGTCCGGGTCCGGCAAGTCCACGCTGATGCACTGCGTCGCGGGCCTGGACACCTTCTCCTCCGGTTCGGTGCGCATCGGCGACACCGAGCTGGGCTCCCTGAAGGACAAGCAGCTGACCAAGTTGCGCCGGGACAAGATCGGCTTCATCTTCCAGGCGTTCAACCTGCTGCCCACCCTGACGGCGCTGGAGAACATCACCCTTCCGATGGACATCGCCGGCCGCAAGCCGGACAAGGAGTGGCTGGACCGGGTCATCGACATGGTGGGCCTGTCCGGGCGGCTCGGGCACCGGCCCTCCCAGCTCTCCGGCGGCCAGCAGCAGCGCGTCGCCGTCGCCCGCGCCCTGGCCTCGAAGCCGGAGATCATCTTTGGTGACGAGCCCACCGGCAACCTCGACTCCCGTTCCGGCGCGGAGGTCCTCGGCTTCCTGCGCAACTCCGTGCGCGAACTCGGGCAGACCGTGGTGATGGTGACCCACGATCCGGTCGCCGCCGCCTACGCCGACCGGGTGGTCTTCCTCGCCGACGGGCGGATCGTCGACGAGATGTACGGGCCGACCGCCGAGACGGTCCTGGACCGCATGAAGCAGTTCGACGCCAAGGGCCGCACCAGCTGACCCGGCCGCGGCCCGGCCCGCGGGCACGTACGCGCGGGCACCTGGCTCCGCCCGCGGGCACGTACGCGCGGGCACCTGGCTCCGCCCGCGGGCACGTAGGTCGTGGACACCCGGCTCGGCCTGCGGGCACGTAGGTCCGTAGACACCCGGCCCGCCCCGCCGGCGCATACGCCGTGCGCGCCCGGCCGACCGTCCCGCGCCGGCACGTACACCGCGCGCACCCGGCCGCCCGTCCCGCGGCCGTCGTGCGCCGCCCGGCGCGCCCCGCCGCCCCCCCCTCCTCCCCGCCCCGGCCCGCCGGGGCCGACGACTGAGACGACACCGACACCCATGTTCCGTACCGCCCTGCGCAATGTGCTCGCGCACAAGGCCAGGCTCCTGATGACCGTGCTCGCCGTGATGCTCGGCGTGGCGTTCGTGTCGGGGACCCTGGTCTTCACCAACACCATCTCCGACGCCTTCCAGAACAGCTCCGCCAAGGGCTTCGACCATGTCGACGTGGCGGTGCGGCCCCGGGCGCAGGAGGCGAAGGGCGACCGCGTCGCCCAGCGGCCCGCCCTGTCCCGCAAGCTGCTCGAGCAGAGCGCGAAGGTGCCCGGCGCCGCCTCCGCCATCGGCGTCGTCGAAGGCTTCACCGCCCTCGCCGACAAGCACGGCGCGCTGGTCGGCGACGGTTTCCGCACCGAGGGCGGCAACTACTGGGGCGACAAGGACCCGCGCTACCCGCTGACGCGGGGCACCGCCCCGCACGGCCCCGGCCAGGTCGCCCTCGACGCCGAGACCGCCCGCCGGGCCGGCTACCGGGTCGGCGACACCGTCCGCATCTCGGTCGACGGCCCGGTGCTCACCCCGAAGGTCAGCGGCATCTTCACCACCGACGACGGCAACGTCGCCGCCGGCGGCAGCCTCACCCTGTTCGACACCGCGACCGCCCAGCGGCTGTTCGGCAAGCCGGGCACGTACGACGAGATCGACGTCGAGGCCAGGCCCGGCGTCACCCAGAGCGCGCTGAAGGCGCGGCTGGACCGGGCGCTGCCGCACGGCCTCGTGGAGACCACCACCGGCAGGCGGCTCGCCGACGACCAGGCGAAGGCGATCGCCGACTCGATGAGCGGCCTGCGCCAGGGCCTGCTGGTGTTCGCCGGGATCGCCCTGTTCGTCGGCACGTTCATCATCGCCAACACCTTCACCATGCTGGTCGCCCAGCGCACCAAGGAGCTGGCGCTGCTGCGCGCGGTCGGCGCCTCCCGCCGCCAGGTCACCCGGTCCGTCCTCGTCGAGGCGTTCGTCGTCGGCGCGGTGGCCGGCGTGACGGGCCTGGGCCTGGGCGTCGGCATCGGCGCGGGGCTGCGCTCCCTGATGGGCTCGCTGGACGTCACGGTGCCGGACGGGCCGCTGGTGGTCACGCCGGGCACGGTGGCCGCCGCGCTCGCCGTCGGCGTCCTCGTCACCATGCTGGCCGCGTGGCTGCCGGGCCGCCGCGCGGCGAAGATCCCGCCGGTGGCGGCGATGAGCAGCGTGCACGCCCGGGCCACCACGAAGTCGCTGGTGCTGCGCAACACCGTCGGTGCGCTGCTGGCGGCCGCGGGCGTGGCCGTGGTGCTGGCCGCGACCCGTATGAGCGGCGATTCCGGCCAGGCGCCGATGGGCTTCGGCGCCGTGCTGCTGATCATCGGCGTGTTCGTGCTGACGCCGCTGCTGTCCCGTCCGCTGATCGCGGCCGCGGCGCCCGTGCTGCGTGCCTTCGGCGTCGCGGGCCGCCTGGCCCCGCAGAACTCGGTGCGCAATCCGCGCCGTACCGCCGCCACCGCCTCCGCGCTGATGATCGGCCTGACCCTCATCACCGGCATGACGGTGATGGCGGGCAGCCTGCAGACGTCCATCGACAAGATGGCCGCCGCCGCGATCCGCGCCGACTACATCGTCTCCATGGCCAACGGCAACGAGCTCTCCCCGGACGTGGCGAAGAAGCTCGCCGCCGCCGACGGTGTCACCGCGGCCAGCCCGCTGCGCAACGCCGCTTCCCGCATCGGCGGCCGGACGGAGTTCCTCACCGGCGTCGACGGTGCCACCATCGGCAAACTGACCGACCTGCCGGTGCGCACCGGCTCCTTCACCGTCGCCCGCGACCGGGTGGTCGTCGACGAGAAGACCGCCAAGTCGTACGGCTGGAAGGCGGGTTCGGCGTTCACCGTCGCCTACGAGGACGGGCGCAGGCAGCGGCTGACGGTCGCCGGAACCTACGACGGCAACGAGCTCATCCGCGGCATCATGATCGACAACGCGGTCCTCACCCCGCACCTGTCCGACCCGGGCGACATGCAGGTGATGGTCAAGACGTCCGGCGGCGCCTCGCCGAGCGCCAAGGACAAGCTGGTCAAGGCGCTGGGCGCCAACCCGGCGATCAAGGTGCAGGACAAGAAGGACCTGTCGCAGCAGATCGCGCAGGTCTTCACGCTGATCCTCAACATGGTCTACGGCCTGCTGGCCATGGCCGTGATCGTGGCGGTGCTCGGCGTCATCAACACCCTGGCGATGTCCGTCTTCGAGCGCTCCCAGGAGATCGGCATGCTCCGCGCGATCGGCCTGGACCGCACGGGCGTCAAGCGGATGGTGCGCCTGGAGTCCCTCGTCATCTCCCTGTTCGGCGGCGTGCTCGGCATCGGCCTGGGCGTGTTCTTCGGCTGGGCGGCCGGCGAGTTGGTCGGCGCGCGGATGCCGACGTACGAACTGGTCGTGCCCTGGGCCCGGATCGCCGTCTTCCTGCTGCTGGCGGGCACGGTCGGCGTCCTGGCCGCCCTGTGGCCGGCCCGGCGGGCGGCGCGGCTGAACATGCTGTCGGCCATCAAGGCGGAGTAGCGGCCGGGAGACGGGAAAGGAGCCCCGCTTCCCCCTGGAAGGGCGGGGCTCCTTCCGTACGTCCGGCCGACGGTTTCCGTGCGTCCGGCCGGCGGCTTCCGCGCGTCCGGCCGGCGACTTCCGCGCATACGCCTGGCTGCCGCTACGTCAATTACTAGCTCAGGTACGTCAGTTCCAGGTGCGGGTGCGCAGCGGCAGGCCGGAGTGGCCGGAGTCGGGTGTCCGGACGGCCAGCACCTGGTTGACGCCGATGCGGTTGCGTTCGAAGGACAGCGCGGAGGCGGCCATGTACAGCCGCCAGACGCGGGCGCGGCCGGGGCTGGTGAGCCGTACGGCACGCGCCCAGCCGGCCTCGAGGTTGGCGACCCAGCGGCGCAGCGTGAGTCCGTAGTGCTCGCGCAGCGACTCCACGTCGCGCACTTCGAACCCGGCGCGCTCCAGCAGGGTGACGGTGGTGCCGACGGGCTGCAGTTCGCCGTCGGGGAAGACGTAGGCGTCGATGAACTCGTCGACGCGGTAGGCGGCCTCGTCCCGGTGGGGCCGGCGGGCGATCTGGTGGTTGAGCAGCCGGCCGCCGGGTGCGAGCAGCGCGTACAGCGTCCGGGCGTACTCCAGGTACCGGGCGGCGCCCACGTGCTCGGCCATGCCGATGGAGGAGATCGCGTCGTAGGGGCCGTCGACGACGTCCCGGTAGTCCTGCACGCGGATCTCGACCCTGTCGGTGAGTCCCTCGTCGGCTACGCGCTTGCGGGCGTAGGCGGCCTGCTCCTGGGAGAGGGTGATGCCGACGACGCGCACCCCGTGCTCGCGGGCGGCGTGGACGGCCATGGACCCCCAGCCGCAGCCCACGTCGAGCAGCCGCTGACCCGGCTTCAGGTCCAGCTTGCGGCAGACGAGTTCGAGCTTGTCGTGCTGGGCCTGCTCGAGGGTGGCGTCCGGGGAGGGCCAGTAGGCGCAGGAGTACACCATGGACGGGCCCAGGACGATCTCGTAGAAGTCGTTGCCGACGTCGTAGTGGTGGCTGATGGCGCGTTTGTCGCTGCGGCGGGTGTGCAGGTGGCCGCGGGCGCGGCGGGCCTCCTCGCGCGGCGGCGCGGGCGGCAGCGGCGGTCCGGCCAGCCGCGCCAGCTCCCGCACGGCGCCGCGCACCTCCGGGTCGCGGAGGGCGGCGGCGAGGCCGCGGGCCCGGGCGAGCGTGCCTCTCGGCGTCTCCTCGCCGCGCTCCCACACCAGCCCGGTGAGGAGGTCCAGGACGGTGTAGAGGTCCCCGTCCACGTCCAGGTCGCCGGCCACCCAGGCGCGCGCGAGCCCGAGCTCCCCCGGTTTCCACAGCAGCCGCCGCAGCGCCCGCCGGTTGCGCACGACCACCGCCGGCGCGTCCGGCGGCCCCGCCTGCGAGCCGTCCCAGGCGCGGATACGGACCGGGAGCGGAGCCCCCAGCATCCTCTCGACGAGGCTCTTCAACCGCGGTGCGGCATCGGCCATGGCGCACACCTCCGTGACAACGGTCGTGGACGGGTGGTCCCGGAATGTCCTGCACCACGTAAACACCCGCGGGGCCGCTCCGCAGTCCGCGGCACGCGTTAAGGGTGAGCAAACCCTCGCTCGCGGGAGCGGTCACGGGAAGTGGCCGCGGGCGCGCCGGACGTACGGACGGTCCGGACGTACCGGACGTGCCGGGGCCACCGCGGCTTCCCGGCTTGGGACCACCGCGGCGCCCCGGCCCCGGGACTCCCGCGGCCCTCGGCCCGCGGCCCGCGGCGCGGCATGCCGAAGGGGCCGTCCGCACCACGGATGGCGGACGGCCCCTTCGGGGGTTCGGCGGTGACCGGAGGTCCGGGAGGCGCCTGATCTGAGGTCAGGAAGTCCCGGCGGAGGTGGTCAGGACGCCTTGGCGCGCTCCTCGGTCTTCTGCGGCTGCGCGGCGGCGGCCGGCGCCGGGGCCGGCTTGGCGGCCTCGTAGAACTCCTCGCGCGGGGACTCGATGGCGCCCAGGGAGACGACCTCGCGCTTGAGGAACATGCCGAGGGTCCAGTCGGCGAAGACGCGGATCTTGCGGTTCCAGGTCGGCATCGCCAGGCCGTGGTAGCCGCGGTGCATGTACCAGGCGAGGCGGCCCTTGAGCTTGATCTTCGTCTTCTTGCCGAGGACGATCATCGCGACGCCCTTGTGCAGGCCGAGGCCCGCGACCGCGCCCTTGTTGGCGTGGCTGTACTCCTTCTGCGGGAAGCCCCGCATGCCGGAGATCACGTTGTCGCCGAGCACCTTGGCCTGGCGCAGCGCGTGCTGCGCGTTGGGCGGGCACCAGGCGTTCTCCACGCCGGCCTTGCGGGCGGCGAGGTCGGGCACCTGGGCGTTGTCGCCGGCGGCCCAGACGTAGTCCATGCCCTTGACCTGGAGCGTCGGCTCGCAGTCGACGTGGCCGCGGGGGCCGAGGGGGAGACCGAAGCGGGCGAGGGCCGGGTTGGGCTTGACGCCGGCCGTCCACACGATCGTGTCGGAGTCGACTTCGAGGCCGTTCTTCAGCACCACGTGGCCGTCGACGCAGGACTCCATGGAGGTGTTGAGGTACACCTCGACCCCGCGGGACTCCAGGTGTTCCTTGCCGTACTTGCCGAGCTTGGGGCCGACCTCGGGCAGGATCCTGTCCGCGGCGTCGACCAGGATGAAGCGCATGTCCTCGCGGGAGATGCTGCGGTAGTACTTCGCCGCGTCCCGCACCATGTCCTCGACCTCGCCGACGGTCTCCGCGCCGGCGAAGCCGCCGCCGACGAAGACGAAGGTGAGCGCCCTGCGGCGGATCTCCTCGTCGGTGGTGGAGTCAGCCTTGTCGAGCTGCTCGAGGACGTGGTTGCGCAGCCCGATGGCCTCCTCGATGCCCTTCATGCCGATGCCCTGCTCGGCCAGGCCGGGGATCGGGAAGGTGCGGGAGACCGCGCCGAGCGCGATCACCAGGTAGTCGAAGGGAAGCTCGTACGCGTCACCGACCAGCGGGGCGATGGTGGCGACCTTGCGGTCCTGGTCGATGGAGGTGACCCGGCCGGTGAGAACCTCCGCCTCCTTCGGCAGCACGCGCCGCAGCGGGACGACGACGTGGCGAGGGGAGATGCTGCCGGCGGCGGCTTCGGGGAGGAAGGGCTGGTACGTCATGTACGAGCGGGGGTCGACGACCGTGACGGTCGCCTCGCCGTAGCGCATCTTCTTCAGGATGCGACGAGCTGCGTACAGGCCTACGTACCCACCGCCTACTACGAGGATCCTGGGACGCTCCGTGGTGCTCATGGCATCGAGTATCCACCCGACTCTGGGGGGTACTTCGTGCGCCCCTTCACAAGCTTGCCCAGGGGGTGTGTTAAACTCCGCGGCCCACGTGACGCAGATCATGGTGACGCACGGGAACCCTCACGCCCGCCCGACCGTTGTCAAGGGGTCCTGAGCTGCTCCTCAGGGCCCTTCGGCCCCTTGCGCGAGGCCCTCGCCGACTCCCCCGGGAGCCCCTTCCGCGGACGCCGGGAACGCCCCTGTCGGCCCTGGTGAGGCCCCGAAAGGCGGATTGGCGGCCTCCGGGGCGCCTTCCGGTGACGAATTCCTTGTGAAGAACTTCACGAACTTTTCCGGCAGCGCGCCACCAGGGGGTTCCACGGCACCCCCCGGAGCGCGCTCATACGTTATACGACCTGCTCAAGCGAGGGCTACCCGGCGGTAGCGAGGGAGATCCACACCACCGTCCCGGGGTGACTCGGGCCACCGACCACGCGATGCCGCCGGCCGTCGGGGACCGCCTGCGAGCGCGCCCCTCGGGCCGGCCCGCGTGTACACAGAGGTGCGTACACTGGCCTCATGGCTGAGAACACCGTGACCGTACGGGAAGCGCGCGCCCACCTCGCGGACCACATCAACCGGGCCGAGGAAGGCATTCCGACGGTCATCACGCGCAACGGTGCTCCGGTGGCGGCCATAGTTCCGATCGCGGACTTCGAGGCGCTGGAGGAAGCGGCCGACGTGATGCTGGCGCGCGAGGCCGAAGCGGTCCTGGCCGAGGGCGGCCCCACCGTGACGATGGCGGAACTGCTGGCGGACCTGTTCACCGAGCACGACGGCGAGACGGCGTGAAGTACGCCTTCCGGTTCACCACGGCGGCACAGCGGCAGCTCCGGGCCATCAGCCGCCCCGATGCCATGCGCATCCTGGCCGCGCTGACCGCGCTCGGCGACGACCCGTACCACGAAGGCGTCGACGTCAAGAAACTCACCGGTCCGTCGGGGCTCTACCGGCTCCGGGTCGGAAACTACCGGGTCGCCTACCAGGTCAACGACGGCGCACTCGTCACCCTCGCCGTCAAGGCGGGCGACCGGCGGGACGTCCACCGCAATCTGTGACGCCCCGCCCGGCACCGCCGTCGCCGTCACCGGCACACGGCTTTGGATCCGCCTCTCAGCGCGGGTCGGGTGCCACCGACCACGCGATGCCGTCGAGGATGTCGTGCTCGCTCACCACGACCTCCTCCGCCCCGATCCGCTCCATGATCGACAGCAGGATCAGGGCGCCGGCGCCGATCACGTCCACCCGGCCCGGGTGCAGGGACGGGATCGCCGCGCGCTCGGCGTGGGTGGAGTGGAGCAGGCGGGTGGTGATCTCGCGGACCCGGTCGTGGGAGACGCGGGAGTGGTGGATGGCCGCGGAGTCGTACTCCGGCAGCTCCTGCGCGATGGCCGAGACGGTCGTCACCGAGCCGGCCAGGCCGACCAGCGTGCGCGCCTCGTGCAGCGGGACCGTCCGCGCGGCCAGGTCCAGGGCCGCCTCGACGTCGGCCCGCAGGGCGGCGATCTGCTCCTCGGTGGGCGGGTCGGTGACGGCCCCGTCCCGGACGAGGTGGCGCTCCGTCAGGCGGACGCAGCCGATGTCGACCGAGCGCGCGGCGCGCACGTGGTCGTCGCCGACGACGAACTCCGTGGAGCCGCCGCCGATGTCCACCACCAGGAACGGGCGGTGCAGGTCCCGTCGTCCCGTCAGCTCCTTCGTCGCGCCGGTGAAGGAGAACTCCGCCTCCTGGTCGCCGGTGATCACCTCGGGTTCGACGCCGAGGATGTCCAGCACGCCGCGGACGAACTCGTCGCGGTTCTCGGCGTCGCGGGAGGCGGAGGTGGCGACGAAGCGGATCCGCTCGGCGCCGTGCTCCTTGATCACCTCGGCGTACTCGCGGCACGCGGCGAAGGTGCGCTCCAGCGCCTCGGGTGCCAGGCGGCCGGTGCGGTCGACGCCCTGGCCGAGGCGGACGATGGTCATCCGCCGGTCCAGGTCCACCAGTTCGCCGGTGGCCGGGTCGGCGTCGGCGACCAGCAGGCGGATGGAGTTCGTACCGCAGTCGATGGCGGCCACGCGGGTCACTTGTCGTCCTCCTTCGGACCGTTCCCGGCCTTCGGGCTGCTCTCGGTCTTCGGGCTGCTCTCGGTCTTCGGGCCGTCCTCGGCCCTCGGGTCGTCCCCAGCCCTCGGGCCGCTCTCGGCCTTCGGGCCGTCCTCGGCGGGGACCGTGACGCACGGCCCCTTCCGCCACCACTCCGGCAGCATCGCGAGCGCCTCGTCGCCCAGCGGGTTCACCCCGGGCCCGGCGGCCAGGGCGTGGGCGACCAGGACGTGCAGGCACTTCACCCGGTCCGGCATGCCGCCGGCGCTGGGGAAGCCCGTGAGCTCCTCGATCTCGTCGCGGCGCCGGATGTAGTCCTCGTGGGCGGCGCGGTAGGCGGCGGCGAGGTCGGGGTCGCGCCGCAGCCGCTCGGTCATCTCCTTCATCACGCCGTCGGCCTCCAGCGTGCCGATGGCGGAGTTGGCCCGCGGGCACGTCAGGTAGTACAGCGTCGGGAAGGGCGTGCCGTCGGGCAGCCGCGGGGCGGTCTCGACGACGTCCGGCTGCCCGCACGGGCACCGGTGGGCGACGGCCCGCAGTCCGCGCGGCGAGCGGCCGAGCTGCAGGTGTACGGCCGCCACGTCCGCGTCGGTGGGCTCGGTGCGCGGGGTGGTCGGCGGGGGCGTTTCCATGCCGTGAGTCTTGTTTCTTTCGGTTCGTCGGTCTACGGGTCCAGCGGGGGCGGGCCTACGGATCCGGTTCCGGTGGGGCCGGGTCCGGGTCCACGGGTCGCGCGGGGCCTACCGGTCAAAGGAGGCGGCGTCGGACTTGTCGATTCCGTCCCAGACGTTGGCGTACCAGGGGCGGTCGGCCGCGCCCAGGTCGGCGCGCGCCTGCCGGGTCGCGCCCGGGTCGATCACGACGTAGCCCGTCTCGCCCGGCATGACGTAGTGCAGGCGCCTGCGGATCTGCTGCTCGGCGTACGCGTCGTCCTGCCAGCGTGCCTTGAGGTCGCGCAGCTGTTCCACCCGCTGCCTGGCCTGCTGCTTCTGCCGCTGCAGGTCGGCGATCTCGGCGCGCTGGGAGACGTACTGGCGCATCGGGTAGGCCAGGGCGACGACGAGGGAGCAGACGACGAGGGCGAGCAGCGCGGCCCGGCCGGTGAGGCGGGAGCGCCGGGCCTGGCGGCGGGTCTGGGAGCGGTAGACGCGGGCCGCGGTCTGCTCGCCGAGCAGCCGCAGCCTGGTCGCGGTGGAGAAACGGTCCCGGTCCTTCACGGCCATACGGCTCTCCGCCTCCCCTTTCCTACGTGTTCACACGTGCGTACGTCCCCGCACACGGTACGGGACCGGGTACGGGGACGTACGGACGACTGGCTGGGTCTTGCCCGGGGGTTGACCCGGCCCTCGGCGCGCGGCCTCGGCTCAGCCCCTCGGCTCAGCCCTTGAAGCGCGGGAAGGCGCTGCGGCCGGCGTAGACCGCGGCGTCGTCGAGGATCTCCTCGATGCGCAGGAGCTGGTTGTACTTGGCGACGCGCTCGGAGCGGGCCGGGGCACCGGTCTTGATCTGGCCGCAGTTGGTGGCGACGGCCAGGTCGGCGATGGTGACGTCCTCGGTCTCGCCGGAACGGTGGGACATCATGCACTTGAAGCCGTTGCGCTGGGCCAGCTCGACGGCGTCCAGGGTCTCGGTGAGCGAGCCGATCTGGTTGACCTTGACGAGCAGGGCGTTGGCGCAGCCCTCCTCGATGCCGCGGGCCAGGCGCTCGGGGTTGGTGACGAACAGGTCGTCGCCGACGAGCTGGATCTTGTCGCCGAGCTTGTCGGTGATGACCTTCCAGCCCGCCCAGTCGTCCTCGAACAGCGGGTCCTCGATGGAGACCAGCGGGTAGGCCGCCACCAGCTGCTCGTAGTACTCCGTCATCTCGGCGGCGGAGCGCTCCTTGCCCTCGAAGAGGTACGTGCCGTCCTTGTAGAACTCGGACGCGGCGACGTCGAGCGCCAGGGCGATCTGCTCGCCGGGGGTGTAGCCGGCCTCCTTGATGGCCTCCAGGATCAGGTCCAGGGCCTCGCGGTTGGAGCCGAGGTTCGGGGCGAAGCCGCCCTCGTCGCCGAGGCCGGTGGCCAGGCCCTTGGACTTCAGCACCTTCTTCAGGGTGTGGTAGACCTCGGCGCCCCAGCGCAGGGCCTCGGAGAAGGACTCCGCGCCGATCGGGGCGATCATGAACTCCTGGATGTCCACGTTGGAGTCGGCGTGCGAGCCGCCGTTCAGGATGTTCATCATCGGCACCGGCAGCAGGTGCGCGTTCGGGCCGCCCAGGTAGCGGAAGAGGGGGAGGTCGGACGCCTCGGCGGCGGCGTGGGCGACGGCGAGGGAGACACCGAGGATGGCGTTGGCGCCGAGGGAGCCCTTGTTGTCGGTGGCGTCCAGGTCGAACATGGCCTGGTCGATCAGGCGCTGCTCGGTGGCGTCGTACCCGACCAGCTCCGGGCCGATCTGCTCGATCACGGCGAGGACGGCCTTCTCCACGCCCTTGCCCTGGTAGCGGTTGGGGTCGCCGTCGCGGAGCTCGATGGCCTCGAAGGCGCCGGTGGAGGCGCCGGACGGGACGGCGGCACGCCCCGTGCTGCCGTCGTCGAGGCCGACCTCGACCTCGACCGTGGGGTTGCCTCGGGAGTCCAGGATTTCCCGGGCTACGACGACGTCGATGGACGGCACGAGCATCTCCTTCTTGGGATGTGACGCGGGTTCGCCCGGGCCGACGCCCGGGTCGGTGCAGTCCGCGGTGGGCTCTGCGAGACGAGCCTAACCGGCTCCGGGGGATCGGCCAGCCGGTCTCCCACCCGTTGGACAGGACCGAGCGTAGATTGTTTCCCTTCGGAACAAAAGGGGTGCGCGGAGGCGGGGCGAACCGGCGTCCGACCGGGGGACGCCGGGGGACGGGGCGTCCGGGACCGGACACGGCCCCGCCCCGGCGCGTACGGGGGAACACGCGCCGGGGCGGGGAGCCCGCGGGGACGGGGGGAAGGTCCCCCACGGGGGCCTCTCCACAGGGGGGTGCGGACACGCCGCGACGGCCCTGTGCGGGAGCCGTCGGCCGGCTGCCGGCCGGGGACCCGGGGGCCGGGTCAGCCGAGGTGGAGCTGCTGGCCCGGGTAGATGAGGTCGGCGTCCTCGATGATGTCCTTGTTCAGCTCGAACAGCTTGTGCCAGCCGCCGGCCACGTGGTGCTCCGCGGCGATCGAGCTGAGGGTGTCGCCCTTGACGACCTTGTACTCGCCGTCGCCCTTCTTGACCTTCTCACCGGTCGGGGTGGTGACGGTCTTCTGGGCCTTCTGGACCCCCTGGACCTTCTGGGTCTTCTGGGTCTTCACCGCCGGACGCTCCTGGGAGCGGTTGGCCGCCTGCTGCTCGGTGGAGCGGCCGGCGGTGCCGCTCTGCGCCGAGGCGCCGGAGCCGCTCGACGAGCCGCTGCCGGTGTACGAGGCACCGGACAGGCCCTTGCCGCAGACCGGCCAGGCGCCCTTGCCCTGGGAGGCGAGGACCTTCTCGGCTATCGCGATCTGCTGGGCCTTGGTGGCCTTGTCGGCGGTGGGGGCGTACTGGGTGCCGCCGTAGGCGGCCCAGGTGGAGGCGGAGAACTGCAGGCCGCCGTAGTAGCCGTTGCCGGTGTTGATGGACCAGTTGCCGCCGGACTCGCACTGGGCGACCGCGTCCCACTCGGACGCGGTGGCGGCGGAGGCGTTGCCGGCCGCCATCAGCGGGGCGGCGACGGCCGCGCCGGTGACACCGGCCAGCGCGAGAGCGCGGGCGGCCTTGGACGGACGACGGTGCTTGCCCTTGCCGGAAAACAGCATGGATGGATCCCCTCACCGACGCCTGCGAGGTGAGCTGTCGGGTTCGGGCCGGTTGAGTTGCCCGGCCGCGCCCCTTGCGAGGCACGGCTTCACCCCGAGCCGTTCCGGTCGACCGACCGGGACGGCGCCTACCTTGGGTCCCCCGCTCCTGCCTGCGGCGCTTGACGCGACGACTGTTCCCGTGCCGCCGCTGGCAGGATTCGGCGTTGCGGCAGCCGGGGCTCGCGATGGCGAGCGGTCATGACCGTAGACACGAGATCGCCCGGATTTCAAAGACGATCAGGGCCATTGAGACTCATCCCACACTTTCGCCGATACGGACATTCGGCGCGAACCATGACGTGAAGTCCCGCTGTTTTCCGGCGTTTTCCGCCCCTTCGGCCCCCTTGCGTCTCAGCCGACATCCAGCGTCTGACCGGGCACGATGGCGCTCGGGTCGCTGCCGATGGCGGCCTTGTTCTCGGCGTAGAGCCGGCGCCACCCGCCGTCGAGGTCAAGGGAGTCGGCGATGGAGGCGAGCGTGTCGCCGGCGCGGACGGTGTAGGTGTCGCGGGCGGCGTGGCGGCCGGCGGAGGTGGTGGAGAGGGCTTCGGCGGCGCTCTCGTCGGCGTCGGCGCCGCGGTGGCGACCGGTGCCCGCCGTGGGCGCGGCGTCGAGGCTTCCGGTGTCGACGAGGGCCGAAGAGCCCACGTAGTCGGCCGGCTTCGCGGGCCTGTCCGCGCCGCCGGTGCCGCCGCCGGTGCCGGCGGCGTCGCCCGCGGCGGGCGCCTTCGCGGACGGGCTGCCGGACGCCCGGTCCTGCGAGTGGTCCTTGCCGGAGGCCGAGGGCGTGTCCGACGTCACGGCATCATCCGCCGAACCGGGCGCAGAGGAGGAGGGGGACGGAGTCGCCAAGTTCCCGGAGGAGACGCCGGACAGGCCCGGGTCACGGACGTCCGCGCCGGACGAACCCGAGGAGTGGGACGAACCGGATGAACCGGAGGAGCCGGACGAGCCGGACGAAGTTCCGGAAGGCGAGGGCGAGTCGGACGCCACACCGGTGTCCACGTCGATCGAACCGGAGTTCCTGGTGAGCCCGGAGAGCAGGCCGCAGGTGGGCCAGGCGCCGGGCCCCCGGTCGGCGAGGATCTTCTCGGCGACGGCTATCTGCTGCGAGCGGCTGGCCTGGTCGGGGCTGGAGGCGTACGCGAGGCCGCCGTACTTCTCCCAGTCTTCCTGGCTCAACTGCAGCCCGCCGTAGTACCCGTTGCCGGTGTCCGCGCTCCAGGACCCGCCGCTCTCGCACTCCGCCACCTTGTCCCAGGTGGTGCCGTCGGCCGCGTGCGCGCCGGAGGCGCCGAGGAGGGGCAGGGCGATGGCGGAGCCGGTCACTCCGGCCGCGACGACGATCGCGGGGGCCTGGCGGGGTCGACGATGACGACCGTTCCCGGAGAGCATGCAGGAACCTTTCCCGAGACAGCACTTACCGGCGCGACGCCCGGCGTCGCGCTGATGGGTGAACGTATCGGCTGTCGATCGCTCGTCACAAGTTCATGCCGTGCAGATCACATGGAGATCACAAAGGTGAGTGCATGTCATGTCTGTGCTTGTCAGCGGTGTGTCGCCGAGTGATCACCGACCGGTGTGAACTCCACGGGCAGGGTGCGCAGTCCGCGCATGATGAGCCCGCCGCGCCAGCGCAGTGCGGCGGGTTCCACGGCGAGCCGCACATCGGGCAGGCGGGTCAGCAGCGTGCCGATGGCGGTCCGGCCCTCCAGGCGGGCCAGCGGAGCGCCCAGGCAGTAGTGGATGCCGTGGCCGTACCCGAGGTGCTGGTTGTCGCGGCGGGCCAGGTCGAGGACGTCCGGGTCGGCGAACCGCTCCGGGTCCCGGTCGGCGGCCGCGAGCACCACGAGGACCGCGTCGCCGGGGGCGATGCGCTGCCCGCCGAGGGTGAGCGGCTGCGTGGCGAACCGCCAGGTCGCCAGCTCCACCGGGCCGTCGTAGCGCAGGAGTTCCTCCACGCCGCTCTCCAGCAGCTCCCGCTCCCCCGCGGCGAGGGACTTCTGCAGCCGCTCCCGCTGGCCGGGGTGGGTCAGCAGGGCGTAGGTGCCGTTGCCGATCAGGTTCACCGTGGTCTCGAAGCCGGCGAACAGCAGGATGAACGCCATCGCCGCGGCCTCGTTCTCGGTGAGGTGCTCGCCGTGGTCGGAGGCGCGGATCAGGCCGGAGATGAGGTCCTCGCCGGGTGCCGGCTCGGCCGGCAGCGCGGCGCGCTTGCGGTGGATGAGGTCGGCGAGGTAGCCGCGCATCATCTTCACGGACCGTGCCACTCCGCCGCGCGGGCCGCCCTGGTGACGGATCATCATGCCCGCCCAGTCGCGGAAGTCGTCCTGGTCCTCGCGGGGCACGCCGAGCATGTCGCAGATGGCGTAGATGGGCAGCGGGAAGGCGAACTCGTGGATGAGGTCGGCCGAGCCGCGGTGCGCGAAGTCGTCGATGAGGCGGTCGGTGAGCTCCTGCACGCGCGGCGCGAACTCGGCGACGCGCCGCGGGGTGAACGCCTTGCTCACCAGCCGGCGCAGCCGGGTGTGGTCCGGCGGGTCGATGTTGAGCAGGTGCGTCATCAGCTCCGCCTTGCGCTCCCCCGGGATGCCGGTCTTGCCCTTGGCGTGCGCGGGCTCGTCGTGGTGCGCCGGGTTCTTGCTGAGCCGCTGGTCGGCGAGGGCCTGCTTGGCGTCCGCGTACCGGGTGACCAGCCAGGCCTCCACCCCGCTGGGCAGCCGCGTGCGGTGCACGGGGGCGTGCTCCCGCAGCCAGGCGTACGCCGGGTAGGGATTGGCGGCGAACTCCCAGGTGAACAGGGCGGGGGCGTTCGGGGCGGGGGCCTGCGGGGCGGAGGTCTGTGGGGCGGAGGTGGCCGGGGCGGAGGCGTCCGGGGAGGGGCTCTGCGGGGCGGAGGTCTGTGGGGCGTAGGTGGCCGGGGCGGAGGCGTCCGGGGAGGGGCTCTGCGGGACAGGGGTGTCCGATGCAGGGCCCTGCGAGGCGGAGGCGTCCAGTGCGGGGCCCGGCGGGACGGAGATGGCCGGGGAGGGGCTCTGCGGGACAGGGGTGTCCGATGCAGGGCCCTGCGAGGCGGAGGCGTCCGATGCGGGCCCCTGCGGGACAGGAGCATCCGGGGCGGGGCACCGCGGAACGGGGGCGTCCGGTGTGGTGGGTGCTTCCGGCGCGGTCGCGGAGGGGTCGGGCACGCTCACACCTCCTCCGTCATTCCCCCCGCCGGCGGGCGGCCGGCACCGGTGCCCTCGGTCTCCCGGATCGCGTTCCGGTAGGCCCGGGCCGCCGCCCGCAGCGCCGCCTCGGGGTCGACGCCCTCGGCCTCCGCCCGGGCGGCGAGCGCCAGCAGCTCGTAGCCGATGCCCTCGCCGCCGGGCAGGGGCACGTCCAGGCCGGCGGTGCGGACGCGGGCGGCGAGCTTGGCGGCCAGGGCCAGGCTGGGCTGGTGCAGGGGGATGCCGTCGGTCACCGAGGCGCGCCGCTTCTCCGCCGCCTTGGTGCGCAGCCAGTGCTCCTTGACCTCCTCCGGGGTGGTCGCGGTGGCGTCGCCGAAGACGTGCGGGTGGCGGTGGACGAGCTTGGCGACGATGCCGGCGGCCACGTCGTCGATGGAGAACGGCGCCTGCGGGTGCTCCTCGGCGATCCGGGCGTGGAAGACGACCTGGAGCAGCACGTCGCCCAGTTCCTCGCGCAGTTCCTCCCGGTCGCCGTCCTCGATCGCCTCGACGAGCTCGTACGCCTCCTCGATGCCGTACTTGGCCAGGCCCTTGTGGGTCTGCCGGGAGGACCAGGGGCACTCGGCGCGGATGCGGTCCATGACCTGGACGAGGTCGAGCAGGCGGGCGCCGGGCAGGTCGTAGGAGGCCGGCAGCAGCTCCAGCTCGGGCATGCGGACGCGGCCGGAGCCGGCGAGCCGGGCCAGGCCGTCGGTGAGGGCCGGCTCGCCCTCGCCGGTGGCCACGACCACCACCGTGCGGCCGCCCGCGCACGCGTCGAGGAGCTCCTGCGCGCTCGGCGCGGCCTCCTCCACGGCTATCCCGGCGTCCCGCAGGTACGGCAGCTGCGGGTGGGCGCCGTCCGCGCACAGCACCCGGTCGGCCGCGCGCAGCGCCTGCCAGGCGGGCCAGGACAGCAGGCCGGGCGCAACACGGTGACTGGTGGTGAGCAGGACGACACGGCCGGGGTCGGTGTCGGGGGCGGGGCTGGTTGCGTTCACGCTTCGAAACTAACCCACGCCGCCGACAGGCCCCGGAGTTGTCCACAGGACAGCTCCCGGGGTCTCTCCGCGGGGGCTCTCCGCAGGGCGGACCGTGTCCTTGGGCGGTCTCTCCGCGGGGCGGACCGTGTCTTTGAGCGATCTCTCCGCGGGGCGGAGCGTGCCCCGCGGCGTCACGCCGGCTGCTGCGCCGCCGTCACCTCCCGCACCCACGGGATCTTCGCGTCGGCCCGGCTGCTCTTCTGCACGTCCCAGGTGCCGTAGCGCGGGTTGAGGTCGACGTGGAGTTCCCGGGATGCCTTGGACAGGGCCTTCCAGAAGGCGGGGGCGCGGGTGTCGGTGTGCAGCTTGGCGGCGAGCTTCTGCGCCTCCAGCTGGAGGCGCAGGTTGTCGTCGAGGCGCTGCGGCGGCACGCCGTACTGCTGCAGCCAGGTCGCCTCCAGCGCCTTGGCGCCGCCGGTCTGCTGCTCCAGCCCGGAGCGCATCCGCTGCACCTCGCGGCGGGTGACGGTGATGCCGGCGTCCTTCGCGGCGCGCTCCACCACCCGCTCCAGGACCATGGTGTGCAGCGTGTCGCGGGTGAGGCTGCCGGTGCGGGAGATGGCCTGCGCGTACTGGGCGTCGTCGCGCACCAGCGAGCGCTGCGCCGTCCGTACTTCGTCGACCCGGCTCTGCAGCTGTGCCTGGCTGATCCGCTGCCCGCCCACGACGGCCGCCGCGCCCGGATGCGCGTCGCTGCCGCAGGCGGTCAGCACGGGGGCCGCTGCGGCGAGACCGGCGGCGAGGAGGAGCGCGGTGCGACGGCGGCGGTGCAAGGAGACCTCCTGAGGAGATTGTGCGACGGTGCACAAAGTCTTGCGGTGATCGATGGTAGGCAGTGGGGCAGCCGGGGCCAACCCATTGGACCAACGATTCATCAGGACTTCCGGCACCGCCGCGCGCGTCGCCACCCGCCGCGGCCCGGCCGCGGACCGGACCACGGGTCGAGCCACGGGCCCGGCGCGGGCCCGGCGCGGGCTCAGCCGGTGATCGCGACCGGCGCGTCCCACGCGTCGCGGTCGACGGTGAGGGTGTAGCCGCCGCGGCTCTCCTTGCTGTTGACCAGGTACTGGTGGGCGCGGCTGTGGTTGGTGTACAGGGTGCTGCTCCACGGCCAGTCGGTGGTCGTGGTGTTCTGCTTGTCCCACAGCGCGTACCAGAGGTTGCCCGGCAGGTCGGTGCGGTCGGAGGCGGTGGCGACTGCCTTGGCGCTGGAGCTGCTGAAGCCGTAGAAACCGGTGCGGTAGGTCTTGGCGCGCAGTTCCTTGTCGAAGGCGCGCACGTACGTCAGCACGGCGTCGTTGCACGCCTTGTTCGTGATGTCGTACGGCTCCATGTCGAGGTAGATCGGGCTGCCGGCCTTCATGCCGAGCCCGGAGGCCTTGGCCACGGCGTCGTCGGCGTCGGTCCTGCCGAGGGAGGCGGCGGTGGCGGCGGTGAGCTTCTCGGGGTTGGAGCTGCTCTGGCAGGGCGGCTGGGCGCCGACGTAGATCGGGATGAGCTTCCAGCCGATCGAGCTGACGGACTTCACCCAGGAGGCGGTGAGGTTGGGCTGGGAGCAGCCGCGGTTCTTTCCGCCGACGTAGACGGCGGCGGCACCGTAGAAGCCGGTGTGCCAGGCCTTCATGGCGCCGAGGGAGGGGGCGGTGCAGGTGTCGAAGGCGCGGCCGGTGAACGTCTTCTGCGCGGGCCAGGTCGTGGCGGCCATCGAGGTCTGCGCGGCGATCCCGGCGCCGGCGGCGACGGCGGCCCCTGCCACGGCCCACGTGAGGTATCTGCGCTTCCTGGACTGCCGGTGCTCGGCCATCCCCACCCCTGCCCTGTTCGTGCGTGCGTGCCGGACGCGGCGCACGGCGGCGGTCGGCCGGCGTGCGTCCGCGGGAAGAAGAAGTGAACCCCCTCAAACGGCTCGCACCGTAACCGGCCTCGCTTCCGTGTTCGGGAAACGCCGGACCTCCAGCACCACAAAAGACACTCAAGCCACGGTAAAAACTCGCAGCGCGCGCAGGCACCCCCCGCCTTCCGCACCGAGCCTGACTGGCTTTAGCCTTGCGCCCTGCACGAGAACCACCCCTCGCGGGGTGCGAGCACCTGGGGGGTGGGCGATGAACACGCACGGCGTGGAGACGCAGCGGCGCCTGGAGGGCGGCTGGTTGCAGCGGATCGTCTGGGCGGTGGTCGCCGTCGGGTCGCTGGGGCTGCTGGTGTGGCTGCCCTTCCTGTACGTGGCGATCCGCCGCCGGCGGGCCTCGGACTGGGGCGCCTTCGCGGCGTTCGCCCTGTACGAGTGCGTGATGCTGTGGTGGACGGTCCTGCCGTCCGACGACGATCTCGACGCCCTCTTCGGCCTCGTCGTCATCGCGACCCTGCTGACGGCGGCCGGCCTGCTGCTCTTCGCCGTCTTCGACCGCCGGCTGCCGTCGGCACCGGTCGCCGCGACACCGATGCCGTACGGCCCGCCCCAGGGACAGCACTCGTACGGTCCCTACGGGCCCTACGCGCGCTGACGATCCGCCAGAAGACGTGTTCCGTAAGCGCGGTGCGCTTCCGTCCCGACCGGGCTCCGTCCGGCCGAAGCCTGCTGCTCTTGATGCCATAGGTTGAGGGCATGACAGAGGGGGCGGAGACCGCGGCAAGGACCGCGTCGTCGGAGCAAGGTGCTCAAGGTGCTGAGAAGCGGCCTACCGATCGGCGGACGACGGCGAGGGGAGGGCCGGCCCGCTCGTCCCTGCTGATGGCGCTGGGCACGGTGGTGTCCCGGGCGACCGGCCTGATCCGCCAGGTGCTGCAGGCCGCGGCACTGGGCACCGGCCTGCTGGCCAGCACCTACAACACGGCGAACACCGTGCCGACGAGTCTGTACACGCTGCTGATCGGCGGGGCGCTCAACGCCGTCCTGGTGCCCCAGTTGGTGCGGGCCCGGGCGACGCAGCCCGACGGCGGGCGGGCCCACGAGCAGCGGCTGGTGACCCTCGTCGTGTCCGTGCTCGGCGTCGGGACCGCTCTGGCCGTGTGGGGAGCGCCGCAGATCGTGGGCCTGTACATGCGTGACACGCCCGACAGCCACGGCGCGTTCGAGCTGACCGTGGTCTTCGCCCGGTTCCTGCTGCCGCAGATCTTCTTCTACGGCCTGTTCGGCATCTACGGCCAGGTGCTCAACGCCCGGGAGAGGTTCGGCGCGATGATGTGGACCCCGGTCCTCAACAACGTCGTGCTGATCGGCATGTTCGGCGCCTACCTGGGGCTGATGACCGTTCCCGACCGGGTGGAGGACATCACCGCGGCCCAGGTCCGGCTGCTGGGCATCGGCACCACGGCCGGCATCGCCGTGCAGGCCCTCGCCCTCGTCCCCTTCGCGAGGGCGGCCGGGTTCCGCTTCCGCCCGCGGTTCGACTGGCGCGGCACGGGGCTGGGTTCGAGCATCCACGCCGCGAAGTGGACCCTGCTGTTCGTCCTGGCCAACCAGGTCGCGCTGGCCGTGATCACCAACTACGCCAACGCCGTCGACCAGGAACTCCCGCAGGCCGGGGCGGGCTACTCCGCCTACACCTACGCCCAGACCATCTGGATGCTGCCCCAGTCCGTCGTCACCGTCTCCCTGGTGACCGCGCTGCTGCCCCGCATGAGCAGGGCCGCCGCCGAGGGCCGCGTCCCGGACCTGCGCGCGGACCTCTCGCGTGCCCTGCGCGTCAGCGGCGTCGTCATCGTCCCCGCGGCGTTCTTCTTCCTCGCGCTGGGCCCGTGGATCTCCACACTGCTGTTCGCCCACGGGGCGGCCGACGCCGCGTCGGCCCGACCACTCGGGCACATGCTCCAGGCCTTCGGGCTCGGGCTCGTCCCCTTCTCCGCCCAGTACCTGCTCCTGCGCGGCTTCTACGCCTTCGAGGACACCCGCACCCCGTTCTTCATGGCCGTCTGGATCGCCACGGTGAACATCGCGCTGGCCACCGCCTGCCACCTGCTGCTGCCCGCCCGCTGGGCGGTCACCGGCATGGCGGGCGCCTACGGCCTGTCGTACCTGGCCGGGCTCGCCCTGACGGCACGGTTGCTGCGCAGGAAGGTGGGCGGCCGCCTCGACGACGGAGGGCTGCGCCGGACCTACACGAAACTGCTGTGCGCCGCCGGTCCCGCCGCGGCGCTCGGCTGGGCGGCCGCGCGTGCCGCGGCGGCGGCCGCGGGCGCGGGCACCTGGTCCACCGCGAGCGCGTTCGCGGTGGGGACGGTCACGATGGCTCTCGGTTATCTCGCTCTCGCCCGTGTCCTGAAGATCGACGAGCTGCGGCGTCTTCGCGGCATGCGGTGAGAGGTCCGGGGCGTCTCAACCGCCGCACTGCTTCAGCATCATCCGCTTGTCGGCGGCCGTCACGGGAAGGTCGTACTTCAGCGACACCTGGGCGAAGCGCACCGAGTAGGCGCAGCGGATCCGTTTGTTCGGGGGCAGCCAGGTCGCCGGGCCGGAGTCGCCCTTCGCGCCGTTGGCCGGTCCGTCCACCGGGATCAGGTTGAGCGGGTCGTTGGCGATGTCCTCCCGCTTCCCCTTCGGCCAGCGCGAGGCGCCCATCTGCCAGTCGTACGACAGCGGCATGACGTGGTCGATCTGGACCGCCGTCGCGCGGGACTTGCGCCAGCTGATCGTCTTCCCGGTGTACGGATCGCGCAGCGTCATGGAGATGACGACGCAGTTCGAGCCCGTCCGGAAGCGGACCTGCTCGCCGTCGCGCTTGAGGAGGTCGTTTCGCGTGTCGCACCCGTTGTGGGCGAAGGGGACGCCGCCCGGTACCGAGTCCATCCAGGCGTAGCCGAACTTGTCCCGGTCGTATCCCGTCTTCGGGCCGCGGCCCTTCGTCGCCACCTTCTCGATCAGCGACCGCGCCCTCGCCCTGTCCGCGGGAGAGGTGACCGCCGCCAGCCCCGGCTTCGTTCCGTCCGGATTGTCCAGCGGGTTCACGGCCCGGCCGCCGCCGGCGGTCGCGGCGGCGGAGTCGGAGGGCCCGCCGTCCGAGGGCGGGGCGAGGTTCTCGCAGCCGGTGAGCGCGAGTCCGGTGGCCAGCAGCGTGGCGGACGCCAGGAGGGCGCGCCGGCTCCTGCCGCCGCGCCTCGTGTCCCGCTCAGTGCGCACGGCGCGTCACCTCCCGCACGAGCCACGGGAATCCGGCGGTCGTGCCGCGCGGCACGGCGCACACCACCCCGGCGGCGACGGCCGCCCCGCCCCTCAGATGTCCCACTCTGCGCCCCTCCTTCCGCCGGTCGCCCGATCGCCCGGCCGCCGGTCGTCGGTTGTCCGTTGTCCGGTCGCCCGGCCGCCGGTTATCCGTTGTTCGGTCGTCCGTTGCCCGTCGCCCGTTGCCGATCGTCCGTTGTCGATTGTCGGTCGCCGACTGCCGGACGGCATGTTGGGCGCGTACCCGGATGTCCGGCCCCGCTATCCGGGCGGCGGTGCGCATTGTTCGCGACTAAACAGGCATAACCGCCCATTCGGTCGTATGGTCGTGGTGGAAGTCACCTCCGGAAGGAGCTCCGCATGGGCATCTTCGACCGTTTCAAGAACCAGGCGAAGCACCGGGCCAAGGGCATGTCCGGCAAAGCGGAGAAGCGGGGCGACGACAGGACCGGCGGCACGTACGAGGACCGGGTCGACGACGCCCGGCGGCGCGCCGAGGGCACGCTCGGCATGGACCGCGAGCGCCCCGACCAGCCGCCCCGCGACCAGCCGTAGCACTTGTCCGGCCGTAGCGCTTGCCCGGCCGTGACCCTCGCCCGGCCGTAGCCTCCCGATCCGCCGCCCTGCCCGCCCCGCCCGGCCGCACGGAGGTGCCCCGCAAGCCGAGGCCGCCCGCGGAGACCCGGCTCCCGCGGGCGGCCTCGCACGGGCGCGCCCGCCGCCGCGCTTGACCCTGACGCCGGCGTCAGGGTTCGACGATCCCCGCATGGACACCGCGAACACCACGAGCAGTGCGGACTCCGCGAGTACCGCGCGTACCGCACATGCCGCACACTCCGGCGCCTCCCGCACCGTCCTCGTCACCGGCGCCGGGACCGGGATCGGCCGGGCCGCCGCCCGCGCGTTCGCCGCGCGAGGGGACCGGGTGGTGGCCGTGGGCCGGCGGGCCGAGCCGCTGGCCCGAACCGCCGAGGAGCACCCGGGGATCACGCCGCTGTGCGCGGACGTCACCGCGGACGGCGCGCCCGAGCGGATCGTGCGCACCGTGCTCGACGCGCACGGCCGCCTGGACGTCCTGGTCAACAACGCGGCGATCACGGGCCGCGGCTCGCTCGGCGCCTACACCCGCGCGGCCGTCGGCCCCCTGCTCGCCACCAACCTGATCGCTCCCTTGCTGCTCACCCAGGCCGCCCTCCCGGCGCTCGTCGAGAACCGGGGCGTCGTCGTCAACGTCACCACGTCCGTCGACCGGCGGGCCTGGCCGGGCAACTCCCTCTACGCCGCCACCAAGGCCGCGCTCGAAGTGCTCACCCGCAGCTGGGCGGTGGAGCTCGCGCCGCGCGGGGTGCGGGTCGTGGCCGTCGCGCCCGGCGCGGTGGACACGCCCATCGGTGAGCACAACGGGCTGACGCCGGAGCAGGTGGGGAGGCTGCGGGCGTGGCAGCTGGCCCACACCCCCCTCGGGCGCCTCGGCACTCCGCGGGAGGTGGCCTGGGCGATCGTGCAGCTCACCGCGCCCGAGGCGTCGTTCGTCACCGGTGTGGTCCTGCCGGTGGACGGGGGCGCGGTCGTCGCCTGACAATGCCCGCCGGGAGGTGATCATGCGGATCGGCGAGCTGGCGGCCGCGGCCGGGACCACTCCGCGCGCGCTGCGCCACTACGAGCAGGCGGGCCTGATCACCTCCGGGCGGGCCGCCAACGGCTATCGGACCTACGATGCCGGGGCCGTCGTCCGGGTCCGCAACATCCGCGCCCTGCTGGACGCCGGCCTCACCCTCGACGACGTCCGTGTCTTCCTGCCGTGCCTCGACGGTGACGTCACCGCCGCGCCCGCCTCCGGCCGGGCCCTGGAGGTCGCCCGGGCCCGCCTCGCCGCGATCGACGCCCGCATCGCCGCGCAGACCGCCGTACGGGACAAGCTGGCGGCCGCGCTGGACCGGGCCGCCGGGACGCGGGCGCGGCAGACGGCCCGCCCCGCGGAGCAGGCGGAACGGACGGAGCAGGCGAGGCGGGGCCGGTCACCGGAGTGACCGGCGCGGCACCGCGCCCGGCCGGCCCGCCCGGGCCTACGAGCCCAGTACCGACGTCAGGAACTCGCCGACCCAGGCCAGCAGTTCCCGGCCGACCAGGGGCTTGCCGCCGATCTTGGCGGTCTTGGGGCGGGGGACGAGGACCTGGTGGAGGGCGGGTTTGACGACCGTGCCGGGGTAGAGGCGCTTGACGCGCAGCTCCTGGGACTCGCGCAGGTCGACGGGGGCGAAGCGGATGCTGGTGCCCTGCAGGACGATCTCGCCGACGCCGCAGGCGCGGGCGAGCAGGCGCAGGCCGGCGACGAGCAGGAGGTTCTCCACCGGTTCGGGCATCTTGCCGTAGCGGTCGGTGAGTTCCTCGCGGACGGCCTTGATGTCCTCCTCGCTGGTGGCGGAGGCGATGGCGCGGTAGGCCTGCAGGCGCAGCCGCTCGCCGGGCGCGTAGTCGTGCGGGACGTGCGCGTCGACCGGCAGCTCGATCTTGACCTCGAGCGGCTCCTCCTTGACCTCGCCGGTCTCCAGCTGGCGCCGGTAGTCGGCGACGGCCTCGCCGACCATACGGACGTACAGGTCGAAGCCGACGCCCGCGATGTGCCCGGACTGCTCGCCGCCCAGCAGGTTGCCCGCGCCGCGGATCTCCAGGTCCTTCATCGCCACGTACATGCCGGCGCCCATCTCGGTGTGCTGGGCGATGGTGGCCAGGCGCTCGTGGGCGGTCTCCGTCAGGGGCTTCTCCGGCGGGTAGAGGAAGTAGGCGTAGCCCCGCTCGCGGCCGCGGCCGACCCGGCCGCGCAACTGGTGGAGCTGGGAGAGGCCGAAGGTGTCGGCGCGCTCCACGATGAGGGTGTTGGCGTTGGCGATGTCGATGCCGGACTCGACGATCGTGGTGGAGACCAGCACGTCGAACTTCTTCTCCCAGAAGTCGACGACGACCTGCTCCAGCACCGACTCCGACATCTGGCCGTGCGCGGTGGCGATGCGCGCCTCCGGCACGATCTCGCGCAGCCGGGCCGCCGCGCGGTCGATGGACTCGACCCGGTTGTGGATGTAGAAGACCTGGCCCTCGCGCAGCAGCTCGCGGCGGATGGCGGCGCCGATCTGCTTCTCGTCGTAGGGCCCGACGAAGGTCAGCACCGGGTGCCGCTCCTCCGGCGGGGTGGTGATCGTCGACATCTCGCGGATGCCGGTGACCGCCATCTCCAGGGTGCGCGGGATGGGCGTGGCGGACATGGTCAGCACGTCGACGTTGGCGCGCAGCTTCTTGAGCTGCTCCTTGTGCTCGACGCCGAAGCGCTGCTCCTCGTCGACGATGACCAGGCCGAGGTCCTTGAACTTCACCTCGGAGGAGAACAGCCGGTGGGTGCCGATGACGACGTCCACCGAGCCGTCCCGCAGGCCGTCCAGGACGGCCTTGGCCTCGGCGTCGGTCTGGAAGCGGGAGAGCGCCTTGACGGTCACCGGGAACTGCGCGTACCGCTCGCTGAAGGTGCCGAAGTGCTGCTGCACCAGCAGGGTCGTCGGGACCAGGACCGCGACCTGCTTGCCGTCCTGGACGGCCTTGAAGGCGGCGCGGACCGCGATCTCCGTCTTGCCGTAGCCGACGTCGCCGCAGATCAGCCGGTCCATCGGGACCGACTTCTCCATGTCCTGCTTGACCTCGGCGATGGTGGTGAGCTGGTCGGGGGTCTCGGCGTAGGGGAAGGCGTCCTCCAGCTCGCGCTGCCAGGGCGTGTCGGGCGAGAAGGCGTGCCCGGGCGCCGCCATGCGGGCGGAGTACAGCTTGATGAGGTCGGCGGCGATCTCCTTGACGGCCTTCTTCGCGCGCGCCTTGGTCTTCGTCCAGTCGGCGCCGCCCAGCCGGTGCAGCGTGGGCTGCTCGCCGCCGACGTACTTGGTGATCTGCTCGAGCTGGTCGGTGGGGATGTAGAGGCGGTCGCCGGGCTGGCCGCGCTTGGCGGGCGCGTACTCCACGACCAGGTACTCGCGGGTGGCGCCCTGCACGGTGCGCTGCACCATCTCGATGTAGCGGCCGACGCCGTGCTGCTCGTGGACGATGTAATCGCCCGGCTCCAGGGTGAGCGGGTCGATGGTCTTGCGGCGGCGGGCGGGCATGCGGGCGCCGTCGCGGCCGGCCGTCCGCTGCCCGGACAGGTCGGTCTCCGTGAGCACCGCCAGCTTCAGCGCGGGGTCGACGAAGCCGTGCTCGAGGGAGCCGCACGCGACGTGCACCACGGACGGGGTGAGGGTGGCGAGGCCGGCGTCCAGGCGGGCCGCGATGCCCTCGCCGCCGAGCACCTCCACCGTGCGGGCGGCCGGGCCGTGGCCCTCGGTGACGAACACCGTGCGCCAGCCGTCGGCGAGCCAGCCCTTGGTGTCGGCGAGCGCCTTGGCGGTGTCGCCGCGGTACCGCTCGGGCGCGTGCATGCCCAGCGGGAGGGTGTCGGCGTCCTCGCCGGCCTCCTCCGCGGCGGCGAACGGCGACACCGACCACCACATCATGCCCAGCTCGCGCGCGTGCTCGCGGACGTCGGCCAGCGACCGCAGGGAGGCCGCGCCCACGTCGATGGGCGCCTCGCCCCCGCCGGCGGTCGCGGCCCAGGACGCCTGCAGGAACTCCTGGCTGGTGGCGACCAGGTCGGCGGCGCGCGTCCGCACCCGCTCCGGGTCGCACACCACCGCCATGGCGCCCTTGGGCAGCACGTCCAGCAGCAGCTCCATGTCGTCGACGAGGACGGGCGCGAGGGACTCCATGCCCTCCACCGCGATCCCCTCGGCGATCTTTCCGAGCAGTTCGCCCAGCTCCGGGTGCTCCTCGGCCAGGGCGCGTGCGCGGGCCCGCACGTCGTCGGTGAGCAGCAGCTCCCGGCAGGGCGGCGCCCACAGGCCGTGCTCGGCGACCTCCAGCGACCGCTGGTCGGCGACCTTGAAGTAGCGGATCTCCTCGACGTCGTCGCCCCAGAACTCGATGCGCAGCGGGTGTTCCTCGGTGGGCGGGAACACGTCGAGGATGCCGCCGCGCACGGCGAACTCGCCGCGCTTCTCCACGAGTTCCACGCGCGCGTAGGCGGCCGCGGCGAGCGCCTGGACGACATCGTCCAGCGCGACGGTGTCCCCGGTGCGCAGCGCGACCGGCTCCAGGTCGCCCAGGCCCTTGACCTGCGGCTGCAGCACCGAGCGGACGGGGGCCACGACGACGGAGACCGGGCCGGTCGCGGGGTCGCCGGGGTCGGGGTGGGCCAGTCGCCGCAGCACGGCGAGACGGCGGCCGACGGTGTCGCTGCGGGGGCTGAGCCGCTCGTGCGGCAGGGTCTCCCAGGACGGGTACTCCACGACGCCCTCGGGCGGCAGCAGCGAGCGCAGCGCCGCCGCGAGGTCCTCGGCCTCGCGGCCGGTGGCCGTCACCGCCAGCACCGGCCGCCCGGCGTCGCGCGCCAGCGCCGCCACCGCGAAGGCGCGGGCCGCCGGCGGGCCGACCAGGTCGAGGTGCGGGCGGTTGCCGTGCCGCGCCGCCTCGATCGCTTCCGCGAGGGCGGCATCCTTGACGACGGCGTCGAGCAGACCGTGCAGGCTCATGGAGGGCTTTTTCCGTCCGGGTGGGCAGTCGGGCAGGTGGGCAACACGAAGGGCCCGACGCGTGGGGCGCCGGGGGGTATCCAGCGTACGACGGGCGGGGTGAGGGCCGCCGGGGCTGTGGACAACGGCCGGATTGTGGACAACCGCGGCACCCGTGCCGCCGACGGCAACCGCGGCACTCGTGACGCCGGCGGCAACCACGGCACCCGTGACGCCGACGGCACCCCATGGCGGCCGTGACACACGAACCGGGGCCGGTGGATGTCCACCGGCCCCGGTCCCTCCCCGTTCCCGCGGGGGTCTGTGTGCCCAAGGTCCCCAAGGTCCTCAAGGTCCCCAAGGGGGCTCAGCAGGAGGCCCTGCTCGGGCTGCTCGAGCTACTCGGGCTACTCGAGCTACTCGGGCTACTCGGGCTACTCGGGCTACTCGGTCGCGATCGCGTTCAGCACGTTCATCCGGCCGGCGCGGAACGCCGGGATCAGGGCGGCCGCCAGGCCGACGAAGGCGGCGCCGACGAAGACCGTGATGATCGTGGACCAGGGGATGTCGAGGATGTTGAGGCCCTCCAGGGCCAGGAGCTTCTGGGCCGTGGCGCCCCAGCCCATGCCCAGCCCCAGGCCCAGCAGGGCGCCGAAGAGGGCGATGACGACCGACTCCAGGCGGATCATGCGGCGCAGCTGACGGCGGGAGAGGCCGATGGCGCGCATCAGGCCGATCTCGCGGGTGCGTTCGACCACCGACAGGGCCAGGGTGTTCACCACGCCCAGGATCGCCACGATGATCGCCAGGGCCAGGAGGCCGTAGATCATGTTCAGCAGCTGGCCGATCTGGTCCTTCAGGGCCTTCTTGTAGTCGGTCTGGTCGCGCACGGTGTACTGCGGGTAGTCGCGCAGCGCCGACTTCAGCGCCTTGTAGGCGGTCTTCTCCTGACCGTCCCGGGCGGTGGCGAACAGTAGCTGGTCCAGGGGCATGCGGTCGGCGGGCACGTACCGGGCGGCGGTCGCGATCGACGCGTACATCGCGCCCTTGTCGATCGCGGTGTCGTCGCTGGTGATGGCGCGGACGGTCAGTTCGGCCGTGCCGCCGTCCCGGAAGTCGACCGCCACGGTGGAGCCGACCTTGATGCCGTGCTTCTTGGCGAAGCCCTCGAAGACGGACATCGAGCCGGGCCGGTAGGCGTCCGCCAGGGTGCCGGCGACGGTCTTGGTGCGCAGGTCCTGGGCGTACGTCGGGTCGGCGGCGTTGATCGTCTCGTTCCGGGTGGTGCGCCCGTCGGGGGTGGTGAGGGTGGCGTCGAGCACCTTGTACTCGGTCACCCGCTGCAGGCCGGGCGTGGCCTTCACGGCCTTGACGGCCTGCGGGACGATCGGCTGGCCGCCGTCGTTCTGGACGATGAAGTCGGTGCCGACGGTCTTGTCGAGCTGGTCGCCGGCCGACGCCACCATGGAGGAGCCGACCACCGACAGGCACGCGACCAGCGCCAGGCCGATCATCAGGGCGGCGCCGGTGGCGCCGGTGCGGCGCGGGTTGCGCAGGGCGTTGCGCTCGGCCATGCGGCCGACGGGTCCGAAGACGCGCAGCAGCAGCGCGCCGAGGACGCGGACCACGCCGCCCGCCAGCAGCGGGCCGACCATGACGAAGCCGATCAGGGTGAGGACGACGCCCAGGCCGAGCCAGAGGGAGCCAGCAGCGGCCTTGTTGGCGGACGCCGCGACGTACAGGGTGCAGCCGCCGGCACCGGTCAGCAGCAGTCCGAGCAGGGCGCGCACGCGGCCGGCGCGGGCGTCGGCCGGGGCGTGGGCGTCGCGCAGGGCGGCCATCGGGGAGACCCGGCCGGCGCGGCGGGCGGGCAGGTAGGCGGCGAGCACGGTGACGACGACGCCGAGGAGAACGCCGGCCACCGGGGTGGTCCAGGCGATCGTCAGGTCGTCGGTGGACAGGTGCATGCCCATCTTGCCCATGAGCTTCATCAGGCCGACGGCGATACCGACGCCCGCGCCGACACCCAGGACGGAGCCGAAGGCGCCCAGCAGCAGCGCCTCGGCCAGCACCGAGCGGTTGACCTGGCGGCGGGTGGAGCCGATGGCCCGCAGCAGGCCGATCTCCCGGGTGCGCTGGGCGACCAGCATGGAGAACGTGTTGATGATCAGGAAGATGCCGACGAGGAAGGCGATCCCGGCGAAGCCGAGCATCCCGTACTTCATGACGTTCATGAAGCTCTTGACGTCCTTCTGGTTGGCGTCGGCGGTCTCCTTGGCCGTCTGCACCTTGTAGCCGCGGCCGATCTCGGCGACCACGTTCTTCTTCAACTGCGCGTCGCTGACCCCGGTGGCGGCCGTGACGTTGACGTTGGTGTAGACGCCGCGCTGCCCGACCAGGGTCCGCTGGGCGGTTTCCGTGTCCAGGTAGAAGACCGCGGCGCCGGGGTTGGTGACGGTGAAGGAGGCGATGCCGGAGATCTTCGCGGTGTGCGTGCCGACCGCGCTGATCACGCCGATCCGGTCGCCGAGCCGCAGGTGGTGCTTGGCGGCGGTGTCGGCGTCGACCATCACCTGGTCGGGGCCCTTGGGCGCCCTGCCGGAGGTGATCTTCATGGTGCGGGCGTCGTTGCCGTTCCAGCTTCCGACGATGGTGGGCGCGCCGCTGGACGGCGACAGGTTGTGCCGGTCGGCGTCGACGACGGTCACGGAGGTGGAGAACACCGTGCCCTCGGCCGACTTCACGCCGTCCGCGTGCCGCACCCGGTTCAGCACGGAGGCCGGCATCACCGGCGGCTTGCCGGTGCCGGAGGTGGTCTCGCCGCTGTCGGAGGCGCCCTTGGCGCTGACGGTGACGTCCGAGGAGGTGGCCTGGAACAGCTTGTCGAACGTCGTGTTCATGGTGTCGGTGAAGACGAGCGTGCCGCACACGAACGCCACCGACAGCAGCACCGCGATCGCGGACAGGACCATGCGGCCCTTGTGCGCGAGGACGTTGCGCAGTGAGGTCTTCAGGACGGTCATGCCGTACGCCCCCGCGCGTCGAAGTCCTTCATCCGGTCCAGGACCTGCTCGGCCGTCGGCGCGTGCATCTCGTCGACGATCCGGCCGTCGGCGAGGTAGAGCACACGGTCCGCGTACGAGGCGGCCACCGGGTCGTGGGTGACCATCACGATGGTCTGGCCGAGCTCGTCGACCGAACGGCGCAGGAAGCCGAGGACCTCGGCGCCCGCGCGGGAGTCGAGGTTGCCGGTGGGCTCGTCACCGAAGATGATCTCCGGCCGGGCGGCCAGGGCCCGCGCCACGGCCACGCGCTGCTGCTGGCCGCCGGAGAGCTGGCTGGGCCGGTGCTTGAGCCGCCCGGCCAGGCCCACGGTGTCGACGACCCGTTCCAGCCACTCGCGGTCCGGCTTGCGGCCGGCGATGTCCATCGGCAGCGTGATGTTCTCGATCGCGTTCAGCGTCGGCAGCAGGTTGAACGCCTGGAAGATGAACCCGACCCGGTCCCGGCGCAGTTGGGTGAGCTTCTTGTCCTTCAGCTTGGTGATCTCGGTGTCGTCGAGGAAGATCTGCCCGCTGGTGACGGTGTCGAGACCGGCGAGGCAGTGCATCAGCGTGGACTTGCCGGACCCCGAGGGACCCATGATCGCGGTGAACTGGCCGCGGAGGATGTCCACGTCGACATGGTCGAGGGCGACGACCCGGGTCTCCCCGGCGCCGTACGCCTTCACGACCTGCCGCGCCCGCGCGGCAACGGCCGTACGCGCTCCAGTGCCCCCGTGCCTGGGAATGGTCACAGCCGATGTCACGTCATGTCTCCTCTGTCGGTCAGCAAGTGAAGGTGGGTCGGCAGGACTGTCGCCGGTGTGCTCCGCCCGGCCCGTGTCCACGAGTCTGGCGGGCAAGGCCGGTCGGGCGCGCTGGTGCGCGGCCCCGTCTTCACCGGGGGAAAACCCCACCCCCGCCGGTTCGGCCGGCCGCCCCCCAGCGGCGTAAAGCCAGGTTAAGGACCGGCCATGGGTCTTCTCGTCCTCCGGCGGGACGAACCCACCCCGGTCCGCAGTACGGAGGAACCCCTAGGGGGCTTCCACCGACGGGTGGAGGAGTTCTCGGGGTCGGCTCCACCCATCGGCCTGTCCGGGCTCCACCCTCCCCTCGCGCCGGGACCGAGTGGGAAGCTGTGTCCGGCAGTTGGGTGCAGGGGCCATGGAAACGGGGCCGCGGGGACCGGGGCTGAGGGGACAGGGCCCGCGGGGACCGGGGCTGAGGGGACAGAGCCCGCGGAAACAGGGGCCGTGGAAACAGAGGCCGTGGAAAGGAGCGCCGTGGATCAGGAGGACACCGGGATACAAGCCGCCGCGGCCGCCGGCACCGGGCCGCGGACCTCGCGCGGCCGGCGCGGCGCGGTGGCCGCCGCCCTCATGCTGGCGATGGCGCTGGCCGCGCTCGACTCCACCGTCGTCTCCACCGCCGTCCCGCAGATCGTCGGCGACCTGGGCGGCTTCTCCGTCTTCTCCTGGCTGTTCTCCGGCTACCTGCTCGCCGTGACGGTCACCCTGCCCGTCTACGGCAGGCTCTCCGACACCTTCGGCCGCACACCGGTGCTCGTGGCGGGCGCGTCCGTCTTCCTGCTCGGCTCCCTGCTGTGCGCACTGGCCTGGAACATGGGCGCGCTGATCGCCTTCCGGGTCGTCCAGGGCCTGGGCGGCGGCGCGCTGCAGGGCACGGTGCAGACCCTCGCCGCCGACCTGTACCCGCTGCGGGAACGCCCGAAGATCCAGTCCAAGCTGTCCACGGTGTGGGCGGTGTCCGCGATCGCCGGCCCGGCACTCGGCGGCCTGCTCGCCGGATACGCCGACTGGCGCTGGATCTTCCTGCTCAACCTGCCGATCGGCGCGGCCGCCCTGTGGCTGGTCGTGCGCCACCTGCACGAGCCGGCCCGGGAGCGGGCGGGCCGGCCGCGGGTGGACTGGGCGGGCGCGCTGGCGGTGTTCGCGTGCGGCGGGACGCTGCTGACGGCGCTGGTGCAGGGCGGGGTGGCCTGGCCGTGGCTGTCCGCGCCGTCCCTCGCCCTGACCGGGGCGGGAGCGGCGCTGGCGGTGGTGGCCGTGGTGGTCGAACGCCGGGCCGCCGAGCCCGTCATCCCCGGCTGGGTCTGGCGCCGCCGGACGATCGCCGCGGTCAACCTCGCCCTGGGCGCGCTGGGTCTGCTGATGGTGGCGCCGACGGTGTTCCTGCCGACGTACGCGCAGGCGGTGCTGGGGCTCGCGCCGGTGACCGCCGGGTTCGTGCTGTCCGTGTGGACGCTGAGCTGGCCGGTGTCGGCGGCGCTCAGCCAGCACGTCTACCGCCGCCTCGGCTTCCGCGACACCGCGCTGCTCGGCATCGGCGTCGCGGCGCTGATCCTGCTGGCGTTCCCGCTGCTGCCCTATCCCGGCCGGGCGTGGCAGCCGACGCTGCTGATGCTCTGCCTGGGCGGCGCGCTCGGCCTGTTCCAGCTCCCGCTGATCGTCGGCGTGCAGTCGACGGTGGGCTGGTCGGAGCGCGGCACCACCACCGCGTCCGTCCTCTTCTGCCGCCAGACCGGCCAGACCCTCGGGGCGTCCCTGTTCGGCGCGGTCGCCAACGGCGTCCTCGCCGCGCGCCTCGGCGGCGCCGGCGACCTGGACTCCGTCACCCGCGCCCTGGACGCGGGCACGGCGCCGGAGGCCACCCGGCGCGCGATCGCGGACGCGGTGCACGCGGTGTACGTCGGCGCGTCCTGCGCGGCGGCCCTGGCCTTCCTGGTCCTGCTGCTCGTGGCCCCGCGCCGCTTCCCGGTGCGGACCGACCCCGGCGACTGAGCCAC
The DNA here is from genome assembly GCF_014651135.1 of Streptomyces echinoruber. Classification (GTDB taxonomy): domain Bacteria; phylum Actinomycetota; class Actinomycetes; order Streptomycetales; family Streptomycetaceae; genus Streptomyces; species Streptomyces echinoruber. The sequence goes on from NZ_BMWH01000018.1 coordinate 114,834, forward strand.
ACCGCGGCGGCGGCACGGCGAACCGGACCGGCCCCGGCGACAGCCCGGCACCCCGGCCCACCCCCGGCAGCGGTGCCACGACAGCCCAGAACGACTCCACCAGTGGCGGCACGGCGAACCGGACCGCCCCCAGCGACAGCCCGGCACCCCGGCCCACCCCCGGCAGCGGTGCCACGACAGCCCAGAACGACTCCACCAGTGGCGGCACGACGGACCGGACCGCCCCCAGCGACAGCCCGGCACCCCGGCCCACCCCCGGCAGCGGTGCCACGACAGCCCAGAACGACTCCACCAGTGGCGGCGCGGCAGCTCGGACCGCCCCCGACGGCAGTTCGGCACCCCGCGACGACTTCGCTGGTCGGGCACTCCACCGGCGGGGTGCTCCACCGGCCAGGCACTCCACCGACCGGGCACTCCACCGACCGGGCACTCCACCGGCCGGGCCCGGGGACGCGGGCCCGGCCGGCGCGGCCCCGCGCGGCCCGGGCCGGTTACTCCGCCGGTGCCGGCCGCCCCGTCAGGGCGGCCGGCCGACCGCGGTCCCGGGCCGCGCGGGTGTGGGCATGGTCCGCGCGGGCGTGGACGTGATCCGTACGGGCGTGGTCCGCGCGGGCGTGGACGTGATCCGTACGGGCGTGGTCCGCGCGGGCGTGGACGTGATCCGTACGGGCGTGGTCCGCGTGGACGGGGGCGTGGTCCGTACGGGCGTGGGCCTGGTCCCGGTGGTGTTCGCCGTGCGCGCGCAGGACGCGTTCGGTCTCGCGGGCGACGAGGTCCGCGCGGCTTCGGGCCTCGGCGAGGATCTCGGCGGCACGGGCCCGGGCCTGCTCCTGGCGGCGCCGGGCGGTGCGCTCGGCGCCGGCCAGGGACCGCCGGGCCTCGGCCAGGGCGGCCTCGGCGCGTGCGGTGTCCGCGGTGTGCCGGGCGTCCAGCGCAGCGGCGCGCTCGGCCTCCTCGCGCTCCAGTTGCGCCCACCGCTCGGCGTACTCCCGGGCCTGGTCGGCCGGCCGTCCTTGGGCCTGCCGCCTGGCCTCCCGCAGCACGCCCAGCACCTCGCGGCGGCCCTCCCTGATCTGCCGCCGGACCGCGACGCGCACCTCGTCGGCCTCGGCGCGCGCGGCGAGCAGGCGCTGCCGGGCGTCCTCGTCCGCCTGGGCGCGTACGGCGTCGGCGTGCGCCCGCGCCGCCTCGCACACGCCGGCCGCGTGCGCCCGCGCCTCCTCCACCAGGCGCCGCGCCTCCTGCCGCCCGCGCTCCCGCACGGCGCGCGCCTCCTGTTGCCCCAGCGCGAACAGCCGCCGGGCGTCCTCGCCCAGCGTCTCGTACGTCTGCGGAGCCAGCCCCGCGACCACCTCGCGCAGCCGGCGCGCCTCCGCCGCCATCTCGCGGGCCAGCACGGTGAGCCGCGCGGCCCGCTCCCAGGCGGCGTCCCGGTCGTCGGAGAGGGCCTGGAGGTACGCGTCGACCTGGTCGGGACGGTAACCGCGGCTTCTCATGCTGGACCCCTCTCCACCGGACGGACGCGAGCCGATGACGGCACGCACATCTTGAGGTAAAGGACGTAAATGTGCTTAACCGACACTCCGGACAGCGAAGAGGGCCGGGTCCGGTCGTCCGACCGGGCCCGGCCCTCCCGCGCGGCGCGCCCCGCCGCTCAGCGGCGGATCACAGCAGGCCGTCCCACATCTGCTCCAGCACCACCGACCACCAGCTCTCCGGCGACCCGAGCGCCGCCGGGTCCAAGGCGGCGAGCTGGGCCTGGAAGTCGACGGTCCAGCGGCCCGCCTGCTCCTGGTTCAGGCCGTAGCGCAGCCGCCACATCCGGCCCAGCAGGGCGAGGCAGCGCTGGAGCTCCAGCAGCCCGGTGTTGACGAACTGCGGCGGCACCGGCGCACCGCCCGGCCCCGCCTCCACGGGCACCGCCACGATGTTCGCCGTGCCGTACTGCACGCAGATCGCCTTGCCGAAGTCGCTGCCCAGCACCAGGTACGACCCCGCGTCCGGCGCCGGCCGCACCCCGCGCTCCGCCGCCAGCTCGGCCAGCGTCGGCACCGGGCGGCCCGGCTGGGCCTGCGCCCAGAAGAACGGGCCCATGTCCAGCGGCAGCCCGGCCACCACCAGCGAGTGCGCCACCACCGGCGGCACGCCCTGCCGGTCCACCGCGGCCTGCTCGAACCGGAAGACCCCCGGCCCGAACGCCCCCGCCAGCTCCTGCGCCACACCCTCCGGCGGCAGCGGCGGCGCCGCCTGCACCGGCGGCAGCGGCGCCCGCACCGGCGCCGGCCGCGCCGGCCCGTCCGCCACCTGGTGCAACTCGCCCTGATGCGCGAGGAGTTGCTGCATGCCCTGCTGCCGGCTCGCGTGGTCCGTGCCGTACGGCGCGATCGACGTGATGCGCGCCTGCGGCCACTGCTCGCGGATCATCCGCGCGCAGTACGCGCCCGGCAGCTCGCACGACTCCAGCTCCGTGTGCAGCTCCAGCACCTGGTCCGGCGGCACGTTCATCGCCCGCAGCTCGTGGAAGATCTGCCACTCCGGGTGCGGCAGCCCCGGCGCCGAACGCCGGATGAGCTGCTGCTCGGTCCCGTCCGGCGCGCGGTAGCGCAGCACCGCCTGGTAGCCGGGGCCCACCGTCGGCTGCGCCTGCTGCGGATAGCCGTACGCCGGCGGCTGCTGCCCGGGCATCGGCGCGCCGGGCGGCACGGCACCGGGAGGCACGGCACCGGGAGGCACAACTCCGGGAGACATGGCACCGGGAGGCGGCACCGCGCCGGACGGCACCGGCGGGGGCGCGACCGGGGGCGGCACCGCGCCGGGCGGCGGGACGGCTCCGGGCGGCACCGCGCCGGACGGCTGCGGCGGCGGGGGCGGAGGCACGCCGGGGCCGCCGGCCGGAGGTGCGGCCAGCACGGTCTGCGCGTGGTGCACGGCACCCGGCGCGCCCGGGGCGGCCGGCGGCTGCGGGGCGGCCGGCGGCTGCGGGGCACCAGGAGCGGGCGGAGTTCCCGGCGCGCCCGGAGCACCGGGAGCACTTGGAGCACCCGGCGCACCCGGGGCACCCGGGGCACCCGGGGCACCCGGAGGGCCGGGCGGCTGCGGTACGCCCCTGCCCAGGCTGCCGCCAGGCTGGTGGGGGTCGGCGAGCATGGTGGCCGCGTGGTGGACACCACCCGGAGGCGTACCGCCGGGCGTGCGCGGCGCGCCGGGAGCACCCGGCGGCGGAGGCGGCGTACCCGGAGCACCCGGCGGCGGAGGTGTGCCCGGCGCACCCGGCGCCTGCGGGGCGCCCGCTCCGGCCGCCCCCTCCGGTCCCTCCGGTCCCTCCGGCCCCTGCGGACCGAGCGACGACACCAGTTGCGTCGGGACGTACCCGCCGGCCGGCGTCGCGGCACCGCCCGGCGCACCGGGCGGCGGAGGCGGCGTGCCCGGAGCACCCGGAGCACTCGGCGGCGGGGGCGGCGTGCCCGGCGCGCCGCGCCGCGGCGGAGGGGCCGCCTTGCCGGCGGCGGCGTCCGCGAGGTCGGCGGCGCTCGGCGCACCGGGCGGCGGGGGCGGGGTGCCGGGAGCCGCAGGACTCCCCGGGCCCTGCTGAGGGCCGTACGACGATCCGGCCGGCGCGGGAGGAGGCGTGCTGCCCGGCGGAGGCGGAACCGGCGCACCCGGCCCGGCCGGCTGCCCCTGCTCGTCCACCGCCGGAGCGACCGCCGTCGGCGGCAACTGGCTCCCGCCCTCCATCATCCGGGTCCGCTCGTCCGGCGCCGCGCCCGGCCGCGCCTCCGCCCGGGGAGTGCTCAGCGGCGGCGCGAACACCGTCTCCGGCAACGGCACCGAACGGTCCTCGTCCGCCTCGGCGCTGGTGTCCGTCCCCGCCCACGGAGTCGCCCCCACGGGGACACCCGGCGCACCGGACGGCGGGGGCGGCGTACCCGGCGCACCCGGAGCGCTCGGCGCACCCGGAGCGCTCGACGCACCCGGAGCGCCCGACGCACCCGGAGCGCCCGATCCACCCGATGTGTCCGACGCGTCCGACACGCTCGACGGACTCGGCACGCTCGACGGACTCGGCACGCCCGACGCATCCGACGCGCCCGCACTCGGCACGCCCGACGCATCCGACGCACCCGCACCCGCACCGGAATCCCCCGACCCCTCCGCGGCCGCGGCGGCCGCCCGCACCCCGCCCCGCTGGTCCGGAATCCCCAGCTTGTCCGCCGCCTCCTGCAACCACTCCGGCGGAGACAACAGGAACGACGTCTGGTTCAAATCCACCCGCGCCGGAGCGGCCGCCGGCACCGCCGGTCCGCCCACGTCCGTACGGCCGTACCGCTCCTCGTACCGGCGGATCACCTCGCCCACCGGCAGCGCCGGCCACAGCGTGGCCTCACCGCTGTCCCGCGCGATCACCAGCCGCTGCCCGCCGCCGTCCGACCGCGGCCCGTCGGCGCGGTCCTCCGCCCACACCACAAACCCCAGCTCGAACTCCCGCACCCGCACCTCACGGTGCTGGTACGACGGCACATCGCCGTTGATCCACTCCTCCGCGCGCTCCTGCGCCTGCGCGAACGTCACCATGGCCTGCGCTCACTCCCCCACCGACGACACCGGCACGGCGCGCGCGAACCCGCCGTCCACCATCAGGTTCGCCACCGTCTCCAACTCCGGCGGATCGCCGGCCAGCCGCGACAGGAACGCGTCGAAGTCCTCACCGCACGGCAGCAGCAACCGCTCCACACGCTCCGCCTGCGACCACGACGGATCCACGTCCCGCACGTCGTCGTACGCGCAGAACCACACCGAACCCACCCGGTCGCCCCGCACCTTGACCGCCAGCAGCCCGCCCTGCACGAACGCCACCCCCAGATAGTCCTTGGTCAGGTGGTCCCGCAGGCACTTGTTGACGTACACCAGGTCATTGACCGCCGCCTCGTCCCGCACCGTGAAGAACGGCTGGTCGATCAGCAGCCCCAACTCGGCGTCCAGCGCCGTCCCGACGGGCGCACACCCGCCCGCCGCCTTCAAAAACGACCGGTACGCGCCCGGCAGCCGGTAACCGAGGTCCTCCTCGACGCCCTGCACCTGCGCCTCCGTCACCGCCACCCCCGACTTCGGCAGCCGGAAGTGCGCGGGCCGCGTCTCCGGCAGCGGCCGGGTGCCCCGCTTCGCCTGATCGACGTTGGCGGTCGCGATCCCGCCGTGGTGCCGCAGCAGCGCCTTCACCTCGACCGGAACCAGCTCCAGCCGCCGCGTGAACGGCACGTGGTGCCACGTCCACCCGTGCGGCGTCGCCACATGGGGCACCGTGTCCCACAACTCGTGCCCCGCCGCGGCCAGCGCCGCGTTCGCCGACACGTAGTCCGTCAACCGCAGTTCGTCCACACCGAAGCCCTCCGGCGGCTCCGCGATCTCCGCGGCCGCCCGCGCGTACGGCGAGAAGTCGGGATAACCCCGCTCGTCCACCCGCACCCCCCGCGGATGCCGGGCGGCCCGCACCGGATCCGGGAAATGCACGACCTGCCCGGCATAGGCCGCGTTCGGCGGCGCGGCTTGTCCCCCAGCCTGGCGGCTGGACGGCGCCCCCAGCCCGAGCCGACCTGTCGTCATGGCGCTTGCCCCCTGCGGCGTTCTGTGCGAATCGGTCCCCCGGACCGACGAACCGACGTTCACGGACGGTCGACAGCCTATGCGGTACACCGACCCCGGTCACCGGCCCACCGCACCACCCCCCACCACCGCACCCGCCCCCGGCCCACCCCCCGTGACCAGCCGTCACCCCGCCGTGACGCACCGCCGACCCAACACGCCCACCCGCCGACCCAGCTTCCGCACCCGCCACGCCATTTGGCACTCTGTGACCGCCAGGGGGACACCCGGAGGGACGACGACCATGAGAACGACACCGACGAAGCCACACGCCGACCGCTCCCCCGACCCCCGCGCCGGCATCCCCCACCCCGGCGACCCCCGCATCGGCTGGAGCACCGCCGACACACCCCCCGCACCCGTCCTGCGCCACCGCCGCGACGGCATACTCCCCACCATCGCCGCCGCCCTGTCCGTACGCGGCGCCACCCTCACCGGCACCGCCGCCCGCGGCGACACACCCCCCGCCCTGCACCCCCTCGTCCAGGACTTCCTCGACACCCTCACCAGCGACCAGCGCGACCGCTTCACCGGCCGCTGCGCCGAAACCATCCTCATCTCCCGGCACATCGCCACCGCCGACGCCACCCGCAGCAAACGCGCCGCCCGCAAACCCATGACCAACGGCGAGGCCCGCAAAGCCCTCAAACACGCCAAACTCACCACCCGGCACATCCGCGAGGACGGCGACCCCCTGCACGGCACCTTCGCCCCGCCCTGCCGCGCCTGCAGCGCCCTCACCGCCCACTTCGGCGTCCGCGTCGTCGACCCCACGACCACCGACTGACCCCCGCCCCACCCCCCACCCGCACACCCCGCACCCGCACACACCAGACGTACGCACGACGGACGTAAGGGCAGATGCACACCGACCGCACCTCGACCACCCGCTTCCCCGTCCCCGTCGACGCCACCCTGCGCGCCGCCGGCTGGCACCCCGGACGCTGGGACATCGAACAGGCCGAGACCTGGGCCGACACCCTGCGCGCCCACACCTCACCCGCCGGCCACCGCCACGCCGTCTTCCCCGCCGCCGTCGAAGCCTGGGCCGAATTCGGCGGCCTCACCCTCACCCCCACCGGACCCGGCCGCCAGATCGCCCCCGCCCACCTCGACCTCGACCCCCTGCACGGCCTCCACCTCGCCCGCACCCTCGGCGACCTCGGCCGCGCCCTGGGCACCGAACTCAGCCCCCTCGGCACCGAGACCGCCACCCACACCCTGCTCGCCATCGACACCGACGGCCGCGTCTACGCCGTCGACCACACCGGCGACTGGTACCTCGGCCCCGACATCGACCACGCCCTCACCGCACTCGTCACAGGCATCGAACCGACCCGCCTCACCACGGCCTGAAAAACCCCCGCGCAACACCGCCCCGACGGACCGCCCACCACACCCGCCACCCGCCCCGCACCCGGCCGACACCCGCACCCGCACCCGGCCGACACCCGCACCCGCCCCGCCACGACCACCGGCCGCCCCGACCACCAGGCACTACGACCACCAGGCACTACGACTGCCGGCTACCGACCGCCACGACCACCAACCACCGGCCGCCACGACCGGCCGACCACCGACCGCTACGGCGCCGGAATCACAGCCGACACCCGGAAGCCCCCCGCCTCCGTCGGCCCCGACACGAACACCCCGCCCAGCTCCACAACCCGCTCCTTCATCCCCACCAGGCCGTTCCCACCCGACGGCAACCCCGCCGCCTCCGCCGACGCCGGCTCCGGCGGCGGCTCATTCTCCACCTGCATCGCGATCTCCGACCCCCGGTGCGCCACCCGCACATGCGTCTTCGCACCCGCCGCATGCTTGTGGACGTTGGTCAACGCCTCCTGCACCACCCGGTACGCCGTCTGCTCCACCTCCGGCGGATACGACCGCGCCTCCCCCTCCACCGACAAATCCACCACCATCCCCGCGGCCGCCGACTGCCCGATCAACTCCTCCAACGCCGACAACCCCGGCCCCTCGGACACCGCCGCCACGGCCGCCCCCGCCACCTCGGCCCGCGACGCGGCCGCCGCCGCGGCCGCCCCCACCGCGGCCAACGGCACCCCCCTGGACACCGGCCGCTCACTGCTGCGCAGCACCCCGAGCATCTCCCGCAACTCCGTCAGCGCCTGCCGCCCCATGTCCCCCACGAGCGCCGCGTTGCGCACCGCCTTCTCGGGATCCTTCCGCGCCACCGCCTGCAACGCCGCCGCGTGCACCACCATCAAACTCACCCGGTGCGCGACCACATCGTGCATCTCCCGCGCGATCCGCGTCCGCTCCTCGTTACGGGCCCACTCGGCCCGCTCCTCCGCCCGCTCCGCCAGCAACTGCAACTCGCGCTCGAGACTGTCCGCCCGCTCCCGCAGACTCTCCATCAGCCGACGCCGCGCCCCCACGTACAGCCCCAGCAGCACGGGCGGCGCCGTCAACCCCAGCGACGTCGCGATCGCCGCGAACGGCAGGAACCAGTCCCCCAGCGTCCAGTCCCCCCGGTCCATGTCCTGCCGCACCCGCACGAACGTCACGATCAACGTACCGACGAGAGACATCCCGGCCAGCGCCCCGATGACCCGCCGCGGCAGCTCCGCGGCGGCCAGCGTGTACAGCCCGACCACGCCCATCAGGAAACCCATCTGGGCCGGCGTGATCGCGACGGCCACCAGCACCACGGCGATCGGCCACCGCCGCCGCAGCACCAGCACCGACCCGGCCAGCAGGCCGAACACCACCCCCACCGACACCGGGACCCCCGCGTCCCGCGCGAACGGGATCCCCTCCGCGCCGCACTCCAACGCGGACACCAGCGCCAGACACACGTCCAGCACCGCACTGCGCCATCTCGACCACCACCACGGCCCGGTCGGGGCCGGCGCGTGGTCTTCCCCCGTCGAGGTCATGCCTTCCAGCCTACGGGCGCCCCGCGCCGCACTTCCGGCGAGTTTCCCGCACCACCCCACACCACGGTCCGTGACCAACCGGAAGCGAAACCACCCGAAATCACTCGAACTACTGAACGTCGACCGTTCGACTACTGAACCGACCATTCCGCTTGGACCGTATGCCTATGGCACAGACCACAGGCAAATACGCCGACTTCGAGGGACTGCGAGAGAAGGCGGTGGCACTGCGACGCGCGGGCTACAGCCTCCGGCAGATCCGCGACGCATTGCAGGTCCACAACAAGGACGTCCTCCAGCGCCTGGTCGAGGGTGAACCCGCGCCGGCCTGGACCAAGCGCCCCAACGCCAAGGACGACCTCCGGCAGAGGGCGCGGGAACTCCGGCTTCAAGGCTGTACGTACGACCAGATCGAGGCTGAGCTCGGCTGCTCACGGAGCTCGGTGTCGCTGTGGGTACGGGACCTGCCGAAACCGGAACCGCGTTACACGCCAGAGGAACAACGAGCTCTCATGCACGCCGGTCTGGCAAGGGCGCGTGCCGCCCAAGCGGAAGAACGGGAGCGCATCAAGCAGAAGGCCGAAGCGGAGATCGCCAACCTCACGGACCGGGAACTGCTCTTGACAGGCACAGCCCTCTACTGGGCCGAGGGGCAGAAGAGCAAGCCGTACCAGCGACGCGAAGGGGTCGTCTTCGTCAACAGCGACCCCGGGGTGATCCTGGTCTTCCTGGCCTGGCTCAAGCTGCTGGGTGTGGATCGCGAACGCCTGCGCTTCCGGGTCATGATCCACGAAAGTGCCGACGTGGCCGCCGCCGAACGCTACTGGGCAGACCTGGTGGGCGTGGACGTCTCGGCCCTCCAACGCACCACTCTCAAGAAGCACAACCCCAAGACGGTCCGCAAGAACATCGGCGAAGCCTACTATGGCTGTCTCGACGTCCGTGTCCTCCAGGGAGCGGAGCTGTACTGCCGCATCGAGGGCTGGTGGAACGGAATCGTTGCTGGCCTGCAACGCAACTCCGGTAAGGTCTGAGGCGCTGTCCCCCGTGGTGTAACTGGCAGCACACTGGTTTTTGGTACCAGCAGGACAAGGTTCGAATCCTTGCGGGGGAGTCACAGCACAAGAGACCTCAGTTCGGGTCCCGACCCACCCAGGTCGGGACCCGCTCTCGTCCCCCTTCGGAAACCCCCCGCTATCCTGCGGATGTCACCCCCACCCATCTCGAAGCCGAAGGGCAACCCCGTGAGCGTCATCCGCCCGGCAGCCGTCGTCGTTCTTGCAGCGGGTGAGGGCACCCGTATGAAGTCGGCCACACCGAAGGTTCTGCACGAGATCTGTGGCCGTTCGCTGGTGGGTCACGTCCTCGCCGCCGCCCGTGAGTTGGAGCCGGAGCAGCTCGTCGTCGTGGTCGGGCACGCCCGGGAGCAGGTCGCCGCGCATCTGAGCGAGGTCGACCCCGGTGTGCGGACGGCGGTGCAGGAGGAGCAGCGCGGTACCGGGCACGCCGTGCGGATGGCGTTGGAGGAGCTGGGCGGTTCCGTGGCGGGGACCGTGGTGGTGGTGTGCGGGGACACGCCGCTGCTGACGGGGGAGACGTTGAACCGTCTGGTGGCCGCGCATCACGACGGGGGCAATGCGGTGACGGTGCTGACCGCACAGGTGCCGGATGCGACCGGTTACGGCCGGATCGTGCGGGATGCCTCGGGTGCGGTGACGGCGATCGTGGAGCACAAGGACGCGTCGGAGGAGCAGCGGGGGATCCGGGAGATCAACTCGGGTGTGTTCGCGTTCGACGGGCGGTTGCTGGCGGATGCGCTGGGGAAGGTCCGTGCGGACAACAGCCAGGGTGAGGAGTACCTCACGGATGTGCTGGGGATCCTGCGGGAGGCCGGTCACCGTGTGGGGGCGTGCCTGGCGGGTGATCATCGGGAGATCGCCGGCATCAACAACCGGGTGCAGTTGGCCGAGGCGCGTCGGATTTTGAACGAGCGGTTGTTGACGCGGGCGATGCTGGATGGGGTGACGGTCGTGGATCCGGCGAGTACGTGGGTGGATGTGACGGTGACGTTCGAGCGGGATGTGGTGGTGCATCCGAACACGCAGTTGCACGGTGCCACGCATCTGTGCGAGGGCTCGGAGGTGGGTCCGAACAGCCGGTTGTCGGACACGTGGGTGGGTCCGGGGGCGCGGGTGGACAACGCGGTGTGTGAGGGTGCCGAGATCGGTCCGGACACTTCGGTGGGTCCGTTCGCGTATTTGCGTCCGGGGACGCGGTTGGCGGCGAGGGCGAAGATCGGCACGTATGTGGAGACGAAGAACGCGTCGATCGGTGAGGGTACGAAGGTGCCGCATCTGTCGTATGTCGGTGATGCGACGATCGGTGAGTACACGAACATCGGCGCGGCGAGTGTGTTCGTGAACTACGACGGGCAGAGCAAACATCACACGACGGTGGGTTCGCACTGTCGTATGGGTGCGGACAACATGTATGTGGCGCCTGTCACGGTGGGGGACGGGGCGTACAGTGCCGCGGGTTCGGTGATCACGAAGGATGTGCCGCCCGGTTCGCTGGCCGTGGCTCGTGGTCAGCAGCGGAATATTGAGGGTTGGGTGGCGCGCAAGCGTCCGGGGAGTGCGGCGGCGAAGGCGGCCGAGGCGGCGTCTCGGGCGGTGGAGGAGGAGGGCTGAGGGGGGTGGTGGCGGACCCGCCTGAAAGTGGGTCTTCCGGGACGGGCTACCGTGAGAGGTGCAGGGGCTGCATCCCCCGTATTGCCCCCATGTCGCTCTTTTTCAGCCACACCCAGCTGCGAACCTCTGAGGAGACTGTGCTGTGACCGGGATCAAGACGACCGGCGAGAAGAAGTTGATGTTCTTCTCCGGCCGCGCCCACCCCGAGCTTGCCGAGGAGGTCGCCCACGAGCTGGGTGTCGGGGTTGTGCCGACGAAGGCCTTCGATTTCGCCAACGGTGAGATTTATGTGCGTTATCAGGAGTCGGCGCGTGGTGCCGACTGCTTCTTGATCCAGAGCCATACGGCTCCGATCAACAAGTGGATCATGGAGCAGTTGATCATGATCGATGCTCTGAAGCGGGCGTCGGCGCGCTCCATCACCGTCATCGTGCCGTTCTACGGTTACGCGCGGCAGGACAAGAAGCACCGGGGCCGTGAGCCGATTTCGGCGCGTCTGATCGCGGATCTGATGAAGACGGCCGGTGCGGACCGGCTGCTGGCGGTGGATCTGCACACGGATCAGATCCAGGGTTTCTTCGACGGTCCGGTGGACCACTTGTTCGCGTTGCCGCTGCTGGCGGACTATGTGGGCAACAAGGTGGACCGCAACAAGCTGACGATCGTTTCGCCGGACGCGGGCCGGGTGCGGGTGGCGGACCGGTGGTGCGACCGGTTGGGGGCTCCGCTGGCGATCGTGCACAAGCGCCGTGACAAGGACGTGGCGAACCAGGTGACGGTGCACGAGGTCGTCGGTGATGTGAAGGGACGTATCTGCGTCCTGGTGGACGACATGGTGGACACCGGCGGCACGATCTGTGCGGCGGCGGACGCCCTGTTCGCGCACGGTGCTCAGGACGTGATCGTGACGGCGACGCACGGTGTGCTGTCGGGTCCGGCGGCGGACCGGCTGAAGAATTCGAAGGTGAGCGAGTTCGTGTTCACGAACACGCTGCCGACGCCGGGTGAGCTGGAGCTGGACAAGATCACGGTGTTGTCGATCGCGCCGACGATCGCGAGCGCGGTGCGCGAGGTGTTCGAGGATGGTTCGGTGACGAGCCTGTTCGACGAGCAGTGAGGCGTCGTCGGCTGCGCCCGGCTGTCGCCGGCCGCGTCTGATCGCCTGGTCGTCTGATCGATTTTTCCGCGGCCTCCTTCGCCGAGTATCCTGCTGGGGTTGCTCGGCGAGGGAGGCCGTACCGCTTCGGAAGAGGCTCTACGGTGGTCCGTTATCGACGCGCGCTCTTCGTAGCAGGCCGTTCGGCCGGGTGACCCTGTCCGTTCGTGAAGTCCTACGAGGAGTGAAGATGTCCGAGGTGAAGCTCACCGCCGAGACGCGTACCGAGTTCGGCAAGGGTGCCGCGCGTCGTATTCGCCGTGCCCACAAGGTGCCGGGTGTGCTGTACGGGCACGGTGCGGACCCGGTGCACCTGACGTTCCCGGGTCATGACCTGCTGCTGGCGCTGCGTACGCCGAACGTTCTGATCAGCCTGGACATCGACGGGCAGCGCAGCGAGCTGGCGATTCCGAAGGCGGTGCAGCGCGACCCGCTGAAGGGTTTCCTGGAGCACGTGGACCTGCTGCTGGTCAAGCGGGGCGAGAAGGTCACGGTCGAGGTGCCGGTGCACACCGAGGGTGAGCTGGCTCCGGGCGGCAACCTGCTGGAGCACCTGCTGGACGCGCTGCCGGTCGAGGCCGAGGCCACGCACATCCCGGAGGCGGTGACGGTGTCGGTCGAGGGTCTGTCGGCCGGTGACACCATTCACGCCAAGGACATCGAGCTGCCGCAGGGCGTGACGCTGGCGACGGACGGCGAGACGGCCGTGCTGCAGGTTGTGGCGAGCCAGAGTGAGGCGCCGGCCGAGGGCGAGGGTGAGGGCGAAGAGGGCGCGGAGGCCTGATCCCTCGCGGTTCTCGCGAGTTCGCGATCTTTTCGCGGTCATCGTTTTGTCGTCAGCCGTCGTTCCCGTTGGGGGCGGCGGCTGACGCGTATGAAGGAGACATGCTGGTGACGACCGATGCCGGTGCCCCGTGGCTGATCGTGGGGCTGGGCAATCCGGGGCCGGAGTACGCGATGAACCGGCACAACGTCGGGTTCATGGTGGTGGATCTGCTGGCGGAGCGGATGGGGGGCCGGTTCAAGCGGGCGGCGAAGGCGCAGGCGCAGGTCGTCGAGGGCCGGCTCGGTCCTGTCGGCCCGGGCGGCCGGCGGGTGGTGCTGGCGAAGCCGATGTCGTACATGAACTTGTCGGGCGGTCCGGTGAAGGCGCTGGCGGAGTTCTACAAGGTGCCGCTGGAGCGGGTGGTGGCGGTGCACGACGAGTTGGACATCGGGTACGGGACGCTGCGGCTGAAGCTGGGTGGCGGGGACAACGGTCACAACGGGCTGAAGTCGGTGACGAAGGCGCTGGGTGCCGGTTATCACCGGGTGCGGTTCGGGATCGGGCGGCCGCCGGGGCGGATGCAGGTGGCGGACTTCGTGCTGAAGGACTTCTCGGCGGCGGAGCGCAAGGAGCTGGACTATTTCGTGGACCGGGCGGCGGACGCGGTGGAGTGCCTGGTGGCGGAGGGGTTGGAGCGGGCGCAGAGCGCGTACAACTCCTGAGCGGGGCGCGGAGGTCCGGGCGGGGCGCCGGGGTTCGCGGGGCTCCCGGGCGGGGGTGCAAGGGGTGCGGGGGCGCAAGGGGGCGCGGGGGCGCAGGGGGTGCATCTGCTGACATTCCGCTCGGCGCGTTTGACCGGGAGCCAAGGCATGGCCAATGATCCCGGCCATGCCTTCTGCCGTCTTCTCCTCTCCGGCCGCCGGGGCGGTGCTGCGGTGCGGACAGCGCGCGGTGATGGGCGTGGTCGCGGCGCTGCTGGTGGTCGGGGGTGTGTGGGCGTCGTGGGGTACGGCGCAGCACGTGATGCTGACCAAGGGCCGGGAGCGCGGCACGGTGACGGTGACGCGCTGCGGTGCCGAGACGTGTACGGGGCCGTTCCGGCCGCTGTCGCCGGGGGTGGCGCGGGACCGGGTGGTGGTGGACCGGTCGGCCGGGGTGCGGGCGGGGCGGACGTACACGGTGGTCGTCAAGCCGAACTCCGACCGGGCGGTGCGTTCGGGTCCGGCGGGGGTGCTGTTCGCGTGGGTCCCGCTCGGGGGTGCGCTGCTGCTGGCGTCGGTCGTGGTGGCCGGGGGGATGCGGCTGAGGCGGACGGCGTGGGTGCTGGCGGGGGCCGGGGTGGCGCTGCTGACGGCGGCTTTTGTGGCCGTCTGACCCTTGCGCCCCAGCTGTCGGTTGTGATGCCCGTGACTGTTGTGTGTTCGTGATTGTCCTGGGGCGGTCGCGGGTTGGATGCTGAGCCGCCACCCCCATATTCCTCGTCGCTGACCGAATATGGACTGCCCCATGCACCACCTCATCCGCGCCGGCGCGCTGGCCGCCGGTGTCTCGACGACGCTGCTGTTCGCGTCCGCCGCGCACGCCACCGCTCCCGGCGACAACGGCACGGTGAAGATCCATGATGCGGCCACGGGTGCGGAGCTGCGCCGCAACGAACCGCATGTGTGCGCCTTCTACCTGGACGCCTTCGGTTTCGACGGCGCCCAGCGGGTCGACTGGCACATCGACGTCTGGGCCCCGGCCGCCAGGGCGAAGGGCGAGAGCGTGAAGTCCGGCTCGATCACCCTGGACGCCGAGGGCCACGGCCGTACGCAGGACATGAAGCTGCCCGACGGGCACTACAAGCTGTTCTGGAACTTCGACGGGGAGAAGGGCGCGGCCAAGCACAAGGTGTTCTGGTCGGAGTGCGGAGAGCAGCAGGGCGGCGGTTCGACGCCCGGGACGTCCGCCTCCGCGTCCACGTCCGCCTCCGCGTCCGCGTCGTCCTCTTCCTCGTCCTCGCCGTCCGCCTCGCCCTCGCCGTCGGTCTCCGCGTCCGCCTCCGCCGGTGCGGCGTCCTCGGCCTCCTCGCCGTCCGCGCCGGGCGGCGGCCTCGCCGAGACCGGCGGCAGCGCCCCGGTCGGGATGCTGTCGGGCGTGGCGGCGGCGCTGGTCGCGGCGGGCGGCTGGCTGCTGCTGCGGCGTCGGCACGCGTCCCGCGGCTGAGCAGCGGCGCGGGAGGTGCGTACCGGGCGCACGGCATGACGGTGCCCCGGGCTCGTACGAGCCCGGGGCACCGTCCTTTTCCGCGGGGTGTGTCAGCCGGTGTTGCGCAGGCCGGCCGCCACGCCGTTGACGGTGAGCAGCAGGGCGCGGCTGAGGAGCGGGTCGGGCTGTTCGCCGCGGGCGGCCGCGTCGCGCTGCCGCTTGAGGAGGGTGACCTGGAGGTAGGAGATCGGGTCGAGGTAGGCGTCGCGGATGGCGAACGTCTGCTTCAGTACCGGCTGGTGGTCCAGGAGTTCCTTTTCGCCGGTGACCTTGAGGACCTCGCTGACGGTGAGGTCGTGTTCGGCCTGGATGGTGTCGAAGATGTGCTTGAGCTCGTCGGGGACGAGGGTGTCGACGTAGTGCTTGGCGATGCGCAGGTCGGTCTTGGCGAGGGTCATCTCGACGTTGGAGATGAAGTTGCGGAAGAAGTGCCACTGCTGGTGCATCTCTTCCAGCACGGTGTCCAGGCCGGCCTCGCGCAGTGCCTTCAGGCCGGAGCCGACGCCGAACCAGCCGGGGACGATCTGCCGGGACTGGGTCCAGCCGAACACCCACGGGATGGCCCGCAGGCCGTCCAGGCCGGCGCCGGAGTCGGGCCTGCGGGAGGGGCGGGAGCCCAGGTGCAGGTCGGCGAGCTGGTCGACGGGGGTGGAGGCGAAGAAGTAGGCGGGCAGGTCGGGGTCCTCCACCAGGCGCCGGTAGGCGGCGTGGGCGGCGTCGGAGACGACGTCCATGGCGGCGTCCCAGCGGGCGAGGGCCTCGTCGGACTGGCGGGGGGCGGTGTGCAGGGCGGAGGCCTGCAGGGTGGCCGCGACCGTCAGTTCCAGGTTTTCCCGGGCCAGGGAGGGGATGAGGTACTTGTCGGAGATGACCTCGCCCTGCTCGGTGACCTTGATCTCGCCTTCCAGGGTGCCCCAGGGCTGGGCGAGGATGGCGTCGTGGGTGGGGCCGCCGCCGCGGCCGACGGTGCCGCCGCGGCCGTGGAAGAGGCGCAGCCTGACGCCGTAGCGGTGGGCGACGTCGCGCAGGCGGCGCTGGGCGCGGTGGATCTCCCACTGGCTGGTGGTGATGCCGCCGAACTTGGAGGAGTCGGAGTAGCCGAGCATGACCTCCTGCACGTCGCCGCGCAGGGCGACCAGCCGCCGGTAGGAGGGGTCGGAGAGCATGTCCTCCAGGATGGTGTCGGCGGCGCGGAGTTCCTCGGTGGTCTCCAGCAGGGGCACTATGCCGATCTTGGCCCAGCCGGCGTGCAGGTCGATCAGGCCGGCCTCGCGGGCCAGGACGGCGGCGGCGAAGACGTCGTCGGCGCCCTGGCACATGGAGATGATGTAGGACTCGATGACCTCGGGTCCGAAGACTTCCAGGGCCCGCTTGATGGTCTGGAAGGTGCCCAGCGTCTTCGCGCCGGCGGCGTCGACGGGGGCGGGGGTGGGGGCGAGCGGCCGGCGGGAGCGCAGTTCCTTGGCGAGGAGCTTGGCGCGGTAGTCGCGGGGCATGTCGGCGTAGCGCCAGGACTCCTCGCCGAGGCGGTCGAAGAGCTGGCCGAGGGCGTGGTGGTGGGCGTCGGCGTGTTCGCGGACGTCCATGGTGGCCAGTTGCAGGCCGAAGGCGGCCAGGGTGCGGATGGTGCGGTCCAGGCGGCCGTCGGCGAACAGGCTGCCGCGGTGCTCGCGCAGCGAGGTCTGGATGATGCGCAGGTCCTTCAGCAGTTCGCTGGTGCCGAGGTAGTCGCGGCCGGGCTCGTGGGGGGTGCCCTTGGCCAGGCGCTGCTTGGTGTTGATCAGCTTCTGGCGGATGCAGGTGGCCTTGAGCCGGTAGGGCTCCTCGGCGTTGAGCCGCTTGTAGCGGGGGCTGATCTCGGGCAGGTTGTCCAGGTCCTGCTGCAGGGAGGTGAGCAGTTCCTCGGTGGCGCCGGCGTAGCGGATGGAGTTGGACAGAAAGCCGCGGAGCTGGTCGATCGTCTCCAGCGCGTCGTTGATGCCGTGCTCGTGCTGGAGGATGAGCACCTCCCAGGTGACCTCGGGGGTCACGTTGGGGTTGCCGTCGCGGTCGCCGCCGATCCAGGTGCCGAAGGTGAGGGGGCGGGTGTCGTCGGGGAGCTTGACGCCGACGCGTTCCAGTTCGGCGGTGAGGTCCTCCAGGACGTCGCCGACGGCGCCGGCGTGGAGTTCGTCGAGGTAGTAGATGGCGTTGCGGGCCTCGTCGGCGGGTTCGGGGCGGACCACGCGCAGTTCGTCGGTCTGCCAGACGAGGTCGATGTTCTCCGCCAGGCGGATGTCGTGGCGGCGGCGGTCGGCTCCCTGGACGGGGGTTTCCAGGAGTTCGGCGATGCGGCGCAGCTTGTTCAGCACCGAGCGGCGGGCGGCCTCGGTGGGGTGGGCGGTGAAGACCGGGCGGACGTTGAGGTTCTTCACCGTCTGGCGCAGGTGTTCGGGGTCGGCGTCCTTCAGGGCGTCGGCGGTGCGGGCGAGCACGCCGCCCTCGGCGGCGCGCTTGGCGCGCAGTTCGCGGCCGCGGTGGACCTGTTCGGCGATGTTGGCGAGGTGGAAGTAGGTGGAGAAGGCGCGGACCAGCTTGGCCGCGGTCTCCAGTTCGATGCCGCGCAGCAGTTCGGCGGCCGCGTCGCCGTCCTCACGGGTGAGGTGGCGCACCCTTTCGACGAGTTCGAGGACTTCGGGGCCCTCCTGGCGTACGAGGGTCTCACCGAGCAGGTCGCCCAGTCGGCGGATGTCGGCGCGCAGCTCACTGCTGGTCGTGGTGGTCTGGTCGTCGGCACTGCTCACAGGTGCGGCTCCTTGCAGTGTGGAAGCTCTCAGAAGCTGGTTCGAGGCTCGGCTGAAGGGGTACCCGGGGGCCGCACCCGCGCGGTGGAGTCGCATGGGGAGGTGGGCTTCCGGGAAGACATTTCAGAGCGGACCGCGCTGTCCGACCGTTCCAAGGATATGTGTCGGAAGCCACGCGCAGGGCTTTGGGCTCTTGCCGCCGGGCGGCTCACTGCCATACTTACGATGCCGTAGGTTACGGGACCGTAGGAAGAGGTGTGGTCCCGCGATCCGGCACCGCCTCGACATCTCAACCCCACAGGGACGCCCATGACCACGAGCTCCGATGTGATCGAAGACGCCCCGCAGGCGGCTCATCCAGGGAAGGAACCGCAGACCACCGGCTCTCCACTGCCGCCCGGCACGCTGGGCGGGGAGCAGAAGCGCTCGATCGAGCAGATCACGCTGCTGCTGTTCATCACCGTCCCGTTCCTCGCGCTGCTGGCGGCCGTGCCGCTGGCGTGGGGCTGGGGCGTGAGCTGGCTCGACGTCGGCCTGCTGGTGTTCTTCTACTTCCTGGGCTGCCACGGCATCACGATCGGTTTCCACCGCCACTTCACCCACGGTTCGTTCAAGGCCAAGCGGCCTTTGAAGATCGCGCTGGCCATCGCCGGGTCGATGGCGGTCGAGGGGCCGCTGGTGCGCTGGGTGGCCGATCACCGCAAGCACCACAAGTTCTCCGACGCCGAGGGCGACCCGCACTCCCCGTGGCGCTACGGCGAGACCGTGCCCGCGCTGGTGAAGGGCCTGTGGTGGGCGCACGTCGGCTGGATGTTCGACGAGGAGCAGACCCCGCAGGACAAGTACGCCCCCGACCTGCTCAAGGACCGCACGCTGCGGGCGATCTCCCGCCAGTTCGCGCTGTGGACGGCTCTGTCGCTGCTGCTGCCGCCGCTGATCGGCGGGCTGGTGACGATGTCGTGGTGGGGCGCGTTCACCGCGTTCTTCTGGGGGTCCCTCGTCCGGGTGGCGCTGCTGCACCACGTGACGTGGTCGATCAACTCGATCTGCCACGCGGTCGGCAAGCGCCCGTTCAAGTCGCGGGACCGCTCCGGCAACGTGTGGTGGCTGGCGATCCTGTCCTGCGGCGAGTCCTGGCACAACCTGCACCACGCCGACCCGACCTCCGCCCGGCACGGTGTGGAGCGCGGCCAGCTCGACTCCAGTGCGCGTCTGATCCGCTGGTTCGAGCGGCTCGGCTGGGCCTACGACGTGCGCTGGCCGTCACGCTCGCGTATCGATTCGCGCCGCAGCACCGGTGAGGACGCCTCCAGGCGGCGGAAGGAGCCCGCGAAGGCGGCATGATGGTCGCGTGGCGACCGACTCCAGCAATACCAGCGCAGACAAGCCGCGGCGAGCGCGCCGTACCCGTATGACCGGTGCCGAGCGCCGCCAGCAGCTGCTGGAGATCGGTCGCACCCTCTTCGCGGCCAAGGGCTTCGAGGGCACCTCCGTGGAGGAGATCGCGGCGAAGGCCGGGGTGTCCAAACCGGTGGTGTACGAGCACTTCGGCGGCAAGGAGGGGCTGTACGCGGTGGTGGTGGACCGCGAGATGCGGCGCCTGCTGGACATGGTGACCGGCTCGCTGACCGCCGGTCACCCCCGCGAGCTGCTGGAGCAGGCCGCGTTCGCGCTGCTGGACTACATCGAGGAGTCCACGGACGGCTTCCGCATCCTGGTCCGCGACTCCCCCATCCCCCAGTCCACGGGTTCCTTCGCCTCCCTCATCTCCGACATCGCCACGCAGGTGGAGGACATCCTGGGCCGCGAGTTCAAGTCCCGCGGCTTCGATGCCAAGCTCGCCCCGCTGTACGCGCAGGCCCTGGTCGGCATGGTGGCGCTGACCGGGCAGTGGTGGCTGGAGGTGCGCCGCCCGCGCAAGGCGGAGGTCGCCGCGCACCTGGTGAACCTGGCGTGGCACGGCCTGGACGGGCTGGAGCAGAAGCCGCGGCTGATAGGCCACCGCAAGAGCTGAGGAGCCCCCGGCAGGGGGATTCGATCACTCGTTGCGGTGACGGCTCACCGACCGCGGCGATTACCGTGGATACGCAGGCCAGAATCCCGTTCATGGGGGATCACCATGAACGCCGAGCCGACGCCCGAGCCCGCCGACGAGCCCGGCATCCGTTGGCCCGTGTCGCCGCCCGAGGGTTACACGGTCGACGACCTGTTCACGCTGCCCGGCCTCCCGCCGCACACCGAGTTGATCGACGGGAGTCTGGTCTTCGCCGGTCCGCGGCCACGTTTCCACAGTCTGATGATCGACCTGCTGGTCGGTGGACTGCGGTGCTGGGCGCCCGGCGACCTGAAAGTCATGCGGGAGATGACCGTCGTCCTGGACCGCAGGAACGGCCCCGAACCGGACGTCAGCGTGGTGCGCGCGGACTCCGTCACCGGGATGGAGCAGACCCGGTTCGAGGCAGGGGACGTCGTCCTGGCCGTGGAGGTCGTCTCCCCCGATTCCGAGGCGCGTGACCACGACACCAAGCCGCGCAAGTACGCGGCCGCCGGCATCCCGCACTTCTGGCTGGTCGAGATGGCCGAGGGGGATCAGCACCCGGTGGTGCGGACCTATGAGCTCGACCCGGTGACCAGGACGTATGCGGTCACCGGCATCCACCACGACAAACTCGAGCTGTCGGTGCCGTTCGCCGTCGGCATCGACATCACGGCGGCCGCTCTCAGGGAGCTGTAGCCAGGGGCTCCAGGAATTCCAGCCGGTTGCCGACGGGGTCCTCGGAGTAGAAGCGCCGGTGCCCCGGCAGGGCGTCGTCCCAGGTGACGGGGGCGCCGCAGTCGCGCAGCCGCTCGGCGTAGGCGTCGATGCCCGTCACCCGCAGCCCCGGGTGCGCCTTCCGCGCCGGCCGGAAGTCCTCCTCGATGCCGAGGTGGAGGATGACGGTGCCGGAGCGGAACCAGCAGCCGCCGCGCGCGGCGAGCACGGGCGGCTTGGGGATCTCCGTCATGCCGAGCACACCGGCGTAGTACGCCCGCAGCCGTTCCTCCGAGCCGGGCGGCGCGGCCAGTTGCACGTGGTCGACGGCGATGAGCATCACGCCTCCTTCACGGCGACGGCGAACAGGCGCCGGAACGGGAACGGCGTGCCGTGCGGCCCGGCCGGATAGGCCTGGCGCAGGGCGGCCCGGTACTCGGCGAGGAACGCCCGCAGTGTCTCGGGGTCGTCGGCGAGGGCGGTGAGCACGGGCCGCAGCCCGGTGCCCTTGACCCAGTCGAGCACGGGGTCCTCGCCCTGCAGCAGGTGCAGGTACGTCGTCTCCCACACGTCGGCCGTGCAGCCCAGGCCGGTCAGCAGCTCCAGGTAGACGCCCGGGTCGGGGACGGCGTCGGTGTGGCGCAGGACGCCGGCGAGGCGGTCCTCGAAGCGGGCGGAGCGGGCGAGTTCGCGCATGAGGCGGTGGCTGGGCGCGTCGAAGTTGCCGGGCACCTGGAGGGCGAGGACGCCGCCGGGGGTGAGGGCCGCGATCCAGTCGGCGAACCGCTCGGTGTGCCCCGGCACCCACTGCAGGGCGGCGTTGGTGACGATCAGGTCGTGCGGCTCGGCCGGCGTCCAGGTGCGCACGTCGGCGTGGGCGAAGTCCAGCCGTCCGCCGCCGCGGGTGTCCCCCGCGTACTGCTGGGCGCGCCGCAGCATCTCGGCGGAGGTGTCGTAGCCGGTGATGCGGGCGGCGGGCCAGCGGTCGGCGAGGAGGGCGGTGACGTTGCCGGCGCCGCAGCCCAGGTCGGCGATGCGGGGCGCGTCGGCGGGAAGGCCGGGGATACGGGCGAGGAGGTCGGTGAAGGGGCGGGTGCGGTGGTCGGCGTGGCGCAGGTACTGGGCGGGGTCCCAGGTGGGGTCGGCGGTGGGCATGGGAGTCTCCCGAGGGGAACCGGTGACGGGCGGTGCGGGTCCAGCCTCCCGCCCTGATATCTCGATGTCAAGATAATCGTCATCAAGAGACTTAACGTCGACACAACCACTACACTGATCGCCATGGAGGACGAGGTCGATCGGCTGGTCGCGGCGTGGCGCCGGGAGCGCCCCGACCTCGACGTGGAACCGCTCGAGGTGCTCAGCCGGGTGAGCCGGCTCGCCCGGCACCTGGACCGGGCGCGTCGGCTGGCGTTCGCCGAGCACAGCCTGGAGCCGTGGGAGTTCGACGTCCTGACGGCGCTGCGCCGCGCGGGGACGCCGTACCAGCTCTCCCCCGGCCAGCTCCTGACGCAGACGCTGGTGACGTCCGGCACGATGACCAACCGTATCGACCGCCTGGCCAAGAAGGGCCTGGTGGAGCGGCTGCCCGACCCCAGCGACCGGCGCGGGGTGCTGGTCCGGCTCACCGGGGAGGGCCGCGACCGCGCCGACCAGGCGCTGGCCGGCCTGCTGGAGCAGGAGCGGGCGATCCTGGCGGAGCTGTCCCCGGCCCAGCGCACCGAGCTGGCCGGTCTGCTACGCCAGTTGACCGCCCCGTTCGACAACATCCCCGGCTAGATCCCCGGCCAGGTCGATCGGCCCGACTCCGGCGCGCCGGGCGAGCGCGACGGCGGCCAGCGTGGAGTGCACGCCCAGCTTGCCCAGCACGTTCTGCATGTGGGTGCGCACGGTGTGCGGGGAGAGGAACAGCCGCTCGGCGACGGCCTTGCGGCCCAGCCCGGCGACCATGCAGCGCAGCACCTCCCGCTCGCGCGGGGTGAGCGACTCCACCAGCCGCTCGCTCTCCGTGCGGTGCCGCCGGGCCGCGGTCAGCTCCCGCAGCACCCCGGTGAGCAGGGCGGGCGGCAGGTGGGTCTCGTCGCGCAGCACCCCGCGGATGACGGTGAGCAGCCGGGACAGGGAGCAGTCCTTGGCCACCCACCCGCCGGCCCCGGCCTGCAGGGCGAGCGCGGCCCGGCGCGGGTCGTCCTTCTCGGCGAGTACGACGGTCCGCACCCCCGGCTGCGCCCGGCGCACCCCCGCGACCAGCGAGATCCCGTCGACGACGCCGTCCTCGCCCGCCTCCCCGACCGGCACCGCGGCCCGCACGCCCGGGGTGCCGGCGCCCAGGTCGGCGTCGACGAGCAGCACGTCGAACCGGCGGCCCTCGGCGGCCGCCCGCTCCAGGCAGCGCAGGGCGGCCGGACCGGAGCCGGCCGCGGACACCTCGACGTCGGGCTCGGCGGCCAGGGCCGCGGCGAGGGACTCGGCGAAGATGCGGTGGTCGTCGACGACCAGGACTCGGATACGCACCACTGAAAACCCCCACTGTCCGGAGACGGGTCCGGATGGTCCAAGGACGCGTCGGTGCCGTGCAGGAACTGCTACCCCCGCTTCCGGTTCCGTACCCGGCCGTCCCGGCCCCCCTGATCCACGCCGGCCCCCACCGGCGCTGCTCTCAGAGTACGGACGGGGGCGGAGAGGGGAAGACGATTCACGGAACTGGCCCTCTTGCGGCGTCTAGGGTGTGCCGCATGTTTCGTATCGAGGCAGAAGTCGACAACGAACGGCGCGCTCTGCTCCGCTCCCGCCTGCGCGACACGAACACGGCGGCCTCCCCCGTCCTGGCCGCGCTGCGCGACACCCCCGCGGCCCGCGAGGTGCCCCTGCACGTCTGGGCGACGGACGGCACCGGCGACCTCGCCGGCGGGCTGGTCGGCCACACCTGGGCCGGCTGGCTGCACGTCACCTACCTGTGGGTCGCCGCACCCCACCGGGGCGCCGGCCTGGGCTCGCGCCTGCTGGCCCGCGCGGAGACCATCGCCGCCCGCGACCGCGGCTGCCGCGCCGCCCGCCTGGAGACCTGGGACTTCCAGGCCCCGGACTTCTACCGCAAGCAGGGCTACGAGGTGGTGGCGGTGATCCCCGACTACCCGCCGGGGATCACCGAGTACACGCTGACCAAGCAGCTCACCCGATGTACACGCTGACCCAGCAGCTCACCCGATGTACACGCTGCCCCAGCAGCTCACCCGATCCGCCGCGCCCCCGCCGACGGCACCGCGGTGAACACCCGCGGCGCGGTGCGGCCGGCCGCGGCGAAGGCGTCCTGGACGGCCTTCGTCAGGGCCTCCACGTCCGCCTCCCGCACCAGCACGATCGCACAGCCGCCGAAGCCGCCGCCGGTCATGCGGGCCCCCAGCGCGCCCGCGGCGTTGGCGGTGTCGACGACCAGGTCCAGCTCGGGGCAGGAGATGCGGAAGTCGTCGCGCAGCGAGGCGTGGCCCTCCGTCAGGACCGGGCCGATCGCGTGCGTCTCGCCCGCCTGCAGCAGGGACACCACGCGCTCCACGCGGTGGTTCTCGGTGACGACGTGGCGGACCAGGCGGCGCACCTCCTCCTCGTCGCCCAGCCGCTCCAGCGCCGCCTCCAGTTCCTCGAAGGCGACGTCCCGCAGGGCGTCCACACCCAGCAGGGCCGCGCCCTTCTCGCAGCCGGCGCGGCGCCTGCCGTACTCGCCGCCGCTGTGGGCGTGCTGGACGCGGGTGTCGACGACCAGCAGCCGCAGCCCGTGCGCGGTCGGGTCGAAGGGGACCTGGCGCTGGGACAGGTCGCGGGTGTCGAGGAACAGGGCGTGGCCGTCCTGGCAGCATGCCGACGCCGTCTGGTCCATGATGCCGGTCGGGGCGCCGACGTAGACGTTCTCCGCGCGCTGGCACAGGCGGGCCAACTGCCAGCCCTTCAGGCCCAGTTCGTACAGGTCGTTCAGGGCCAGGGCCACCACGACCTCCAGCGCCGCCGACGACGACAGGCCCGCGCCCACCGGAACGGTCGAGGCCAGGTGGACGTCGGCGCCGGTCACCTCGTGCCCGGCCGCGCGCAGCGCCCACACCACGCCCGCCGGGTAGGCCGTCCACTCCCGGTCGGAGGCGGGGGTCAGGTCCGCCACGCGCAGTTCGACGACGCCGCCGGTCCCGCCCGCCGCGCCCGTCGCGCCTGCGATGTCCTGCGAGTGCAGGCGCAGCACGCCGTCCGTGCGGCGCGACACCGCCGCCACCGTGGTGTGCGGCAGGGCGAACGGCATGACGAAGCCGTCGTTGTAATCGGTGTGCTCGCCGATCAGGTTGACCCGGCCCGGCGCCGCCCACACCCCCTCCGGGTCCGCCCCGTACAGCTCTCGGAACCGCTCGGCGACGGTCCCCGCGGCAGCCTCGCTCATCCCTGACCCCTGACCTTTCCTGTGTGTCCTACTCAGCGCAGCTACCTCGGCGCGGCTACTCGGCGCAGCTGCTTCGGTGCGGCTACCGAGCGCGCCGCTGCGCGAACTCCCAGGCGTCCCTGACGATGCCCGCCAGGTCGGCGCGGGAGGGGTTCCAGCCCAGCTTCTCGCGGGCGGTGTCGGCGGAGGCCACCAGGACGGCCGGGTCGCCGCCGCGGCGCGGGGCGATCACCTCCGGGATCGGGTGGCCGGTGACCCGGCGGACCGTCTCGACGACCTCGCGCACGGAGAAGCCGTTGCCGTTGCCGAGGTTGCAGATCAGGTGCTCGCCGGGCTCGGCGGCGTCCAGGGCGAGCAGGTGGGCCTCGGCCAGGTCCGCCACGTGGATGTAGTCGCGGATGCAGGTGCCGTCCGGCGTCGGGTAGTCGTCGCCGTAGATGGAGATCGCCTCCCGCCTGCCCTGCGCGACCTGCAGCACCAGCGGGATGAGGTGCGACTCGGGGTCGTGGCGCTCGCCGTACGCGCCGTAGGCGCCGGCCACGTTGAAGTAGCGCAGGGAGACCGCGCCCAGGCCGTGGGCGGCCGCCTCACCGGTGATCATGTGGTCGACGGCCAGCTTGGAGGCGCCGTAGGGGTTGGTGGGCCGGGTGGGGGCGGTCTCGACGATCGGGACCTGCTCCGGCTCGCCGTAGGTGGCCGCCGTGGAGGAGAAGACGAGCCGGCGCACGCCCGCGGCGCGCATCGCCTCCAGCAGCGCCATGGTGCCGCCGACGTTGTTGTCCCAGTACTTCTCCGGCTTCACCACCGACTCGCCGACCTGCGAGAACGCGGCGAAGTGCAGCACGCCGTCGTAGGAGTCGTCCAGCCACTTGGCGGCGTCGCGGATGTCGCCCTCGATGAAGGCCGCCCCCGCGGGCACCCCCTCGCGGAACCCCGTCGAGAGGTTGTCCAGGACGGTGACCTCGTGGCCGGCCTCCAGCAGGTGCTGGGCGACCACGCTGCCGATGTATCCCGCGCCGCCCGTGACCAGATACTTGCCGCTCATGAACCAGCTACCTCTCGCAGTCGTTCGGCCGCGCGCTCCGGCGGCACGTCGTTGATGAACACGCTCATGCCGGATTCGGAACCCGCGAGGAACTTCAGCTTGCCGGAGGTTCGGCGGATGGTGAAAAGCTCGAGGTGGAGCGCGAACTCGTCGCGTGTGACGCCCTCGTACCCCTCCAGCCGGCCGAACGGGGCCTGGTGCCAGGCGGCGATGTACGGCGTCGGGGGCTCCCCTTCGCCGAAGATCCGGTCGAAGCGCCTCAAGAGGTCCAGGTAGATCCGGGGGAACTCGGCGCGGGCCGCCTCGTCGAGCGCGAGCAGGTCGGGGACGCGGCGCCGGGGGTACAGGTGGACCTCGTAGGGCCAGTGCGCCGCGTACGGCACGAAGGCCACCCAGTGTTCACCCGCCAGGACGACCCGCTCCCCGGCGCGTTCCCTCTCCAGGACGACGTCGAAGAGGTTCTCGCCGCCGGACGTCGCCTTGTGGGCTGCGAGGGAGCGCAGCATCAGCGCGGTGCGGGGGGTGAGGAAGGGGTAGGCGTAGATCTGCCCGTGGGGATGCTGGAGGGTCACGCCGATCTCCGCGCCCCGGTTCTCGAAACAGAACACCTGCTTCACGGAGGGCAGATGCGACAGCTCGGCGGTGCGGTCGGTCCAGGCGTCCAGGACCAGGCGCGCCTGCTCCTCGCTCAGGTCGGCGAAGGAGGCGTCGTGGTCGGGGGTGAAGCACACCACCTCGCAGCGGCCGCAGTCGCCGGCCAGGGAGGGGAAGCGGTTCTCGAAGACCACGACGTCGTAGGAGGAGCCGGGGATCTCGCTGAGCCGCTCGCCGCGGGACGGGCACAGGGGGCACTGGTCGGCCGGCGGGTGGTAGGTGCGGCCCTGCCGGTGCGAGGCGATCGCGACCGAGTCGCCGAGCAGCGCGTCGTGGCGGATTTCGGAGCGCGTGACGGTCCGTTCGAGCGGGCGGCGGTCCACGGCGTCCCGCACGGTGTCGTCGCGCAGGTCGTAGTAGATCAGCTCGCGTCCGTCCGCCAGCCGGGTCGAGGTCTTCTTCACTCCGGACTCCCTGTGGCCTTGGCTCCCCACCCAATCACCCAACACAATCAAACATAACACACCACAACCGATCAGAGACTTTCCCATCACAATCAAACAAAGACCTTCATCAAAAGTGTTCACATACTGAACGCCGAGACGTAGGTTCCGCTCAGGATCAGTTCGCGCAACGAAGCGAGTACGCATGCAGACCCCTACATATCTGGCGGCGGAGCTACGGCTCCCGACGAACGGGCTGGACTACACGATCCTCGCGATCTACTTCGCCGTGGTCCTCGGCATCGGCTTCGCCGCCCGCCGCTCGGTCAAGACCAGCCTCGACTTCTTCCTCTCCGGACGCTCGCTGCCGGCCTGGATCACCGGCCTGGCGTTCATCTCCGCCAACCTGGCCGCCACCGAGATCATGGGCATGGCCGCCAACAGCGCCCAGTACGGCGCGTACACCGTGCACTGGTACTGGATCGGCGCCATCCCGGCCATGGTCTTCCTGGGCCTGGTGATGATGCCGTTCTACTACGGCTCCAAGGTCCGCTCCGTGCCGGAGTTCCTGCTGCTGCGCTTCGACCGGGGAGCGCACCTGCTGAGTTCGATCCTGTTCGCCTTCGCGGCCATCCTCATCTCCGGCGTCAACCTCTACGCCCTCGCGATCGTCGTCGAGGCGCTGCTGGGCTGGCCGCAGTGGGTGGCGATCGTCGTCGCCGGCTTCTTCGTGCTGGCGTACATCACCCTGGGCGGCCTGTCGTCGGCGATCTACAACGAGGTGCTGCAGTTCTTCGTGATCCTCGCCGCCCTCATCCCGATCGTCGCGCTGAGCCTGAAGAAGGTCGGCGGCTGGGACGGCCTGACCGACAAGCTCACCGCCGAGCACGGCGCGAACTTCACCACCGCCTGGGGCGGCACCGGCATCGGCAGCCCCAACCCGCTGGGCGCCAACTGGCTGACCATCGTCCTCGGCCTCGGCTTCGTGCTGTCCTTCGGCTACTGGACGACCAACTTCGCCGAGGTGCAGCGCGCGCTGTCCGCGAAGAACCTCTCCGCCGCCCAGCGCACCCCGCTCATCGCCGCCTTCCCGAAGATCTTCATCGTCTTCCTGGTGATGATCCCCGGCCTGGCCGCCGCCGCGCTCGTGCCGAAGATCGGCACCTCCGGCTCCGACCTGCAGTACAACGACGCCATCCCCTACCTGATGCAGGAGCTGCTGCCCAACGGCGTGCTCGGCATCGCGGTCACCGGCCTGCTGGCGGCGTTCATGGCGGGCATGGCGGCCAACGTGTCGTCCTTCAACACCGTGTTCACCAACGACATCTGGAGCAGGTACGTCGTCAAGGGCCGCGAGGACTCCTACTACGTGCGCTTCGGCCGGATCATCACCGCCATCGGCGTGCTCGCCTCGATCGGGACGGCGTTCCTGGCCTCGTCGTTCTCGAACATCATGGCCTACCTGCAGACGCTGTTCTCCTTCTTCAACGTGCCGATGTTCGTCGTCTTCATCGTCGGCATGTTCTGGAAGCGCGCGTCGATGAAGTCCGGCTTCTGGGGTCTGCTCGCCGGCACCACGGCGGCGATGGTGAACTACTTCGTCCTCTACAAGCAGGGCATCGTCGACATCCCCTCCGACCAGGGCGCCAACTTCGTCTCCGCGATCGCCGGCTTCGTGGCCGGCGCGGTGGTGATGTTCGTCGTGTCGCTGTTCACCAAGCCGCGCACCGAGGAGCAGCTCCAAGGACTCGTCTACGGCACCCTCCCCCAGACTTCGTCCGGGGGCACCCCCATCCCCGGCATGTCCGAGCCTCCCGCCGCCGGCGACGACGCCTGGTACCGCAGGCCCGCGCTGCTCGGCTGGAGCGCGATCGTCCTGGCCGCCCTGTGCTACATCCCGTTCTCGCTCTGACCGCGGGAGGATTGAAGGACCATGGCTGACAACCCCGGCACCCCCGAGAACTCCGGGTACTCCGGCTTCTCCGAGCACTCCGAGCACTCCGAGTACTCCGAGCAGGACGTCCTGCGGGAGGTCTCCGAGCTGGAGCAGAAGTCCGCGACCGCGGCCCGCATCTTCGACCTGCGGCGCATCATCGGCGGCCTGTTCGTGCTCTACGGCGTCATCGTCACGATCGCCGGCCTCACCGCCTCCGACGCCGCGATCCACAAGGCCGTGGGCGTGAACATCAACCTGTGGACCGGCATCGGCATGCTGCTCCTCGGCGTCTTCTTCCTGGTCTGGATGAAGCTGCGCCCGCCGGCCCCGCCGCCGGTGGAGGAGCTGCTGGAGGAGCGGAAGCAGGCGGAGTGACGGCGGGCGGCGCCGGACCGGGGCGGCCCGGCGCCGCCCGGTTCGTGACCTGATCCCTGAGCGGCCCGGCCTCCCGCGGGGCCGGGGCCGAAGGCCGGCTCCGGGGCCGAAGGCCGCCCGGGGCCGAAGGCCGCCCGGTCCCGTCGGCCGCCCGGTCCCGTCGGCCGCCCGGTCCCTAGAGTTCCGGCCGGCCGTCCCCGGTGCCGGCCGGGTCCGCCTGCCGCACGCGGGCGAGCGGGCCCGCGCGGTCCAGCAGGCCCGTGCGGGCCGCCAGGGCGGCCGCCTCCAGACGGGAGCCGACGTTGAGCTTCATCAGGACGCGCTGCACGTGGGTGCGGGCGGTGGAGGGGGCGATGCCCATGCCCGCGGCGATGAGCCGGGTGTCCTCGCCCTCGGCGACCCGGACCAGCACCTCGACCTCCCGCGGGGTGAGCATCTGCAGCAGCCGCCGGCCCTCGTCGTCGGGCTGCTCGGCGGGGTTGAGCAGCTCCGCGAACGCGTCCTGCAGAAGCTGCGGGGCGACGGCCGCCTCGCCCGCCCGCGCCTTCGTCATCGCCCGCTCCACGCCCTCGATGCGCTCGTCGTGCCGTACGTAGCCCGAGGCGCCCGCGGCGAACGCGGCGGCGATGCCGCGCGGGCTGGGCACCGGGCCCAGGACGACCACGGCGACCTGCGGACGCTCCCGCTTGATCTTCGCCACCGGGTCGAACGTGCCGGGCTCGGCCGGCGTCGCCGTGCCCAGCAGGCACACCTCCGGCACGCGCGCGATCACCAGGTCCGCCGCGCCCGCGACCGGCGCGGCCGCGGCCAGCACCCGGTGGCCCCGCAGCTTCAGCGCCGAGGCCAGCGCCTCGGCGTGCAGACGGTGGTCGTCGACCACCATGAGCCGCACTCCCATCGAGCAACCCCCCAGTCCCACCCCGTGGCCGCCCACCAGGGCCGCCCACTGGTCCGGCGGGCGAAGAGGTCTCCCCGCCCTCCTCGCCCGCCGTACACCCGGTCCGATCCACCGGAAGCTACACGCTCGTTCGACGTCGCGCTGCCCCTACCGGCGAGAAGCGTCCCGGATCGTCGAAATTCCTCGCTATTCCTCGCCATTCCCCGCCGTTTCCCGCTTCCCTCACCTTTCCCTGCTTTCCTCGCCTTCCGCACCTTCCGTGCTTTCGGGGACGGCGGGGACGGCGGGAGGGATGCGGGACGGGAGGAACGGAGAGGGCCCGCGCCGGGTCAGCCGCCCGTGCCGAACGCGATCGCCAGGTACTCCTGCCCGTACGACGACGTCGTCTTGTGGGCGAACACGGCCGACATGTACAGGTGGCCCCGCGCGTAGAGGATCTCCGCGTAGTCGGGGGACATCGTCGTCTCCGCGTCCCGGACGGCCTCGGTGGCGGGGTTCTCCAGCAGCTTGGTCTCCTTGAAGCTGCCGCCGTCGATGCTCACGATCTGGCCGCCCTTGTCGTACGGCGGGCGCTTGTAGGCGATGACGTTGCCGCCGTCCATGCGCAGCGGCGTGATCGTGTAGCCGTCGCCGGCGTCCGCGCGCTGCCCGGTCGGCTTGCCGGTGGCCAGGTCGAACGCGACGATCTCGTTGGTCTGGCTGTAGTCGGCGCTGCCGTCGTGCTCCTCGGTGGGCACGTAGATCCGGTCGTTGCCGACCGCGATACCGCTGCACTTCTCGACCCGGGTGATGCCGTCGCAGCGGGCCGCGTACTTGTCGCCGGGCACGGAGATGCGGGCGCGCAGCCTGCCGGTCCGGTTGTCCACGGAGAAGAAGTCGGAGATGCCGCTGCCGTCGCCCGCACTGTCGCCGACGTCGGCGGCGACCACCAGCGGGTCGGTCGACACGACGCTGGCGTACTCGATGCCCTTGGCCATCACGTACTCGGAGACGACCTTCCCGGACTTCGGGTCGAGGGTCTGGATGTGCAGCTGCCGCTGGTCGTACGGGCCGCACTTGCGCACCGCGACCAGCTTGGGCCCGCCGCCGTAGCCGGCGTCGTAGCAGCTGTCGCTGGGCTTGGGCGTCCAGCGGGCCTTGCCGGTGGCGAGGTCGAAGGCGGCGCCGCCGCTGGTGCTGCCCACGGCGACGGTGTCCGCGCTGACCGTGATGTTGTCGAAGCTGATCGGCTCGTCGCCCTCCTTGGCGGTCTGCGTCCACAGCTTCCGGCCGGCGTCGAGGTCGATCGCGGCGACCTGGCTGCAGCCGGCCGAGGAGCCCTTGGGGGGCATCTTCGGCTGGTAGAGGATCGCCGTGCGGTGGTCGTCGGTCATGAAGCGGCTGGCCTCGCACACCGGGCCGGGCAGCTTGATCGTCCACAGCTTGGTGCCCTTGTCGGGGTCGTAGCCGACGATCTCGGCGATGCCGCTCTTGGCGTACACCTTGTCGGTGAGCCAGGAGCCGGAGGTGACGTAGGTGCTGTCCTTGTCGGCCTTCGGCATCGGGACCTGGAAGAGGACGTGCGAGGCCGGGTCGGCGGGCGCCTTCTCCTCCCCGCCGGAGCCGGTGCCGCCGCCCTTGCCGTCCTTGCCGTCCTGGCCGCCGCTGGAGCTCGCGGTGTCGTCCTTCTTCCCGCTGCCGCCGGAGGACGTGGCGTACCACACGCCGCCGCCGATGATCAGCGCGATGGCGACCACCGCGGCGACGATGATCAGCGCCTGGGCGCTGAGCTTCCCGCCGCCGGCCGGCTGCGGGGCCTGCGGGTGCATCGGCACGGTGGGGAAGCCGGGGCCGCCCGGTGCACCGGGGGCACCCGGGTAGCCGTAACCGGGCTGCGGAGTGCCGTACGCCGCATAGGGGTGGGGCTGCTGCTGCGGGTAGCCGTAGCCCGGGGGCGGCTGGGGCGGTTGGGGAGCTTGCGGGTAGCCGTAGCCGGGTGCCTGCGGGGGCGGGCCCGCGGGCTGCTGCGGAGGCTGGGCGGGCTGCTGCGGGTAACCGTAGCCCGGCTGCGGGTTCTTGGACAGATCCGGGGTGTCCGGCTGCGACGGGGCGGCCGGCCGACCCTGGGGCGGACCGAAGCCGCCCTGCGACGGCTGCGGCGGCTGCGACGAGCCGTCCTGCTGCGGTTGCTGCGGCTGCGCCGCCTGTTGCTGGGGCGGCTGCGGCGGCTGCTGAGGGGGCTGCGGCGACTGCTGGGGGGGTTGGGACGGCTGCTGGGGGGGCTGGCTCATCGCGGGGACCTCGTCGGGAACGGACCGTCGGGCGGGGCGGGGGGCGAAAAAAGGCGTGCGGCGCGGCGGAGTCTCACTTGCCGAAGGCGAGCATCAGCTTCTCCTTCGCGTCGTCGTTGCCGGTCAGCCGGGTGGTGGAGAGGTAGAAGCGCCCGTCGACCCAGTCGACGTCCTTCGCGTAGAAGCCGTCCTCGATCTCGGCGGTGCTCTGCGGGTTCTGCAGCAGCTTCGTCGTGCGGTGCGCGGAACCGGCCGTGGGGACGGAGACGACCTGGCCGCCGGCGTCGTAGGACGGCTCCACGTACGCGATGAGCTTTCCGTCCTCGACCTTCATCGGCATCATCGAGGTGTCCCCGGGGGACTTCACGCGCCACTTCTCCTTGCCGGTGGCGAGGCTGATGGCGACGATCTCGTTGGGGCCGCTGGAGGCCTCGGTGGGCAGGTAGAGGTTCTCCTGGTCGGCCGCGACGCCCCGGCAGCCCTGCAGCTCGCGCTGGAGGAACGCCCAGCCGCACTGGGGGGCGAAGGACTCCTCGGTGTCGACCTGGGAGCGGATGGTGCCGTCGTCCTTGAGGGTCGAGATGTTCCAGTGCTTGTTGTCCTCGTCGGTCAGGTAGAGCACGACCGGGTCGAGGGAGTAGGTGCGGGTGACCCGCCAGCCCTTGGGGATCTTCGTGGTCCACCGGGCCTTGCCGGTCTTCGGGTCGAGTTCCTGCACCTCGTCGTGCTCGTTGGAGCCGCCGGCGCCGCAGGAGGCGACCGAGATCAGCCGGGCGCCGCCGGCGAACGCGGTGGGGAAGCACGCCTGGCCGTAGCGCTGCTTGTCGAACAGCTTCCGGCCGGAGCCGATGTCGTAGGCGACGCCGGACTGCGCGCGGCCCACCATCAGCGTGCTGCCGGTGAGGGACAGGTCGAGGGTGACGGTGTTGTCGAACAGGGCGCCGTCGTCGACCTCGAGGTGCCAGCCCTTCTTGCCGGTGTCCAGGTCGATCTGCTGGAGCTGGTTGCACTTGGCGCGGCTGCCGGTGCCGCTCTCGTAGGCGACGACGACCTTGTCGTCGGCCGACTGGTGCGGGGTGACCGCGCAGATCTTCTGCGGGAAGGTGACGGGGTCCCAGGTCGGGTTGCCGTTGCCGACGTTGTAGGCGACGACCTCCTTGTACGCGGCCTTCACCGCCGTCTTGTCGGTGATCCACATGCCGGGGGCGTCGGCGCCGGAACCGGGTGCGTCGGGCGCCTCCTTGTACCACAGCACCTTCGACTCGCCGGGCTTGCGGCCGTCGTTGAGGTTCTCCGGGTCGGCGCCGCCGTCGCCGCGGCCGTCGCCGGGGTTGACGGGGCTGTCGGCGGCGGAGGGCTTGGCGCCGCCGCTCCGTCCGGCGACGGGCTTCTTGCCGTCGCCGCCGTCGCCGGCGACGGCCCACACCGTGCCGCCGACGACGAGCAGCGCGACCACGGCGGCCGCGGCGGCGAGCAGCGGTTTGCCCTTGAGGGGGTTGCGGGAGCCGCCGCCGGGCGCCGGAGTGCCGGGCATGCCGGGCGCGTTCGGATAGGGAGGCTGCGGGTAGCCGTAACCGGGCTGCTGCGGGTAGCCGTAGGGGCCCGCGCCCGGCTGCTGCGGCTGGGCGTACGGGCCCGGCTGTCCCGGCTGTCCTGGCTGGCCCGGCTGTCCGTAGGGGCCCGGCTGGGCGTACGGACCGGGTTGTCCGTAGGGGCCCGGCTGGGCGTACGGGCCGGGCTGCTGCGGATAGCCGTAGCCGGGCTGCGGTGCGGCGGCCGGCGGGGTCTGCGGGGGCGGCGGGGTCTGCGGGGCCGGGGGTGTCCCGGGCGGCTGGGCCGGCGGCGCGGGCACGGCCTGCCGGGGATCCCCGGGTGCGCCGGATCCGTCGCCCTGCGGCGGCTGGTTCGGCTGCTGCGGACCGTGCGGCGGCTGACTCATCAGCGCATCCCCCTTGCTCACTGATTTCTCGCCACGCCCCCGAGGCACGCGCTGGACCCGGAGCCGTTTTCAGTCAGTTCTCAGACAGTTCTCGGACGGCTCTTTCTATCACCCGGCGCCGACCGGGCACCGGCCCGAGACCGCCCCTGTTCCCAAGGGCGAACCGGGCCGTGATGCCGCCGTTACGCGTCTTCACGCCCTCTTCACGGCCCGGCTCGGCCGGTCACACGTCCTCGGCGAGTTCCAGCCAGCGCAGCTCCAGTTCCTCGCGCCGGCCCGCCAGTTCCCGCAGCTCGGCGTCGAGTTCGGCCACCTTGGCGAAGTCGGTGGCGTGCTCGGCGATCCGGGCGTGCAGCGCGGACTCCTGCTCCGCGATCCGGTCCAACTGCCGCTCGATCTTCTGCAGTTCCTTCTTGGCGGCGCGCTGGTCGGCGGCGCTCTTCTCGGGCTTGCCGGCCGCGGGCCGCGGTGCGGCCGCCGGTGCGGAGGCGGCGGCCCGCTGCTCCATCCGCTGCCGCCGCTCCAGATACTCGTCGATGCCGCGGGGCAGCATGCGCAGGGTGCCGTCGCCGAGCAGGGCGTAGACGCGGTCGGTGGTGCGCTCGATGAAGAACCGGTCGTGGGAGATGACGATCATCGAGCCGGGCCAGCCGTCGAGGAGGTCCTCCAACTGGGTGAGGGTCTCGATGTCGAGGTCGTTGGTGGGCTCGTCGAGGAAGAGCACGTTGGGCTCGTCCATCAGCAGCCGCAGCAGTTGCAGCCGGCGCCGCTCGCCGCCGGAGAGGTCGCCGACGGGCGTCCACTGCTTGTCCTTGTCGAAGCCGAACGTCTCGCAGAGCTGACTGGCGGTCATCTCCCGGCCCTTGCCGAGGTCGACGCGCTCGCGCACCCGCTGGACGGCCTCCAGGACACGCCATGCGGGGTCGAGTTCGGCGACCTCCTGGGAGAGGTAGGCCAGTTTCACTGTCCGGCCGACGCGGATGCGGCCGCCCGCGGGCTGCTTCTCGCCGTCACTGGCGGCGGCGTCGGCGAGGGCGCGCAGCAGGGACGTCTTGCCGGCGCCGTTGACGCCGACGAGGCCGATGCGGTCGCCGGGGCCGAGCTGCCAGGTGACGTGCTCCAGCAGCACCTTGGGGCCGGCCTGGACGGTGACGTCCTCCAGGTCGAAGACCGTCTTGCCGAGCCGGGACGAGGCGAACCGCATCAGCTCGCCGCTGTCGCGCGGCGGCGGCACGTCCTTGATGAGCTCGTTGGCGGCCTCGACGCGGAAGCGGGGCTTGGAGGTGCGGGCGGGGGCGCCGCGGCGCAGCCACGCCAGCTCCTTGCGGATCAGGTTCTGCCGCTTGGCCTCCTCGGAGGCGGCGATGCGCTCGCGTTCGGCGCGGGCGAAGACGTAGTCGGAGTAGCCGCCCTCGTACTCGTGCACCACGCCGCGCTGCACGTCCCACATGCGCGTGCACACCTGGTCCAGGAACCACCGGTCGTGCGTCACGCACACCAGGGCCGAGCGGCGGCTCTGCAGGTGCCGGGCGAGCCAGGCGATGCCCTCGACGTCGAGGTGGTTGGTGGGCTCGTCCAGGACGATCAGGTCCTGCTCGGCGATGAGCAGCTTGGCGAGCGCGATGCGGCGCCGCTCGCCGCCGGAGAGCGGTCCGATCACGGTGTCCAGGCCCTTGGGGAAGCCCGGCAGGTCCAGCCCGCCGAACAGCCCGGTCAGCACGTCCCGAATGCGGGCGTCGCCCGCCCACTCGTGGTCGGCCATGTCGCCGACGACCTCGTGCCGCACGGTCGCCTCGGGGTCGAGGGAGTCGTGCTGGGTGAGCACGCCCAGCCGCAGCCCGCCGGCGTGCGTGACCCGGCCGGCGTCGGCCTCCTCCAGCTTCGCCAGCATCCGGATCAGGGTCGTCTTGCCGTCACCGTTGCGCCCGACGACGCCGATCCGGTCCCCCTCGGACACGCCGAGCGACACGCCGTCCAGCAGGGTGCGGGTGCCGTACACCTTGCTGACGTTCTCGACATTGACCAGGTTGACGGCCATTTCTCTCCTGCGCGCGGGGATGGATCGGCCTTCCAGCGTAGGGCCTGCCCGAAGAGGCCCGGTTCCGGTTCCAGTTCCGGTTCCGGTTCCGCGTCCTCGGACCACTGTCAGACCACCGTCAGACCACCGTCGCCCCCGGCACCGGCCCCGCCGCCACCCGCGCGGTGCGGCAGGTGCCCGACGCGCGCAGGGCCTTAGCCACCTCCCGCGCCGCCGCGGCGTCGCGGACGAGGAACGCCGTGGTGGGGCCCGAGCCGGAGACCAGGCCGGTGAGGGCGCCGGCGGCGCGGCCGGCCGCGAGGGTGTCGGCCAGTTCCGGGAAGAGGGACAGCGCGGCGGGCTGCAGGTCGTTGCAGACGGCGTCGGCGAGCGCGTCCGCGTCGCCCTTGGCGAGAGCGTCCAGGAGGTCCTGGGAGGCGACCGGCTCGGGGAGGGTGCGGCCCTCGGCCAGCCGGTCGAACTCCCGGAACACCGCCGGGGTGGACAGCCCGCGCTCGGCCACCGCGAACACCCAGTGGAAGGTGCCGCCGACCTCCAGGGCGGTCAGCCGCTCCCCGCGCCCGGTGCCCAGCGCCGCCCCGCCGACCAGCGCGAACGGCACGTCGCTGCCCAGCTCGGCGCAGATGTCGAGGAGTTCCTCGCGGTCGGCGCCCGTGCCCCACAGCGCGTCGCAGGCCAGCAGCGCGGCCGCGCCGTCCGCGCTGCCGCCCGCCATGCCGCCGGCGACCGGGATGTCCTTGGCGATGTGCAGGTGCACGGCCGCCTCGAGGCCGTGCCGCTCGGCGAGGGCGAGGGCGGCGCGGGCGGCGAGGTTGGTGCGGTCCAGGGGGACCTGGGCGGCGTCGGGGCCCGCGCACGTGACGCGCAGCTCGTCGGCCGGGGTGGCGGTGACCTCGTCGTACAGGCCGACCGCGAGGAAGACGTTGGCCAGGTCGTGGTAGCCGTCGGGGCGGGCGGCGCCCACCGCGAGCTGCACGTTGACCTTGGCGGGGACGCGAACGGTGACGCTCACTGCTGACCGGGCTCCTTGGAGTGGGCGGCGACGGCCGCCGCGCGCTCGGCGACGGCTTCGGGTCCGGCGGCTGCTTCGGGTCCGGCGGCTGCTTCGGGTCCGGCGGCGGCTGCCTGTTCGGCCTGCCCGGCCTGTTCGACTTGTCCGGCCTGCCCGGCGATCTTCCCGCGTGCGGCGGCGCGTTTGGGGTCCGCGGCGCTTCGCTGCTCGGCGATGCGCGCGAACTCCTCGACGGTGAGGGACTCGCCGCGCGCCTGCGGCGAGATGCCCGCGGTCAGCAGCGCGGCCTCCGCGGCCGCCGCCGACCCGGCCCAGCCGGCCAGCGCCGCCCGCAGCGTCTTGCGGCGCTGCGCGAACGCCGCGTCGACGACCGCGAACACCTCCTCCTTCGTCGCGGAGGTCCTGACCGGCTCCGGGCGGCGGGTGAGGGAGACCAGGCCGCTGTCGACGTTGGGCGCCGGCCAGAAGACGTTGCGGCCGATCGCGCCGGCCCGCCGGATCTCGGCGTACCAGTTCGCCTTCACGCTCGGCACGCCGTACACCTTCGAGCCGGGCGCCGCCGACAGGCGGTCGGCTACCTCCGCCTGGACCATGACCAGGGCGCGCTCGATGCTCGGGAAGGTGTCGAGCATGTGCAGCAGCACGGGCACGGCGACGTTGTACGGCAGGTTCGCCACCAGTGCCGTCGGGGGCGGGCCCGGCAGCTCCGTCACGTGCAGCGCGTCGGAGTGGACCAGCGCGAAACGGCCGGCGCGGTCGGGCATGCGGGCGGCGATCGTCGCCGGCAGGGCCGCGGCCAGGACGTCGTCGATCTCCACCGCCGTGACGCGGTCGGCGACCTCCAGCAGGGCGAGGGTGAGCGAGCCGAGACCCGGGCCGACCTCCACGACGACGTCGTCGGGGCGGACGTCGGCGGTGCGGACGATGCGGCGGACCGTGTTCGCGTCGATCACGAAGTTCTGGCCGCGCTGTTTCGTCGGGCGTACGCCGAGGGCCGCCGCCAGCTCGCGGACGTCGGCGGGCCCCAGGAGGGCGTCGGGGGTGCTGCTCACGGGACAAGGGTACGGGGGCGGGCCGGGCGCGGTGGCCCAGGTCGGCCGGTGCGACGGGCGGCGGCCCTACGACCGCAGCCGCTCCCCGCAGTGCGGCCACGGCGCCGTCCCCCGCCGCACGTACAGCTTCTTCGCCCGGTAGGTCTGCTCCTCCGCCGGCGCGTCCTGGGGGCGCCCCGTGCCGCCGAGGGCGTGCCAGGTGATCAGGTCGAACTGGTAGAGGCCGCCGTAGGTGCCGGAGGAGTCGGCGGCGTGCGGCCGGCCGCCGGACTCGCAGGCGGCCAGGCCCCGCCAGTCGAGGTGGTCGGTGCCGGCGACGGAGCGGGGGTGCGGCCGGGTGCCGACCCGCACGACACGCGGGACGGGCTCGCGCACGACCTCGCTGCGCACGCGGTGCGGCTTCTGGCGGACGCCGTTGACGACGCGCAGGGCGTAGGTGATCCGCCGGACGCCCACCCGCCCGGGCTGGTCGACGACCTCGGTGCCGGTGAGGAGGGAGGGGTCCTCGGTGCGCCGGACGGCGAAGGGGATCGGCTCCTCCGTGGTCTCCCTGCGACCGGTGACGCGCAGCACGGTGACGGTCTGCCCGTCGCGCGGGAAGCTGCCCGGCGGCACGGAGGTGGCGTCCTGGCCGCGCAGGGTGACGCCGGCCTCCTCGACGGCCTCGCGGACGGTGGCGGCGTTGGTGCGGACGGTGCGGGCGCGGCCGTCGGCCAGGACGGTCACCGTGCGTTCGGTGCGCACGTCGAGGGCGAGTCCGGCGCGTCCGATGGGCCGGGAGCGGGAGGCCGACAGGTACGCGCCCTCGGCGCGCACGCCGAGCTGCCGCAGCGCCTCGTCCACGGTGCGGGCCGTGGTCCACACCTGGCGCCGTCGGCCGTCCAGGGTGAGCCGGACGGGGCGGCCGTGCCGTACGGCGATCTCGTCGCCGCTGCTCAGACCGGTGCCGGGGGCGGGCGCGACCAGGTCGTGTGCGCCGACTCGCACGCCCTCCTCGGCCAGCAGCCCGGAGACGTCGTCGGCGAAGGTGTGCAGGGTGCGGGTGCGGCCGTCGACGTCGAGCTGGACGGCCTTGTCCTGGGCGACGAAGGCGGTGGTGCCGCCGGCCAGGAAGGCGACGACCAGCGCCTGCGGCAGCAGGCGGCGCATCCCGGCGTCGGCGCGCCCGGCGGTCCGGGCCCGGCGCCGGTGCGCGGCCCGCCGCCCCGCGCCGGAGCGCGCGCCGGACGCCCGCGCGCCCC
>NZ_BMWH01000019.1:0-14606 GCF_014651135.1 Streptomyces echinoruber
CCCGCCCGCGGGTGACGTACGGCCGGTCGGCCCGCGCCGGAGGGGCCGGCGGGCGTGGGCCCGGGGTGGCGTTCAGCGGCGGGTCCGGCCGGCCTGAACCGTGTGTGCCGTTCGACGGCGGGGCCGGCCGGGAGGGGCGCGTGCGCCGCCCGGCGACGCGCTGCCCGGTGCGGCCGCACCGGATGGGCGAGGCGCCGTCCCGGTGGGAGGCGCCGTCCCGGTGGGAGGCGCCGTCCGGGGCGGGCGCCCCGAAGGGGCGCGCCCGCCCCGGCTGCCGCCCATATGCCGCCGCCGTTCGCGGAGGCGGGCGCCGGGGCCGCGCCCGCGGCACTCCGTGTCCCGGGTGGGCACTCCGTGTCCCGGACGGCCGGTGCGCCGGACGGTGGACCGTCGTCCGGGTGCTCCGGCGGGCGGGGCGGGGTGCGGTGTGGGAGATTACGGCCAACGGGAAGGGCCGCGGACGGGCCGGCGCGTCCCCATCACGTGTGCTGCTCGGGTGCTCGCCCCGGCCCTTCCCCGTCCGGCGTGTCCTTCGGCGTCCCCGGGTGTGTCACCCGTCCGGTCTAGACTCTCCCGGCAACGCCCCGCGCGACCGGGACCGCCGCGGGCACCGATGGCCAAGACCCGGAGGATGTCGGCGTTTTGATACGGATTGAGTCAGTCACCAAGCGGTACCCGGACGGCACGGTGGCGGTCGACGGACTGTCGCTGGAGATACCGGACCGTTCGATCACCGTCCTCGTCGGGCCCTCGGGCTGCGGGAAGACGACAACCCTGCGGATGATCAACCGCATGGTGGAGCCGACCGAGGGCCGGATCCTCCTCGACGGCGAGGACATCCGGGAACAGCCGGTCACCGCCCTGCGCCGCTCCATGGGATACGTCATCCAGAACGCCGGCCTCTTCCAGCACCGCACGATCGTCGACAACATCGCGACCGTGCCGCGGCTGCTCGGCTGGGGCAAGCACAAGGCCCGGGAACGGGCACGGGAGTTGATGGAGCGGGTGGGGCTCGACGCCTCGCTCGCCCGGCGCTACCCCTACCAGCTCTCCGGCGGCCAGCAGCAGCGGGTCGGCGTGGCCCGGGCCCTGGCCGCGGATCCGCCGGTGCTGCTGATGGACGAGCCGTTCTCCGCCGTCGACCCGGTGGTGCGCAAGGGGCTGCAGGACGAACTGCTGCGCATCCAGGACGAGTTGGGCAAGACCATCGTCTTCGTCACGCACGACATCGACGAGGCGGTCAAACTGGGCACCAAGGTCGCCGTGCTGCGCACCGGCGGGCGGCTCGCGCAGTTCGCGCCGCCCGCCGAACTGCTGTCCGCGCCGGCCGACGCGTTCGTGGAGGACTTCCTCGGTACCGACCGCGGCATCCGCCGGCTGTCCTTCTTCCCCTCCGGCGGGCTGGAGTTGGAGACCGCGCCGATCGTCCCGGTCGACGCCGGTGCCGGGCACATCGCCGCCCGCGGCACCGAGGAGCTGCCGTACCTCCTGGTCACCGACGCCGAGGGCAGGCCCCTGGGCTGGGGCGAGCCGCACGAGCTGGCCGCGGGGCGGATCGACCCCGCGGGGCTGCTGCCGTACGGGAGGCCATTCGAACACGGCCGGGAGTCGCTGCGGGCCGCGCTCGACGGGGCCGTGCTCTCGCCCACCGGCTGGGCGGTCGCCGTGGACGGCGCCGGGCGGGCGGTCGGGGTCGTCTCCCAGCAGGCCATCGCCGAGGCGATCCGCGCCGCCCACGCCGAGGGCCGCACCGACACCGGGGGCAGCACCGACAGCGAGGCCCGCACCGACGTGGAGGCCCGCGCGTGAACGGCTTCTTCGACATCCCCAGCGACCTCCAGCACAGCTGGCTCGGCCTCGTCGGCCTGCACCTGCGCGAGGCGCTGCTGCCGGTCCTCGCCGGGCTGCTGGCCGCCCTGCCCGTCGCCCAGGTGTGCGTGCGCTTCCGCCGGCTGTACCCGCCGGTGCTGGGCCTGACCACCGTGCTGTACGCCATCCCGTCGCTGGCGCTCTTCGTCGTCCTCATCGACTACACCGGGCAGAGCGAACTCACCGTGATGATCCCGCTCGCCCTCTACAGCCTCGTCGTGCTCGTCCCGGCGATCGTCGACGGCGTGCGGGCCGTACCGCGGGAGACGCTGGCCGCGGCCACCGCGATGGGCCTGGGACCGGTGCGGCGCTACCTGCAGGTGCAGCTGCCGATCGCGGTGCCCGCCATCCTGGCCGGACTGCGCGTCGCCGCCGTCTCCAGCATCTCGCTGGTCAGCGTCGGCGCGCTGATCGGCAACAACGGCGCCCTCGGCAACCTGCTGGCGGACGCGATGTTCTACCACCGGCCCGCCCTCGCCGTGAACTCCGTCGTCACCACCGCCGTGCTCGCCGTCCTGGTCGACGCCGCGCTCGTCGGCGTACGCCGCCTGCTCACGCCGTGGATGCCGCGCGGCGGCCGCACGGCCCCGGCAGCGGCCGGGCGGCCCGATCCGGCCGCGCACGTGCTGGGGGAGGCCGCCCGGTGAACGTCCTGCACTTCGTCGGCGCCTTCTTCGGCGACGGCGCCCACTGGCACGGCTACGACGGCATCCCGCACCGCCTGCTGGAGCACGTCGGCTACTCGCTGCTGGCGCTCGGCGTCGCCGCCGCCGTCGGCCTGCCCGTCGGCCTGCTCACCGGTCACACCGGGCGCGGCGGCACCGTGCTGGCCCTGCTGGCCACCGCCGCCCGCGCGCTGCCCACCTTCGGCCTGCTGGTGCTGACGTTCGTGCTGCTCGGGCTCGGCCTGCTGCCGGTGATGATCCCGCTGGTGGTGCTGGCGGTGCCGCCGATCCTGGTCACCACCTATGAGGCGGTGCGCTCCGTCGACCCCTCCCCGGTGGACGCGGCGCGCGGCATGGGCATGGGCGAGGCGCGCATCCTGTTCCGGGTCGAGCTGCCGGTGGCGCTGC
Organism: Streptomyces echinoruber; assembly: GCF_014651135.1. Taxonomy (GTDB): domain Bacteria; phylum Actinomycetota; class Actinomycetes; order Streptomycetales; family Streptomycetaceae; genus Streptomyces; species Streptomyces echinoruber. Next base: position 2,943 of record NZ_BMWH01000019.1, read on the forward strand.
CGCTGGTGCTGAGCGGCCTGCGCTCGGCCGCCGTACAGATCGTCTCCACCGCCACCGTCGCCGCCTACGTCAGCCTCGGCGGCCTCGGCCGCTACATCGTCGACGGGCTCTACCAGCGCGACTACGAGAAGGTCGTCGGCGGCGCCACGCTGGTCGCCCTCCTCGCCCTGGCCACGCTCGCGGTGTTCTGGGCGGTGGAGCGGCTCGCGGTCTCGCCCGGGGTGCGGCGCGGCACCTGACGCCCCGGCAGACGTACCGGCCCGGCCGTGTGTCGGGCGTGTGTCGGTCGGCCCGGCTGCTCTTGACTGACCGTGAACGCGCCGGATTGGATCAGGGGGTCCATGCCTCCGGCCGGAAACGGGAACCGTGACGTCGATCGTGAAGAGCACCACCAGGTCCAGCACGCGACCGCGCAGCACGTCCGCCGCCGTCCTCGCCGCCGTGGCGGCCCTCGTCGCCGGATGCTCCTCCGGCGGCTCCGGCGACGACCCGCTGACCGGCGGCAAGGCGGGCGACGGCACCGTCGTCGTCGGCTCCAACAACTTCAGCGAGAGCATCCTGCTCGCCGACCTCTACGGCGAGGCGCTGAAGGCCAAGGGCGTCAAGGTCTCCTACCGGCACAACATCGGCAGCCGCGAGACGACGTACCGCATGCTGAAGAACGGCTCCGTCACCGTGCTGCCCGAGTACAACGGCGCCCTGCTGGCCTACCTCGACCCGAAGGCCGCGCCGAGGACGGTCGAGGAGACCACGGCCGCCATCAACGCCGAACTGGACAAGAACCTGACGCTGCTGCGGCCCTCGCCCGCCCAGGACAAGGACTCCGTCACCGTCAACGCGCAGACGGCGAAGAAGTACCACCTCACCGCCGAGTCCGGCATCGCCGACCTGAAGGGCGTCGCGAAGGACCTGGTCATCGGCGGCTCCCCGGAGTTCCAGACCCGGCAGCAGGGCCTGAAGGGACTGAAGTCGGTCTACGGCCTGCGGTTCAAGTCCTTCAAGGCGCTGGACGCGGGCGGCCCGCTGACCCAGTCGGCGCTGCGGAAGAACACCGTGCAGGTCGCGGACGTCTTCACCACCGACCCCACCCTCACCAAGGAGAAGTTCGTCGTCCTGAAGGACCCGAAGAACCTCTTCGGATTCCAGAACGTCCAGCCCCTCGTCGCCAAGGGCAAGCTCCCGCAGAAGGGCGTGGACGCGCTCAACGCCGTCTCGGCCCGGCTGGACACCGCGGCCCTGCGGGAACTCGGCGCCCAGGTGCAGCTCCGGCACAAGGACCCGCTGGACGTCGCCCGGGCGTGGCTGAAGTCGGCCGGCCTGACCTGAGCCGGCGCGGGACCGGGACGGCCGGCCCGCGCGCCACGGGCTTTCGCCGAGGAGAACTTCCGGGCCGGGAAGCCGAGAAGGCCAGGGAGCCCTCCCGGGCCGGGAAGGTCGGGGAGGCCGGGAAGGTCGGGGAGGCCGGGAAGGTCGGGGAGGCCGAGAAGGTCGGGGAGGGCCCGGCACGCGCCCGGTGAAGATCCCGCGGTGGCGATCAGCCGGCTTCGGCGGTGGCGGTCACCCGGCCTTGGCGGTGGCGATCAGCCGGTCCAGCAGGGCCAGCAGCACATCGCGGCAGGACGCGCGGTCCCGGGCGTCGCACAGCAGCACCGGCGTCTCCCGCGGAAGGGTCAGCGCCTCCCGGATGTCCTCCGGCGGATAGGGGTTGTGCCCGTGGAAGCCGTTGGCGGCGACCACGAACGGGATGCCCCGGCGCTCGAAGAAGTCGATCGCGGCGAAGCTCGACCGCGGCCGCCGCACGTCGATGAGCACCACCGCGCCGAGCGCGCCGACGGCCAGGTCGTTCCACATGAACCAGAACCGCTGCTGCCCGGGCGTGCCGAACAGGTACAGCACCAGGTCGTCGGCGATCGTGATGCGGCCGAAGTCCATGGCCACGGTGGTGGCCCGCTTCTCCTCGATGCCGTCGAGGTCGTCGACGTCCAGCCCGGCCGCGGTCAGCGGTTCCTCGGTGCGCAGCGGGACGATCTCGCTGACCGACCCGACCAGGGTGGTCTTGCCGACCCCGAACCCCCCGGCGACGAGGATCTTGACCGTGTCGGGGGCCGGGGACACGTCGGGCACCGGCGGCACGGCGGCGTCAGAGGCGGCCAAGTCCGTCCCTCACTTTCTGCAGCAGCTCCAGGTCCGGGGGACCGGAGACGGGGCGCGGCGGCCGGACGTGGATCCGGCCCGCCTCCAGCAGATCGCACAGCAGGATCACCACCACGCTGACCGGCAGGTCGAGGAGGGCGGCGAGCTCCGCGACGGTGACGGGCTGCGCGCAGCGCCGCAGGATCCGCGCCTGCTCCGGCTGCGGCCGCGGCGCCCGGGCGGGCGGCGGATCCACCGCGGTCACCGTGGTGATCAGGGTGAAGTCGGCGCGGCTGGGCCGGGTCCGGCCCCCCGTCAGCGTGAACGGGCGCACCAGGCGGCCCGCCGCGTCGCCTCCGCCCACGTCACGCGCCGGGGCCGGCGGGCGCGGCCGGGCCGCCGAACCGCGGTGCCGCGCTGAGGTGTTCGCCGATCTTCTTCACCAGCAGGTTCATCTGGTACGCCACCACGCCGACGTCCGCGCCCGGACCGGTGAGCACGACCAGGTGGGCGCCGGGACCGGCGGAGGTGAGGATCAGGTAGCCGCGGGCCATCTCGATCAGCGCCTGCCGCACCGGGCCGCCGCGGAAGTCCATGCTGACGCCCTTGCTGAGGCTCATCAGACCGGACGCGGTCGCCGCCAGCCGCTCGGCGTCCTCGCGCGGGAAGCCGGTGGACTTGCTGACGACCAGACCGTCGTCGGAGAGCACCACGGCGTGGTTGACCTCGGCGACCCGGTCCACCAGTCCGGTGAGCAACTGGTCGAGCCGGGTGTGGGTGGCGGGGGTGGGGCGTGTCATGGCGGTTCCTTCAGGAGCGGGGGCGGTCGGAGGGCGGAGCGGGGACCTGCGGCCCCGGGCGCCCTGCGGAAAATGCGTCTGCGGTGGCCACGCGTGCACCGGGGCGGCGGTCCGGGACGTGGGCGTCTTCGGGGCCGCGGGAGCGGACCGGGTCCTGGCCGTCGTCCTGCGGGACCCGGGGCCCGCCGGTGCCGGTCACGTCGTCCGAGCCGTCCGGGTTCTCCGAGTCCTCGGAGCCCTCGGAGTCTTTTGAGCCCTCGGAATCGTCAGCGCCGTCGGCGTCGTCGGTGGCTTCGGCGTCAGTGGCTTCGGGATGATCCATGTGATCCCTGTGATCCGCGCCGGACGGGTCGCGCGGGGCGTGCGGGGCGTGCGGATCGTACGGGCCGCCCGGACCGAAGGCGTCGTACGTGCCGTGGGCGTCGTCCGCGTCGTGCCCGGCGTCCGGGGCATTCGTGGCATCCGTGGCGTCGCGGGCCTGGCGCGTGCCGCGCTGGAAGCCGGCGAGGGAGGAGGCCGCGCGCTGGGCGGTGAAGTCGTCGGCGTCCTCGTCCTCCGGCGCGGGCGCCGGCTCCTCGCGCAGTTCGGCGGCGAGGCTGGTCTGCGGCACCCGGCGGGGCAGCGGGGCGAGCCCGCCGGACGGGGCGGCGGACGGGGCGCCTCCGCGGGATCGGGAGCGGGAGCCGGACCCGGCGTCGGTGCCCGCGGAGCGGGCGGGGCCGTCGGCCTCCGCGTCGCCGACCGCCTCCCGGCCGTCCCCGGCCGCGTTTCTGTCCCCGGCCGGGGCCCTCTCCGTCCCCCTGTCGCCGGCGGGGGACCGTGCCGCGTCGGCGACGGGCGGCCGTACGGGGTCGGCGGGCCGCCGGGGCGCCCGGCGGGTGGACTCGGGACGCCCCGCGCCCGCCCCGTCCGTGGCGCTCGCCCCGTCCGCGGCGGGCGTCCCGTCCTCGGCGGACACCACCACGTCGTGCGGGACGAGCACGATCGCCGTCGTACCGCCGTACGGCGAGGGCCGCAGGGTGACACTGATGCCGTGCCGGTGGGCGAGCCGGGCGACGACGAACATGCCCAGGCGCAGGTCGTCGGCGAGCGCCACCACGTCGAACTGCGGCGCCACCGCCAGTTGCGCGTTGAGGGCGGCGTACTCCTCCTCGGACATGCCCAGGCCCCGGTCCTCGACCTCGACGGCCAGGCCCTTGGCGACCATGGAGGCGCGCACCGAGACTGGGCTGGGCGCGGGGGAGTAGACGGTGGCGTTGTCGATGAGCTCGGCCAGCAGGTGGATCACGTCCGCGACCGCGGGCGGCGCCAGGCACACCTCCTCGTCGGTGTGCACCTCCACCCGCTGGTACTCGGCGACCTCGCCGACGGCGCTGTGCAGGATGTCGACGAGGGCGACCGGTTCGCTCCAGGTGCGGCCGGGCCGCTCGCCACTGATGATCACGAGGTTCTCCTCGTAGCGGCGCAACTGGCTGGCGACGGAGTCCAGTTCGTACAGGCCCTGGAGCACGTCCGGGTCGGTGTGCTCGCGTTCCAGCCGGTCCAGCTTGCTCAGCTGCAGATTGACCAGGTTCTGGCTCTGCCGGGCGATGCCCAGGATGACCTTCCGGAAGCCGCGCCGGGTGTCGGCGAGTTCCACGGCGGTGTGCACGGCGGTGCGCTGAGCGGTGTTGAACGCCTGCGCCACCTGGCCGAGTTCGTCGCGGCCGTAGTCCAGCGGCGGGGTCGCGGACTCCACGTCGACCTTCTCGCCCCGCTCCAGCCGCGCCACCACCTCGGGCAGCCGCTCCTGGGCCAGGGCCAGGGTGGCCCGGCGCAGGCCGCCCAGCCGCCGGGACAGCGAGCGGGTGATCCGCCAGGACATGCCCACGCACACCAGCAGCGCGACCAGGCCGCCGGCGCTCAGCGAGCCGGCGGTGAGCAGCAGGTGGCGGGCCCTGGCGGCGCTGCGGTCGAGCAGGGCGTCCGTCTGCTGCCGGATCAGACTCCGGTATGCGGCGGAGAGTTCCCCCAGCGCTGCCTTCCACCGTGCCTCGGCGTCCGGCAGCCGTATGTGCCGCTTGTCGCCGTGGCCCACGGTACGGCCCTGCGCCGGGGCCTGCAGCACCTGCTCCTCGACGTCCTCCAGGGTCCGCCAGGCGGGGCTCTGCAGGATGCGCTCGGCCCGTGTCTTCAGGCTGCCGGTCAGCGAGGGCATGATCTGGTCCTGGACCAGCCAGCGCCGGGCGTCGACCAGCTCCGCGAACCGGTTCCACGCCTCCCGGTCCAGCCGCCCGTCCGGCCAGGCCAGGGTGAGCTGGGCGTTCTCCTGCGAGACCAGTTCGGCGGCGTGCTCCAGGGCCACCAGCGGACCGGCCCGCGAGGTGAGGTCGCCGTCGTCGACCTGAGAGAGCTCCTGGAAGGCGTGGATCTGGTCGTCGATGATCGACGTGTACTGGTCGAGCGCCTGCTGGGGGGTGATGTCGGTGGGCCTGTCGACCTGGTCGCGGTAGTACTCCAGGCTGCCGGCGGCGGCGACGACCGAGTACATCCGGTCCTTGATGCGCGACGGCGCCCGGCGGATCGCGTCGGACCGGCCGGCCAGCTTCGCGACCGCCGCGTCCGTCCTCCTGCGCTGTGCGTCCAGCGCGGCCCGCGAGCCGTGCGGCGAGGCCAGCCACGCCGCCGACAGGGTGCGTTCCTGCTGCAGCGCCAGCGCCGCCTCGGTGCCCATCGCGCCGGTCGACCGGCTCAGCCCGGTCTGGGAACGCAGGCGCAGCCCCTCGGTGAACATCTGCGTCGTCGTCACGCCCCACATCGCGGCGAGCGTGACGCTGGGCACCAGCGCCAGCAGGATCAGGGAGAGACGGAGGGAGCCGGGACGGCTCCGGGCACCTGTCCGTGGAGACATCGTCGTCCTAGGGCGGTCGGTGAGGGGGGTGGTCGGCGGGTGGAAGGGCGGGGCGACGGGGCGGGTACGCGGGGCGGGGGACGCGGGTGAGGACGGCGGGGGGAGGTGCGGGGCGCCGGAGTGAGGACGGCGGGTGCCGGGCGCGGGGTGACCGCGGATCCCGGTACGGCACAGGGGGTGCCCAGGATGTTATCCGCACAAGTGACCGCACGTGCCCCGGGTGGGGGAATCCGTGGCGGTGCGGGACCCACCGGTCAGCGCGTCCCCTTCGCGGCGAACGCCGCGACGGAGGAGACGTTGGTGCGGGTGACGAACGCGGGACCGGTCAGCACCGGTGCGACCCCGCCGCCGCTGATGTTGCCGTTGGTCCGGTACAGCCACAGCGCGTCCACCGCCAAATAGCCCTGCAGATAGGGCTGCTGGTCCACGGCGAACTGCACGTCCCCGGCGCGCACCGCCTTCACCAGGTCGCTGTTGAGGTCGAAGGTGGCGACGTGCGCCCTGCTGCCCGCCGCCTTCACCGACTTGACGGCGGTGAGCGCGAACTGGGCGCCGTTGGTGACGACTTCGTCGATGCTCGGGTCCTGGCGCAGCCGGGCGGTCACGGCGTCGGTGACGGCGTCCGGGTCGGTGCCGTCCACGTACAGCAGGTCGGTCCGGCCGCCGAAGGCCTTCTTCACCCCGGCGCAGCGGGCCTCCAGGGCGACGTTGCCGCGCTCGTGGATGACGCACAGGGCGTGGGTGGCCTTCAGGGCGTCGAGCTTGTCGCCGACGGCCCGGCCGGCGACGCTCTCGTCCTGACCGAAGTACTCCAGGGCCCCCTCCGAACGCCAGGCGTCGATACCGGAGTTGAGGCCGACCACGGGGATGCCGGCGGCCCGGGCCCGGGCGACGGGCGCCTTCATCGCGGCCGGCTTGGCCAGGGTCACCGCAAGACCGTCGACCCCGTCCCGGACCGCGTCGCGCACCAGCTCCGCCTGCCCGGCCGCGTCGGGGTCGCCGGCGAACGTCAGGTCGATGCCGTCCTTCGCGGCGGCCGCCTGGGCGCCCTTCTTCACCAACTCCCAGAACGCGTCCCCCTTCGCCCCGTGGGCGATCAGGGCGACCTTCATCCGGCTGCCGCCGGACCCGGCGGCGGCGTCCGCACGGGCGGCCGTACCACCGGAGTCCGTGCAGCCGGCTGTGAGCAGGCAGACGGCGGCCACGGCGGACAGCATCCCGAGGACACGGCGATGCCGGGCGGACGCCGGAGGGGGCGGGGACGACGGAAGGGACACGATCATGGCGGGGCGGCACCTCGCTGTGCGCGGAGCAGGAGGGGAGAGCACGGCCGAGCAGCGGTGGACATACCGGCTGACCGGCTCTTGTTGTGCTGGAGCCAACCGTGTGTGACTGCCGGTAGTCAAGGGACCGGCGACTTCCTGTGAGGTGATGCTGCCGCATTGTGATGGTCACGCGCCGTGATGGGGGGTTCGCGTGGTGTGAAACACAGGGTCCGGGCGGCCGCGGGGAGCGGGGCCCGCGGGGCGTGAGGTGGCCCCGTCTGCGGGGATGTGAGGCTGGGCTTGCGGGGGCGTGAGGTGGCCGTCTGCGGGGCGCGTGGGCGCCAGCGTGCGGCTGTTCATGCGGGTCACCGCAAATTTCGTGGCGTCTGTGGGGCGCGTGGGCGCCGGGCTACGGGCGTCCGGGCGCGGGGGAGGCGGGCCCGCGCGGCGCGGGGGCGTTCGCCGTGCGCCGGCCGGAACACGGCCGTGGTGGACGTCGTACGGCTCATGAGGAGCTGGTCCACCGGCCGCGTGGGAGACACCAGGCCGTCCGCGCGCCGGCTTCGCGGCCTCTGAAACCGGGCCGGTGGGGTCTCTGGCGGCTGGGCACCGGCGAGGCGGAGACCTGCCCTTTCCTTCTCTCCTGCCCGGGCAGTGAGTTGGCGACCGCCGGGCTCCGGTTGCAGCGTGGCAGGCGGTGTAGGAACGTGGTGGGTGAAAGCCCGGGGGCTGCCGGGACAGCCGGTGAAGGCGTGGCAGCGGACCCCGGACCCGTTCACGGACGGTCCTTTCCACAGCGTTCTGCGACTCACGCCCGTTCAGCCGGCGTCAAGGACCGGTCCGTGCAGCACCCCTCACACGCCCTTTGGCAGGTGATTCCATGTCCACACGCACCCCCCGCAAGTCCCCCACCCTCACCGCCGCGGCCCCGATCCTCGCCGCGGTGCTCACTGGGGGCCTGCTGACGGCCCATCCGGCCTGGTCGGTCGAGCCCAGAGTCGGGCCCGTGAAGTACTTCGGCACAGTGACCTGCAAGCAGGCGTTTCCGCACAGCAGGTCCGTCCCCACCAGGGTGAGGCTGGACAGCGGCGTGGACGACGTGACGGTCGGCACCATCCAGCGGCCCAACCGCAGGGCCCGGTACGGGCCCGCCGAACTGGACGTCCCGCTCCACCGGAAGTTCCACCTCACGGTGCAGGTCACGTGCAAGGAGCGCCGGAAGCCCACCAAGCAGTTCACCCGGGTCTTCTCGCAGCGGAACCTCGTCAAGAACCAGGTGATCCGCCTCGACATCAGGTAGGGCATGCGGGGCATGGCCGAGCCCGGTGCGGCCGACGCGCGGAGGCATCTCCTGCGGGCGGCGGGTCGCCGGGAGTTCGGCCGGGAGCCGCCACGGCGCACCCGTGGCGGCTCCCGCCCGGTCTTCCTCCGGAGGGGGCCGGTCCCTCAGTCGTCGCCTCCCTCGTCCTCCCCCTCGAAGAAGTCACCGATCTCGTCCACGACTTCGGCCGCCACCAGCCCGCCGACCACACCGGCTGCCAGACCGGCCGCGCCCGCGGCGAGCGCCGTCCCGGCGCCGGAACCGGGGGAGTGGTACGCGTCGGAGAGGTACGCCGCCTCGGTCGCGTAGGCCTCGCGGTGCTCGGCGAGGCGGCGGACCCAGCCGTCGACCTCCGCGGCCCAGTCCACGGTGGAGACGTCCTCGTGCCGCACGGTGAAGCGACTGAGGGCGTCGTGGCCGGCGGTGAACGGGCCGCCGCGGCGGTCGGCCTCCAGGACGACCTCGACGGCTTCGGGCGTGGCGAGGAAGGTCAGCTCGATCTCGTGGACCGCGTGCGCGTACTGCGCGGGCGGGATCAGCTCGATCTCCTGGTAGAACGGCAGCCGTTGGCCCGTGCCGCCGATCCGGCCGAGTTCCAGGTCGGCCGAGCGGAAGCCGAAGCCGAGCCGGCCGAAGGCGTCCAGCACCGCCTCCTGCACGGGCAGCGGACGGACGGCGAGCGGGTCGAGGTCGCCCTTGTCGCGGGCGCCGGCCACCGCCAGCTCGGTGCGCACGCCGAGCACGACGCCCAGCTGCCGGCCGTGCAGCTCGGTGACCGGCGTCTCCCACGGGACGGCCACCTGGAACGGCACCGACCGCTCCTCCTCCGCGGCGAGCCGGAAGCCGCCGCCGACGGTGAACCGTTCGAAGGCGACCGTGCCCGTGCTCTCGCCCTCGTCGTACTCGGCCTCCACCCGGGCGATCAGTTCCAGGCCCAGGTGCTCGACCTCCACGTCCGAGCCGCCGCCCCTGAGGTGCACCCGCCCGGACAGCGTGCCGCCGGGCAGCACCGGGCCGGGGTCCAGGACCGTGTCCACCGCGGGGCCGCCCACACCGAGCGCTCCCAGCAGTCGTTTGAACACCATGAGCGTGCCGCTCCTTCATTCACTGATCGCACAGGACGTTCCCGTCCGGCCGCGCGCACGCCGACCGGACGTCCGATGAACTCCCGGCGTCGGCAAAGAAGTTCCCAAGTCACCTGTTCGGGGGAGGTTTTTCACGGTTCGTCCCTCTCGTCGGGCTCCGGCGCCGGTTGCCGGCCCCCGACTCCTGGACTCCTGGATTGCCGACTTCTGGACTCCTGGCTCTTGGCCTCTTGGGCTCTTGGCCTCTTGGACTCCTGGCTCTTGGCCTCTTGGGCTCCTGGCGGCTCGGTGTCCCCGCGTGCCCGTGCTCAGCTCTCCGCTCAACTCTCCGCGACGGGAGCGGGCGGAGCCGCGGCGGGAGCCGTGGCCGGAGCCGCGAGGGGAGCCGCGGCCGAAGTCACGGTCGCGGTCACGGTGTCGGCCCCCGCCGGGCGCGCCCGCCTGCGCAGCCCGCGCAGCCCGCGCCGTCGGCGGCGCGGTTCCTGGTCCGGCAGCCAGCCGAAGGCGAGGCAACTGCCGGCCACGCCGAGCAGGAGACCGAGGAAGAAGCCGCCGAGGTTGGAGGTGAGCCAGGTGCCCAGGGACAGCAGCAGCCCGGTGATGGCGTAGAAGAGGCGCTGGGCGGGATTGAAGAGGGTCAGCAGGCCGCACACCACCATCAGGGTGGGCAGCAGGTAACCGGCCAGGCCCTGCATGCCGATGTGCAGGACGACCTTGAGCGACGCCTTCTCGGTCAGCAGGACCTCCGCCCCGCCCAGGGTGAGCAGCAGCCCGCCCCAGAACGGCCGGCGGCCCCGCCAGCCTCGGAAGGTGCCGCGCCCTTCGGTCCGCATGGCCTCAGCACCCCGAGTCGCTGAACCGGAGCTTCAGGCCCGGCAGCCGGAACACGCCCGCGGTGGTGGCGTAGTTGGTCTGCCGCAGGTTGTCGATGTGCACGGTGTCCGCCTGCTGGCTGAAGATGCCCGGCTTGCCCTTGACCCCGGCCTTGGTGAGGGTGCTCGCGTCGTTGCCGATCTCGATGTTGTTGAAGGAGGCGTCGCCGCTCAGTTGGGTGGAGTCGGTGGTCAGGTCGCTCGCGGTGACCTTGTCCTTGCCGGCGCCCGCCGTGATGAGCAGGTTGGTGCCGCCGAGGTCGACGCTCTGGCACAGCTTGGTGAGCGTCGCGTTCTTGATCGCGGAAGTGACGATCAGGACCTGGCCGCCGGTGTCCCCGGCGTTCGGGCTGTCGTCGATCATGTGGTCGAGGTCGCCGAACTGCTCGAAACCGGTGCCGTCCAGCTCGGTGGCGGTGACCGTGAACGGCATGCCGGAGATCGCGAACTGCACGCCCAGCGCGCCCTGCGCGGTCAGGACGGCCAGCCCCGCCAGGGCGACGGTGGCCGGCACCGCGAGCACGGCGGCCCGGCGCAGCCGCACCCGGCCGCGTCTCTCGCCTCCTTCGGCGGTATTGCCCTCGGGGTGTCCGGGGGTGTGGGCGGGCCGGTCGTCGGGTGACGTCACATCCAGGGACGAGGCCATGTCTGCTCTCCTCGGCAGTGCTGCGGATTCGGCTGCTGCGGCACGTGTCCTGGCGCGGACAGCGGCGGCGACGTACGACTCCCTCGCAACTCCCGGCGGCTGCAAGGGCTTTCACGGTGCTCGGTGGTGCACGTGTCATCACCGCGCCCGCCGAGGAAGTTACCGGCGGTTACATTCCGGGGTCAAGAGACGTGTAAGGAAAGCGTGACGATGGTGTGATGCCGATGCGCCGCGCGCCCCGAAGGACCCTGATGACCACCAACTTCCCACTGCAGTCTTGACGTTGACGGAGCAACAGGTCTACAACGGCTTCCCGGGTCCGTGGCGCCGGATCCACCGCACCACCCCGGCCGGTCCCGGCCGGCCGCGCATCCCGGCCCCTCCCGCGCGGGTCCGTCGCGGATCCGTCCGCGGGGAGACACGCCGCCGTCCGGCAGAAACCGGTTCCGCTTCTGCCGGAGACCGGATCGACCTCCGGCGAAAGCCGGTCCCATCCTTCGGCGAAAGCCGGTAGCACCCCCGGCGGGGAAAGGTGCCTTGGCGCGCCCTCGGCCGAACGCACCGATTCCCTTCCTTACCCGGGGAGTCCCATCCGTCGGTCCCGGCCGGGAGTCCACTCCCGTGCTCCCGGCCGGTCACCGGCCGGCCGCCG
>NZ_BMWH01000019.1:14645-149797 GCF_014651135.1 Streptomyces echinoruber
CCACGACGTGCGGAGAAGACGTCGTGACCGGTGCCGGCGGACGCCCGACGGCCCACTCCCTTCCGCTCCGCGGAGTCTCCGCTCCGCGGAGCCTCAGCTCCAGCGAGTCCCCGCTCCGTCGAGTCCGACGGGCACCCACCCCACCTCACCCCCACCAACGGCGCACCCCCACCCGAGAAAGAGGCACCCGCATGCGTACGCGCACTCTCCTCACCCTCGCAGCCGCCGTCGCCGCGCTCGCCCTTCCGGCAGCCGGCTCCGCCTACGCCGACGGCGCGGCCGTCCTCACCACGGGCGCCGCCGGCGGCACGCCCGTCGCGGTCGGCGACGTCCTCACCGCGCCCCTGGCGAGCGGCACCAGCGCCACCTTCTACTCCAGCGCGACCGGCACCAGCGGCGTCTCCTGCACCTCGTCGCAGTTCACGGCGACCGTCACCGACAACCCCGCCGCGCCGGGCACCGCCACCGAGTCGCTGACCGGGCACAGCTTCGACAGCGGCTCCTGCACCAGCAACGTCACCGGCGTGCTCGGCGTCAGCGGCATCACGGTGGACAACCTCCCCTACACCACCACCGTCACCTCGGACGGCACCCTGTCCGTGGCCCCGGCCGCGGGCTCCGCCATCCAGTCCACGGTCAAGCTGCGCACCCTGCTCGGCACCATCACCTGCGTCTACCGGGCGTCCGGCCTGTCCGGCACGGCGAACAACGCCGACAACAGCATCACCTTCACCAACCAGCAGTTCACCAAGGCGTCCGGCCCCTCGCTGTGCTTCAACAACGCCTACTTCACGGCCAAGTACGCCCCGGTGACCGACGCGGGTGCCAACGTCTTCGTCAACTGACGGACGCAGGAAGGAGGTTCACCGGCGCCGCAGCCGCAGCACCAGGGCGGTGCCCCCGGTGAGCACCAGCACCGCGGCGGCGCCGCCCACGAGCAGCGGGGCGGAGGGCCCCGGCGCGGCGGCGTCCCCGGACGCCGCCACCGGCGTGCTCGCCGGCCGGGCGGGCGCGGACCGGTCCTGCGCAGCGGCGGTTCCGGCGGCCGGAGAAGCGGCCCGTGCCGCGTGCGACGCGGGGCCGTGCGAACCGGGGTTGCGCGAACCGGGGTTGTGCGAACCGCCGGACGGCGCGGCCGGGGCGGGGCCGCCGGACGGCGCGGCGGTGACGGAGCCGCCGAACCGCTTCGGGAACACCACGTCCGAGCAGGAGTAGTAGGTGTCCGGCGTACTGCTGTTCTGCCACACGGTGAACAGCACATGCCGCCCGGTGCGGTCGGCCGGCAGCGTGGCCCGGATGCGGTAGGCGCCGTCGGTCAGGGGCGGGTCCGTGACCTCGGCGAACGGCCGTGCGGGCAGGTCGGACCAGGTCAGCGGCTTCGCGGGGTCGTAGCCGGGCTTGGTCAGGTAGAGCCGGAAGGTCCCGGTGTGCGGGATGGTCGAGGCGTACGTCATCGTCAGCCTCGCGCCCGGGGAGAGCCGGGTGGCCGGCCAGTCGGTGCGGGCCAGGTCGAGGCCCCGGTAGGCGGAGAGGCCTCCGCTGCACAGGTGCCCGTCGGGAATCACCTGCCGGTCGCGGCCGTTCACGCCCGCCACCCGCAGGTTGTCCCAGGCGGTGAAGGGCGCGCCGTTCGCGGCGACGGCCGCCCGGCAGGCGGCCGTCGCGGCCCGGCTGCCGCCCTCCGGCGAGCAGGCCACCACCCGGCTGACCGGATCGGTCGGGGCACCGTGCGCCCGGGCGGTGCCCGCCGTTCCCACGGTGAGCAGGCCGGACGCCGCGACGGCGGCTCCTGCCGCGGCCAGAGCCCTGCGGATCCTCCCGCTCGTCCATGCCCTCCGGGCCGTCCATGTCCTCCGGGTCGTCCGTACTCTCCGGGTCATCCGTGTCCTGCGGGCCATCCGGGCCATCCGGAACGCCTCCTCGGCCGGCGCGTCGATACTGCTGCGCCCAGCAGTACGCACCGGCGGCCGGGCGCGTTCACGCACCGCCGGGCCGTCGCCCCGCGTCCGACGCCGTCCCCCGCGGACCGGGCTCGCGCCGGACCTGCGCCGGACCTGCGCCGGATCTGGGCCGCGCCGGGGCAGGACAGTGGGCCTGCCCCGTCACCTCCCCCGGAACTGCTCCAGATGGTCCCGCGCCCACTCCCGGTAGCCGCGTGCGGGCCGCCCCAGCAGCCTCTCCACCGTCGGTTCCACCCGCGCCTTCGCCCCGGTGCGCCCGTGTGCGGCGCTCTCCAGCAGGGCCCGGGCCACCGGCTCGGGGTACCGGGCCCGCAGCCCGCGCAGCGCCTGTTCCTCCGTCAGCTCCACGAATTTCAGTGGTCGGCCGAGCAACTCGGCGAGCATGTCGGTCTGTTCGAGGGCCGTGACGGCCACCGGCCCGGTCAGCGGGTACACCCGGCCGGCGTGGGTGTCCGGGGCGGTCAGCGCGCGGACCGCCACGTCCGCGATGTCGCGCGGATCGACGACCGCGTTCGCCGCGTCGCCGTACGGGGCGCGCACCACACCCTCCGCGCGGATCGAGGCCGCCCAGCCGAGGGTGTTGGACATGAAGGCCCGGGGCCGCAGCAGCGTCCACGACAGGCCGGAGGCGCGCAGCAGGCGCTCGTTCTCCCGCTGCCACTCGGTGACCAGGTCGGTGGCCCCGGGATCGGCGACCGCCTGGGCGGACAGCTTCACCACATGGCGGACTCCCGCCGAGCGCGCGGCCGTCAGGAAATTCGCGTCGTGGGTGTGGGTGAGCGGGTCCACGGTGACGAGCAGCGCGGCGCGCACACCGGTGAGAGCCGTGCGCAGACCGGCCGGATCGGCGAGGTCGCCGGCCCGCACCTCGGCGTCCGGCGGCAGGGCGAGGGCGGCGGCGCGGCGCGGATCACGGGTGAGCAGGCGCAGGGGCGCGACCGCGCGGAGGCGTTCGGCCACCAGCCGGCCGACGGTGCCGGTCGCCCCGGTCAGCAGGATCACGACTCGGACAGCTCCAGCGAGGAAAGGACGCGGACGCCGCGGTCGGCCTTGCTGTCCAGGCCGAGCAGCAGACCCGGCACCGCGATGCTGGGCAGGATGTGCGCCCACAGCACCGAGACCCGGTGGGCGAGGTCCTCCCGGTTGGTCAGCGCACGGGACATCAGCTGGATGCCGGCGAACCCGCCGACCAGCAGCTCCACCGTGTCCCGCGGCTCCACCGTGGGCAGCAACTCGCCCTGCTCACGGGCCTGTTCCATGAGCGTCATGAGCCGTTCCGCCCACTGCCGGAACGGTCCGGCGTGATCGACGCCGACCGGTGTCGCCTGATCGACCGTCAGCCGCACGCTGCCCCGCAGCAGAGGGTTGGTCAGCAGCCGTTGCGCGACCACGAAGGTCATGTCGATGATCTCCTGCAGCTTGCAGGGCTGCGGGGGAACGGCGCCGAACGGCACCTGCTCGTCGAGCACCGCCTGGGCCAGGGACTCCTTGGAGGGGAAGTGGAAGTAGAGGGCACCTTTGGTGACTTCGGCTCGTTCGAGCACCATGGAGATGGTCGTGGAGGCGTAGCCGTACTCGTCGAAGACGGCCCCCGCTGCTTCCAGGATCGCCCTGCGCGTCCTGATGGCGCGTTCCTGTTTCGCCATAAGAGCCCTTCCACCGCGCCGACTTGGCCGGTCCGCGATCGTCTGCCGGAACGCCCCGATCATAGAGCGCGGCAGTTTGATCTCATTGAAAACAAACCGGACGCCTCGTACTCTAGCGCTCACTCGGGCGGGCGCATCCCGTCTGCCGTGGCCTTCGGGACTCCGTGGGGAGAGAGATGACTCAACTGCGGCAGCTCGCAGAAACCGCCACCATGACGGCGACCGTTCCCCGTCAACTGGTGCACCGGGCGGCGATCGCCGAAACCTTTCTCACCGGTTGGCGCAGGACCGGCGACGACCGGTTCTGCGTCACGGCGCAGTGGCCGCGCGGCCACGCCTTACACGTGTCGCCGGAGCGGTCCCACTACGAGCCGCTGCTTGTCGTGGAAACGATTCGCCAGGCCGGCACGCTGATCTCGCACACCGAGTACGACGTGCCGCTCGGGCACCACTTCGTGCTCCAGCGCTTCGACGTCGAGACCCGCCCCGAACTCCTGGCCGTGGGCGCGCTGCCGGCCGAACCGGTCGTCGAACTCGCCTTCCCCGACGTGCAGTATCGCGCCGGCCGCCCGGCCGGGGCCCGCTACGAGGCGGAGGTCCTGCTCGGCGGGGAACGCGTCGCGCACGCGTCCCACGTCGCCTACACCTGCGTCGCCGAGCCGGTCTACCGGCGGCTGCGCGGCGGCCGCACCCCGGGCCGGGTCACCGCCGTGCCCACCCCGCCGGGCCTGCCGCCCGCCGCCGTCGGCCGGGTGCTGCCGGAGGACGTCGTGCTGGCCGCCACAACCCGCGCCGATCGCTGGCAGGTGCGAGTAGATACCGCACATCCCGTTTTCTTCGACCATCCCCTGGACCACATACCCGGCATGCTTCTGCTGGAGGCCGCCCGCCAGGCCGCGTGGGCGCGCGGCCGCCGCCCGGTTTCCTTCCACGCTCTCTTCCACCGGTACGCGGAGCTGGACCAGCCCACATGGATCGACCTGACCAGTGAGAACGGCCGCGAGTTGCGCGTGGTCGGGACCCAGGGCGACGCCCCGGTCTTCGAGTGCACGGTAGGGATCTCCGGGAAGTGAGTTATGGTGTACGGGGATTGAAAAACAAACGGCGTGTCCCGTTCTTTTTCCGGCCCCGGGGAGCGACCAGTCGATGCCCAGGCAGTTACGAGCCGAACAGACCCGTGCGACGATCGTCGTCGCCGCCGCCGATCTGTTCGACCGCTATGGGTATGAACGGACCAGCCTGAGCGACATCGTCGAGCACGCCCGTGTCACCAAGGGCGCTCTCTACTTCCACTTCGCGGCCAAGGAGGATCTCGCCCACGCCATCATGGAGTTGCAGGCAAGGGCGGTCCGTCAGGTGACCCGCGCGGCCGAGGAGTGCGGCGGCTCCTCCCTGGAGTCGCTCATGCGCATCACCTTCGGCCTGGCCCGGCTGGCCGTCGAGGGGCCCGTGGCGCGGGCCGGGATGCGGCTGGCCCTGTCGGGTGTGGAGCTGCGGCCCCCGCTGCGGCACCCGTTCACCGAGTGGCGGGAGATCGCCACGCGCAAACTCGTCGGCGCGGTCAAGGAGGCCGACCTCCACCCGGACATCGATGTGGACGCCGCCGCCCACTCCCTGGTCAGCTTCTTCATCGGCACCCGGGTGGCGGTGCGGTCCCTCGATCCCGTGGCCCGGCTCCCGCGCCGCATGGCGGAGATGTGGCACATCCTCATACGGGGCCTGGTGCCGGTCCCGCGCCGCCCGCGCTACCTGGCGCTGGCCAAGCAACTGGAGCGGGAGGCCATGGCCGCGGTGTGAGACCGGCACACGGGGTGAGGCCGACGCGCGGGGTGAAGTCGGTGCGCGGGATGAGACCGGCGTACGGGGATGAGGCGCGGCGCGGGCCGTACGGGCGCGGCGGCGCCCCCCCCCGCCCGGCCGGTGCCGTACCGGACGCGCGGTACGGTGAGCCGCATGCCCGAGACCCCCTCCGCGCCCGTGCTCCTCGCCGACCGGCCCGGCTCGTTCCCGCACGGCGTGCTGGCCGAACGGCACCCGGCGATCATCCGGCAGGTGCGGGAGGCGTTCCCCTACGGACCCGACCGGCGGCGGGCCCTGGACGCGCTGCTGGAAAGCTGCACCGAGGGCGTGATCGAGCCGCTGCCCGCCGACGCCCCCGACCGCGGGCGCTGGCTCGCGTGGGGACTGGCCGAGTACGCGGGCCGGTCCTGGTTCGAGGTGCCGTGGCTGTGGTCCGAGAGCTACTTCTACCGCCGCCTCCTCGACGCCGTCGGCCACTTCGGACCGGGGCCCTGGCAGGGCGTCGACCCGTTCCGCCCGGTCAAGCTCGCCGAGCTCGACGCGTCCGAGACGGACGAGGAACTCGCCGCGCTGGACGCGCTGGAGGACCGCCCCGCCGAGGAACGCGCGCAGGCCCTGCTGCACGGCTCGCTGTGGGGCAACCGCGCCGACCTCGGCTTCCGGCTGTCCGCCGGCGGCGATCCGGCGGACCCCGCCCCCGGCCTGGTCGCCGACGACAGCGCGCTGCTGTGGAAGCTGCTGCCGCCCTCCGGCGGCGGCACCCTGGCCCTGGTCGCCGACAACGCCGGCCGCGAACTCGTCCCCGACCTGCTGCTGGTCTCCCACCTCCTCGCCCACGGGCACGCCGAGCGGGCCGTGCTGTACGTCAAGCCGTACCCGTACTACGTCTCCGACGCCACCACCGCCGACGTGGTGGACGCCCTGCGCCGGCTCGTCCGGGCACCCGGGGCCGCCCGGGCCCACGGCCGGCGCCTGTGGGCCGCGGCGACCGACGGCCGCCTGTCGATCCGCACCCACCCCTTCTTCTGCGCGCCGCTGCCCTACGCGCGGATGCCCGACGACCTGCGCGCCGAGTTCGCCGCGGCCACGCTGACCGTGCTCAAGGGCGACCTCAACTACCGCCGCCTGGTGGACGACCGGCTGTGGCCGCCGACGACGCCGTTCGCGGACCTCACCGCCCACTTCCCCGGCCCGGTCGCCGCACTGCGCACCCTGAAGTCCGACGTGGTCTGCGGCCTCGACCCCGCCACGGTGGAGCGGCTGACCGCCGCCGAGCAGCAGCGCTGGCGCACCAGCGGCACCCACGCGCTCATCCACGTCCGGCGCTGACACGCGCCGCCGCCGACGGGCCGGCGAGGCGCGCACCGGCGGTGCCGGGCGACGGCCCGGGACAAGGTGGCCGCTCCCGCGCCGGCGAGGCGCGCATCGCTCCCCAAGAGGGGAGCCGGTGGCCGGTCGGCCCGGCCGCGGCGCGGCCGGTGCGCGGGACCGGGCACTCGGTCCAGGCGCACGCCCTGCCGCACCGGCCGGCGGTCCGGCGCCGGCCCCGCCCTGGCGGCGCGCCGCCTTTGCACCCCGGCACCGGTGGGCGGCGGCCGTATCAGGTGGCGCGGCCGTCGGCAGGAAGGCGGGAACGGCACGGCGGGAGAAGGCGGTTGGCTGGTGCATGGGGGCCTCCGGAGCGGAACGGGACACGGCGGAACGGTCTGCGTGTGCAGGGATGAACGCCGCAAGGGCCGCGGGTTCTCCCGGTTCGCCGTCGGTTCACGCGATGGTGTGGTCACGTCCGGGCCCGCGGATGGCACGCGGAGCCCGCGGGTAGGGCCCGGCCATGACGCAGCCCTTCGAACTGCCGCACTTCTACATGCCGTATCCCGCGCGGCTGAACCCGCACCTGGACGAGGCCCGCGCGCACTCGACGCGCTGGGCGCGCGAGATGGGCATGCTGGAGGGCTCCGGGGTCTGGGAGCAGACCGACCTGGAGGCGCACGACTACGGCCTGCTGTGCGCCCACACCCACCCGGACTGCGACGCCGAGGCCCTCTGCCTGATCACCGACTGGTACGTGTGGGTCTTCTTCTTCGACGACCACTTCCTGGAGAAGTACAAGCGCACCCAGGACCGCGCCGCCGGCAAGGCCCACCTGGACCGGCTGCCGCTGTTCATGCCGCCGGACCCGGCGACCCCCGTGCCCGAGCCCGGGAACCCGGTCGAGGCGGGCCTGGCCGACCTGTGGGCGCGCACGGTGCCGGCCATGTCGGCCGACTGGCGCCGCCGGTTCGCGGTCGCCACCGAGCACCTGCTCAACGAGTCCCTCTGGGAGCTGTCCAACATCAACGAGGGGCGCGTCGCCAACCCGGTCGAGTACATCGAGATGCGCCGCAAGGTCGGCGGCGCCCCCTGGTCGGCGGGTCTGGTGGAGTACGCCACCGCCGAGGTGCCGGCCGCCGTCGCCGGCACCCGGCCGCTCAGGGTGCTGACGGAGACGTTCTCCGACGCCGTGCACCTGCGCAACGACCTGTTCTCCTACCAGCGGGAGGTGGAGGAGGAGGGTGAACTCAGCAACGGCGTACTGGTGCTGGAGAAGTTCTTCGGCTGCACCGCCCAGGAGGCCGCCGACCTCCTCAACGACGTGCTGACCTCCCGCATGCAGCAGTTCGAGCACACCGCGCTCACCGAAGTGCCCGCGCTGGCCGTGGACCAGGGGCTGACCCCCGGCCAGGTCGCCGCGGTGGCCGCGTACACCAAGGGCCTGCAGGACTGGCAGTCCGGTGGCCACGCCTGGCACCTGCGCTCCAGCCGCTACATGAACGGCAACGCCCGCGCCTCGTCCCCCTGGCGGCCGCCCACCGGGCCCGGCACCTCCGCCGCCGACGTCCGCACGCTCCTGGCCGCCGCGGGCGCCGGGAGACTGCGCGCGCACACGCACGTGCCCTACCGGAAGGTCGGCCCGTCCCTCCTGCCCGACTTCCACATGCCTTTCCAGGTGCGGCTCAGCCCGCACCTGGAGGGCGCCCGGCGCCGCCTGTCCGACTGGTCCCACCGCATGGGCCTGCTGCGGGAGGGCGTCTGGGACGAGGACAAGCTCGCCGCCTTCGACCTGCCGCTGTGCGCCGCGGGCCTCGATCCGGACGCGACCCCGGAGGAGCTCGACCTCGCCTCCCGGTGGCTCGCCTGGGGCACCTACGGCGACGACTACTACCCCCTGGTCTTCGGCCACCGCCGCGACCTGGCCGCCGCGCGCCTGACCACGGCGCGCCTCTCGGCGTGCATGCCGCTGGACGGCGGGACGCCCCCGCCGCCGGCCAACGGCATGGAGCGCGCCCTGATCGACCTGTGGACGTGCACCACGGCCGGCATGACCGCCGAGCAGCGCCGGCCGCTCAGGGCGGCCGTGGACACCATGACCGAGGCTTGGGTGTGGGAGCTGTTCAACCAGCTCCAGCACCGCATCCCCGACCCGGTGGACTACCTGGAGATGCGGCGCGCCACCTTCGGCTCCGACCTGACCCTGAGCCTGTGCCGCGCCGGCCACGGCCCGGCCGTTCCGCCCGAGGTCTACCGCAGCGGCCCCGTGCGCTCCCTGGAGAACGCGGCCGTCGACTACGCGTGCCTGCTCAACGACGTCTTCTCCTACCAGAAGGAGATCGAGTACGAGGGGGAGATCCACAACGCGATCCTCGTCGTGCAGAACTTCTTCGGCGTCGACTACCCGGCGGCCCTCGCCGTCGTGCACGACCTGATGACCCGGCGTATGCACCAGTTCGAGCACGTCGTCGCGCACGAACTGCCGGTCGTGTACGACGACTTCGGGCTGTCGGAGGAGGCCCGCGCGATCATGCGGGGCTATGTGGACGACCTGCGCAACTGGCTGGCCGGGATCCTCAACTGGCACCGGAACGTGGACCGGTACAAGGCCGAGTACCTCGCACGCCGGGCCCACGGCTTCCTGCCGGACCGGCCTCCGGCCCTGCCGATCGACCGAACCGGGGCGTCCGCACCGTTGTGCGAAACAAGCCGCGGAATGCGGCATTCCGGGAACTTTGCCGGTGCGTCGGGAGTCCTTTGATGTGAGAGCACGGCAATCCGGAAGACTCACGGGGGAGTTCCACGTTGACCGACATCATCGACCGGGCCGCCGACGCCGGGACGCAGCAGCGGAAATCGACCGAGGGGGAGCTGAGGCCGTACGTCGCACCGCTGCCCGTCCCGCCCGTCCTGCGCCCCGCGTCCGACGACGTCCTGCACGAGACCGAGATCGCCCTGCGCCCCACCTGGGTGCGCCTGCACCCCCAGCTGCCGCCGACCCTGATGTGGGGCTACGACGGCCGGGTGCCGGGCCCGACCATCGAGGTGCGCCGCGGGCAGCGCGTCCGCATCGCCTGGACCAACCGCATCCCCAGGGAGAGCGAGCACCCGGTCACCTCCGTCGAGGTGCCCGCCCGCGACCGCAGCCTGCCGCCCGCCACCACCGAGCCCGGCCGGGGCGGCGCCGAGCCGAACAAGGACGTGGCCGCCCTGCCCGCCTGGTCGGTGACCCACCTGCACGGCGCCCAGACCGGCGGCGGCAACGACGGCTGGGCGGACAACGCGGTGGGCTCCGGCGACGCCCAGCTGTCGGAGTACCCCAACGACCACCAGGCGGTTCAGTGGTGGTACCACGACCACGCCATGAACATCACGCGGTGGAACGTGATGGCGGGCCTGTACGGCACCTACCTCGTCCGCGACGACGAGGAGGACGCCCTGCGCCTCCCCTCCGGGGAGCGGGAGATCCCGCTGCTGCTGGCCGACCGCAACCTGGACACCGACGAGGACGGGCGCCTCAACGGCCGGCTGCTGCACAAGACCGTGATCGTCCAGAATCCCAACCCGGAGACCGGCCGCCCGGTCACCCTGCCCTTCACCGGGCCCTACACCACGGTCAACGGCCGCATCTGGCCGTACGCGGAGGTGGACGACGCCTGGTACCGCTTCCGCCTGGTCAACGCCTCCAACGCCCGCATCTACGACCTGGTCCTGCTCGACGAGGACGACAACCCGGTCCCGGGCATCGTCCACCAGATCGGCAGCGACGGCGGGCTGCTGCCGCGCCCGGTGCCGATCGACTTCGACGCCGTCATGCCGACGCTCACCGCGGCCCCGGCCGAGCGCTTCGACCTGCTCGTCGACTTCCGCGGTCTGGCCGGCCGCCGGCTCCGCCTGGTCAACAAGGGGCGGGGAGCGGAGCCGGGCGTCCCCGACCCGGTCAACGACGTGCGCTACCCGGCGGTCATGGAGTTCCGCGTCCGGGAGTCCTGCACGGCGGACACTTTCGAACTGCCCGAGGTGCTCTCCGGCTCCTTCCGCCGCCTTACGCACGACACGCCGCACGGCCACCGCCTGATCGTGCTGACCCCGCCCGCCACCAAGGGCGCCGGCGGCCACCCCGAGATATGGGAGATGACCGAGGTCGGCGACCCCGGCGGGCTGCACCTGCCGGCCGACGGCGTCATCCAGGTCACCGGCCCGGACGGCACGACCAAGACGTACCGGCGCACGGCACGGACGTTCAACGACGGCCTCGGCTTCACCATCGCCGAGGGCAGCCACGAACAGTGGAGCTTCCTCAACCTGGCACCCATCGTCCACCCCATGCACATCCACCTGGCCGACTTCCAGATACTCGGCCGGGACGCCTACGACGTCTCCGGCTTCGACCCGGCGGTGGGCGGCACCCGCACCCCGATCGCCTTCGACGCGGGCACGCGGATACCGCCGGCACCCAACGAGGGCGGCCTGAAGGACGTGTTCCGGGTGCCCGGGAGCCAGATGCTGCGCGTCATGGGCCGGTTCGACGGCGCCTACGGGCGGTTCATGTACCACTGCCACCTGCTGGAGCACGAGGACATGGGCATGATGCGGCCCTTCGTCGTCATGCCGCCCGAGGCCCTGAAGTTCGACCACGGGGGCGGCCACGGGGAGCACGGGGAGGGCCACACGGGCTGACACGGGCCGCACAGGGCTGACACGGGCCGCACGGCGGCGCTCCCGCCGCTCCGGGGCGGCGGGAGCGGGATCCAGGGGCCACCGGCAGCGGAGGCCGATCAGCCCCAGTCGGTCCCGGCCGGTTCCGGTCAGCCCCAGTCGGTCCCGGCCGGTTCCGGTCAGCCCCGTCGGGCCCGGCCGGTCCCGTGAGGCCGGGCAGTCTCACTCTTTCGTGGCTCGTCGCGGGCCGGTGCGCAGGGTAGGCACCCGCCGGGGGTGAACCATGGATCAGACTGCGTTGCGGCCCAGGCCGCTGCCGGGCCGGGGGCCGGGCGGCGGCACGCGCGGCTCCGCCCGGCGCCCGCACGCCGCGCACCGGCGCGGCCGGCGCCTCGGCACCCTGCTGTTCGCACTGTCGGTCGGCACCGCCCTGGTGCTGACCGGGGTGGGGCTGGGCACGATGGGCGCCGCGGTGATCGGCACGAGCCGGGTGGCCCAACTCCAGCGAGAGACGGGCCGGCACCCCGGCCCGCCCCCCTCGGCCCCGGCAAGCCCCGCCACGCCCCCGCCCGGCCCCGCGGGGTTCCCCGCCGCCGGCCTCGGCGTGGAAGTGGCGGACACCGGGAGACCCGGGGCCCTGGTCGTCGGTGTCCACGTGCCCGGACCGGGCTGCACCGCCGGGCTGGTCCGCGGCGACCTCCTGCTCGCGTTCGGCGGCACCCGCATCGACCGCGCCGCCGACCGCGCCGCGGCCGTCGCCCGCACCCGCCCCGGCACCCGGGTCACCCTGACCGTGCGGCACGCGACCGGCGGCTACCAGCAGCTCACGGCCGTGGCGTCCGTCCTGACCTGAGCCCGCCCGCCACGCTCCGCACGGTCTCCGGCGTGTCCGACTCGCACCCGTGTGCCGCGCGGCCTCCCGCGGCAGCCCGGAAACCGCTGGTCGTACGCCGCCGCACCGGCCGCGAGGGCCCGCCGCGTGCGGGTGCCGGGACGGCGCCGGTGCGGAAGATCCGGTGACCGGCTCGCGCCGGCCTGTGCATGGGGGCAGGATGCTGCCCGTAGTTCCCTCATCGGTGGTCCCCTCACCGGCACACGGATCACTGGCACATGGATCACTGGCACACGGATCACTGGCACACGGAGGCCCGGATGACCGGCACGACGCCCGCGTTGTTCACCGTCGACGACTACCGGGCCCGGATGGAGCGCGCCGTACGGGCGGCCGCGGACGCCGGGCTGGCCGGGCTGCTGGTGGCGCCGGGCCCGGACCTGGTGTGGCTGACCGGCTACGAGCCGCCCGCGGCCACCGAACGGCTGACCCTGCTGGTCCTGACCGCCGGGCACGACCCCGTCCTCGTCGTCCCCGCGCTGGAGGCACCCGACGCCGCGGCGGCCCCGGGCGCGCCCGCGCTGGACCTGCGGGACTGGACCGACGGCAAGGACCCCTACGCGCTCACCGCGGCCCTGCTGGAGGACCGTGCCGGCTACGGCATCAGCGACAACGCCTGGGCGCTGCACCTGCTGGCGCTGCAGAGGAAGCTGCCGGACGCCTCCTTCGCCTCCCTCACCGACGCCCTGCCGATGCTGCGCGCCGTCAAGGACGAGGCGGAACTGAAGCTCCTGGCGGCCGCGGGTGCCGCCGCCGACGCGACGTTCGAGGAGATCCGCAAGGTCCCCTTCGGCGGGCGCCGCGAGGCCGACGTCGCCGCCGACCTCGCCGACCTGCTGCGCCGCTTCGGGCACTCCCGGGTCGACTTCACGATCGTCGCGGCCGGCCCCAACGGCGCCAACCCGCACCACGAGGCCGGCGACCGCGTCATCGAGCGCGGCGACATGGTCGTCCTCGACTTCGGCGGCCTGAAGCAGGGCTACGGCTCCGACACCACCCGCACCGTGCACGTCGGCGAGCCCACCGGGGAGGAGCGGCGCGTGCACGCGGTCGTGCGCGAAGCCCAGGAGGCGGGCTTCCGGGCGGTGCGGCCCGGCGTCGCCTGCCAGGACGTCGACCGCGCCGCCCGTGCGGTCATCGCGGACGCCGGGTACGGCGAGTACTTCATCCACCGCACCGGCCACGGCATCGGCGTCACCACCCACGAGCCGCCCTACGTCGTGGAGGGCGAGGAACAGCCCCTGGTGCCCGGGATGTGCTTCTCCGTGGAGCCCGGGATCTACCTGCCCGGCCGCTTCGGCGTGCGCATCGAGGACATCGTCACCGTGACCGGGGACGGTGGCCGGCGCCTCAACGACACCACCAGGGAACTGGTCGTGGTGGACTGACCCGGCGCGGCCCACCGCCCCGCCCCGCCCCGTCCCGAGTCCCGACATCCCCCGTACCCGAACGACGACGGCATGACGATGACCCAGGCACCGACACCCACGGCGGACACCGTCCGCCAACTGGTCAGCTCCCTGGCGCGGGACGGCCTCCACAAGGCCGTGAGCGGCCGGGGCGGCCGCGGCCGCACGGACACCGAGGCCGCCCCGGAAGTGCGGCCCGTGGCCGTGGGCGGCGGGCACTCCACCTGGTGGGTCGGTGCCCGCCACGTGCTGCGCCTGGCGCCCGACCGGGAGGCGGCGCTGCGACAGCGCCGTGAACTGCGGCTGCGCGACCTGGTCCGCCCCCACCTGCGCGTCGCCGTCCCCCGGAGCGTCGCGCACGGCGAGTGGGCGCCGGGACTGACGTACACGCTGGACACCCGGATCCCGGGCGGCACGGCCGCCGAGCACGAGGTCTCCGCCGTCGGCGAGGACGACCTGGCGGGCCTGCTCGCCGGGCTGCGCGAGGTGCCCGCCCGCCAGGCGGAGGCGCTCGGTGTGCCCCGCCTCGCCCCGCGCCCCCTGGAGGCGCTGCGGCAGACCGCCGTACGCGCCGCCGAACACCTGGCCGCCGCCGACGAGTTCGACCCGGCGCGCCTGAGGCAGCTCACCCCGTCGGCCACCGCCCAGCTCGCCGCGCAGCCCGGTGCCGCCGTCCTGGTCCACCACGCCCTGACCGCCGAGCACCTCGTGGTGAGCGCCGACGGGCGGGTGCGCGGCGTCCTGGACTGGACCGGCGCGGTCCTCGGCGACCCGGCCGAGGACATCGCCGGACTGGCCCTGGCCGTCGGCGCGCCCGCCGCCGTACGCGCCGCCACCCTCGCCGGCTACGGCGCCCGCCCCTGCCTGCGCGGCCTGTGGCTCGCCCGCTGCGACACCGTCGTCCGCCTCGCCGGCCGCCTCCGGGGCCGCGGCGACACGCCCCCGCCGCTGCTGCGCGACCACCTGCGCAACGCCTGGGAGCCGATCCTCCTGGAGAGGGTGACGGATCTCGGGGGCGCCGGCCCGGACGACGAACCGTAGGCGACGCGGCCGGCGGGGACACGCCCCCTCACCCCGTCCGGCCGGCGCCCGGGCCGCCGGTCACGGCTGCAGCAGTACCACGCTCGTCTCCCCGGGCAGGTGCAGCATCCCGTCCGCCCCCGGCGCCCGCACCGGCTCCCAGGCGGCCAGCACCTCGGCCCGGCGGGCGCCCAGCGGAATCGCGGCGGGCTCCTTGCCGAGGTTGACGGCGACACACACGTCCCCGCGCCGGAAGGCGAGCCAGCGGGCCTGCTCGTCGTAGGCCACCCTGGTGTCGGACAGGTCGGGGTCGGTCAGGTCGGGCTGCTCGTGGCGCAGGGCGATCAGCCGGCGGTACCAGGCGAGCATGCGCGCGTGGGGCTCCCGCTCCGGCTCGGACCAGTCGAGGCAGGAGCGGTCGCGGGTCGCCGGGTCCTGCGGGTCCGGCACGTCCTCCTCGGCCCAGCCGTGCGCGGTGAACTCCCGCCGCCGGCCCTGCCGCACCGCCTCCGCCAGCTCCGGGTCGGTGTGGTCGGTGAAGAACTGCCACGGCGTGCCCGCCGCCCATTCCTCCCCCATGAACAGCATCGGCGTGAACGGCGCGGTCAGCGTCAGCGTGGCCGCGCAGGCCAGCAGGCCCGGCGCGCCGGACAGGAGCGCCGCGAGGCGGTCGCCGACGGCGCGGTTGCCGACCTGGTCGTGGGTCTGGCTGTAGCCGAGCAGCCGGTATCCGGGCACCCGGGTGCGGTCCAGCGGGCGGCCGTGGCGGCGGCCCCGGAAGCTGGAGTAGGTGCCGTCGTGGAAGTAGCCGCCCTTGAGGGTCTTGGCGAGGGCGGCCAGCGGGGCGCGCGCGAAGTCGGCGTAGTAGCCCTGGGACTCGCCGGTCAGCGCGGTGTGCAGGGCGTGGTGGAAGTCGTCGTTCCACTGGGCGTGCAGACCCAGGCCGTGCTCCTCGCGCGGGCTGATGAGGCGCGGGTCGTTCAGGTCCGACTCGGCGATCAGGAACAGCGGCCGCTCCACCTCGGCGGCGAGCGCGTCCACGGCCGCCGACAGCTCCTCCAGGAAGTGGCACGCGCGCGTGTCCCACAGCGCGTGCACCGCGTCCAGGCGCAGCCCGTCCAGCCGGTAGTCGCGCAGCCACGCCAGCGCGCTGCCGATCAGGTAGGCGCGCACCTCGTCCGAGCCGGGCGCGTCCAGGTTGACGGCGGCGCCCCAGGGGGTGTGGTGGGTGTCGGTGAAGTACGGGCCGAACATCGGCAGGTAGTTTCCGGACGGGCCGAGGTGGTTGTGCACCACGTCCAGCACCACGCCCAGGCCCAGCTCGTGCGCCCGGTCGACGAAGCGCTTCAGCGCCTCCGGTCCGCCGTACGGTTCGTGCACCGCCCACAGCGAGACGCCCTCGTACCCCCAGCCGTGCCGGCCGGGGAAGGGGCACAGCGGCATCAGCTCGACGTGGGTCACGCCCAGCGCGGCCAGGTGATCCAGGCGCGCGGCGGCCGCGTCCAGGGTGCCCTCGGGGGTGTACGTGCCCACGTGCAGCTCGTACAGGACGGCGCCGCGCAGCGGGCGGCCCGCCCACTCGGTGCGCCAGGCGTACCGGCCGTGGTCGACGACGGCGCTCAGGCCGTCCGGCCCGTCCGGCTGACGGCGGGAGCGCGGGTCGGGCAGGACGGGGCCGCCGTCCAGCGCGAACCCGTAGCGGGAGCCGTCCTGCGCCTCCGCCTCGCCCGTCCACCACCCCTCGCGCTCCGTGTCGCGCTCCAACGCGCGCGTGGTGCCGTCGCAATGGAGCGTCACGCGGCCGGCCTGCGGTGCCCACACCTCGAACTGCACGGACGGTTCCCCTTCGTCTGCTCACCGTGATCTAGCCCCGTCCATGGTGCTTCAAACGTGATCCGGTCGCTGCCGGATGAGCTGCCGGATGCGTTTTCGATGAACTGCCGGGTGAATTGCCGGATGAGCTGTCGGATGAGCTGTCGGATGCGCCGTCGGTGAGCCGCCGGGTGCGCCGCCGGGCGCCCTGCCGGATCCCCGCCCGGTTTCTTCCCCGCGGCGCACGGCACCGGCTGTACGCGCGCGTGGCCGGTGTTCCCGGGTTTTCTGGACACCCGCCGTCCGCTGACCGACAATCACCTGCGTGACGTCGTCCTTCGAGTTCCACACCTACCCCGCGCGGCTGTCGGACGCGGAGCGCGACAAGGCGCTGAGGGTGCTGCGGGACGGCGTGGCGGCGGGACGGCTGTCCCATGACACGTTCATCCGCCGCATGGAGCTGGCGCTGGCGGCCCGCCGCGCGGACGAGCTCGCCGCGCTCACCGCCGACCTGCGCACCGAGGGCCGCCTGGCACGCGCGGTGTTCGGCGCCGTGGAGGCGGTCTCCGGCTTCACCGTACGGCTGCGCCGCGCCTGGCAGGCCGAACGGCTGCCCAAGCTGCTGCTGCCCCACCCGGACACCGGCCACCCGCTGCGCATAGGCCGCGACCCCGCCAACGGGCTCAGGCTGACCCACGAGACCGTCTCGCGGGTGCACGCCGAACTGAGCCGCCGCGGCGGCGTGTGGATCCTGCGCGATCTGGGCTCGACCAACGGCACCACCGTCAACGGGCGGCGCGTGGTCGGCGCGACCGTGGTGCGCGAGGGCGACCAGGTGGCCTTCGGGCAGGTGGCCTTCCGGCTCGCCTCCGGCTGAACGGCGGCCGCACGCGCCGTCTGAGCGGCGGCCGCACGCGGGGCGGGGATGACGTAGGCGGGACGGGGAGACGGGCGCGGACCGGGGACGACGCAGCCCGCCCTCACCTCTGGCCTGGGCCTTACCCAGTGAGATGGGTGAAGTGCCTTTCCATCCAACGGTGTTGACGTACCACCGAAGTCGTGACTGACTGTCGTAGACCGTGCACATAAGGTGAAGCTACGGCTCCGGATCGTGGAGGTGTGTCCTGCCGCCACTCCTCCGCTACCCGTCCGTGGACGAGCTGGGCGCCCGGGCGGCCGCGCTCGTCGCCCGCCACCCCGGCCGGGCCCGGCTGCGCCGGATCGGCACCTCCCGCGCGGGCACCCCGCTGTGGCTGCTGTCCGTCGGGCACGGCGGCCGCCAGGCCCTCGTCGTCGCCGGACCGCACGCCAACGAGCCCGTGGGCGGCGTGACCGCGCTGTGCCTGGCCGAACGGGTCCTGGCCGACCCGTCCCTCGGCGACGGCGCCGACACCACCTGGAACCTGCTGCTGTGCCTCGACCCCGACGGCTCGCGCCGCAACGAGGGCTGGCTCGGCGGCCCGTACACCCTCGGCCGCTACTTCCGGAACTTCTTCCGGCCCGGCTTCCTGGAGCAGCCCGAGTGGCTGCCCGACGGCGCGGAGGCCGCCGCGCTGCCCGAGACCCGCGCCCTGCTCGCCCTCCAGGACGAACTGCGGCCCTTCCTCCAGTGCTCCCTGCACGGCGTGGACGTCGGCGGCGGCTTCGTGGAGCTCACCCGCGACCTGCCGGGCCTGCCCGAACGCCTCGCGCACACCGCGGCCCTCCTCGGCATCCCGCGCGAACTGGGCGCCTACGACGCGCTGTACTGGCCGGGCCTGGGACCGGCCGTGTACCGGATACCGCCGCCGCACCGGGGCGACCTGGCCGCCGCCATCACCGAGGCCGCGGTGGAGTCGACGTGGGTCCACCCGCAGCGGCACGGCACCGTCACCGCCGTCGTCGAGGCGCCCATGTGGGGCGTGGCGGCCGTGGAGGACGGCTCGGCGCCCGCGGACCGGGACGACCGGGACGCCGCGTTGCGCGCCGTCAGCCGCGCCCTGCGCCACGACATGGGGCTGCTGGAGCACCTCCTGGCCGGTCTCCGGCCGCATCTGGCCGCCACGGCCGACACCGCCCGCCTCCTCGCGCCCGTCGGCGACTACCTGTTGGTCTGCCCCGGCCTCGCCGACGCCTGGGACCCCGGCACCGCGCGCGGCTCCGGACGGTCGCTGCCACCGCTGAGCAGCGGGCACCTCGCCGCGCTGCGCATCGCCGGACGGCGGCTGGCGCTGCGCACGGCCGGGCTGCTGCACCAGCTCGCGCGTGGCGCCGGCCACGACCCGGCCGGCGCCCTGCCCGACCTGGAGCGGCTCATCGACCTGTGGTGCGCCGACTACCGCGACGGCTGCCGGGCGCGCTGGATCCCGGTGGCGCGGCAGGCCGAGTACCAGGCGCGCGTGGTGCTCGCCGCGTTCGAACTCGCCGTACGGCACGCGCCCGCGCGCCCCGGTCCGAGTGCGTCCCGTTCGGGTGAGCCGGACTGGAGAGCCCGGGCCGCCGTGCCGATGCACCAGGAGTGACACACACCAGGAACACCAGAAGCGCCAGAAGTACCAGAACCACCAGGGACATCGAAAACACAGGGCACATGAGGCACCCGGTCGCGGCCGCGGTGCGCGGCGCGGCCCGGCGCGCGCTGGTGGCCGCCGCCGCCCTCCTCGCCGCGGGCACGGCCCCGGCCCAGGCCGCCGCCGCGCACACCGCCCCCGGCGACTGGCTCTACCTCACCGTCACCCGCGCCGACACCCGGCCTCCCCTCGACCACGCCGGCACCCGGCCCCCCTTCGGCCACGGCGACGCCCGGTCCGCCCCCACCCGCGCCACCCTGCTGCTGTGCGACCCGCCGCAGGGTCACCGCCACGCGGCCGAGGCCTGCGCGCAGCTCGCCGCGGCCGGCGGGGACATCGCCCGCATCCCGCACCGGGACATGTTCTGCTCCATGGTCTACGCCCCGGTGACCGTGCACGCGCGCGGCGAGTGGTCGGGCCGGCCCGTCGACTTCACCAGGACCTACGCCAACCCGTGCGTCATGATCGCCCGGACCGGCGACGTCTTCCGCCTCGACGGCACCGAGCACGACCGCCGGGGCCAGGGCGCCGCGCGTCCCCCGCGTCTCCGGCCGTAGGGGTAGGGACGTCCCCGCGCGCGTGCCTCCGCCTCGCCCGGTCCCACGGACGCCGCCTGCGGCGACCTGCTGCGCGGGGCGTGGCCCGCACCGGGAGCGCACGGGCCGCGACCGGCACCGGCCGACCGCACGCGGCCCGCGACGGCCGACCGCGCGCGGCCCGCGACGGCCGACCGCGCGCGGTCCGCTCCCGCCCCCGCGGCCGCGGCGGGTGCCTGATCGCGGCGCCCCGGGCCTTCCCGGCTCAGTCCTCCCGGCTCAGTCCTCGCCCACCCGTTCCGGCTCAGTCCTCGCTCACCCGTTCCAGCAGGGCCACCGGCAGCGTCTCGAACAGTTCCGCCACGCGCACTTCCCCCGTGAACGCGCGGTCCGGCGCCAGCACGTCGGTCCAGCGCCCCGGCGGCAGCGGCAGGCGGGTGTCGCGCCAGCCGCCCGCCTCCGCGAGGCGCAGCGACAGGCGGGTGACGGCCGTGACGACCTCGCCGGAGCGGACGAAGGCCGTGCAGTGGGCGCCGGCCGGGCCCCGCGCGGCCAGCGGCTGGTACGTCGCCCGCGCGCCGAACACCTCGGGCCGCCGCCGGCGCAGCCGCAGCGCCGCCGCCGTCACCGCGCCCTTCTCACCGGGTTCCGGGGGCGGGAAGGGGACCGGGCGGCGGTTGTCGGGGTCCACCAGGGCCCGGTACTCGGCCTCGGTGCCCTGGTAGACGTCGGGGACGCCCGGCATGGTCAGGTGCAGCAGGGCCGTGCCGAGCACGTTGGCCCGCACGTACGGCTCCAGGCTCGCGCGGAAGGCGGTCACCCGGGCGCCGGGCGGTCCGCAGGGGCCGGCCGCGACGAAGCGGGCCACGGCCTCTTCGTAGGACGGGTTCTGCTCGGTCCAGCTGGTGTGCAGGCCCGCCTCGCGCACATGCTTCAGCAGGGCCTGCCGGACGCGGTCCTCGGGCGCCTCGCCGAGCCCGAACACCGTCTGCCAGGCCGCCCACGCCAACTGGCCGTCGGGCCCGTCCCCGCTGTCGGGCCCGTCCCCGCCGTCGCGTACGGCCGCCGCCAGCACCTCGGCCCAGCGGTGCGGGCACTCGGTGAGCACGGCCAGGGCCGCGCGCACGTCGGCGCTGCGCTTGGTGTCGTGGGTGGAGGCGACCGTGCCGGTGAGCGGCCAGTCGCGCTGCACGCGCGCGCAGTGGGCGTGGAACTCCTCCGGGGCGAGGGCCGGGCGCCCCGGGTTCCCGCCGACCTCGGTGGCCGACAGCAGCGGCACGTAGCGGTAGAACGCGGTGTCCTCGACCGACTTGGCGCGCAGCGCGGACGCGGTCTGCGCGAACCGGGTGCGGAACTCCGTCTGTTCCGGCCCCTCGCCGCCGCGCCGCCCGAGCAGCAGGTCGCGCACCACGTCGACCGCGCCCGCCTCCTCCGGCACCACGAACGCCCGCCGGGCCTGCGCGGCGGCCTCCTCGCTCACCACCGCGGCGACGTCCCCGGCGGCGTAGTACGGCCGGTACACCTCCAGGCGCACCAGGAGTTCCCGCAGGGCCGTGCGCAGCGCCCAGGGCGCGCGGTCGCGCAGCCCCGGGTCGGGCGAGGCGGCGCACAGGCGGCTCACCACCCGGGTCAGCCGCTCCATCTCGGCCGCCAGCTCGTGGTCCAGGACGAGGTACGCCGCCCGCCGCGCCGTCGCCGCCCACTGCCCGCCCCCGTCCGCCCGCGGCGCCGCGAACCGCCGGTACGCGGCGAGCAGCTCCGCCGCCCCCTCCGGGTCCGTGAACAGCCCGTCCACGTGGCGCAGGGCGTCGTAGCCGGTGGTGCCGGCGACCGGCCAGGCGGCGGGCAGCCGCTCGCCGTCGGAGAGGATCTTCTCCACGACCGTCCAGCGCCCGCCCGTCGCCTCGTGCAGCCGCGCGAGGTACGCGCCGGGGTCGGCGAGCCCGTCGGGGTGGTCGACGCGCAGCCCGTCGATCACGCCCTCGTGCAGCAGCCGCAGGATCGTGGCGTGGGTGGCGTCGAACACCTCCGGATCCTCCACCCGCACCCCGATCAGCTCCGAGATGCTGAAGAACCGCCGGTAGTTCAGCTCGGTGCGGGCCAGCCGCCACCACACCGGGCGGTACCACTGCGCGTCCAGCACCTGCGGCAGCGGCAGCTCCCCGGTGCCCTCGCGCAGCGGGAAGACGTGGTCGTGGTAGCGCAGCACGTCCCCGTCGACGCGCAGGTCGCCGAGCACGTCGCCGAGCGGGCCGCCGAGCACCGGCAGCAGCACCTGGCCGCCCTGCGCCTCCCAGTCGATGTCGAACCAGCGCGCGTACGGCGACTTCGGGCCCTCCCGCAGCACCTCCCACAGGGCGCGGTTGTGCCGCGGGGAGGCCGCCATGTGGTTGGGCACGATGTCCACCACCAGCCCCAGGCCGTGCTCCCGCGCGGTGCGCGCCAGCGCCCGCAGGCCCTCCTCGCCGCCCAGCTCCTCGCGCACGCGTGCGTGGTCGACGACGTCGTAGCCGTGCGCGGAGCCCGGCACGGCCTCCAGGACGGGGGACAGGTGCAGGTGGGAGACGCCCAGCGACGCCAGGTACGGCACGGCCGCCGCGGCGGCCGCGAACGGGAACGAGGGCTGCAGCTGCAGCCGGTAGGTGGCCGTGGGGGCCGTGGGGGCCTCCGGGGCGGGGGGCTCAGGTGTCATGGTGAGCTACGTACCCGCCTGGCGGTCTTTCGTGTCAGCGACTCCCCCACGCGCGGGCCCCCACGCGCGGGCCCCCGTGCGCGGCTCCCCACGCGCGGCCCCCTACGCGCCCCCACGCGCCCTCCACGCACGGCCTGGCGCGGATTCCGCCACGCGCGCGGGGGCCTTCCCCCGCGCCCCAGGGGCCTTCCCACCGCGCCTCGGAACCCCTGGAACCCTCTCCGCTGGGTTGTGCCTAGGCGGGCCGCTGCAGCACCGTCAGGCTGCGGTCCGGCAGCGTCAGCCGGTCCCCGGCCTGCACCTTGGGGCCGGTGCCGGGCGGTACGGCGTCCGCGCGGGAGGTGTCGACGACCACCTGCCACTGCCGGCCGTGGTTGACCGGGACGACGAAGTCCAGCGGCTCGGGGGAGGCGTTGAACATCAGCAGGAAGGAGTCGTCGACGATGCGCTCCCCGCGCGGACCCGGCTCGGAGATCGCGTTGCCGTTGAGGAACACCGCCAGGGCCGACACGTGCGCCGATTCCCAGTCCCGCTGCGTCATCTCCCGGCCGTCCGGCCTGAACCAGGCGATGTCCGACAGCTCGTCGTGGGTGCCCTCCACCGGCCGCCCGTGGAAGAAGCGCCGGCGCCGGAAGACGGGGTGCTCCTTGCGCAGCGCCACCACCGCCCGCACGAACTCCAGCAGCTCGCCGCCGTCCTCGCCGGGGTCGGGCCAGTCCACCCAGGAGATCTCGTTGTCCTGGCAGTAGGCGTTGTTGTTGCCGTGCTGGGTGCGGGCGAACTCGTCGCCGTGGCTGATCATGGGCACGCCCTGGGACAGCATCAGGGTGGCGAAGAAGTTGCGCATCTGCCGCAGGCGCAGCTCCAGCACCGCGGGGTCGTCGGTGTCGCCCTCCACGCCGCAGTTCCACGACCGGTTGTGGCTCTCGCCGTCGCGGTTGTCCTCGCCGTTGGCCTCGTTGTGCTTCTCGTTGTAGGCGACCAGGTCGTGCAGCGTGAAGCCGTCGTGGCAGGTCACGAAGTTGATGGAGGCGAGCGGCCGGCGTCCGTCGTCCTGGTACAGGTCGGAGGAGCCGGTCAGCCGGGAGGCGAACTCCGCCAGGGTGCGCGGCTCGCCGCGCCACAGGTCGCGGACGGTGTCGCGGTACTTGCCGTTCCACTCCGTCCACAGCGGCGGGAAGTTGCCCACCTGGTAGCCGCCCTCGCCCACGTCCCACGGTTCGGCGATCAGCTTCACCTGGGAGACCACCGGGTCCTGCTGGATCAGGTCGAAGAACGCCGACAGCCGGTCCACCTCGTGGAACTGGCGGGCCAGGGTCGCGGCGAGGTCGAAGCGGAAGCCGTCGACGTGCATCTCGGTGACCCAGTAGCGCAGCGAGTCCATGATCAGTTGGAGCACGTGCGGGGACCGCATGAGCAGCGAGTTGCCGGTGCCCGTGGTGTCCATGTAATAGCGCGGGTCGTCGGTGAGCC
This sequence comes from Streptomyces echinoruber, assembly GCF_014651135.1. Classification (GTDB taxonomy): domain Bacteria; phylum Actinomycetota; class Actinomycetes; order Streptomycetales; family Streptomycetaceae; genus Streptomyces; species Streptomyces echinoruber. Next base: position 38,403 of record NZ_BMWH01000019.1, read on the forward strand.
GGTAGTACGACGGGTTGTCGATGCCCTTGAAGGACAGCGTCGGGCCCAGGTGGTTGCCCTCGGCGGTGTGGTTGTAGACCACGTCGAGGATGACCTCGATGCCGGCCTCGTGCAGCGCCCGCACCGCCGACTTGAACTCCAGCACCTGCTGGCCGCGGTCGCCCCAGGAGGCGTAGGCGTTGTGCGGGGCGAAGAACCCGATCGTGTTGTAGCCCCAGTAGTTGTTCAGGCCCATGTCCACCAGGCGGTGGTCGTTGACGAACTGGTGGACGGGCATCAGCTCCAGCGCCGTCACCCCCAGCTCCACCAGGTGTTCGATGATCACCGGGTGGGCCAGGCCCGCATAGGTGCCGCGCAGCTCCTCGGGCAGCCCCGGGTGGCGCATGGTGAGGCCCTTGACGTGCGCCTCGTAGATCACCGTCTCGTGGTAGCCGTGCCGGGGCGGGCGGTCGTCGCCCCAGTCGAAGTACGGGTTGACCACGACGGACGTCATCGTGTGCGGCGCCGAGTCGAGGTCGTTGCGCCGGTCGGGGTCGTCGAAATGGTAGCCGTAGACCTCCTCGCCCCACCGGACCGAGCCGCTGATCGCCTTCGCGTAGGGGTCCAGGAGCAGCTTCGCCGAGTTGCAGCGCAGCCCGCGCTCGGGGGCGTACGGACCGTGCACGCGGTAGCCGTACCGCTGTCCGGGCATGACGCCGGGCACGTACGCGTGCCGTACGAAGGCGTCGCTCTCCCGCAGCTCGATCGCCGTCTCGGAGCCGTCGTCGTGCAGCAGACACAGCTCGACTCGGTGCGCGGCCTCCGTGAAGAGCGCGAAGTTGGTGCCGGCGCCGTCGTACGTGGCGCCCAGTGGATATGCCTCTCCGGGCCAGACCTGCATGGATACGACTCTTCCAGGTGTCGGACGGCGCGGGGAGCGCCTGAACCTTGAGTCTCCCCAAAAGTGAGGGAACCACGTATGACATACGTCCCTCTTACCGGGCGACCAGTGCACACCTCGGTGTGCCGAACCTAGTGGGGCAAACGAATACTCCCGGGACTGAGGGGGAGTAGGGGGAAAATGTGCGCACGATAGTGCACCGCCATCTGGGGAAGGTGGTGGCCGGTGCGGCCCTGGCGGTCGCCGGCACCGCCGTGATGGTGGGGATCACCCTGCCCGGTACGGCCGGGGCCGACGACACGGGAGGGGCGGCGGGCGGCGGTGCCGGCCGGGCCGCCCGGCAGGCGGCCGGGCAGGACGTGGCCGGGGCCGTCGCGCCGGGCGTCGTCGAGCGGGCGCCCGCGGAGGGCGACCGGGGCACCGGCAGCGATCCGCTGACCGACGACGAGATACGGCGGGCCGAGAAGATCGCCCTGAACCGGCAGATGCTCGCCTCCGGCGAGAACGTCGAGGGCGAGCGCGGGCCGCAGCGCCTCGGCGTCGAGCTCGCCGCGCCGGACGCGGCCGAACTGGACGACCCCGGCGCGCCGCGCCGCGCCGACGTGACGTTCTACGACTACAAGGAGGACCGGCTCGTCACCCGCACCGTCGATCTGGACAGCGGCAAGGTCGAGCACACCGGCACCCAGCGCGGTGTCCAGCCGCCGCTCAGCCGTGCCGAGACCGCCGAGGCCGCCCGGCTGCTGATCGCCGATCCGCTGGGCGCCGGCCTGCGCGCCGACTACCGGGACGCCACCGGCCGAACGCTCATCTCGCCGGACCAGCTCGAGCTGGACAGCATGATCTACAAGGCCGTGCCGGGGGCCCAGCCCGCCGTCCTCGACCGGTGCGGCGAGCACCGCTGCGTCCGGCTCTTCCCGAAGGTGCGCAACGGCCCGTGGATCGACGCCCGCGCCTTCGTGATCGACCTCAGTGCCCGCAAGGTGGGCCGGCTGGCCCACTGAGGGGCGCGGGCGCGCCGGCCGTCCGGTTTTCCTGAGCCTTCCGGCTCACCCGGCCGTCCGGGGTTCCCTGGGCGCTTCGGCTCGCCCGGTCGCCGGTCTCCTGAGTCCCGGCCCGCCGGTCGGCCGTCACCTCTTCGCAGGCGCTTCCGCAGGCACTTCAGGCACTACCGCAGGCGCTTTCGCAGGTGCTTTCGCAGTGCGCGGGCCCTGCTTCCGCGCAGGCATCCTTTCGGTCTTCCTTCCCGCACAGGAGTCAATAAGTCATGCCCATGGCAAGAAAGGGGCGCGCTCGCAGGCGCGCCGCCCTCGGCCTGTCCCTGGCCGCCCTCGCCGCCGCCGGCGCGGCCACCGGCACCGGCCCGGCCGCCGCCCAGCCCAAGGCGGCCTCCGCCGCGGCCGCCGAGTGCAGCGCCGCCTACCGGATCGAGCAGAAGCTCTCCACCGGCACCACCTGGCGGATGTGCTGGCACTACGAGCGCGAGGCCGGCCTCGTCCTGGAGCACGTCTCCTACCAGCCGCCCGGCGAGTCCCACCCGATCAAGGTCCTGGCCACCGCCAAGCTCGCCCAGATCCACGTTCCCTACGACGACGGCTCCGTCGAGTACAGCGACCTGACGGAGGCCGGCTTCGGCGAGGGCGTGCAGAACCTCTCACCCGCCGAGTGCCCCGGCGGCACCATCAAGACCGTCCGCGTCCCCGGCGCCGAAGGACAGGCCGACGCCAAGGGCCTGTGCACCACCACACGCGCGCGCGGGCACGCCTACCGCATGCAGAGCGACTCCGGCCGGGTCTACCAGGAGCAGGGCAAGGACCTGCTGGTCTACACCGTCAACAAGGTCGGCTGGTACGAGTACATCACCGAGTGGCGCTTCCAGGACGACGGCACCATCGGCATGAACGTCGGCGCCACCGGCAGCCTCTCGCCCTACGACTACGACGCCGGCGACGGCCGCGGCTGGCCGCTGGGCAACGGCGCCCGCGCCTACGCCACCAGCCACAGTCACAACGTCTTCTGGCGGCTCAACTTCGACCTCGACGGCTCCGCCAAGGCGAAGGTCGAGCAGTACGACTCCACCGTCAGCGCACCCGCGCACGGGCAGCAGGCCCCCAGCAACAAGACCACCCGCACGAAGATCACCAAGGAGCTCGCCGGCGACGCGAAGAACATGCGCTGGTGGCGGATCGTCAGCGCGACCGGCCGGAACAAGGACCAGCACCCGCGCTCCTACGAGATCGTCCCCGGCGCCGGCGCCAAGTACCCCGCCCGCGGCTACACCCGGCACGACGTGTACTTCACCGAGTACAACAAGTGCGAGCAGTTCGCCAGCGACAACCTGCGCGACTGCGGCGCCGGGCACGGCAAGTCCGTCGACACGTGGGTCAACGGCCAGACCCTCACCCACCCGGTGGTGTGGGTGAACGTCGGCTTCCACCACGTCGCGCGCGACGAGGACCAGCAGCCCATGCCCGTCCACTGGCAGGGCTTCTCCCTGGTCCCGCGCGACGTCACCGCTATGAATCCGCTCACTCCGGCGGATCTCGCGGACCAGAACGGGCGCCCCCGCGAAGGAAGTTGAGAAACATCCCGGCCCATCCGGCTGCAACGCCACCCCCATGCGGAGTACTCTTCCTTGATCGTTGAGACGGGGAGAGCCCGGGGGAGCGGAAGGCGGTGCACGGGTGGGCTCGGGAGGGCTGGAGCTGCCCCCTGGTGACGAGGGTCACGAGGGAAACTCCGCGGACGTCCCGCCCGGCGCGGTGTCCCTGGCCCGGCCGATGGACGCGGGGTCCATCGGTCCGGAGCTGGAGTGGGACGCCGACGCCTGGCGCGAGGTGCGGACGCGCGCCCAGCGGGCCGGCCGGGCCTACATCTGGCTGAACCTCGTCGAGCAGCGGATGCGCGCCGTCGTCGCCGCCGTGCTGCGCCCGGTCTACGAACCCGTGCACGGCGGCGACTGGGTGGTCGCCGCGGCCGGCCCCAGCGGCCAGGAGTGGGTGCAGCGCGCGGCCGCCGTCCGCGAGGTCAGCCGCCGCAAGGGCTACCTGCTCGACCCGGCCGACGACAACGTGCTCAGCTTCCTGACGCTGCCGCAGCTGCGCGAGCTGATGGTGCAGCACTGGCCGTGCTTCGAGCCGTACATCGACGACCGCCGGGACGTCGAACTCGCCCTGGACGAACTCGAGGTCACCCGCAACGTCGTCTCCCGCAACCGCGCCCTGTCCGAGGCCGTCCTCGCCCAGGCGGAGCGGGCCTCGGCCCGGCTGCTGGAGCTGCTCGGCGCCGGCGGCGACGTGCCCTCCGCGCGCCGGCTGCCCGTGGACGCCGTCGAGGACCTGGTCGGCGACCGGTATGCCGACGTGGTCGCCGTGCACCCGGACCGGGTGCGGCTGCTGCGGCAGTTCCCCGCCGAGGACATCTTCGGCGGTGCCCGCCGGCTGGACGCCATGGGCATCGGCCTCAACCTGCTCGTGCAGAACTTCTCCGGCCGCCGCCTGGTACGGGTCGCCGAGGCCGGCTGCCGGGTGCGGCTGCTGTTCCTCAACCCGGCCTCCAGCGCGGTCAAGCGGCGCGAACGCGAACTCGGCATCAAACGCGGGGAGCTGGCGCGCGCCGTGGAGACCAACATCCTGCACATGCGCCGCGTGCGCTCCCGGCTGCGCGACCCGGGCGCCTTCGAGATCCAGGTCTACGACGAGACGCCGCGCTGCACCGCCTACCTCGTGGACGGCGACGGCCCCGACGGCATCGCGGTCGTCCAGTCCTACCTGCGCCGGGCCCGGGGCATGGAGGCGCCCGTGCTGGTGCTGCGCAACGGGACCAGGGTGGTGAAGTCGGGCCAGCCGGACGAAGGCGGTCTTTTCTCCGCATACCGCGAGGAGTTCGAGCTGATGTGGGCGGATTCGCGGCCGGTGTCCTGACGATGGTTCGTCGCGGGCCGATCACTGCTCGGGGGGCGGTGCGCCGGCGCGGGGCGCGGCGGGGCGGGAGGCGGCCCTTCGAATGTCAGTGGCGCGTGCGATCGTGGAGGCCACCGGGGGAGAGCACCACCGAGGAGGGGGACCGCCATGGGCTGGCACCGTGAGCTGCTGATCGGCTTCGACCTGGAGACGACCGGCACGGATCCGCGCGAGGCGCGCATCGTCACCGGCGCGGTCGTCGAGGTCAGGGCGGGCGAGCCGGTCGGGCGCCGGGAGTGGCTGGCGGACCCGGGCGTGGAGATCCCCGCGGACGCCCAGGCCGTGCACGGCATCAGCACCCAGCGCGCCACTGCCGAGGGCCGGCCCGCCGACCGGGTCGCCGACGCCATCGCCGACGTCCTGACGGGCTACTGGAAGAAGGGCGTGCCGGTGGTCGTCTACAACGCCGCCTTCGACCTGACGCTGCTGTCGGCCGAGCTGCGCCGCCACGGCCTGCCGTCCCTGAGCGACCGCCTCGGCGGCGCGGCCCCCGCCCCGGTCGTCGACCCGTACACCATCGACCGCTGGGCCGACCGCTACCGCCGCGGCAAGCGCACCCTGGAAGCGGTCTGCGCCCACTACGGCGTCCCCCTCGACGCCGCCCACGACGCCACCGCCGACGCCCTGGCCGCCGCCCGCCTCGCCCACGCCCTCGCCGTCCACCACCCCGGGATCGCCGCGCTCGGCCTCGCCGAACTGCACCGGCGCCAGATGGTGTGGCACGCGGAGTGGGCCGCCGGCCTGCAGTCCTTCCTGCGCCGCAAGGGCGACGCGACGGCGGTCGTCGACGGGGGGTGGCCGGTGCGGGAGACGGCGGACGAGAGGGTGTGACGGTGGACGAGAGGGTGGGACGGCGGTCCGGGCACGGGCGGGCGTCCAGGTCCATGCGCCGGTCGCCGGGGACGTGCCTGCCACCGGAGACATGCCTGCCGCCGGGGACGGCCGCGGGGACGTGCCGCGCGGCGCGCCGGTCCGGCTCCGGCAGGCGGGGTTCAGAACGGGTACCAGCGCACCGTCTCGTCCCCGTCCCGCAGCGACGCCACCCGGCGGCGGAACTCGGCCAGCGCCTTCGGGTTGGCGGGGGCGTGCTGGGCGACCCACGCGCAACTGGCGGTCTCGCGGGCGCCGCGCAGGACGGAGCAGCCCTCCCACGCGCGCACGTCCCAGCCGTAGGCGCCGGTGAAGGCGTCGTACGCCTCGGTGGACAGGCCGTAGCGGTCGTGGGAGAGGGCCATGACCACCAGGTCGTGCTCGCGCAGGTCGGCGGAGAAGGTCTCCAGGTCGACCAGGACGGGCCCGTCGGGGCCGACGTGCACGTTGCGCGGGAGGGCGTCGCCGTGGATGGGGCCGGGCGGCAGGTGCGGGGTGAGCGCGGCGGCCTGCGCGGCGTAGGCGTCGCGGCGCTCGCGCAGGTAGGCGGCGTCCCCCGGGTCGATCGCGTCGCCCGCGAGCCGCAGCCAGCGCTCGACCCCACCCAGCAGGTCGCGGGCCGGCAGCGGGAACGGAGGGGCGGGCAGGGCGTGCACGACGCGCAGCAGCTCGGCAAGGTCATCGGGGCCGGCGGGCCGCACCGCGTCGGGCAGGCGGTGCCACACGGTCACCGGGTGCCCGTCGACCAGCAGCGCCTCCGGCTCGGCCGCCCGCACCGCGGGGACGCCCGCCTCGGCGAGCCAGAGCGCGACGGCGAGTTCGCGGCGCGCCCGGTCCAGGAGCTCCGCGTCGCGGCCCACCTTGACCACGAGGTCGTCCGCGGCGAACACCGCGTTCTCGCCCAGGGCGAGCAGCCGGGCCTGTGCCGTCCGGCCCGGCAGCACCCCCGCCGCGGCCAGGACGTCCCGCGCCCGTGCCTCGTCCATCGTCCGCCTCCCCGTGTCCCCTGTCGGTGGCCTGTCCGTGCCTGTCGACGCCTGTCCGTGTCTGTCCGTCGTCGTACGGCCCCGTCGTCGTACGGCCCCGTCGTCGTACGGCCCTGTCCGCCGCCGTCCGGCATCCGGGCGGCGCACCCGTCGCGGCGGCGGCCCGCCGGAAAGTGTCGCATTCGGGGCGGGGCGCGGCGCACGGCGGTACCCGGCGGACGGACGGTGGGCGGGCGGCGCGGCGTCGCAGGAAGCCGCAGGAAGCCGCAGGAAGCCGCAGGAAGTCGCAGGAACAGCAACCGGGCGTGACCGGACGGAAAGCGGGGTCCGTCGGCTCCCCCGTGACCGACGGGCCCCGCGCGGGCGGCGGGCGGCGTCCGGATGCCGCCCACCGCCCCGGTATCACACCGGCAGCCGCTCCCCCTCCCGCCGGTCCGCCGCGGCGGCGAGCGCCGCGGGCGACTCGTCGTGGGTGAGGTCGGGCAGGCGGTGCAGCCAGCGCGGCAGGTACCAGTTGCGCTCGCCGAGGAGGGCCATCACCGCGGGCAGCAGCACACCGCGGATGACGGTGGCGTCGATGAGGACGGCGGCGGCGAGACCCACGCCCATCTGCTTCATCGACTGCATGGACAGCGTGCCGAAGATCGCGAACACCGCGACCATGATCACGGCGGCGCTGGTGACCACCCCGGCCGTGGTGACCACGCCGTGCCGGATGGCGTCCCGGGTGGTACGGCCCTGCAGTCGTGCCTCGCGGATGCGGGAGACGACGAACACGTGGTAGTCCATCGACAGGCCGAACAGGATCACGAACAGGAACAGCGGCAGCCAGGTGATGATGGCGCCCACGCCCTGCGCGCCCACCAGCGAGGCGCCCCAGCCGTGCTGGAAGACGGCGACGAGGATGCCGTAGGCGGCCGCCACCGACAGCAGGTTGAGCAGGATCGACGTGATCGCCACGGTCAGCGAGCGGAACGACAGCAGCATCAGCAGGAAGGCGAACACCACGACGAACACGAACACCGGGGCCACGGAGCCGACCAGCTGGTCGTTGAAGTCGTGCGAGCCGGCGACCTCCCCGGTGATGGGCGCCTGGACGCCCGGCACCCTGCCCAGCGTGGCGGGCCGCACCTCGTCGCGCAGTTTCTCCAGGCCGGTGCCGGCCTTGTCCAGGTCGGAGCCGCCGACCAGCGGGACGTCGACGACGGCGACGTTCTGCGCCGCGTGCACCTTGATCTCCACCGGGCCGCGGGAGGCGCCGGAGCTGACGGCCGCCTCCTGGAAGCGGGCCAGTGCGCCGCGCACCTCGGGGGCCTGGATGTCCTTCGCCCTGACGACGACCTCGGCCGGCTGCGACCCGCCGGGGAAGGCCGCGTTGACCCGCTGGTAGGTCGCGACGATCGGCAGGGAGTCGCCGAACTCCTGGTCCAGGGTGAGGTTCTGCGTCTTCATGCCGACCGCGGGCGCGGCCACGGCCAGCAGCGCGCCGGCCGCGACGAGCACCGACACCAGGGGGCGGGCGAGCACCCCGCGCAGCACGGTGTTCCAGAAGCGGCTGCCCTCACCGCGCGCGGTCCGCCGCCGCTGCGCCCGGTGCAGGAACGGCACGCGGCCCTTCTCCACCCGCTCGCCCAGCAGGGACAGCAGCGCCGGCAGCACGGTCACCGAGCCCACCATGGCCACCGCGACCACGATCAGCGAGGCCAGGCCCATCGCCTCGAAGTCGGCGAGCCCGGTGAAGAGCATGCCCGCCATGGCCACGCACACCGTGACACCGGAGACGACGATCGCGCGGCCGCTGGTGGCGGCGGCGATCCGCAGGGCGGTGCGCGCGTCCCGGCCGGCGGCGCGCTCCTCGCGCTCGCGGCGCAGGTAGAACAGGCAGTAGTCGACGCCGACGGCCATGCCGACCAGCAGCATCACCGAGTTGGCCACGTCGCTCATCGGCATCAGGTGGCTGACGACGCCCATCAGGCCCATCGTGGCCATGATCGCGGTGAGGGCGAGCGCCACCGGCAGCAGCGCCGCCACCAGGGCGCCGAACGCGATCAGCAGGATGCCGAGGGCGACCGGCACCGCCGAGTACTCGGCCTTCTGGAAGTCGTCGCCGAAGGCGTCGTCGAAGGTCTTCTGCATGCTCGCGCCGCCGATCTCCTCGATCCGCACCGAGGAGTGGTCCCGCTGCACCCCGGCGACGGCGTCGAGGACGGGCTCCACCCGCTCCCCGGCGGTGTCCGCGTCGCCCTTCACGTCGAACTGCACCAGCGCGCTGCGGCCGTCCTTCGAGATCGTCCGCGTGTCGTAGGGCGAGCGCACGTCCGTGACGCGGCCGGTGGACCGCACCGCCCGCACCACGTCGTCCACCGCGGCCCGGAACCCGGCGTCGGTCGCCTTCGGACCGGGGCCCTTCGCCTGGACGAGGACGGTCTCGCCGGCCGGTTCCTCGATCCCCGCGTCCTCGATGATCCTGGCGGCGGTGTGCGTCTCTCCGCGGAGCTGGTCGCTGTCCTTGACGTCGACCCGGCCGGCCGCCGAGCCCAGCCCCATGGCCAGGACGACGAACAGCACCCAGATGCCCACGGCCGCCCATCGGTGCCGCGCGCTCCAGCCGCCGGCCCGGGCGGCGAGGCCGCGTACCTGATGTGGTTCCTTCCCCATGACGGGCTTGCCCCCTCGAGCGGGGCGGCGGCCCCCTGCCACCGCCTGACCTCTCGACCGTATGGGCCGGACAAGGACGTCTCGTCGTGCTGCCCGGTGACATCCCCGCAGGTCCGGCTCCTCCCGCCGGAGGCCGCCGCTCACCGCGCGGGAGGACTCCGGTCCCTTACACCTATCGGTGCTTCTCGGGGTCACCACTCAGGGAGTCACCGCTCGGGGACGGCCCTAGGGTGGGCCCATGACGATGTACGCGGCGCTGCTGCGCGGGGTCAACGTGGGCGGCAACCGGAGGCTCCCGATGGCGGAGCTGCGCACCCTGATGCAGCAGCTCGGCCACGACCGGGTCCGCACCCACCTGCAGAGCGGACAGGCCGTCTTCGCCGCCGCGCACGGCGACGAGGACGTTCTGGCCGCCGAGCTCGCGGACGCGATCGAGGAGCGGTTCGGCTTCCGGGCCGGCGTGATCGTCCGCGGCCACGCCTATCTGGCCTCCGTCGTTGCGGCCTGCCCGTTCCCGGCCGCCGAGCCGGCGGCGAGGCAACTGCACGTCACCTACTTCGACCGGCCCGTCGACCCCGGCCGCTTCGCCGGCATCGACCCGGACGCCTTCCGGCCCGAGGAGTTCCGCCTCGGCGACCGCTGCCTGTACCTCCACGCCCCCGGCGGCCTGGGCCGCTCCCGGCTCGCCGCGCGGCTGGCCCGGCCCCGGCTGCTCGACGGCCTGGTCGCCACCACCCGCAACTGGAACACCGCCGTCAAGCTCGCGGAGCTGACGGACGACTGAGCGCGGGCGCGGGCCGCGGGTGCCGGACGGCACGGGCGTCGCGTTTCTTCAAGAACCCCGGGCGCGCCGTTCCTAGCGTGGGGCGCATGAACGGCAACGACGCGAACCGCCCGACACGGCAGGACATCCACCGGTACATGACCGAGTGCGCCGCCGAGGCCGCCCGCATCGCGCGCGGCGTCCCGGCGGACCGCCTCACCGAACCCACGCACTGCCCCGACTGGGACCTGCGCGACCTGGTCAACCACTGGGTGCTGTACACCTCGTACGGTCTGGAGCACCGCGCCCGGCGCACCCCGCTGCCCGAGGAGCTGACCGCCCGGGACTTCACCGCCGACCCCGGCTGGGCCGAGGCGTACGCCGCTCAACTCGACCGCGCCGTCGCCGCCTGGGCGGACCCGGCGGTGTGGGAGGGCGAGGTCGACCTGGGGCCGGCGGCGATCCCGGCCGTCGACATCGCCTCGATGATCGTCAAGGAGATGGCGGTGCACGGCTGGGACGTCGCCGTCGCGACCGGGCAGGAGGTGCGGATCTCCGACGAGGCGGCCCGCTTCGTCCTCGACGTCGTCCTCACCCACGGCGACCTCTACCGCAGGTACGGCGGCTTCGCCGACCCGGTGCCCGTCCCCGGCGACGCCCCCGCCTTCGACCGCGCGCTCGCCGCCAGTGGCCGCGACCCGCGGCGGGCGTCCCCCGCACGCCCGGCCCCGCACCTGTGACCCTTACGGGCCCAACACCTGTGACATTTACGGGCCTTGTGACGCTGAAGAGAGAAACGGGCCGTCTGCGGACCGGTACGGCGGGGGAGCGCCGGACCGCGGGCGGCCCGTTCCGCACCCGGACGGGCGGCGCACGGCACCGGATCCGCCGGGGTGTCAGGGCGTCGGGGGAGCCGCCCGGCGCGTTCCGGCGGGGCGTGCCCCCGCCGGAACGCGCCGTTGACGGCTGTCAGGCTCCGACGGCCGCCAGCGCCGGGGTGCGGGCGGCGTCGTAGCGCCGCAGCAGGACGCGGGCCACCTCGGGTGCCGGACCGAGCACGTCGGCGAGCACGTCCGCCTCGGCCGCGCCCCGCGCGATGCGGTCCGGCAGGAAGCCGGGGGCCAGGACGTACGGGGCGACCGCGACCTTCGCGCAGCCCAGGGCCCGCAGCTCGCGCACCGCGTCCTGCGTGCGCGGAAGGGATGCGGAGGCGAACGCGGGTCGCACGGCGCACCAACCGGTGTGCCGCCACTCCCGCGCGATACCTGCGATCACCGCGATCGCCTCCGGGTCGGAGGACCCCGCCGAGGCCAGCACGACCCCGGTCGAGGGCTTGTCGGCGGGCGTCAGCCCCGCCTCGTACAGCCGCCGCTCCAGCGCGGACAGCAGCAGCGGCGAGGGCCCCAGCACGTCCGCCTGACGGATCCGCAGCCGGGCCGGGGCCTCGCGCAGCACCGCCGGGATGTCCGCCTTGGCGTGGAACGCCCGCGTCAGCAGCAGCGGCAGGGCGACGACGTCGCGCACCCCCTGCGCCGCCAGGGACTCCAGCACCCCGTGCACGGACGGGACGTTGAAGTCCAGAAAGCCGGTCTCCACGCGCAGCCCCGGCCGCAGCGAGCGGACCCGGCGCACCAGGGCGTGCACGGTGGCGGCGTGGCGCGGGTCGCGGCTGCCGTGGGCGATGACGAGAAGAACCGGGTTCTCGGGCATGGGAGGTCAGCCCTTCACCAGCAGGCCGCGGCTGCGCAGCACCCACCGCTCCAGCGGACTGAAGATCAGCAGGTCGATGGCGATGCCGACGAACAGGATCAGGAGGATGGCCTCGAAGACCATGGACATGGAGCTGGCGTTGCGGCCGTTCTCCAGCAGCGCGCCGAGGCCGATGCCCAGGTCGGGGGAGGAGGCGATGATCTCCGCGGCCATCAGCGAGCGCCAGGAGAACGCCCAGCCCTGCTTCAGGCCGGCCAGGTAGCCCGGCAGGGCGGCCGGCATGACGATGTGCCAGGCGCCCCGCAGGCCGGTGGCGCCCATCGTGCGGCCGGCCCGCAGGAACAGCGGGGGCACCTGGTCGATGCCGGAGACCAGGCCGTTGGCGATGGACGGCACGGCGCCGAGCAGGATCACCGCGTACATCATCGAGTTGTTCAGGCCCAGCCAGATCACCGCCGGCGGCACCCACGCCACCGACGGCAGGGACTGCAGGCCGGACAGGACCGGGCCGATCGCGGCGCGCACGGCCTTCACCCGGGCCACCAGCAGTCCCAGCGGGGTGCCGAGGGCGAGGGCGAACAGGAAGCCGAGCAGGCCGCGCGAGACGCTGGTCCAGATGTAGCCGAGGAGCTCGCCCTTCAGCCAGGCGTCCCGGAACTCGCCGCCCACGTCCGCGGGCGAGGGCAGCTTCGTCGGATCGTCGACGATCCGCAACGAGATCAGTGCCTGCCAGACGGCCAGCACCACGGCGACGGCGACGACCGGCGGCAGGATCTTGTGGAAGAGGGTCTGCCGGAACGGCGGCCGGCTCGCCGCCTGGACCTCCAGGGCGTCCAGGCCCGCCTCCAGACCGCCGAGGCCGTCCTCGACGGAGGCGCCCGGCGCCGTGCCGGTCGTGTCAGTGCTGGCCATGACGGCGGATCTCCCCACGCAGTACTTCGGTGATCTCGAGGGACAGTTCGGCCACCGGGGCGTCCTCGATGCGGCGCGGCTGGGGGATGTCGACCCGCCACTCGCGCGCCACCCGGCCCGGCCGGGACGACAGCAGCACCACGCGCTGGGCGAGCCGGACGGCCTCGCGCACGTTGTGCGTGACGAACAGGACCGACACGCCCGTCTCCTGCCAGATCCGGGTGAGTTCGTCGTGCAGCACGTCCCGGGTGATGGCGTCGAGCGCCGCGAACGGCTCGTCCATGAGCAGCAGCCGGCTGTCCTGCGCGAGCGCGCGGGCCATCGCCACGCGCTGGCGCATGCCGCCGGACAGTTCGTGGACGCGCTTGCCGTGGGCGCCCTTGAGCCGGACCAGTTCCAGCAGCTCCTCGGCGCGGCCCCGCCGGTCGCTCTTCGGAACGCCCCTGAGTTTCAGGGCGAGTTCGATGTTCTTGCCCGCGGTCAGCCACGGGAACAGGGCGTGCTCCTGGAACATCAGGGCCGGCCGCCCGTGGGTGGTGATGCTGCCGGCGGAGGGCTCGTCCAGGCCTGCCACCAGGTTCAGCAGGGTGGACTTGCCGCAGCCCGAGGCACCCAGGAGGGTGACGAACTCGCCCGGCGCGACATCCAGCGTGATGTCGTCCAGCACGAGCTGCCGCCCGGCGGGCCCGGTGAAAGACTTCGAGACGTGCTCAATGCGGGCGGCGTGGTCGACCGACTCGGCGTCGGCGGCCTTGGCGAGGGCTGTGGCCATGGTCGTCACCTCCTGGGAACGCTCGGACAATCGGGCTCACCGGACGCCGAGACCGGCGTCGGAGACGGCGGGCTCGCCCTCGGCCTTGAGGATCTTGTTCAGAAGCGTCAGGTCGTAGATGCCGTCCAGCTTCGGCTGCTTCAGCAGGCCGGCCTTGACGGCGTGCTCGGCCTCGGTGTCGAGGGTGGAGGCCAGCGGGTCGTCGGTGATCCGGATGGACTTCCACGCCGGGTCGAGGACGTCGGCCGGCAGGGTCTTGCCGGAGTCGGCCTCCAGCTGCCGGTTCGCCGCGGCCTTCGCCGCGTCGGGGTGGGCGTTGATCCACTTGTTGGTCTCGACCGAGGCCCTCAGCACGGCCTCGACGACCTTCGGGTGCTCGGTGAGGAACTTCTGCGACACGACGACGTTCGTGATCACGAACTTCTTGCCCGGCCACAGGTCGGCCTCGTCGAGCAGCACCTTCGCACCCTCGGCGACCAGCTTGGACGCGGTCGGCTCGGGCACCCACGCGCCGTCGATGGAGCCGGACTTGTAGGCGTCCGGGGTGACCTTGTTGTCGGTGCGGACCACCGAGACGTCGCCCTTGCCGCTCTGCGCGCCGACCTTCCAGCCCTGCCGGGCGATCCAGTCGAGGAACGCCACGTCCTGCGTGTTGCCGAGCTGCGGGGTGGCGATCTTCTTGCCCTTGACGTCCTTCAGCGACTTGATCTTCTTCGGGTTGACGACGAGCTTCACGCCGCCGGAGGCGGAACCGGAGACGATGCGCAGGTTCTTGCCGCCGGACTTGGTGTAGCCGTTGATCGCCGGGGACGGGCCGATCCAGCCGATGTCGATGGATCCGGAGTTCAGCGCCTCGATCTCGGACGGACCGGCGTTGAAGACCTGGTACTTGGCCCGGGTGGCGCCCAGCTCCTTCTGGAAGAAGCCCTTCTGGACGCCGACGAGCGCGGTGGCGTGGGTCAGGTTGCCGAAGTAGCCGATCCTGACGGAGTCGAGACCGTCGATCTTCTCGGCTCCGGCGGCGATCTTCTGCTGCGAGGTGCCGTCGTCGGCCTGGGAGCCGTAACCGCAGGCGGTCAGGGCGAGGAGGGGGAGGGCGGCGAGCGCCGCGAGGCCGCGGCGGAGCAGGGCGGCGGGGGTGCCCCCGTCCGAGCGGGTTCGGGAAGGGGGAAGAGTGGCAGGCACGGGAGGCTCGTCCTCTCGTTGGCCCGGCGGTCACGGCCCGTCAGGTCGTGGCCGGGAAGTCGGCAAAGGTCTTCGTCGCTTCCGGGACGGTGGGGGTACCTCCCTGCTCGTGGGGGTCCCCCCGCTCGAGCGGAGCCGAGAGCGGGGGAGAAGCCGAGAGCTTGGGGGAGGGTGGGGGGATCGGGCGCGCGGGCGGTGCGCGTACGTCAGCGCGCACATCGCGCCACTCCGCCCTGCCCGCTGCCCAGGGCGCCTCCCCCGTACTTCGTCCGGGGGGACCCCCAGCCGACGCGGCCGCCCTCCTTCGCGAACGTCGAGGAGAAGTCGGTGGTCGTCATGCCGGCGGTCCTCAGAAGTCCCAGCCGTCGTCGTCGGCCCGGTCCTCGACCGGCTCCGGGGAGCCGAACGACTCGCCGACCATGCCGGCGGTCAGCGTGGTGCCGTCGGCCGGGTCGAGGAGGATGAACGAGCCGGTGCGGCGCGAGTCGGCGTAGGAGTCGAGCGGCAGCGGCTCGGCGGTGCGGATCTTGACGCGGCCGATGTCGTTGGCGACGAGCCGGCCCGGGTGCGGGTGCAGGGACAGGTCGTCGAGGGTGAGCCGGGACGGGATGTCCTTGACGATCGCCTTCACGGTGCGGGTGCCGTGCTTGAGCAGCACCCGGTGGCCGACGGTGAGCGGGATGTCGGCCACGTGGCACACGGTCGCCTCCACGTCCTGCGTGGTGGCGGGCGCGTCCTTGCTCGGTACGATCAGGTCGCCGCGGGAGACGTCGAGGTCGTCCGCCAGCAGCAGTGTCACCGACTGCGGTGTCCAGGCCACGTCGACCGGCGTGCCCAGCAGGTCGATCCCGGCGATGGTGGTGGTCCGGCCGGAGGGCAGGACGGTGACCTGTTCGCCGACCCGGAAGGTGCCGGCGGCGATCTGCCCGGCGTAGCCGCGGTAGTCGGGGTGCTCGGGGGTCTGCGGGCGGATGACGTACTGCACGGGGAAGCGGGCGTGGCAGTGCGCCAGGTCGTGGCTGACCGGGACGGTCTCCAGGTGCTCCAGGACGGTGGGTCCGCCGTACCAGTCCATGTGCGCGCTCGGTTCCACGACGTTGTCGCCGTTGAGTGCCGAGATCGGGATCGCGGTGACCTCGGGCACGCCCAGCTCGGTGGCGTACGCGGTGAACTCCTCGGCGATGGCCGCGAAGACGGACTCCTGGTAGCCGACGAGGTCCATCTTGTTCACCGCCAGCACGACGTGCGGCACGCGCAGCAGGGCGGCGATGGCGGCGTGGCGGCGGGTCTGCTCCACGACGCCGTTGCGGGCGTCGACGAGGATCACCGTCAGCTCGGCGGTGGAGGCGCCGGTGACCATGTTCCGGGTGTACTGCACGTGGCCCGGGGTGTCGGCGAGGATGAACCGGCGGCGCGGGGTGGCGAAGTAGCGGTAGGCGACGTCGATGGTGATGCCCTGCTCGCGCTCGGCGCGCAGGCCGTCGGTGAGCAGCGCCAGGTCGGGGCCGTTGTGGCCGCGGGAGGCGGAGGCGCGCTCGACGGCCTCCAGCTGGTCGGCCAGCACCGACTTGGAGTCGTGCAGCAGGCGGCCGACGAGCGTGGACTTGCCGTCGTCGACGGAGCCGGCGGTGGCGAAGCGCAGCAGGGTGGTGGCCGACAGCTGGTCGACCGACAGCGGCTGGGCGGGTTCGGTGGTGCTGGTCATCTCTAGAAGTACCCCTCGCGCTTGCGGTCCTCCATCGCGGCCTCCGACAGCTTGTCGTCGGCGCGGGTGGCGCCGCGTTCGGTGAGCCGGGAGGCGGCGATCTCGGCGATCACCTTCTCGATGGTGTCGGCGTCGGAGTCGACGGCACCGGTGCAGGACATGTCGCCGACGGTGCGGTAGCGCACCCGCCGCTTCTCGACCCGCTCGCCCTCTCTCGGGCCGCCCCACTCGCCGGCCGTCAGCCACATGCCGTTCCGCTGGAACACCTCGCGCTCGTGCGCGAAGTAGATATCGGGCAGCTCGATGCCCTCGCGGGCGATGTACTGCCACACGTCCAGCTCGGTCCAGTTCGACAGCGGGAAGACGCGCACGTGCTCGCCGGGGGCGTGGCGGCCGTTGTACAGGTTCCACAGCTCGGGGCGCTGGCGGCGCGGGTCCCACTGGGAGAACTCGTCGCGCAGGGAGAACACCCGCTCCTTGGCCCGGGCCTTCTCCTCGTCGCGGCGGCCGCCGCCGAACACCGCGTCGAAGCGGTGGTGCCGGATGGCCTCGGTCAGCGGCAGCGTCTGCAGCGGGTTGCGGGTGCCGTCCGGGCGCTCCTTGAGCACGCCCCGGTCGATGTAGTCCTGCACCGAGGCCACGTGCAGCCGCAGCTTGTGCCGGGCCACCGTGCGGTCGCGGTAGTCCAGCACCTCGGGGAAGTTGTGCCCGGTGTCCACGTGCAGCAGCCCGAACGGCAGCGGGGCCGGCGCGAACGCCTTCAGCGCCAGGTGCAGCATGACGATGGAGTCCTTGCCGCCGGAGAACAGCAGCACCGGGTTCTCGAACTCGCCCGCCACCTCGCGGAAGATGTGCACCGACTCCGACTCCAGCGCGTCCAGGTGCGACAGGGCGTACGGACTGTCGGTCTCCTCGTGCACGGCAGCAGCGATGGTCATGCCAGGCCCCTTTCGGTGAGCAGCGCGTACACCGCGCCCGCGGACTCCTGCACGGTCTGGTGCTGGGACTCGATGCGCAGATCGGGCGCCTCGGGCTCCTCGTACGGGTCGTCCACGCCGGTGAGCCCCGTCAGCTCGCCCGCCGCCTGCTTGGCGTACAGGCCCTTCACGTCCCGCGCGCTGCACACCTCCACCGGCGTCGCCACATGGACCTCCAGGTACGGCGTGCCGTTCTCCTCGTGCCGCTTGCGCACCGCCTCCCGGCTGTCGGCGTAGGGCGCGATGACCGGGACGAGCGCCTTGACGCCGTTGCGGGCGAGCAGTTCGGCGACGAAGCCGATGCGCTGCACGTTGGTGTGCCGGTCCTCGCGGGAGAAGCCGAGGCCCGCGGAGATGAACTCGCGGATCTCGTCGCCGTCGAGCACCTCCACGCGGTGGCCCTCGGCGCGCAGTCGGCCGGCCAGCTCGTGGGCGATGGTGGTCTTGCCGGCGCTGGGCAGACCGGTGAGCCAGACGGTGGCTCCGCTCGTCACGTCAGTCTCCAAGGTCGCAGTGGTCGCGGTGGTCGCGGTGACGGCACCGGCTGTAGCAGCCGTGGCTGTGGATGCCGTGTGCGTCGCGGTGGTCATTGCGGTGGTCGCCGTCATCCGTGCAGCCCGCACTCGGTCTTGGCGCGGCCCGCCCAGCGGCCGGCGCGCGCGTCCTCCCCCTCCAGGACGCGGCGGGTGCAGGGGGCGCAGCCGATGGAGGCGTAACCGTCCATCAGCAGCGGGTTGGTGAGCACGCCGTGCTCGGCGACGTAGGCGTCGACGTCGTCCTGGGTCCAGCGGGCGATGGGGGAGACCTTGACCTTCTGCCGCTTGGCGTCCCAGCCGACGACCGGGGTGTCCGCCCGGGTCGGGGACTCGTCGCGGCGCAGCCCGGTCGCCCAGGCGTCGTAGCCGCGCAGCCCCTCCTCCAAGGGCTTGACCTTGCGCAGGAAGCAGCACAGGTCGGGGTCGCGGTCGTGCAGCTTCGGGCCGTACTGGGCGTCCTGCTCGGCGACGGTCTGCCGCGGGGTGAGGGTGATGACGTTGACGTCCATCACCGCCTCCACCGCGTCCCGGGTGCCGATCGTCTCGGGGAAGTGGTAACCGGTGTCGAGGAAGACGACGTCCACGCCGGGCATGGCGCGGGAGGCGAGGTGGGCGACCACCGCGTCCTCCATCGAGGAGGTCACGCAGAAGCGCCTGCCGAAGGTCCGCGCGGCCCACCGCAGAATCTCCAGCGCGCTGGCGTCCTCCAGCTCGCGCCCGGCCCGCTCGGCCAGATCCTTCAACTCGTCGGCCGTCCTCGGCTCCTGAGTGGTCGTCATATGCGGTCCCCTCCCGGGTCGGTGTGCCGAAGTCCGCGGGCGAGCAACCCGAGGAACCTCAACTGGAAGGCGCGGTTGCACGCCGCGCACTCCCAGGCCCCGTGGCCTTCCTCACCGGGGCGCAGGTCCTCGTCGCCGCAGTAGGGGCAGTAGAAGGGCGCGGCACGCTCACTCACGACAGCGCCTCCTCGGAAGCCCGGGCCACCCAGGCGGCGAAGCGCTCGCCCTCCTCGCGCTCGGCGAGGTAGCGGCGCAGCACGCGCTCGACGTAGTCGGGCAGCTCCTCGGAGGTGACCTTCAGGCCGCGCACCTTGCGGCCGAAGCCGGGCCGCAGACCGAGGGCGCCGCCCAGGTGCACCTGGAAGCCCTCGACCTGCTCGCCCTTGTCGTTCATCACGAGCTGGCCCTTGAGGCCGATGTCGGCGACCTGGATGCGGGCGCAGGCGTTGGGGCAGCCGTTGAGGTTGATGGTGAGCGGCTCGTCGAAGTCGGGCAGGCGGCGCTCGAGTTCCTCGATGAGGGAGGAGCCGCGCTGCTTGGTCTCGACGATGGCGAGCTTGCAGTACTCGATGCCGGTGCAGGCCATGGTGCCGCGCCGGAACGGGGAGGGCCGCACCTGCAGGTCCAGCGCCTCCAGGCCCTCGACGAGGGAGTCGACCCGCGACTCCTCGACGTCCAGGACGATCATCTTCTGCTCGACGGTGGTGCGCAGCCGCCCCGAGCCGTGCGCCTCCGCGAGGTCGGCGATCTTGGTGAGGGTGGTGCCGTCGACGCGGCCGACGCGCGGGGCGAAGCCGATGTAGTAGCGGCCGTCCTTCTGCCGGTGCACGCCGATGTGGTCGCGCCACCGGTCGACGGGCTGCTCGGGCGCGGGGCCGTCGACCAGCTTGCGCTTGAGGTACTCGTCCTCCAGCACCTGCCGGAACTTCTCCGCGCCCCAGTCGGCGACGAGGAACTTCAGGCGGGCCCGGTTGCGCAGCCGCCGGTAGCCGTAGTCGCGGAAGATCGACAGCACGCCCTCGTAGACGTCCGCGACCTCCTCCAGCGGCACCCAGGCGCCCAGCCGCACGCCGAGCTTGGGGTTGGTGGACAGGCCGCCGCCGACCCACACGTCGAAGCCGGGGCCGTGCTCGGGGTGCCGGACGCCGACGAAGGCGACGTCGTTGATCTCGTGCACCACGTCCAGCAGCGGCGAGCCGGAGATCGCCGTCTTGAACTTGCGCGGCAGGTTGGAGTACGCCTTGTTGCCCAGGACCCGGCGCTTCATCTCCTCCAGCGCGGGCGTGGCGTCGATGATCTCGTCCTCGGCGATGCCGGCGACCGGGGAGCCGATCATCACGCGGGGCGTGTCGCCGCAGGCGGTGACCGTGGACAGGCCCACGGACTCCAGCCGGTTCCAGATCTCGGGCACGTCCTCGATGCGGATCCAGTGGTACTGGATGTTCTGCCGGTCGGTGATGTCGGCGGTGCCGCGGGCGAACTCCTGGGAGATCTCGCCGATGACACGCAGCTGCCGGGTGGTGAGGGCGCCGCCGTCGATGCGCACCCGCATCATGAAGTAGGAGTCGTCCAGCTCCTCCGGCTCCAGGACAGCCGTCTTGCCGCCGTCGATCCCGGGGCGGCGCTGGGTGTACAGGCCCCACCAGCGCATCCGGCCGCGCAGGTCGTTCGGGTCGATCCCGTCAAAGCCCGTCTTGGAGTAGATCGTCTCAATGCGTGTCCGCACATTGAGACCGTCGTCGTCCTTCTTGACCTGCTCGTTGCCGTTGAGCGGGGTGAAGTGACCCAGGGCCCACTGACCCTCACCGCGGTGACGGCTCACCTTGCGGCGGACAGGCGCGGTGGCAGGGTTCTGCGGGGTGGCGGCCATGGCTGATACGTCCTTCGGGACCAGGGAAAGCGGCTCTGAGCTGTGCGTTCGCGCGTAAGAAGGCAGGCGTGCGCGTCGTTGCGCAACGGCGGCGAAAGCAGGGGGGAACGGCGTGCTGAAGGGGCCTCAGCGCGCCGGACAGATGGCGCTGGAGACGCGGAGAAGGTCGACGTGCCGTCGACTCACCAGGGCGATCCCAGTTCCAGACATGACGGAAGCGTGTCACGGCGATCTGGACAGAGTCCAGCTTCGTCCGTCATACGGACACCCCTGTCCCAAGGTACGGAACAGGGGTGGGGTTGGTCACATCGTGTTTCAGGGCGCGGAAACGGGAGGCCGGCGCAGGTCAGGCCGGGTGGGCCCCCGGCCATGGACCGGGCGCCGCCACCTCCGGCAGCTCCTCGACCTTGGTGTCGAACAGCTTGAACCCCCGGCTCTGGTAGTTCGCCCTCGCGAACTCGCCGTCCAGGCTGCACGTGTGCAGCCACACCCGCTTCGTCGTCGGCAGCTCCGGCCAGCGCTCGGCCAGGTCCCAGGCGCGGGCGGTGCCGTACGCCAGCAGGTGCCCGCCGATGCGGCGCCCGCGGAAGGCGGGGATCAGGCCGAAGTAGGCGATCTCCACGACCCCGTCCTCCGCCGGGTCCAGCTCCACGTACCCGGCGGGGGTGCCGCGGTCGTAGGCGACCCAGGTCTCCACGCCGGGCCGCGCCAGGTACTCCTGCCACCGCGCGTACGGCCAGCTCAGCCGGTCCACCCACCGCACGTCACCGCCGACCGCCGTGTACAGGAAGCGGCTGAACTCGGGCGAGGGCACCTCGGCGCGGACGATGCGGACGTCGCCCTCCGGGGCGGCCGCGGGGAGCAGGTCGTCGGGGGAGGTCTGCTCCAGGGACCAGGTGGTCACGGTGACCGTGTTCATGGGGGCGTTCATGGCGGCAAGGGAACCATCCGGCTCCGCGATCTGTCGACCGGCTCCCTGCCCGCGCCCGCCCATGTCCGCCCACGTCCGCCCCAGCCCGTCGCGTCCGCCCGCGCCCGCCCCAGCCTGTCGCGTCCGTCGGCGTCCGCCTCAGCCCGTCGCGGCCGTGAGCGCGCGCAACGGCACCGCGAACAGGGCGCGCTCCGTCACCGACCACACCTCGCCGGTGGCCGGCGCGTACGACAGCGCGCCGGGGTCCTCGCCCCAGCAGTGGCGCGAGTCGCCGGTGCCGCCGCACCGCGCGCCCCGCGCGCCCCGGGTGTCCTGCCGCCACAGCGAGCCGCGCCGGTCCGCCGGGTCGGCGGCCGTCCGGCCGACGTACCAGCCGTCACCGTCCGCCGGCGGGGCCAGCACGCCGCGCACCCCGGTCGCCTTCGTCTCGTAGGCGGCCACGGCGTCCGCGTATCCGGCGGCGTCCGTGGCGAGCAGGCCGGAGCGGGCCGGATCGGCGCTGAAGTCGTAGCGCCACAGCCGCGTGTGCCGTTCGCCGCCCGCGGGCACCCACTCGCCCGCCACCAGGCTGTCCGGCGCCGAGCCGCGGTCCAGGGACAGGGCCGCCGGGCACGGGGTGCCGGAAGCGGAGCCGGACCCGGACCCGGACCCGGAGTCGGGGTCGGAGTCGGCGGCCGCGGGGCACGCGCCGCGCGCCGGGCGGTAGGCGGCCACCGCGGGCATCACCCACCGGTAGCCGTGCGCCGACCAGCCGCCGGGCACCCGGCCCACGGCGTCGGCGGTGACGCCGGCCCGCTGGATGCGGTGCAGGTCGTACACGTACAGCGCCGCGCGGTCCGGGCCGGAGGCGGTGACCAGCAGCTTGTCCTGGTACCAGACCATGCCCGTCAGCCGGGAGGCGAGGCCCTCGTAGTCGCGTCCGCCGTCGACCGGGACGGCGAGCAGCACCCAGGTGTAGGTGAGGCGGTGCGGATCGTCGGCGTTCACGAACGCCACCCGGGCCGGGCCCCCGGGCCCGTCGCCCTGGCTCCCGCCGACGAGGAGCACCCGGTGCGGTCCCCAGCGGCCGTCGTCGTCCGCGTCGCCGGAGGTGGTCACCGACCGCGGCCGCCAGCCGCGCAGCGCGGGATCGGTGCGGTCCCAGCAGTAGACGCGGGTGGCGGCGGGCTCCACCGGCAGCGTCTCCTTCTCGGCGGCCGTGCAGCTCGCGGCGGTGCGCAGGGTGCGGTCCGCGCCGTCCAGGACCGCCCGGACACCGACGGGGCGGCCCATGGCGGAGGCCAGCCGGTCCAGGGAGGCCCGGGGCACCTGCTCCTCCCGCAGTCGCAGGGGGGCGAGCGCGGCGGGCGAGGTGAGCGGTTTCAGGGCGCCCGGGTCGTGGGCGACCGTGGCCTGTGAAGCGCTGATCAGGGTGGCGGCGGCGGTGAGCGCGAGCCCGGCTCCGGCCAGGGTGGCGCGCAGTACCCTGCCCCGCCTGCGCCGACGGTGTCTGCCCCGATGCCTCATCGATCCTCCAGACCCCGGTCAACTGCTGCTGCTGATCCTTGCGTTGACCATGAAGCAGGTGGGATGGCCCCTTGCCGATGCTACGGCAGTGCACGGGGCCGGATGGCGAAGACCCTGCAAATATGCGGGAAGATGCCCCGTAGTGGTCACCCGTGGCGGTCACCCGGAGTGTGCCCCGGGGGTGCGCCGGGCCGCCACGACCGCGGGCGCCGTCGAGTGCGGCAGCAGGTCGCGCGGGTCGTCCGGGAGGAGCACCTCGACCTCCGCGTCGTCGCGGAAGCGGTAGGGCCGGTGCGCCAGGAACGCCCCGAGATAACGCCGCACCCGCGACATCTCGGCCCGCACCGTCACCGTCCGCGCCGGGTCGCCGAACAGGTCCGCGGCCAGCCGGGCCGCCGTGCACCCGGCGCGGCGCCGCGCCAGCAGGAACAGCAACTCCGCGTGCCGAGGGCTCAGTTCGTGGCTCCAGGAACCCGCGTCCCCGCTCACCGTGACCGACCAGCGGCGCGGCTGCGCCAGGTCCAGCACGATCCGGGCGGCACCCGGCGGGACCGGCTCGGCGCGGGCGCGCAGCAACCACCCGTCGGTCAGCGGCTCCAGCGTGCACGGGCCGAGCGCGGGCAGCCAGTGCCGGCCCGGCGCGGGCGCGGCGGGCAGCGCGATCCGCTGCGTGTACGGCATGCCGGTGACCGCCGCGGTCCAGCCGTGCCGGTCCACCACCGCCGCCGGGCCCGAAAGGCCCGCCAGCATGGGCGCCGCCACCGCCCGCAGCCGCTCCAGCGCCGCCAGGTGCTGTTCCCGCAGCCGCGCCTCGGCGAGTTTGGCCACCGAGGCCACCCAGGCGAGCGTGGCCGGGTGCATCGTCTCCAGCGGCCCGCTGACGTCCACCACGCCCAGCAGCCGCCCGTCGCGCGGGTCCGTGATGGGCGCGCCGGCGCATGTCCAGGCGGTGTGGGAGCGCACGAAGTGCTCCGAGGCGAAGACCTGCACCGGCCGGCGCACCACCGCCGGGGTGCCCAGGCCGTTGGTGCCGACGACCTCCTCCCGCCAGTCCGCGCCGACCTCCAGGCCCAGTCCGTCGGCCCGGCGCAGCACCGCGGGACTGCCCTCCCGCCACAGCACCCGGCCCTCGCCGTCGGTGACGACCATGATGTGCTGCGCCACGTCCGCCACCGACAGCAGCCCCTGCCGCAGGACCGGCAGCACGTGCCGCAGCGGCGACGACTCCCGGCGGCGCCGCACCTCCTCGCGGCTGAGCAGGTCGCTCCTGACGTCGTGCTCCGGGTCCACCCCGCTGCGCAGCATCCGTTCCCAGGACTGCCCTATCACCGGGCGCGGGGTGAACGGGGCGTGCCGTCCGGCGAGCGTCGCACTGCGCACCTCGGCCAGCACCCGCGCCGCGCGCACCGCGTCGACGGCGGCGAGGCGCGTCACGTCCATCGGCGAGTTCACCACGGGTCCTCCCGGAGTACGGCCGCGGACAACCTGGCTGTTCCTGACTGTCCGTCTCATAGTGCCGTCCCCATAGTGCCGTCCCCATGGTGCCGTCCCCGCGGTGCCGTCCTCAGGGAGTCGCCGATTCCCGGGCGGGCGCTCCCCGGTCACCGGACGGCGCCGCCGGGGCGTTGCAACCCTCCGCAACCCTGGCGGAACGGGGCCCAGTTGGTTGAAACTTGTCCGGCGTCGCCCGTGCGGCGCCCTGGCCTCAACGGGCCAAGCGAAGCGGGGGTGGTGCCGTGTCGGCGCAGCACCACCCCCGCGGTCCGCCGCCTGCTTCGGGTCGCCGTCGTCCCGGTCCGCCGCCCGCCGCGGACCGCTGTCGTCCCGGTCCGCCGCCTGTTTTTGGGTCGCCACCGCCCCCGTCCGCCGCCCGTTTCGAGCCGTCGCGGCCGTCAGTCCACCGGCCGTGCCCTGCGCACCACCGCGGCCGTGTCCAGCCCGGTGGGCAGTGTGCCGAACGCCGCGCCCCACTCGCCGCCCAGCCGGGAGGCGCAGAAGGCGTCGGCGACCGCCGGGGGCGCGTACCGCACCAGCAGCGCGCCCTGCAGGACGGTGGCGAAGCGCTCGGTCAGCCGCCGTGCGCGCCCCTCGATGCCCTCCAGGTCGGCGAGGTCGGTCAGCAGGTTCTTGATCGCCCCGTCCAGCCGGTGGTCGGCGCCGCGGGCCTCGCCGACCTCGCGCAGGTAGGCGTCGAGCGCCTCCGGCTCGCGCCGCAGCGCCCGCAGCACGTCGAGCGCCTGGATGTTGCCGGCGCCCTCCCAGATCGAGTTCAGCGGCGACTCGCGCACCAGCCGCGGCATCCCGGAGTCCTCGACGTACCCGTTGCCGCCCAGGCACTCGGCGGCCTCCACCGCCACCGGTGCGCATCGCTTGGTCACCCAGTACTTCGCGGCCGGCACCGTCAGCCGCAGCAGCGCCCGCTCCGTCTCGCCGCCGTCGTCGTACGCGGCCGCCAGCCGCAGCGCCAGCGCCGTCGCCGCCTCCGACTCGACGGCGAGGTCGGCCAGGACGTTGCGCATGAGCGGCTTGTCGACCAGCCTGCCGCCGAACGCCTCCCGGTGCGTGCAGTGGTGCACGGCCTGCGCGACCGCCTGCCGCATGATCCCGGCGGAGCCGAGCACGCAGTCCAGCCGGGTGGCCGCGACCATCCCGATGATGGTGCGCACCCCGTGCCCCTCCGCACCGACCCGCCGCGCCCAGGTCCCGTCGAACTCGACCTCGGCGGAGGCGTTGGAGCGGTTGCCCAGTTTGTCCTTCAGCCGCTGGATGAGGAAGACGTTGCGGCTGCCGTCCTCCAGTACGCGCGGCACCAGGAAGCAGGTGAGGCCGCCGGGGGCCTGGGCCAGCACCAGGAACCCGTCCGACATCGGCGCCGAGCAGAACCACTTGTGCCCGGTCAGCTCGTACGCCCCGTCCTCGGCCAGCGGCCGTGCCGCGGTGGTGTTGGCCCGTACGTCGCTGCCGCCCTGCTTCTCCGTCATCCCCATGCCGAACAGCGCCCCGGCCTTCAGGCGGGCGGGCCGCAGGTCGCGGTCGTAGACCGTGGAGGTCAGCCTCGGTTCCCACACGGCGGCGAGCTCCGGGTCGGTGCGCAGGGCCGGCACGGCGGCGTGGGTCATCGACAGCGGGCAGCAGTTGCCCGCCTCGACCTGCGTCCACAGCAGGAACGCGGCCGCCCGCCGCACATGCCCGGCCGGGCGCGTCCAGGCCGCGGTCAGGCCGGCGGAGACGCCCTTGCCGAGCAGCCGGTGCCAGGCCGGGTGGAACTCGACCTCGTCGACGCGGTGGCCGTAGCGGTCGTGCGTGTGCAGGCGCGGCGGGTGGTCGTTGGCCAGCCGGCCCCACTCCTGCACCTGCGCCGAGCCGCAGGTGCGGCCGAGCCCGGACAGCTCCTCGCGGACCTCGTCGCGCAGCGCGGGGTCGGTGTGCCGCTCCACCGCCTCCACCAGGGCGCGGTCGGCGGTGAACAGGTCGTAGCCGGTCAGCGGGGGAGCCTGGTTGGCCACGGTGTGGGTGCTGGCTGCCATGACCGGAACGTACCCCGCCGCACCCCCATGGTCACCCGCGGCCCCGGCCGGAACGCACCCGGCCGCACCCCGTGGTCACCCGCCGCCCCGGCCGCGCCCGCCCGCGGCGCGTCGTGGCCGGTGGCCGGGCCCCCGGCGTGACCGGTGACCAGGCCCCGGTGCGACCGGTGAGAACAGGACCCCGGAGAGTGAGTGCGGGTCGGGGCGGCGGATACCTTGGAAGCGTGCAGCCAGCAAGTGACACCCCCGACACGCCGCCCGCCGGCCGCCTCCACCGGGCCCGAGCCCTCTACCGCGACGTCTCCAAGCGCAGGGTCGCCTGGCTGCTGCTGAAGGACACCGTCAACTCGTGCATGGAGTACCGCATCCTCGGGCTCGCCGCCGAGGCCGCGTTCTTCACGCTGCTGTCCGTGCCGCCGCTGCTGCTGTGCCTGATCGCGCTGCTGTACTACGTCGACGCCTGGACCGGCGCGGACACCATCAGCAGCCTCGAGCGCAACATCCTCGACGCCTCCCGCACCGTCCTGTCCGACCAGGGCGTGAAGGAGATCGCCGAGCCGATCCTGCGCGACGTGCTCAAGAGCGGCCGGCCCGACATCATCTCCATCGGCTTCGTCTTCGCCCTGTGGTCCGGCTCGCGCGCGGTGAACGTCTTCATCGACACCATCACCGTCATGTACGGCCTGGACGGCGTCCGGGGCATCGTCAGGACGCGGCTGCTGTCCTTCGTGCTGTTCATCGTGGCGCTGCTCATCGGCTCGGTCGCGCTGCCGCTGATGGTCGCCGGGCCGGACGCGGTGGTGCGCGTCGTCCCGTGGTCGACGACGGTCGTGCAGGTGCTGTACTGGCCCGTCGTGCTCGTCCTGTCGGTCGCGTTCCTGACCACCCTCTACCACGTGTCCGTGCCGGTCCGCTCCCCGTGGATCGAGGACGTGCCCGGCGCGCTCGTCGCCCTCGCGATGTGGGTCGTCTGCAGCTTCCTGCTGCGCATCTACCTCACCAGCACCGTCGAGGGGCCCACCATCTACGGTTCGCTCGCCGCGCCCGTCGCCGTGCTGCTGTGGATCGGCGTGTCCGCCTTCGCCGTGCTGGTCGGCGCGGCCGTCAACGCCGCCATCGACCGCGTCTGGCCCGCCGCCGCCACGGCCGCCGCCCGCGCCGCCAACGAGCGGATGCGGCAGGCCCAGATCGCCGAGTACGTGGCCCGCGCCGCAGCGGCGGCCCGCGAGACGGACCCCGACGACCCCGACATGCCGTCCGAGTTCCCCGAGCGCTGGTCCCGCTTCCTGCCCCCGGAGGACGTCACCGCCCGCCTGCGCGCGCACGTGCGCAGCACCCACAAGGCGGCGCAGGACGTGCCGTCGTCGGACAAGTGAGCACGGGCGGGTAGGCAGGGGCGGGCACGGGTGAGCCTGCGCAGGTGGGCGGGCGAGCGGAGCTGCGCAGGCGGCACGCAGGACGCGTCCGGGCCGCCGTGCGCGCCCCGCGCCCCCGGCGTAGCCTTCCTGCCGTGACCGGCGAGCAGCACGCGCACCCCGCCTGGCCCGCGGGGTACGCCGAGCGACCCTCCCGCCTGACCGGGGCGGTCGTGTGGCACCGGAGCGCCGAGGACGATCCCGCGGTGCGTCCCGTCCTGCCCGACGGCTGTATGGACCTGCTGTGGAGCGAGGGACGGCTGCTGGTCGCGGGCCCGGACACCCGCCCGTACGTCCCCGCCGGGGCGCCGCGCCGCTGGGCGGGCGTCCGCCTCGCCCCCGGCACCGCCCCGCCCCTGCTCGGCGTGCCGGCGCACGAGCTGCGCGACCTGCGCGTCGACCTCGCCGACCTGTGGCCGGCCGCGGCGGTACGGCACCTGCGCGCCCGGGTGGACGCGGCAACCGACCCGGCGGGCGCGCTGGAGGAGGCGGTCCTGCGGCGGGCGGCCGAGGCCGGACCGCCCGACCCCTTGCCGGCGCACCTCGTGCGGGCGCTGGAGGCGGGCCGCCCGGTCGGCGCCGTGGCGGACGAGACCGGCCTGAGCGCGCGGCAGCTCCACCGCCGCTCACTGGCCGCCTTCGGCTACGGCCCCAAGACGCTGGCCCGGATCCTGCGGCTGCAGCGGGCCCTCGCCCTGGCCCGCGCCGGAGTGCCGTACGCCGAGACGGCCGCCCGGTGCGGCTACGCCGACCAGGCCCATCTGGCGCGCGAGGTCAGGCAGTTGGCGGGCATGCCGCTGACCCGGCTACTGGGCCGCTAGCGGCGCGTACAGGTCCACGCCGGTGCCGTCCGGGTCGTGCACGACCGCGTACCGCTGCCCCCAGAAGGCGTCCCACGGCTCAAGCTCACCGTGGTACCCGGCGTCGACCAGGTCCCGGTAGACGACGTCCACGTCCGCGGGGGAGGCGCACCGGAAGGCCGGCGCGGTGCGGTACCCGCCGGCCGGCGGACGCCACCCGGCATGGAACGACCGGACGGTCTCCTCGGTGTCCAGCAGCAGCCGTAGCCCGCCGCCCACCTCGGCCTCCGCGTGCGGCTGCGCCTCCGCCCCCTCGGGGAACACCAGCCCCAGCCGCCGGTAGAAGGCGACGGAGGCGGCCATGTCGGCCACGACGAGGCCGACGGCGTCGCAACGGACCACCGGGGACGCCCCCGGCGTCTGCGCTGTCCATGCTGTCTGAGCTGTCTGAGCTGTCTGCGCTGTCTGCGCCGTCTCTGTCCGTGCTGCCTCTGCCTGTGCTGCCTGTGCTGCCTGTGCTGTTTCTGCTGTCTTCGATGTGCTCATACGGCGACGCTAGGCGGCATCGGGACGGCCGGTCTTGAAGGAATCGGCCGCGCGACCGGAACGGAGCCGGCCGTGCGACCGGAGCGGAAAGGAACCGGCCGTGCGGTCCGGCCCTGCTCACGGGCGCGGGGCCGTCGCCGGGCCCGGGGCGCCCTGCGCCGCGCGCAGCCCGTCGCGCAGCCGCCGCAGGTCGTCCGCGGGCCGGCCCAGGCCGTTGAGCTGGAGCCGGGCGGCCTCGGTACGGGGTTCGGGGTGCACGCTGAAGGCCAGGTTCAGCGCCTGGTGCACCATCCACTGGTCGTAGGCGAGCAGCCGTCCGGCGTGGGCCTGCGCCCGGGCGAGGTCGGGCGCGGTGAGGGTGAGCCCGTGCAGTTCGGCCCGCAGCCGGTGGAAGGCCGAGCAGACGCGCCCGCAGTCCTGTGCGGCCTGCCCGGTGGGGCCGTCCGGCGCGCCGCAGGCGGCCACCGCCGCGTCGGCGGCCGGCTGGGCGGCGACCGCCTGGTCCAGCACGTCCAGCAGGGCCCGCACCTGCACGGGATAGGGCGGGGCGGCGGGCCCGGAGCGGCGGCGCGCGCCCGCCGGGCGCCGGACCGCGCGCCGCCACACGGCGGCGCACCGCAGCAGGGGCCGCGGCAGATGCCGCAGGAGCGCTCCGGCTGTCGGCATGGCCCTCCTCCCCTCCGGCTGCCGTCCGGCTCTTCTCCAGTGTGCGCCCCCGCCCCGGCCCCCGCCCCTGCCCCGGTCCCCGCCTCGGCCGCAGGCCCGGCGACCGGGACGGGGGCCGGGGCGGGACCGGGACGGGCCCGGCCCCCGTAGTCTCCGGGGACATGGCATCCCGGCTGCTGCTCCACACCCGTACCGCCGACTACCGGTACGACTCCCTCCCGGACGCGGTGGCGGCCGTGCGGGCGCTCGGCGGCTTCGACGTGGAGCACACGGAGGACCCGGCGGCATTCCAGGAGCCGCTGGACGGGTACGCGGCCGTGGTGTTCCTCTCCACGAGCGGGGAGGTGCCGACCCCGGCCGGGCGGGAGCGGCCGGCCGGGTACGTCGAGGCCGGCGGCGGGTTCGTGGGGGTGCACGCGGCGGCCTGCACGGAGTACGGGTGGCCGTACTACGGGGAGCTGCTGGGGGCGCGCTTCACCCGGCACCCCGAGTACCAGC
The DNA here is from genome assembly GCF_014651135.1 of Streptomyces echinoruber. GTDB lineage: Bacteria > Actinomycetota > Actinomycetes > Streptomycetales > Streptomycetaceae > Streptomyces > Streptomyces echinoruber. The sequence continues at coordinate 68,857 of NZ_BMWH01000019.1, forward strand.
CGGGCCTGGTGGTGGTCGGGGACCGGGAGCATCCGGCCACCCGGCACCTGCCGGCCGTGTGGCGGGTCACGGACGAGTGGTACGACTTCGACGCCCGCCCGCGTGGTCGGGTGCGCGTGCCGGCGTCGGCGGACGAGTCGTCGTACCGCGGCGGCGGCATGGGGGAGGACCACCCGCCGGCGTGGTGCCGGCGGCAGGGGCGCGGCCGCGTCTTCTGCACGGCCCCGGGCCACGCCGCGCAGGTGTACGGCGACCCGGACTTCCGGGCGCACCTGCGCGGCGGGATCGGATGGGCGGCGCGACCCGGAGGTCACAGGCGGCAGCTGATCTCCATGCCGTCCTCGACGGGGAAGGTCACGCTCCGGTAGCCGTTGGCCGGGTCGCGCACGTACTCCAGGTACGGCTGCAGTCCTTCCAGGACGACATCGTCGGCGACGACGAGCGCGCCGGGCGCCAGGTGTGGTTCGAGCAGCCGCAGGACGGGCAGGCAGAGGTCCTTCCAGCCGTCCAGCAGCACGAAGCCGATCGGGCCGGACAGGTCGGCGAGGGTTTCGCGGGCGTCCCCCTCCAGCACGGTGATCAGATCGTCCAGGCCGGTCTCGGCGAAGGTGCGCCGGGCCGCGGCGGCCTTGTCCCGGTTCAGCTCGGTGGTGACGACGCGTCCGGTGCCGTTGTCGCGGACGGCGGCCGCCAGGTGCAGCGTGGAGATGCCGTAGGAGGTGCCGAACTCCACGACGGTGGCGGGCCGGGTGGCACGCACCAGGTTGTAGAGGAGCTGCCCGCCGGTCGCGGAGACGGGCATGTAGATCGGCGCGGCGGCGTCCGCCTGCTCCTGCGCGGTCAATGACGTGAAGTCCCCCGGCAGTTCGGTGGCCAGGCGGGCGAAGGCGGCGTCGTCCCGGGCCGCTTCGGCGAACATCCGGTCGAGCGCGGCGGCGACCCGGGGGTCGCCGAGGGTGTCGGTGAGGGTCATGCCATCCAGAATAGACGCAACGTTGCGTCTTATCTAGAGGAGCGGTCCGCCTACGCTGGGACACCGGGAGGCGAGATGGAACGCAGGACGCGGACCGCTGCGCAGGACACCGCCGGCCGGACGGCGCGGCGTCACCACGGCAACCGGCACGGGCGCAGCGAGGAGGCCCGGCGGGCGATCCTGGAGGCGGCCGACGACCTGCTGGTCGAGAAGGGCTTCGCCGGGGTCACGGTGGAGGGCATCGCGGCGCGCGCCGGCGTCGCCAAGCAGACCGTCTACCGCTGGTGGCCCACCAAGACGGACGTCCTGCTGGACGCCTTCCTCGAGGACATGGCCGAGGACCTGGTCCCGCCCGACCACGGGGACGTCGCCCGCGACCTGCGCACCTACCTGCCGTGGCTGGCGTACATGCTGAGCTCCACCGACACCGGAGCCGTCTTCCGCGCCCTGGTCGCCCAGACGCACCACGACCCCGCCTTCGCCGCCGTCTTCCGGGAGCGCTGTCTCGACGAGCAGCGCCGCCGCGACCGCCTGCCCCTGGAGCGCGCGGTGCGGCGGGGGCAACTGCCCGCCGACCTCGACACGGCCGCCGAGACCGACCTGCTCGTCGGCCCCCTGTACTACCGGGTCCTGGTCACCGGCGAGCCGGTCGGCCGGGAGTTCACCGACCGCCTCGTCGACGCCTTCCTGCGCCGCACGGGACTGGCCTGAACCTTCCTGCACCGCACGGGTCCTGCACCGCACGGGACTGGCCTGAACCGCCGGCGCCCGGGCGTGCCCGGTGCTCAGTGCACCGAGAACCCCCCGTCCACGAAGATCGACTGGCCGGTGACGTACGCCGAGGCGCCGCTCGCCAGGAACACCGCCGCACCCGCGAAGTCCTCCGGCAGACCGTTGCGGCCGACCATGGTGCGCTCGGCCAGCGCCGCCACCACGGCGGGATCGGAGGAGAGACGCTCGTTGAGCGGGGTCATGACGAAGCCGGGAACGAGGGTGTTGCAGGTGACGCCGTACGGGGACCACGCCTCCGCCTGGGAGCGGGCCAGGGATTCCAGGCCGCCCTTGGAGACGCCGTAGGCGCCGCTGCGGACGAAGGCGCGGTGGGCCTGCTGGGAGCTGATGTGGATGATGCGGCCGAAGCCGCGCTCGGCCATGCCGGGGCCGAAGCGCCGCCCCAGCAGGTGGGGCGCCTCCAGGTTCACCGCCAGGGTCCGGTCCCACACCTCGTCCGTGAGGTCGTCCAGCGGCGGGCGCAGGTTGACGCCCGCCGAGTTGACGAGGATGTCCGGCTCCCCGAAGACCGCGGCCGCCTCCTCGGCCGCCGCGCGCGTCCCGTCCCGGGTGCCCAGGTCGCCGCTCACCCAGGCCGCCGTGGCGCCCTGCGACCTCAACGCCTCGACCGTGGCGGCCAGTTCCGCCTCCCTCCGGGCGACGACGACCACCCGCGCGCCGGCCCGCGCGAGCGCCTCGGCGATGGCCCGGCCGATACCGGAGCTGCCGCCGGTGACGAGCGCGGTGCGGCCCTGGAGGGAGAAGAGGTCGGCGAGGTAGGACTGTGTGATCATCCGCTCAGCCTAGGGGTGCCGCACGGCCGGGCCGCGGTGCACGCGCCGCCGCCCCCGGCCCGCGGCGAGCCGGACACGGCACGGCAGAAAGCGCTTCCTGTCGTAGGCGGTCCACAGGGCGGCGGGAAGACGACGGCCGAGCGGCCCGGCCGCCATGCGCGCCACCGCGTCCGCCTCCGCGCCTCCCGCCGGAATATCCCGGGCGGACGCGGTGCTCTGGTGTCACCTGGGCGGATGCGGTGCTCTGGTGTCGCCGGGGCACCTGCGCGGCGAAAGGCTGGTGGGCGGATGACGGCAGACCGCACGCACCCCGTGGTCGACACACCGTACGGCGCCGTGCGCGGACGGTACGAGGACGGCGTCGCCGTCTTCCGGGGCATCCCGTACGCGGCACCCCCCTTCGGCCCCCGCCGGTTCCGGCCCCCGGTGCCGCCCGAACCGTGGGACGGGGTGCGCGACGCCGGCTCCTTCGGGCCGACCGCGCCCAAACCCCCGTACTCGCAGGTCTTCGCGCGCTACCTGTCGGACCCGGTGGTGCCGGGCGACGACTGCCTCAACCTGAACGTGTGGACCCCCGAGCCCGGGCCGGGCGCCCGGCTGCCGGTCCTGGTGTGGCTGCACGGCGGTGCCCTCACCCGCGGCTCCTCGGCCGTGCCCGTGTACGACGGGCGCTCCTTCGCACGCGACGGAGTCGTGCTCGTCTCGGTCAACTACCGGCTCGGCGTGGAGGGGTACGGCCTGTTCCCGGACGCCCCCGCCAACGCCGGCCTGCGCGACCAGCTCGCCGCCCTGCGGTGGGTGCACGAGGCGATCGAAGCCTTCGGCGGCGACCCCGGCCGCGTCACCCTCGCCGGGCAGTCCGCGGGCGCCATCAGCACCGGCGCGCTCCTCGCGGCCCCGCAGGCGCAGGGGCTGGTGCGGCGGGCGGTGCTGCAGAGCGGGCCGCCGGAGGCGTCCGAGCGGGAGAAGGTGCGGCGCATGGTGCGCCGCATGGCCTCCCGGCTGAAGGTGCCCGCCACCGCGGAGGCCTTCGCCGCCGTCGACCGCGACCTGCTGCTGCGCGCCCAGGCCGAGGCGGGCCGTCTCAGCGGCCCGGTGCTGGGCGGGCCCGCCTTCGGCATCGTCGTCGACGGCGACCTGGTGCCCCGCGATCCCCTCGGCGCCCTGCTCTCCGGCGAGGCGGCCCGGGGCGTCGACCTGCTCATGGGCTGGACCCGCGACGAGTACCGGCTGTGGCTCGTCCCCGGCGGGCTGCTGGAGCGCGTCGACCGGCTCGGCGCGGTCGCCCTGGCCGCCGGCCGGGCCCGCTGCCGCTGCGGCCCCGAGGTGCTGCGCGGCTACCGCACCCTGTACCCCGACGCCGGCCCCGCCGAGATCGTCGGCCAGATGGTCACCGACCACCTGCTGCGCGTCCCCCTGCACCGCCTGGCCGACGCCCGCCCCGGCTCGTCGTACGTCTACGAGTTCGCCTGGCCCTCGCTGCTGCCGGACCTCGGCGCCTGCCACGCCCTGGAACTCGGGTTCGTCTTCGACACCGGCGACCTGCCCGAGTCCGCCCGGCTCGCCGGGCACGGTGCGCCGCAAGAGCTGGCCGACGCGATGCACGCCGCCTGGGTGCGCTTCGCCGCCGACGGCGACCCGGGCTGGCCGGCGTGGGACGCCACGCACCCGGTGCGGATCTTCGGCGACGGCGCGCCGCACACCGCGTACGGCCCGCGCGACCGGGAACTCGCGCTGTGGGCCGCCGACGTCACCGCCCGGGAGTCCCCACCCGCATCGGTCCCGCGCGACGGCCGGCCCGCCCGTGGTACGGAACTGCGGTCGGTCGTACGGCGCCTGCGCCGCTCCGCCCTTGTCCGCCGGCACTGATCACGCTCGCCCCGCCCGGCGGCTCCGGCTCGTGCCGGACGGCCGGGCCGGTGCCGTGCCTACGCCTACGCCTGCGCCAGCGCCTCCGCGACCCCCCTGATCGTCTCCGGCCCCACCCGGCAGCACCCCCCGATCAGCCGGGCGCCGGCGTCGACCCAGCCGGTGACCCGCTGCGGCGTGAAGGTGGAGCGGCCGCTCCAGGCGCGGGCCGCGGCGTCCCAGGTCTCTCCGCTGTTGGGGTAGACGACGACCGGCCTGCCGGTGACGCGGGCGGCGACGGCCACGGCGCGGTCGGCGTCCTCGGGGGCGCAGCAGTTGACCCCGACCGCGAAGACCTCCTCGGCGTCGGCGGCCAGGGCGAAGGCCTCCTCCAGGGGCTGCCCGGCGCGGGTGCGCCCACCGGCCACGGTGTACGACAGCCAGGCCGGCACCCCGAGCCCGCGCACCGCGCGCAGCAGCGCCCGCGCCTCGTCGGCGTCCGGGACGGTCTCCAGGGCGAACACATCGGGCCCGGCGGCGGCGAGGGCCTCCAGCCGGGGGCGGTGGAAGCGTGCGAGCTCGTCCACCGTCAGGCCGTAGCGGCCGCGGTACTCCGAGCCGTCGGCCAGCATCGCGCCGTACGGACCGGCCGAGGCGGCCACCCACAGGGGACGGGCGGCGCCCGCGGCCCGGGCCCGGTCGGCGGCCTCCCGCGCGAGCCGCACGCTCAGCGCCATCAGCTCGGCGGCGCGCGCACGGCCGATGCCGCGCCGCGCGAAACCCTCGAACGTCGCCTGGTAGCTGGCGGTGATCGCCACGCTCGCGCCCGCCTCGAAGTAGGCCAGGTGCGCCTCGGCGACCGCCTCGGGCCGCTCGGCGAGCAGCCGGGCCGACCACAGCTCGTCGCCCAGGTCGTGCCCGGCGGACTCCAACTGGTTGGACATGCCGCCGTCCAGCACGACGGGACCGGCGGCGAGAGCGTCGACGAGAGCGGGGAAGGGGGAGGGGGAAGAGGTACGGGTGCTGGTCATGCCATCGACGCTAGAACGCTGGAACCGGTCCGGCCGTCCGGGCGATTTTCCGCCGCCGGGCACCCGAGGCGGACGCACCCGGCGGAAACCGCCGCCGGGCCGGCCCCCGGCACGAGCCCAGGGCCGCCGAGGCGCGAGGACCGCCGAGGCACGGAGGCCGGTGCGGTCCGTGCCGCGGCCCGCCCTGCCGATGAGCGACCGACTCTCCCACCGGACACGGCACCCGTGTCACGTGCCTCAGTCCGTGGCCGTTGCGTACTGCGGGCGCCCGGTGGGCCGGTAGACCTGGATGGACACCCCCTTCGGGGTGGACCGCGAGTCGACCAGTTCGAGCGCCGTGTCCGGGCCGGCGGCGGGGAACAGCCGCGTGCCCTGGCCGACGACCACGGGATAGACGAGCAGGATGATCTCGTCGACCAGGCGGTCGCCGAGCAGCCGGCGGACCAGGTCGCCGCTGCCGTGCACTTGCAGCTCGCCCCCCGGCTTGGCTTTCAGTTCGCCGACGGCGGCCGTGACGTCTCCGGAGAGGACGGTCGTGTCCGCCCACCGCGGGTCGGTGAGCGTGGTCGACGCCACGTACTTGGGCCGCGTGTTCAACGCCGCCGCGATGGGGTTGCCCGTGTCCGCCATGGCTCCCCAGTAGCCGGCGAAGATCTCGTAGGTCCGCCGGCCGAACAGGAAGGCGTCGGCGCGCCGGTAGACCGCGGCGAGGAACGCCTCGGCCTCGTCGTCGAAGAGCGGCAGGGCCCATCCGCCGCGCTCGAATCCGCCCCGGCGGTCCTCGTCCGGCCCGCCGCACCCCTGCATCACACCGTCGACGGAGACGTTCGTGAGGGTCGTCAGCTTCATGGCCGCAGGTCCCTTCTCGTCGGTTCGGCCGTCATCAGGTAGGACCGGACCGCCGCACCGGACTCATCGGTCACCGCGCCCGCCGTGCGGGACGGCAACGGAAGCGACATCCCTGCGCACGGTCCGGTCGGCCCATGTCGAGCGGCGTGGCCGCTTCCGGCTCCTGCGTGACCATCGGGTGCCGCACGGCTCGGGGTGGGTTCGGTCCACTTCCCGCGGCCGCACGGCACGGCAGCGGCTCGTAAGGGGCGCCATCTCGCCAACTTGCGGATTCCCTAAGGTAATTGAGTGACAAAGTCCCCTGTTAGGGTGGGCCAATGGCAGCGGTCAAGAAGTTCCAGGTCACCTTCGACTGCGCGGAACCCGAGCGCGTCGCTCGTTTTTGGTGCGAGGTGTTGGGGTACGTCGTACCGCCGCCGCCAAAGGGGTTCGCCACTTGGGACAATTATCAGCGCTCGCTGCCGCCCGAGAAACGGGGTTCATGGTTCGCGTGCATGGATCCCTCGGGTGTGGGCCCGCGCCTGTACTTCCAGCGCGTTCCCGAAGGCAAGGTCGTCAAGAACCGGGTGCATCTCGACGTGCGGGTCGCCACCGGGCTCGTGGGTGAAGAGCGCCTCGCCGTCCTCGAGGCCGAGTGCGCACGGCTGGTCGCGCTCGGTGCGGCGCGCGTGCACCTCATGCTTGCCGATGAGGAGAACGAGTCGTGCATCTGGATGCAGGACATCGAGGGCAACGACTTCTGTCTCGACTGAGCACCCTCCGGGCCGGCGAGGCGGGGAGCCGTCCTTTTCGGGTCCTTCCTCGAAATCCGGGCCCTTCCTCGAAATCCGGGCCTCTCCTCGAAAGCAGTCCGGCGCGGGGCGGGACGGGCGGCCAGGAGGTCAGGTGGCGCGCGCCTGTTCCCGTGGCGCCCGCCCCACCACCGTCACGGCCGGCAGCACGCCGGCCGGGAAGCAGCGGGCACTGATCACCGACCCGGTCCGCATCCCCGCCTCGAAGCGGGCCGTCCCGGCGACGAGCGAACCCAGCAGGGCCACCCCGACCGCACTGCCCACCTCACGGCCGGCGTTGAGCACGCCCGAGCGCTCCGGCGGCGCCGGCTCCACCACCGCCGCCACGGCCGCGGGCATGGTGAACGCCGTACAGAAGCCGATCGCGGTCAGGGGCGGCACCAGTACCAGTACGGGGTCGAACGCCCCGCGACGAGGAGGGCGGGGAATCCGGCCGCGCCGACCAGCAGCCCCGGGGCCATGGGGGTGCGGGGACCGGTGCGGGCCGTCATCCGCCCGCCCAGGGCCGAGGCGACCCCGGTCATGGCGGTCTGCGGCAGGAGGGCGAGCCCGGCCCACAGCACGGCGTAGTGCCGGTACTGCTGGAAGGAGGAGAAGGAGAAGGTGACCACGGACAACTGGCCGTAGAAACCGATGGTGAGCGGCAGGCCGACGGTTGTGGCGCCGCAGAAGGCGGGACGGCGGAACAGCGGCAGCGGCAGCATGGCGTTGCCGGCGCGCCGCCCGGTCAGCGGAAAGGCCGCTCCGCACAGCGCGAACAGGCCGAGCCCGGCCTGGAACACCGGTTTGCCGCCCAGTCGGTCGCCGAGCGGGCCCGCCGACAGCAGCAGCCCGGCGAAGACGACGGTGTAGCCGTCGGCGACCCACTGGGCGCCCGTCAGGTCCCCGCCGCCGGCCGCCTGATCCGGCGGCGGGGTGCCGGGTCAGGCCACCGGTGCCATGTCGGCCTGGGTGGGTGCCGGGGTGACGGCCGCCGGTGTGCCGGGGGTGTCGCCGGAGCGGGTGATCACCTTGCGGTAGACGGCCTCGTAGCCGGCCGCCATGGTCTCCGGCTGGAAGTGCTCGATGACGTGGTTGCGGCAGGCGCGGGAGTCGATCGCGTCCACCGCCTCGATCGCCTCGGGCAGGTCGGCCACGTCGTCGCGGACCAGGCCGGTGACGCCGTCGGCGACGACCTCCGGCACCGAGCCGCGGCGCAGGGTGACCACCGGCGTGCCGCACACCATGGCCTCGATCATCACCATGCCGAACGGCTCCTCCCACTGCAGCGGGAAGAGCAGGCAGCGGGCGCGGGCCAGGAGCTGCTTCTTGCGGTCGCCGTTGACCTCGCCGAGCCACTCCACGCCCGGGCCGAGGCGCGGCTTGATGTACTCGTCGAAGTAGGCGTGTTCGGCGGGCTCGCTGCACTTGGCGGCCAGTTTGATCTCCCGGCCGGCGGCGCGGGCGGCGTCGATGGCCAGGTGCATGCCCTTGTCGGGGGTGCAGCGGCCCAGGAAGAAGACCCAGTCCTCCTTGTCGCGCCGGTAGGGGAAGTCGCCGGCGCGCAGCGCGTTGTGCACCGTGCCCGCCCAGTTGAGGTCCGGGGCCTGGGAGCGCTGCGACTCCGAGATCGCCACCAGGTGCACGCTGTCGCCCAACTGCCGGTAGTAGTCGCCCGGTTCGCCGTCCAGCGGGCCGTGCGTGGTGACCACCGTCGGCACGTCGCGGCCGCGGGCGAGCAGCGGGCCGGCGAGCGTGTGGTCGTGCACCACGTCGACGTCGAGGTCCTCCAGGATGCGGGCGGTGGCCGCGGTGTGCCACACCTCCGGCAGCGGCTCGCCCAGCCGCTTGCCCTGCGGCACGTCGTAGGTGCGCAGCATCCGCCGGGCCCGGGTGCCGTTGCGGCCCGCCGCGATCAGCGTCACGTCGTGGCCGCGTTCCACCAGCGCGTCGGTGAGGTCGGCGCACATCGCCTCGATCCCGCCGTAGCCGCGCGGCGGGAGCTCGAACCACGGCGGCGCGACCATGGCGATGCGAAGCGGCCGGTTGCTCACGACAACAGCTCCTTTCTCTGGTGCGCGCACCGCCGGGACGCCGGGGCCGGGTCCGGGCGTACGGCCGGGTGCGGCCCGTCGGGCCTGCGTGGCCGTACGCCCCGCCCGGCGTGCCCTGCGGCGCGCGCGAGCCGGTCGCGCCCGTGCCTCAGCGCACGGCACGGCTGCGCCGTGGCGCGGCCGAGCCGCGTGCCGGCCGTACGGCCGTGAGCACGACCGTGAGTACGGCCGTGCGTACGGTCGTGCGTACGGTCGGCACGGCGTGCCGTGTCGGGCCCAAAAGCGCGGGCGATGGTCGGGGAGGGCCGGCCGTGGGCACCGTCGACCACGGCGGCGGGCGCGGGCGGCCGCGCGGGGGGTGAGGGACCGGGCGGCCGGACCGCGGGTGGTGCGGGAAAGCTCGAATAAGGTGACGGCCCGTCAGGAAAAAATGTGACGCCCCGTCAGGTAACTGTTCGCCAGGTGTTGCAGGGGCACGGCTCTTGGGTGAGCCGCAGGGTGGAGGGCAGCCCGGTGACGTGGACCTCGCCGTCCTCCGTCACGGTGACGGCCGCCCGCGCGGTGCCGAGCGGCACGTCGGTCAGGCGCAGCGCGCCGAAGCGGGCGGGCAGGTGCGGGTCGAGGCGCAGTACGCCGTGCGGGACGCACACCTCGGCGCCCAGCAGGACGCGCAGCAGGTACAGGGGGGTCGCCGAGGCCCACGCCTGCGGCGAGCAGGCCGCCGGGTAGGGCACCGGCTGGGCGTACTCGGCGCGGTCGAAGCCGCACAGCAGCTCCGGCAGGCGCCCGCCGAAGGCCGCGGCGGCGTCCAGGACGGCCTCGGCGACGCGGCGGGCGTGGTCGGCGAAGCCGTAGCGCATCAGGCCGGCGGCGACGATGCCGCTGTCGTGCGGCCACACCGAGCCGTTGTGGTAGCTCATCGGGTTGTACGCGGCCATGGAGGTGGCCAGCGTGCGCACGCCCCAGCCGCTGAACATCTCGGGGGACAACAGCCGTTCGGCGACCAGCGGGGCCTTGTCGGTGTCGACGATGCCGGTCCACAGGCAGTGGCCCATGTTGGAGGCGAGCGCGTCCACGGGCCGCTTCTCGCCGTCGAGCGCCTCGGCGTACCAGCCCCGTTCGGGCAGCCAGAACCGTTCGTTGAAGCGCTCCTTGAGCGCGCGGGCCTTCTCCCGCCACCGCGCGGCGCCGTCCGGGTCGCCGGTCTGCTCGGCGAGCAGCGCGCGGGCCGTGTAGGCGGCGTACACGTATCCCTGCACCTCGGCGAGGGCGATCGGGGGTTCGGCGAGCCGGCCGTCGGCGCCGTTGACGCCGTCCCAGGAGTCCTTCCAGCCCTGGTTGGCCAGGCCGCGGTCGGTGGCGCGCCGGTACTCGACGAAGCCGTCGCCGTCGCGGTCGCCGTACTTCTCCACCCACTCCAGGGCCCGGTCGGCGTGCGGCAGCAACTCCCGTACGGCGTCCGGGTCGACGCCCCAGCGGCACAGCTCGCCCAGCAGCATCACGAACAGGGGCGTGGCGTCGATGGTGCCGTAGTACACCGTGCCGCCCAGGGACAGCGACGCCTCGACGCCGAAGCGCAACTCGTGCGGGATCTTGCCCGGCTCCTCCTCGGTGACCGGGTCGGTCTTCACGCCCTGGTAGCGGGCGAGCACCTGGGCGGTGCTGAGCGCCAGCCGGGGGTCGAGCGGCAGCGCCATCAGGGAGGTGAGGATCGAGTCACGGCCGAACAGCGCCATGAACCAGGGGGCGCCGGCCGCCACGACGGGCGTGTCGGGCCGCTGCGGGTCGAAGATGCGCAGCGCGCCCAGGTCCTGGCAGCTACGGCGCAGCGTCAGCGCCAGCGACTCGTCGCCGACCTTCACCCGCGGCCCCGACGCGCGCCACTCGGTGGTGCGCACCGACGGCCCGGCCTGCTCCACGGGCCGTTCCAGCGGGAACGACGTCGGCGTCTCCACCCCGTCGATCACCGGTGTGACCAGGATGGACGCCCGCCAGGTGCCGCGCGGCGGGACCACGGCGCGGAAGGTGAGCCGGTCGGGGGAGCAGATGGCGTCCTCGGCGACGATCCGCACCCCGCGGCTCTCGCCCCGCCACTGGCGGCTCAGGGCGAGGACCCCGTCGCCGTAGTCGACGCCGTACTGGCCGCGCGGTGCGACCCGGCCCTCCTTCACCTCGAACAGGTCGGCGAAGTCGGCCTCCACGCGCAGGGTGAGCACGCAGGCGGCGGCCTCGTTGCCGAGGTTGCGCAGCACCAGGTCCTCGCGCATGCCGGCGCCGACGAACCGGCGCCGCTCGACGAGGACGGTGGCCTCGCTGTTCCCGGGGCGGGGCCGGGCGCGGCCGAGGAACAGCGCCTCGTACGGCTCCTGGGCGATGACCGTGAGCGGGTCGACCTCCTCCTCGTCCAGGCGGAGCTGCCAGACGGACAGGATGCGGGTGTCGCGGTGGAAGAGCCCTTGGGGTGTGCCGGGCACGAGGTCCCCGCCCCGCTCGGACAGGCAGAACGACGATCCTTCGATCAGTGTCACCGAGTCGCCGCTCTGCGTCGCCTCACCGGCGAACGTCCAGCCCTCGCCCATCGATCACCTTCCCGGTCACGATCTGCAGACACGTGAGCATCAGAGCCCGTGAGAAAGACGGTCGATCGGAAATTTTTATACGACGCAGCTCAACTTTCCTGCAAGTGAGGCGAGGGCATTCCCGAGCCCGCGCGACTGACCTCCGTGTCGGCCGTCGCAGGACGGGGCCGCTGCCGGTGATGCCGGTGATGCCAGTGAGGCCGGTGATGTCGGTGGTGTCGCAGTGCTGCTCAGGTGTGCCGCCCGTCCTTGCCGGCGCGGGGCCAGTTCTCCAAGGCGATGTGCAGCGCGTCGACCGCCTTCTCCCAGGAGGCCTGCACGTCGCGCGGGGCATTGAAGCCGCCGCCGGCCTCCAGCACGCAGTAGCCGTGGAAGGTGCTGCGCAACAGGCGGACGGCGTCGGTGAGATCGGGTTCCTCGAGGCCGTAGGCGCGCAGCATGCCGTAGGTGATCTCGGCGGTGCGGCGCATGGCGGGGGAGTCCGCGGCCAGGGACTGGTCCAGGCGGATCTGCAGCGCCGCGTACCGCCCCGGGTGCGCGAGCGCGTACGCCCGGTACGCCCCGGCGAACGCGGCCAGCGCGTCCCTGCCCGCCCGCCCGGCCACGGCTGCCGCGATCTCGTCGATCATCTCGCCGCCCGCGTACAGGGCGAGCCGGGTGCGCAGGTCGTGCAGGTTCCTGACGTGCGCGTACAGGCTCGCGTCCTTCACGCCGAAGCGGCGGGCCAGGGCGGAGAGGGTGACGTTCTCGAAGCCGACCTCGTCGGCGAGTTCGGCGGCGGCCGCGACGAGGCGGTCGGCGGTGAGGCCGGCGCGGGGCATGGGGGACCTCCCGGAAACCTAGGGCGCCTAGGAAGCAGCCTAGCGCAGGAAGGTTCCCGGGAGGTCGGGTCCGGCGGTCAGTCCCGGCCGCGGGCGGCGAACTCCACGAACTCCGTCCAGGCGGTGGGGGAGAGGGCGAGCCGCGGACCCTCGGTGTTCTTGGAGTCGCGGACGTGGACGGTGGTGGGGCAGGCGGCGACCTCGACGCAGTCGCCGGAGCTGCCGCTGCTGTATGTCGACTTGCGCCAGTCCAGAGCGACTTCGACGCAGTCGCCCGAGTCGTCGCCGCTGTAGCTGCTCTTGAACCAGGCCAGTTCGGTGGTGCTCATAGCACTCCTCGCAGTCGCTCCAGCAGGCTCCGGGAATCCTCCGGGGTCAGAGCCTGTGAGCGCAGTTTCGCATAGCGCATGTGCAGCACACTGATCGTCTTCGGGTTGACGATGAACTGGCTGCTCTCCTGGCCCTCCAGGTAGGCGAACCACTCGTTGTCCGGTGTTTCCAGGAGTCGGATGGGCCCGTTCAGGCCGGGGTGGAAGCCGCGCGACATCGGCATCACCTGGACCTCCACGTTGCGCGGCTCCGTGGCCTCCAGGATGTGGTCGATCTGCGCGCGCATGAGCTCCTCCCCGCCGGTCGGCCGCCGCAGGACGTGCTCCTCGACGATGAAGCTGAACGCCGTGTGCGGCCGCTCCGCGAACAGGGACTGCCGTTCCAGACGGGCCGTGACCTGAGCCTCGATCTCCGATTCCGTGAGCAGTGGCACCCGCGCTTGGAACAGCGTGAGCGCATACGCCTCCGTCTGCAGCAGTCCCGGAACGAACCGGTTCTCGTACGTGTAGAGGCTGATCGCCTGCTCCTCCAGCTCCGCCCACTGGCGGAACCACGACGCCAGTCCCTTCTCCCTGCTGACGTGCTTGTAGACCCCCTTGAGGGCGCCGAACGCGTCCAGGACCTCCTCCGCCCGTTCGACGAACACGCGCGGCGGGAAGCGCCGCCCCTGTTCGATCGACGCCACCGTCGACGGCTGGTAGCGGACGAGCGGCGCGTACTCCTCCTGCGTGTAACCCGCCCGCTTGCGGAAGGCCTTGTGCGCGGCCCCGAAGGCCTTCAGGCTGTCGGACGGCTCGGGCTCGTTCGAGGTGTTCTCGACACTGATGGTGCTGTCGGTCATACGGGAACTCCCGGGTGCATGGTGGTGCATGGTGCCAACCCCGCCAAGTCCCCCATGGTCACGGTCGGTTACGCGCACTGTCCACAGCGTGAACTCGTACAACGCGCAGCGTACGAGTTTCGTCCCTGGGCGACTCCCGTGCCGCGCGGGACGGTTGGGGCATGCAAGGAGAGACCCGGGTCCACCCGCCTGTCACCGTCAGCACGTTCACGCAGTTGTTCAGCCCGACTCCGCGCGGCGCCCGGCTCGCGCGGCGGCTGGTCGCCAACCGGATGGACGTGTGGGGATATCCGTACGACGGCGAGGCGAACGAAACCGTGACCCTGGTCGTGGCCGAACTCGCCGCGAACGCCGTACGGCACGGGCGGGTGCGGGGGCGCGACTTCCGGGTGCGGCTGGTGCTGCGCGGGGACGTCGTGCGGGTGGAGGTCACCGACGCGGCGGTGGAGCGGCTGCCGGTGCCCGGGAAGCCGTCGGGTGAGGGTGAGGGAGAGGGCGACGGGGAGGACGAAGGCGGTCGCGGGCTGGTGCTGGTCGCCGCGCTGTCCCGGGCGTGGGGAGTGGACCGCCACCCGCAGTCGACGTACAAGACCGTCTGGGCGGAGGTCCCGGTGCCGGGCCGGGCCGGCTGACCGGCGCGTGCGGCCCCGGGTGCGCCGCCCTGTTCACCGGCCCCACCGGCCCCACCGGCTCGACCGACTCCACCGGCCTCACAGGCCGGCCGGCTTCACCTGTGGTGACTTCCCGTCCGAGGCGGTGCGGGTCATGCTCCGCGCCGTCACGAGGCCAGGCGGTGCAGTCCGTTCTCCAGCAGGGCGAACGCGTGCTCGGCGTCCTGCACGGCGCCCGCGTAGCGCTCGTCGGCCGGCTCCCCGTACGCCAGGCGCTCGGCGTTGTCGTTCGCCAGCGCCCACTGCACCGCGACGATCTGGGCGGCGGCGAGGCGCGCGGTGAGTTCCGGAGTGGCCGCGGTCTCCCGCAGTGCCTCGGCGAGCGCGCGTTCGGCGCCGGTCTTGAACCGTTCCATCCGGGCCACCAGCGAGGGCGTGTCGAGGATCATCCGGTGGAGCGCGAGGATGCCGGGCCGGTCGTTGAGCCCGGTGATCGGGTCCCGCTCACGCAGCCCCCTGAGGAAGTGCTCGCGCAGCGCGGTCAGCGGGGTGGTGCCGGCCGGGCGGGCCCGCACCACCCGGGCGGCCTCGGTCTCGTGGTCGGCGAAGCGGTGCACCACGAGGTCTTCCTTGGTCGGGAAGTACGCGAAGAGCGTGCGTCTGGACACTTCCGCGGCCTCGGCCACCTGGGCCACCGAGACCCGGGTGAAGCCGTGTTCGAGGAACAGCGTGATCGCCGCCTCGGAGATCGCCGCGCGGGTCCGCTGCTTCTTGCGCTCCCGAAGCCCCGGCTTGCTGTTCATGGCGCCCACGGTAGCAAATAACTGCCTTGAGGCGATTTCTGCACCAGGTATAGTTTTGCCCTCAGGCGAGAAACGAGGTGGAGCGAAGGTGCTGACGGAGATCGAGATCGAGAGCGAGAACGAGAACGAGACCGAGATCGAGACCGAGGTCGTCGTCGCGGGCGCCGGTCCGACCGGGCTGATGCTGGCGTGCGAACTGGCTCTGGCCGGGGTCGAGACCCTGGTACTGGAGAAACTGCCCCGGCGCGTCGAGCAGGTGAAGGGCGGCGCGATCCAGCCCCGCACCGCCGAACTGCTGGAGCTGCGCGGGCTGCTGGAGCCGTTGCTGAAACGGGCCGCGCCGCGTGAGCCGGTGGGCGGGCACTTCGCGGGCCTGCCGGTGCCGTTGGACTGCGCCCCGTGGCGCACCAGACACCCTTTCCCGATCATGATTCCCCAGTGGGAGATCGAGGAGGTGCTGGAGGAACGGGCGATGGCCGGCGGCGTGCGGGTCCTGCGCGGCAGCGCGGTCTCGGGAGTCGAGCAGGACGACGACGGCGTGACCGTGACCGCGGACGGCCTGCGGGTGCGGGCGCGTTATCTGGTGGCGTGCGACGGCGGGCACAGCACGGTGCGCAAACTGCTCGACCTGCCGTTCCCCGGCAGGCCCGGGACCCATCAGGCGGTGCTGGCCGACATCCGTCTGTCCGCCGTGTCGCCGCTGGTGCCGCGGCAGATGGGGCACATGAGCACCCTGACCCGCCATGCGGGCGGCTACTGGTCCATGCTGGTGCCGCTCGGCGGGGACCGGTACCGGCTCACCTTCGGGCGCACGGACCAGGCGGACACCACCCGGGACACTCCCGTCACCCGCGAGGAGATCACCGCCGCGCTGCAGGCGGTGTACGGCGAGGAGACCGTCCTCGGCGCGGTGGACAACTCCTCGCGGTTCAGCGACGCCACGCGGCAGTTGGAGCACTACCGCGTGGGCCGCGTCCTGTTCGCCGGGGACGCCGCGCACATCCACCCGCCGCTGGGCGGCCAGGGACTCAACCTCGGTGTGCAGGACGCGTTCAACCTCGGCTGGAAACTGGCCGCGGCCGTCCAGGACCGGGCGCCGAGCGGCCTCCTGGACAGCTACCACGCCGAACGGCACCCGGTCGCGGCCCAGGTGCTGCACCACACCTCGGCCCAGCGGGTCCTGGCCCAGCCGAATCCGAGCGAGGACGTGGCCGCCCTGCGCGACATCGTCACCGACCTGCTGCGGCTGCCCGACACCAACCGCCACCTCGCGGGACTGATGTCCGGCCTGTCGCTGCGCTACGAGCTGCCCGGCGAACACCCGCTCACCGGACGGCGGATACCGGACGTCGACCTGGTCACCCAAGCCGGCCCCACCCGGCTGTCGGCGCTGTTCGCCTCGGGGCACGCCGTCCTGCTCGACCTGGCCGGAGCCGTCCCGGCCGACCTGCGCCTGCCGGCCCGAGTCGACCTCGTCCGCGCCGCATGCGCCGACGACGTGGGCGCCGCCGCCCTGCTCTTCCGGCCCGACGGCTACGTCTGCTGGGCCGCGGACGAATCCGCCGCCTGCGGCGAAACCCTGCTCGCCACGATCACCGGCGCCCTGACGAAGGCGCCCTGACGAAGGCGTGCCGGCGGAGGCGCGCTGACGGAGGCGTGCTGACGGAGGCGTGCTGATGGAGGCGCGTCGGCGGAGGCATGCTGACGGAGGCGTGCTGCCCTCCTGTCCGCCATGGACCGGCTGCGCCCGCGGCGCCCGGGTCGGGGAAGCCGTCGAGGCGTTCGCGGCCCGGGCGTCGGCGTGTCCGCTCACCGCGGCTCCCGCCGCTTGGCCTCCCGGCAGGCGGGAACGGCCACCGTGGCGCGATGATCCACCCCCCCGGTGCGTCCAGGCGTCGGCCCCGGCCGCAGAATGGTGGCCGAATTTCTACCTTCTGCATCACCACGGCAAGGAGCACGGCTCATGGCAGGATCCACCGCTCGGCAGGACCCCGGGCAGGACCCCGGGCAGGAAGCGGCCCAGCAGGCGGCGCTCCCGGGGACCGAAGGGCTCGGGCAGTTGCGGGAGACGTTCCTGCCGAAGCGCGTCGGCGCGGTGCGGCTGGCCGCCCTCCTGCTCATGGGAACCGTCGGCCTGATCCTTCCTCCCCTGGGCGCCTACTTCCTCTGGCTCGCCGCCCAGACACCCAATCTCTCGCGCAAGCAGGCCGCCCGCCGACTGCACCTCTTCGAGCACGGCCTGGCCGAGGTGGGGAAAAACGGTGAGGTCTCCGTCTTCCGCTGGGACGCGATGACGGCGCTCCAGGAGATCACCGAGCGGTACGCGAACGGCGTCTACGTCGGCACCACCTACGTCTACACGCTCCACCGCGAGGACGGTACGACGCTCAAGGTGACCGGCTTCTACGACCAGCCCGAGCGCTGGGGCCCGGCGCTCCAGCAGGAGATCACCCGGGCGCAGCTGCCCGGACTGCTCGCCAAGCTGGAGCAGGGCGGGACCCTGACCTACGGGGACCTCTCGGTGAACCTGGGCGGTGTGGCCACGGCCAAGGGCAGCCTGACCTGGCCGGAGATCGAGAAGGTCGAGATCTCCCAGGGGGTGCTGGTGCTGCGCAGGACCGGCAAGAAGCTGCCCTGGGCGAGGGTGCCGGTCAAGAAGATCCCGAACTTCTTCCTCTTCCTCGCCCTGGTCGACCGGCTCCGGAACGGCGACCCGCACCAGGCCGCCTGACCGCCCGAGCACGGCCGCCCGCCCGGGACCGCTCGGGCCCCGGGCGGGCCCGCTGCTGCCACCGGCTCAACGGACCCGCGAGAGGACGAAGGAGAACTCCGTCGGTCGCGGCCACAGGAAGTACCGCGGCAGCGGGCCCGGGCCGCAGGACTGGGAGCCGATGCCGTGCTGGCCGTGGTCCAGGTGGACCCACACCGTGTCCCCGGGCACCAGGTCGCCGCGGTGCCGGGCCGCGTCGAGCTGCTCGGTGGTCCAGCGGCGGGCGGTGAGGAAGAACTCCGGGTCGCCCTCGATCCTGAGGCCGCCGATCTCAACCCAGCGCACGTCGGCGCGGGCGCCGTTCTCCTGCGGGCGGACGTAGGGCGTGTGCAGCTCCTCCAGCGTGGCCTCCCAACGGCCCAGCAGGGAGGCGCACTTGGTGTCCGGGTAGGCCTCGCCGGGCCCGCCGCCGAACCAGCGCACCCGGTCCACCGTCGCCGCCGGGAGGCCGAAGCGGACGCCGAGCCGGGGCAGCGGCACCCTCCAGTCCCCCTCGGGCCGGACGGACACCGTCAGCCGCAGCCGCTCCCCGTCCGACGTCCACCGGTGGACGGTGGCCAGGCCGATCTCGCAGCCGGCCGGCGCCACCCGGGTGCGCACGGTCAGCGCGTCCCCGCCCGCCTCCACGGCGTCCAGCCGGTGTTGCGCGCGGTGCAGGCCGAGGGTGCGCCACAGCACGCCGTGGCGGGTGTCCGACTGCCACGGGGCGCCGTCGTCGTTGTCGGTGGTGGCCCGCCACACGTCCAGCCGCAGGCCGCCGGTGACCTCGATGTCGCCGACGGTCAGCAGGGCGCCGGTGCGGGCGTCGAAGGAGGCCGGGCCGAGCGTGACGCGCCGGTCGCCGGGAACGGGAGCGGCCGTCGGCGTGAGCGACGGCACCCGCCGCCCGGTGAGGGGGAACTGGCCCCAGGCCACCACGTGCCCGCGCGGCGCCCACGCGGTGTCCACCGCGAGCACCGCCCGCACGGTGGCGTGCATCTCGCCCGGCCGCCGCGGCGGTTCGGGCAGCTTCACCTCCGCCGCCTCGCCCGCCGCGAGCGCCGGCACCGGCAGCGGACCGGAGGCGACAATCTCGCCGTCCACCTGGTACGACCATGCGAAGGCGAGCGCGGACAGGCCGGCGAAGTCGTACCGGTTGGTGATCCGCACGGTGCCGCCGGCGCCTCCCCGAGCCCCCCGGCCCTCGATCCGCACCGGCTCGATGACCTTCTTGTACTCGACCAGTCCCGGCGACGGCGTGCGGTCGGGGAAGACCAGCCCGTCGCAGACGAAGTTGCCGTCGTGCAGCTCCTCCCCGAAGTCGCCGCCGTAGGCGAAGCCCAGCTCCGGATGGCGGATGCCGTGGTCGATCCACTCCCAGACGAAGCCGCCCTGCAGCCGGTCGTGGGCCTCGAACAGCCGCTGGTAGTCGGCGAGTCCGCCGGGGCCGTTGCCCATGGCGTGCGCGTACTCGCACAGGAGGAAGGGGAGTTCGCGGCGTTTGCGGGGGCCGCCGTCCAGGCCGCGCCCGATCCGCTCCACCTCCTCGTGGGAGGCGTACATCCGCGCGTACACGTCCGTGTCACGGCAGGTGGCGTCGCCCTCGTAGTGCACCGGGCGGGACGGGTCGCGGCCGTGGATCCACTCGGCCATCGCGGTCAGGCCGCGGCCGGTGCCGGCCTCGTTGCCCAGCGACCAGATCACCACCGACGGGTGGTTCTTGTCCCGTTCGACCATGCGGGCGGCGCGGTCCAGCAGGGCCGGGGTCCAGCGGTCGTCGTCGACGGGGTTGTCCCGCCAGCCCTGCCCGGTGAAGCCGTGGGTCTCCAGGTCGCACTCGTCGATCACCCACAGCCCGTACGCGTCGCACAGGTCGAGGAAGGCCGGGTGGGGCGGGTAGTGGGAGGTGCGCACGGCGTTGACGTTGTGCCGCTTCATCAGCAGCACGTCCTCGCGCATGGTCTCCGCGTCGAGGGCGCGGCCCGTGTCCGGGTGCCACTCGTGCCGGTTGACGCCCTTGAACAGGACGGGCCTGCCGTTGACCTTGATCAGGCCGTCCTCCACGGCCACCGTGCGGAAGCCGATCCGCAGCGGCACCCGCTCGCCGCTCGTGGCGAGCACACCGTCGTACAGCCGCGGGACCTCCGCCGACCACGGCTCGACGGGGACCGTCACCGACGCGCCGGTGGCGGCGTCGACGCCCAGCTCCGGGACGGTCACCCGGCCGTCGACGTCGGAGTCGACACGCAGGGTGCCCTCGCCGGTGAGGTGGTCGTAGGAGGCGTGCACGAAGAAGTCGAGCACGCAACCCGCCGGGCGGTGCAGCAGGGTCACGTCGCGGAAGACACCCGGCAGCCACCACTGGTCCTGGTCCTCCAGGTACGACCCGGCCGACCACTGGTGGACGCGGACGGCGAGCACGTTGCCGGACGGCTCCAGCAGGTGCCCGACGGCGAACTCGTGCGGCAGGCGCGAGCCCTTGAACTCGCCCAGCCGCGTGCCGTTCAGCCACACGCGGGCGCAGGACTCCACCCCGTCGAAGCGCAGCACCGCGTCCCCGTCCGCCGGCCAGTCCGCCGGCAGGTCGAAGACGCGCAGGTGGTCGCCGGTCGGGTTCTCGGTCGGCACCCGCGGCGGATCGACCGGGAAGGGGTAGAGGTGGTTGGTGTAGATCGGGGAGCCGTGGCCCTGGAGCACCCAGTGGCCGGGGACGGACACCTCCGCCCAGCCCCCGGCGTCGTACCCGGGCTCGGCGAAGACGTCGTCCTCGGCGTCGGCGGTCGGCGACAGGCGGAAGCGCCACTTTCCGTTCAGCGAGAGGGACTTCGCGTCCGAGGACGCGTACCGGGCGCGGGGCGGCAGGGTCCCGCTGCCCGGGGAGACGTCCTCGACGTAATCGGTGGAGGCGGTGGAAGCGGTGGAGGCGGTGCAGTCGGTCGCGGGGGCGCGGAAAGACATCGGTCTCCAGGTCGTGAGAGGGAGCGTCGGCCCTTGACGCCGACCGGTGCGATCCCCCCCCCGCACCGGCCGGCACCGCGGGAAGCCGCAAGAAGCCGCAGAAAGCCGCAGGAGAAGAGGAACACGAACGGCAGGGCGGGGTCGAGAGGGCGGCGGCCGCCACGGCCGGCTCACCCGCACCCGACAGCAGGCCGACCGGCCCGGCGGTCACCCGCCGAGCACGTCCCGCACGAACGCGTTGCTGAACTTCCCCGCCGGATCGAGCTCCCGCGCCAGCGCCCGGAAGTCGCCGATGCGCGGGAAGCGCTCCCGCAGTACGGCCGGCGGCACGGTGAACACCTTGCCCCAGTGCGGCCGCGGGTCGAACGCGTCCAGCGCCTCCTCCAGCCGCCCCACCACCGGCAGCACCGCCTCCGTGTCCGCCACCCAAGTGAAGTGCAGCGCCACGCTGTCGCGCCGGTACGCCGGGCTGAGCCACTGCGCGTCCGCGGCGACCGCCCGCACCTCGCACACCCGCAGCACCGGCGCCACGGCGTCCCGGATCGCGTCCAGGGCGTGCAGCGCGTCCAGGGCGCGGGCCCGCGGCAGCAGGTACTCGGACTGCAGCTCGGCGCCGCTGCTCGGGGTGAACTCCGGCCGGAAGTGCGGCAGCCGCTCGTGCCACGGCCCCGGCACGCCGAGCTGCTCGGTGCAGTTGCGCGCGGGCATCCCCGGCACCGGGTGCAGCGGCACGGTCGCGGGCGCCGCCCACGGGAAAGCGGCGAGCGGCTGGTCGGTGCGCCGCTTCAGCCACACCTGCCGGAAGCCCGGCGCGGCGAAGTCGGTGAACAGGCTCACGCTGTACGCCGCCGCCGCGACCGTCTCGTAGTCCAGCCCCTGAAGCGGCAGTTCGGTGAAGACGTGCTGCTCCACCTCGTACCCCGGCTCCAGCTCCAACACGAGCGCGGCCACCACCCCCAGGGCGCCCAGCGAGGTCACGGCCCCGTCGAAGCGGGGATCGCCGCGCCCGATCGTCACCACCGAGCCGTCCGCCGTCACCAGCTCCACCTCCCGTACGGAGGCGGCGAGCGGGCCGTTGGCGACGCCCGAGCCGTGGGTGCCGGTGGCCACCGACCCGGCGACCGAGATGTGCGGCAGCGAGGCCATGTTGGGCAGCGCGAGACCCTCGGCGTGCACCCGGCGGGCCAGCTCCGCGTAGGTCACGCCGCCGCCGACGCGCACCGTGCGGGCCGCCGTGTCGACGTCCACCTCGGCGGGCAGGGCCGCCAGCGACACCAGCACCCCCTCGGCGCCCGGCTCGGCCAGCGTGTTGAAGGAGTGCCCGCTGCCCAGCACCCGCACCCGCTCGCTGCCCGCGACCAGCGACCGCAACGCGTCCGGCGTGCGCGGCCGGTGCACCTCCTTGGCGGTGTAGGCGATGTTGCCGGCCCAGTTGGTCACGGTCTCGGCCATCGGGCGTCCCTCCCCGGTGAGTGAAGTGCTTACCGGGCATCCCAGCCGAAGCCCACCCGGCGATCAAGCCCGTTCCCACCCCTCGGACCGCCCGTTTCCGGTGGGCGCCGGCCCCGCTCGCGCCGAAGACCGGCCGGATGCTGCCTCAGAAGCCGTGCAAGCCTTGCCGGAGGCCGGCTCGGAAGCCGTGGAAGCTTTGCCGGAGGCCGGCTCGGAAGCCGTGGAAGCTTTGCCGGAGGCCGGCTCGGAAGCCGTGCAAGCCGTGTCGAAGGCCGACTCGGAAGCCGTGTCGGAGGGGGACCCGGCATCGGGTCCGGACACGTGGGGGCATACCGTGGGGAAGCGAACGCCGAAGCCGGGAGGAGAAGACGTCGATGAGCAGCCGTACCGCGCTGGTCGAGGATCTGATGGAGCGCTTCCCGCACGTGCCGCGGGAGGCCGTCGTCAAGGAGGACCTGCTCCGGGGCGGGATCGCGTTCGACCCGTCGGCGCTCAGCGACAACGAGGGCGGCGAGGTCAAACCGAAGTCCTACTTCATCTTCTCCTTCGACCACGGCACCCTGCCGGAGCTGGGCGAGGCGGCGCTGCGGCGCCCGCCGGAGGAGATCATCCTCACCGGCGGCCCCTACGGGCTGCGCCGCACCGTCGTCTCCGTGCGGGTCAACCCGTCCTCGCCCTACCGCGTCGCCGCCGGCGAGGACGGCCTGCTCGGCCTCTACCTCGACGGCCGCCGCATCGCCGACGTCGGCGTGCCGCCCATGCCCGAGTACTACCGGCACAAGCTGTCCAACGGAAAGTCCGTCATGGAGGTCGCCCCCACCATCCAGTGGGGCTACCTGATCTACCTCACCGTCTTCCGGGTCTGCCAGTACTTCGGCGCCAAGGAGGAGTGCCAGTACTGCGACATCAACCACAACTGGCGCCAGCACAAGGCCGCCGGCCGGCCCTACACGGGCGTCAAGGACGTCGAGGAGGTGCTGGAGGCCCTCGACATCATCAACCGGTACGACACCCAGAAGGCGTCCACCGCCTACACCCTCACCGGCGGCGCCATCACCAAGACCGTCGCCGGGCGCGACGAGGCCGACTTCTACGGCCACTACGCCAAGGCCATCGAGGAGCGCTTCCCGGGCCGCTGGATCGGCAAGGTCGTCGCGCAGGCGCTGCCCAAGGCGGACGTGCAGCGCTTCAAGGACTACGGCGTCAAGATCTACCACCCCAACTACGAGGTGTGGGACCGCCGCCTGTTCGAGCTGTACTGCCCGGGCAAGGAGCGCTACGTCGGCCGCGACGAGTGGCACCGCCGCATCCTGGACTCCGCCGAGGTGTTCGGCCCGCGCAACGTCATCCCCAACTTCGTCGCGGGCGTCGAGATGGCCGCCCCGCACGGCTTCACCACCGTCGACGAGGCCATCGCCTCCACCACCGAGGGCCTGCGCTTCTTCATGTCGCACGGCATCACGCCCCGCTTCACCACCTGGTGCCCGGAGCCCACCACCCCGCTGGGCCGGGCCAACCCGCAGGGCGCGCCGCTGGAGTACCACATCCGCCTGCTGGAGGCCTACCGCGCCACCATGGACGACTTCGGCCTGTCCTCCCCGCCCGGCTACGGCCCGCCCGGCCCCGGCCGCGCGGTGTTCTCCGTCAGCTCCTTCATGGACAGCCTTCCGGCGGAGGAGACCGCCGCGGTGTAGCGGTGCCGGCGGCACGGCGGACGGCGGCACCACGGCATGGTGGGCGCGGCGGTACCACGGCACGGCGGCACGGCGGCACGGCGGCACGGCGGCACCACGGCATGGTGGGCGCGGCGGCACGGCGGCACGGCGGCACGGCGGCACGGCGGCACCACGGCATGGTGGGCGCGGCGGCACGGCGGCACGGCGGCACGGCGGCACGGCGGCGCGAGCGGTGAGTCGTCGGGCCGCCGCCGTCCGTATCCAGGGGCGGAGTACGGGTGACGACTCCGGCGCCCGGACCGCCGGCGACGACATGTGAAAACGGCGCTTGTCAGTCGTATCGGAGGCGTGAAAGGCTCTTGCCTGCCGCGAGGGTTCCCCAACTCCAACGCCAGTACGTTGAGTTGACCTCGCTCGTGATGCAGGAGACCCATGCCCGACCTGCCGAAGCCGAAGGACGACACCGAGGCCGCGCTGTTCTCCGAGTGCTGGGACGCGGTGCTGTCGTACGCCGACCTGTGCACGGCCGGCTCCACCGCCGCCCAGGAACTGGCCACGGAGGCGTTCGCGCTCGGCATGCGCGGCATCCGCGCCGCCGACGCCGGCCCCGGGCGCACCCCCGGACGCCGCACCGGCCGGCTGCCCAGGATCCCGCAGCTGCTGACCGCCGTCCGCGACACCGCGGCGGCCTGGGAGGCGGGCGGCCAGGGCCACCGGCTCGACCCCGACCTGCGGCTGTGGCTCCACTCCGACAAGGCCGCCCGCTACACCGGGCCGCCCCTGGAGCGGCCGCTGGCGCTGCGCGCCCTGAAGGACCTGCAGGAGGCGGACGCGACACTGCTGTGGCTGGCCGAGGTGGAGGCGCTGCCGGCCGCCGCCGCGGCCCGCCGCCTCGGCCTCGACCCGGCCACCGCACCCGACGACCTCGACGAGGTCCGCGGCCTGTTCCGGGACCGCTGCCGGAGCAACCACCTGGACTCGCCGCTCGCCCCCGAGTGCCGCAGCTACGCCCGCCTGCTGGACGCCGTCACCCGCTCCCCCGGCACCGAGACCCCTGACGACCTCTCCCGGCACCTGGCCACCTGCGTGCGCTGCGCGGAGGCCGCCGCCTGCCTCAGGCTGCACGGCGGCGGACTGCCCGCGGCGCTCGCCGCCGGCGTCGTCGGCTGGGGCGGCCTGGCCTACCTGGAGCGCCGCCGCCGCGCCACCGACGTACGGCTGGGCGCGCCGCGCCCCGCGCGGCGCGAGAAGACGGACACCGGCGACCCCGAGGGCGGCGCGGGCCGGGCCCGCGCCGCCCGCAACGGGCTGCTCGCCGCCGCCGTCCTGCTGTCCCTGGTCGCGCTCGCCGTGTCGATGATGCCGCTCGGCGGCTCCGGCGGCTCCGGCGACGACACCGCCGCCCGCGACGGCACCGGCAGCCAACCCGTCGCCGAACCCCGCCCCTCCCTGCCCGCCGTGGATCCGGCGACCGGAACGACGCCCGCCTCCCCGCGGCCCACCGCGCACCGCACCACCCGCACGGCCGGCACCCCCGGCGCGCGGCACGCCGACCCCGAGCCCCAGGGCACCTCCTCCACGGTCGCCGCCGGCCCGACCCGCACCGGCCCGTCCTCCGGCGGCTCCACGCCCACCGTCACCGCCGGCCCGCCCCCCTGCACGGTCGAGTACCGCCTCGTCGACCAGTGGCCCGACGGCTTCCAGGCCACCGTCGCCGTCACCACCGTCGCCGCCCTCGACGACTGGCGCGTCACCTGGTCCTTCCGCGACGGCCAGAGGATCGACCGGATGTGGGACGCGGACTTCACCCAGAGCGGCTCCCGCGTCACCGCCGCCGCCACCGACTACAACCGGTCCGTCGCCGCCGGCGGCCGAGTCGCCTTCGGCTTCATCGCCTCCTGGCGGGAGAAGAACTCCGCGCCCTACGGCTTCGCGCTGAACGGGCACGGCTGCAAAACCGGTTGACCCCCGCGGGGCGCGTCCCGCTAGGGTGGGGCGACCCGTGCGGCGGCCGACCGCTGCCGCACCCGCCAGCCGCGTACGTATGAGGAGGTGTCGACCGATGGCCGTCGTTGTGTCGGGCGCTGCCCGCTTCCAGGAACCCATCCCGTCCACCTCCGTGGCCGCCGGCTGACACCTCCTTCCGCTTTCCGCCGCGCTCGTGCGCGCCTGCCGGGGGCCGCCCCTCAGCGAAGGGTCACCCCTTGACTTCCGCTTCCTCCCCGCTGTCCTCCTCCCCTCTGTCTTCCTCCTCGCTGTCCTCTGCGCTGTCCTCCGCGCTCGCCCCCTACGGCTGGGACGAGACCTGGGCCGGCGCGTTCGCCCCGTACGCCGCCGACGGGCTGCTGCCCGGCCGGGTCGTGCGCGTCGACCGCGGCCGCTGCGACGTCGTCACCCCGGACGGCACCGTGCACGCCGACACCGAGTTCGTCACCCCCCGCGACCCGCTGCGGGCGGTGTGCACGGGGGACTGGGTCGCCGTCGACCCGGACGGCGACCCGCGCTACGTACGGGCGTACCTGCCGCGCCGTACCGCCTTCGTGCGCGCCACCTCCTCCAAACGGTCCGAGGGACAGATCCTCGCCGCCAACGTCGACCACGCGATCGTCACCGTGTCGCTCGCCGCCGACCTCGACCTCGGCCGCATCGAGCGCTTCCTCGCCCTGGCCTGGGAGTCCGGGGCGCAGCCCCTCGTCGTGCTCACCAAGGCCGACCTCGTGCCCGACCCGGCGACCCGGGCGTACCTCGTGCAGGACGTGGAGACGAGCGCGCCGGGCGTGCCCGTCCTCACCGTCAGCGCCCGCACCGGGGACGGACTCGACGTCCTCACCGCCGTCCTGTCCGGCGGCACGGCCGTACTGCTCGGGCAGTCCGGCGCGGGCAAGTCCACCCTCGCCAACGCCCTCCTCGGCGAGGACGTCATGGACGTGCAGCAGGTCCGCGACACCGACGGCAAGGGCCGGCACACCACCACCACCCGCAACCTGCTGCCGCTGCCCGGCGGGGGCGTGCTCATCGACACGCCGGGACTGCGCGGCGTCGGCCTGTGGGACGCCGAGAGCGGCGTCGGCCAGGTCTTCGCCGAGATCGAGGAACTCGCCGCGCACTGCCGCTTCCCCGACTGCGCCCACGACACCGAGCCCGGCTGCGCCGTCCGCGCCGCCCTCGACGCCGGCCGGCTGCCGCAGCGGCGGCTGGACAGCTACCGCAAGCTCCAGCGCGAGAACCAGTGGATCGTCGCCAAGAGCGACGCGCGGGCGCGAGCCGAATTGCGCAAGGAAGGGAAGCGCAGGGGCGCGCAGGGCAGGGCGGCGATGGAGGCCAAGCGGGGGCGGTGGCGGTAGGTCCTTCCGGGGGCCCGGCCGGGTGGTTCTCCCGGGTCCGGGGCGGGCTCTTTGGGGGGCCCGGCCGGGCGGCGGCTCTCCCGCGCCCCCGGCCGGGTGCCCCCCCGGGACCCGCTCGGGGGGCACGGGTCCCGGGCGGGAGCGCGGGTCCCGGGCAGGAGCACGGGTCTCGGTTGGGAGCGCGGGTCTCGGTTGGGAGCGCGGGTCTCGGTTGGGGGCACGGGTCTCGGTTGGGAGCGCGGGTCTCGCTCGGGAGCGCGGGTCCCGGTCGGGTCCCCGGCCCCCGACCGGGCAGCCACGTGTCCGATTCCCGCCAGCGGCCCGGCCGGTCCGCGCCCACACTGGAAGACGTGAGGGACGTGTGGGACGAGGACAGCCGCTACGAAGCCGTCCGCAGCCGCGACGCGCGGTTCGACGGGGAGTTCTTCTTCGCCGTCGAGACCACCGGCATCTACTGCCGCCCCAGCTGCCCGGCGGTGACGCCGAAACGGCGCAACGTGCGGTTCTTCCCCACTGCGGCCGCCGCCCAGGCGGCCGGCTTCCGGGCCTGCCGCCGCTGCCGCCCCGACGCGGTGCCCGGCTCGGCGGAGTGGAACGCGCGCGCGGACGTCGTCGGCCGGGCCATGCGGCTGATCGGCGACGGCGTGGTGGACCGGGAAGGCGTCGCCGGACTCGCCGCCCGCCTGGGCTACAGCGCCCGGCAGGTGCAGCGGCAGCTCACCGCCGAGCTCGGCGCCGGCCCGATCGCCCTCGCCCGGGCCCAGCGGGCGCACACCGCGCGGGTGCTGCTGCAGACCACCGACCTGCCGGTCACCGAGATCGCGTTCGCGTCCGGGTTCGCCAGCGTGCGGCAGTTCAACGACACCATCCGCGCCGTGTACGCGGCCACGCCGACCGCGCTGCGCCGCGCCGCGGGCCGGGGCAGCCGGCGCCGGACGGCCGCGCCGGGCGGCGGGGTGCCGCTGCGGCTCGCCCACCGGGGCCCCTACCAGGCCGGTGCCGTCTTCGACCTGCTGCAGCGGGAGGCCGTACCCGGTGTGGAAGAGGTGACCGGGCCGCGCGGCCGGCGCACCTACCGGCGCACGCTGCGGCTGCCGTACGGCACCGGGATCGCCGAGGTCGAGGAGCAGCCCGGCCCGCCCCCGGGCACCTCGGCGGCCGCGCACCCCGGCGGCTGGCTGCAGGCCCGGCTGCACCTGACCGACCTGCGCGACCTGACCACGGCGGTGCAGCGGCTGCGGCGGCTGTTCGACCTGGACGCCGATCCGTACGCCGTCGACGAGCGGCTCGGCGCCGACCCCGAACTGGGCCCGCTGGTCGCCGCCCGGCCCGGGCTGCGCTCGCCCGGATCGGCCGACCCGGAGGAGACGGCGGTGCGCGCCCTGGTCGGCCGCGCCGGCGCGGAGCTGCTGGTGCGGCGCTACGGCAAGGCGCTGGACGCCCCCGACGGCACCCTCACCCACGTCTTCCCCGACCCGGCCGTGCTGGCGGAGGCCGAACCCCACGGCACCCTCGGCGCGCTGACCGCCGCCCTCGCCGACGGCCGGCTGCGGCTCGACCCCGGCGCCGACCGGGACGACGCCGAGCAGGCCCTGCGCGCGCTGCCCGGCCTGGACCCGGCCACGGCCGCCGCCGTGCGCGCCCGCGCCCTCGGCGACCCCGACGTCGCCCCGCCCGGCCTGCCCGTCCCCGACCGCTGGCGGCCGTGGCGGTCGTACGCCGTCGAGCACCTGCGCGTCGCGGGACGCGTGGGACCGGCGCGGGTATGAGCCTTCTCCTTCCAGGCGTCCTCCTCCAGGACCCAGCTGTGGATCCGCTTCGGGTGGATGCGGATCACCTCCTCGCTGAAGTGCGGCCCCAGGTCGTGCGGGCCGACGAGGAGTTCCGCCTCGCCGCGGATGTCGACGCCGCGCACCCGCCAGGGGCTGACGCTGACGACGTCGTCCACGACCAGGGCGACCTTCGGGTTCTTCTGCAGGTTGCGCCACTTCTTGGTCCGGCCCATGGCGTACCCGCCGACCAGGATCGTGCCGTCGTCCCGCGGGAAGAACCCCACGGGGTTGGCCTGCGGCCGGCCGTGCGGGTCGACGGTGGCCGGCCGGCCCAGGCGCTGGGTCCTCAGACAGGCGCGTTCGGCCTCGGTGAACTCGGTCATGACACCAGCCAAGCACCGGGGACCGCCGCGCGCATCGGAACGCGGTCCCAGGTCCGCGGGCCGATGCGGCACGGCGCCCGTCCGGGTGGTTCCGGGCATGACGGCGGGTCAGCCCCGGACCGGATGGGGCACGTTCGTCTGCGGGGCCCGCAGCGGTGCGGGCCGGCGGAGGAACGGACGCGCACATGGTCACGGCCGGGCGGATCCTCGCGGCGCTGCCGCTGCCGTCGTCGTCGTTGTCGCTGCCGTTGTCGCTGTCACTGTCGCTGCTGCTGGGCGCGGCGACCGGCGCCGCACCGCGGCCGGCCGAGGCCGCGCCCCGGTCGGCCGTACCTCAGTCGGCCGTACCCCGGTCGGCCGTACCTCGGTCGGCCACGCGCCAGTCGGCCGTATCCCGGTGGGCCGCGCCCCGGTGGGCCGTATCCCGGCCGATCACGCCCCAGGCGGCCGTGCGGAGCGGCCCGCGGCCCGGCTGGACCGGCACCTGGGAGGCGGCGCCCTCCGCCACCGCGCCCGCGCTGCCGGACACCACCGTGCGCAACGTCGTCCACGTCAGCGTCGGCGGCACCGCCCTGCGGGTCCGCCTCACCAACCGGCTCGGCACCGCGCCCCTGGTGCTGGACGCCGTCACGGCGGGCCGGCAGCGCCCGGGGGCACCCGGCAGTCCCGCCGCCGTGCCCGGCTCGCTGCGCGCCGTCACCTTCCACGGCGCCCGCACCGCCGTCCTCGCGCCGGGCGCGGACCTGACCAGCGACCCGGTACCGCTGGCCGTGCCCGACGGCGCCAACCTCCTCCTCAGCGCCCACACCCCGGCCGGCGCCGACGCCCCCGTCACCCTGCACCGCGCCGCCCTGCAGACCAACTTCCTCGCCCCGCACGGCGACGCCACCGCCGACCCGGACGGCACCGCGTACACCGCCACCACCACCGCCTGGTACCACGTCACCGGCGTCGACGTGCTGCGCGCCCCCTCGGCGGGCAGCGTCGTGGCCCTCGGCGACTCCCTCACCGACGGCACCGGCTCCACCCGCGACGCCAACCACCGCTGGCCCGACCTGCTCGCCGACCGCCTGCGCGCCCTGCCCACCACCCGCCGCCCCGGCGTCCTCAACGCCGGCATCGGCGGCAACCGCCTGCTGCACGACGGCACCGGCCCGAGCGCCCTGGCCCGCCTCGACGGCGACGTCCTGACCCGGGCCGGGGTACGGGTGCTGGTGGTCCTGGAGGGCGTCAACGACCTGAACCACACCCCGCCCGAGGCGCTGGACCCGGCGCCCGTCCTGGCGGCGTACCGCACGATCACCGCCCGCGCCCACGCGCACGGCGTCCGCGTCGTCGGCGCCACCCTCACCCCGTACGCCGGGCACCGCGCCTGGACCCCGGCCCGCGAGGCGACCCGGCAGCGGATCAACGCCGCCCTGCGCGCCGGCGGCCTCTTCGACGCCGTCGCCGACTTCGACGCCGCCGTACGCGACCCGGACCGGCCCGAGCGGCTGCTGCCCGCCTACGACTCCGGGGACCACCTGCACCTCGACGACGCGGGCATGTTCGCCCTGGCCGGCGCGGTCGACCCGGCCCGGCTGCGCTGACCGGCCCGCCTCAGCCCAGGAACACCGCGCCCACCCACGCGCCGGCGATCAGCAGGCAGGTGAACAGCTCCACCAGCACGTCCGAGCCGCCGTGCCGCAGCACCGTGCGCAGCGCCGCCCACGCCTCCCGGCGCCGGCCGAAACGGCGCCACTCGTGCGGGTACACCCCGGCGAGGAAACCCGGCACCGCGCCGAGCACCGGCAGCAGCACGAAGCCGAGCAGGGCGCCGACGCCGTCGTGGACGAGCAGGCGGGTCGTCGCGCCGCCGGCGCGCAGCCGCCGCGGCGGCAGCGTCCAGCGCACCACCCGGCTCAGCAGACGGCGGTGGCACCCGCCAGCACCGCCCACGCCACCGGGCGCGGGTCCTTCGGCGCCCACCACAGCACCGCCGCCCACACCAGCAGCGATTCCGGCACCCCCGGCACCCCCGGCACCAGCACCCCGCACAGGCCGAACGCCATGACCACCCCGACCGGCAGGAGTTCCCACACTCCCCTCAGCCCAGCCTGCCGGAGACCCGGGCGGGACGCAGGTCAGGGAGAGAGCCGGGAAGGGGGTCGGGAAGAGAGCCGGGAAGGGGGTCGGGAAGAGAGCCGGAAAGGGGGTCGGGAAGGGAGGGGCCGGCCCCGTCCGTGTCCCCCCGTTCCCCATGACGCGTCCGGTTTTCACCGACCTCCCGTTTCAACACCGCTCGTGCGGTCGACAATTGGGGGCATGAGCCAGCAGGGGGGCAGGCCCGCCGGACACGACGACGACTGGTGGGGGCAGCTGTACGACGACTCCGCTCCGGACACGGGCCCCGCGCCCACGGCGGACTCCGTCGACGACCGCTTCGCCTCCGCGGTGGGCGCCGTCGGTGGCGACCCGGCCCCCGGCGACCCGGCTTCCGGCGACCCGGCCGACACCTCGCCGCATCCGCCGCCTCCACCGCCCTCGCAGTGGCCCCCTCGCCCCGGCGGCCCGCAGTACGCCCCGGTGCCGCCCGTCCCCGGGACCGCGCCCACCGACCCGCGCACCGGTCCGGTCGCCCCCACCCCCGGCGGCGCCCCACCGGCCCCCTCCGCCCACGGCCCGGAACCGGTGACGCCCGCGGCAGGCGCCGGCACCCCGCCCGCCGGCCGGGAACGGCCGCCCGCCGTCCGCCACGTCGGCGCCCGCCCCCCGGCCCACGAACCCGCGCCCACCGCGCTGCCCTCCGCGGACCCGGACGACCTGGGGGCCCTGGTGCCGGACACGGTCCTGGACGAGGCCCGGTACGGCACCTGCACGCTGCGGGCGGCCTCGGTCCGGGGGGACTCGGCGCGGTCCCGGGGGGAGCCGCGGCGGGACGCGCTGCTGGCGGCGCGGTTCGGGACCGGCGAGGAGGCGCTGATCCTGGTGGCGATGGCGACGGGCGCCCGCACGGCCCCGGATGCGCCCCGGGCGGCCGCCGAGGCCTGCCGGTGGATCGGCCGGGCCGTGGGCCGCAGCCACGCCCGGCTGGTGCGGGACATCAGGGCCGGTCGGCGCGGCGACCTGAAGGCGGGCCTGCACCGGCTCACCGACCGCAGCCTGGGCCGGCTGCGCGCCGACGCGGCCGAACAGGGCGCCCGGCCCGAGGAGTACACGGCGGCCCTGCGCTGCCTGCTGCTGCCGGCCGATCCGCGGTGCCGCACGCGGGTGTTCTTCGGGGTCGGTGCCGGCGGCCTGTTCCGGCTGCGGGACGGCGTGTGGCAGGACATCGAGCCCCCGGCCGGCGAGCTGTCCGGCGGCCCGGTCGTGGGGTTCGGAGGGCCGCCGGCCGAGACGCCCGAGGGGGACCGGCTCACCCTGGACCTGGGGATCCCCAGACCGCCGAGCCCGTACGAGCCGGCCGCCGCCCCGCCCCGCGAGCCCTTCCGCTTCCGCGCCTCGATCGCCCGCCCCGGCGACACGCTGCTGCTGTGCACCGGCGGCCTGGCGGACCCGCTGCGCGACGAGCCGGGACTCGGCGCCCACCTGGGCGCGCGGTGGTCGGCGGCCGGGCCGCCGGACCTGGCGGCGTTCCTGACGGACGTGCGGGTACGGGTCGAGGGGTACGCGGACGACCGTACGGCCGCCGCCGTGTGGGAGGCGTGAGCCGCCGCGACGTCCGGACCGCGTGACCGTCGCGACGTGCCGTGATCGGCGTGGCGTGTGGTGATCGGCGGAGTGCGCCGTGGTCGCCGGGGCGTGTGGTGATCGGCGGGGTGCGCCGTGGTCGCCGGGGCGTGCGGTGATCGGCGGGGTGCGCCGTGGTCGCCGGGGCGTGCGGTGATCGGCGGGGTGCGCTGTGGTCGCCGGGGCGTGCGGTGATCGGCGGGGTGCGCCGTGGTCGCCGGGGCGTGCGGTGATCGGCGGGGTGCGCTGTGGTCGCCGGGGCATGCCGCGACCGTCGTGGCGCGGCGTGGTCGCCGGGGTGTGCCGTGGCCGTGGGGCGTGTCGTGGCCGCGGGGGTGCGTCGGCCGTTCCCGCCGCCGTGCCGGAGGGCGGTGTTCCCGCCGCGCGCCCCGCGCGGTTCGTCGTCCGCGAGCGCGGTGCGGGGCGCGCGGACCGCCCCGGCGGACGACGACTTCCGGCCAGAACGCCGTTCGGTGCGCGCATGTGGCGGCAGGGGGAGCGCGCGGTGGCCGAGGCGGTGCGCGAGGGGCGTGCTCGGGGGCGTCCGCGGAGGGCGGTCGGCGCCCTGTCCGGGACTTCGGCAGGTGTCCGACGGGCCGTCGGGCCGGGCCGGGTCCCCCGCGGTGGTCCGACGCGCCGGGCCGACCTGGGGATTTGTGCGGGACGGCGGGGCCGGGCGGGGCTTCGGCCCGGTGGGACGCGGCGCGCGGGGAGCGGCGTCGGGCCCAGTCCCCGCGCGAGGGGCGCCCGGCCGGGCGTACGGCGTGCGACCGGCGCCCCGGCGGGCGCGTGCCGGCCGATACGGCGGCGCGCACCGGAGGTGACGGACCGTCAGCGGGGTGGCGCGGTGGCCGAACATCCGGCCGTCGCGCCGCGCGCATGACTGGCACGTGGCTCACGGGGCATGGATTCCCGTGAACGTGTTCGAGCAGGAGGGAAACCGACATCGGCACGCGGGCGGGGGACATGGAGAGGCAGGTACGAGGAGGCGGCGGCGGTCCCGGCACCATCGGGGCCTCCTCGGCGAAGACGGTGGAGGATCGGGTCGACGGCACCGCGGAACGGGTACAACCGCCCCGGATGACACGCCGGTTGGGGCGGTCGGACCTGCGGGCGGTGCCCGAGGCGCGCCGGGCGCTGCGCGAACTGCTGCGGCACTGGGGCCGGCCCGGAACGTCGGAGATAGCGGAACTGCTCACCAGCGAACTCGTCACCAACGCGCTCGTGCACACCGGCCAGGACGCGGTCCTGACCGCGGTCGTCGAACCGCGCCGGCTCCGCGTGGAGGTGCAGGACTTCACGGCGCGCCGGCCGAGGCCGCGCCTTCCCGAGGTCCCGGACGACGAGGGCACGAACGGGCGGGGCCTGGTCCTCGTGCAGTCCCTCGCGGACGCGTGGGGGGTACGGCCGCAGGGGCCGGGCAGCAAGGTCGTGTGGTTCGAACTCGGCGCCGACGCCGCCTGAGCGCGGCCGACGGCCCGAACGGCGCGCAAGCGGAAGGGGCGCGGCAGTCACTGCCGCGCCCCTTCCGCGCGCCGGCGCCCGGAGAACGCCCGGAGAGTGCCCGGAGAACGCCCGGGACGCCGTGTCTAACCGAACTGCTGCTCAAGATCCTTGAGCTTGCGCTCCAGGGAGTCCAGGCGCGGCAGCGCCATGGTGTCGTCCTCCGCGGTGAGGTCGACGGTGACCGGCTCGGAACCGGACCGCACCGGCTGCAGGGAGGCCCGGGCGCGCACCGGCAGCGGCTCCGCGGTGGATATGGCGGGCTCCGCGGAGGCCCGCTCGGCACCGCGCTCGGCGGCCGGCGCCTCCAGCTCCCGGCCGCCCCGGCCGATGAGACCGCGGTGACCCCGGCTGAGCGCCTTCAGGTGCGCCCGCTCCACACGCTGCTGCTCGCGGCGCAGCCGGCGCGCCTCCTCCTTCTGGCGCTTGTCCTCGCGCACCTCCTCCACGGCCTCGTCCAGGCTGCGCACGCCCTCCAGGAGCATCAGCGACCAGGCCCGGTAGGTCTCGCGCGGCGCCCGCAGCCAGCGCACGATGCGGATCTGCGGCAGCGGCCGCGGAATCAGGCCCTGCTCGCGCAGCGCGGCCCGGCGGGTCTGCTTCAGCGCCCGGTCGAACAGCACCGCCGCGGACAGGGACATGCCGGCGAAGAACTGCGGCGCCCCCGCGTGGCCCAGGCCCCTGGGCGCGTGCACCCAGTTGAACCAGGCCGCCGCGCCCGCGAACGTCCACACGAGGATCCGGGAGCCGAGCGCCGCGTCACCGTGGCTCGCCTCGCGCACCGCGAGCACCGAGCAGAACATGGCCGCCCCGTCCAGGCCGAACGGCACCAGGTACTCCCAGCCGCCGGTGAGGCCGAGGTTCTGCCGGCCGAAGCCGACCAGGCCGTGGAAGGAGAGGGCGGCGGCCACCGCCGCACAGCAGAACAGCAGCACGTAGGAGGCCGTGCCGTAGATGGCCTCCTTGCGCCTGCGGCGCTCCTCGGCGCGCTCCCACGAGTCTTCCGTCTTCGCGTGCTCCCCGGAGGAGCGCTTGCCGCGCGCGAGCACCGCCACCGCCGCCAGCATGCCCAGGAGCAGCACGGCGCCCGGAAGCAGCCAGTTCAGCGATATGTCGGTCAGTCTCATCTGGGGTCCCTTGCATTGGGATAGGGCGTAACGCCCGCCATAGTGGCCCAATCCCGCCGTCCCTCAGGGGGTTTCGGGGCAAGAGGCCGCCAACGAGGTGCAAGGGGTTGCCCAGGGCAGCGTTCCGCTCGAACTGCCGCTTGAGGGGCGGGAGTTGAGTTCGAATAAGAGTACCGGTACGAGCGGTTCCCGGGAAAGTTCCCGCGACAGGTGAGGGAAGGGTGAATCACCTGTGATCGAAGGTGCTTCCGGGACCGGGGTGATCTTACGGGGTCCTCGCCGGGCGGGCGAACCAGTCCCCTCGTCCGGGCGCGGCCGAAGCCGGGGCCGGGGTCGGGGCCGGGGTCGGGGCCGGGATCGGGATCGGGATCGGGGGAACGGTCGAACGGCTGCTGAACGGCTGAACGGCCACGGGTGCACGCCGTCGCCCCGCCGCGCCGGGGACCGGTTCCGGACGGCAGGGCCCGCCCCGTTCGGGAGGTCCGGATTTGAACTGTCGCGTTCTGCGCCTAAGGTGCTTGACGGCTGAGTAACAACCGGCCGTAATGACCCCAAGTACCGACAAGCCCGGAGGAGGACCCCGTGAACCAGGGCGTGCAGGGCTCCACCGGGACGGGGATGCCCCGGGCGCGGAGCCGCGACGACCTCGGCAGCCGGCCCCGGGACGCCCGGCCGGCGCCCCGGGTCCCGCCCCAGCAGCCGCGCGCCCCGGAACCGGAGCGCGAGCGCACGGCGGCCGCCTCCGGGGCGCGCGGCGAGCACACCCACGCCGAGCGGCCCCTGCGGACACCCGGGAGCGAGCCGGCGCGGCCGGTGGTGCAGCGCCCCTCCGTGCGCGGGCAGATCCTCGCCGCCCTGCGCGCCGCGCTCGTCTCCGGCGAACTGCGTCCGGGCGAGGTGTACTCCGCCCCCGCACTCGGCGACCGCTTCGGCGTCTCCGCCACGCCCGTGCGGGAGGCCATGCAGCAGCTCGCCCTCGAGGGCGCCGTCGAGGTGGTGCCCAACCGCGGCTTCCGCGTGGTGCGCCGCGGCGCCCGCGAACTGGCCGAGCTGGCCGAGGTGCGGGCCCTGATCGAGGTGCCGGTCATGCTGCGCCTGGCCCGTACGGTCCCCGCCGAGCGGTGGGCCGGCCTGCGTCCCCTGGCCGAGGCGACCGTGCGCGCCGCGTCCACCGGCTGCCGGGCCACCTACGCCGAGGCCGACCGCGCCTTCCACCGCGCCGTCCTCTCCCTCGCCGGCAACGAGCAGCTGGTCCGTATCGCCGAGGACCTGCACCGCCGCGCCCAGTGGCCCCTGGTCGGCCCCGGCACCGGCCCCCACGCCCGCGCCGCACTCGTCGCCGACGCGCACGAGCACACCGCCCTCCTCGACGCCCTGATCGCCCGGGACGTGGAGGTCGTACGGGAACTGGTGCGGGAGCACTTCGCGGGGGCGGCGGGCTGAGCACTTCCCCCGTGCCCGAGGCGGCCTCCCTCGTGCCCAGGGCGGGCCTCCCTCGTGCCCAGGGCGGGCCTCCCTCGCGCCCAGGGCGGGCCTCCCTCGCGCCCAGGGCGGGCCTCCCTCGCGCCCGGGGCTTCTTCCCGGACCCGGGCACGAGGGGAGCACCCGGCCCGGCCGGTGGGCCCCTGACCGAAGCACATCCCGCATCCCGGATCCGGGCGCGAGGGGAGGCCCCGGATGCTCCGCGGCGGCTCAGGCCGTCGCCGCGCCCGCCGCCGGCGGCGCGAGCTGCCGGGCCAGCCAGGTCGGTACGCCCCCGAGCAGCCGGAACAGCCGGCGCGCCTCCGCGCGCAGCCGGGACGCCTCCGGGTCGGACTCGGTGTCGGCGAGCGAGACCAGCGCCGGGGCGGTGCCGACGAGATAGCCCAGCTCCTCGCGGATGCGCAGGGACTCGGAGAAACCGTGGCGCGCCTCGGCGAGGTCGCCGTCGCGCAGCGCGAGCCCGGCGAGGTGGCGCCAGGTGAACGACAGCAGCAGCGGGTCGGCGTGGGCGATGGCGCCGGCGTGGGCGCGCCGGTAGGCGGCGAGGGCGGCCTGCGGGGAGCGGGTGAGGTTCTCGGCGAGCAGGCCGCGGCGGAAGTCGAGCAGGGCGCGGGCCGGCGCCTCCGGCGGGATCAGCGCCGCCGCCCGGCCGAGCGCGGCACGCGCCTCGTCGGCCCGGTCCCGCACGCCGTGCAGCGTGGCGGCGTAGGCCAAGTACCCGCGTTCACAAGCGGCCGCGCCGCGCTCCTCGTCGTCGTGGGCCAGCGCCTCCGCCGCGCGCAGCGCGTCCTCCGCCTCCGCCCAGCCCGACTCGGTGTACAGACACCGCTCCACCAGCAGCGACGCCCGCTGCAGCGCGGCCGCGGCGGTGACCGGCCGGAGCAGTGCGGCCGCGTCGGCCCAGCAGCCGCGCGAGCGCAGCCGCCATACCGCGGTCTGGAGCGGATCGTCACCGGCGGTCGTTCCCGTACCAGACATGGCGGTATGCGCCACGTTGCCCTCCCGAGCGCGCCTTTGAGCTTTGGTTGGTGGCGGCATTCCAGCACCAATCGCCGGGGCGGGCCAAGGGGGCGGGTGAAGGATTTCACAAAGTCCGGGGGCGCCGGGCCGTCCCGGCGGTCAGCTCATCCGCAGCGCCAGGAAGAAATCGAGCTTGTCCTCCAGGCGGGAGAGGTCACGCCCCGTCAACTGCTCGATCCGGCCGATGCGGTAGCGCAGCGTGTTGACGTGCAGGTGGAGCCGGGTCGCGCAGCGCGTCCAGGAGCCGTCGCAGTCGAGGAAGGCCACCAGGGTGGGGATCAGCTCGGCGCGGTGCCGCCGGTCGTAGTCGCGCAGCGGGTCCAGCAGCCGCGCGGTGAAGGCACGGCGCACGTCGTCCGGCACGAACGGCAGCAGCAGCACGTGCGAGGCCAGCTCCTGGTGGCCGGCGGCGGTGACCCGGCCGGGGCGGGCGGCGGCCACCCGGCGGGCGTGCCGGGCCTCCTCCAGCGCGCCGCGCAGCCCCTCCGCCGAGTGCACGACCGCGCTCACGCCGAGCGTGATGCGCCCGTCCTCGTCCAGACCGGCGGCGAGCGCGTCCCGCACCGGGGCCGGCAGCGCCTCCGTGACGGCGCCCGTCTCCGCGCCGCCGTGCTCCGCGCCGTCCGCCGGGAGCGGGACGAGGGCGACGGCCTCGCCGCCGGTGTGGGCGACGGCGACACGGTCGGAGGGGTCGGAGCCCGGGGCGGGGGAGTAGCCCCCGTCCGGGGAGTCCGCGCCGGCCGGGACGAGACCGACGAGCAGCTCCTCCAGCAGCGCCTGGGCGACCGGGCCGCTGCCGGCGTCGTCCCCGGTGTCGTCCCCGGCGCCGCGCCCGGACCACTCGACGCGGGCGACGACCACCTGCCAGTGCGGGGCCGTGCCCAGCCCGGGCAGCAGCACCGGGGCCGCGACCCGCAGGCGGGCGGCGATCTCGGCGGGCGCCGCGCCGGTCTGCACCAGCTCCAGCACCTCCTGCGCGAGCCGCCGCCGCACCGTGCGCGCCGCGTCCCGCCGGTCCCGCTCGACCGCGATGAGCTGCGTGACCCCGTGCAGCAGATCCAGCCGTTCCTCCGGCCAGTCCCCGGCGTCCGCCTCGACGGCCAGCAGCCAGTCCGACAGCACCGTCCCGCGCACGTCCCGGACGGTCTCGCGCACGTCCCGGGCGGCCTGCGGGTCGCGACCGCCGCGCACCGGGAAGAGTGAGTACGTCGTGCCGCCCACGGTCACCCGGTGCGGGCCGCGGCGGCCGGCGCGGGCGGCGGCCAGGTGCTCCGCGGCCAGCCTGCCGCACAGCTCGGCGGGCAGCGCGGGCCCCGCCTCGCTGGGCCCGGCGACCAGGCGCCCGGTGGGCGACAGCACCCAGGCCCGCAGGTCCAGGTCGGAGCGGAGCAGGTCGAGGACGACATCGGCGCCGGCCGGGCCGGAGGTCATCATCCGCCGGTGCCGGTCGACGACGGCCGCGAGGTCTCCGGCGCGCTCCCCGGACACCTGCCGCACGATGTGCTCGGTGATCGTCGCGAACGCCACCGACTCGTGCACCGAGAACAGCGGCAGCCGGTGCTTGGCGCAGGCCGCCACCAGGTCCTCGGGAACGTCCCCGAGCTCGGCCTCGCCCGCCGCCAGCGCCGCCACCCCGTTCCGCACCAGGATCCGCACGAACGGCTCGGAGTCCGCGGCGTCCCGGCGCCAGGCCAGCCCGGTCAGCACCAGTTCGCCGCCGGAGAGGTAGCGGCTGGGGTCCCGCAGGTCGGTGGTCATCACCCCGCGGACGGTACGGTCCAGTTCGTCCTCGCCGCCGAGGAGCTTCAGGCCCAGCGCGTCGGTCTCCAGCAGTGCGCGCAGCCGCATTCTCGTCGCCGCCGTTCCTTGTCTCGCATCAGTCGCCCGCTTCTTGTGCTTCCGCAGGAGCGCACAAGGGTCACCGTGGGCATCTCTTCGGACGAATCTACAAGACGATCTCGCCGACCAGCCAACTCCTTCATGGCTTCGGTGACTGACCCCTGTGGAGTACGGAGCGGTGTACTGAGGCCATTCCCCGTGAACAGCACATGAACGAGCCGGGCCCGCCGCGCCCGATCCGGCTCGATCCGTACGACCGACGAGCAGACGAGCAGAGGAAAGAGCCGGTCATGGACTTCCTGCGCCCCGCCAGCTGGGAGGAGGCGCTCGCCGTGAAGGCCGAGCATCCCTCCGCCGTGCCGATCGCGGGCGGCACCGACGTGATGGTCGAGATCAATTTCGGCCACCGCCGGCCCGAGTACCTGATGGACCTCAACCGCATCGGCGACCTGTACGCGTGGGAGGTCGGCGAGGACACCGTGCGGCTCGGCGCCGGTGTGCCGTACGCGCACGTCATGGAGCACCTGCGGGCCGAACTGCCCGGCCTCGCGCTCGCCTCGCACACCGTGGCCTCCCCGCAGATCCGCAACCGCGGCGGCGTCGGCGGCAACCTCGGCACCGCCTCCCCGGCCGG
This sequence comes from Streptomyces echinoruber, assembly GCF_014651135.1. GTDB lineage: Bacteria > Actinomycetota > Actinomycetes > Streptomycetales > Streptomycetaceae > Streptomyces > Streptomyces echinoruber. Next base: position 109,579 of record NZ_BMWH01000019.1, read on the forward strand.
CGACGCCCACCCGGCTCTGCTCGCCGCCGGCGCCGAGGTCGAGGCGCAGTCGGTGCGCGGCACCCGCATGATTCCGATCGACGCGTTCTACACCGGCGTCAAGCGCAACGCGCTCGCCCCGGACGAGCTGATCCGCGCCGTGCACGTCAGGAAGGCGGACGGCCCGCAGCAGTACGCCAAGGTGGGCACGAGAAACGCCATGGTGATCGCCGTGTGCGCCTTCGGCCTCGCCCTGCACCCCGCCACCCGCACCGTGCGCACCGGCATCGGCTCGGCCGCGCCCACCCCGATCCGGGCGCGGGCCGCCGAGGAGTTCCTGACCGCCGCGCTGGAGGAGGGCGGCTTCTGGGACAACGGCAGGCCCGTCCCCCCGTCGGTCGCCGGACAGTTCGCGCGGCTGTGCTCGGCCGCCTGCACCCCGATCGACGACGTGCGCGGCACCGCGGGCTACCGCCGCCACGCGGTCGGCGTCCTGGCCCGCCGCACGCTGGCGTGGACCTGGGAGTCCTACCGCGGCACCGCCCGCACCGCACACCGGAAGGGAGGCGCCGCGTAATGCGCGTCAGTTTCACCGTCAACGGACGACGCCAGGAGGCCGACGACGTGTGGGAGGGCGAGTCCCTGCTGTACGTGCTGCGCGAGCGCCTGGGCCTGCCCGGCTCCAAGAACGCCTGCGAGCAGGGCGAGTGCGGCTCCTGCACGGTCCGCCTGGACGGCGTGCCGGTGTGCGCGTGCCTGGTGGCCGCCGGGCAGGCGGAGGGCCGCGAGATCCTGACCGTGGAGGGGCTCGCCGACCACGCCCGGCGGCGCGCCCGCGGCGCCCGCGCCCGGGACGGGCGGCCGGACCCGCGGACCGGCGAGGGAACCGGGCTCTCTCCGGACCCGCGGACCGGCGAGGGAGCCGGCCTCTCTCCGGACCCGCGGACCGGCGAGGGCACCGGACTTTCCCCGGACCCGCGGACCGGCGAGGGCACCGGCCTCTCCCCGGTCCAGCAGGCGTTCGTCGACGCCGGCGCCGTCCAGTGCGGCTTCTGCACCCCCGGCCTGCTGGTCGCCGCCGACGAGCTGCTGGAGCGCCACCCCGACCCGACCGACGCCGACATCCGCGAGGCCCTCTCGGGCAACCTGTGCCGCTGCACCGGCTACGAGAAGATCATGGACGCGGTCCGCCTCGCGGCCGCCCGGCAGGCCGGGGAGGCGTGACGATGGCGGCCAACGCACCCACGAAGATCACCCAGGGCGCGCGGACCAGGGGCGGCGTCGGCGAGTCCACGCTCCGCCCGGACGGCGTCCTCAAGGTCACCGGCGAGTTCGCGTACTCGTCCGACATGTGGCACGAGGACATGCTGTGGGGCCACATCCTGCGCTCCCCGCTGGCCCACGCCGAGATCGTCTCCCTCGACACCGGCGAGGCCCTCGCGCTGCCCGGCGTGTACGCCGTCATGACCTACGACGACCTGCCGACCGAGGTGCGGCACTACGGCCTGGAGATCCGGGACACCCCGGTCCTCGCGCACCGCAGGGTGCGCCACCACGGCGAGCCGGTCGCGATCGTCGCCGCCGACCACCCGGAGACGGCCCGCCGCGCCGCCGCCAGAATCAGGGTCGGCTACCGGGAGCTGCCCGTCGTCACCGACGAGTCCTCCGCCCTGGCCCCGGACGCCGTCCTGATCCACGACAACCGCACCGACGACCACGCCGGCCACGTCCCGCACCCCAACATCGTCCACCGCCAGCCCGTCGTGCGCGGCGACGTCGAGGAGGCACGCCGGCGCGCGGACGTGATCGTGACGGGCGAGTACCACTTCGGCATGCAGGACCAGGCCTTCCTCGGCCCCGAGTCCGGCCTCGCCGTGCCGGAGGAGGACGGCGGCGTCCACCTCTACATCGCCACCCAGTGGCTGCACAGCGACCTGCGCCAGATGGCGCCCGTGCTGGGCCTGCCCCCGGAGAAGATCCGCATGACGCTGGCCGGCGTCGGCGGCGCGTTCGGCGGCCGCGAGGACCTCTCCATGCAGATCCACGCCTGCCTGCTGGCGCTCCGCACCGGCAAACCCGTCAAGATCGTCTACAACCGTTTCGAGTCCTTCTTCGGCCACGTCCACCGCCACCCGGCCACCCTGCGCTACGAGCACGGCGCCACGAAGGACGGCAGACTCACCCACGTCAAGGCCCGCATCGTCCTCGACGGCGGCGCGTACGCCTCCTCCTCTCCCGCCGTCGTCGGCAACGCCGCCTCGCTCGGCGTCGGGCCGTACGCCGTCGACGACGTCGACATCGAGGCCCTCGCCCTCTACACCAACAACCCGCCCTGCGGCGCCATGCGCGGCTTCGGCGCGGTCCAGGCGTGCTTCGCCTACGAGGCGCAGATGGACAAGGTGGCGCAGCGGCTCGGGATGGACCCGGTGGAGTTCCGGCGGCTCAACGCCATGGAGCAGGGCACGCGGATGCCCACCGGGCAGGTCGTCGACTCCCCGGCGCCGGTCGCCGAACTCCTGCGCCGGGTCAAGGCGATGCCGATGCCGCCGGAGCGCCAGTGGGAGAGCAGCGAGGGCGTCGACGTACGGCAGCTCCCCGGCGGCCTGTCCAACACCACGCACGGCGAGGGCGTCGTCCGCGGGGTCGGCTACGCGGTCGGCATCAAGAACGTCGGCTTCTCCGAGGGCTTCGACGACTACTCCACCGCGCGGGTGCGCCTCGAAGTGGCCGGCGGCGAACCGGTCGTCACCGTGCACACGGCGATGGCGGAGGTCGGCCAGGGCGGCGTCACCGTGCACGCGCAGATCGCCCGCACCGAGCTGGGCGTGGCGCAGGTGACGATCCACCCCGCGGACACCCGGGTGGGCAGCGCCGGCTCCACCTCGGCCTCGCGGCAGACGTACGTCACCGGCGGCGCGATCAGGAACGCCTGCGGCCTCGTCCGCGAGAAGGTGCTGGAGCTCGGCCGCCGCAGGTTCGGCTCCCGCCACCCGGCCTGGGCCACGGCCGAGTTGCTGCTGGAGGGCGGCAAGGTCGTCACCGACGGCGGCGAGGTGCTCGCCGACCTGGTGGACGTCCTCGGCGAGGAGGCCGTCGAGGTCGAGCAGGAGTGGCGGCACCGCCCCACCGAGCCCTTCGACCCGCGCACCGGCCAGGGCAACGGCCACGTCCAGTACTCCTTCGCCGCGCACCGCGCCGTCGTCGAGGTCGACACGGAGCTGGGCCTGGTGAAGGTGATCGAACTCGCCTGCGCCCAGGACGTGGGCAAGGCGCTCAACCCGCTGTCGGTGGTGGGCCAGATCCAGGGCGGCACCACCCAGGGCCTGGGCATCGCCCTCATGGAGGAGATCGTCGTCGACCCGCACACGGCGAAGGTGCGCAACCCCTCCTTCACCGACTACCTCATCCCCACCCTCCTCGACACGCCGACCATCCCCGTCGACCTGCTCGAACTCGCCGACGACCACGCCCCCTACGGGCTGCGCGGCGTCGGCGAGGCCCCGACCCTGTCGTCGACCCCGGCCGTCCTCGCGGCGATCCGGAACGCCACCGGGCTGGAGCTGAACAGGACGCCGGTACGCCCCGAGCACCTGACCGGAACCGCGTGAGACGCGCGGCGGCACCGGCGCGGGTGCCGCCGCCCGCAGCCCGCCCCGCCGCCGCAGTTCTCGAAGGAGACCGAGACATGCTGGACATCGCCGAGGAGTTGCACCGGTGGGTGGCGCAGGGCCGTGACTTCGCCGTGGCGACCGTGGTGGCGGTGGGCGGCAGTGCGCCGCGCGGTGTGGGGGCGGCGCTGGCGGTGGACGCTGAGGGCACGGCGGTCGGCTCGGTGTCCGGCGGCTGTGTGGAGGGCGCGGTCTACGAGCTGTGCCGGCAGGCGCTGGCGGACGGCGCGGTGCGGGTGGAGCGCTTCGGCTATAGCGACGACGACGCCTTCGCCGTGGGCCTGACCTGCGGCGGCACCGTCGAGGTCCTGGTCACCCCGGTGCGGGCGGCCGATCCGGCGCGCGCGGTGCTCGCCCGCGCGCTGGCCGCCGCCGCGCGCGGCGAGCCGGCCGCGCTGGCCCGCGTCGTGGCCGGCCCGGCGGACCGACTGGGCGGGGCGCTGCTGGTGCGCCCCGACGGGAGCCACACCGGCGGGCTGGGCGGCGGCGCGGCGCTGGACCGCACGGCCGCCGCCCAGGCCCGGGCCCTGCTGGCGGCCGGCCGCACCGGCACCGTGGAGCTCGCGGCGGACGGCTCCGGCTGCCCCGGCGGCCTGACGGTGCTGGTGGAGGTGAGCGCCCCGCCGCCGCGGATGATCGTCTTCGGGGCGGTGGACTTCGCCGCCGCGCTGGTGGGCATCGGCCGGTTTTTGGGCTACCGGGTCACGGTGTGCGACGCCCGCCCGGTCTTCGCCACCGCGGCCCGCTTCCCCGACGCCGACGAGGTGGTGGTGGACTGGCCGCACCGCTACCTGGCGCGCACCGGGGTGGACGCCCGCACCGTGCTGTGCGTGCTCACCCACGACGCCAGGTTCGACGTGCCGCTGCTGCGGCTGGCGCTGCGGCTGCCGGTCGCCTACGTCGGCGCCATGGGCTCGCGCCGCACCCACCGCGACCGCGCCCGCCGCCTGCGCGAGGCCGGCGTGAGCGAGCGGGAGCTGGCCCGGCTGCGCTCCCCGATCGGCCTGGACCTGGGCGCCCGCACCCCGCAGGAGACCGCGGTGTCGATCGCGGCGGAGATCGTCGCCGCCCGGCACGGCGGCAGCGGCACACCGCTGACCGGCGGCACCGCACCCATCCACACCACACGGCACCCGGAGGCGGTGGCGTAGGCGGGTGAGCCCGAGCGGATCCAGCAGCCGACCGGCCACCGCTCCACTACCGGAGACAAGCATGGCCACTACCGGAGACAGGCATGGCCACTACCGGAGACAAGCATGGCCACTACCGGAGACAAGCATGCACACATGACCGAGCACTGCAGCCGGCCACCCCGAGCACCGAAGTCGGTCGCCCCGAGCCGAACGCCGAGGGGTCCATCGGTCGCTGGGAGTAGGTCCTGCGCCTCAGGCGCGCTTCGCGCCTGCTGGCTGGGGTCGGACCCCATGGAGACCACGGGAACCGTTCGTCGCCGGACGGCGGAGCGTATACGCGACACTCTGGAGCGGCTCGTCACCGAGCGGGACGTATGGGTGTCGACGGCTCACCCTGATCACGGGCCGCACCAGGTGCCGCTGTGGTTCTCGTGGGACGGGCGAGCGGTGTGGATGTGCACCAGCGCCGCTTCCGCGACTGCGCGGAACGTCCGCAAAGAGCCGCGCGTACGCCTGGCGCTGCCGGACACCTTCGACGTGGTGCTCCTCCAGGGCGAGGCGGAGTGCTTCCCGGACCAGGAGGTGCCCGAAGACGCAGCGGAGGCGTTCACCGACAAGTTCGGGTGGGATCCGCGCGTGGAGGAGGGGTCCTTCCTGTACGTACGCGTGGTCCCGGGGACGGTGCGCGCTTGGCGCGGCGAGCCGGAACTGCGCGGGAGAGTCGTCATGCGCGACGGAACGTGGCCGGCATAACGGCCGTCTCTTGCCGACGGGCCCGTCTCGGATCACGATCCACAGGTGGAGTCCACTGGCGGCGCAGGCTCGGCGAGCTCCACGGCGACACGTGCTACGACTGCTCCCACCTGCGGCGGTGGTTACGCGGACGCGGCGTCGAAAGCGGCGACCGCTCCTGCGGCGAACCCAGGGTCCCCCCACGATCGCCGGTGCCCGCCGGCCGGACCAGGGCGATGCCGCGGGGGCGGATGGCCGAGTGCGGAAAAAGGCTTGCCGCCAGGGACGGTTCCCGTGCTTGCATGCATCCATGGTTCCCACCGACCGTCTGCTCGCCTTCGCGGCGATGTCGTTCCTGCTGATCGTGATTCCCGGTCCGAGCGTGCTGTTCGTCATCGGGCGCGCCCTGGCGCACGGGCGCCGGGCGGCGCTGACGACCGTGGTCGGCAACACGCTGGGCGCCTACGTGCTGGTCCTGGCGGTGGCGCTGGGGATCGGGACGGTGGTGGAGCGCTCGGTGCTGGTCTTCACCGTGCTGAAGCTCGCGGGCGCCGCCTACCTGGTGTACCTCGGCGTCAAGGCGTGGCGGCGGCGCGGGTCGCTGCGGGCCGCGTTCGCCGCCGAGGGGGTGCCCGCGGCGCGCGGCGGGCTGCGCACGCTGGGGGAGGGGTTCGCGGTGGGGGTGGCCAACCCGAAGACGATCGTGTTCTTCGCCGCCGTACTGCCCCAGTTCGTGGACCGCGACCGCGGGCACGTCGTGCTGCAGATGCTGCTGCTCGGCCTGGTCTTCAACGCCATCGCGATCGCGTCCGACAGCGTGTGGGGGCTGGTCGCGGCCGGCGCGCGGGAGTGGTTCGCGCGCTCCCCGCGGCGGCTGTCCGCCGTCGGGGGCATCGGCGGGCTGACCATGATCGGCCTGGGGGTGACGGTGGCGGCGACGGGCCGCAAGGACTGACGCCGGAGAACTGACGCCGGACCCGGACCGGGGCCTCAGCGCGGGGCTCCGGCACCGGGATCTCTGCGGCGGGGCTCCGGTGCCGGGGGCCTCGGCTGCAGACCTCCGGCACCGGGACCTCAGCGGCAGAACCCCGGTGCCGGAGCCTCCGTATCAGGGCCGCCGCAGCAGCCGGTTCACCGCCCGGCCGAACACCGCCCGGGACGTGGCGCGCAGCAGCCCGTCGAAGGCGGAGGGCAGGAACCGCACCCGCAGCTCCTCCCGCCACACCACGCGGGTGCGGCCGCCGGGCCCCGGCCGCACCTCGATCTCGGCCCAGCCGAGGACCACCCGGCCGCGTTTCTCCAGGCGGCACAGGCCGTCCGTGCCGTCCGCGGGCGGCCGCCAGACCGTCACCTCCATCGGGTCGGCGAAGGCGAACGGGCCGATCCCCGAACGCGCCACCACCAGCGTGCCCTCGCGCGTGGGCGGCCCGGGCGCCACGGTGACCCGGGTCAGGGGGACGGCGTCGCCGTGCCGGGGCCACTCGGTCAGCCGGCGCCAGGTCTCGTCGAGGGGGAGCGGCACCGTGCGTTCGAGGCGGAAGTCGACCATGGAGTGATCGTAGAGAAACCGAGGGCCCGCACGGCGCCATATCGGCGACTGACAGCGATCGAACGGTCACGCACAGCTCTCCAGTTCTTCGGTCGCTCGTGCGTCACCGCCCTCCCTGCCGGACAAAAAATCGCACGAGTGATCGAATGAGGGTGGCGTCATGTGTGCGCACCCCGTCACAGGGTTACTCGCGCCGACACGCAAGTGTCGGGCGAGAGGGAGGAGAGCCCCGTGAACGGACACGCATGGCGCCGGGCTCTGGTCACCGGCGGAGCCGGATTCGTGGGGTCGCACCTGTGCGCACGGCTGGTCGAGCAGGGCACCGAGGTGGTGTGCCTGGACAACCTGTGCACCGGCTCCCGCGTCAACGTCGTCGAGCTGGAGCAGCGGCCCGGCTTCCGCTTCGTGCACGCCGACGTCACCGACCCGGCGGCCGTACGCGCCCTGCCCGGCCGGTTCGACCTGGTCCTGCACTTCGCCTGCCCCGCCTCACCCGCCGACTACCTGCGACTGCCCCTGGAGACCCTGGAGGTGGGCAGCACCGGCACCCGCAACGCGCTCGAGCGCGCCCGCGCCGACGGGGCCCGCTTCCTGCTCGCCTCCACCTCCGAGGTGTACGGCGACCCGCTGGAGCACCCGCAGCGGGAGACGTACTGGGGCAACGTCAACCCGATCGGCCCGCGCAGCGTGTACGACGAGTCCAAGCGGTTCGCCGAGGCCCTGGTCACCGCGCACCGCCGGGCGCACGCCACCGACACCGCCATCGTCCGCATCTTCAACACCTACGGCCCGCGCATGCGCACCGGGGACGGCCGCGCCGTGCCCACCTTCATCGCGCAGGCCCTGGCCGGGGAGCCGCTCACCGTCGCCGGCGACGGCAGCCAGACCCGCTCGCTGTGCTACGTCGACGACACCGTCGACGGCGTCCTCGCCCTCGCCGCCTCCCACGAGACCGGGCCGGTCAACATCGGCGGCACCGACGAGATCACCATGCTGGAGCTGGCCCGCCGCATCGTCGAGCTCACCGGCTCCGCCTCCCGCATCCGCTTCGTCGAACGGCCCGTCGACGACCCCGGCCGCCGCCGCCCCGACACCACCCTGGCCCGCGAGCGGCTCGGCTGGCGGCCCCGCGTGCCCTGGACCGAGGGGCTGGAACGCACCGTCGACTGGTTCGCGCAGGCCCGTACCGCCGCCGCGTGATCTCTTCATGCCCTCGACGGTGACGCTCTGTAATTGAGCTGGCTTCAGGTGTTTGAGACAACTGCGGCGCGGCACCCGGTGCACCGGAGCCCCAGCAGTCGAACAGGACGGAGCGGCCCCATGCGCATCCTTGGTATCAACGCCCTGTTCCACGACCCGGCTGCCGCGCTCGTCGTCGACGGCCGTATCGTCGCGGCAGCCGAGGAGGAGCGCTTCAGCAGGCGCAAGCACGGCAAACGCCCGGTGCCGTTCTCCGCATGGGAGCTGCCCGAACTGTCCGCCCGCTGGTGTCTGGAACAGGCCGGACTGCGCCCCGCCGACCTGGACGCCGTCACCTACTCCTTCGACCCCGCGCTCGCCCGGCCCGCCCGCGAGCTGGGCCTGTCCGACCCGTGGGACCCGCTGCGCCTGGAATACGCCCGCCGCGCCCCGGAGTTCCTCGCCGAGGCACTGCCCGGCCTGGACCCGGCCAAGGTCGTCTTCGTCCCGCACCACGTGGCGCACGCCTGCTCCGCCGGGCCCGCCTCCCCGCACCCCGACAGCGCCGTCCTCGTCCTGGACGGCCGCGGCGAGGCCGCCTCCCACCTGGCCGGACGCTTCCACGACGGCACCCTCGACACGCTCGCCGCGCAGGCCCTGCCCGACTCCCTCGGCCTGGTCTACGAGGAGCTCACCGAACACCTCGGCTTCCTGCGCAGCAGCGACGAGTACAAGGTCATGGCCCTCGCCTCCTACGGCAAGCCCCGCTTCCTGCCCGAGCTGCGCGAGCACGTGCACGCCACCGGCGACGGCGGCTTCCGCGCCCGTGGCGTCGACTGGGCCGCCCTCGCCCCGGCCCGCGCCCGGGGCGAGCCGTGGACCCAGGACCACGCCGACCTCGCCGCCAGTACCCAGGCCGTGCTGGAGGAGACCCTGCTGGAACTCGTGCACTGGCTGCACCGCGAGGCCGGCGGCGAGTCCCTCACCCTGGCCGGCGGCGTCGCCCTCAACTGCGTCGCCAACTCCAAGATCGCCGCCCGGGGCCCGTACCGGCACGTGTGGGTCCAGCCCGCCGCCGGCGACGCCGGCACCGCCCTCGGCGGCGCCCTGTACCTCGCCTGCGGCACGGAGGCCGCCGTGGAGCCGATGCCCGGCGCCGACCTCGGCCGCGGCTGGAGCGACGAGGAGCTGAAACGGTGGCTGGACGAGGCCGCCGTCCCCTACGACCGGCCCGGCGACATCGCCGAGACCGTCGCCGAGGAACTGGCCCGCGACGGCGTGGTCGCCTGGTTCCAGGGCCGCAGCGAGTACGGGCCGCGCGCCCTGGGCCACCGCTCCCTGCTCGCCCACCCGGGCCGCGCGGAGAACCTGGAGCGGCTGAACCGGGTCAAGGGCCGCGAGGAGTTCCGGCCGGTCGCGCCGATGGTGCTCGCCGAACGCGCCCACGAACTGTTCGACGGCCCGCTGCCCAGCCCGTACATGCTGTTCGTGCACGACGTGCACCGCGACTGGCGCGACCGCATCCCCGCCGTCGTGCACGTCGACGGCACCGCCCGCATCCAGACCGTCGACGAGCGGCAGGAACCGCTGGTGGCGCGGATGCTGCGGGCCTTCGAGCGGCGCACCGGGCTGCCCGTCGTCGTCAACACCAGCCTCAACACCGCCGGCCGGCCCATGGTCGACGACCCCCGCGACGCGCTGGAGTGCTTCGGCTCCGCGCCGGTCGACCTGCTCGCCATCGGCCCGTTCGCGGTGCGGCGCGGGAGGGCCTACACATGAGCGGCTACGCCGTCGTGATCCCCACACTCGCCCGCGCCACCCTCGCGGACTGCCTCGCCGCGCTCACCGCCGCGACGGGGCCCAGGCCGGACGAGATCGTCGTGGTCGACGACCGGCCCGACCCCGAACCGGGCGCCCTGGAACACCCTTTGAGCGAGCTCGACGCCGAGCTGCGCGCCCGCACCACCGTCCTGACCAGTGGCGGCCGCGGGCCCGCCGCCGCCCGCAACACCGGCTGGCGCGCGGTCACCTCGCCGTGGGTCGCCTTCCTCGACGACGACGTGCAGGTCGGCCCGCACTGGTGCGAGCAGCTCGCCCAGGACCTGGCCGCCGCCACTCCCGACACCGGGGGCGTGCAGGGCGTCATCGCCGTGCCGCTGCCCGGCGAACGGCGCCCCACCGACTGGGAGCGCGGCACGGCGGGCCTGGCGCGGGCCCGCTGGATCACCGCCGACATGGCCTACCGCACCGACGCCCTCCAGCAGGTCGGCGGCTTCGACGAACGCTTCCGCCGCGCCTTCCGCGAGGACGCCGACCTCGCGCTGCGCGTGCTGGACGCCGGCTGGCGCATCCGGCAGGGCCGCCGCACCACCAGCCACCCGGTGCGGCCGGCCGACCGCTGGGTGTCCCTGCGCGCCCAGCGCGGCAACGCCGACGACGCGCTCATGCGGTACCTGCACGGCCCCCACTGGTGGGAGAAGGCGGCCGCGCCGCGCGGCCGCATCCGGGCGCACCTGGCCCTCACGGGCGCCGGTGTCGCGGCCGGGGTGCTGGCCGCGGCCGGACGGCGCCGGGCCGCCGTCCTGGCCGGCCTGGGCTGGCTCGCCGGCACCGCCGAGTTCGCCTGGGCCCGCATCGCGCCCGGGCCGCGCACCCGGCACGAGGTCGCCACCATGCTCGCCACCAGCGCCCTCATCCCGCCCGCCGCCACCTGGTACCGGCTGACCGGGCTGTGGCGGCACCGGGGCGCCCGTCCCTGGCGGGAGGTGGCGCGGTGAGTGGGGCCGGGAACCGGGTCAGGGCGGTGCTGTTCGACCGCGACGGCACCCTCGTCCACGACGTCCCCTACAACGGCGACCCCGACCGGGTCCGCCCCGTCGAGGGCGCCCGCGAGGCGCTCGACCTGCTGCGCGCCCGCGGCATCGGCACCGGCGTCGTCACCAACCAGTCCGGCGTCGCCCGCGGCCTGATCACCGCCGCCGACGTGCGCCGCGTCAACGAGCGCGTCGAGAAGCTGCTCGGCCCCTTCGACGTGTGGGCCATCTGCCCGCACGGCCCCGACGACGGCTGTCCCTGCCGCAAGCCCCGGCCCGGCATGGTGCTGTGGGCCGCCGGCCGGCTGTGCGCCGACCCGGCGGAGCTGGTCGTCGTCGGCGACATCGCCGCCGACCTGGAGGCCGCGCGCCGCGCCGGCGCCCACGGCATCCTCGTCCCCAACGAGGCCACCCGCCCGGAGGAGACGGCCGCCGCCGAGCACGTGGCGACCGACCTGCTCGACGCCGTACGCGCCGTGCTGGAGCGCCTGCCCGACGACGCCGGCCCGGCCGGCCCCGGCTGCGGCCCGTCCGCCGCCCGGCACCGGACCACCGGGCACGAACCGCCGGTGGAGCCGGGGCGGTGGCACCGCGCGGCCCACGCGGACCCCGCCGCCGACGAGCCCCGGCCGGCCGGCCGGGGGCCGGCCCCGCGCACCGACGGCCCGCCCGATGCCGCGGCCCGCCCCGCCGCCGACGACCGGGCCACCCCCGACGACCGGGCCGCTCCCGGCACGTGGGTCACCCTCGGCGCCCGGACCACCCCTGGCCCCCGGACCACCTCCGGCGCCCGGGCCGACGACGACGCCCGGGCCGCCGACGACGCCCGGACCGACGGCCGGTTTCCGCCCGTCGGCCGGGACAGCGGCGGGGGGTGGCGATGAGAGCCCTCGTCAGCCGGCTCGACAGCTTCGGCGACGTGCTGCTCGCCGGGCCCGCGATCCGCGCCGTCGCCGCCCGCGCCGACCACGTCACGCTGCTGTGCGGGCCGCGCGGCGAACCGGCCGCCCGGCTGCTGTCCGGCGTCGACGACATCCTCGTCTGGGACGCGCCGTGGGCCGGGTTCGAGCCGCCGCCGGTGGACCGCAAGGACGTCGACGCCCTGGTCGACCGCGTCCACGCCGACGCGGCGCTCGTCCTGACCTCCTTCCACCAGTCGCCGCTGCCCACCGCGCTGCTGCTGCGCATGGCGGGCGTCGGGTTCATCGCCGCCGACAGCGTGGACTACCCGGGCTCCCTGCTCGACGTACGCCACCGGCGCGCCCCGCACGCCCACGAGGCCGAGGCCGCCCTCGACCTCGCCGAGGCCGCGGGGTTCCCGCGCGTCGACGACGGCCGGCTGCGGGTGCTGCCGCCGCCGGACACGACCGACCTGACCGGCCCGGAACCGTACGTCGTGCTCCACCCGGGCGCGAGCGTCCCGGCGCGGGCCTGGAGCCCGCGGCGGTGCGCCGAGGCCGTGCGGGAGCTGACCGCCGCCGGGCACCGCGTCGTGGTGACCGGCGGCCCGGGCGAGCGGGAGCTGACCGCGTACGTCGCCGGGCGGCACGGCCTGGACCTCGGCGGCCGCACCGACGCGGCCCGGCTGGCCGGGGTGCTGGCCGGCGCGCGCGCCGTCGTCACCGGCAACACCGGCCCCGCCCACCTGGCCGCCGCCGTCGGCACCCCCGTCGTCTGCCTGTTCGCGCCGGTCGTCCCGGCCGAGCGGTGGCGGCCCTACGGCGTGCCGTACGTGCTGCTCGGCGACCAGGGCGCGCCCTGCGCGGACAGCCGCGCCCGGCAGTGCCCGGTGCCCGGCCACCCGTGCCTGGACTCGGTGACCGGCACGGACGCGCTCGCCGCCGTGGAGAAGGTGACCGCGGAGAGCACGACCGCGGAGAACTCGGCCGGGGAGCCCGCGAACGAGGAGCGCGCGGCAGGCGCGAAGAGGACCGAGGAACGCGCGAAGGGTGCGAAGACGACCGGGGAGCACAGGGCGGGCGAGAGGACGACCGGGGAGCGCGCGACGGGTGAGAGGGCGACCGAGGAGCGCAGGGCGGGCGAGAAGACGACCGGTGGGAAGGTGAGGCAGGAGTGAGGATCCTGATCTGGCACGTGCACGGCTCCTGGACGACCGCCTTCGTGCAGGGTCCGCACACCTATCTCGTCCCGGTCACCCCCGACCGCGGACCCGACGGCCTGGGCCGCGCCCGCACCTTCGACTGGCCGGACAGCGTGGTCGAACTGCCCCCCGAGCGGCTGCGGGAGGCCGACGTCGACGTCGTGATCCTGCAGCGGCCCCACGAGGCCAGCCTGGCCGAGCGGTGGCTGGGCCGCCGCCCGGGGCGCGACGTGCCGGCCGTGTACCTGGAGCACAACGCCCCCCACGGCGACGTGCCCGACACCCGGCACCCGGCCGCCGGCCTGCCCGGTGTGACACTGTGCCACGTCACCCACTTCAACCGGCTGATGTGGGACAACGGCCCGGCCCCCACCACCGTCATCGAGCACGGCATCGTGGACCCCGGCCCGCTGTGGACCGGGGAGGTCCCGCACGCCGCCGTGGTCGTCAACGAGCCGGTGCGGCGCGGCCGCACCACGGGCACGGACCTGCTGCCGGTGTTCGCCGACGCCGCCCCGCTCGACGTCTTCGGCATGAAGACCGAGGGGCTGGCCGGCCACCTCGGCATCCCGCCCGGCCGCTGCCGCTCGCAGGAGCTGGCGCAGCGGGACCTGCACGCGGCGATGGCACGGCGCCGCGTGTACGTCCACCCGGTCCGCTGGACCTCCCTCGGCCTGTCCCTGCTGGAGGCGATGCACCTCGGCATGCCCGTGGTCGCCCTCGCCACCACCGAGGTCACCGAGGCGGTACCCGAGGGCGCCGGCGTGGTGTCCAACCGGATCGACGTACTGACCGATGCCGTGCGGGACTTCGTCGCCGACCCGCTGCACGCCCGCGCGGTCGGCGAGGGGGCACGAGCGGCGGCGCTCGCCCGCTACGGGCTGTCCCGCTTCCTGGACGACTGGGAGCGGCTGCTGAAGGAGGTGACCCGATGAGGATCGCCATGGTGTCCGAGCACGCCAGCCCGCTCGCCGCGCTCGGCGGTGTCGACGCCGGCGGGCAGAACGTGTACGTGGCCCGCCTCACCGAGGAACTGGCCCGGCGCGGGCACGACGTCACCGTCTACACCCGGCGCGACTCCCCCGACCTGCCCGACCGCGTGCCGCTGCCCGGCGGCGCCGTCGTCGAGCACGTGCCGGCCGGGCCGCCCGAACAGATCCCGAAGGACGCGCTGTTCGCGCACATGCCCGCCTTCGGCGCCCACCTGGCCCGCGCCTGGGCCCGGGAACGGCCCGACGTGGTGCACGCCCACTTCTGGATGTCCGGCATGGCCTCCCAGCTCGGCGCCTCCCCGCACGGCATCCCGCTGGTGCAGACCTTCCACGCCCTGGGCACCGTCAAGCGGCGCCACCAGAAAGACGCCGACACCAGCCCGCCCGAACGCATCGGCATCGAACGGCAGATCGGCCGCACCTGCGACCGGGTCCTGGCCACCTGCACCGACGAGGTCCACGAACTGGCCGCCATGGGCATCCCCGCCCGGCAGGTGTCGGTCGTGCCGTGCGGCGTGGACGCCGGCCACTTCCGCCCCGGCGCCACCGCCCCCGGCATCCCGGAGCGCACCCGGCCGCACCGGCTGCTGGCCTGCGGCCGCCTCGTCCCCCGCAAGGGCTACGACCTCGCCATCCGCGCCCTGGCCCGGGTGCCCGGCGCGGAACTCCTCGTCGCCGGCGGCCCCCCGGCCGACGGCCTGCCCGCCGACCCCGAGGCGCGGCGGCTGCTGGAGCTCGCCGGGACCGAGGGCGTCGCCGACCGGGTCCGGCTGCTCGGCGCGGTCGACCCCGGCCGCATGCCCGCCCTGATGGGCAGCGCCGACCTGGTGCTGTGCACCCCCGTCTACGAACCCTTCGGCATCGTGCCGCTGGAGGCCATGGCGTGCGGCGTGCCCGTCGTCGCCACCGACGTCGGCGGCCACCGCGACACCGTCGCCGACCACGCCACCGGCCGCCTCGTCACCCCGGGCGACCCGGAGGCGGTCGCCGCCGCCGTGCGCGAACTCCTCGCCGCGGACCGGCAGCGCCGCCGCTACGGCCGGGCCGGCCGCACCCGGGTCCTGAACCGCTTCACCTGGCAGCGCGTCGCGGACGGCGCCGAACAGGTCTACCGCCAGGCCCTCGTGGGCCGCGAAGTCCCCTCGGAGGTGGCGTGATGAGCGTCGAGATCCAGCCCGTCACCGAGCACTGCGACGAACTCCTCGCCGCCCTCGGCGAGTTCCGCGCCCGCGCGCACATCACCCAGCGCTGGGGCGAACGCCTGGCCGCCGTCCTTGGCGGCGGCGGACGGCTGCTCGCCGCCGGCAACGGCGGCAGCGCGGCCCAGGCCCAGCACCTCACCGCCGAACTGGTCGGCCGCTACCGCGACGACCGCCCGCCGTTCTCGGCGATCGCCCTGCACGCCGACACCTCCTCCACCACGGCGATCGCCAACGACTACGGCGTCGACGAGGTGTTCGCCCGCCAGGTCCGCGCCCACGGCCGCCCCGGCGACGTGCTGATGCTGCTGTCCACCAGCGGCGCCAGCGCCAACCTGCTGTCCGCGGCGGACGCCGGCCGCGCCGCCGGCCTGCGGGTGTGGGCCCTCACCGGCCCCGCGCCCAACCCGCTCAGCGCCGGCAGCGACGAGGCGCTGAGCGTCGCCGCGCCGACCACGGCCACCGTGCAGGAACTCCACCTGGTCGCCGTCCACATGATCTGCGAGGCCTTCGACGCCGCCGTGGAGCGGCAGCAGCGGCTGCGCCGGCTCGACGGGCAGCGGCGCGGCGGCAAACAGCGCGTGCGGCAGGCGGACGGGAAGAGGCTGGACGGTACCGGGAGGTGAGCATGCCGAAGAAGGCACCCCTCGTGGTCGTCGGCGACGCCCTGCTCGACCGCGACCTGACGGGCCGCGCCGACCGGCTGGCCCCCGACGCGCCCGTCCCCGTCGTCGCCGACTGCGACGAACGGCTGCGCCCGGGCGGCGCCGCGCTCGCCGCATACCTCGCCGCCCGCGACGGCCGCGACGTCACCCTGGTCACCGGCCTCGGCGACGACCCCGCAGCCCGCGCCCTGCGCCGGCTGCTGGAACCCGCCGTCGAGGTGATCGCGCTGCCGGTGACCGGCCCGCTGCCGGAGAAGACCCGCGTCCTGGCCCAGGGCCACCCGGTGCTGCGCCTGGACCGCGGCACCGGCCGCGCCCGCGAGGCCACCGCCAAGGCCCGCGAGGCGGTGCGCTCCGCCGCGGCCGTCCTCGTCTCCGACTACGGCCGCGGCGCCGCCGACGCCCTGCGCGACGTCCTCACCCGCCGCCGCCCCCTCGTCTGGGACCCGCACCCGCGCGGCGGTCACCCCGTCCCCGGCACCCGCCTGGTCTCCCCGGCCCGCGCCGAGGCCCGCGCCTTCGCGGCCGCCGTGGCCGGGGACGGCGACGGCGGCCGGCCGGGCGGGCGCGGCACCGACCTGCGCGAGGCCGCCCGCGAGGCCGCCGCGCTCGTGCGGCACTGGCGGGCCGCTGCCGTCGCGGTCACCCTCGGCTCCCGCGGTGCCCTGCTGTCGTACGGCGACCACCCCCTGCTCGTGCCCGCCCCCGCCGGCCACGGCGGCGACTCCTGCGGTGCCGGCGACCGCTTCGCCGCCACCGCGGCCGGACTGCTCGCCGACGGCGCGCTGGTGGAGGAGGCCGTGGCGGGCGCCGTCACCGCGGCGACCGCCTTCGTCGGCGCGGGCGGCGCCGGGGCGCTCGCCTCGGCACCCGGGCGCACGGCGCACGACGCACACGGCGCGCACGGCGCACACGACGCACACGGCGCACACGGCGCACACGGCGCGGAGGGTGCGGTCGGCGCGGGGGAGGGGCCGCGCGGCGGCGACACGCCGCGCGCGCCCGACGACGCCGTCGACCCCTTCGAGCTGGTCGCCCGGGTCCGCGCCACCGGCGGTACGGTCGTCGCCGCGGGCGGCTGCTTCGACCTGCTGCACGCCGGGCACGTCGGCCTGCTGCAGGCCGCCCGGCGGATCGGGGACTGCCTGGTGGTGTGCGTCAACTCAGACCCCTCCGTACGGCGCCGCAAGGGCGAGGGCCGCCCCGTCAACCCGCTCGCCGACCGCGTGCGGGTGCTGCGCGCCCTGGCCTGCGTCGACGCCGTGGCCGTCTTCGACGAGGACACCCCCGAACGGCTGCTGGCCGAGCTGCGGCCCGACGTGTGGGTCAAGGGCGGCGACTACGCGGGCGCCGAGCTGCCCGAGGCGGCCCTGCTGGAGGAGTGGGGCGGGCAGGCCGTCCTGCTGCCCTACCTCGACGGCCGCTCCTCGACGGCGCTGATGGCGCGGGCGGCGTCGGGAGGCACCGGATGAACGGCCCGCAACGGGCGAGCGTGCCGCGGCGGACGAGTGGATCACCACAGTCGAGCGGGCCGCAGCAGATGAGCGAGCCGCAACGGACGGGCGGACTGCAGCAGAGCAGCGGGCCGTGCCGCGCCGGCGGGTCCGGCGCCGCTGCGCGCGTGCTGGTGCTGCGCGCCCTCGGCCTCGGCGACCTGCTGGCCGGCGTGCCGGCGCTGCGCGCCCTGCGCCGCGCCTTCCCGGCGCACGAGCTGGTGCTGGCCGCGCCCGCCGCGCTCGCCCCGCTCGCCGAGGCGTCCGGCGCCGTCGACCGGCTGCTGCCCGCCTCCGCGCCCGGCCGCGCCGTGCCCCGCCGCCTCGACTGGTCCGGCCCGCCCCCGGACGTCGCCGTCGACCTGCACGGCAACGGCCCGCCCAGCCACCGGCTCCTGCTCGGCCTGCGCCCGAGGCGGCTGCTGGCCTTCGCCCACCCGGACATGCCGGAGCTGGAAGGCCCTGAGTGGCGCGCCGAGGAGCACGAACGCGACCGCTGGTGCCGCCTGCTGGAGTCCTACGGCATCCCCGCCGACCCCGGCGACCTGCTGCTGCCCCGGCCGCGGGTGCCGTCCCCGGCGCCCGGCGCGGTCGTGGTGCACCCCGGTGCCATGGCGCCGTCGCGCTGCTGGCCGGTGGAGCGGTACGCGGCCGTCGCGCGCGTCCTGCGCGAGCGCGGGCAGCGGGTGGTGGCCACCGGCGGGCCGGGGGAGGACGACCTGGTGGCCGCGGTCGCCCGGCGGGCCGGGCTGCCGGACACCGACGTCTTCGCCGGCGGGCTGCCGCTGCCGGTGCTGTCGGCCCTGGTCGCCGAGGCACGGGCCGTGGTCAGCGGCGACACCGGCATCGCCCACCTCGCCGTGGCCCACGCCACCCCGTCCGTGACGCTGTTCGGCCCGGTCCCGCCGAGCCGCTGGGGCCCGCCCGCGCACCCGCGCCACCGCGCCCTGTGGCACGGCGGCCCGGACGGCGACCCGCACGGCCGGCGGCCCGACCCGGGGCTGCTGCGGATCACCACCGGAGAAGTGCTGGAGGCGCTCGACGCCCTGCCCGCACCCGCCCCCTGTGCCGTCCACGCCTGCTGATCCCATGACCCACGCACCCGTCGGCGTCGTCATCGCCACCCGCAACCGCTCCGCGAACCTCGCGGCGACCCTGCGCCACCTGCTCGCGCTGCCGGAGCGGCCGCCCGTCGTGGTGGTGGACAACGCCTCCGCCGACGACACCCGCGCCCTGCTCGCCCGCGACTTCCCGCAGGTGCGCGTGGTCGCGCTGCCCGCCAACCACGGTGCCCCGGCCCGCACCCACGGCGTCCGCGCCCTCGGCACGCCCTACGTGGCCTTCAGCGACGACGACTCCTGGTGGGCGCCGGGCGCCCTGGAGACGGCGGCCAAGCTGTTCGACGCCCACCCGCGGCTCGGCCTGCTCTCCGCCCGCACGCTGGTGGGCCCCGAGGAGCGGCCCGACCCGCTCAACGACGTGCTCGCCGCCTCCCCGCTCGGCCCGGCCGCCGACCTGCCCGGTGTGCAGGTCCTCGGTTTCCTCGGCTGCGCCGCCGTCGCCCGCCGCACCGCCTACCTGGACGCCGGCGGCTACCATCCGCTGCTGTTCTTCGGCGCCGAGGAGACCCTCCTCGCCTACGACCTCGCCGCCCGCGGCTGGGGCGTCGCCCACTGTCCCGAGGTCATCGCCCACCACCACCCGGCCCCCGGCCCGCGGGCCGGCCGCCCCGTCGCCGTACGCCGCAACGAGGTGCTGACGGCGTGGCTGCGCCGGCCGCTGCCGTACGCGCTCGCCCGCACCCGGGAGCTGGCCGCCGAGGCCCGCCACGACCCCGCGGCCCGCCGCGCGTTGCGCGAGGCGCTGGCCCGGCTGCCCGCCGCGCTGCGTGCCCGCCGCCCCCTGCCTCCGCACGTGGAGCGCTCCGCCCGTCTGCTGCAGAAGACCACGAAGGGCCCGGCATGACCGCCCCGCACGACCACACCCCGCACGACAGCACCCCACACGACCGCGTCCCGCACGACCACGCCTCGCACGACCGCACTCCGCCCGGCGACGACCGCACCACCGTCGTGATCATCACCCACAACCGGCGCCACGAGCTGCTGCGCACCCTCGACCGGCTCGCCGAACTGCCGGAGCGGCCCGAGGTGATCGTCACCGACAACGGCTCCACCGACGGCACCGCCGCCGCGGTCGCCCGCCACCACCCCGAGGTGCGGCTGCTGCGCCCCGGCCGCAACCTCGGCG
Source organism: Streptomyces echinoruber (assembly GCF_014651135.1). Classification (GTDB taxonomy): domain Bacteria; phylum Actinomycetota; class Actinomycetes; order Streptomycetales; family Streptomycetaceae; genus Streptomyces; species Streptomyces echinoruber. Next base: position 129,332 of record NZ_BMWH01000019.1, read on the forward strand.
CCGTGGGCCGCAACCTGGCCGTGCGCCGGGTGCGCACTCCCTACGTCGCCTTCTGCGACGACGACTCCTGGTGGGCGCCGGGCTCCCTCGCCGGGGCCGCCGACCTGCTCGACAAGCACCCGGCCCTGGGCGCGGTCACGGCCCGGATCGTCGTCGAGCCCGACGGCACCGAGGATCCCATCGTCGAGGAGCTGCGCCACTCGCCCGTCCCCGGCCCCGACTGGCTGCCCGGCCCGGCCCTCGGCTCCTTCCTCGCCGCCGCCACCGTGCTGCGCACCGACGCCTTCCGCGCCGCCGGCGGCTTCCACCCCCGGCTGTGGCTCGGCGGCGAGGAGGAGCTGCTCGCCGTGGACCTGGCGGCGGACGGCTGGTGGCTGGTGTACGCCGACCACCTGACGATCCATCACCATCCCTCCGAGGCAAGGGACTCCACGCTGCGGCGGCGGCACGGCATCCGCAACACCCTGTGGTTCACGTGGCTGCGCCGCCCGGCCGGGCCCGCGCTGCGCCGCACCCTGCACCTGGCCCGCACCGTCCCGCGCGACACCGCCTCCCTGCGTGCCTTCGCCGAGGCCGCCACCGCCCTGCCCTGGCTGCTGCGGGAACGCCGGGTGCTGCCCGAGCGCGTCGAGCGGCGGCTGCGGGTGCTGGAGGAGAGCCAGCGGCACTCGAGGGCGCGCAAGTACACGGGCTGAGCCCGGCCGGGGACGCGCCGCGCCGCGTATACGGGCTGAGCCCGGCCGGGGACGCGCCGCGCCGCGTACACGGGCTGAGCCCGGCCGGGGGCGCGCCGCGCCGCGTATACGGGCTGAGCCCGGCCGGGGACGCGCCGCGCCGCGTACACGGGCTGAGCCCGGCCGGGGGCGCGACGCGCCGCGTATACGGGCTGAGCCCGGCCGGGGGCGCGACGCGCCGCGTATACGGGCTGAGCCCGGCCGGGGACGCGCCGCGCCGCGTATACGGGCTGAGCCCGGCCGGGGGCGCGACGCGCCGCGTATACGGGCTGAGCCCGGCCGGGGACGCGCCGCGCCGCGTACACGGGCTGAGCCCGGCCGGGGGCGCGACGCGCCCGCGCCGAACGCACGCCCGCGTGCTGCGCGTCCCGCGCGTGGTGAACGCAGCGCATGGCGAACGCAGCACGCGGTGAACGCAGCGCATGGTGAACGCAGCACGCGGTGAACGCACAGGCGCCCCGCCCCGCCGTGCGCAGCACGCGGCTGCTGCCGGCGGGCCGGGGCGCCCACCCTCCCCTGCGACGGCCCCCTGACGACGCGACCGTGCGTCAGTCGTGGCTGCCGGGGCGTTCGCCCTTCGGACCGCGGCCGCGCTCGGTGCGCGGACCGCCGCTGCGCCACGTGGGGCCGACGGACTCGTCGCTCTGCAGGGTCTCGTTGGCCTTCCGGTCGGCGTCCTGGTCGGTGACGCCCTCGCGCTCGGTGTCCTTGCGCGACCGCGCGCGCCGGGTGTCGTACTTCTTGCTTCCGGGCTCGGGCATGGCGGTCACCTCCTGGGGCGGGCGGGTCCCCCGGGAACGGCGGGGCAAACGTTCAGCGCCGTTCGGTCCACCGGCACAGCAGCCGGAACACCGAGAACAGCGCCGGCGGCCACACCCCGGCGAACGCCCAGATCACGCCCGGCTCGGAGGTGGCCGCGCCGGCCGCCATCAGGGCGACGGACACGGTGAGCAGGAACGCCACCGTCAGGGGCCGCGGGTCGTAGTGGAGGATCCGCGCCGGATCGAGCCGCCTGCGCCGCCCCAGCGTGCGCAGCCGCCGGTTCAGGCGCCGGTCACGGCGCAGCTCACGCTCCAGTTCGTCCAGAATGCGCTGTTCGTGATGGGGGAGCCGGCTGGTCGACACTGTTCCTCCTCGGACCCACGGGGCTGTCACCCTGGTGCCCGGTCACCCGGGAGAACTAACCGGTGGCGCGTGTCCCGGCCTTCTCCAGTGCCTCTGCGAGCGCGTCCGCGCCGTCCCGCACCACGCCCTCCCGGAACTCGGCGGCGATCTGCCGCGCCGTCACCCGTCCCGACGTCAGGCACCAGTGCCACCAGCGGTCCAGGGCCCGCCCGCCCAGCTCGTCCGCGGGGACCAGGGCGGGCCAGTCGCAGGCGCGGGCCTGCGCGGTCACCTTCGCGCCGCCCGCCACCGGGTCGACCGCCAGCGCCGGCACGCCCGCCCGCAGCGCCAGCACCAGCCCGTGCAGCCGGTCGGTGACGACCAGGTCCAGGCGGGTCAGCACCGACTCCAGTTGCGCGGGCGTCGCGCACAGCCGCCAGTCGCGGCTGTCCAGCCGGGTGTCCAGTTCCAGCCGCGCGCAGTCCTTCCCGGCGAGCCAGCCGGTCACGGCCCCGGCGACCCGCTCGTGCCGCCGCCGGGCGCCGTACTCCTGCTGGCCGTGGGTGAGGATCACGCCGACGACCGGGCGTGCGGGCAGCGCGGGGGCGCGGGCCGCGAGGTCCCGGCCCGGCTCCAGGTCGGGCGCGTCGCGGGCCAGCACCCGGTGGAAGCCGGTCACGGCCGGACCGGCCGGATCGACGACGGAGGTGCCCACGGCGATCCGCACGCAGTGCGCGAACCGCCGGTGCAGCTCCTCCACCTGTTTCCCGTGCAGCGGGCCGCACACGAACACCAGGTGCGTGTAGTCCTCGGGCCGTACGTCGTCCAGGTGCGGCCCCTCGGGGCGGAAACCGGGGCTGAAGGCCACGTCGTGGTCGACGCCCGCCCGGCGCAGCACGTCCCGCACCCGCTCCAGCGCCAGCACGTCCCCGGCGGTCGCCTCCCCGTGCAGGAAGCCGAACCAGCCGGTCACCAGGACTCTGCGCGGGGTCCGCCGCTGTCGTTCGAGCACAGTACGGGCGGGTTCCCGCCCCGGGCCGGCGGCAATCACCCCGGCGCGTGTGATCGGTCACGTTCCGGTGTGCGCGGCGTCCGGGCGGGACATACGCATGCCGGTCCCCGCGTGCGGGCGAGGGAGACGACGAGGGGGACCCGGTACGGGGCGGAACGCGCGACACTGGGATGCGGCGGCCACCGGGCACGCGACCGGTGCCGCGGCGCCCCACGCGGGCGCGGACCGTATCCCTGCGGCAGCGCGCGCGGCCGGGTGGGACGACCGCCGTCGCCGCAGAGCCAGGGCAGAGAAGGAAGGGGGCTTGCATGCGGCAGCCGTGCGTACTGCTGAAGTACGGGGAACTGGCGCTGAAGGGACGGAACAAGCACCGCTTCGAGGACCGGCTGGTGCACAACGTGCGCCGGGCCATGGAGGGCGTGGGCGGACCGGTGCGCATCCGACGCCGGCGGGGCGTGCTCGTGCTCACCCTGCCCGAGCGCCCGGACCTGGAGGCGCAGGCGGGGCCGCTGGGGGACCCGCTGCAGGCCGCGGTCGTCGCCCGCGCACGCGAGATCATCGGCGTCAGCGTGGTGCAACCCGGGCTGCGGGTCGACAAGACCCCCGAGGACGCCGCCGCAGCGGCCCTCGACCTGGCCCGCGCCGCCGTTCCCGACCGGGTGCCCGCCGGCTTCGCCGTCCGCCCGCGCCGCCGCAGCAAGGACTTCCCGCTCACCTCCGAGCAGCTCGGCGCCCACGTCGGAGCCGCCGTGTACACCGAACTCGGCTGGCCGGTGGACCTGACCCGTCCCGAGGTGGAGATCACCGTCGAGGTCGACCAGCGGGAGATCTTCGTCACCGCCGAGCGCATCAAGGGCCTGGGCGGACTGCCCGTCGGCTGCAGCGGCCGCGCGCTCGCCCTGCTCTCCGGCGGCTACGACTCCCCGGTGGCCGCCCACCGCGCCATGCGCCGCGGGCTGAGCGTCGACTTCGTGCACTTCACCGGGGCGCCGCTGACCGGACCGTCGTCGGCGTACAAGGCGTACGCGCTGGCCCGGCGGCTGGCCCGGTTCGAGGGCGGGGCGCGGCTGTGGCTGATCCCCCTGGGCAAGGCGCAGAAGGCGCTGGCCACGGCCGGTGCCGGGTCGCTGCAGGTGGTGGCGCAGCGGCGGCTGATGATGCGCACGGCCTCCGAGCTCGCCCGCCGGCACGGCGCCGAGGCGCTGATCACCGGCGACAGCCTGGGCCAGGTCTCCAGCCAGACCCTGGCCAACCTGGCCACGGTCGAGGAGGCGGCGACGCTGCCGCTGCTGCGGCCGCTGCTGGCCTGGGACAAGGAGGAGATCATGGCGGAGGCGGCCCGGCTGGGCACCGCCGAGATCTCCAAGCTGGCCGACGAGGACTGCTGCAGCCTGCTGATGCCGCCCTCGGTGGCCACCCGCACCACCCCCGGCCAGCTCGCGAAGCTCGAGCACCGGCTGGGGGAGATGGCGGAGACGGTCGACAACCTCCTGGCCGGGGCCCGGCTGCTGCCGGTGGAACCCGGCTGGGAGGACACGCCCGAACCCCGGCCGCTGCGCGCCGCGTCCTGAGGCGCGGACCTCCGGGGCACGGCCCGGCCGTGCCGGCCGGGCCGTGCCGGTCGGTGCCCCGGGCGCGGGGGAGTCGTTGCGCGCCGAGGCCGACGAGGTGATCTGCCCGCACCGGCCGCGTCCCTTCACGGCGGTCGGCTCCCGGTCCCGGTACGAGGACTTCGAGCAGCGGAGCGACGAGGACGTGCCGCGCACGCCGGCCGAGGCCGACACGGAACGGGGCCGGCGGGAAGGGGAAGTGAGCACACCGGAACCGGCCTGGCGTGTACCGGCCGGCCGAAGAGGCCGCCGGCCGGTTTGACGGCGCCCGTCCGGGCTACGCGACGGACAGCGGGTGTGCCCCGCGGGGTTCCGGAGGTGGCCGATGATCCGGCGGACGCGTGACGCCGTGCCGCCGCCCGGCGCGGTGGCGGCCGCGCCGACGCCGCCGGACACGCGACCCGCCCGGCGCCGGAACGGGCCCCGGCGCCGCGCCGGTGACCCGCCACCGCGCCCCGCCCGGCGCACCCGCCGACCGGGACCGTGTGCCGCGCGCTCGCCGCGGGCCGGGGACACGCACGCCACCCCCGGCGGCAGCGGTGTGCGCCCGGCCCTGGTGGTGCCGCCGGCGCCGGACGACACCGCCGGCACCGGCACTCCGGACGACCTGGCCCATCCGAACGATCCGGACTCCGCCCCGGCCGGGGCGGAGGCGAGCGCTGAGGAGGCCGCGACCGTGGCAGACGACCGTCATGACGATCCCCTCCGCGCGCAGCGCGCCGAGCGGGAGGCCGCACGAGCACGCTCGGGAGTGATCGGCAGCCGCTTCCCGCGCACCGGGACCGAGCCCTGGACCGCGCAGAGCGCCCTCGGCCTGCGGCGGGTGCTGGCCGCCGTGTTCCTGCCGCTGTTCACGGTCGCGGCCGTCCTGCTGGGCGTGTGGGCCGCGAACTCCGGCCCCGGCGACTCACCCGGCCGGGACGCGTTGACGGTGCTGGCCGCCCTGTGCGGGGCCCTCGCCCTGACGGCCGCCTTCGACCTGTGGATCGTGGGCCGACGGCTGCGGCGGGAGCGGGAGAAGCGGGGGGAGCGGGGGACACGGCGCTGACACGACACCCGCGGTGGGCCGCGCGGGGGCATCCGGACGGTGGCCGGGCCGCGGGCGGGGTGCTCCGGGAATGGGGTGCCCCGCCAGCACCTGCCAGGGCGGCCGGGCGTGGGCGCGCGGCGCGGCCGGAGAGGTCGGCGGCGTGGTCGGCGCGGTCGGCATGGCCGACGCGGTCGGTGGGGTGGCCGGGTGGCCGGATGTGGTCGAAGACACGCCGACGAGGCGGCCGGAGGCATGTCCGGTCGCCTGAGCCGAGGGCTACCGTTTTGTTCAGCCCGTTTTTCCCTGTATGTAGCTCGGACGGCTCCGCAGTGCTCGCAGACCTCTCCCCGCTGATCGCGGCGACGGCCCAGTGGCTGACGCACGCCTACCCGTCCTGCGGCGGCGCACTCGCCTCCGTGCTGTGCGAGGTGCAGGCCCGGCAGGCCGTCACGGTCGCGGCCTGGCTGCGCTACCCCACCGCCATGGACGCCGCGCTGGTCGGCATGGCCGGGCCCGGCGGCTCCGCCCGCCTCGACTGGCTCACCGGCGCCGACACCGCCGACACGGCCGACGACGACCCCGAGCACGCCTGGCGGACCTGGGTGGACGAGGTCGTCGCCAGCTGGGCGGCCTGCCTGCTCACCGACCGCGACCTGGCGGGCCTGGCGGTGGCCGCGGTGGCCGGCGGCGACCACGTCCGGGGCACGCCCATGGAGTTCCGGCGCCTGCTGTCGCCCGACGAGCGAGACCGCCGTGCCGCAGCCCTGCTGCGTCACCCCGATCTCCTCGCCCCCGTCGCCGACCTCCACCGCGACCAGTTGCTGGACGTACTGGGCCCGGGTCAGGCCCTGACCGCCTGACCCGGGCGGGGGCGGGCACCGCGCGGTGGCCGCCCGATCCGGGAGCGGAGCCGCGCGGTGCGTACCGCCCCGGGGGCCGGAGCGTGGTCCGCTCGCGTCAGCCCTGCTTGCCGCGGCCCGTCAGCGCGTCGCGCACCCGGTCGACCAGGCCGGCGCCCGGGGCCAGCAGCTTGTTCATCGGCGGCTTGTCCGGGGCGGCCGGGTGCGGGCGGGTCGGGGCCGTCTTCTTGGCCTGCCGCACCTTGTCGCCCAGCCGGTCGAGGGCCTCCGGGGGGCACGCGGCGCGCAGCGCGGGGAAGAGGTTCTCCTCCTCGTCGGCGACGTGCATGCGGATCTCGCTCATCAGCATGCCCATGAGCCGGTCGAACTCGGGGTCGTCCGCCTCGCAGCGCTCCAGGTCCTTCATGATCTGCTCGGCCTTGGCGTGGTCCTCGAGCTCCTTGTCGGCGATGGCGTCGCCGCCCCGGACGTGCTCGCGCACGGCCGGGTACAGGTAGGCCTCCTCCGCCACCGAGTGCCGCACCAGCTCCATCGTGACCTGGTCGGCGTACGTCTTGCGGTCCTTGGCGCCGGGCGGCAGCGACTCGATCCGCCCGAAGAGCTCCTCGACCTCCCGGTGATCGGTCACCAGCTCGTCGATGACGTTTCCACCGTGACCCATGTCCTTCACACCTCCATGCCGAAGACGGCGGGCCACGCGTGCCCGCCACGGCCCTCCGGGTGCCCACGCCGCCGGGCGCCTAACGCGCGGCCGGCCGCCGTCCCCCGCCCGGCGCAGGCCCGGGCCACCGCACCGCGTCCGGGGCTCAGGCGGGGCGCACCGCCTCCCGTACGGCCGTCTCGGCGGGCTGCGGGAGCGACTCCTCGCGGATGACGGCGCCGGGGGCCGGCGCGTGGACCATCAGGCCGTCGCCGGTGTACAGGCCGACGTGGTCGGCGTCGCCGTGGAGGAACACCAGGTCGCCGGGGAGCAGTTCGGTGAGCGGCACCGGCATGCCCGCGCGGGCCTGGTCCCGGGCGGCCCGCGGCAGGTCGACACCCGCGGCCCGCCAGGCGGCCTGCGTGAGGCTCGCACGGTCGTACGACTCCGGTCCCGTCGCCCCCTGCACGCAGGGCTTGCCGACCTGCGCCCGCGCGAACGCCACCGCCTGCGCGGCCCGCCCGCCCCACGCCGCGGCGCCGGGCACGGGCGCCGGCGCGGGCACGGCGGCGGAAGCCGGTACGGCGGTGGGAGGCGGTGCGGGTACGGGGACGGCGGTCGGTGCGGTCGTGGCCCGCCGGGCCGCCAGCAACTCCGCTGCCGCCATGAGCTTTTGCCGGTTCGCCTCCCTGGTGGCCCGCGACGGGGCCGGCCCGCGCCGGCCGGCGGCGGAGCGCATGGACCCGAGCGGGGGCGACGCCGGTGCGCCGGTGCTCACCTGGGCGGTGGACGGCCCGGTGAGGAACGGATCGGGGACCGGCTGATCGGGGACCGACAGGCCGGTGACCGTCGGATCGGTGACCGCCGGCCAGGACCCCGAGGTGGCGGCGAGGGGCTCCGGGGCGGTGGTCCGCAACGGAGCCGAGGAGCCGAGGGCGTCCGGGGCCGCCGGCCAGACAGCGGCCGCCGGGCTTTCCTGCCGAAGGGCCGGGATCGGGGCTGGGGCGAGGGCGTCCGGGCCGGTCGGCGCGGACACCGCCCAGGAGGTCGTGGGCATCTCCTGCCGGGGGGCCGGGATCGGGGCCGGAGCGAGAAGGTCCGGGGCCGCCGGCGGGACCGGAGCGGGTGGTGGTGCGACGGGTGCCGACCAGATCGGGTGTTCCTGCTGGAGAGCCGGAGCCGGAGTCGGAACTGGAACCGGATCCGGGACCGGCACCGATCCCGTTGCGAGCGCGTCGGGGACGGCCGGTGACGCGGGTGCGCCGTCCGGCGCGGACGGCTGCCAGGCGGCCGGTGCGGCGGGCGCCGCGGTCGGCGGAGTCTGCGGGATCTGCGGAATCCCCGGCGACGGGGAGGCCGGCGGCAGGGCGAGGGCGGGGCCGCCGGCCGGCTCCGCCGGAGCGGCGGCCGCGGCCGCGGTCAGCTCCCGGACGGGCCGGGCGGACGGCAGTTCCGCGGGAGCCGGCGGCTCAATCCCGGGCCGCTTCTCGGGCCGGGCCGGAGCGGTGGCCGCCGCCCGTTGCGGCTTCCGGTCGGCGGGCAGCATCGCGGGGACCGTCGGACCCAGCGACGCCCGCGCCCGGTCGAACCACTTCTGGGCGATGGCGTCCAGCACGGGGTCGGCGTCCCGGCGTCCGCCGTCGGAGCCGCCGCGGGTGCGGGTGCGGCTCGCCGCGTTCATGGCGCGGGTGGCGTTGTAGGTGCCGGTGGCCGACTCGGCCCGGTCGTACAGGCTGTTGACCCGCTGCCTGACCTCTTCGCTGCTCGGCTCGGTGCCTGCGAGCCCCGGGTTTCGCTCCGGCGCCATGGACAGACGCTCTCCTTCCGTACACGCCTGCCGAGTCCGCCGCGGAGGCGGTCGAGCGGCTGCCCGTCAACCTAGCGAACATGTGTGCCCGGTGTGAAGGTTTAACTGCAACGCTTTCGATAGGGAGTTGTGATATACCCCACCCTCTTTCCGTCGGCGGGGCCCCGGGAGGGGGACGCGCCCGCACGGGCGCTGAAACGCCGTCAGCTGATCTGTGACATTGGGCATATGACACGTGGCAACAGGCCGCCGGTGAGCACGGGCCACCCGCCGCGACCAGCGCCCACGTCCGGTACAGCGCCCTTCGCTGTGTGCAACGGGCGGGTGGGCGAAGGGAATTGGCCACTGCTTCATTGACAGTGTCTGGCGCAAAGTTTTTAGGCTGGACCGTCGACTCCCGCACGACTGTTCAGTCGGCCCGGAGCGCACCGCGCGGAGAGGCGACGGGCTTCACCGCCAGGTCGACGGGGGAAGGGGTCGGCGCGGGCCCAGTGTCCGCCCTGTTCGCTCACGGTCCGGTCGGCGCGTCCTGACCCCGCGCCGCCGACCGGGCGCCGAGACGTGCCGGGCAGATCAGTGGCGCTGCCGGACAACATCGATGGCCACCGTCAGTCGGACAGCGAGACATGCCAGTCGGGCAGAGAAAGGGCGAGTAATGCGGGTGCTCGTAGTGGACCATGACGCCGCCTGCGCACGGTCCGTCGTCCGCGTGCTGAGACAGAGCGGGTACGACGCCTGGAGCGTGGGGACCGGCGCGGCGGCATTGGAACAGCACCACCAGGCCGACCTGGTGTTACTCGACCTCGGGCTGCCGGACGTCGACGGTCTTCAGGTCTGTGCGGACATCCGCGCCGCGTCCGACACGCCGATCATCGCCGTCACGGAGCGCACCACCGAGCTGGAACGCGTGCTGTGCCTGAAGTCCGGATGCGACGACTGCCTCAACAAGCCCTATGGAGTGCAGGAGTTGGTCGCCCGGGTGGAGGCGGTGCTGCGCCGGGCCCACCCGGCGGCGCGCACCAGCTGCATCGTGCACGGCCCGCTGCGGATCGACGGCGCCCGCCGTGAGGCGTACCTCTCCGGGAAGCCGCTCTCCCTGACCCGCAAGGAGTTCGACCTGCTGCACACGCTCGCCTCCCGGCCCGGCACGGTCTTCAGCCGGCGGGAACTCATGGCCCGGGTGTGGCGCAAGAGCTCCGCGGCCACGGGACGGACGATCGACACCCATGTCAACAGTCTGCGGAACAAGCTCGGCGACAGCGGCTGGATCCTCACCGTGCGAGGGGTCGGATTCCGCCTGGGGCGGGGTGTGAGCATGGCGGCGTGAAAGGACGGTGCGGGGCGGGGGCGGCTCCCCGCCCCGCACACGGGTCATCCCCGCCCCGCACACGGGTCACTGGCCGTACGGACGCTTCTGCCGGGCCTCGCGCAGCGCCTCGCCCCACCAGGCGAGCTGGTCCAGCAGGGTCTTCGCGGCGGCGACGGGGCCCTCCGGGTCCTTCAGGGTGCCGTCCTCCGCGAAGCTCTCCCAGGCGTTGTGGAAACTCACCTGCTCGCGGACGGTGACCGCGTGCAGCTCGGCGAAGACCGGCCGCAGGTGCTCGGCCGCGCGCAGACCGCCGGCCAGGCCGCCGTACGAGACCAGGCCGACGGGCTTGGCCCGCCACTGGGTGTAGTGCCAGTCGATCAGGGCCTTCAGCGACGCGGGGTAGCTGTGGTTGTACTCCGGCGTCACCACGACGAAGGCGTCCGCGTTCTCCAGCCGGGGCGTCAGCCGCGCGAGGACGGCGGAGGTCTCGTTGTCGGGCGACTGGGACGGGGCCGACGGCAGGGGGTGGTCGGCGAGGTCGATGTAGTCGACCTCGACGTCGCCGCGCTGGCGGGCCTGGTCGGCGAACCACCGCGCGACCGTCGGGCCGAACCTGCCCTCCCGGACGCTGGCGCAGATCACGGCGAGGCGCAGAGGGGACGTGGACATCTTTCTCCTTCTGTTGCTGGTGACGTGGGTCGGTGGTGCGGGCGAAGGCGGGTCAGCCGACGGGCTGTCCGGACAGCGCCCGGTCGTAGACCTCCTCCGGCTGCGCGCCGGAGAGGGTGGTCCCGGTGTCGAGGCGCAGCAGCGGAACCTGGCGCACGCCCTCGGCGCGGACCTTGGCGAGTTCCGCCGCGAGGTCCCGTTCGCCGGGCTCCTCGGGGCCGCCGCGCCGCACGCCGGTCTCCGCGGCGAGCCGGTCCAGCGTGGCGGCGTCGCCGAGGTGGGCGCCCTCGGCGAAGTAGGCGCGGAACAGGCGCTCCGCCATCTGCTCCGCCCGTCCCTGGCGGCCGGCGGCGGCCAGCAGGCGGTGGGCGGGGAGGGTGTTGACGAACACCGCGCGGGCGAAGTCGAGCCGGAGGCCCTCGCGGGCGCCGACGGCCGCCATGTGCTGCGTCATCCGCTCGGCCTCGGCGCCGAAGTCGCGCCGGTGGCGTTCGGGCAGCGGCTCGCCCTCGGCGGGGGCGTCGGGAGCGACCTGGAAGGGGCGGAAGACCACCTCGATCCGGTCGCCCGCGGCCCGCCGCCGCCGCGCCGCGCGCTCGAAGCGGGTGAAGGCCAGGTAGGAGTGGACGCAGACGAGGTCGAGGACGAACTCGACCCGCCGCGTGGGGGAGTGCGCTGCCATGGTCGCCTCCGGTGGGGGGACGTCGGTGGGTGAAGGGTCCGCGGGCGGCCCGGGCGGGATGCCCGGTGTTCCCGTCACCCGGCCCGGCCCGCCGCGCGGTGGGGTCCGTCGGCCGGTGCCCGCCGGTGCTCCGCGTGCCCCGAGTGCTCTGCGTGCCGCTCGCCCACCTCCTGCCGGTCGTCGTGCCGGTCGTCGTGCCGGTCGTGCTGCTCGTGCCGGTCGTGTCGGTCGCGTCGGTCGTGTCGGTCGTGCTCCTCGGCGGAGCCGGCCGTCGCCGGCGCACCGCCCCGTACGCCCCGCTCCTCGTCCGGCCCGTGCGCGGTGGCCGCCCGGTCGGCCCGGACCGTCCACCGTCGGCCGCCGGCGAGGTACCCCGCGGCGACCAGCAGGGCGCCGGCCGCGACGACCAGGAACATCGGCTGGATGCCCAGGCCCCGGACCAGGGGCTGGGTGACGATCGGGGCCAGGAACTGGCCGAGGAAGAGCGCGGTGGTCAAAAAGCCGGTGTACCGGCTGCGCGCCTCGGGCGGCGCCTCGTTGACCACCCAGCCGTTCAGGGTCGGCATCAGCACGCCCAGGCCCATGCCCATCACCAGCGTTCCCAGCGCCAGTACGGCGACGTGCGGGGCCAGGGAGAGCACCAGATAGCCGACGGCGATTCCGGCGAAGGCCGCGGACACCAGGCCGTACTCCCCGGCCAGGCGCCGGATGGCGGCGAAGCGCAGCGACACCAGGCCCGTGGTGAGCGTCTGCACCGCGATCACGGCACCGGAGGCCACCGAGCCGGCGTGGAAGTGGTCCTCGACCAGGAACGGGACCTGCACCGGCACCGAGTAGAAGGCGACCTGGCCCAGGAACATCGCGGTCAGCGCCGCCGCCACCCCCGCGGGCAGGCCGCGCCGGGCGCCCGGCGCGGAACGCCCGGCGGCCCGCCGGGCGTCCTCGGCCGCCGGCCGGGTCTCCGGCAGCCTGGTCAGCGCGAGCGCGGCGAGGGCCGCGCCGAGCAGGTAGACGAGGAAGACGGTGCGCCAGCCCAGCCCGGCCAGCGCGCCGCCGCCGACCAGCAGCAGGACGCCGCCGAAGGCGCCGGCGGCGGTCTGCCGCCCGAGCAGCCGCCGGCGCTCGGTCCCGTCGTACAGGTCCGCGATCATGGTCACGCTGTTGGTCATGATCAGGGACACGCCGATGCCGAGCACGACACGGCCGGCCAGGATGCTGACCAGGTCGGGCAGGTAGAAGCCGGAACTGCCGCCCAGGGCGAAGGTGAACATGCCCGTCACCAGGGCGCGCTTGCGGCCGATGCGCTCGGACAGGGCGCCCGCGAACGGCGAGAACAGCACGATCGCCAGCGCGTGGGCGCTGGTGATCATCCTGGCCAGCAGGTCGACGTCGGCCGTGTCGGCGAACGCGGCGCGGATGCCGGGTATCGCGGGGGACACCACGGCTCCGGCCATGATCGTGAGCGTGCCGGCGAGCACCAGGACGGTGGCCCGGCCGGGACCGCCTCGGCGGCCGTGTTCCTTCACTGACGGGTCGGGGCGCACCTGCTACCTCTCCTTGTCCTTGCCGACGGGGACGTGTCGCGCTCTGTGCTTGCCACCGTAAAAGTTCAACCTAAGTTGAAGTCAAGCGGTGGCGGTCGGGTCACTCCGCGGGGCGCTGCCCCCACACCGAGAACAGCAGCGTCGTGACGTCCCGGAACTCGGGCCGGTCCAGGCCGGTGAGGAACTCGGCGAGCTGTTCCGCGCTCACCCAGCCGTTGTCGACGAGCGGCTGCCCCTGCAACTCCAGGCGGCGGCGCATGAGTTCGTTCTCGTACTCGCCCTGCCCGGGGCCGAGCGGCCGCAGGTGCAGGTCGACCCCGGACAGTCCGAGCTGCGCCAGCCGGGCGGGCAGCCGCCGGGCGAACCGCATGTCGGCACCGCGCAGGCGGAAGGCCTTCAGGTACGCCTCGACGACCGCGCGTCCCACCGGGGTGGCCGCGTCCTCGGCGGGCAGGAAGTAGAAGTCCTCCACCACCAGCCGGCCGCCCGGGGCCAGCCAGCGCACGGCGCGCTCCAGCAGCTCGTCGGGAGAGCGCAGCACCGACAGCACACCCCGGGCGAGGATCAGGTCGAAGGATCCGGGAGCGAAATCCTCCTGCTCGACGTCTGCTTGACACACCGTCAGACGCGGGCTGCGGGAGGCGTCCAGCAGGTCGGTGTCCACGTCCACGGCGAGCACGGAGCCCTCCGGGACACGCTCGGCGAGCCAGTACGCCATGGATCCCGCGCCGGCGCCGATGTCGAGGCAGCGGGCGTCGGGGCGCAGCGGCAGGCGGCCGATGATCTCGGTGGTCAGCGGGTCGTAGTTGCGTTCCCACAGTTTGGACAGGATGGCCTCGGACTGGTCCACGGTCGGTTCCCTCCGGGAGTGTGCGGGTGTGCGGGCATCGCGGATGCGCGTGCGAGTGCGCCTGCGGATTCGGGTGCGGGTGTGTGGCTGTGCGGGTCGGGTGCCGGCGGGCCGGGTGCCGGTGGGTCAGGTGCCGGCGGATTCCGGGCCGGTGGCGTCGGCGTCGTCGCCGGGCAGCACCTCCACGGCGCCCATGGGGCAGCAGTCGGCGACGGACCGGGCGAGCCGCACCGTGTCGTCGTCGTACAGCTCGCCGTCGACAGGGATGGCGTACCCGGCGCGGGTCAGCCGGAAGAGGGCGGGCGACATGGCCTGGCACAGGCCGGTGCCGCGGCACAGCCGCGCGTCGACGCGCACGACGGCGCGCGCGTCGACGTGCCGGGCGGTCATGCCGCCCCCTCTCCGGCGGCGCGGACGGGCAGCCGGACCAGCCGCCGCATCGCCCAGTTCTCGATGTAGCGCAGTTCCCCGCGCGGCACCGCCAGGGTCAGCGCGGGGAACCGGCGCAGCAGCGCCGGAACGGCCAACTGCCCCTCCAGCCGGGCGAGTGCGGCCCCCAGGCAGTTGTGCAGTCCGTGGCCGAAGCCGACGTGGCGCGGCCCGCCGCGGGTGAGGTCCAGCCGGTCCGGGTCGGGGAACTGGCGGGGGTCGCGGTTGGCCGACAGCAGCGCCGCGATGACCGGCGCGCCCGCGGGCAGCACGGTGCCGCGGAACTCCAGCTCCTCGGTGGTCACCCGGAACAGGGCCGTGGTGAGGGCGCCTTCGTAGCGCAGGAGTTCCTCCAGCGCGTCGGCCTCCAGCTCCGGCCGCTCCCGCAGCAGTCGGGCCTGGTCGGGGTGGTCCAGCAGCGCGAGCACGGCGTTGCCGACGAAGGCGCGGACGGTGTCGCTGCCCGCCAGGATCATCGCCGCGACCATGGCGACCAGCTCCTCCTCCGTCAGCTGCTCGCCGTCCTGCCGGGCCTGGATCAGCGCGGAGGTCAGGTCGTCGGCCGGGCTGCGCCGCTTGAGCGCGACCAGTTCCTCGGCGTAGCCGCAGATCCGGGCGAACCCCTCCGGCACCCGGTCCATGCGGGCGGCGTCGGACGGGAAGGCCTGGGCGAGCGCGTCCACCAGCTCCCGGTGCCGCTCGATGCGCAGGCCGAGGATCTCCCCCATGACGGTGGACGACACCGGGCCGGCGTAGTCGTCCATGACGTCGAACTCGCCGCGGGCCGCGCAGGCGTCCAGGACGGAGGACACCACCCGCTCCACGGTCTGCCGCCACTGCGCGATCCGGCGCGGGGTGAAGGTGCTCATCGCCAGCCGGCGCAGCCGGGTGTGCGCGGGCGGGTCGACGACCGTGACGGCCTTCTCCAGCACGCTCCCCGCGCCGCTGACCAGGCCGGCCGCCTTGAACTCCGGGTTGCCCCAGGTGCCGCCCTCGGAACTGAACCGGGGATCCGCGAGCACGGCCCTGACGTCGTCGTACCGGGTCACCAGCCAGGTCCGCACGCCACCGACCGGGAAGGGGAACGCGTGCACCGGGGAGTGGTCGCGCAGCCAGGCGAACACCGGGTACGGGTCCTGGAAGTAGTCGCTGCCGAACAGCGGTACGGGCGGGGCCGCCGATAACGTCATCCCTGTTCCTCCCTGTTCCTTCGTTCCTTGGTTCCTTGGTTCCTTCGTTCCTTCGCGTTGTCGGGTCCGGCAGAAGTTGAAGTAAAGGTGAGGTTCTCCTAGCGTGGTGGTATGTCGACCACCCCCCTTCCCAAGGAGCTCACCATCGGCGAGCTGGCGCGGCGCAGCGGCGTCACCACGTCGGCGCTGCGCTTCTACGAACGCGAGGGGCTGATCCGCAGCCACCGCACGTCGGGCAACCAGCGGCGGTACTCGCGGGACACGCTGCGCCGGGTCGCCTTCATCCGGGTCTCCCAGCGGGTCGGCATCCCGCTGAGCGTGATCCAGGACGCCCTGAGCGTCCTGCCCGCGGACCGGGCCCCCACCCGGGAGGAGTGGGCCGCCCTGTCGGCGCACTGGCGCGCCGACCTGGACCGGCGCATCGAGCAGTTGCTCAAGCTCCGCGACGACCTCGACGACTGCATAGGCTGCGGCTGCCTCACCCTGGAGCGCTGCGTGCTGGCCAATCCCTACGACGTGCTGGGCGAGCAGGGGGTGGGCCCGCGCCGGCTCCAGGTCGACTGACCGGTACGGAGCCGCCGCCGACCGGTGCGGGTCTGCCGCCAAACGGTGCGGGTCCGCCGCCAAACGGTTCGGACCTGCCGTCGGAGGGTTCGGACCCGCCGTCCGGCCGGGCGGAGCGCCGCGCGGCGGGACGGTGCGCGGCCAGGCACTCCTCCAGGAACGCCAGGGCCCTCAGGTGGTAGGCGCGCGCCGCCCAGCCCAGGCTGACGTTGTGGCCGGCCCCCGGCAACCGGTCCACGCGGACCCGGGCCGCCGCCAGCAGCCCCGTCAGTTCGGCCACCGCCTCCTCGTCGTGCCGCCACCAGCGCTCGTACTCGGCGAAGGTGAAGCGGACCGGGACGCGCACCCGCGCGGCGAGCGCGGGGAAGAGCCGCGGCCAGTGCCGTGCCTCCCGCTCCTCCCGCTCCGGCATGGGGCCCACCAGTGCGGCGGCGAGCCGGAAGGTGTCCGCCGGGTACAGGGCGAGCGGCCCCCAGTGCAGCGCGGCCGTGCGGCGCTCGTGCAGCGAGGCGAGCTGCCCGGGGTCGACGGCGAACCGGTGGCCCAGGCCGCAGATGTCCAGCCCGATCAGGTCGGTGCCGTCCGCGGCCAGGGCGAGGGCGAGCTTGCCGCCGTAGGAGTGGGCGACGACGAACACGCCCGCGCCCACCGGATGGCGCAGGCCGAAGTCGGTGAGCGCGGCCCGTACGGTGGCGCACTGCTCCCGCAGGTTCTGCCCGTGCGGCAGGTGCACGGCCGACCGCCCGTAGCCGGGGCGGTCCAGGGCCAGCACGGTGAAGCCGAGCCGGGCGCCGAGGGTGAGCAGCGACAGGCCGGGGTGGGCCGGGCCGTGGAAGTAGCCCGCGCGCATCCCCCCGCCGTGCAGCGCCACCACGGTCGCCCGGGGCGGGCCGTCCGCCGGTTCGCCGAGCAGGCCGGAGAGCGGGACGCCGTCCGTGTCCAGCACGATCTCCCGCACCGTGGGCGGGGATGCGGGGCCGGGCGGCGCGACGGCGCGGGGGCCGCCCGGGGAGTCGGTGATCGGCTTCGGGGTCATGGGTCCTCGCCTCTGCGCGTCCTTCGGCCGGCGGCCGGGCCGTGGCCGTCGTCGGTCGGTGCGGGTCGGTGCCGGTCGGTGGGGACCGGTGTCGGTCGGTGCGGGGCGGTGTCGGTCGGTGCAGGTCGGTGGGGGCCGATGTCGGTCGGTGCGGGTCGGTGCCGGTTGGCGTCGGTCGTCGTCGGCCGGGGTCAGTCGATGCCGCGGACGATGTGCGACTCCGCGGGATCGTCCTCGCCGGTCCCGGCCAGCAGCGGCACGGGCGGCCCGTCGACGGCCGGCCCCGGGACCGGCCGCTCCGGGCGCGGTTGGGGCGGTCCGTCGGACCGGGCGGGGGATGCCGCGGGCGGCGGGCCGGGGCGGAACAACAGATCGGACACGGTGTCTCCAGACTGGTCTCAGCCGGTGGCCGCGGACGGGGCGGCGGCGGTCTCGAAGGCCACGGCGCACACCAGGTACTCGGGCGGCGCGGTCTCGAACCGGGCGATCTCCCGCTGCCCCTCGGCGATGCGGGCGTCGGCCATCCACGCGTCGTAGGCGGAACGGTCCGTCCACATCGGGTAGTTGACGAAGGTGCGCCCGTCGGGGGCAAGGTAGGGGGTGGCCGAGATGAAACCGGGCATGTCGCGCTTCCACGCCCCCGTGCGGTGCAGCAGGTCCACCACCTCGCGGGCCTGCTCCGGCCCGGCGAAGCGGCGGGTGGCCACGGCCACCACGCCGGGCGCCCGCCCGGCCGCCGGGCCCGCGATGCCGCCCGCGGGGGCGCCCGCGAACACCGTGGCGGAGACCACCCCCGGCCGCCGGTCCAGGCCGCGCAGCGCACCGGCCCGCGGATGGCCGAGGTAGCGGGTGCGGTACGCCGCCTCGTCCCGCCACCGGGTGTGGTGCACCACGGCCCTGCCGTCCAGCGCGACGTGCACCCGCGACAGCAGGAACCCGGAGGTCTCGCCGACCCAGGCGTCCACCTCCCGGGCGATCAGCCCGGCCAGGGCGTCGGCCGTGTGCCGGCCGTCGACGCGCAGCACCTCGAAGGCGGCGGTGTACGCGGGCCGGGGTCCGGGCGCCGGCTGCGGGGCGGGTGCGGAGTGCGTCGGAACCATGGTGTCTCCAGCTTCTGCCTCTCTCCGGTTCTGTCCGGTCGTCACCGGTCGTCTCCGCTCGTCTCCGCTCGTCTCCGGTCGTCTCCGGTCGTCAGCGGAAGGCCCCGGCGTGCTCCTCGGCCCACTGCCGGAAGGTGCGGGCGGGCCGCCCGGTCACCTGGGCGACGACCGAGGAGCCCACCTCGGGCTCCCGGGTCAGGCGGGCGAAGTAGTCCAGCGCGCCGTCCGCGTACGACGGGGGCCAGCCGGCCGCCACCATCCGCTTGCGCGCCTCGTCCGCGTGGACGTCCTCCCAGCGCAGGGTGCGGCCGAGGACGTCCCCGATGATCTGCACCTGCTGCTCCTGGGTGAGCACCTCGGGGCCGGAGACGAGGTACTTCTGCCCGGCGTGCCCGTCCTCCAGCAGGGCCCGGACGCCGACCTCGGCGAGGTCGCCCTCGTGCACCGACGTGCGGGCCGCGGCCCCGTACGGGAAGCGCACCACGTCCCCGGCCCGGATCTGCGCGGCGAAGCCGAGCGCGTTCGCCATGAAGCCGGTGGTGCGCAGGAACGTCCACTCCAGCCCGGTCCGCTCGATCAACTGCTCCAGGTACGCGTGGCAGTTGTTGTCGACCGGCTCCAGGCCGATGTGCACGCCCACCGAGGACACGAGCACGATGCGCCGCGCCCGCTCCTCGATCCGGCGCAGCACCTCCGGCGCCGTGCGCACGTCGAGGGTGAAGAAGGGCCACATCCAGAACACGCCGTCCACGCCCTCCAGGGCGCCGTCCAGGCTCTCCGGGACGGCCAGGTCGCCGTGGTGCACCTCCACGCCGTCGGGCAGCCGCGTGACGTGCGGGTCGTCCTTCAGGACCAGAGCCCGCACGCGGGCGCCCGAGCGCAGCAGGTGGGCGCAGGCGTGCGGACCGACGTTGCCGGTGGCGGCGGTCACCAGCACGGTGGGCTGGGCGGTCATCGGGTCACTCCTCGGGTGTCGGTGGTCGGTGCGGTCGGTGCCGGTGGGCGGGGGTCAGGCGCCGGTGCCGGCCCGTGGCCGGGTACGGCGGGTCTCGTCGCGCCAGCTACGCGCGCCGCGGTGGGTCAGCGCCCGCTCCAGCCGGCGCCAGCCGGCCGGACGGTGCGCGCGGTGCGCGGCCGGTCCGGCCCCGGCGGCCGCGCCGCGGGCGCGCAGCAGCAGGGCCACGGTGAGCGCGGCGATCTCCTCCGGGCCCGCCTCGCCCCGGGTGACGCGGATCAGGTGCGGGGTGTCGGTGGTCCGTTCGCTGGGCACGCGCGCCGTTCCTTCCGTGCTCACAGGGATCACAAAGCTCACAGGACTCACAGAACTCGTAGGGGTCACAGGGCTTACAGGGCTTGCAGGGAACGCAGGGATCACAAGGCCCGCCGGGCTCACTGGGGCGGGTTGCCGTGCTTGCGGGAGGGCAGGTCGGCGTGCTTCTCGCGCAGCATCGCCAGGGCGTCGACGAGGACCTCCCGGGTGCGGCGCGGGTCGATGACGTCGTCCACCAGGCCGCGCTCGGCGGCGTAGTAGGGGTGCATGAGCTGCGCCCGGTACTCCTTGATCTTCTGCTGCCGTACGGCCTCGGGGTCGTCGGCGGCCTGGATCTCCCGCCGGAAGACGACGTTGGCGGCGCCCTCGGCGCCCATCACGGCGATCTCGTTGCCGGGCCAGGCCAGGGCGAGGTCGGCGCCCACGGAACGGGAGTCCATGACGATGTACGCGCCGCCGTAGGCCTTGCGCAGCACCACCGAGACGCGCGGCACGGTGGCGTTGCAGTAGGCGTACAGGAGTTTCGCGCCGTGCCGGATGATGCCGCCGTGCTCCTGGTCGACGCCGGGCAGGAAGCCGGGCACGTCGACCAGCGTGACCAGCGGGATGTTGAAGGCGTCGCAGAACTGCACGAAGCGGGCCGCCTTCTCGCTGGCGTGGATGTCGAGGACGCCCGCGAGGACGGCGGGCTGGTTGGCCACCACGCCCACGGTCTCGCCGCCGAGCCGGGCCAGCGCGCACACGACGTTGCGGGCCCAGCCGGCGTGCACCTCGACGTACTCGCCGTGGTCGGCGATCTCCTCGATGACGGCCCGCACGTCGTAGCTGCGGCCGGGGTCGGCGGGCACGATGTCCAGCAGGGCGTCCCCCGGGCGGTCCTTGGGGTCGTCGCACGGCGTGCGGGGCGGCAGCTCCCGGTTGTTGGCCGGCAGCAGCGACAGCAAGTGGCGCACGTCCTCCAGGCAGGTCTCCTCGTCGTCGTAGGCGAAGTGGCACACCCCACTGGTCTCGGCGTGCACGTCGGCG